>CANLND010000015.1 GCA_947492585.1 uncultured Paracoccaceae bacterium
GCGGGATGGAGCAGCCAGGTAGCTCGTCAGGCTCATAACCTGAAGGTCGTAGGTTCAAATCCTACTCCCGCAACCAATTGAAGCGACAACCCGCCACTAAAACGGCGGGTGTTGTCGTTTCTAGGGGCCGCTAGTTCCAAGATTGCGGCCAATTCTCCATAGAGTTCAATTACATGGCCATCATCGGCGCTCTCGTCAGGATGCAGACGCACCTCTGAAACCAGACCACGGAGCAACTCTGAGGCTTCAGATTTGCTGGCCTCGTCATTGAGGCTGTCCGACAAGGCTACGACCTTCTTGCTGTAGGTCTCTGCGAGGGCAGGGTGTAGCACAATTGGATCTTGTTCGGGCAGGGCTGCGAGCTTTGCTGTTAACTCGGCTTTGCGCGCTTCAAGATCGTCCATCTTCGTCTTCATCGATGCGTGGAACATCCCTGCCGTGATGGCTTCGACAATTTTGTCGATCTGACCACCGAGCTGTTTGAGCTCACGTTCAATGGATGTTCGTGCGGATGAACTCTCGCTATTAAGGCGGTTCCATTCTCGATGGTATTCCGCGACGAATTCCTTGAGCATCTCTGGGTGCATCAGCTTGGACTTAAGCCCACTCAGAATACGTTCCTCAACACTCTCGCGCTTGATGAGCTTGCGGTTGTCGCAAGTGCCCTTGTTGCGGGCGGAAGCACAGCCGTACTTGGTCTTGTTCATCAGCGTATAGGAGCCACCGCAGCAGCCGCACTTAAGTAGTCCTGAAAACAGGTGCTTGGTGCGTTTTGCCCTCGCGAGTGGATTGCTGGGGTTGGTCCGCTGTGCATCACTTAACGTCGCTCTGATCACGCCTTGGCGCCGCTTTACCCGTTGCCACATGTCGGCTTCGATCAGGCGAAGGTCTGGCACTTCATTGCGGACCCATTCGCTCTCTGGATTGAGGCGTGCCTGACGTTTGCCTGTGTTCGGATCTTTGATGTAGCGCTGACGGTTCCAAACGCGTTCCCCATTGTAGAGTTCATTGTTGAGAATACCTGTTCCGCGCTTCCAGTTCCCAGAGATGGTCGAGAACGACCATGTTCCGCTGCCCTTACCAGACCGAGGGGCAGGGATGCCTTCCGCGTTTAAAGCCATAGCAATCGCACGAGTAGATAGCCCTTTGTCGTAGTCTGCGAATATGCGCCTGACCACGGCGGCTTCTTCTGGGCAGATAGTCAGTTCTCCTGTGGTAAAGGTACCATCTGCTAGCGGCTGGCGGTCCACGGTGTATCCATAACTCCGCCCGCCACCTGATTTGCCTGCCTCGACACGGCCCTCGAGGCCACGGTGTGTCTTCTGTCCGAGATTTTTTAAGAACAGTGCATTCATCGTCCCGCCAAGGCCGATGTGCATCTCGTTGATTTTACCTTCAAGCTTCGTGACGATATCGATGTCTAAGAAGCACATCTGTTTATAAAGGCCCGCGCTGTGTTCTTGATCCCGCGATAGGCGGTCCAGTGCTTCTGAAACAATGATATCGAAGTCACCATTTTGAGCGGCCTGTTGCAGCTTCTGGAAACCAGGCCGCAAGTGAGTTCCGCCGCTGATCGCGTCGTCAGTGAAGATCTCGGCAACATACCAGCCATTATCTTCTACTATTTTGCGGCAAAGACGGATTTGGTCTGTGATTGAAGTGACGGATTGTAGCTCCGTCGAATAGCGTGCGTAAATCGCTGCGCGCTTCATTGGTTGCTGTGCAGACATAAAACTCTTCTTCTTTTAGTGGACAGGTGTGTGGTGGGCTGCGGCGGCAACGGCTTCCTGTGCGACTTGCCGCGCGAGAATATGCACGAAGGCTAACAAGCGTGGATGTGGCGCGCGTGGCTTCTTCGCCAAAGAAAGTTTTGGGCCGGCTCGGTGGTTTGGCGGTGTGGATTTGGATATTGGTCTCTTCTCTAAACTGATCATGCTCGTGGTCTCTTTTATGCCTTGCTGCGCGAGGCTCATTCCTATTCTGGCACGCGGTCGAAGTGGGACCTTGCGTGCTTGCGATGATAGAAATGTAAGAGGCGGCGAAGTCCGAACATAGAAGCCGCTCGACGAAACATGTGGATTACGGGAACGGGAAGCGGTCCAATCTGTGGATACGAGACGGATGTTAGGTTTCGAAGGATATGGTTCTTTTGGTGCTTGAAATCTGGCAGGGTAGCGTTTGAATTATACCCCTGCCTGCAAAAGTTCTCGAATTTGTTCGCCGGACAGCTCTCGTTTCTTGCAGAGCGCTTTGGCGACAGTGTTCAAAAGGGACTTGTGGCTCCCGAGGATTTGCAGAGCGTGTTGTTCTGCATCTTTAAGAACCTTGTCCAAGCATTTTGTTGTTGTCCGGTCTTCCTTGTGAGCCTGAGAGGGAGCGAATACGAGTTGATCTCCCAGTCCCCATTCAAATTGCATTTGTCCGGCGAGGCGTGTCGCGAGTTCTAGGTCTGAGTTCTGCCCTAGGCCAGCACCATTGAGCGCTTCGCCAAAGATGACATGCTCCGCCGCGCGGCCGCCGAGTAGGGCGGCAATGCGGTTCTTGGCGCTTTGAGCGCTTTCTAGCATTGGCGATGGGATGTCGACGAAACCACCTGTTTGTGTGATAGTTGCGCGTTCTGCAGGCGGCAAGCCCAGAACATGTGCGACGACGAGATGGCCCGCTTCGTGGATGGCGATACGCCAAAGGAGGTCTTGGTCCAAGACCGGACAAATTTGTGAAGCGACGGTTTCTAGGTGAGTTTGAGCCAGTTGTTTGTGTTCGGCGCGAGCGAGGCCCCGCGCTTCGCGGACAACAGCTGTGGCCTGCGCTCCGGATGAGCCAAGCAGTTGGTCTGCGATGCGAGCAAGGTCCATGCCTTGCACATCTTCGCCCAAGGCCAGTTCTAGGATACTTCGGATGGACTGCCAGTCCGGAGTAGAAATCTCGATTCTGAGATCAAATCGGCCAGGCCGAGTGACTGCCGGATCGATCAAATCGAGGTAATTGGTCGCGCCGAGAATGATAACGCCAGGAGTATCGTTCAGTCGTGTAAGGTGTTCGAGAATCCCGTTTACCACACCCACGATATAATCAGAGCCGCGGCTGGGGCGGTCGCGATGGGTGAATGAATCCAGTTCATCGAGAAAAAACACCGACGGTGCAGATCGGATGGCTTCATCAACTTTACCGGACAAAGCCTTAAGCATGTCACCTTGGTGTCCGTGTTTTTGGCAATCGGAGTAGCTGGTCGCAATGAGGGGGATGTTGAGGCTTCCGGCAAGCGCTGATGCGAGAAGCGTTTTGCCATTGCCCGGTGGGCCGTGAAATAGCACCGAAGATGACACCTCGGCCCAATCTAGTTGTCCGGCCTTCCACGCGATCGTGTCCGCGACCAGGCGGTCAATTGGCGCGCGTGTGTCTGCGTTGAGAACGATGTCGCACAGTGTCGTTGCCGCCGGTGGCACTGTCCGGAAACGCTTCGCAGCGGTCGCAATGGCTTTGGCCACCTTGAGTGTGGTCTCTTCTAAGAATGCGGACTCAAAGACAGCGGCTGGAAGCGCAGCGATTTCGTTGTCCGGTGGCAGAAAGACTGCGATTGCATCTTCGGATAATTCACCTGTCGCGGTATGTGTCACACGCAGGATCTCAACGATCATTTGACCGGACAAAGTGGGCCAGTTTAGCACGCGCCCGCACATCGCGCGCGTGACCGGTGACATAGAAGTTGCGTCCGGCGTGAGTGCGAGAAGCTTGTGACCGTTGCTAACGGTTGCTTCGACGGCTTCCTCAAAGTCCTCGCGCTGTGATGCGCTTCGACCTTTGGTCTGATTTGGCTCCACCGCAAGAACCGGCGTTTTGAAATCACGCCACGTGTCGTCGCTGTCCGCGCTTATATCGGCAAGCCGTTGCAGCACGTTGCAGAGGCTTTTCCAGGCCGCCTTGCGCTCGGTTCTTTCCGGGATTGTGATCATAGAGAAGGCGCGGGGCGCGGTGATGTCGAGAAGTAGGGTGGCATTTGAGAGCAGGGCGGCGAAGCGCGCGGCGGTCAGCATACTCGCGATGGGTGGTTGGTGAAGGAATGAGCTAACGTCAAAATTTGTCGTCTCTGCCCAAGGATCCTGACCGGTGGCAATCGCTGCTTCGATCTCATGTTGTGGCATGGACGAAGCGGCAGGCATTGCCTCGTAAGGCGCGTTCAAAGCGCGTTCGAGTTCGTCAAAAGCGGGTGTGTCCAGTTCAGGAGCACCCTCGACATCAATGTCATCGAACTCAAGCTCTGGATCGAGTGGTACGAGACGTGTCCGCTCGCGGTGCCACATAGCGATGCTGCGGAGGAGGGGACGTAACAGCTCGAGAGAGTGTGGAGATAACGCAGGACTAGTGTGCGCGCTGGCGCGCTGGTTCAGTGATAAAGGGGGCATGAGGGAAAGCCTAGGGAAAGTGATCAAAGGGCAGGGGGAACAGAGGGGCGCGGTAAGGTGCGACCTTCTGTGTCGCCTTAGGAAGCTGTATCTCTGAGAGATGTAAACTGTTGCCAATTGTCAGTCTGGTTCGGGTCCCAACCGTTGTTGGCCGCATCGATAAGAGCCAAGATAAGGGCCCGTCCACGCTCGTGATAAATCTCTGAAGTGGTCCTCAGGTGCTCATCGAAATGGACGCGTTCCACAATCAGATCTGGCCGATGTGTCTTGATGTAGCGGTGCATTGCTTTCTCCAGGCAAATGGCGTCGTGTCCGGTCTCGACGTCGATCTCTCGGTCCAATGTGCCGTGGGTCTCGGAAGGATCACGTTGCACTTGCCGCAACCGAAAGGTCGGGTTGTTGCTGTAGCCGAGTTTGATCACAGGCACATTCGGCAACATGAAGGACAATAGATAGATTTTGCTCGGCTTCGACGTCCAGGTCTCTCCACAACCGGCGCAATTTACATCGCCGGCCCGCATATTGGCCACGCCGACATCTTGCTTATGGCCACACTCATGTTCGTATTCTCTATAGCTTTGATTATTCCGCGCAGCGGGGCCAATGAGCTTCCAGCCATGGGCCTCAGCTTCAGAAGCGTGGAGCTCATTCGTGCAAATGTTACAGCTTAGATCGTGTCCGCCTTCGGCAGCCGTTTCAACGCGTGTGTGTTGGCGGCGATCAACATGTCCGCATTTGAATTGATACGTACCATAGTGACGATCGCCCTCGGGATCGGGCCCAAGAAGAGTAGCGCCAACTTTAGCAGCGGCCGCTTCACGGCGTTTACGGATGCAGTTGCCGCATTCCGGATTGTGCCCAAGCACCACGCTGATGCGCTTGAGTGTAGCGTCGCCGCAGGTTTTGCATTCCAGGACGACATGCAAGCGGTCCACTGCACGGCCAATGAGTGTAAATCCGTGCCTCCGTGCGGCCTCAGCCCAGTGTTCGTGTTTCTTTCCCTTAAATACTGGGTACATTTTGCGGTCGATTGGAAAGGCGTAGTAAGTGTCTGTGATAGGCATTGAAAAACTCCATAGCTCTACCGGCCAGTGCTGGAGCGGCACCAGAGATAGGCTCAAAAATGAAAGAGGGCATAGCTCCGCAGCCTGGCCAGAAAACCGGACAGATCTGCGTAAGTCTTTGTTACGAAATAACTAGTTGTTCCAGTATGCGCGCATCATCTGGAGGTTCGAATTGTGAACCGTGTTAAGAGTGTGCGCATGGAAAAGCAGGTCATAAAGACCTTCATCAGAGCCAACAAAATGCGAATTGCTTAAGCGTTTGAGTTCGAGTTTGAGTACGTCGACCTCTGATGATACTGGATAGGAGCCAGGTGTTGTCTGAATGAGTTCCAAGGCTGCAGCGCGTAGATCTGGGTGCGCAGTTTCCAAATCTCGGACTTCACATAGGGCCTCAAAGCACAAGGACCATGCCTGCGCGGCATGATGGCTGTACTCGAGTCTTTCCGGAGTGTCCGGCATCTTGCGACGCAGAAAGACTTGCCAGTCAGCAGTCAAAGCGTCTTGAAGATGGTCGAGAGCGCATCGAAAACTGATGCGGTCAGGTGCGAGAAGCGGATTCAAAGCTGTTGCGCACGCCGACGGCGTGGTATTGGGGGAAGTAGTCATGAAGATCTCCTAAGGATCGTTGTGATTAGCATGGCGAGAGAGTTGCCGCTCTCTCGTTCATGTGTCATATATATGATATCAAAAAATCAAAAGTCAATAAGTAATATCATGAAATCACGCGGTCGACCAAAAGTAGACACTCAGCCAGTGATGGTTCGTATGCCTACAGAGCTGATAGAACAGCTCGATGATGTGCGGCGCGCGGAAGCCGACCTGCCAAGTAGGCCTGAACTTATACGCCGTATAGTAGAAGAATGGCTTGCTAATCGACTGAAGTAAGATTTGCGAAAAATGGAACGTCTCTAGTCTAAGGGACCTGCCTCTATGTAGCTGAGGAAGCGATGGTCTGTAGCCTAAAAGCACCTAAGCTACGAACCGTTCTCCGAAAAGTGGCGGGCTCAAAGTTGGCATCAGGACACGGCAAGTTTCTGTGTTTCGACTTTGGCTCGAATTTTGGCGTCAATGAATTTCTGATGCGATGCCTTTTCCGTGTCAGCTATTCTCAGTGCGGCTTTAGAGTGAGTTGTGGCTGAATGTTTCCGAATTGTGAGTGTCCAAATTGCAGACCAGAGGAATGAACAGAACGCCAACCCTGCTGCGATATTCAAATTCATGGAGCGCCCTTGTGCGAGCCCAGCTACAACTCCAATCAGGCAAGTCCACAGGAGACCTTGATTGATGCCCATTCGCGCAGCTCGCGTCCATTTTCTTGTATGATAGGGGCATCTTGCAAACTGCCAGCTCCTGTCCGAAGAGTGGTTTACTAACAGAATTTCGCAGCCATCGTCATCAAACACCGTGCTGACGACATCCCCAAAACCCAAGAAGTTTGCTGCGGGTATAGAGATTTTCTTGGTATTGTCGTTTGTGTCAATCACAGTGGCTTTCAGCGTGTATTCATTTCCAGAAAGTTCCGTCAGCACGCCCCTGCCAACGATATTTTCTTCTAGGTATCCTAGGTCATTGAGCGTCTCCCGCTTAATTGGGCGGTTTTCACCCTCAATATCAAGGATGACTCCGGTAATTGCCTTCATGAGAATTCGTACCCCTTCCAAAATCAAATGTGACTATAGTGATTGTGACTATAGTCAGTGGAGTGAGTTTTCAAGGGACTTAATACCCTTGGGATGGATCAAAAAAACGACCTCTTAATTGAACGCTTCGCGCGCGCTCTACAGCTGCGCAGGAGGGAATGCGGCCTCTCACAGGAAGAGCTGGCACATTCGGCAGGTCTCTCAACCAGTTATATGTCCTTGTTAGAAACTAGAAAGCGACAGCCAACGCTGTCCGTTTTGGGAGCCTTGGCGAAAGCACTTGATCTCAGCTTGTTAGAGTTCATGGGAATGATCGGAGAAGACGACGGATAGGCAATGGGATGCAGGACGGGGACCTTTAGTAATATCGCTGCCTCGGAGGCAGTTTGGGCGGATTGCAGACCTTCGCCGCACCTACACACACGTAGGTCAGATCTGGGGATAGCGGTCATTCACGACTCATCAGGCCGGGATTCCTATGCTGCGAGCTGCATCAAGGATAGCAAAAGGGCAGGAAGAAAACCCTCAAAGCGTGCAAGGTAGGCGACATCCCTTCAACTCTAGTAGCCGCTAGCGGATTGACAAAAAATGAAAAAACCAGATCATGCCACTGCTTTAAGTTGATTTTTTGGTGACATTTTGGAATTTAGATATCGAAGAGATTGGGACGGCAAGGAGTGGCAACGCTTTTCCAAGCAACTCGTTCAGGTCAGGCACCTACCCCAAAATGTGCAGGACGTCCCGGATGCAGTACAGGGGGATGCTGGACTAGAATTCATAACCAGTGATGGATGCTGTTATCAGAGTTACGCCCCTGAAGAGACGTCTAATAAGGCAAAAGCCGCCAGTGCAATGAAGTCGAAGGGCGCGCGTGACTTACGCAAACTTATAAACAATAGGGACAAAATTTCTGCCATCCTAGGTGACAAAAAAATTTCAAATTGGATTTTACTCTGCCCCTTTTTGGATAACAAAGATGTAATCTCTCACCTTCAAAAGGTCGCCAAAGAGGTAACAGAGGCTGGATTGCCATTTGTGGCATCTGATTTCTGTGCGCTTGTGCAGTGTCAGGATGACTTCGACACAGAGTTCCAACTGCTGCGCTCTAAGGCTGTGGGAGCTCCTTTGCCCATCAAGAAACCAAGCGCAGATCAGCTTGAAACAGCCGCTAGTCAGTTGGATCAGCGAGTAGAAGACAAGCTTAAACGAGCATTTCCCAGCGACGGCAACGCAAAGACTGAAAAGCGTAAGAAGAACTTCGTCTATGCACATGTCGAGCGAGAGAATGTGCTTTCGGACCTGAGAGATGAGTACCCTGATTTTTGGGAAGCCTCCAATGAGTGCATTGCCGCTGAAGAGCGACGTCTCGAGATGGCTGGTGCAGAGGGCGATACGGCCTCTCAGCAGATTAACTCCTCCATGGATCGAGTAGAAAAAGCCCTCAAGAACCAAGTGCCTGGTCTTTCAGACAGGCAAGTTACCTCTATTTCTCAAGGCCAGGTAGGAACGTGGTTGCTAGAGTGCCCACTAGATTTTGAAGAACCGAATTAAGATGAACATCGAACTTAATACTGACCGAAATTTTTCCTTCGAGCGTAAACCCTCCCCCGTTCCGGGCGACCTTCGAATTGGGTGGCGTTTACCCTTAACGCTTCTTATGTTGAACAGTTCACGCGGGAAAAGAGCTTCACTTGCGAAACTGAACTTGTTGAATGATGCGCTTCGCTCTGAACGTTCTCGAGAGAAGTTAAGCAAGATCATACGTGGTGAAACTGCGCTAATTGAGTGGCGAATGCGTGTAGAGCCAGCCTTCGGGAGGAATGTCGATCTGATGACTGGTGGACAACTGGCTGAATGGAGAGTTGCTAACGGAAGGGCAGCGATCTGCCTTAGTGAAAAAGGTAAGAAAATCGCGAAGGTGCTTGAGAATGACAATAATAGCTTTGTTGTTGAGAAGGCATTCCTCAAGGAATTCTCGAACAAGGTCACCGAAGCGTTTGTGAACCAAATCCTTTTAGCCAACAAGGCGCCGTCATGATCCATATTAACACGCTGAAGCTTAGGTCAATAACGGCCAAAACTATCTTTGGGGTTGATCTTGGTTTTACTTCCGGTCTCAACATCGTCCAAGCAAGCAACACCTCTGGCAAATCTACTTGCCTTCAAGCGATCATCTATGTGTTAGGTTTAGAGCGTTCATTGGGCACCAACTTGTCTGTTCCGCTGCCCTTTGCAATGCGGGAGCGGATCCAAGAGACCGAAGACGATGAGTACCAAGAAGTTCTGCAATCATATGTCGAAATTGAGATTAAAAATCAAACCGGCAAAAAGCTTCGAATCCGAAGAAGCATCGTCGGCGATGCAGACACAAAGTTGGTATCGACGTGGTCACTGGAGGACTCGGATGGCAACGGTCAGACGCGAGAGCGACAAAGAGATTTCTTTGTCCACGATCCCGGCTCGGCAACAAGAGAAAGTGGCTTCCATCACTTCTTAGCTGAGTTCTTAGGATGGACGCTTCCGTTTGTACCAAAGTTCGATGGGGCAGAATGCCCATTGTATCTCGAGACGCTTTTCCCAATGTTCTTTGTAGAGCAAAAACGTGGCTGGTCTACCGTGCAAGGGCCCTTGCCGACTCACTTCCGAATTCAAGACATCAACAGGCGAGTTCTAGAATTCATACTAAATCTGGATGCTGGAAAAGTGCGCAGGGAACGGGCAGATCTCAATAAACGGATCGGCATTCTTGAGAGCGATTGGTCAGATAAGCGCCGTACGTTGGCAAGCGGAGGGGTTGACCTTATCCGATTTGTTGGCGTCCCCAAGTCGCCAACAGCTGAGTTTTCTCACCAAGCGACGATTTCGTTGGAGGTCTTCTTGGATGGTGAGTGGTTGCCTCTGGAAGTAGCTTCCAGGGAGTTGTCGGACGAGATCAAGGAGCTAAACAATATCGAATTGGTCTCTACAGAGGAGGCTGAGGCCAGCACACAAGAGGCTCTCAAAGTGGCCCAAGACAAATATGATGAGCTTGGGGCAATATTTGAGGTCGCGAGAACAGAGTTCCGCACGATACTTGAAGAAAACAGAGCACTGAATAAGCGCCTAGAGGCGCTGGATATTGATCTAAAACGACATCAAGATACCAAAAAGCTAATGATGCTTGGATCGGGGATCACAGATGTGGTTTCTTTCGAAAACTGCCCGACGTGCCATCAACATTTGACCCAAGAACTACTTCCGCCAAGTTCTTCCGGGGCAATGGCCCTAGACGAAAACATCGCATTCATAAAATCACAGCAGCTTATGTATAAATCAGCGCTGTCAGCGACTGAGGAGAGGCTCGGAGAGCTACGTCTTCGCGGACGATCCATTGAGCAGGAATACAAAGAAGCTCAAAGCGAGCTGCGTAGCTTGAAGCGTGCACTCGTGCGCCCAGCATCCAGCGTCAATAGAACAACAATTGAAAAGTCGGTTCGATTGCAAGCCCGTCTGTCTAAATGGGATGAAATGCAGGAACGTGCAGATAGTCTTGTAGACGAACTGGTCGCTATTGCCAAAGAATGGGCGCAACTTTCAGCCCAGCTAAGGGCGTTGCGAACCGGGGATGATTTCACGCTTGACGACAAAAACAAGATGTCCCGCCTCCAATCTCTGGTCCAAGGGCATCTGAAGACGTTTGGCTTCCATTCTTTCCCACCCTCAGAAATCACACTAGCTAAGGATAATTTTAGACCACAGGTACTTGTGACTGATAAGGATTCGGGCAGTGAAATCGAGAAAGATATTGGTTTCGAAGCGTCAGCAAGCGACGGGATTCGTTTGAAATGGTCGTACTATCTCTCTCTTTTGGAGCTAGACGAAAACCACGACACAAACCACGGCGGGCTGGTCGTGTTCGATGAACCGGGGCAGCAAGCTGCCGATCCGGTAAATCTGAACAGCCTGTTTCAAGAGGCGGCCAAAATCAAACCGAACCGTCATCAGATTTTGATCGCAACCTCGGAGAAGGAACAGGCCATCAAGGAAGGGCTTGGTGACCGGCCACACAATCTGATCTCGTTCGATGGATACATCCTGAAGCCCTTACATAGCGCGTAATATTGGAAGCTGAACGAGAAGGGCGAGAACTGGCATTGGTTATGGGGATGAGTTCGATTGCATTACTACGTTGACGAAAGTGGCCATACTGGCCTGAATTTGTTCGATGAACATCAACCCATATTATACTATGGTGTCCTTGGCTGCCGGTACAACTTAGATTTTGTTGCCGAGCCTCTTTTGCAGAAACTTCGGGTAAAATTGGGAGTTGATCGACTTCATGCAAACCAGCTTGGCGTTGGTCGATTGGTTGAAGTTGCTCCCTATCTAACAAAATTCAGCATCAAAAGAGATATCCGATTTCATTTGTACAAGGTTGTCAAATCCGATCATTCTATTATTACATTTTTTGACCAAGTTTTTGATTGCGGGATGAATGATGCGGTTTCTTGGCAGCACTATTGGACGCCCTTAAGATACGCCCTTCTGTTCAAGGTAGCGTATTTGTTTGATGAGGAACTGGCCAAAGCAGCTTGGAAAGCGCGCACAGAACAGAATCCACATCACTGTGAAGCTCAGCTTGTTAACTTATGTGAAAAACTCTTGGAGCGAGTAGGTTGGCTTCCTGATTTACGATCACGTGAATTGGTTGGTGACGCCCTAAAATGGGCCAAAGCGAATCCGGGGGAGATCAGCTATGGCTCAAGCAACCGTGAGAGTTCGCTGCAAATTTCACCAAACTTAGTGGGCTTTCAGCAAGTATTGCAGGGCATCGCTTTGCATTCGTCAAAAGTAGGAAGAAAGGTCAGCCGAATAACTGTAGACAGGCAAACGGAATTCAATGCTGCGCAGGCAGAGTTGGCCGACGTCTACGGCAGATTACGATCGCATAAAAGTAACATGGGTCCGGGAATGCTAACATTCGATTGGTCAAAGATGCCAGAGGCTAGTCCCATCTTTCGTCCGGGCGACGAAAGTGCTGGGTTAGAATTGGTAGATGTTACTCTCTGGCTTATGAAGCGGTTGCAGGAGGGAAAGGAGCTCCCACGGGAGCTAAATGAACTTATTTGGGCCCAAACCCGACGCGGCGGGACAGACGAGGTTTCTTTAGCTGGATTAGATCGGCGTTGGCGTCACATAGCAGAGCTGCCTGAACCCGACAAAAAGCTACCAGAAGATCTCGAACAGGCGCTAGCTGAAGCAGAGGTTCGTAGAAAGGAAGCGGTGATAGGGCTTTAAAGAACTACTTTCGGCAAAGATGAAAGTGAATCCATTCTGGTGTATATCCTGACGACAAAGCGTAAAACTCAGCAACTTTTTCAACAAAACCTCCCGCAGTTCTGACCTTCGCCGATAGAAAGTGTTGCGCGATGCCTGAATGTCCGCTTCGGGAAAGTTGCACTGCTGCACCGGAACCTTCGGTGAAAGACCGGTTTGGGCCGTGAGTGTATCTCCTAAAGTTCAGGCTCATCGGACACCGGCGTGATTTCGACCACGTTGCGCCCGTTATCAACTCTCTGGGCAATTAGTTTACAAAGTCGTCTGAATAGACCAACCGTTCTACTTTCGTGAGCTTTCTTCCGAAATAGATGCTTGAGAAAGCGGGGTGGTTTCTGCATTTGGATTGCACCATTCAAAACGATCGCCTCACCGGTTTCTAATTGAGTGATGAGCGTTTCCATGGCGTCCAGCCCGTCGTCGAATTCTGCCTGCTTTTGGGATAAGTCCGTGAGGCTATTAGCGTGACATGCTTTGATGTCTTCGACCATATCGATTTCCTGATCGACACGTTCGCGATCCCTTTCAATAGTCTCAATATCGGCAGCCAACCTTTGCGCGTTTTTCTGTCGTACCCCATATTCAACCGTGCTCAGGCGCTCGGCTTTGGGACCGTCCCGCAAGAGGCCGCAGGGTTTTCCCACCGCTTCATAATACCGATCTTGCAGCGCTTTCATCGCTGCCGTGTAAGCATCCTTTTCCGGGATGGCGCCGCGTTGCTTGCGTGCGGATTTGAGGTGCGCAGAGTTGGCCGTGTTCCAGTTCGCCAGCAAAGTAGCATTGTGGGCTTCAACCTCCCGGCATTCCTTTTCCCACTTTGCCAGCTGCGCCTCTCGTTTGATTTTATTCTTGCGCTGCGTTTCGCGGTTCTTTGACGGGCGGGGTTGCTTGGGCTTCCTCGGGCGTTTCTGCAACTCAGGCTTTGGCAAGGCTGTTATCGCAGTTGGAACATCCAATGTGTGGCGGAGCTTTGCTGCCGCGGCTTTCCCGGTATGGTGCTTGTTTGCGTCCAGCTTCGGGTCCTTTGGATTGATCGCAAGGATATGGAAATGCACATGGCTTTCATCGACATGCATGACCGCGGTCCATTCGATTTCCTCTGTCATCCGAGCCTGAAAATCCTCGAGGGCCAGTTTGATCCATTTCTGAATCTCGGGACCGTGGGTTTTCTTGTCCGCCAAAAACGTAGAGGTGGGCAGGGGATGCGAGTGGATTTCCGTATAGAGCGTCGCCGCATCCTTGCGCAGCTTTCGCTCATAGGTGCTGCCATCTTTGCGGGTGACCGTTTCCGTTAGGTCTTTCAGAAGGGCCGTGTGTCTTGCTTCAAGTTGGGAGACTGAATGTGTTCCCCCAAGCCGATAGACCTTTCCGACCTCATCGACATGGCCAGAGTATTTGGGCACGCGTCTTGCCTCCCCGAAAACCTGAGCAGCGGAATTGAAATGATTGTCTGTACCCTTAACCTTTGTTTGGGCTCTCGAGTATGTTTCGATGTGAATGAATTGATAGGCCATCACAGTTCCTTTCTGTTGCATTTCAGAAAGGCTCGGTGAGGTTCATGAAAGTTCAAAACTGGATTTCATACCCTGAGGGAATGGCGTGCAGAAAGCTGTGGATATCCGATCCGTCGGGGCGCGTTTTCTACCCATAGAGACAGACTGTAGGTAGCTTTGAGAGCTACCTGTCTGCCACTTACGCCGTGGGGGCGCTCCGTCGTTTTGCAAGCAAAACAACTGCGCGGGGCCAAGGCCCCTTGCCTGATCGTTAACCAATTCTTGATTGTCGTTTAAACATATCTCGGGTGACGCAATTCTGTTCAGTTTTCTGGTATGCCCTCTAGTAAATCAGGAGAACCTTTTCCGCCCCTTCCTTTATCGCGATTGCCGTTCGCATGCTCGTATCCAATGGCTCCTTTGTCATTGATCGGGGTGTGGGGTGTCCCCAACCTAGCTCCTCAACCAAAGCGTGGTGGAGCGGCGCAACGCTCCAATTAAGGTCATCAAAAACGGCACTCAGGGGGCAATCGATTCGAAACGAAATTTTGAAGTCGCAACTGTATTCGCGGACATTCACTGTGAGTGCGAAGTCGTGTGATGTTACTCGGGGCTTTAACGTTTTAGTGGTGCGGATCATCCCCAACGGCGATCTGTAAATGATGTGCTTGATGATGTGCGCCAATGGTCATCAGACCATAAAAACCAAGTCCCGTCACCCGTGCCAGCTCGCTCTCAGAACTCACGGCTACACGCAGAACCGCTCCCGACGTGGTCTGGTCAACGTCGACTTCCCAACCTGTCTCAGTTGCAAGCATTGGTGCATGGGCCGTTATCATTCGCTGAATTGCCCCAACAGCTTCGCCTTGGCCCGATACAATGATCGCCACAGTCTTGTCGTTCGTTTCGACGGTGGCCTTGGTTCTGGTGGTCACAAGGTCCATATCTACGAGATGGTTTTGCAGCGCGCTGATATTCACTTTGCTCCAATCCGTTTCAGGATCATTCTGCAGGATTTCAACGATCTCGGAAATCGCGGCGAAGGCCGACTGTCCGACCTCTGTTGGCCCATCTGAGCGGTGGTGCGCGTGTTGAGCAAAAGCAGGAGAGGTGGCGAGCACGAGGAAAGCGCAAAGCGAAATTTTGAACATGGCAGGACCGATTTATTGTTGAAGCTAGATCTGTGATAGACTATTCGCGCCAAACCAAATATGATTGAAATCATATGTTGCCGGAACCTTTTGATCTCTTGAATGAAGATGCAAGAACGCCCTTGATCCTTGCGAAGGGCGAGCATGTCTTTCGCCAGGGAGATGAAACACGCGGTGTGTTTTTTGTGGTTTCGGGAGCGATTTGCCTGACCCGTATGACCGAAGCGGGCGCAGCAGTGACCCTTCACAATGCCAAAGTGGGTGGCATGTTTGCCGAGGCGTCTCTTTATTCTGACCAATACCACTGTGATGCGATAGCAGTCGCGCCTTCAGAAGTTACTCGCCTCTCAAAGCGCTCTATTCAGACACGTCAGCGCGAGGACGCCGCATTTTCTGAAGGGCTCACAAGGCGTTTAGCGACACAGGTGCAAGAGTATCGTCAGCTTCTGACGCTTCATGCCGTAAAATCCGCGAATGAACGGGTTTACTTGGCGGTCGCAAGCGGTCGCCTGCGCGGATCAGTGACACAGCTTGCCAGCGAAATCGGCCTAACCAAAGAGGCTTGTTATCGGGCTTTGAAGGAGCTGACTGATCAGGGGGCATTGAAGAAGACAGGGCGGGGTGAATATGCTCTGCGAACGTCATTCTAAGCGACACGTATTGCCACCAAGTAATCATCCAAGAATGCCTGGCCAATTGCCTAAACCGGCGGCGATATTTCCCGGAACGTCCCGCAACCAAAGTTCCTGCGCACGCAGGCTCGCATTTAGATAAAGCTTGCCTTCATAGATGGTCCAGGCCTCTGGAATTGTTGGGGCGAGGTAGCCACGCGACGCTGCAAAGGCACAGTAGCCACCGAACACCGGGGCAAAGGCCTCTGGGTTTGCAGCGAACATGTTGGCGTTGTCTTCATTGTCGAAGTGCCATTCTGCGCCATTCCAACGCCTTGCATGTGCGGCTTGGCCGGGCACAGGCGTTTGTTGCTCAAAATACGCGACAGGGTCGATGGCGTTTATCGCGACCGGGTTTTGAAAGACGTCTGGTTCACGCGCCAATGCAACCGACGGCAAAAGGGTGGCTGCGGCTGGCGTGACGGTCAGCAGGCCGAGCGTTCTCCGGCGTGTCAGCATGGTTTTATCTCCTTGTTTTGCCCAAGTTCATACATCACTGGGGCCAACATCTCAGCCAGGCTAACTCGAAAGTGATATGAAGTTGAGCCGACCCCAATTGCCCTACTCATGCGGTGGGTTTCGCGCAGCTTGGATGTCCTGAACACGTTCCGGCCAGGTCGAGCGGATATAGGCGAGAATGTCCCAAATCTCTTCATCCGTCAGCGTTTCGCCGAACCCCGGCATCCCGCTGGCAAACCCAGTGACACCACGTGCCGAAAGCGCAGCTTCCCCACCTAGCTTTGTGTATTCAAACAAAAGTTGATTGTCGTGGTGCCAGGTGTGCCCTGTCTGGTCGTGCGGGGGCGCGGGAAGAACGCCATTTTCATCAGGCGTTCGCCAATCCGGTTGCCCTTCAAGATTGGCTCCGTGGCAGGCGGCGCAATGTTCCGCGTAGAGGCTTTGCCCGTTAGACAGATCTCGACTGTCCAGCTCGTGATCAGCGAGAACGCTCGTTGCGGCAAAGCACAGGGTGATAGCCAAAAAATGCCTCATAGAACCTCCACCCATGTTTTCATACCGCCCGCCTGATGGCTGAGCATATGGCAATGCAACATCCATTTGCCTGGGTTGTCGAAGACACAGACTATGTCCTGTGTTTCGCCCGCCTGTACCAGTGTCGTATCACGCAGATCACCATGGCTGCCGTCATCTCGCACCTCGAAGAAATGGTGCCCGTGCAGATGAATGCCATGCGGGAAGCTTGTATCATTGACGAGGCGGATCCGCGCGGTCTCACCTCGTTGGAAACTGGCAAAGGGCGCGGGTTGAAGGTCTGAGAGATCGTTGAAGGCCCAGATATTGTCGCCGCCATGCCTGCCGCCCATGGCTCCGCCCTGCATGGTTAAAACGAGGTCCTGTGCGACATTACCCGGGTGCGGTACAACATTTGACGGTAGCGTTGGGATCGCAGAAGCGCGTGGTTCCACTTCGCCGTCAACTGCCAACTGACCAAGCAAATAGCTCCCCCCGCGTGTCGCCATCGCGATTTTCAGAGTGTCTTCCACGTCTGCGATAACATTGGCGCGTTGCGCTGGGGCCAGATCGATAGTTTCAAACTCCCGTGGTGACGACAGCGGCATGCCATCAAGCGCTACAACCATGCCTTTCAGACCCGTCAGAGTGAGCGGGAAAATCCTGTCAGTTGCGGCGTTGATCATCCGCAGACGGATGCGCTGCCCTTTCCTCAGTGACACGTCAGGCATACAGGCGCGCGCAAAGTTGCCCATTCGCCCAGCATGGGCCACATCGTGCATTGTGGCGAAATCGTCGGTCATTTGCCCGGTCTCATCCAGACGCCAATCGGCCAGCACGGCGGTAAAGTCATGATCAACATCTGGCGGGTTGGCCTCCTCGACAATCAAAGGCCCCATCAACCCGCGCGCGACCTGTTCGTGCGACAGGTAGTGCGAGTGATACCAGAAGGTGCCCGCGTCGGGAGGCGTGAATTGATAGGCGTGGGTGCTCTGGGGATCCACGATCTCCTGCGTCAGGATTGGCACCCCATCCATCTCATTCTGAAGACGGATACCATGCCAATGGACCGCTGTGCCCTCATTCAATTGGTTGCGCAAGAGAACGTCGAGGTGCTGGCCTTGTGGCACCCTGATTTCCGGCCCGGGCAAGCTGCCGTTAAAGCCAAATGAGCGCGTTGCCGCGTATTCGGCAGAGGGCAGGATCTGTGCCTCCACTGCTTCGGCAACCAGTTCAAATTGGCCTCGCGCGAGCGAGACGTTCGGGAGGGCTGCCGCCGCGCTCGCGGTCAAAAGAAAGTCACGTCTGTTCATGATGGGCCTCAGTTTGGCAAAGTGAGCACACTGGTGAGCGTTGCAGTTGCTGCAAGCACCGCCAGCATGACCGCTGTCTCTATTTGAATCGATCGCGCCAGATGCCGCGCCGCGTTGGCGTCGCCTGTCTGCATGGCAGGAACAAAGCGGAGTTTATTTGCCGCCGCCAGCATAAGGACCACGGCAACAAGTGCGAGTTTGACCATCAAGGCTTGTCCATAACCTGTACCGATCAAGACCGTCAGGGTGCCGGTTAGTAGCCACCCCATGACGAGACCCGCGAATAAGAGAACCGGAACAATGACCATTGCCGCGAGGCCAAATAGATGCCCCAGACGCGCCGCTTGGCCAAGGTGATCTGGTTTGCGTGAGAGCCGATGCAAGGGTGGCAAAACACCGATCCAGAAGGCGATCCCAAACAGATGCAACAACAATAGAAGGCGCACATAAAACGGGCCAATGTCTGTTACGTGGCCGATTTGGGTAAAGGACCAAAGCAACAGCACGCAACCCGCCACCGCGACCCACTGACCAACGCGCGGCATCAAAGAACCGACGATAATCAGCGCCCCTCCCGCGAGCCGGTACAAAAGCGCATCACCAACAGGGGTCTGCCACAAGAGGCTCAGCATTTCCGGGTCTGTCATTCCATCTGCGCCGCCGGTCAGGGCCGCACCGCGCAGCATGAAGCCCAGAAGCGATGCCACCAACGCCAAAGCTGCGAGCGCAATCGTCTGGCTCCGCAAGCGTTGGGTCAGAGAAGAGGTCGCTTGGGCGAAAGCAACCTGAACGATCACCAACCCACTCGCCCCCAACGCCCCGACATACAATAATAGTTTCGTCAGGATTGCGGCCTGACCCCATATGTCAGGCATGTTCATTCCACCGTGAACGAGAATTCGCCCTGCATCGCATGGCCGTCGATCCCGAGCCCGCGCCATTCGATACGATAGGTGCCACCCCCCATGCCTTCCAGAGGAAGCGTAAAGGTGCGATCAAAGCTCTTTTGATCGCCAAGCTCGAGTTGCACAGACGGGTGATCTGCATGGGTCATATCGACCCGTGTCAGGCGAATGTCATTGGCAAAGTTGAATCTCACTTCTTCCGGAGCGACCGCAAGCACCGCGCCATTCTCAGGCGTTGTCGTGTCCACTCGGGAATGGGCAAATGCACCAGTCGAAAGCGTAACAAGCAAAGTAACGAGGACAAGTTTTTTCATAGCCGTATTCCTTAGTTAATCCCGTTGGCGCGTTGAATTTCGCGAATGTAGTCGATCACCATGGCAACATCGCCACGTGTGAGGCCTTCGACCGGCGGCATATCTCCGAAACGCCAATGGTGTGCGCGAACGCCATGTGCGACGGCGCGTTGAAAGCTTTCATCGCCATGATGACTGGGTTCGTAGATTTTGTGAATGAGCGGCGGCCCGGCCTCTGCGTTGCCGACGCCCTGTGCGCCATGACAGGCCGCACAGATATTTTCAAAGATGTTCTGGCCGATCGCCGCATTGCCGCTAATCTCCGGCATGGTAATCGCCACCATGGCCGTATCTGTGGACGTGACGGTTGCAGTTTGGGTGGCTGGATCGTCTTGAGTGACCTCCTGCGGTGGTTCTGAGCGAAGAAAGCCAAAGACGGCGATTGCGGCAGCGGCGCTCGCGCCAAGGAATAGGTATTTCGTGTTCACGTAGATTTCCTAACATGCTGATAGAGGTGCCGATTGCCCGAGAGGGCGCGGCAGGTCACACTTTGCCCGAATGCTTTGGGCAAAACTCGATAGGCGTGATCAGCTATTAGGTGGTCGTTCGGGTGTTCGGGGCCTGTTCACAGCGGCAAACTGGCCGATCTGCACCCATGAGGCCGAGCGAAGTCCGATCGGGTGATCCAGTGTCGGGAAATCGGACAGAGTTACAGCTTGGCAGAATATCTGGTCGCAACATTCGTGTGCCACCTGATCATCTTCAGAGCTGTCATGAGAGTGGCTCGAGGCGTTGGCAACATCGCTTGGCGCATGTTCATGGCAATGCGCGCCGACGCAATCAAGGGTTCCAGCATGCGCAGCGCTCTCGATCAGGTTTCCGATCAAGAGCATGGCAATCAGGATGATTGCGAGTATGCCGCGAAGTATTTTCACATCAAAAGCTTAGCCCAGGGTGGTTGGCGTTACAACTGCGACAGACGTTCACAGTTTCGCCAACATCCACACCGCCATACCGACCATCATCAGGTTTTCTGTGAGGGAGATGAACCCAAGCGGCACCTTGCTGTCACCGCCAACACAGGCACATTTCAGCTCGCGTTTGTCGATATACACGGCCTTGAACACGCTGACCGCACCGATGCCCGCAACGATCAGAGCTGCTGGTGCGGAAAGCCATGTCAAAACGCCTGCCATCATCAAGAGCCCGGCTCCTGTTTCGACAAATGGATAGACATACCCATAGCGCACCCAGCGTTGAGCAAGTAGATCGTAGTTCAAGAACATCGTCGCAAAGCGTTCAACGTCCTGCAGCTTTTGCAAACCAAGGAGCACCATGGAAATCGAGATGAACAGCTCGATCGTCCGGCCAATGAAGACGGTTCCAAGGCCCAGCCAGGTCACTACGATGGCCAGCAGGGCAGCGATGGAAAACAAGGCGATGACTGGCTGGTACGTTGTGCCATCTTTCGCTTTGGTGGGTTTTCCTAGATGGGCACTGAGGTCATCGAAACCGCCAATGCGCTCGTCACCAATGAAAATCTGAGGGGTCGTCTTCACACCGTGTTGGGCCTTAAAGGCATCGACCTCTTCCCTGCTTTTGAGGTGCCTGTCTTCGACCAAAAAACCACTGCGTTCCAGTAGATCCTTTGCCTTGAGGCCATAGGGGCACATGTGATCACTCATCACCATTCGGTAGAGCGTGGCGTGATTTTGCATCGTATCTTTTGGCATCGTTTTGCATCCTTGAGGTGACCACGACAGGCGGTCTTGCAATTTGGTTGGTGCAAACCTAATCTTTCCAGTGACTGGAAGGTCAAGGAGGGTTTCCGTGAATATTTCATACGCCGCAAAGGCAGCTGGATTGCCAGTGAAAACAGTACGTTATTATGCCGACATTGGCTTGGTTGATGCCCCTTCACGATCTGAGGCAGGGTACAGAACCTATGACGATGCGTCAGTCCGAAAGTTGGCGTTCGTTCGAAGGTCGCGGGAGTTTGGATTTGGCATTGATGAGTGCCGTGAACTGTGGGGCCTCTATCAGGACAGGGAACGCACTAGCACCTAGTAAAGTCGCGTCGAGGAGATCAGCGGCCAGATTGCCCGTTATGGATTACTTGGGATAGACCGCTGATCCGCATACAACGTCATGAATTGGGTTTCAGTTTTTGGTTCCTGTTAAATTATACATTTAGGTTCTGGTAGGCTCCGGCGGTTGTGCCCTCCCGCAACCAACACTCCTTGCGAGGTATGCGCAGACACGCAGCCCCCACCGGGGCTTGTTTGCGTTTTAACGCTAACACCTTGTTGCATAGGTTCAAGTTTGGAAAGCTCTGCTTTGACACGAAAGCTTTTTCAACCTGCTCAAACGTGAACGCATTCGTCGCCGCACCTACAAGACCCGCGAGCAAGCCAGACAGGACATCTTCGACTACATTGAAATGTTCTATTGCCCAAAACGTAAACATGTCAGATACAGCGATGCTGTCGCCCGTCGACTTTGAAAACAGACAGCATAATGTGAACCAAGAAGGTGTCTACAATACTACGGGCTATTCAGTATCTTCTGGTCGTCGCGTGAGCAGTATTGGCTGCCGCGATCCGTGGGATGGATGCAGCCTTTTGGCGGAGATCTGAACGCAATGGCCATGTTCTGCGCCCGGATCGCAAGATCGCGCTTTATTCGATTGCTGACGGACCAACCGTTAACGCGCCGGGTGTGCTGACCCAGGGTCCCGGCCAGATACAAACAGTCTTCGCGCGTCCATACGTAGCTGATATCGCCTGCCTATCCACATCAGACATTGTACGCGATGGCGTGATTTTTTCGCGTCATGGACCGGGCCATCTGACGCGGCCCGTGCCAAGGTGTTTCCAGGAACTGCTTGTGGGTGGTCTCAATGAAACGCAGGTCATCAGCGCTCTCGCCCTTCGGTTCACAATGCAGATTTGAACGCGACAAGATCGGCAACGCGCACGGCCGAGGCATGCTCAGCTAGTGATCCTTGCTCATCATTATTACCTCGCATGCCAAGCAGTTTCTGCGAGGTGTCTGCCCAAAAATTTGCGCGCGTCAACTTAGAGTATTTAGTTAACGGTAGAAATACGCGTATACTGCCACGTAGACACGATCACAAAATGAGCCCTGCTGCGATGAGCAAAAAAATAAAAAACATGGAGGAGTTCGCGGCAGTCAGCGGAATTTCACGTCCGACGTTGTCCAAATTTTTCAACGATCCAAACAGTGTCCGCACCTCGACAAAGCAGCGGATCGAGGCTGCGTTGGAGCGATACGACTATCAGCCCAACCTTTATGCGGTGAATCAAAATCGGCGTTTGACCAAAAATATTGGCATCGTTGTTCCGAATTTATCGGACCCCTTCTTTGCAAAAATCGCACGGGTTATCGAAGATCATATTTTGCAAACCAGTTTCCGGCCGGTCTTGCTTGGGTCACACGGGCGGCCGGAGTTAGAGATAGAAAATCTTGAGAACCTGCGCAGCATTAAACCTGCTGGCGTTTTGTTGGCGCCAATAGGGCGTGCGTCAGACAGACAGCACATCGAAGCCTTTTGCAAAGAGGTTCCAACCGTGCTGTTTGACGCCAATATCGAAGGGGTCGGTGAGGCCTTTGTTGGCTCAAACAATGAACACAGTATTGGCATTATGGTCGATTACTTGTGTCGCACAGGCGAGCCGCCCTCATTTTTTGAAATGAAATCGCCGACCAATCCAAACGCAATCAAGCGCCGCAATGCTTATATCACCGCGATGGAGGCTCTGGGGTACACGCCACATCTAGTGCAGGCCGAGGGTGAGGGGTGGGAGTTTGAAGACATAGGCTTCAAACAGGGGTTACGTGCGCTGCGCGAGGGGAAATTCTCGACCAATACCGTTCTGTGCAGCAACGACCGATTGGCCATTGGTCTGCTTTCTGCTGCATTTGAAGAGGGGCTTCGGGTTGGGATCGATCCCAATTGTGCGCTTCGGATCGCGGGCCACGATGATCACCCATTTTCGCAATTCACCTGCCCGACGTTAACAACAGTTTCCCAAGATTATGAGGCAATCGCGAAACGCAGTGTTGAGGCCCTGTTCGACACAATAGACGCAAAAACATCCGGCGATTCGCGAGAGGAAACGCTTTTTGACGGGCGCCTTGTGATGCGATCGTCTGCGTAGGTGTTTGTTGTTTAATGAGGTTTGAATAATCTTTACGCGCGTAAAATAATAAATTGACGCGCGAATTCCCATGGGGCTACCATACTTGCAGCATCGGTTATGGGAGGAATAGGATGTTAATGAGGAACGCGCTTTGCGCAGCTACTGCTCTGTCGTTAATCACGGCGGGCAGCGTATCCGGCGAGACACTTACAATCGCGATCGTGAACAACGGTCACATGATCAATATGCAGAAAGTCGCAGAGGCCTACACCGCAGAGACAGGCGTCGAGCTGAACTGGGTGTCGCTAGAAGAAGGAGTTCTGCGCGAGCAAGTGACATCGGACACCGCAACCGGCGGCGGCCAGTATGACATTATCAATATCGGAATGCAGGAAGCGCCCATTTGGGGGGCTGCAGGCTGGATCGAGCCGCTGAATTTCTCGGCGGGCTATGATCTTGATGATATTTTGCCTGCCATGCGCAATGGCTTGTCGCACGACGGCCAATTGTATGCGGCGCCATTCTACGGCGAGTCGTCAATGGTCATGTATCGAAAAGATCTCGCAGACGCTGCGGGCGTTTCCATTTCCGACAATGACAGCTGGGACAACGTGAAAGCGGCAGCCGCAGCGATGCACGACCCTGAAAACGGTATCTACGGAGCCTGCTTGCGTGGAAAACCCGGTTGGGGTGACAACATGGCATTTATCACAACCGTGGTGAATTCCTTTGGTGGTGCGTGGTTTGACGCCGATCACCGTCCGGTTCTGGATAGTCCCGAATGGAACGCTGCGATCAACTTCTATGTTGATCTGCTCGGCAACTATGGTCCTCCGGGATCTGAAGGGAATTCGTTTAACGAAATTCTCGCGCTTTACAACGAAGGCAAATGTGGCATGTGGATCGACGCTACGATCGCGGCCTCCTTTTTGGAAGTAGATGGCGTGGCATATGCGCAATCGCCAAATGCAGGTAATCCAGTTGGTGCAAACTGGCTGTGGGCTTGGGCGATGGCAATTCCAGCTGGATCCCCCAACGCCGATGCCTCCGCTGCCTTTATCGAATGGGCGACGTCCAAAGACTATGTCAAAGCCGTTGGAAACCATCCTGAGTTTGGCTGGGGCTCTGTGCCAACGGGGCAGCGTGCGTCAACATATGCGATCCCAGAATTTCAGGCTGCCGCTGGTTTTGCTGCTGCCGAGCTGGCCGCGATTGAAAGTGCCGCACCGGGCGCGACAGATCTGAAACCCTACGTAGGTGTTCAGTTTGCCGCGATCCCTGAGTTCCCCGAAGTCGGCTCTGCCGTCGCGCAGGAAATGGCAGCGGCACTGTCAGGTGCCAAGTCTGTAGAGGATGCGCTTGCGGCGTCTCAGAAAGCGGCGGACGCGATCATGAAAGAGGCGGGCTACTACGACTAAGCCCCGTCGGAGAGCTCGGCGGTCTCGGGCTCTCCATCAATTTCTTCGTTTGATTTTCAAATGTGTCTCGACAACGTCTAACATCCAAATATTCGCAACCCCAACATCACATGCAGAACGCCAAAGGCGCTTTGCTTGGAGGATAGGATATGTCTGACAGAAAGCTTCCCCGGCTTCTTCAAACACCCGCAGTGTTATTGCTTTTGATATGGATGCTGATCCCCCTTGGGATGACCCTGTACTTTTCGTTCATCCGCTATGTTTTGAATAGTCTGCGCCGTCCCGAATGGACCTCTCCAAGCCTGAGCAACTGGCGTGGTTTTGGGAACTACGAATTTGTTCTGAACTCAAAAGATTTCCTGTTTGCCATCCAAAACAGTCTGTTCATCGTCTGTAGCATCCTGTTCCTCACAGTCGTTCTAGGTGTGCTGATCGCGGTGTTGATCAACAAAACCTTTCCGGGCCAAGGCGTCGTTCGGGTGCTATTGATCTCTCCGTTTTTTGTCATGCCGGCAGTGAACGCAGTTTTGTGGATCAACATGATTTTGGACCCTGTGTTAGGTCTGCAGGGGATTGCCGTCAGCGGCATCAACGATGTGATTTCGGGTCTACAGGACGCGCCTTTGGTGGGCTGGTTCTTTGGCCTGTGGCCCCAGTTCGAACCAATTTCATTCCGCGCCACACAGACGTCAGCTTATGCCGTTATCACAATGGTAACGTGGCAGTGGACGCCCTTCGCCGTGCTGATTTTCATGACGTCCTTGCAATCAGAGGATCAACAGCAAAAAGAGGCCGCCGTTCTGGATGGCGCCAACAGTTGGTCCCAGTTTCGATTTCTTACGCTGCCGCATCTCGCCCGTCCCATCGCGATTGTTGTGATGATACAGGCGATTTACCATCTGTCGCTCTACGCAGAAATCGAAATTGTCAGCCGCGGAAATGGCAACAAAAACTTACCATATCTGATCGGAGAATTTGCCAACAACAACATCGGAGCCGCCAGCGCCACGGGAATTTTCGCAGTCATTCTTGCCAATATCGTCGCAATTTTCTTGCTGCGAATGATTGGCAAAACCTTGATGGAATAAGAGGGAAAGACCATGCCAATTGTTGCTAATGCCTCAAGGTTTTCGAAATTCGGCCGGCCGACGTTGGCTTGGATCGTCGGAATTTTGTTTTTCTTTCCAATCTTCTGGATGGTTTTGACAAGCTTCAAGACGGATGCAGATGCCGTGAAACCGGAGCACCTGATCTTTTTCAAACCGACCTTCGATAACTATCTGAACATGACCGAAAATTACGACTATTGGCGCTTTGCCAAGAACTCGGTCATCACTGCCGTTATGGCGACGGTCTTTACCTTGGTCGTGGGCATTCCGTGTGCCTACGCGATGGCCTTTAATCCAAGCCGCGCCACCAAAGATGTATTGATGTGGATGTTGTCAACAAAGATGCTGCCGGCTGCGGCGGTGCTTTATCCGATGACGTTCATTACCAAGACCGCCGGGCTATTTGATACGCACTTCCTCATTATTTTAGTGCTGAGCCTCATCAATATGCCGATCGTGATTTGGATGCTGTTCACCTACTTCAAGGAAATCCCAAAAGACATCATCGAAGCGGGGCAAATGGATGGGGCAAATACATGGGGTGAAATCACGGAAATCCTTGTTCCGCTGGCCTGGGGAGGGATCGCGTCAACCGCGCTTCTTTGCTTCATCTTTTGTTGGAACGAAGCGTATTGGACCGTTCGCCTGACGACCACGGACGCAGCGACGCTGTCTAAACTTATCGAAGGCAACCGTGCCCCGGAGGGTCTCTTTTTTGGCCGCCTCTCTGCCGTCTCGGCCGCTGCGGTTGGACCTATCGTTGTGCTGGGTTGGTTTTGCCAAAAACAACTGGTCCAAGGTTTGACCTTTGGCGCCGTTAAATAAGGAAAGACAATGGGACGTATTGTACTCAATAATGTGACCAAGAGCTTTGGTGACGTCGAGGTCATTCCGCCATTGGATCTGACCATCGAAGACGGAGAGTTTACGGTATTTGTCGGCCCATCCGGGTGCGGGAAATCCACGCTGCTTCGGATGATCGCCGGGTTAGAAGATCTGACCTCTGGCAGCATCGAAATAGACGGTGCAGTGGCGACCAACGTGCCTCCTGCGCAACGAGGCTTGGCCATGGTGTTTCAATCCTATGCGCTTTACCCGCATATGAGCGTGCGTAAGAATATCGGTTTCCCATTGCGGATGGCAAAGATGGGACAGGCTGAAATCAAACAGCGGGTGGAAATTGCAGCGAAATCTTTGAACCTGATGGATTACTTGGACCGCAAGCCCGCGGACCTGTCTGGTGGTCAGCGTCAACGGGTTGCAATTGGCCGGGCCATCGTTCGTGAACCGGCCGCGTTTTTGTTTGATGAACCGCTGTCCAATCTTGATGCGGCCCTGCGCGTCGGGATGCGGCTGGAAATCGGCGAGCTGCACGAGCGTTTGAAGACCACGATGATCTATGTGACGCATGATCAGGTCGAAGCGATGACAATGGCAAACAAAATTGTAGTTCTGCGTGCCGGTGTTATCGAACAGGTTGGATCCCCCTTAGAGCTGTATCATAAACCGCAGAACGTCTTTGTGGCGGGCTTTATCGGCTCCCCTAAAATGAACATTTTTTCCGGCTCCGAAGCTGCCAAACTCGGTGCGTCCACGGTTGGAATTCGCCCGGAGCATTTAGATGTCAGCATGTCTGGTGGTCGGTGGAAAGGCCGTGTGGGTGTTGCAGAGCATCTTGGATCAGACACGTTTATTCATGTCAGCGATACAAGTCTTGCTGACACGGTCACTGTGCGTATCACCGGGGACATCGCGGTAAAGCACGGCGACACGATCTATCTCATCCCGCAGTCAGACCAGCTCCACAAATTCGACCCACAGGGCATGAGAGTTGCGCAATGAGTGCCGCTCAAAATATCAAACGTCTGCCGCTCTCAGAGGCGAACCTAAAGGCGGTAGCATCGTGCATATCTCGCCCAAATTATGATCGGCAGCAGTTACGGCCGGGAATTGTTCATATCGGCGTTGGTAATTTTCACCGGGCGCATCAGGCCTGGTATCTGCATCAGTTGATGCAGATGGGCCTTGCTCTGGATTGGGCCATCGTTGGCGCGGGGGTTCGGCCTTTTGATGCCACCATGCGTCAACGCCTAGTTGCGCAGGACTGTTTGACAACACTGATAGAACTCTCGGCGGAGGGCCGGTCGGCAGAGATCATCGGGTCAATGATTGACTATCTTCCGGTCGGCGATGAGTGCGCGGCTTTGATCCAACAAATGGCAGATCCGGCGATCCGGGTTGTGTCTCTCACCGTGACCGAAGGCGGATATTATATTGGACCAAACAACAGCGGGTTCGACACCGATCATCCCGATATCCAACATGATGTCGCGCATCCGGACACGCCACATACGGCGTTTGGGGCTATTGTCGCGGCATTGAACATCCGGCGCCAAACAGGCGATGGTCCGTTCACGGTTTTGAGCTGTGACAATCTGCGCGGCAACGGCACAATTACCCAACAAGCCATCGTATCATTGGCACAGCAAAGCAATCCGGATCTCGCCGATTGGATCGCAGCGCAGTGCAGTTTCCCAAATTCAATGGTTGATTGCATTGTCCCAGCGACCGGCCCAAATGAGCTGGCATTGGTACAGTCTTATGGCGTCGACGACGCCGCTCCCGTGACGCATGAAAACTACCGTCAGTGGGTCATTGAAGATGAGTTTTGCGTGGGACGGCCCGAGTTCGAAAAGGTCGGAGTGATCATGGCCGCAGACGTTCACCGCTATGAGGCGATGAAAATTCGTATTTTGAACGCGGGGCATCAGGTTTTGGCGAACGTGGGGGAGCTTATGTCGGTTGAAACCATCGCACAATGCATGGCGCACCCTCTCATTTCTGATTTCTTCCGCAAAGTCGAACACGATGAGATCGTCCCATATGTTTCCCCGGTATTAGGGATGAAACCTACCGATTACGCGACGCTGATTGCGTCCCGTTTTTCCAATCCCGAGATCCGTGACACGACGCGCCGGGTGGCCTTTGATGGATCGTCACGCCATCCTGAGTTCATTCTGCCTATTCTACGGGACGCGCTGGCGGCGAATGGGTCCATCGAAGGGTTGGCGTTGGTTGAGGCCTTTTGGGCCCGGATGTGCGCAGGCACCCGCGATGATGGTTCAGTGATCGAAAGCAATGACCCTGACTGGCAATTTCTGTCAGACGTCGCAAAGGCCAGTCAACACAGTCCGATGCGCTGGTTGCAGCAGCGTCAGATTTACGGCGACTTGGCGGATCATCCCTCCTTTGCCGCAACGTTTTGCCGGTGGTTAGATACGATTTGGGCGTTTGGCTGTGCCAAAACCATTGAAATCTATTTGGCCGACCAATGACACTTCATCTCTATGGCGATGTATCATCGGTATATTGGCCGCATGTGTGACACCTGCTGACGCCCTCCAGGAACTCATCGGAGTGCGGCGCAGATTGGGACGCTGCGCTTGTGCCAGGAATGGTGTCACGTAAGGTCGTTATGCTGAAACCGTTGTGCTCCAAGCGGCCATAAACGCGCTCTGATTTTGACGGGCCTTAATTTGATCAACGGCGTTTAAGGGTATCGCCGTAATCAATTGTTGGGGTTAGGGAGATGTGTTTTTCGATCTCTGCGTCGGGAGAATCCAATTGGCTTGCAATGATCTCAGCCGCCTTGCGTCCGATTTCCTGTCGGCAGGCATCCATCGTGGCCAGCCGACGCGGCAGACCGTCCAGCAATTCAACTCCGTTAAATCCTGCCAGGCCAATTTGGCCAGGAATATCAATGCCCTGTTCCAGCAAGTACAGCAGACCACCGGCACCAATCATATCATTGGAGTAATAGAGAAAATCCAGGTCCGGTGAACGTTCAAGCATCTGTTGGGTCATTTCGCGCCCTTTTGCCAAGGCAGAGCCACCGGAATAAAACGCGCGATCTTCGATTTCGACGCCTTCCTTGGCAAGTCCCTCGGTCAGGCCTTCAAACCGTTTGCGCGCGCGGTGGTCGAGCGGCATTTTAGTGCCCATAAAGCCGATGTGGCGATAGCCTGCCTTGAGAATGGCCTTGGCCATTTCGCGTCCGGCGCGACGATGAGAGATGCCAACCATTGCATCGACAGGTTTGCCATCGGTGTCCATGATTTCAACCACCGGAATGCCAGATGCATTGAGCATCGCACGCGCGGATTCGGTATGTTCCAGACCTGCGATGATGACGCCAGAGGGGCGCCACGAGAGCATTTCGTATAGAACTTTTTCTTCTTTTTCAGGCTGATAATCGGTGACGCCAACCACCGGTTGCAGTTCGGTGCTTTCGAGGACCCGGTTGATGCCAGTCAGCACTTCGGGAAACACCATATTGGACAGCGACGGAATGATGACGGCAACCAGATTGACGCGGCTGGAAGCCAGCGCACCGGCGATTTTGTTCGGCACATAGCCAAGCTCTTTTGCCGCAATCAGAACTTTCTGGCGGGTTTTTTCGGAAACATCCCCACGGTTTCGCAACACGCGGCTTACGGTCATTTCGGATACACCAGTTGCTTCGGATACATCACGAAGCGTGAGCGGGCGTTGGCTGTCGGTTGTCACTGAAATGCGCCTTATGTTGCTGCTTGACCTCAGGTTATCCACGGCGTGGCCCAGATACAATGGGAACACTCATACCGTGGAATACGGATGGTATGCAATCTTAGGGCAGATATGATTGCATTCCGGTGAATAGATCTGTTCACGCGCACCCGTGTCAACACTTACGCCATTGTCTACTTGGGCTCCGGCAGATCGACGATAGGAGCAAATTTCTTTGCTGCTATCATCTCGTTGACTGGCTTATGCGGTTGCCGCGCGTGGACTGTTTTCTTTGAGTTTTGCGATGTCCAGATGATCGGCAAACTGGCCCTGTTGCTGACGTTTCGCACAGGTTTCCAAGGCAAGTTCAAGGTCGCGAACCATGCCCGCCGTATCAAACAGGGCGCATATGTCGCGGTTCTGGATAAGCCGGGCTGTGACGGCCCGCCGCGCGGCATCATCCTGCGCCAGCGTCAGTAACTTGTGTTTGTATGCGCCGGGGCTGGTGGTGATGAGCTCTTGCAACCCGATCGCGCTGAGCAGGCTGGCGCCGATACGGGCTGAAAATTGCTTGCCCGCGCAGGTGACCACGGGAACCCCGGCCCACAGGGCATCCCGGGCGATATGGCACGCGTTGATCGTGAAACTGTCCAAAAAGAGATCGGCCAATCCCAAACGTGCAAGGCTTTCAGCAGGCGGCAGCGCATGTGCAAAAACCAAACGATCCTCAGAAATGTGACGCGCCGTGGCGGCATCCTTCAGGTTTTGATTTGCGATATTTCCGCTGTCGTGTAGCCACAAAACGCTGTTGGGCACGTCGCGCAGCAGGTCCATCCAAATGTCGAACTCCTCAGACGCGATTTTGTAGTTTTCCGCAAAGGCGCAGAACACAAGCCCGGTTTCAGGAAGACCACAATCACTGCGCGTGATCTTGTGATCCGTGAGGGCCGGGGTGCGATCGGTTACAAGATAGCTGTGAGGCATGCGGATTAGGAATTCGTCAAAGAAGCGCTCACTGCCGGGCGGGCAGGTCTGAGCATCGCCGATCAGATAGTCGTACAGCGTGCAGCCCATGGTCCCGGGGTATCCGAGATACGACATCTGCAAGGGGGCCAGCCGATATCCAAACAACTCGCTGCGCGTCGCGCCATCAAATCCGTTAAGATCAATTGCAATATCGAGCGCATCCCGCCGCATGTGCGCCACCACCTCGGTGTCGCCTTTTCCATGTAGGTCGTGCAGGTGGTCAACGGCATCCACAAGCCCGGGTGTCTCTGCGGCGCCGGGGCCATAGGTGTACACAAAGACTTCGAATTTGGATCGATCATGTTGGGCAAACACGCTGTTGATCAGCGGGTGGTGCAGGGGGGAGTTCAGGTCCGAAACAACATACCCGACCCGCAGGCGGTCGCGTGGCTCGGACGGAGCGAGTGGGTCGACGTTTTGGAATATCTGCGCGGCATAGGCCTGCGTGCGCAGGCGCAGCAGATCCGGATTGTCTTCCAGAGCCATCATATGCTGTGGTTGGCAGGGTGTTCCCTGCAGGCCAAGATGCCGACGTTGACGTTCGTATTCCGAGCGCCATTCCCAGTTGCACAGCTGCGCCATCGTATAAAATTTGCTGGCGCGGGCGCGGTCATTATGGGGTTCTGTGGCGCAGATCTGGTCAAATTGGCGCAGGGCGTCCTGATGTTGTCCCTCTAAGGTCAGCATATGCCCTAGATTGTAGCGTGCCGCAGTCATGTCAGGATCCGCTGCCACGGCGGCTTCATAAGATGCGCGGGCTTCGTTCAGCTGACCAGAACGGCGCAATGCGGTGGCCAGGCTGTAATGCGCTTTTGCATCGTTGGGCGCGAGGGCACAGGCCGATTTGAGATGGGCGATACCCTCCGCGGATGTTTCGCGGCGCAGCAATAACTTGCCCAGTTCCTGTAGCGAGACAAGATGGTCCGGCGTTCGCTGCAACGCCTTGCGATAAAGCGCGATGGCGTTGGTTTCATGCCCCTGGCGGTGGTTGACCTGTGCCATCAGTGCAAAGACATCGGCCTGAGCGGGATCAAGTTCCATGGCCTTGTTGAGGCAGGTGGCGGCCTCGTCCAACATGCCACGTTTCAGGTGGCAGTGTCCCAGCGTTGCCCACAGCACATAAGATTTTCGATAGGTATTGAGTTCCCGCGCGCATTGGCTGGCCGCAGCTGAAAATTGCTCGGCGTCAAACTGCGCGCGGATCTGCGACAGCACTTCGGTTGGGGGTTCATCGATGTTTGCCATTCGTTCACGCAATGTCTCCAGTGCGTGACGCGCGTCAGTGTGCTCGGGGAACCGTGCCAGAATGTCGCCGTAGGCTTTGGCGGCGGCATCCAGCTTGTCGTCTTGTTCCAGGTGGCGGGCATGTGTCATCGATACAGAAACGGTCATGGTATCCTATCTCATCGTCTTGCAGAATACGCGGTCCTTTTGGGGGATGGGGAATCCGCGATGCCTCTACGGGTACGCGGCGAAAATTAAGATAAAATTGATGGCAGTTTCGGCGCGGGGTTCGGCGCTGGGTTCTGGTCTGGCAGCATCAGAACAAGAAAATCGTATCTGGATAAATTGAATCGAAGGACCCCGCAGCATAGGCTGTAGATCAAAATCGACGATCCAGCGGGCAGCCTATGACACCTGAACACAACAACCCTTATGTCGATCTGCCCGAAACTGCGTTTTGGAAAACTGCGGTGGCCGCGCAGAATCCATTGCAGATTTCTGATCTATGGCACCCAAAGTTCCCGATTGCGCCCAAACATGGGGTGATCACGGCTGGTTCGTGTTTCGCGCAGCATTTTAGCCGGGCTTTGGTGGCGCGTGGGCACAATTGGATTGACGCAGAACCGGCGCCCGAATTGTTGACCGACGCGCAGGCGGCCAAGTTCAATTTCGGTGTTTTTTCCGTTCGCACCGGCAACATCTACACCGCCCGTATGCTGCGCCAATGGCTGTCATTGGCCTTTGATACGGCGCAGGTTGATGCAGATATCTGGCGAACGGGTGCGCGGTTCTTTGATCCGCTGCGGCCCACAATTGAACCGGATGGTTTCATCAGCGAGGATGAACTGCTGCAAACCCGTGAGGCAACGCTGGAGGCAATGCGCAGGGCGGTTCAGGGGGCGGACGTGTTTGTCTTTACTATGGGGTTGACCGAATGTTGGCGAAACAAAAAGACCGGATTTGAATATGCCATGTGCCCCGGCACTGTTGCGGGGGAATTTGACCCCGCGCGTCATGAATTCGTCAACCAGCGCTACACGGGCATTGCCCGCGACATGCAGGCCTGTTTCAAACTGTTGCGCCGCGCGAATCCAGATCTGAAAATCCTGTTGACGGTGTCGCCGGTGCCACTGACCGCCACAGCCTCTGGTGCGCATGTGCTGACCGCCACGTCGCATTCTAAATCCACCCTGCGTGCGGTGGCCGGGGATTTGGCTGCGGACCATGAATTCGTTGATTACTTCCCCTCGTATGAAATCATCACGCACCCGGCCTATCGTGGCATGTTCTACGCCCCAAATCAGCGCAGCGTGATCGCTCAGGGGGTCGATCATGTGATGTCGCAGTTCTTTGCCTGCCAGCACAGGCAGTTCCCCTGGCTGGCCCGGCAGGCGCGTCGCCGGGCCAATGAAAACCCAAAGGGAGGGGAGCCACTGGCCGCAACCGCCCGCGCCGTGAAATGTGATGAGGAAATGCTCAATGCCTTTGGATGATCGCCTGCGAATCTGTGTTTATGGCGACAGTCATATCGCCTGCATCAAGCGCGCAGTCGATGAAGGTCGCGTAGACCTGACCGGCATCGCGCTCGAATTCTGGGGCGCGCCGGGCCCGCGGTTTCGCGACATTCATTTGAAAAATGGGCGGTTGGCCCCCACTACGGATCAGTCACGGGCCATGGTGGCGCGGGTCAATGCGCAGGGGCGCGCCACTTTGGCGGCGCAGGATTTTGATGGATTTGTGTTTGTGGGCAGTCGTCTGCGTGCCTCGGCCTATCTGACACCTCTGCTGTACCGCGATGCGCAGCCCGACGGTTTCCTGAGCCAAGCGGTGCGCCAGGTGATGTTAGAGCGCTGGCTCAACAGCTGTCGGGCCTACCGGGTGGCGCGAGAGTTTGCACAGAGCGTGCCGCTGTGTTTCGCTCCGGCTGGTTTTTTGAATGATCAGGTTGTGCCCGAGGATGAGATTGCCGCATCCATTAATACCGCCGCGACAACCGCCGCGCGGCGGCATCTGTGGGATGGTATTTCACAGGCGATGGCCACCGATGGCATCACGTTGCTGGCGCAGCCCGAATCCACGGTGACTCGTGGGGCGCTGACCCGGCTGGAATACGCCGCAGAGGCCGCCCGGGCCGACGGTGACACGGTGCACAAAAACGGGGCCTACGGCGCGCTGCTCTTGACGCAGGCTCTTGCGCACTTGCGCAAAACCCACACCGCCCCGACCCCGGCGCGTGCTGTTGCGGCAGGGACTTGAAATTCATCGCCAGAGGGGGTAAATCCCAGACGATTAACTTCTGTCCCACAGCAAAGAGACGCCGCCACATGGCCACCATCAACCCCGTCCAGTTCATCCAACAGGTCCGCGCCGAAGTTGCAAAGGTCGTTTGGCCGACCCGTCGTGAAGTGCTGCTGACCACCGTGATGGTCTTCATCATGGCGGCGCTGACTGCTATTTTCTTTGCTCTTGTTGACCTGCTGATCCGCAGTGGGTTGCAAGGCGTTTTGGGGATGTTCTGATAAATCCACGCACCGCGCGTGTTTATCGACCTCAGATCTGGTGACCCTCTTGATCTCCCTCATGAGGCAGAGTAGGTCAGCCGCTAACCCCTGACATCGGCGTTGCGATTCTGAAATGACGCGGCTCTTGTGGGTCAGGATCTGGTTTTCGAACCAACAGTGATATTTAATTTCGACGCGGCCCAAGCCCGTCTGGCAACACAAAGGACGATCAGTTCATGGCGAAACGGTGGTATTCAGTCAGCGTTCTTTCGAACTTCGAAAAGAAAATCGCAGAACAGATCCGCGTTGCGGCGGCTGAGCAAGGCCTGTCAGACGACATCGACGAAGTTCTGGTTCCAACCGAAGAAGTGATCGAAGTACGCCGCGGCAAAAAAGTGACCACCGAGCGTCGCTTTATGCCCGGGTACGTACTGGTGCACATGGAAATGTCCGATCAGGGCTATCACCTGATTTCCTCGATCAACCGCGTCACCGGTTTCTTGGGCCCGCAGGGCCGTCCGATGCCAATGCGTGACGCAGAAGTTCAGGGCATTCTGGGCCGGGTCGAAGAGGGCATCGAAGCGCCGCGCACGCTCATCACCTTTGAAATTGGTGAGAAGGTCAAAGTCAACGAAGGCCCGTTCGAAGATTTCGACGGCATGGTCGAAGGCGTCGACGACGAAGCGCAAAAGCTCAAGGTCACCGTGTCCATCTTTGGCCGCGAAACCCCGGTCGAGCTGGACTTTGCTCAGGTCACCAAACAGGGCTGAGCCTGCCACACATTAGAATTTCAAAACGCCGCGCTGGAGATATCCCGCGCGGCGTTTTTTACTCCAGACTAGTTCGTAATATCAGCAACTACATTTTCAAAATTTCCGTCGGCTAGGTCCGATCGGGGCAGGGTCAAAACCACGCTGTACATATCCCCCCACATCGTCTCAAGAAGCGCGCTTGTTGGAAGTTCTAACAAAACTTCACGTGGTTCCTCAGTATTGTACATGCTCTCGACTTCACCATGCGGCGTATGGCCTAGTCCGCCGCGTTCAAATAGAGTGTCATGGGCCCAAATCTGCTCAAAGCGCTTGCGACTTTCAGGCGGCAACATGTCTGGATTGGTCAAGCCTAGGCATCTTGCGCGGCGTTCAAGGAATCTTTGGTAGTCAGCTAGGTCTTCAGTGATCGGTAGGGTTTCAACCTCAAGCATACGTTTGCCATCAGCTGTAGGGTCGAGGTATTTGGTGCTGCAGGTCGTCAGTTCATTGATTGCGGCAAAGGCAGATTGCCCATCTACCTTTGGGATGTGCCGCGCCAGGTCCGGGCTGAAAAAGGTTAGGTAAGGGGTCAGAGCATTTCGGATGGCATCAAAACGATGCTTTGAGGGGGCGAGTTTTGCCTGCTCGTGCTCAAGCCTATTGCGCATCGCTTCGGTAATTTTATCACTCTCGAGAGCGCGGTTTATCGGCCGTTCCCCCAAATCAAGTCGCGCCTGAACGTTGTCGACCAGTGCTGCAAGTGTTGGTGCGTCAAAGGGAAGATGTGCTGGGTTTGTGAAGTCGAGTGTCTCATTCTCATAGGGATGAAAAATGGGTTTTTGTGTTACTCGATTGTTGGGAGTTCCGCTTGGGGTCGGGATCTCCCCGCGATTCTCAAGAAGCGCAAACGGCCATTCGAACACGGTGCAATTCGTCGTGGGACTAGGATCTTTTTGAGGCCCGAGCGGTCTTTGCGAAATCCAGTGGGGTGTTTGGGTAATAGGGTGTGCACGAGTTTGTAGTGCTCCATCAAAATGAAGTGCTTTCACTGCCAAGCTTACAGGGTTCATGAAAATTGCGAGATGCCCTAGTCGCGGCCCGGAGCCGGACCAAACCTGCGTTGGCACCTTTGCGAGATCTATCTGTACAACAAAGTGCAGAGGTTCGCCTTCGATGTGTGGCCAGCCAAGGTGTTCTGGCAACTTTGGTCTGCCGTTGCACCATCCGGCTGCGTTCTCCGAAGATGAAGGGAGTAAAAGCTGAAGGATTGCGGATGGTTTTTCGTGTAGTCGCAGTTCCATTTGAATCTCGTCTAAACTTTCCTGCGCCACTTACCGACGGATTTCGTTCAAATCGCTTCGGTTGAGGTATTGCAAATGAAACTGCAGTTCTTCTTTAAGTTGCGTTTTTGCTCTTAACGGCATCGTTTTGAATTCCCGATGAATGTTGGAAATATAGATTGTGGATTAGGTGGGTTAGTTACTAAATTCTCAATTTGTCTGAATTGTCATGCCTCGCGAATATTGTGGTTCCGCCGGCGCGTTGCAAAGTACCGGCCGATCGAAAGCGGGGTGACTTTTCTTGGGTGGACGTGTCTTGGTCTTGAACGTAGTGAGTTTCCCCTGTAAGGCCCTCTCATCGTCTTCGGGCGAGATTCTCTCGTGGGAGACTCTTGGGTCGCGACCTAAGGTTCGGACCACGCAACATCGTACTGGGCATGACGCGTCATGTCCGAGTTGAAAGGAACACCAAATGGCCAAGAAGCTAGCTGGTACAATGAAACTGCAGGTTCCTGCAGGTAAAGCCAACCCTTCCCCACCAGTGGGTCCTGCGCTGGGTCAGCGCGGCATCAACATCATGGAATTCTGCAAGGCGTTCAACGCCAAGACGCAGGAACTTGAAGTTGGCGCACCTTGCCCAACCGTGATCACCTACTATCAGGACAAGTCCTTCACCATGGACATCAAGACGCCTCCTGCGTCTTATTACCTGAAGAAGGCCGCAAAAGTTAAATCCGGTGCAAACAACCCCTCGCGTGAGATTGTTGGTTCCGTGACCGTTGCTCAGGTGAAAGAAATCGCCGAAGCGAAGATGAAAGATCTGAACGCCAACGATATCGAAGCGGCAATGCAGATCATCCTGGGCTCTGCCCGCTCTATGGGCATCGAGGTGAAGTAAGATGGCGAAACTCGGTAAACGTACCCGCGCATCGCGCGAAGCTTTCGCTGGCAAAAGCCTGGTGACTGTTGAAGAAGCTGTGGCGCTGATCAAAGCAAACGCGGCAACCAAGTTCGACGAAACCATCGACGTTGCGATGAACCTGGGCGTTGACACCCGTCACGCAGACCAGATGGTTCGTGGCGTTGTAGGTCTGCCAAACGGCACCGGCAAAGCCATGCGCGTTGCAGTGTTCGCACGTGGCCCCAAGGCTGACGAAGCAACCGCAGCTGGCGCAGACGTTGTTGGCGCAGAAGACCTGATGGAAGCCATCCAAGGTGGCAACCTGGACTTTGATCGCTGCATCGCGACTCCAGACATGATGCCAATCGTTGGCCGTCTGGGTAAAATCCTGGGCCCCCGCAACCTGATGCCAAACCCCAAAGTTGGCACTGTGACCATGGACGTGAAAGCGGCCGTAGAAGCAGCCAAAGGTGGTGAAGTTCAGTTCAAAGCGGAAAAAGGCGGCGTTGTACACGCGGGCGTTGGCAAAGTGTCTTTTGACGAAGCCAAGCTGGTTGAAAACATCCGTGCCTTCATTTCGGCTGTGTCCAAAGCACGCCCTGCAGGTGCCAAGGGCGCCTACATGAAGAAAATCGCACTGTCGTCCACCATGGGCCCCAGCGTGACTGTTGACGTCGACAACGCCGTCACAGAGTAATTCAGTCCCCGTTTGGGGCTGAAGAGGCGGCACCCTTTTGGGGTGCCGCCTTTTTTGTGTCTAAATGAGGGAGGGTGACCCCTAGTGTTGGCGCAATTCGGCGCTACAAAAGGGAGAATGCAATTTTAGGTCGATGATATGGACGTGTCCCCACTTTGGCAGGTAGGAGCCATCCTGAACGAGCCCGTCGCGGCGACGCTGCGCTTTGTGGCCTGGTATCTGGAGCAAGGCGCGCGGCAGATTACGCTGTTGTTGGATGATCCCGAGGATCCCGTGCGGGACATTCTGGCCGATCATCCGAGCCTGCGCTGTCTTCCCTGTACAGCTGACTTTTGGGCAGCGCGCGGGATGAGCGACGAGCCACGCTTTCCAAAACGGCAGAATGCAGCCCTGACCTGGCTGTACCATCAGTACGGCGTGGCCGATGGTTGGTTTTTGAACGTGGATGCGGATGAATATATGTATGCCGGTGAGGGCGTCGCGTCGGGTATACTGGCGCGCTGCCCGGATGATGTGCTGTCTGTACGTGTCACAACCGCGGAGGCGGTGTCGGCTGAGGGGCAGGGCAATCATTTCCGTTTGCCGATGACGGGTGCGCAATGCCGCAGTGTCTATGGCGCCGAGGCGGAGTTGTTTGCCCGGCGGCGCATGGGGCTGGTTGGGCATCCGCAGGGCAAATCGTTTACGCGCTGTGGTCACGGCAATCTGCGCTTGCGTCAGCATTGGCCAGAGGCGCGCCGCCGCGGGCGCTTGCCCGAACATGTGTTGGACGCTGCGAGCGGTAGCTATCTTTTGCATGTGATTGGGGTGGATTACTTGCGGTGGCGGGAAAAGCTGGATTGGCGGCGTGGCTCCAGCGGCTTTGCGCCGGGGTTGGCGGCGCGCATAGAAGAGATTTTGCCCGGCCCCGATCCAGAGGTGGCATTGGTGGCGCTGCATCGGGCGCTGCATTGCGCGGATGCGGCGCTTTTGCAGCGCCTGCAGGCGGAGCGCTGTCTTTTGACGTTGGAACTGCGTCTAGATCAGCTGGTTGCGCGACACTTTGGTGCGCAAGTTGCTGCACGATATCTTTGAGACGCAATTGCCTCTTGGAAATCAGTTCAATTCGCACTATTCACACCCCTGTAGCTGAGCGTGCGATTCGTCGTGCGCTTTGTTGCATTTCGTCCAAGATGGTGGGTGACCTGTCGATCGGGTCTTAATTTCCCTCCTGAGACGGGTAACGACCAAAAAGATCGAGGGATTTATACCCTCGGGTGATTTTGGCTCATCCCGTAAAACGGACCTGAACGCTGGGCTCTTTTCGAAGGGTCAAGCAAATCATGAGCCGGGGTGCCTTGGTGCCCCAAAACTTGGAGAGAACTGTGGATAGAGCACAAAAAGAGCAGGTGGTCGAGGAACTCGGCCAGATCTTTGAAAGCTCTGGCGTTGTGGTCGTAGCCCACTATGCCGGTCTGACAGTTGCCGAGATGCAGGATCTGCGGGCGCGCGCAAGCGAAGCCGACAGCTCCGTGCGTGTTGCCAAGAACAGGCTCGCCAAAATCGCCCTTGAGGGTAAGCCGTGTGAAAGCATGTCTGACCTGCTGACAGGGATGACCGTGCTCACCTATTCCGAAGACCCCGTTGCCGCTGCTAAGGTGGCTCAGGGTTACGCCAAAGATAACGACAAGTTCGAAATCCTTGGTGGCGCGATGGGTGAAAATGCACTGGACGCCGCTGGTGTTGAAGCCGTTTCCAAAATGCCTTCGCGCGACGAGCTTATTGCTCAGATCGCAGGCATGCTGGGCGCACCCGCTTCGAGCATCGCTGGCGCAATTGGCGCACCTGCAAGCAACATCGCAAGCATCCTTTCGACCATCGAAGAGAAGTCGGAAGCTGCATAAGCGGTTGGTACTGAATGACTGGCGTGGAGCTTTGCCTACACGTTGGAACACACATACACTTTTATACGGAAAGAGCTGATAAAATGGCTGATCTGAAAGCACTCGCAGAAAGCATCGTTGGTCTGACCCTGCTGGAAGCACAAGAACTGAAAACCATCCTGAAGGATGAGTATGGCATCGAGCCCGCAGCAGGCGGCGCAGTTGTCATGGCTGCAGCTGACGCCGGCGGCGCAGCAGCAGAAGAAAAAACCGAGTTTGACGTCGTTCTGAAGAACGCCGGCTCCTCGAAAATCAACGTGATCAAAGAAGTTCGCGGCATCACCGGTCTGGGCCTGAAAGAAGCCAAAGAACTGGTTGAAGCTGGCGGCAAGATCAAAGAAGGCGTTGATAAAGCCGAAGCAGAAGACGTTAAAGCGAAGCTGGAAGCAGCTGGCGCCGAAGTCGAGCTGGCCTAAGCGCTTATTTGGGAGAAATTGCGGGTTTCAATTTCGTTCAGAAGTTGTACCACTGCTCCCAAGTTATTGGCTGGATCTGGGGAAACCCAGGTCCAGCCTAACCTGTCTCAGTAAGGGCCCTTTTTCACGGGGGTTTTTTCTAAGGCAAGGTTTTAGGATCGGGAGGCCGCCATTCGGGACGACGGCCATGAATTGATCCAACCCTGCTGTCTCGTATGGGCAAGGTGCCGGAGCCCGGCGGTACTCTTGTTCTGGTGAGAACACTCGAAAGGTGACATCTGACATGGCTCAAACGTTCCTTGGCCAGAAACGTCTTCGTAGATACTACGGCAAAATCCGTGAAGTTTTGGAGATGCCGAACCTCATTGAGGTCCAGAAATCTTCTTATGATCTTTTCCTGCGCTCCGGTGATGCGGACATGCCGACTGACGGCGAAGGCATCATGGGCGTATTTCAGTCCGTATTCCCTATTAAGGATTTCAACGAAACCTCCGTTCTGGAGTTCGTGAAGTACGATCTGGAAAAACCAAAATACGACGTCGAAGAATGCATGCAGCGCGACATGACCTATTCAGCGCCGCTGAAGGTTACACTGCGTCTGATCGTTTTTGATATCGACGAAGATACCGGTGCAAAATCGGTAAAAGACATCAAAGAACAAGACGTCTTTATGGGCGATATGCCTTTGATGACGCCCAACGGCACATTTGTTGTGAACGGCACCGAGCGTGTGATCGTTTCTCAGATGCACCGTTCGCCCGGCGTGTTCTTTGATCACGACAAAGGCAAAACCCACTCTTCGGGTAAATTGCTGTTTGCATGCCGCATTATCCCGTATCGTGGATCGTGGTTGGACTTTGAATTCGACGCAAAAGACATCGTTTTTGCGCGGATCGACCGTCGCCGTAAACTGCCTGTGACCACCCTGCTGTACGCTTTGGGTCTGGACCAGGAAGGCATCATGGATGCCTATTACAACACGGTTAACTTCAAGCTGGAGAAAAACCGGGGCTGGATCACTCCGTTCTTCCCCGAGCGTGTGCGCGGTACCCGCCCCACCTATGATCTGGTTGACGCGGCCACTGGTGAAATCATCTGCGAATCCGGCAAGAAGGTCACACCTCGCGCCGTGAAGAAGATGATCGACGAAGGCAACATCACCGAGCTGTTGGTGCCGTTTGACCACATCGTTGGCAAATACGTGTCCTGCGACATCATCAACGAAGACACAGGCGCGATTTACGTCGAGGCCGGTGACGAGCTGACGCTGGAGCACGACAAAGACGGCGACCTGATCGGTGGTTCGTTGAAAGAACTGCTGGACGCGGGCATCACCGACATTCCGGTTCTGGACATCGACAACGTCAACGTCGGTCCCTACATCCGCAACACTATGGCTGCAGATAAAAACATGGGTCGCGACACCGCGCTTATGGATATCTACCGCGTCATGCGTCCGGGTGAACCCCCCACCGTCGAAGCCGCAAGCAACCTGTTTGACACCCTGTTCTTTGATAGCGAGCGCTACGACCTGTCGGCCGTTGGTCGCGTGAAAATGAACATGCGTCTGGCACTGGATGCCGAAGACACCATGCGCACCCTGCGCAAGGAAGACATCGTCTCCTGCATCAAAGCGCTGGTTGACCTGCGTGATGGCCGTGGCGACATCGATGACATCGACCACCTCGGCAACCGTCGTGTGCGTTCGGTTGGCGAACTGATGGAAAACCAGTACCGCGTTGGTCTGCTGCGCATGGAGCGCGCGATCAAAGAGCGTATGTCTTCCGTCGAGATCGACACGATCATGCCGCAAGACCTGATCAATGCTAAACCTGCAGCGGCGGCTGTTCGTGAATTCTTCGGCTCCTCGCAGCTGTCGCAGTTCATGGACCAAACCAACCCGCTGTCCGAAGTGACGCACAAGCGTCGCCTTTCGGCGCTTGGCCCTGGCGGTTTGACCCGCGAGCGTGCTGGCTTTGAGGTGCGCGACGTTCACCCGACCCACTATGGTCGGATGTGCCCGATTGAAACGCCCGAAGGTCCAAACATTGGTCTGATCAACTCGCTGGCCACCTTTGCCCGCGTGAACAAATACGGCTTCATCGAAACCCCATACCGTCGCGTTGTCGAAGGTAAGGTGACGGATGACGTTCAGTACATGTCCGCGACCGAAGAAATGCGCCACACTGTGGCTCAGGCGAACGCGAAACTGGACGAAGACGGCCGTTTTGACAACGAATTGGTCAACACCCGTCAGTCTGGCGACTATACCATGGCGCAGCGTGATGCGGTCGATCTGATCGACGTCTCGCCCAAGCAGTTGGTATCGGTTGCGGCCTCCTTGATCCCGTTCCTCGAAAACGACGATGCGAACCGGGCCTTGATGGGCTCGAACATGCAACGTCAGGCGGTTCCATTGTTGCGCGCAGAAGCGCCACTGGTTGGGACCGGCATCGAAGAAAAAGTAGCGATCGACTCTGGCGCTGCGATCCAGGCGAAACGCGCAGGCATCATCGACCAAGTCGACGCCCAGCGTATCGTTATTCGTGCAACCTCGGATCTGGAACTGGGTGATGCGGGCGTAGACATCTACCGCATGCGCAAATTCCAGCGTTCGAACCAGAACACCTGCATCAACCAACGTCCGTTGGTGAAAGTGGGCGACACCGTGGTCAAAGGCGAAATCATCGCTGATGGTCCGTCGACCGATATGGGTGAACTGGCCTTGGGTAAAAACGTGGTCGTCGCGTTTATGCCTTGGAACGGTTACAACTACGAAGACTCCATTCTGATCTCTGAGCGTATCGCACGTGACGACGTTTTCACTTCGGTACACATCGAAGAATTCGAAGTTGCGGCCCGTGATACCAAACTGGGCCCAGAAGAAATCACACGCGACATTCCAAACGTCGGTGAAGAAGCGCTGCGCAACCTCGACGAGGCTGGCATTGTTTACATCGGTGCGGATGTTGAACCTGGCGACATTCTGGTTGGTAAGATCACCCCCAAAGGTGAATCGCCAATGACCCCAGAAGAGAAGCTGCTGCGTGCGATCTTTGGCGAAAAAGCCTCTGATGTGCGTGACACTTCGATGCGCGTAAAACCCGGTGACTATGGCACCGTGGTCGAGGTCCGCGTCTTTAACCGCCACGGTGTGGAAAAAGACGAACGTGCCCTGCAAATCGAGCGCGACGAAGTCGAACGTCTGGCCCGTGACCGCGATGACGAACTCGTCATTCTGGACCGCAACATCTACGCACGTCTGCGTGGCATGGTTGTGGGTCAGACCGCAGTCAAAGGCCCTCGTGGCGTTATGCCCGGTACGGCGATCACCGAAGAACTGCTGGACACGCTGCCGCGTGGTCAGTGGTGGATGCTGGCCCTCGAAGACGAGGCAAGCGCTCAGGTGGTTGAGGCTCTGAACGAGCAGTACGAAGCACAAAAACGTGCTCTGGACGCCCGTTTTGAAGACAAAGTCGAAAAAGTCCGTCGCGGCGATGATCTGCCACCCGGTGTGATGAAGATGGTCAAAGTCTTCATCGCGGTGAAGCGTAAGCTTCAGCCTGGTGATAAAATGGCCGGTCGTCACGGGAACAAAGGTGTTATTTCCAAGGTTGTACCGATGGAAGACATGCCGTTCCTCGCCGATGGTACCCCTGTTGACTTCTGTCTGAACCCGCTTGGTGTTCCGTCGCGGATGAACGTTGGTCAGATCCTTGAAACCCACATGGGCTGGGCCGCACGCGGTCTGGGCATCAAGGTTGACGACGCGCTGCAAGAGTACCGCCGTTCTGGCGATCTGACCCCGGTTCGCGAAACCATGGAGCACGCTTACGGCTCTGATGTTTACGCCGAAGGTCTGGTCGACATGACCGAAAAAGAACTGGTCGAAGCGGCTGGCAACGTCACACGTGGTGTTCCAATTGCAACGCCTGTTTTTGATGGTGCCAAAGAAGACGACGTCAACAACGCGCTTCTGCGCGCTGGCTTCTCCGAAAGCGGTCAGTCGATCCTGTTCGACGGTCGTACCGGTGAACAGTTCGCACGTCCGGTGACCGTGGGTATTAAATACCTGCTGAAACTGCACCACCTGGTGGATGACAAAATCCACGCCCGCTCGACCGGTCCATACTCGCTTGTTACGCAGCAGCCGCTGGGTGGTAAGGCGCAGTTCGGTGGTCAGCGTTTCGGGGAAATGGAAGTCTGGGCTCTGGAAGCCTATGGCGCTGCATATACCCTGCAGGAAATGCTGACAGTGAAGTCGGACGACGTGGCTGGCCGGACGAAAGTCTACGAAAGCATCGTCAAGGGCGAAGACAACTTCGAAGCGGGCATCCCAGAATCGTTTAACGTTCTGGTGAAAGAAGTCCGCGGTCTCGGCCTGAATATGGAACTCCTGGATGCGGAGGGCGAGGAGTAAGGGCTTTTGCCCTTACTTCCCCACTCCCTTCCGCACGAATTTGAGGTATCAAAATGAACCAGGAAATCACCAACAACCCGTTCAACCCGCTGACGCCGCCAAAAGTCTTTGATGAAATCAAAGTCTCGCTGGCGTCACCGGAACGGATCTTGTCGTGGTCCTATGGCGAAATCAAAAAGCCAGAAACCATCAACTACCGTACGTTCAAACCCGAGCGTGACGGCCTGTTCTGTGCGCGTATCTTTGGCCCGATCAAAGATTACGAATGCCTGTGTGGTAAATATAAACGCATGAAGTATCGCGGCGTTGTCTGCGAGAAATGTGGTGTTGAAGTTACCCTGCAAAAAGTACGCCGCGAGCGTATGGGCCACATCGAACTGGCCTCTCCAGTTGCACACATCTGGTTCCTGAAATCGCTGCCCTCCCGCATCGGCCTGATGCTGGACATGACATTGCGTGATCTGGAACGTGTTCTGTATTTCGAAAACTACGTTGTCATCGAGCCGGGTCTGACCGACCTGCAATACGGCCAGATGATGACCGAAGAAGAATACATGGACGCCCAGGACCAGTTTGGCATGGATGCCTTCACCGCCAACATCGGCGCTGAAGCAATCCGTGAAATGCTGTCACTGATCGATCTGGAATCCGAAGCCGAAACCCTGCGTGCTGAACTTGCCGAAGCCACAGGTGAGCTGAAGCCCAAAAAGATCATCAAGCGTCTGAAAGTTGTGGAATCCTTCTTGGAATCCGGCAACCGTCCTGAATGGATGATCATGACCGTTATTCCGGTCATTCCACCAGAACTGCGCCCGCTGGTGCCTCTGGATGGTGGTCGCTTTGCGACGTCGGATCTGAACGATCTGTACCGTCGTGTGATCAACCGGAACAACCGTCTGAAGCGTCTGATCGAACTGCGCGCACCTGACATCATCGTCCGCAACGAAAAGCGGATGCTGCAGGAATCTGTTGATGCATTGTTCGACAACGGCCGTCGTGGCCGCGTGATCACCGGCGCCAACAAGCGTCCGCTGAAATCGCTGTCCGACATGCTGAAGGGTAAGCAGGGTCGCTTCCGTCAAAACCTTTTGGGGAAACGCGTCGACTTCTCTGGTCGTTCGGTCATTGTGACCGGTCCTGAGCTGAAGCTGCACCAATGTGGTTTGCCGAAAAAGATGGCGCTCGAACTGTTCAAGCCGTTCATCTATTCGCGTCTCGAAGCCAAAGGCCTGTCTTCCACTGTGAAGCAAGCCAAGAAGCTGGTGGAAAAAGAGCGTCCCGAAGTGTGGGACATCTTGGACGAAGTCATCCGCGAACACCCCGTGATGCTGAACCGTGCGCCTACATTGCACCGTTTGGGCATTCAGGCATTTGAACCCACGCTGATCGAAGGGAAAGCGATCCAGCTGCACCCGCTGGTCTGCTCGGCGTTTAACGCGGACTTTGACGGGGACCAAATGGCGGTTCACGTTCCTCTGAGCCTTGAGGCCCAGTTGGAAGCACGTGTTCTGATGATGTCGACCAACAACGTTCTGTCGCCTGCGAACGGCGCACCAATCATCGTTCCTTCGCAGGATATGATCTTGGGTCTCTACTATGTGACTCTGGAACGCGAAGGCATGATCGGTGAAGGCAAAGTCTTCGGCACCATCGACGAAGTTCAGCATGCGCTGGACGCGGGTGAAGTGCATCTGCACACCAAAATCACCGCGCGGATCACTCAGATCGACGAAGAAGGCAACGAAGTCTTTGAGCGGTTTGAAACCACTCCGGGCCGTGTTCTTCTGGGCGCGCTTTTGCCGAAAAACGCCAAGGCGCCGTTTGAACTGGTGAACCGTCTGTTGCGGAAACGCGAAGTTCAGCAGGTGATTGACACCGTCTACCGGTATTGCGGTCAGAAAGAGTCCGTCATCTTCTGTGACCAGATCATGTCCATGGGCTTCAAAGAAGCGTTCAAGGCCGGTATCTCGTTTGGTAAAGACGACATGGTGATCCCAGACAACAAATGGGACATCGTCGGCGACACCCGCGATCAGGTGAAAGACTTTGAACAACAGTACATGGACGGTCTGATCACTCAGGGCGAAAAGTACAACAAAGTTGTCGACAGCTGGTCAAAGTGTAACGACAAGCTGACCGAAGCGATGATGACCACCATTTCGACCACCAAGCGGGACGAAGCGGGCGCAGAAATGGAACCGAACTCGGTTTACATGATGGCCCACTCCGGTGCGCGTGGTTCGGTTACTCAGATGCGTCAGCTGGGCGGTATGCGCGGCCTGATGGCCAAGCCAAACGGCGACATCATCGAGACACCGGTTATCTCGAACTTTAAAGAAGGTCTGACCGTTCTTGAGTACTTCAACTCCACCCACGGTGCCCGTAAGGGTCTGTCGGATACGGCTTTGAAGACTGCGAACTCGGGTTACCTGACACGTCGTCTGGTGGACGTTGCACAAGACTGCATCGTGCGCGAAGACGATTGTGGCACCGACCGCGCCATCACTGCCGAAGCGGCTGTGAACGACGGCGAAGTTGTAGCCTCCTTGGGCGAACGCCTTCTGGGTCGTGTGGCCGCGGATGATATCTGCAAGCCAGGCACCGAAGAAGTGATCGTTGCGGCAGGTCAGATGATCGACGAACGCATGGCAGACGCCGTTGAGGCCGCTGGTGTTCAGTCCACCCGCATCCGTTCGCCGCTGACCTGTGAAAGCGAAGAAGGTGTCTGTGCCCAGTGTTACGGTCGTGACCTTGCACGCGGTACCAAAGTGAACGAAGGCGAAGCCGTCGGGATCATCGCGGCCCAGTCGATTGGTGAACCCGGTACACAGCTGACTATGCGTACATTCCACATTGGTGGCGTTGCGCAGGGTGGCCAGCAGTCGTTCCAGGAAGCCTCGCACGAAGGTAAGGTTGTGTTCGAAAACCCCAACATGCTGGAGAACGCCAATGGCGAAACTCTGGTTGTGGGCCGGAACATGAAGCTGATCATCCAAGATGAGCACGGTGAAGAACGCGCCAGCCACAAGCTGGGCTACGGCACCAAACTGTTCGTCAAAGAAGGCCAGTCCACGTTGCGCGGTGACAAACTGTACGAATGGGACCCCTACACATTGCCAATCATCGCTGAGAAATCAGCGACCGCGAAATATGTCGATCTGGTTGCCGGTCTTGCCGTGCGCGAAGAAACCGATGACGCGACAGGCATGTCTCAGAAGATCGTGATCGATTGGCGTTCTGCGCCAAAAGGATCTGACCTGAAGCCAGAAATCATTCTGGTGGACGAGAATGGCGAACCCGTTCGCAACGATCTTGGCAACCCGCTGACATACCCCATGTCTGTGGACGCCATTCTGTCCTGTGAAGACGGTGATAAGGTTCAGGCCGGTGACGTTGTTGCGCGTATCCCGCGTGAAGGCGCCAAGACCAAGGACATTACCGGTGGTCTGCCACGGGTTGCGGAACTGTTCGAAGCGCGTCGTCCAAAAGACCACGCGATCATCGCAGAACAAGATGGTTACGTGCGCTTTGGCCGCGACTACAAGAACAAGCGTCGCATCTCGATCGAAGCCTCGGTTGAAGGTGAAGAAACCGTCGAATACATGGTGCCCAAAGGCAAGCACATCCCAGTTGTGGAAGGTGACTTTGTCCAGAAGGGTGATTACATCATGGACGGCAACCCAGCGCCGCATGACATCCTTGGCATCATGGGTGTAGAGGCTCTGGCCAACTACATGATCGACGAAGTGCAGGACGTTTATCGTCTGCAGGGCGTGAAGATCAACGATAAGCACATCGAGGTGATCGTTCGCCAGATGCTGCAAAAATGGGAAATCTCGGACTCGGGCGAAACCACGCTGCTCAAAGGCGAACACGTGGACAAGCAAGAGTTCGACGCCGCCAACGAGAAAGCAATTTCCCGTGGCAAGCGTCCGGCCCAAGGTGCGCCAATTCTGTTGGGTATCACCAAGGCGTCGCTGCAAACCCGTTCGTTCATCTCTGCGGCCTCGTTCCAGGAAACCACCCGCGTTCTGACCGAAGCTTCGGTTCAGGGCAAACGCGACAAACTGGTTGGCCTCAAAGAGAACGTCATCGTGGGTCGTCTGATCCCCGCCGGTACAGGTGGCGCAACCCAGCGCATGCGTCAGGTTGCGGTCACCCGCGACAACGTTGTTCTGGAAGCCCGCCGCGAAGAGGCCGCAGCTGCGGCAGCTTTGGCCGCACCGGTCATGGAAGACGATGTCATGGGCGGCGATTTCGACAATCTGGTGGAAACACCAGAAAGCCGCGATTGATCTTTGATCTTGGGACTTCGGTCCTAAGTCAGTCTTGAAAATTTACGCCTGTCCGATCCTATCGGGCAGGCGTTATTTTGTGTGCCGTTCGTGTAAATATACTCTATGTTGATCGATCTGAAATCGGCAGAGGTATGGCATGAAGTTTTTGGCACTATCGGGCAGCGCGCGTTCGGGATCCACGAACACCGCATTGCTGCAGGCTTTGGCGGCAGTTGCTGCGCCGGATGACATTGATGTGTTTGCGCAGGTGCACCATCTGCCGGTGTTTTCTCCAGATCTTGAATATGCGCCCCTGCCTGCGGCGCTGCTGGAATTTTTGTCCAAACTGGACGGTTGTGATGGGCTGATCGTCGCAAGCCCTGAATATATTCACGCCATTCCCGGAGGTCTGAAAAACGCGTTGGACTGGTTGGTGTCGCGCGATGAGATCATTGGAAAACCCATCGCGATCATACATGGATCCCCGCGTGGAGATGACATGTTGGCGCAGCTTCGCCTTGTGCTGTCCACCGTCAGTGCAGGCTTTACGCCCAAGATCTTTGCGCGGTTCTCGCTGCTGAAACAGTCACCAGATCAGGTGCGCGCGCAGATGGATTTACCGCACAATCAACAGGCGTTGGTTGATTTTCTGGCACAATTCAGGGCGCATTGTCAGGCGCAGAGCGCGGACAGTTAAAATGCGAAGGACTTTTGCATCCCCATTGGGGCGCGCTTGCGAAAACCAGCCAAGATGGCAGAAATTGCCTGCGATTTTTTGCACACAGATGATAGCGCCACCGCCCTATCGGTTGAGTTAAACAGCAGCCCGGTTACAGTTGTCAAAGCAAGGGGCAGGAGCCAACATCGGTGACAGAATTTACGCTTACGCGGCAGGTGGAACTGCCAGATCGGCTGCGGGTGGCGCGCGCCAAAAACCTGCCCAATCTAGGGCCAAAACTGCTGTTTTTCAGTGGTGGGAGCGCGTTGAATGATATTGCGCGAACCCTGAAACACTACACGCATAATTCGACCCACCTGGTGACCCCGTTTGACAGCGGCGGCAGCTCGCAGGTCCTGCGCGAGGCCTTTGATATGCCCGCAGTGGGGGATCTGCGCAGCCGTCTGATGGCGCTTGCGGATGAAACTGTATTTGGCCAGCCAGACGTATTTCGCCTGTTCAGCTATCGCTTGCCGAACGCGGCGTCAAAAACCGAACTGGCGCAAGAATTTGCGGCCTTGGTGTCGGGGGATCATGCGTTGATGCGGGCGGTGGTTCAGCCGATGCGCGGGTTGATCCTGTCGCAGTTGCAGTGTTTTGCACAGGCCAAAACAGACGGGTTTGATCTGGCGGGCGCCAGCGTGGGGAACCTGATCTTGACCGGGGGGTATCTGTCCCATGACCGGGCGCTGGAACCGGTGTTGTTCCTGATGTCCAAAATGGTTGAGGTCAAAGGCACCGTGCGGGCCATCGTTGATCAGAACCTGGATTTGGGCGCGGATCTACAAGACGGCAGTGCCGTCATTGGGCAGCGTTTGCTGACAGGCAAAGAGGTGGCGCCGTTGCAGTCCGGCATTGAGGATTTGTTTTTGTGCAAAGACGGGCAGCGCCTATCGCGAGAGGCGGTGACCCTGCCAAGGCGCAACATTGCTCAGATCGAAGCTGCTGATTTGATTTGTTATGCCCCCGGTAGCTTTTATAGCAGCCTGCTGGCCAACTTGCTTCCTGCGGGGACCGGGCGGGCGATTGCGCGGCGTCAGGGGCCAAAGATCTATGTGCCGTCACTGGGCACTGATCCGGAATGTCTGGGCCTTGACCTGCCGGCGCAGGTTGCGGCGTTGATTGCGGCACTGCAGGCCGATTTTGAGACGCCACAACCGGTGCACAGGCTGTTGTCTGCGGTTCTGTGTGACAGTCGGACGCTGACACCAGATGTGGCCTCCCGGATTGAAACGACACTTGGAGTGGCGTGCCTGCCATTGCCGTTAACCCTACCGGATACGCCAGAGCGCTACAGTGCCGCCCATGTCTGCGAGGCGCTGGTCTCGTTGGTCTGACGGTGCGTGCCAGTTCATGACCACGGGTGCACCGGGACAAACCGCGTGGGGATGGCAGCGACGCGCACCCGGTGCAACGAGACCTGAGCGTGCGTTGCAATGGTGCCCGAAGGGCAGCGCGGTTGGACTGGCCGGTCTGCCCGTGGTGACGGATGGACCTTTGCCCGTCACAGGTGTAACACAGTCCCAAAGATACGCCTGATGAAAGCATAGAATTCCCATGCCGTTGTTGTCCCATGCCAGATCTGTTGCAGGGTATCTGGCGGCATGTGTCGGCGCCTTTGTGTTTCATCTCATTGGGTTTCCTGTGCCTGCGCTGACGGGGGCCGCGCTGGCGGTGTCTGTTGCGGGCCTGTTGGGAGCCCGCCTGCCGATGCCGACGGCGGTGCGCGATGTTATCTTTTGTCTACTGGGCATCAATATTGGCGCGGGTGTCACCCCTGATATGTTGCGCAGCGCCGTTCAGTGGCCGCTTAGCATTGCCATTTTGGCCGGGGCGCTGGTGTTGTCGATGACGCTGGCACAGATCTCGCTACATCGCTTATTCGGATATGATCGCCGCACGGCGACACTGGCGGCAGCACCTGGGCATCTGAGCTATGTGTTGAGCATTGCAGCCAGTGATACGCGCCTTGATGTGCCGATGGTGGCGGTCAGCCAAAGCATCCGCGTGCTGTTTTTGACCCTATGCGTGCCGGGGCTGGTTACGGTGGTCTTTGGCGCGACGGGGCAGGTGGTGCTGCCGGATGATGTCATGACGCCGTTCGGAATAGTTGGGGTGCTGGCGGCGACGCTGGCGCTTGGCGTTGTTTTTGGATGGATGCGCCTGCCTGCGGCCTTTTTGCTGGCGGGGATGGCGACCAGTATGCTGGGGCATGGCAGTGAACTGACGCCTGGACGGTTGCCCGATTGGATGGTCGCCGTGTCGCTGATCGGCATGGGCGCGTTGATTGGCAGTCGATTTTCCGGGGTCACCTGGGCACAGCTGCGCCGGGCGTTTGGCGCGGGGCTCTGGGTGACGCTGATCAATATTGTGGTGACCGTAGCCGTTGTGGCGCTGATCGCGTTCAGCCTTGACGTGCCCTTGGCGCTTGGCATCGTGGCCTTTGCCCCCGGTGGGGTTGAAGCAATGGCGGCCATTGCCATCGCGCTTGGCTTGGACCCGGCCTTTGTGGCGGCCCATCATGTGGCACGGCTGTTGCTGTTGACCGTATTGGTGCCTGTCCTGACAGCACGCGACCGCGAGAGCCGGTCCTGAGCCTGCGCGCACAAAAAACGAGGCCTCCTATTCAGAAAGGCCCCGTTTCCCGTGATCGATACAACTGTCTGAGCAGAGATTAGCCGTGTGCCAGCTGGCTGGCGGCGCGGGCGAGGGCGGTAATGCCTGCCCAGTCGCCGGACTCAACCAGATCTGTGGGGGCAACCCAACTGCCCCCCGCGCACACCACATTCGACAAGGACAGGTAGCTGCCCGCGTTCTGGGGGCTGACACCGCCGGTGGGGCAGAATGTGATTTGGGGCAGGGGCGCGCCAATGGCCTTTAACGCTGGGGCACCGCCCGAGGCTTCGGCGGGGAAGAATTTCAGCATGTCGTAGCCACGTTCCAACAGGCGCATGGCCTCAGAGGCGGTGGCCGCACCGGGCAGCAAGGGCAGCCCTTGGGCCTCGCAGGCGTCCAAAAGCGTATCAGTTGCACCGGGTGAGACACCAAATTTGGCACCTGCCGCAAGCGCGCGCGTCACGTCGTCGGGGGTGACGAGCGTGCCCGCACCAACAACACCGCCGTCGACCTGTGCCATCTCTGCAATGACATCCAGCGCCGCAGGCGTGCGCAACGTCACCTCAAGCGCGGGCAGACCACCTGCAATCAACGCCTCGGCCAATGGGCGGGCATGGGCGACGTCATGGACCACCAGAACCGGCACAATTGGGGCCAGCTGGCAGATTTCACGCGCCTGTGCGCTGGCCTGTTGGGGGGTGATAGACATGGGGTTTATACTCCAAATACGCTTGCGCCTTCATCAGCCGAGGCAACGCTGCGGCGAAAGGCGGTGAACAGATCGCGGCCGGTGCCAAATTCATTGGCTGACAGGTCCGCAGTGGCCGGGGCGCGGTCCAGCACCCCGTCGGTCAGGATTTCAAGAGCACCAGTGACCGCATCCAACCGTACGACATCGCCGTCTTGCAGTTTGGCAATCGGGCCGCCGTCCAGCGCTTCGGGCACCAAATGGATGGCGGCCGGCACTTTGCCCGACGCGCCTGACATGCGGCCATCTGTGACCAGTGCCACCCGTTTGCCCTGACCCTGCAAGATCGCCAGCATCGGCGTCAGTGAGTGCAGTTCGGGCATGCCGTTGGCTTTTGGTCCCTGAAAGCGCACCACCACGATGGTGTCACCGGTGAATTCGCCCGCTTTGAACGCAGCTTTCACCGCAAGCTGATCGTGGAACACACGTACGGGGGCTTCGACCACGCGGTGTTCTTCGGCGACGGCCGAGACTTTGATCACCCCGGTCCCCAACGAGCCGTGCAGGCGTTTCAGCCCGCCGGTGGTCTGGAAGGGATCGGTTGCAGGGCGCACAATCGCTTCGTTCAGGCTGCTGTCGGTGCCTTTGCGCCAAATCAGACCGTCGTCAGACAGGAAGGGTTCGTGAGTGTAGTTTTCCAACCCCTCTCCTGCGACGGTTTTGGTGTCTGGATGCAAATAGCCGGCCCCCAGTAACTGCCCGATCATATAGCCCAGACCGCCTGCGGCATGGAAATGGTTCACATCGGCCAGCCCGTTGGGATAGACCCGCGCCAACAGGGGCACCACGTCTGACAGCTCGGAAAAGTCCTGCCAGTCCAATATGATACCACCAGCGCGCGCCATAGCGACAAGGTGGATCAACAGGTTGGTCGATCCCCCCGTGGCCATCAGGCCCACGATGCCGTTCACATAGGCCTTTTCATCCAGAATATCGCAAACCGGCGTGTAATTGTTGCCAAGCGCGGACAGGCTCAGCGCGCGTTTTGCGCCTTCTTTTGTCAAGGCCTCGCGCAAGGGCGTGCCGGGGGTGACAAAGGACGACCCCGGCAAGTGCAGGCCCATGAACTCCATCAACATCTGGTTGGTGTTGGCAGTGCCATAAAATGTGCAGGTGCCGGGGCCATGATAGGCGGCCATCTCGGCCTTTAGCAGCTCATCGCGACCCACTTCGCCCTTGGCGAATTTCACTCGGGTCTGGGCCTTTTCGTCGTTGGACAATCCGCTGGTCATCGGTCCGGCCGGCAGGAACACCGCAGGCAGGTGGCCAAAGGACTGCGCGCCGATCACCAGACCGGGCACGATTTTGTCGCAGACGCCCAGATAGACGCTGGCATCAAATACGTTGTGGCTCAGCGCGACACCGGTGGCCATGGCGATCACGTCGCGCGAAAACAACGACAGTTCCATGCCGGCTTCGCCTTGGGTTACGCCATCACACATGGCCGGAACGCCACCTGCCACCTGCGCCGTGCCGCCGATGCTCCGCACGGCATCTCGAATTTTGGCCGGGTAGGTTTCAAACGGCTGATGCGCCGACAGCATATCGTTGTAGGCGGTGACGATGCCCAAATGACCGCTGGGTTGCGTTGCCAGATGGCTTTGATCTGGGCCCGCCGCCGCATAGGCATGCGCCTGACCCGAACAGGACAGATGCGCCCGTGCGGGGCCTTTGGATTGGGCCGCGCGCATACGATCTAGATAGGTCGTGCGGCTGCTTTCGCTGCGGGCGATGATCCGATGAGTGACGGCCGCGACTGTTGAATTCAGGGTCATGATCAAGCTGCCTTTGGAACATAGGGAGGGGCGAGGGGAGAGCGGCGGGTCATGAGCGGATTTCCCGCCAGCGCCGCTCGTCACGGTGCATCAGTAACAGAGAATCTTCGGGACCGGCAGAGCCTTGGTCGTAAGGCTGCGGCGCGGTTCCAGCGTCCTTCCAGCCTTTGATCAAAGGGTCCGCCCAGGCCCAGGCGGCTTCCACTTCGTCGCCCCGCATAAACAGGGTCTGGTTGCCCCGGATCACATCCATGATCAGCCGTTCATAGGCATCCTGCGGACGGCCGGCTTCGGGCAGGCTGTCGGCAAATGTCATGTCCAGCTTGGCTGTGGTCAGGCGCATACCGCCGGGGCCGGGGTCTTTGATCGTGGTGTGCAGAGTGATGCCTTCGTCGGGTTGCAAGCGGATCACCAGCACGTTGCCCGCCACGGGATTGTCCGCATCAAAGATGTTGTGCGGCGGATCGCGGAAGAACACAGCGATTTCAGATGATCGCGCCCGCAGGCATTTGCCGGTGCGCAGATAAAATGGCGTCCCCGCCCACCGCCAGTTGGCCACCTGAACCTTCATCGCGATAAAGCTTTCGGTGGTGCTGTTGGGATCACAGGCGTGATCCAGATAGCTGTCATCCCCGTCGCTTTCGCGGTACTGACCGCGCGCGATTTCATTCGGGGCCACGGGTTTCAGGGCCTCGATCACTTTTAGTTTTTCGTTGCGCACCGCATTGGGCGTAAACCGCGCAGGGGGTTCCATCGCGGTCAGACACAACAGCTGCATTAGGTGGTTTTGCACCATGTCGCGCATGGCGCCGGATTTGTCATAATATTCGCCGCGCCCGGCCACATCGATGCTTTCGGCGACGGTGATCTGGACGTGGTCAATCTGCGAGGAGTTCCACAAAGGTTCAAACAGCGAATTGGCAAAGCGCAGCGCCATCAGATTCTGTACGGTTTCTTTGCCCAGATAGTGGTCAATCCGATAGATCTGATGTTCTTCGAAATGCGCGCCGAGGGCGGCGTTCAGCGCCTTGGCTGAGGCCAGATCATGGCCAAATGGTTTTTCCACCACGATACGACTGTCTGGCGTGGCAATGCCGGTGGATTTCAGCCGTTCCGCAATATCGGCAAACAGGCCCGGTGCGACCGACAGGTAAAACGCCCGCACGACATTGTCGCGCAGCTTTTCGCCAAGACCCGCCCAGCCGTCATCTCCTCTGGCATCAATCGCCACATAATCGAGAAGGCTAACAAAGGCCGTGATGTCTTCGGGCGTGGTGTCGTCCGGATGGCCATAGGTGGTCAGTGCCTCGCGCACCAGATCGCGAAACGCCTCTTGGGTCAGATCGCTGCGGGACGCGCCAATGACGCGGGTGCCATCATCAAACTGGCCAATTTTATACCGGTGAAACAGGCTGGGTAGGATTTTCCGACGGGCCAGATCGCCAGTGGCGCCAAACAGCACCAGATCAAAGGGATCAACGGGAATAACGCGTGAGACCATGGTTTGTGCTTACGCCTTTCTCAGGTTGGCAAGAGGAGGTCTAAGAGACGGTGGTCACCAGATGTATGCACAACATGATTGCGCAACCGACGTGCGGCATCTGGCGTGTAATTGGCAATCCCAAACGGAGCAAGCACCGACATGGCGGCAGGCCGCCAGTGTCGACTTCGCGTCACAGCGCGACAAAGCCTGCGGTTTAGGCCGTTGCGCTGCGGGTTAGGCACCGCAAACACAGGCGCGGGTCGTATGTGGCTGGCTTGTCTCATCAGGTTTTGATGTTCCTTCGTACACGACACTTGTGAATGCAACGAATCGCAGTCTTTTCCAGCTTAACTCAGTTAGCGCTAACATACGTATTCGTAACCCTCTAATCAAGAAACGAACGCCTGCAGGCAGGTTTTGCAGCGAAATTCCTAAATTTTAGGTTATTGTCATTGGTCTGCCCGCAGAAAGTACATATATGGGTTTCGCTGCGAAACGCGTTGCTACCTAAGCGTGCGCACTGATTGTCCGCGCTCTGGCCATTTATTGATAAACGGGTCATGTTGCATTTGTCGATGAACCGCCCCTGCGATGGGCCCCACCAGTACCAAATTTGGCCCATGACCCAGCACCAGTGCCCCAATTGCGGCAGCCCCGCCCAGCCAGCCTTTGATGCGGTTAAGATGATGTCCTGTGAGGCCTGCGGCACCACGTTGTTTTTGTCTGATGCGCAGACACGGGCCGCGGGAGAGCAGGGCGTGATGCATGAGGTGCCGATGCTGTTTGGTCTGGGCAATCAGGTGCGCATCGGGTTTGAAACCTATCAGATCGTCGGCCACGCCCGCTATTCATATGGGCGCGGCACCTGGGATGAATTTTGCACGGTTGACGGGTACGGCAACACCCATTGGATTTCGGTCGATGAGGGCGACATCATTGTTCAGCGCGAATTGCACTCTCCTAAAGACTGGCCTCGCTATGATGGTTATCTGAAACTGGGCACAGTGTTGGACCACAAAAAAGAGACCTTTACCGTGGTCGAAGACGGTAGCGCAGAGTGTGTCGCGGTGCGCGGCAGCTTTGACCACGTGCTGACCGTCGGCCAGCGCTATCGTTTCGTGAACCTACAGGGAAATCAGGGACGGTTGTTGTCGGGCGAATTCGAAGGGGACAGCCGTACGTGGTATATGGGCCAATGGCATGATCCCTTTGACGTAGAGGTGATCGCATGACACTGAATGCAGATCTCAAGGCGATCAATTGCACGGCGTGTGGCGCGGGCCTGGATGTCCTGGGGGGCGGGCGCGTCACCTCCCATATCTGCTCCTATTGCGGCACCGAACTGGACGTGCTGGACGACTACAAAGCGCTGCGTAAATTCAACGATGTCGCACGCCCCAATACGCTTTTTCCAATCGGAACCACCGGCCATCTGCGCGGAGCAGACTACACGGTCATCGGCCTGTTAGAGCATGTAGAAAAATGGCAGGGGCGCAGCTGGGCTTGGTTGGATCATCAGCTCTATTCGCCCACCCATGGGTATGCTTGGCTGACGGTTGAAAATGGCCACGCGACGTTTTCACGCCGCTACCGCCGCCCAGTCTGGATGTCGCATAGAGACGTCGAGATTTCCGACCACCGGCCACAATTGAACGAGGCGGGTGAGACGTTCCAATACTACGAAACCTCGACCAGCACGATTTCTTATGCCGAAGGGGAATTCACCTGGTCACCGCAAAAAGGTGCACGCACGACGACGGTTTCAGCGCTCTCGGACACTGCAATGCTGTCCTTTTCCCAGACAAACCAAGAGCGGGAAGTCAGCCGGACCACCTATGTGCCAGCTGCGGAACTCGCGGCCGCCTTTGGCACGGATCTTGACCTGTCTCCTGCGCAAACGCACCCATTGCAACCCTTCGCAGGGCGGGAAAACGATGGCTTTTTGATCAAAGCTTCAGCCCTATGTGCGGTGATCTGTCTGTGTCTTGCGACTTGGATAGTGTCAAAGCCAAAGCACGAAGTTCTGGCGTATCAACGTCTGGATATTTCCGAACTGCCGCGCAGTATCACGCTCGAAATTCCTGAGCCAGATAAACGCGTTCAGGTCTCGTTTAATGGCAACTCAAGCAACAGCTGGACGGCATTGGGGGTGCACCTAGAAGACCCCAATGGCGAGGATGTGTTTGAGGTGGCGCGCACAGTGGAATACTACCATGGCCGCGATCGCGATGGCAGCTGGAGCGAGGGCCGAAATTTTGCCAGGCTTAGCTTTATCCCCAAAACCGTCGGGGCATATGTTCTGACCGTGGCGCATGAGGGGACCGGAACTGAAGGGCGCAGCGCCAAGCCGACGGAGTATGTGGGGCTAACGGCCCGCATGGGCAGCGGTGTCTCTGGCTACCTCTTTGGGTTGGCGTTTGCCTTTGCCGCGCTGATGGCTTGGCCGATAGCGCGCCGGTATACACATAAAACACGCCGTTGGCATGGCAGTGACTGGAGCGAGGACTGAGCCATGAACTTGTTTCGGATCATCTTTATTCTGGCTGCCGGGGCGACGATCAGCGGCACCACCTATCTGTCTTATAACGCGGTCGGTGCCCAAGACCGCGATGTCAGCCATTCCATCCGCTCAACCAGCTTTGGCCGTGGCCTGGCTGGCAGCGTCAAATAACGAGGCACGTTATGGATCTCTTTTCCGCTATTCAACTCCCCGAGGTGGTCTCCACCGTGGTGTTCACCATCATTGGCATGGCGCTGATGTTTCTGGTCTGGAAGGTCATCGACTGGATGACGCCCTTCCCAATCCTGAAAGAGATTGAAAAAGATCAGAACGTGGCACTTGCGGTGCTGATCGGGTTCCTGTTCCTGTCGATCTCTATCATCATCGCGGCTGTCATCCTGTCATGACCCCGCCCACCGGGGCGGCGCAGGCGACCCGCCTGCGCGAAGTCTGGTTGCTGGTCGCCACCTTTTTGGTGGCGGTTGCCGGTCTGATTTACGAACTGATCGCCGCCACGCTGTCCAGTTATCTGCTGGGGGATTCCATCCGCCAGTTTTCACTGGTGATTGGCATTTTCCTGTCGGCCATGGGGCTGGGGGCTTATCTGTCGCGTTTTGTGGCGCAGGCGATGGGCGGTTTTGTCTGGGCGCAGATCCTCTTGGGCATTCTGGGGGGCTTTCTCGCCCCGGTGGTGTTTCTGGCTTATGCGTGGGTCGACAATGTGAGCCTGCCGCTGTTTGGCTTGCTGATCTCTATTGGTGTGCTTTCGGGCATGGAAATTCCGCTGATCGCGCGGGTGCTGAAACAGATCGGCGCACCTGAATTTCGTTTTGAAAATGTGCTGAGCGTCGATTACGTCGGCGCATTGGCCGCCTCGGTGGCGTTTCCGCTGTTGATCGTGCCGCAGCTTGGGCTGATGTCAGCCAGCCTGGCCTTTGGTGCGCTGAATCTGGCGGTGGCGGGCCTGTCCTTGTGGATTTTCCGGGCCGAAATCTCGCGGGCGCAGGTTGTGGTCTGGGCGCTGGCCTTTGTGCTGACGCTGGGCGGATTGGCGCACTCGGAACGGCTGGTCGACGCCAGCCAGGCGGCCTTGTATGAAGACGACATTGTCCTGTCTGAGGCCACACCGTATCAGCAGATCACCGTGACGCGGTATCGTGACCGCACCCGGCTGTTTCTGGATCATTCTATCCAATTCGACACATTGGATGAACACCGCTATCACGAGAGCCTGGTGCATCCGGCCATGGCGTTGGCCCCCCGACGGGCGTCGGTGTTGATCCTTGGGGGCGGTGATGGCATGGCCGCGCGGGAGGTCCTGCGCTGGGCGGATGTTGAACAGGTGACGCTGGTGGATCTGGATCCGCGCGTGACTGAACTGTTTCGCGATCACGCCGACCTGTCTGCGCTGAATGATCATGCCCTGCGTGATCCGCGTGTGCGCATCAAAAATCGCGATGCCTGGCAATGGGTCGAAGACAGTGACGCCGTGTTTGATGTCATTTTGATTGATCTGCCAGATCCCAAGACCCTGGCTCTGTCCAAGCTTTATTCGCGGAGTTTCTACGGCCTGCTCGGTGAGCGGTTAAGTCCGCGCGGTGTGATGGTCACGCAGGCCGGATCGCCGACCTATGCGCGCGATGCATTCTGGTCGGTGGCGCGGACACTGGAAGCTGCCCGCAACCCCATCGCGCCGGGGCAGGGGCTGTATGTGCGCCCCTATCACACCTATTTGCCAAGCTTTGGCGATTGGGGGTTTTTGATGGCGACGCAGCAGGACTTTGCGCCGCGCGAGTTGGAATTGCCCCCCGCAGTGGCGAATAACCTGCGCTATCTCAACGCGCCGATGTGGCACGCCGCGCAGGTGTTTGGTGAGGACAGCGGGCCTATACAGGTTGAGATCAACACCCTGCAAACCCATCCTTTGGTGGGCTATTATCTGGACGGTTGGGCCCAGTGGTTTGAGTAAATGCAGGGGGTGATGGACCCGTGTCCATTGAGGTCTGCGTGGCAACAATCCCGCAATGGGGCGTTATTGTTGCGCTTCGCCCACCAATTTCCCTGCCTTTGCCCCGGATTCGCCACAGTGATCCGCGTATAGTTTAGCGAGTGTTAACGGGCTTTGCGGCGTCCCTTGGGACCGCAGCCATAGTGCGGGATGTTGGGTGTGATGGTCGAGCTGTCAGTGGTTGTGCCCTGTTACAACGAAGAAGAGTCGGTTCCCATGCTGGTGGCCCGGTTGGTTGAAGCGGTTGCTCCTTGGCAGGACCGGGCTGAGATTGTTCTGGTCGACGATGGATCCAGTGACGCAACATGGGCCGCCATCACGGCTGCACTACATGAACATCCCGTTGTGCGGGGTCTGCGCCTGTCGGGCAATCGCGGGCATCAGGTCGCTTTGACAGCGGGTCTGGAAGCGGCGCGAGGCGCGCGTATTTTTATGCTTGATGCGGACCTACAAGACCCGCCCGAAGTGCTGCCCGATATGATGGCGATGATGGATCAGGGCTATGATGTGGTCTATGGTCGACGGGCCAAACGGCAGGGGGAAACCCTGTTCAAAAAGGCCACCGCACATTTGTTTTACCGGGTGCTGAATCATCTCTCGGATGTTGAAATTCCCAATGATACCGGCGATTTTCGACTGGTCAGTCGGCGCGCGTTGGATGCGGTTCTGTCGATGCCAGAACGGGCGCGGTTTATTCGCGGCATGTTTGCCTGGGCCGGGTTCAACCAGATTGCGCTGGAATACGTCCGGGATCCGCGCGTCGCGGGCGAAACAAAATACCCGTTCAAAGCCATGTTGCGCTTTGCCACGGACGCGCTGACCGGGTTCTCGATCAAGCCGCTGCGCTTTGCCACACGTCTGTCCTTTCTCAGCCTGTTTGTGACAGTGTTGATGGGCGTTTATGTGTTTGGCTCTTTGCTGATGTATCAAACCGCACCGGGTTGGGCGTCGCTTGTGCTGGCGATCTCGTTTTTTTCCGGCATTCAGCTGCTGACACTCGGTATCTTGGGTGAATACGTCGGGCGGTTGTATGTGGAGACCAAACGCCGACCAATGTATTTTCTGGCCGAAGACACCGCCAATCCACAGTCACATGAGTTGGCGTTGGGAGGAGATCCTGCGCAGGTGGGCCAGTCATGAGCAAAAGCAGCGCAGCCCTTGCACACAACAACGGTGATCGGTGGCAAGCCCTGCGCTACTGTGTGGTTGGTTGCAGCATTGCCGGTCTTTATGTGCTGCTCTATGCGGGGCTGACGGCTGGGGGCTATGCCCCGATGGCGGCAAACGCCTGGGCTTTTGGTCTTGCGGTGATCTTTCAGTATATCGCCCAGACGGTGTGGACGTTTCGGCGTCCATTGGGCCTGCCGGATCAGATGCTGCGCTTTGTCTGCACCATTGCATTGGGGTTTCTCACAAGCGCGGTTCTGACCTCGGGTGTGGCGCCTCTGGTTGGTCTCAGTGCGTGGAGCAGTGCGGCAGTGGTTGCCGTCTGGCTGCCCGTGCAAAATTACCTCTTTTTTCGAATTTGGGTCTATGCGCCCTCCTCAGTTTGAAGGTCTGATCACATATGGCACATGTCTACTCGAACGAATTTTATGATTACATTGATCTGGGGGCACGCCGGTCGGCGCAGGAAATGATCCGTGTCCTAAAACCCGCGCTGGAGCCGACGTCGGTGCTGGATTTGGGCAGCGGGCGCGGTGTTTGGCTGGGAGAATGGGCCAAAGCGGGGGCAACGGATGTTATTGGGGTTGATGGCGATTATGTGGATCGCGATCAGTTGGCCATCGAACGCCATCAGTTCCAAGCGGCGGATTTGACGGCCCCTCTTGCGCTTGGGCGGCGCTTTGATCTTGCTCAAAGTCTGGAAGTTGGCGAGCATTTGCCCGAAGCCGCATCCGGCGGTTTGGTGGACACTTTGACAGGCCATTCCGATATCGTTTTGTTTTCGGCAGCGGTGCCGGGGCAGGGTGGAGAGTTCCACATCAACGAAAAACCGCTGTCTTATTGGCAGGACTTGTTTTCCGCGCGCGGCTTTGACGCCTTTGATTGCATTCGTCCGCAGGTGCGCACCAGCACCGAGATGGAGCCATGGTATCGATATAACAGCGTGCTGTATGCCAACGCGGCTGGGCAGGCGCGCCTGTCCAAGGCCATGCTGGACTGCCGGGTCACAGGTAAGGTGCCGTTGGCGGGCAGTTTGGGGTGGAGGCTGCGCCGCACTGTGGTGTCTTTGATGCCGCAGCCGATGGTGACCAAAATCGCCCAAGTGCAGGCCAGTATTCTGGCACGTCAGGCGCGAAAGGCACAGGCATGACGTTTGCAGATCCACAGAATTTTTCGGTGAAACGCAGCGTGACAGACGTGACCCATGGGATGGGTGCAACCGTTTTGCTGATCTTTGCAGTCCTTGTCGTCAGCACTGTGTTCCAAGTACTGGATCCGCTGATCCGCCATGACGACTATCCTGTGTTTTTTGAAGACGTTCAGGGATACTATGGCAAAACCCTGACCGAAGGGCGGTGGGTCAATTACCTATGGCACATGCGTGGCTATACGCCGCCAGCATCGGTGTTATTTCTGATCTACCTTGCGTGCTGGGCGATCTATCTGGGGAGCTTGGTCCACCTGGCCTTTCAGGCGGGCACAGACATGTGGCGCCGCGTCGCGGTTGCGGTGATTGCCGCATTGTGCGCCCCGTCGGTGCTGATTTCTTTTTGGTATGTGACGTTGATTCCGGGCATGGCGCTCTTGGCGGCCTATGGGCTGGTGACCGTCTTTTTGCCGGAGCGTACCTCGCGGTGGCTCCTGTTGGTCTTTGTACCGGTTGGCCTCATGGCCTATACGACCTATCCGCTTTACATGCTGGCATTGGTTTTGTTGCGCGCAGATCGCGAAAGATCGTTGCGTGATCTGGCCTCGGTGGTGGGGCTGTTCATGGCCAGCTTTGTGGTGGGGATGTTGACGATCTTCACCTTGAACTGGATCTATCATGGGGTTTTTGGTGTGCCGATGGCGGACTGGCGTAACCCCAACCCAGCCACCGATCTGGCCTCTCTGATTGCCAATTTGGATCAGGTCGGCGCTTTTCTGAAGCTGGTCCTAGATCGTGCGTCTTTTGGAATGCCACCCGTAGCCTATGTTCAGCTGGCGTTGCTGTTCTTTGCAGCCTGGAAGCTGTGGCCAAGCCAGCGCGGGTTTGTGGTTTATGCCTATGTTGGAATTGGTCTCGGTCTTGGGCTGATTTTGGTGCAGACACTAAAATCCGGTATCTTTCTGCCGCCACGTGCTGCTGGCTATGCCTGGGTGTATTTTGCGGTTTTGCTTGGGCAGATGTCACTGGCAATGCACGCCCATTGTCGCAAATCGGGTCGGATGGGGGACAACCTTGTGAGGTTTGTCATGTTGAGCCTGATGATCTTTAGTGGCTTGCTGTATTTTGATAAAACGCAGTGGTCCAGACTCAGCCGTTCTATGGCGGTCGAGCTGTCACAGGGCGTCGAAGGTGGCGCGCCAAGCACCGGTCCAGTTTATATAACCGGAACCTATTTGTCGCAGCAGCCTGCGATGAAAGCTGGCGTGCAGCATGCACTGGGGATCTCTTATCGTTTCCGACAGCTGACCGAACGTCAGATCATCCATTGTGAAGTGACGCCAGATCTGTGTGCGGACCTAGAACCTGCGCTGCGGGACGGTGTGGATGGCACGGATTGGGAGGTGGTCAATATGCCAGATTTCAGCGTGTTGCGACTGGGCACAGAAGTGCTGCGCGAGCCACTATTGCCCCATAGCTAATCTGCTGTGCCCCCAGACTGCGGCAAGGTTTGACCCTTGCGCAGTCTTTCTGTTTCCCTTTTTCGCAATTGGCGGCGTTTTTGCGCTATTGCTTGGGCGTGACCTGTGATTTGGAGCAGGCGGGGCGCACCGCGCCGCACACCAGACGGCCAAGTGGAGACATGCTGCTGCGATGACAGATCTGTGGGATGGGTTGGCTCGGGCCTTTTGGCTGGTGGTTTCACTGGATCGCGATCTGGTTGAAATCACGTTGCGCTCGCTACAGGTCACGCTGAGCGCGCTGGTTATTGCGTCCGCGATTGCGTTGCCTCTTGCGGCGGTGCTGGCGGTGCGACGGTTTCGTCTGCGGCGCGCGACCATTGCTGTTTTGAACGCCCTGATGGGCCTGCCGCCGGTGGTGGTGGGGCTGGTCGTTTATGTGATGTTGTCGCGCTCCGGGCCGTTTGGAGTTCTGGGACTGCTGTTCACCCCAACCGCGATGATCATCGCGCAGGTGGTGATCATCGTGCCCTTGATTGCATCCATCGCGCACCAATCGTTGCGGGAACTGTGGAGCGACTATCACGACCTGCTGATTTCGATGAATGCCAGCCAGACCCAACGGGTGACCACATTGCTGTGGGATGGACGCCGCGCCCTGCTGACGGCGTCCCTGGCGGGATTTGGGCGTGCCATCGGCGAGGTCGGGGCCATCATGGTGGTGGGCGGCAATATTGACCACGCCACACGGGTTCTGACCACCGCCATCGCACTTGAAACGGGGAAGGGCGATTTTGCCATGGCGCTGGGCCTTGGGTTTATCCTGATTGCCCTCGCTGTGGCGGTAAACCTGTGCATCCACTGGCTGGGGCGCACCGAAAGCGGAGGGCGTTGGTAATGGCTGTGTTGCCGATGGAAGCCAAAGGCGCCATAGCCCGTCGCCGCGGTAAGGTTTTGGTTGGGCCGGTGGATCTGCGTCTGGACGGGGCTGGGATCACCATTGTGATCGGCCCAAACGGTGCGGGTAAAACATCATTGTTGAAAATGCTGCATGGCATTCAGCGGCTGCGCGGTGGCACGATTACGTGGCGTTGCCCGTTGGAAGACGCGCGGGCGAAGCAGGCGTTTGTGTTTCAAACTCCGGTGATGATGCGCCGGTCAGTGCTGGAAAATATTGCCTTTCCCTTGCGGCTTGCGGGGGTGGGGCGCGACGAGGCCCGCAGGCAGGCGCGCGATTGGGTTCGGCGTATTGGCCTGACAGAGGCTGCCGATCGCTCGGCCTTGCGTTTGTCCGGCGGAGAGCGTCAAAAACTGGCCTTGGCGCGGGCGTTGATCCGCAAGCCTGAGGTGCTGTTTCTGGATGAGCCCTGCGCGGCCTTGGATGGGCGCGCCACGCGTGAGATTGAGGCGCTGCTGCTTGAGGCGGCAGCCAGTGGCACCCGGCTGATTATGTCGACTCACAACATGGGGCAAGCACAGCGTTTGGCGAATGAGGTGGTGTTTGTGTTGGCCGGCCGCATCCATGAATTTCTACCGGCGGCCGCATTTTTCGCGACACCGGGCACACCAGAGGGACGCGCGTTTCTAAGAGGAGATATTGTCGAATGAGAAACTTTATTTGGGCCGTTGTTGCAGCGATTGGACTGGCGACAAGCGCCGGGGCGGACGCATTGAAACTGGCGGTGACCACTTCGTTTCACAATTCGGGGCTGGCGGAGGTCCTATTGCCCGAGATTCAGAGTGATCTCGGGATGGAGGTGCAGCTGTTGGTGGTGGGCACCGGGCAGGCCATTCGTTTGGGGGAGGCGGGGGATGTGGATGCCATATTGGTCCACTCGCGCGCCGCAGAAGAGGCGTTTGTTGCGGCGGGCCATGGCCCCCATCGCCGCGAAATTATGTACAATGATTTTGTTTTTGTCGGTCCGGGGGACGATCCTGCGGATGTGAAACAGGCAAAGACCGCGCCCGAGGCGCTGGGCCGTATTGCGCAGTCCGAGGCGGTTTTTGTCAGCCGGGGGGACGATAGTGGGACGCATAAAAAAGAGCTGAGCCTTTGGGCTGCGGCGGGTGTGGCTGAGGCGGATTTCGGGTCGTGGTATCGTGCGGTCGGCGCGGGCATGGGGGCGGCGTTGAACACGGCGTCGGGATTGAATGCCTATATTTTGGCAGATCGAGCCAGCTGGTTGAATTTCCGGAACCGGGGAGATCTGGGGCTGTTGCTGGCTGGAGATCCGGTTTTGTTCAACCAATACGCCTATTTGCCAGTGAATGCGGAACGCCACCCACACGTGCGGGCGGATCTTGCGACGCAGTTGGAAGGGTGGCTGGTGTCTGAGAAGGCCAGGGATCTGATCAACGGTTACACGATCAACGGTGAAGTTCTGTTTACCTTTAACGCGGTGCGTTAAGACCCGTATCAGAACGCAGAGGCTCCCGCCCCTTTGTCCCCCCGTCAAAGACGGGCATAAAAGCGTTGGGCGTAGCGCCGGACCTGCGGTCCGGCGCTGTCGGCGTTTTGAACCACGCAGATCGCGGACAGGCAGCCGCTGGGGCCGCTGAGCGGGATTATTTACTGGCGTCTGTGAGGGACGCTCTGGTCCCATACAGTGTTTATCACGTGATGAAGTCCTGCCCGGGGCAGGCGTGGTGTCCCCGCAAAAAAGGCCGCCCTGAAAACAGAGCGGCCAGATGCGTGTCACACCTAAGAAATTGATGTGTTACAGGAATTTACCCATCACACGACCGGTGTCGAGCATACGATTGGAGAAGCCCCATTCGTTGTCGTACCAGCTGACCACGCGCACCAGACCTTCGGTTGTGACCGAGGTTTGCGCAACGGCATAGCTGGAGGAATGGGCGTCGTGATTGAAGTCAACCGACACGAGAGGGGCGTCTGAGTAGGCCAAAATGCCCTTCATCGGACCTTCGGCGGCTTCTTTTACTGCGGCATTAATCGCGTCAAGTGTGGCCGTCTTCTCGGGCACAAATGTCAGATCAACCAACGACACATTGGGGGTGGGCACGCGGATGGCGGAGCCTTCGAGACGGCCCTTCAGATGGGGCAGGACCTCGGAGATGGCGCGGGCTGCACCTGTTGAGGTTGGGATCATCGAGATCGCCGCTGCGCGGGCGCGGTACAGGTCTTTGTGGGTGGTGTCATGGGTTGGCTGATCGCCGGTGTAGGCGTGAATCGTGGTCATGTAGCCAGTCTTGATGCCAAAGGCGTCATCCAGAACTTTTGCCAGTGGTGCCAGACAGTTGGTGGTGCAGGATGCGTTGGAGACGATCACGTCCGCAGCGGTCAATTCACCGTCGTTCACGCCAAACACAACCGTGCGGTCGACCTCTTTGCCGGGGGCGGAGATCAGCACACGTTTGGAGCCGTTTTTCAGGTGCTTGCCAGCGGTTTCTTTGGACGTGAACAAGCCGGTGCATTCATAGGCGATGTCCACATCGGACCATGGCAGGTCTTCGGGATTGCGGATCGCGGTGAGACGAATGGTCTGGTTCCCCACCTTCATCACGTCGCCTTCGATGCTTACGGCATCGGCCAGACGGCCATGGACGCTGTCGTATTGCAGCAGGTGCGCCAGCGTTTCCGGTGGAGACAGATCGTTGACGGCCACCACTTGGATGTCTTGCACGTCGTTTTCCAGAATGGCGCGCAGCACGTTGCGGCCGATGCGGCCGAAGCCATTGATAGCGATTTTCAAGGTCATGTTGTCTCCTCCGGCAGTAATCCGGGTTGATATCGGGGGCATATCGTCATTGATTGCGATACCGGTAGCGTTAACAGTGGTCAAAATCAAGCCCCGATGATGATAGGGGTTCAGAAGTCGCTACCAAAAATTGGATAAGATCCGGTCATGACGAAAAAGCTGTTGCTGAAAGATATTGCAAAACTGGCAGGTGTGAGTGAAATGACGGCCTCACGCGCGCTGCGGGATGCGCCGGATGTATCCAAGATAACCAAGGCCAAGGTCGAACGGATTGCCCAAAGCCATGGATACGTGCCGAATCGCATTGCGGGATCTTTGTCATCGCAATCGGTGAACTTGGTTGCAGTTGTGGTGCCGTCGCTGAACAGTTTTGTGTTCCCCGAGGTTCTGTCGGGTGTGTCGACCACCTTGTCGGCCAGCCCGTTAAAGCCTGTGGTGGGTGTGTCGGGCTACGATCAAAAAGAAGAAGAAGACGTGATCCGGGAAATGCTCAGCTGGCGTCCATCGGGGCTGATTGTGGCGGGGTTGGAACACACCGAGGCCACGCGCCGGATGTTAGAGCAAGCGGACTGTCCGGTGGTTGAGGTTATGGACACCGACGGAGATCCCGTGGGCCACTGCGTGGGGATTTCCCATCTTGAGGCGGGGCGTGAAATGGCGCGGGCGATGCTCACTCGCGGGTATCGTAAGATCGGTTTTATTGGCACTAAAATGCCACAAGATTTTCGGGCCAAGAAACGCTTTGATGGGTTTGTTGCGGAGCTTCGGGTGCAGGGTGTGGATCTGGTCGATCGAGAGCTGTTTTCAGGGGATTCTTCGATCCTCACGGGGCGTGAGCTGACCGCACAGATGTTGCAGCGCAGTCCGTCGGTGGAATGTATCTATTATTCCAGCGATGTCATGAGCGTGGGAGGGCTGATGCATTGTCAGGCCGCGGGACTGCGGGTGCCCGAGGATCTGGCGCTGGCGGGGTTCAACAACTTACAGCTGTTGCAGGGGTTGCCACTGGCCCTGGCGACAACCGATGCCTGTCGTCGTCAGATCGGCGAACGCGCGGCTAAGATCATATTGCAGGTCCGCGATACACGGGACACATTGCCGCCATTTCGCGAGGTGCTGCGTTCGACCATCAGCGCGGGGCAATCGTTATAAGGCGTGCCCGCCGACGCAGGATTTAGCGTTGTTGAACAGATGATTGTGCACAATCGGCTGCGTGCAACTGCCTAGGTGTGAACTGCGGGAACGTTACATCCCGCCTCGCTCAGATGCCAGATCTTACTGATTCGTCGGGGGAGCGGATTTCAACCGCCTCTCGTCTCTCCGTATATATTTGAAATTACTTGCTAAACGAGGGCGGCGGCGGGGGTGATGTGAATGCACCCTACTTTAAGCAATATATTGGATGATTTTGGGGACTGTTCGGTAGTTTGAGGTTCCCATGAAGTTGCGCCTGGTAATGATTTTGATCATTGGCCCGCTGTTTGCGCTGGCTAGCTATTTTGCGATGCTCCACTTGCAGACGGAACGCGACGTGAGAGATCATGCGCGATACACCAGTAATCGGGTGTTTGAAGAGAGCCTCATTGCGGATCTGGTGCATGAGCTACAGGTGGAGCGTGATTATTCTGCGGGGTTTCTGGCCTCCAAGGGGGACAAGTTTCCCCAGGATCTAAAAGCGCAACGTGCGACTACAGATTTGCGACTAGAACCCGTCCGTACCCAGCTGATAAATGTGCAGATTGAACATGCCGAGACGCTTGAAAAAATTTATGCCCAGCTGGACAAACTAGAGGAGATGCGTGCGCGCATCGATCGTTTCGAAAGCTCGGTTCCCGGCATGATCGGGTATTACACGGGCGTGATCCAAAAGCTGTTGTCAGCGGCGCACCCGCTTGAAAGCAGCGGGGACAGCGGCAATTTGCAATCCCTGCTGGAGGTGCGGACGTCGATTTCCGCGGCCAAGGAACAAGCCGGGTTGGAGCGTGCGACCGGGGCTGGCGGGTTGGGCGGTGGGTTCACATTGAGATCCCACAACAGCTTTGTCAAACTTGGTGGAGCGCAGGATGTGCTGCTGTCGGGGGCGATGAATTTGCTTGCCGAAATTGGGGTGGAAGAACCCATTTTTGAAACCGATGCCTTTATGACGTTGAGCCGCACACGCAATACCATCTATTCGGGTTTTGAAACGCGTAACTACCGCGATCTGACACCAGAAGATTGGTTTGCAACCAGTGCGGATTGGATCGGCCAGCTGCGTCAGGTCGAAACCAATATTTCCACGCGAATCGCAGAACTCGCCAGTCAGGTGGTCGTCGAAAAAGACAGCCGTCTTCGCCAATTCATCGCGATATGTTTCATCGGCTTGGGATCTGTCGGAGCTTTTGCGTTGTTTGTTTTTGAGTGGATGATCTGGCGGATCAAAAAACTGACGGCGGTGGTAGATGGTTTTGCCAAAGGGCGGTTTGACATGTTCGTTCCGGGGATCAAACGCAATGATGAAATCAGCAGAATGGCGCGGGCGATTTATAATTTTAAACAAGAGACACTGGCGCTTCGCCGTGAAGCAGAAGATTTGAAAGACAACGATGAAGCAGAGCTGAACGCCAAACATGGCCGGGTGGTGGAATTGGTCACCGAGGGGCTGGCAGCCTTGGCGCAGGCAGATCTGACCTGCCATTTCGAGACACCGCTGGACAGCCAGTATGATGCCATCAGAAGTGATTTTAACACCGCCTCCAGTCGGTTGCGTGAGGTCTTGTCATCGATTGCGGTAACGGTTGCGGAGTTGGATCAATCTTCTGCGGCCATGAAGAATTCGGCTTTGGATCTGGCGGCCCGTTCAACCGAGCAGGTTGAAACCATCAGGGACACCGCCGATCGGATGAGGCGGTTGTCACAGGATGTCGAAACGTTTGGGGCTGAGATGCAGACCGCATCAAATCTGGCAGGGGCCACGCGGGAACGCGCGAATTCCTCATCTATTGTGGTGCGCGAAGCCGTTGAGGCGATGGGGCGCATTCAGGACTCGTCAGAGCAGATCGGCCAGATCATTTCGATGATCGAGGATATTTCGTTTCAGACCAATCTATTGGCCCTGAACGCAGGCGTCGAAGCGGCGCGCGCGGGCGACGCCGGGCGCGGTTTTGCTGTCGTTGCTTCGGAAGTGCGCGCCCTGGCGCAGCGGGCCAGCAATGCGGCGATGGAGATCAAGACCCTGGTCGAACAGAGCGGAAAGCACGTGGCAGATGGCGTTGATCTTGTGGACCGGACAGGGGCCGAACTGGGCGAGATTTCCGGCGATATCATGCAAGTCGATGAGGTATTAAACAAGATTCTGGAGGCGTCGAAAGGGCAGATTAGCAGCCTGCATGAACTGTCAGAATCGATGAATAGCATCAACAATCTGGCGGCGCAGAATACCTCTATGGCAGAACAGACCCGTTCGACATCTGGGGACATTGCACAGCGTTCCAGCCAGCTGGCGGGGTTGATCTGCGACTTTCGGTTAAATGCGGATGCCACAGATCGTGGCGCTGCTGCGTGATCCCGGCGTGCAGGCCAAGGCGGGGCGCGTTGGCCTGATTAAAGTGTCAGTGCCTGACGTCCCAGAACCGTTTCCAAAGTTGTGGTGATCAGATCGACGTGCGCGTCCGTTAGAATAAAAGGGGGGGCCAACAGAATGTGCGTGCCCCGCTTGCCATCGATGGTGCCGCCCATGGGATAGCACAGCAGCCCGGCGTCAAAGGCGCGGGCTTTGAGCGTTTCATGCAATTTGAGATTGGGGTCAAACGGGGCCTTGGTGGTGCGGTCCGCGACGAGCTCAATGCCAAGAAACAGGCCGCGTCCGCGTATGTCACCGACGTGGGCATGGTTGGCAAACACCCCGTGCAAGCTCTCTTTTAGGCGCTGTCCCATCGGGGCCACGCGTTTGGCGATGCCGTCATCTGTCAGGCGCGTCAAAACCGCAAGCGCAGCAGCTGCGGCGGTGGGATGGCCTAAATAGGTGTGCCCATGTTGGAAAAAGCCACTGCCCGCGCGCAAGGTCTCATGTATCTCTTTGGTGCACAGCATCGCGCCGATGGGCTGGTATCCAGCGCCAAGTCCTTTGGCGATAGCGCAGATGTCGGGTGCGATCTCATCCTGTTCGCAGGCAAAGAGCGTGCCTGTTCGTCCCATGCCGCACATCACCTCATCCAGGATTAACAAAATCCCGTGGGTGTCGCAAATTTCGCGGATGCGTTTGAAATAGCCAGGCACCGCAGGGACCGCGCCCGCCGTCGCACCCACAACGGGTTCTGCAACAAATGCAAGGATCGTATCGGCGCCGAGCTGCTCGATTTTTTCGGCCAACTCATCCGCGACACGCAGGCCGTAGGTCTGGGCGGTTTCGCCGGGGCGCTGGCCACGATAGGCGAAACAGGGCGAAATGTGATGGGTGTCCATCAACATGGGCGCAAAGGGATCGCGTCTCCACGGGTTGCCGCCGGTGGCCAACGCGCCGAGTGTATTGCCATGATAGCTTTGGCGTCGCGCGATAATGTGGCGACGCTGTGGTTCGCCACGTTCCACGAAATACTGCCGCGCCAGTTTCAGCGCGCTTTCCATGGCCTCGGAGCCGCCCGAGACCAGATAGACGCGATCCAGACCCGCGGGCGCATGGTGGATCAGCTTGTCGGCCAGCGCTTCGGCCGGGGCAGAGGTAAAGAAACCGGTATGGGCATATGCGACCGTGTTCAGCTGTTCTTTGACTGCGTGGGTGACCGCTGGATCGGAATGCCCCAAACAGGACACCGCCGCGCCGCCGCTGCCGTCAAAATAGGCTTTGCCGTTGGTGTCATACAAAAAGGGTCCGTCGCCATGTGAAACCATCGGGGGAGATCTGCGGCTGTGACGGGGGAAAATGTGGCTCATGAGGGGGGGCTTTCACGCAAAAGAGGGCGGCCTAGGGCCTTGGCCGCGGCGACGGTTCTGGCGATATTTTCGGCATTGTCTCGGGCGGGCGTGTGATCTGGGCGATGAAGGTTGTTTTCAAATCCAATGCGAACATCTCTGCCCGCGGCAAGGGCGGCACAGGCCACGGCGTGTTCCTGAGGGCCAAAAGCGCAGACGGTCCAGTTTGGAAAATCATCGCCCAAAGCTGCCTGCCATGGGATCAGCTCGGCGATGGTTGCGTCCCGCGCAGGGGTGTATTGGCCCAAAACGATCAAAATATCGCGCATTTGTGATGGAATTGTCCCCCGATCAAGCAAGCCGCGCAGTGTTTTGAGATCGTTCAGGTCGTATAATATGTGCTGTACAAGTGTGTTTGCCTCTGCCGCTGTTGCATAGACTTCAGGTGCGAGAGGGGGCGTACGCATGATTTCGCGGACTGAAATGCTGGCTGCTGCGGGGCGCAGCGATCTGAGCGTGTTGAGTTGGGTTGCGACATCAAACAGACCAGCGGCTTCGGTGGTGATTTGCACGTCCAGCATGGGCACGGTGTCCTGAAGGGCCGCAAGGGTGTCGCGATACCGCTCTGGGTCCAGCGTGTGAAGACCTGCATCATCGCGAATGTGCAGATGCAACGCGTCTGCTCCGGCAGTGTGGCAGGCCCGTGCGGTGTCGCAGATTTGTGACAGTGTGATGGGCAGGGCTGGGTGATGCATAGGCATGCGGCGTGCGCCATTGGGAGCCGCGGTAATTTTTACAGGGCGTCGTAAATTTTCTGATTGCGGCGAGGGGGGATGAGGTGAGACGGTTGACATTGTCGGGGCCCAGCGGTGCAAAAAGCAGATACGAAACATATGTTTCAGATATTGATATCCAGTAAAACATATGAAATAAATATGTCAAGTAAAAGGAGCCAAGGCCCATGCACAGCCGGATTGAAGACTGCATTGCCGAAAATTATGCGGACCTGAGCCAAAAGCTAAAGGACGCTGCGGATTATGTGGTGTCCAATCAGATGGATGTGGCCAGCCGGTCCCTGCGGGCAATTTCGACCGAAAGCGGTGTGTCGCCGGCGACATTGTCGCGGTTGGCGCGGACGTTAAAATTCGCCACCTATGAAGACCTGCGAGAGGTCTGCAGGCAATCGGTGACCGAACGCGGCCATTCATTTGCGGATCGGGCGGAACAGCTCCATCTGGATCCAACAGATCAGCCCATGATTGAACGTCAGGCGGCGGCCTGCATTCGCAATATCACCACTATGGTCGACACGATTGAACCTGATCGCCTGCAGCAGGCCGTGGCTGCATTGCATGGGGCTGGGCGGGTTGTTTTGTTTGGAGCTTTTGGCTCAGCCGGTCTGACAGAATATATGACCTATATGGCGAATTACTTTGGATCAAACTGGACATTGATCGAAAGCGCTGGCGTGTCTTTGGGCAGCACGGTTGGCGCTATTGGCCCCGGTGATGTGTTGCTGATTGTCACAAAAAGCCCTTATGCTCAACGGGCTGTGCGCGCGGCGGAGATTGCAAAGGCGGCTGACGCAAACGTGATTGTTATCACCGACAGTCATATTTGCCCGGCGATTGAGTTTTCAACGCATTCATTTATCGTAGCGTCAGATAGTCCTCAGTTCTTTTCCTCTTATACAGCGACATTGGTTTTGATAGAGACAATCATTGCTATGTTGGTGGCGCTATCGGGAGAAACTGCCAGCCGGACCATTCGGGCCGTTGAAGAAAATAATCAGCGGTTGGGCGAATTCTGGTTGAAGTGAAACCAAGATACAAAAAAAGTAGAACAACAATCTAAACGGGAGAAATGTTATGATTTCCACTTTGAAACTTGCAGGCGCAGCTGTTGCTGCCTCGATGACGCTCTCCGGTGCTGTTGCAGCACAAGAGTTCATTTCGATTGGCACCGGCGGCGTGACCGGTGTGTATTACCCGACCGGCGGCGCGATCTGTCGTCTGGTGAACAAGAGCCGCAAAGAGCACGGCATTCGCTGCGCGGTCGAATCCACTGGTGGGTCGGTCTACAACATCAACACCATCAAAGCGGGTGAGCTGGAATTTGGTGTGGCGCAGTCTGACTGGCAGCACCATGCGTTCCACGGCACTTCGAAATTCTCGGACAACCCGTTCCCAGAAGTGCGCGCTGTGTTCTCGGTTCACCCTGAACCCTTCACACTGATCGTGCGCGGCGACAGCGGCATCGAAGACTTTGCGGGCCTGAAGGGCAAGCGCGTCAACGTTGGCAACCCTGGTTCCGGTCAGCGCGCCACCATGGAAGTGGTGATGGACGCATTCGGCATCGGCATGGATGATCTGGCGCTGGCGACCGAGTACAAAGGCTCGGAAATGGCCAAGCAGCTGTGTGACGGCAACATCGACGCGATGATCTACACCATCGGTCACCCGGCGGCGGCGATCAAGGAAGCCACCACCACCTGTGACGCGCATCTGGTGTCCGTTACTGGCCCCGAAGTGGAAAAACTGGTTGCAGACAACCCGTTCTACCGCGTCGCGACCATTCCCGGCGGCATGTACAAAGGCACAGATGGGGACACCACCACATTTGGTGTGGGCGCGACCTTTGTGACCTCGGCTAAGGTGTCGGACAAAGTTGTGTACACTGTTGCGAAATCTGTGATGGAAAACATCGAAGACTTCCGCAAACTGCACCCTGCGTTTGCCAATCTGAATGCGGCTGAAATGGTCAATGACGGGTTGAGCGCGCCGCTGCACCCCGGTGCGGAAAAGGCCTACAAGGAACTGGGCCTGAAGTAATTTGTCCGTTCAGGACTGAACAACAGGTGCGTCCTCTGCAGGTCAGGGGGCGCATCTTTGCATCTTGTAGACGGGGATAAACATGACCCAAGATCATCACGCATCTGCTGCGGACGCCATGGTGGCCGAAGCAGACACCGGGGCGCGAAACCCGACAGGCGCGCAGGGGCAGATCATTGTTGCGCTTTGCATTATCTGGTCGCTGTTTCAGCTATATATCGCGTCGAAATTGCCCGGACAGCTGGCGCAGCTGACGGGCTTTTCCGACTTTGCCAATATCGCGGCGCAGGCGCGGTTTGTGCACTTGGCCTTTGGCATATCGTTGGCCACCTTGGCCTTTCCGCTGTTCAAATCATCGCCGCGGGACCGCATTCCGCTGTATGACTGGGGGCTTTTGGTGCTGGGTGTCAGCGCCTGTTTGTATCTGGTGGTGTTCCGCTATCAGATTGCGGATCGGCCGGGTCTGTGGAGCACAAGCGATGTGGTGATGTCCGCCATTGGCATGGGGGTGCTGATGATCAGCGTGTTCCGGTCTTTGGGTCTGCCTTTGGTTATGATCGCCTCGGCCTTTTTGTTGCTGGCGTTTTTTGGCGGTGAAAGCGAATGGATCCGCAATATCACCAACTATGGTGGCTCTTCGGCAACCAAAGCGCTGGGCCATTACTGGATGCAAACCGAAGGCGTCTTTGGTGTGGCGCTGGGCGTGTCGACGCAGATGATCTTTTTGTTTGTGCTGTTTGGCGCGTTGCTTGATCGCGCGGGCGGCGGCAACTGGTTTATCAAGGTTGCGATTGCCCTGTTGGGCGCGCTGCGCGGTGGTCCGGCCAAGGCTTCAGTTCTGTCATCCATGATGACAGGCATGATTTCGGGATCGTCCATTGCCAATACGGTGACCACCGGCACCTTTACCATCCCGTTGATGAAGCGCATTGGCTTTCCTGCCGAAAAGGCGGGTGCGGTTGAGGTCGCCTCGTCCACCAATGGCCAGCTGACTCCACCGGTGATGGGGGCGGCGGCCTTTTTGATGGTGGAATATGTCAATATTCCCTACATTGATGTGGTCAAACACGCCTTTCTGCCGGCGGTAATTTCCTACATTGCACTGTTGTACATCGTGCATTTGGAAAGCCTGAAAATGGGCCTGAAAGGTTTGGAAAAGAGCGGCCGTAAGATCGGCGTTCTGATGATCCTGATCCTGTTCCTGTCGGGCTTTATCTTCTTGGGTGCGGCGACCTTCCTGATGGTGGGTATCCGTATGGTGCTGGATCCCGTCATGGCCGAAAGCGTCTATGGCGCGCTGGCCGTTGTGGCACTGCTGTATGTGGTGCTGGTGGCGGTTGCGGCACGCTATCCGGACATCGAAGTGGATGACCCCAACGCGCCGGTGCCACAGGCGCCACGGCTGACGCCGACGTTGCTGGGCGGGGCCTATTACGCATTGCCGATCTTCATTCTGGTATGGAACCTGATGGTGCGCACCGAAAGCCTAGAGCGGCTTTCGCCCGCCTTGTCGGCCTTTTGGGCGACCGTATTCATGATCATCATCGCATTGACCCATCGGCCGCTCAAGGCGTTCTTTCGCGGTACTGATTTTGGCGCAGAAACCCGCGCGGGTTGGATGGATTTCGTCAATGGTTTGATCATGGGCGCGCGCAATATGATTGGTATTGGCGTTGCCACTGGTGCAGCGGGTATCATCGTCGGCACTATCAGTCTGACGGGGGCGCATCAGGTGATTGGCCTGGTGATCGAGACGATTTCTGGCGGCAACCTGATGGTGCTGTTGTTCCTGGTGGCCGTGCTGAGCCTGATCCTGGGCATGGGCCTGCCGACCACGGCAAACTACATCGTTGTCAGCTCGCTTATGGCGCCTGTGATTGTAACCGTGGGCGCGCAATCGGGGCTCGTGGTGCCGTTGATTGCGGTGCACATGTTTGTGTTCTACTTTGGTATTCTGGCGGATGACACGCCCCCTGTGGGCCTTGCGGCCTATGCGGCGGCGGCGATTTCGCGGGGGGATCCGATCAAGACCGGTATTCAGGGCTTTGGCTATGATATCCGCACCGCATTGCTGCCGTTCATGTTCATCTTTAACACCGATCTGTTGTTGATCGATGTGGGGCTGGGCAAGGCGGTTCTGGTGTTCTTTATCTCGCTGATTGCCATGCTGATCTTTGCCGCCGCGACCCAAGGGTATTTCATTGCGAAGTCCCGAAAATGGGAAAGCGCGCTGCTCTTGGTCATCGCCTTTATGCTGTTTAGGCCGGATTTCTTCTTGGATAACGTGTCTGAGAAGTACAATTCGGTGAACGGCGCTGTGGCGTTTGAAACCATGGCTGCGCAGGAAACGGGTGATGATATTCGCCTGCTTGTTGCGGGTCCGGATTTTGACACTGGCGCAGTGCGCACCACCACCATTGTGATCCCGGCGATGGCGGGCGATGCCGAAGCGGCGCTGTCAGAGCAGGGCCTGACCCTGATGGCCGAAGGTGACAAACTGCTGCTGGACGAACCATTCCCCGGCACGCCCCATTTTGAGACCTTGGGCAATGAGTATGATTTCTACGGGGATACCCCGGTTGAGATCACGCAGGTGCAGGTGGAAAATGACCGGATGCCAAAAGAGGTGTTCTTTATTCCGGCCTTGTTGCTGCTGGCGGGGCTGGTGATGATCCAGCGTCGTCGGGCAACCCAGCCGGCGTTCTAAGGGAGGGAAACCATGTTCAAAACGATACTTCTGTCTGTTGACGTGAATGATCTGGCCGGATCAGAGCGCGCCGCTGAGGCGACGCTGCGATTGGCCAAATCAGAAGGTGCAGAGCTGCACGTGATGAACGTGGTGCCCGACTTTGGGATGTCCATTGTTGGATCGTTCTTTAGCGCGGAACACAACGCTAAGATCCTGCAAGACGCCAAAGCGGCATTGGAAGCCTGGGCGCGTCCCAGGTTTTCCGATGTGGAGAACCTGCGTCTGCATGTGGATCAGGGCACGGTTTATGACTGTGTGTTGCGGGAAGCTGCGGACATCAAGGCGGACGCCATTGTGGTGGGCGCGCATAAATCGCAATTGAAGGACTATTTGATTGGTCCCAATGCGGCGCGGATTTCGCGCCATGCCACCCAATCGGTGTTTGTGATCCGCTAAAACCAAATGCACACCGAAAATTTCGGCCTCTGCCCTTGGGGGTGGGGGCCGTTTTTGTCTGTCGAATTGTCAGGCATTGGGCCGCACAGGCGATCCGAGGACCTGTCGCTGTTTGATCCCGCCCCCAATGCGCATTTAAGCCAGCCTTCGTTCCAACACGACAGGTCGTTTCCAACCCAATGCTGCGTGGCGACGACGTGGACTGTAGAAGCCATTGATGTCTTTGAAAATGGCCATCTCAGCCCGCCGCCGCGTGTTCCATGTCAGGCTCTGTTCTAGGGGGCCTTATCACGAATGCGCGCCCCGTCGCTGCCTGCAAGAGAGTACGTGCGACAGCCACGACAAGGTCTGAAATTCACGGCGCTGAACACCAGAAAACGGGTAGGCACGCGGGTTTGGCTGTACATTTGTGCCATTTTTTACGCTGCGCCGGCATCCATTTACGCCCCTATGGTTGTTTTGATTGCTGTTTATTCGCCCGGATTCACTAGAAGACAAGGAATTTCATTTAGATGTTTAGGCATTGCGCATTTGGATGGCAGGTATCGCGTGCCGGATGAGAGTGAGTACGAGGAAACGGTTATGAACGTCGTCAAAGACATGAAACTTGGAATCAAACTACCGCTGATGATCGCCCTGCCGACGATGGCGTTTGTTGTGATGATTGGTATGTTGCAAATGCGGCAGGCAAATCAGACGCTGTCGCGCGAACATGAAATTGCCTTTACCAATTTGGTGGATGAACGTGCAGAAATCCTTGGGCATTGGCTGAATGAAATCGAAGAAGATGTGGTGTCTCTGTCCAAAAACTACGCTGTGAAAACGGCTATTCACGATTTTGGAGCGGCGTGGGATGTTCTTGGTGAAGACCCTGGCGCGCTATTGCGAGAGCTGTATATCACCAAAAATTCGTTTCCCGTGGGGCAAAAGGATGAATTGATCGACGCGCAGGACGGATCGTCCTGGAGCACGCTTCACAGTCGCCATCACATCGGGATGCGGAGCTTGCAGCGGGCGCGGGGCTACTACGATGTGTTTCTTTTCGATCTTAGGGGAGAGCTGATCTACTCGGTCTTCAAAGAGGATGATTTTGGGCGCAACTTTAATACGGGCCTATATAAAGATTCTGGTTTGGCTGAGGTGTATCGCCATGGTGCGAAGCTGCCGGCTGATACGGTCTATATGACTGACATTGCTCCCTATGCTCCGAGCGCGAATGCGCCTGCAATGTTCCTGTCTGCCCCTGTGTTTGATGAGGGGCGCGCAATTGGCGTGGTGGCCGTACAGGTGCCGCTGGATGAAATGACAGCGATTGTTGAACATTCAAACCTGCTTGGCGAAAGCGGTGACGTGTTCTTGGTTGATCAGTCGATGCGCGCGCTGACCAAATCGCGTCATGAGGGTCGATTTGATCCGTTGGAAATTTTGCCAGAGTCGGAACAGATTCGGGCGGCACTACGGGATGAACATCATTATTTTCCATCCACCACAGGTTTGATTGGCACAGACGTTGTATCTGCAACGGCCTCTACCGAAACGCCGCGCGGGGATCACTGGGGCGTGGTCATGGAGATTGACCGGATTGAAGCGGACGCCAACGCGATTGCTTTGATGCGCACAACAAGCATCGAACTTGGCATCACGATCCTGTTGATGGGGTTTGTCTCCTGGTGGGCCGCACGCAGCGTCACCAAACGGATCTCGGCGCTGGCGGATGATATGGATCAGACAGCTAACCGGATTTACGATCAAACGGTGACCGGAACGGACAAAAACGATGAAATAGGGGCCATCGCCAAAACGCTTGAAAACCTGAATGGCCGCCTCCAAGAGGGCGCAGACGCACAAGAGCGCGAAGCGGTCATCCAGAAGGAAAACGCGCGCGTTGTTGAACTGCTGAGCAGTGCATTGGTTGGGCTGGCGAAAGGAGATTTCCGCAATCAAATCACGGAATTTTTCCCCTATGAGCACAAACGCCTGCGGTATAACATCAATGATGCGATCACCGGTTTGAGCAATGTGATCAGCAATGTGAACGACGCATCCTTCAGCATTCGCAAGGGCGCGGAAGAGATCAGTCAGGCGGCAGATGAACTGTCGACACGCACCGAAAGCCAGGCGGCAACGCTGGAACAAACAGCGGCAGCGTTGGAGGAAGTCACTGCAAGTGTAAAATCTGCGGTCGACAGCGTCCAGAACGTGGAAAACATCGCCACCAATGCGCGTCAGCAGGCCGAAGAAAGCGGTGAGGTTGTAAAATCGACCATTGCCGCCATGAAAGAGATCGAGAGTTCTTCAGCCCATATTTCGCAGATCATTGGGGTGATTGATGACATCGCGTTCCAGACCAATCTATTGGCGTTGAACGCCGGGGTTGAAGCGGCACGCGCGGGTGAAGCAGGCAAAGGGTTTGCAGTTGTTGCGTCGGAAGTGCGGGCACTCGCACAGCGTTCGTCAGATGCGGCGCTTGAGATCAAGACTTTGATCGAAAACAGTGGTCAGCATGTGGGGCAGGGTGTGGATCTGGTGGATCGCACCGGCGAAGCGCTGGGCCGCATTGTTGAGCGGGTCACGCATATTGCTGACCTTGTCAGCGAAGTGTCCAAATCCGCGGAAGAGCAGTCCATGGCGTTGATTGAGATCAACACTGGCATGGCCGAGCTTGATAAAGTCACGCAAAGCAACGCAGCTATGGTCGAAGAAACCACCGCTGCCGGCCATCTTTTGTTTGCAGACGCAAATAAGTTGGCCAAACAGGTCGGCATGTTCAAAGTTGACCGCGCTAACATAACAAGCAGTCCCCAGGCACAGTTCGGTGACGCCAACGTAGCACCCAAGGCTGCGCCCGCGCCCGAACCTGCACAGGACGATCCGTTTGAAGAACCGCAGCCGGTTGCTGCGAACGACAAATGGACTGATTTCTAACGGTTCTTTGCGGCAATGAGCGAACCACAAAAGCCCCAGCGGTAGGACGCTGGGGCTTTTGTGGTGTTATGTCGGCGTGATGAAATTGATCAACATTTGCAACAATAGAGAATTTTTGCGGTCGGTGCGCCAAATGGCCAGAATTGGGGTCTCATAGCGGAAGTGTTCGGGCAGCACTTCCAGATATTCGGCCCGGGTTTCTGCCGCGCAATGCAGGGGAAAAAAACCCAGATACAGGCCGCTGCCGACCAATGCCATCACGGCCTCGGTCTGGTCCGCGATACTGCCAACGGGGAAGCGTTTCTTTTTGCTGCGCAACAGATCGCTTTCATAATACCCGCGATGCACCAATGCGTGCTGTTCGACCTTATGGGCTGGTAGCGGGGATCCGGTGCGTTGCGCCTCTGCCACCGGGTGTTCCCCGGCGCAGAACAGACCAACGCCTTCATCATATAGTTTTTGTGAACTCAGGGAGGGATGTTGCTGATAATTTGGCACTATGCCGAGATGCAAGCGGCCTTCGATCACACCGCGTTCAACTTCGGCGGGGGTTCCGGTCATCAGGCGCACGTTCACATCGGGTGCAGTTTCGCGGAATTTCCCAATCGCCGCCATCAACGGGTTGCGTTCATCTGCAAGGGTGAAATCGATCATCCCAATATCAATTGTGCCCGTCAGCTGATTGTTGATCGCCGCCATGTTTGAGGTGAACTCATTGGTTGCGGCCATCAGCCGATCAATGTGCTCCAATGCAATTTCGCCCTGTTGCGTAAGGGAAAATCCGCCGCGCCCGCGGTGGCAAAGATGGACACCCAAGCGGGTTTCGAGATCGGAAATCTGTTTTGAAATTGTAGAGGCTCCGACCCCCAGTTTGGACTGAGCTGCGGACAGGCCTGAACATTCTGCCACCACCTTGAACACCCGCATCAAGCGTAAATCGACATCCCCTACATTGCCAACAAAGGCCTTTTTTCGTCGTGCCATTGGGTCTCCACGCGCATTTATTTTCCTCAGTGTGCAAGTAAATGTGCGTTATTTCAACTTTAATGAAGGTGATAATTGACTAATCACCGTAGGAAACCCCGCCGGAGATCACATGATGGCTATCAGCACAGAAAAGTTGGATCAGTTGCGTGCGCAGTTTCAGTCGGCAGATGGTGGCACGTTGTTTACCGAGAAATATCAGCGGGTGGCTGCTAAAATTTTCTCGGATGGCGGGCGCAGGCCAGCCCCTTATGCCGGGCTGCCAACATTGCTGGATGCGCCATATCGCGCGGCGACGCAGTTGCAGGAGTTGCAAGTTGCATTGTTTGGCGCGCCGATGGATCTGGGGGTCACCAACCGCAACGGCGCGCGGTTTGGGCCACGTGCGTTACGCGCTATCGAACGGGTGGGGCCTTACAACGACGCGCTGGAAACCGCGCCGTTGCATGAAATGGCGGTGGCGGACATTGGCGATGTGCCCTTCCAAAGCCGGTTTGACCTTGCCCAAAGCCACAAAGATATCGAAGCTTTTGTATCTGACATCGTCGCGGCGGGTGTATTGCCCATGGCCGTGGGCGGGGATCATTCGATCAGCCATCCAATCCTGCGCGCGGTGGGACGGGAGCGTCCGGTGGGGATGATCCACATCGATGCCCATTGCGACACGGGGGGCAGTTATGAAGGTGAAAAATTCCATCATGGTGGGCCGTTCCGCAATGCAGTTTTGGATGGGGTTCTTGATCCTGAACGTACCATTCAGATCGGCATCCGCGGCGCAGCCGGCTACATCTGGGAGTTCTCGGATATGGCGGGCATGACCGTGATCGAAGCGAAGGACATCACAGCGTTGGGCATTGATACCATCATTGAACGCGCCCGTGCGGTGGTCGGCGATGGCCCGACCTATCTGTCGTTTGATATCGACAGTCTGGACCCGGCTTTTGCCCCTGGCACTGGAACGCCCGAGGTGGGCGGGCTGACAACACGCGAAGCGCTGGCGTTGATCCGGGGCATGAAGGGTTTGAACCTTGTCGGTGGAGACGTCGTTGAAGTGGCCCCCGCCTATGACCCCAGTACAAACACGGCGCAAAACGGCGCACAGATGCTGTTTGAGATTTTGAGTCTTTTGCAGTTTTCTCCATCTCTTCCACAAAGTTACCCACAGGCTTAGAAAGTAAGAAATATGAAAATTGAACGCTACCTTCCGGGATCCCGTATGAGCGAAGCCGTGATCCACGGGGACACAATTTATTTGGCGGGTCAGGTCGGGGAAGGTCCAGATATGACGCGCCAAACCCAGTCGATGCTGGCAGAGGTTGATCGTCTGCTGGACGCCACAGGAAGCAGCAAATCGCACATCCTGTCTGCTCAGATCTGGGTGGCCGATATGGCCTTATTTAATGAGATGAATGCGGTCTGGGACGCGTGGATCGATCCCGAAAACCCACCGGCGCGGGCCTGCGGCGAAAGCAAGCTGGCGACGCCGGATTATTTGGTGGAAGTGATTATTGTCGCCGCCAAAATCTAAACCGCTGAACAGCGACAATAAGATCCCCGTTGATCAATTGATCAGCGGGGATTTTGCGTTTCTTCGCGTGCCATGTATGTTGCCGACGAAGAGAGTATTACGTGTCTGCGTTTCGGGTGTGCACAAGTTATCCACATTGGTGTAAATGGGCGCACGCTAGACATCTTCCCCCATTTTCGCGGGGGCTCTATGTCGTAAAGACTGAGATACGGCCGGCGTCCAACGCCAAGTTGACCTGATCACCGACCTGCGGAGCTGCGCCAAATCCGGTGACGCCACGCACGCGAATTTCTTGCCCCTGTGCGGACACCAACCATTCAGTCACAGGGCCGAGATTACGGGAAAATTCGACCTGAGCCATGCCCTGACCGCTGCCGTTGACGCTGTGCAGTTGGATGTTTTCAGCCCGAACCGCCGCACGTAGGGTGCTGCCGGGGTGGTGGGGCACGGGCAGGCCGGTGTCCTGTCCCAGTACTATCAGTGTCCCTGCCGCAGACGCGGTGGCGGGCATCAGGTTGGCGGCACCGATGAAGTCTGCAACAAACGGGTTGGCCGGGGACTGATACACGGTTGACGGGGGTGCGGCCTGTTGAATGTGGCCGTCGTTCAGAACCACCAGTTCGTCCGCGAGCATCATCGCCTCGGTTTGATCATGGGTGACCAAAACGGTGGTGACGCCGAATTTTTGCTGTAGGCGGCGCAGCTCGATTTGCATGCTGTCGCGCAGTTTGGCGTCCAGTGCAGACAGGGGTTCATCCAGCAGGAACAGTTGTGGGCGAATGGCAAGCGCACGGGCAATGGCGACACGCTGGCGCTGGCCACCAGACAGGGCCGAAACCGGGCGGTCGGCGATCTGAGGCAGTTCGATCAGGGTCAGCAGCTCTTCGACCCGATCGCGTTGCTCGGCCTTGGACGCTTTGCGCAGTTTTAGCCCATAGGCGATGTTTTGTGCCACGGACATATGGGGAAACAGGGCCAGGGATTGGAACACCATGCCAAAGCCGCGCTTGTGCGGCGCGAGGTTGGTGATATCGGTCCCGTCAAGCATCATGCGTCCCTGGCTCGCCTTTTCAAAGCCTGCAATGATGCGCAAAAGCGTGGTTTTGCCACAGCCCGACGGTCCCAGCAGGCACACAAAGGCCCCGCGTTCCACCCGAAGGTCGATATTGTCCAGTGCGGTGACATCGCCGAACCGTTTGGTGATACCGTCGATATGAAGATGCGTGTCGCTCACGTCAGCTTCCTTTCTTTAAAACAGGTTCGCGCGCCCTGCGATCAGCTTGTCCACAAGTAGGATCAGGATCACATCGGCGGCGATGATATAAACGGATAGGGCCAGCGTGGAGGGATCCAGCGACGACACGGTGCGGCTGTACATCCAGATTGGCAGGGTGCTGACATCAATGGTGTACATGAAGAAAGTGATGGTGAATTCGTTGAAGCTGATGATCAGGGCAAAGATCAGCCCTGCCAGAATTCCCGCCTTCATCAACGGCACCACGATGTCCCAGATCGCCCGCAACGGCGGCGCGCCAAGGGATATCGCGGCTTCTTCCAGTTCGACCGAAATACCGCCCATCGCACTGAGGCAATTGCGCAGTACAAACGGTAGAACCAACGCGATGTGGGGGATGATGATGCGCCAGATGCCGAGTTCCCAGGCGAGACCTTCGGCGATCAGTAGAAAGGCAATGCCCAGCATCACAAGGGGGAACACCAGCGGCAGGGTGAACAACAGCTCCATACCCGCCCGAATGCGGCGTTCGCCGCGCGCCAAAGCATAGGCAAGAGGCACACAGACCACGGTGGAAATCATCATGACAATCACCGCGACCAGCAGGCTGGTCAGGGTGCTGTCGACCACCGATTGCGCGCTTGAGGCGTCTTCATTGCTGAACATCCGGGCGACCTCACCGTACCAGCGCAATGAAAATTCACTGGGTGGAAAGCCCGAGGTTTCCGCCGCAGAAAACGACATGAGTGTGACCACGGCCACGGGCAGGGCCGAGATCAGAATGCCCATGGTGGCCAAGGTCAGCATGACCCATCGATAAGACCCGCCCTGAGCGGGAAGAAGACCAACGCGCATCGGGTTATCCTTTGGTTTTTTCAGTGGTGAGCCGGACCAGCCAGGCCGAGAAGATCATGAGGAACAGCGTCATCACGATCAGGATCATGCCTGCGGCCGCAGCACCGGACCAGTTGAACAGCGGGGAAATCATATCGCGAATGGCGACACCCATCATCTGCACACGGCGGCCGCCCAATAGGAGGGGAACAGCAAAGGCGCTGGCGTTGAAGGCAAAACAGATCGAGGCCGCACCAAGCAAGGCCGGGCGCAACAGGGGCAGGGTGACATCGCGGAAAATGCGCCAGTTGCTGGCACCCAAAGAGCTGGCGGCCTCAAGGTGTTCTTGTGAAATTGCCCGCACGGCGGAGACAATCGGGAAGACTGCAAGCGGCAGTGAAGTCTGGATCAGGCCCAACAAAACGCCGGTTTCGTTGAACAAGAGGAACAAGGGACGGTCGATGATGCCCAGATTGCGCAGTACAGTGTTGAGCGCGCCTGAGGGCCCCAGAAGCAGGATCCAGCCATAGGCTTGGACCAGCAAATTCAGGATCATCGGAAGCAGGATAATCACTGTCAGCGTGCGACGGGCCACAGGCCGTTTGAGCGTGGTCAGAAGAAACGCCAGCGGCACGGCCATCATCAGGGCGATTACGGTGGCAAAAAACGCCAATCGCAGGGTCAGCCAGACGGAGCGGCCAAAAAACGGCGTCATCAGGTTGCGGTAGGCATCAATGGAGAAGCCTTCGATGCGCCCCTGTTCGCCAGACAGCGAGAACCGCAGAATATAGAGGCAGGCGACAAAGAAGGGCAAAATAGCAATGAAGGCAGGCGCGGCAAATGCCAGCGCCTGCTTTCGTGTAAGTGTGGAATTTGACACGTGCGTTCCCGACTTAGGACAGTGTCTGCTGATAGGTCTGGATCCAACCTTCACGCACATCGGCGATGAAGTTCTTGTCGTGGACTACAGCTTTGTCGCTCAACTGTTCCGGTTTGATGATGAAGGGGCTTGCCTTGGCGGCGTCGCTCATCACGGCTTTTTGGTTGATGGGGCCATTCAATACCGCTTCGGCCATGACACCCTGCACATCGGCGTCCAGCGTGTAGTTGATAAAGGCATGGACCACGTCGTCTTCGCCGGGTTTGGATTTTGGCATGATGGTGTACATGAGATCCGCAAAGAAGCCTTCGTCGACATCATAGGTCGCGCCCATGTTGGACTGCTCGGGGTTGGCCAGCTCTTTGGCAAAGAAGGCCGGCGCATAGACGCCACCGATGTCCAGTGCGTCTGAGCGGAACAGCTCGGACAACTGGCCCGGGTTCTCGCCAAAGGTCAGGATGTTGCGGCGCAGTTCGGCCAGTTTGGCAAAGGCTTCGTCAGAGTTGGTGCCGTCGCCGCCCAGCATTTTTCCGGTGGCGTAGACGGTGTCCAGCGCATCGGTCCAGGTCGCAGGGGGCATGAACAGACGGCCCGGCTGCGCGTCCCACATTTCCGCGTAGGATTTGGGCGCTTCTTTAAACGTTTTGGTGTTGTAGATCAGACCGCCGGTCCACAACAGGTAACCAATGCCGTGGCCGTCGGCCCCCGTGCGAAAGCGCGGATCGACGTCGGTGAGGTTGGGCAATTTGTTCAGGTCGGGCTGGGCCAGCAGGCCGTCGCCGGCCAATTCGACCGCGCCAACCCCTGCAAGGGTGATCACGTCATATTGCGCGCGGCCCCCCGAGGCGCGCAGTTTCGCCACCATTTCTGAGGTTGATCCAGTGCGATCGGCGATCACTTTGGCGCCGGTTTTCTCTTCGAACGGTTTGGCGATGTTTTCCAAAATGGCCAGGCCTGTGTTGTCAGACCATGTCAGCAGGCGGATTTCTTTGCCCGAAAAATTCTGACCAGCGCGGGCAATGGCCGGTGCGGACAAAACTGCGCCTGCGGCGGCGCTGGTTTGCAGAAACCCACGGCGTGTGAATTTACTGTTCATCTTCAACTCTCCTGTTGCATGGCCCGTGGCAGGCCTTTTTGTTGATAGCAAGGTTACAGATTTTCGCTTCGCTTCCAGATCAATTAACCAAATGAAACTTTCCTATTCTTGCAACTTTGTCCCACGTCATGCGCAATGTTGCCGCCCCCAAGCTATGTGTGTGGCTGCATCCTGGGGTTTGCGTGCTGAAATCTGACCAGTTGAATGGCGGGCGTATGAGGGGGTGTGATCAGGGTGGAACAGGATGGGTGCGTGGCTTTTTGCAAAGGCCATATTTTGGGTGATTTTATTAAGCCTCTGTTTTTAATATAGATTTACGGCTATAACTTGACGCCAAAGGGCTGTCTGGCGAATTTTTCATCATGGGGGATCTAGCGGCAAAGTGCCTGATTGGCAGAGGCGTTTGGCTGTGTCGGGTGCAACCCGCTGCACATTGAACAAAGTGCTGGCGCGGACATTTGTCGCTGGCACCGTGATGTGGTCGCAGAGGCGGTTTTTCGTGCAAACAGCGGGTGCAAAAAATTCAGGCGCAGGTGGTCAAAATGCGGACGGTTTGAAAAGGCGTGTGATGCGCGTTGATTTTATGGAGCAGGTGCGCCTGACAGCCGTCGTTCGGGTTTGACGAGGATTTCGAAACTATCAAATGATCGCAAAAAATCGAACAACCCTAGCGGTACCAACGAAAAAATTATCAACTCAAGTTGAAGCGTATTGTTATAATTGTGATGATTTTACGATTGCCATTTAACGATTGCTCAATGGGTGCTGACTAAATCCTTGTCCACACAACTGAGGTGACTGTGGAATGTACCTCGTTTGGCAGTGAAATGAGGTAACACGTATGAAACTTTTCCGAAACATGAAGCTGGGCGTTAAACTGCCGTTGTTCATTGCGGTGCCCACCATCGCCTTTGTTGTTGTCGCAGGTGCATTTCAGCTAAACCAGTCCCGAAGCACCATGCTGCATGAACATCATGCGGCCTATCAAGCGCTGATTGATGACCGGGGTGAGGCTGTTGAGCTTTGGCTTCATGATGTCGAAAAAGATATAGTGGCCTTGTCTGATAGCTTTGCAACGCATCAGGCCATTCAGGATTTCAGTATCGCTTGGGATGCGCTTGGCCCGACGGCTGGCGATACATTGCGCCAGCACTACATCACAGATAACCCCCATTCCAAAGATCAGAAGGATGAGCTGGACTTTGCCAAAGACGGCTCCGCGTGGAGTGCTGAACACGCCCGCCATCATGTTGGCATGCGTTCATATCAAAAAGCGCGCGGGTACTATGATCTGTTCTTGTTCGATACCTCGGGCAATATGGTGTATTCTGTGCATAAGGCTGACGATTTTGGCCGCAGTGTGACCACCGGAAAATACAAAGATTCTGGATTGGCCGATGCCTATCGCGCCGCGATGAAAGCCGAGGCTGGGAGCGTTGCAATGACGCCCATCGCGCCGTATGCACCAAGTGGCGGCAAACCGGAAATGTTTGTCTCTACACCGGTATTTGAGCACGGAAAAAAAGTCGGCGTTGTTGCCATCGAGGTGCCGTTGAGCCGGGTTAAAAAGATACTTGGGCATGCGCCACTTTTGGGGGAGAGCGGGCACATCTATCTGGTTAACGGCGAGGGATTTGCGCTGTCGGAATCCCGGCATGAAGGTGGGTTCAAAACGCTTGATAAATTGCCAGAAAATGAGCAGATCACCGCCGCGCTCAATGGTGAAACCCGAGCCTTTGATGGTATCGTGGGCCTGTCTGGTAATTTGGTGACGGCCAATTCCAGCAGTGTGAAGATCCCCACGGGCGAAAAATGGGGTATCGTGCTTGAAATGGATGAGGTTGAGGCCAATGCGGGTTTGAACGCCTTGGTGCGGACTTCGGTCATCGAACTTGGGGTGGTCGCCGTGCTGATCATGGGGCTGGCTGTCTTGATCGGGCGCGGGATTTCCGGCCGGGTCGTTCGGTTGGCGCAGGGCATGGCGCGCACCGCGGCATATGAGTATGCGCATCCGGTTCCAGGCACCGAGGTTCAGGACGAAATCGGTGAAATGGCGAAGTCACTGGAAGCGCTGAACTCTCGTTTGGCTGCGGCCGCTCAAGACCAAGCTGAGGCCGCAGCGGCGCAGGAAAAAAACAAACAAGAGGTTGCGCTGCTGAGTACAACTTTGGTGGATGTTGCTGGCGGGGATTTCAGGGACTCTGTGACCGCAGAATTCCCGGACGCGCACCGAGAATTGGCGACACGGGTTGGCGGCGCCGTTGCCAAGCTGGCTGGCGGTATTTCCGAAGTAAAAGGTGCCTCTTATAGTATCCGAAAGGGCGCCGAAGAAATCAGCCATGCGGCGGACGATCTTTCAACCCGTACCGAAAGCCAGGCGGCAACTCTTGAACAGACGGCTGCTGCTTTGGAAGAGGTGACAGCAAGTGTCAAATCAGCGGTCGACAGCGTGCAAAATGTCGAAAACACTGCGGCGAGCGCGCGCACCCAGGCCGAAGCCAGCGGTGAGGTCGTGCAGTCAACCATCAAAGCGATGCAAGAGATCGCTGAATCCTCGACGCATATTTCGCAAATCATTGGTGTGATCGACGATATTGCCTTTCAGACCAATCTATTGGCGTTGAACGCGGGCGTGGAAGCGGCGCGTGCCGGTGAAGCGGGCCGGGGGTTTGCTGTTGTCGCATCCGAGGTGCGGGGGCTGGCGCAGCGTTCGTCTGATGCAGCGTTGGAGATCAAGACTTTGATCGAAGGAAGCGAAAAACAGGTTGGCCGCGGTGTGACGCTTGTGGATGAAACGGGGGTCGCGCTGACCAATATCGTGGAGCGTGTCTCGCATATTGCTGAGCTGGTCTCGGGCATTGCGAAATCCTCGGAAGAGCAGTCGATTGCGCTGTCGGAAATCAACACAGGTATGGTGCAGCTGGACAAAGTCACGCAAAGCAACGCGGCCATGGTGGAGCAGACCACAGCCGCCAGCCATCTGTTGCTGTCAGATTCCAACAAATTGGCAAGCCACGTCGAAGGTTTCAAAATTGATGCCGCTCCGGCCGCAGCGGCGCCGGTGGCGGCTGCCGTGGAGGCGCCCAGTGCGGGCCCCGATCTTGGGGCGATGTGGGCTGACGATGCCTCTCCTGAACCTGTAGCGCAGGCTGCAAATTCGAAATGGGACGATTTCTAAATCGGATCACGTTAACTTGGATGTCTGACCCTGCGGCTGTCTTTAAGCCAGCGGGGTCAGATCTGCGATGTTCAACTCGACTTCGCGGTGCGCCCAGTGCTGTTGCAGATCCGGCGACAGGAGGCTGTCGGTAAACAGGGCTTCGATGTCATCAAGCGTACCAATGCGGCCCGGTGCCGTGCGCAAGATTTTTGACTGGTCCGCCACGACAAACGTCGAGCGAGACCGATTTATGATCGCTCGGGTCGCGTGTACTTCTTGTAGGTCAAAATCCAAAAGCTCGCCATCAACGTCAATGGCAGCACAACTGATCACGGCGTAATCAAATTTGAACAGGTCCACCACTTGTGTGGTTAGATTGCCCAGCAACCCGCCATCGGTGCGGCGTAGGCTGCCGCCTGCGACAACGATGTCGATATTGGGATTGGCCGACAGGATATTGGCCGTGTTCAGGCTGTTGGTGACCACCATCAGCCCTGTGTGCCCCAACAGTTCACGTGCGACGGCTTCGGTGGTGGTGCCGATGTTGATGAATACGCTGGCATCATTGGGAATGGCGGCGGCGCAGGCTTTGGCGATGCGCTGTTTGCCCTCGGCGTTTACCTGCTGCCGTTGTACGTAATCGATGTTATTGGCGCCGGTGGCCAACACGGCTCCGCCATGCACGCGTTCCAAATGCCCGGCGTCTGCAAGATCCGTCAAATCACGGCGGATGGTGTGCACGGTGACGTTAAAATGACGCGCCAAACCGTCGACGCTGACCCGTCCGTCGGCGCGTGCGATTTCAAGAATCTTTGCTTTGCGGGCTCCGCCTGTCACGCGGTCACCGGGGGGCAGATGGGTCATTCGCTCTCCAAGATTGCCTGATGTAGATCAAAAACAAATGCGCAACGCAATCCGTCAGCGCTAACATCTATCGGGATCCTCTGTGACTGTGTTCTTTTCGCTCGCATCTTGTTCGTTTTTGCGAATTTTGTGCGCTTAAAATTTCTTTTTGTGGTTATTCACCACGTATTCGCGTAGTGGTGTGCTATGTTTGACCGAAAGGAACATCGGTCAATGGCGCAAAAATGGCGCTGACTCCCATGGCGCGCATGGACATTGAAGGGACTTTGGAATGACTGCTCATCACACGCTACGCCAGTTTCTGCTGTCGGAAGAAAAGCAAGGCAAAATGTCTTCGGACATGGTGCTGCTGATCGAGGACATTGCGACCTCGTGCCGGATCATCGCCCATAAAATTCGCAACGGCGCGTTTATGGATATTTTGGGAACCGCCGACACATCGAACGTGCAGGGCGAGACCCAGAAACAGCTGGATGTGATCGCGGATGAGGTGTTCCAAGAGCACTGCGCCAACTGTAGCCGTGTGGCCGCGCTGGTATCAGAAGAAATCGACGAAGTGATCTGGCTGAAAGATAAGCCCAAGGCGGGGGATTATCTGGTCTATTACGATCCGTTGGATGGCTCGTCGAACCTGAACGTCAATATCTCGGTCGGTTCGATCTTTTCGGTTGTGGAACTGGAAGAAGATCTTGTGGACGTGGCAGACGCGGCGGTGCTGATCAAAGGTGCCAAGCAGATCTGCGCAGGTTACGCGCTTTATGGTCCGTCGACCTCGCTGATCCTGACCACAGGGCATGGCGTCAACGGGTTTACCCATAAGATCGGCAATGGCGAATTCCTGATGACCTTCCCGGACATGAAAGTGGGCCCGGCGACGCAGGAATTTGCGATCAACGCCTCGCGCGCCCGCAAATGGGATCCGGTGATTAAACGCTATGTCGAAGAATGCCTGGACGGAACAGACGGTCCGCGTGGCAAGTCGTTCAACATGCGCTGGGTGGCCTCGATGGTGGCTGAAATTCACCGCATTCTGATCCGTGGCGGTCTGTTCATGTATCCGATGGATTCGGGCAATGCCAAAACCGGCGGTAAACTGCGCCTGCTGTACGAAGCCAACCCGATGGGCTTTATCATCGAACAAGCGGGCGGTAAGGCTTCGACCGGGCAGGGGCGTATTCTGGACGTGCAGCCCACCGGCCACCACCAACGTGTATCGGTCCTGATCGGCAGCGCCGAAGAAGTAGACCTGATTGATTCATATTACCGGGACGCCCAATAAACGCGGCCGGTCTCAGACTGACAACAAGGACAGTGTAAATGGCACTTATTTCTCTGCGACAGCTGCTGGATCACGCAGCAGAGCAAGGCTATGGTCTTCCTGCGTTCAACGTGAACAACATGGAACAGATGCTGGCGATTATGAAGGCCGCAGACGCGACGAACAGTCCGGTCATCATGCAGGCGAGCCGTGGTGCGCGCAACTACGCCAATGACATCGTGCTGAGCCACCTGATCAAGGCCGCGATTGAGCTGTATCCGCACATCCCTGTGTGTATGCATCAGGATCACGGTAACTCTCCGCAGACCTGCCTGTCGGCACTGACCAACGGTTTCTCGTCGGTGATGATGGACGGATCCTTGATGGCGGACGGTAAAACCCCGGCGGATTTCGACTACAACGCTGGTGTGACCAAGCAGGTTGTGGATATGGCCCATATGGTTGGTGCGTCGGTTGAAGGTGAAATCGGTCACCTTGGGTCGCTGGAAACCGGCAAAGGTGAGGCCGAAGATGGCCACGGCTTTGATGGTGAAATGTCCATGGATATGCTGGTGACCGACGCGGATGAAGCGGCTGAGTTTGTAAAAGCCACCAATGTCGACGCGTTGGCTGTGGCCATTGGCACCTCACACGGTGCGTATAAATTCACCCGTAAGCCTGATGGCGATATTCTGGCCATGGATGCGCTAAAGAAGATCCACGCCAAGCTGCCCAGTACGCATTTGGTGATGCATGGCTCTTCTTCGGTTCCGCAAGAGCTGCAAGAGATCGTCAACGAGTTTGGCGGAGAGATCAAACCCACCTGGGGCGTTCCCGTGGAGGAGATCGAAGTTGGCATCAAGCACGGTGTGCGCAAGGTCAATATCGATACCGATCTACGTCTGGCGATGACCGGTGCGATCCGCAAACTGCTGTGGAGCAAGAAAGAAGAGTTTGATCCGCGCAAATATCTGGCGCCGGGGATCGATGCCATGTCGGCCGTCTGCCATGATCGTTTTGAGCGGTTTGGCTGTGCCGGGCAGGCGGGTAAGATCACCGCAATCCCACTGGCGGATATGGCCAAACGTTACGACGCTGGCAGCTTGAACGCTAACGTCAAATAAGTCTCACAAAGCTCCCCTCGGGGAGCTTTGTTTCGTATGGAGGTTTTGCAAGACCAAGGTTCGCGACGGGTGTGTGCGCGTCATGTGCACCTCAGCTTGACGAAGATTCTAATTGGTTCGTGCCATCGGAAACGCTTGCGAGTTGGACCAAATGACCTGCTTTAGCCCGGCCAACCGACCAAGCCGACTAAGTTCCGCTTGCAACTTGGCAGTTCGGCCGTTGGTTAGTCGCACATCGGGTTCGTTCCAATAATTCAGTACGTTGAGAACGCCCGCGGCGCGGTCTGCCTTGGCTTCGATGCGCCCAATGAACCGGCTGCCCTCAAGTACAGGGAATACATAGTATCCCCAACGACGTTTGGCCGCCGGTACAAACATCTCAACTGTATATTCAAACCCAAAGAGGCGCAGAAGTCGTGTCCGGTCGCGGATCGCCGGATCAAAGGGATTGAGAATACGCACCCGCGAGGACAAGCTGGGCAGAGTGTTTAGTCGGGTTTCAATGTCCGCGCAGGCCCAGGCATTGCTCCAGCTGCCATCTGCGGCTTCGATCGAAACGGGAACCCGTGTGTCTGTGTTGTGTTCGGCCCAGGCGGACACTTCTTTTGCGGTGGTGGCGTCCCAGAATTTGCGGATTTCTCCCAATGTGCCAAAACCAATACGGTTCAATGCCGAGCTGCACAGCCAGTTGATCTGCGCCTGATCATCGATCTGTTGGCTCCGCAGATCTGCGGGAAAAACCCGCTCAGCAAGATCGTAGTATTTGACGAAGCCGTCGCGATGGCTGGTGGCCAATTCCCCCGCATACCAAAGATAATCCAGAGCCTGTTTATGGGGCGGTCGGCGCCACATTGCCTTGGGCCCTTCGATTTTGGTGTCAAAATCACGGGTCGACAACGGACCCGTGGAGTGGATACGCATTTTGACCTCGTCCAAAAGGGCAGGTGTCAGGTTTGGGCCAAACCAGGAGGCGTTGCCGACTTTGTCTTTCATACGGCGAAACTGCCGCTCCCACATGGGCAGAAATTCCATCGGCAATACGGAGGCATCGTGGGTAAAGTGCTCAAATACCGTACGATCGTGGGCCAATAGCCTGTCCAGCATGGGCTCACGATAGTTCTGGTTGCGGCTCCACAGGATGTGATGGTGGGCCCGTGAAATCACCTGAATGGTATCCAGCTGCACAAAACCCAAAGTGCGAATTGTCTCGGCCACATCAAGCGGTCCGGTGGGGGGCTTTGCCAACCCGTGGGACGTGAGCCATAGGTGCCGGGCTTGTGTGTTGGAAATTTTCAAAGACACCACACGAACCTCTGTGTTGACCGGAGCGTTTAGAGTTTGATGCGACAGCTGTCGCGCCAATGCAAGGCCGGGCCGGGTTTGGTGGGATGTGACTGCACGATTCGGCCTCACGCTGGCCTGATGATTTGCCGGGTTTGGTTTGTGATTCTATCGTTCATGCGCGCTGTCAGCCGCTACGCGGTCTATTTCTTTGGTGTCGGATTTTGCAGTTTTTTTGCGACCTGTAGGGAGGTGAAATTTCGCGTTTTTAGCAGTTATTTCAGATTGCTGGGTCAATGTAATGGACGGTGAATATGCTGCTGTTGGATAAAGAATTTTACCACTGGACTGGGATCTTAAGGATTTAACCAGCTTTGGGTGATCATAAAGCAGAAGCTGTGCAATAACTTTGAACGGAGTAAGGGCGTGTTTTTTAAATCTCGCAAAAACGCTGCAGAGTCTGGGCTGGATGATACCAGCAAGGCGCTGCTGGGCATGATTGACCGGACGCAAGCAACCATCCAGTTTGAGCCGGACGGCAAGATCATTGTTGCGAATGAAAATTTTTTAAAAACGCTTGGTTACACGTTGGAAGAAATCCAGGGGCAGCATCATTCGATGTTTGTTGCGCCTGAAATTTCGTCATCCGAAGAGTATCGCAGTTTTTGGCGTGATCTTGCAGAGGGTAAGGATTTTACGGACCAGTTCCCTCGCGTTGCCAAAGATGGCCGGGTGGTGTGGATTCAGGCGACCTATGCGCCGATATTTGATAGCGCTGGCAAGGTTGTCAAAGTGGCTAAAGTCGCCAGCGATGTCACCAAACGCCGCGAAGGATTGGCTTCTATCTCCGAAGGGTTGGACGCGTTGAGCGAGGGCAAGCTGTCACATCGTGTGACCGTCTCTGATGTCGCCGACGTTGGGGATCTGGGGCGCGCGTTTAACAGTTCAGTTGAAAAGCTGGGGCTGGCCATGTCCACGGTGTCTGAGGTTTCGAGCGCGGTGCAGCGAACAGCCGGGGAAATTGGTCAGTCATCGGGGGATCTTGCGCAACGGACTGAAAGCCAGGCCGCAACATTGGAAGAAACCGCCGCCGCAATCGAAGAGCTGACGGCAACGGTGCGTTCGTCTGCTGAGGGCGCGCGTCAAGTCGAAGAAATTGTGCGCACAGAACAGCAAAAAGCCACTGAAAGCGGTGAGATCGTAACAAGTGCGATTGGCGCCATGTCTGAAATCGAACAGTCTTCGGATAAGATTTCCAATATTATCTCGGTGATTGATGATATTGCGTTCCAAACCAACCTTCTGGCGTTGAACGCTGGGGTCGAAGCCGCGCGTGCTGGCGAGGCTGGCCGTGGGTTTGCGGTTGTGGCGTCCGAAGTACGTGCGTTGGCGCAGCGGTCGTCAGATGCGGCGGGTGAAATCAAGAAGTTGATCAGTGACAGCAACCGTCAGGTTTCCAATGGTGTGGATCTTGTTGGGCAGGCCGGTGCGGCCTTGCATCAGATCATCGAAAGCGTCGGTGCGATTTCGAGCCACGTGAGCAGCATCGCAACCGGAGCCGAGGAACAGGCAACCACGCTGAACGAAGTTAATTCCGGGATGACGGAACTGGATCGCGTTACCCAGCAAAACGCGGCGATGGTACAGCAAAGCACGTCTGCGGCGCAGACCTTGAACAACGATGCCAGCCGGTTGGGGCAGGAAGTTGCGGTTTTCACCGGCAGCGGTGGTGGCGGTTCGGTGGTGTCTTTTGCGGACGTGCGTCCGCAGGCACAATCGGCACCTGCGCCGGCGGCCGCATCTGCTGCGCCATCCGCACATGGTTCCTTGGATGCCGCAGTTGGTTGGGACGATTTTTAAAGAGTGCTGTCGCGAAACGTGACGTGTTCAGGAGCGCTGTTTGGCGCTCCTTTTTTGTTGTTCAAAGGCGATTGAAGCCTGAATCAATTGGCGTTCTCATGCATGATGGCTGTTGGGGCGCTCTCGGTTTCTGGTGCTATCGTGTTGACCTTCCCGCGTGACCTCGCAACTGTGGAGAGAACCTCAAAAATCGCAGATGAATACTATGAACCGCGCGCAAACCCTTTCCTTTCCGGTGATCCGCACCATTGGAACCCACGGCGTGTTGGTCAGCTTTTCCGACCATCTGAGCGACGCACAAAATCGTGCGGCTTTGGCGTTTCGAGCAGCGGTGCAGGCTTTGCGTCTGGGTGGTATTGTTGAGACCTCGACCACTTTGACTTCGGTGTTCGTGCGTTTTGACCCGACCGTTTTGCCACATAGGGCACTGCAAGATCGGTTAAGTGATTTGCTTGCGCAACAAGACTGGTCATTGGCGGAACTTCCCGCTGGTCGGCGATTGTGGCAGGTGCCGACGGTGTATGGCACCGAATTGGCCCCACAGCTGGGCGAAGCCGCAGATCTTGCAGGGATGAGCGAGTCTGCTGCGATCGAGTCATTGGGTGCGGCGCGGGTCCGGGTGCTGACCCTAGGGTTTGCACCGGGACAACCCTATTTGGGTCCGTTGGAGGCCTGTTGGGATATTCCACGCCAAAGTGGGCTCACGCCTCAGGTGCCACGTGGGGCGCTGGTGGCGGCGGTCGCACAGTTGGTTCTGTTTGCCGCGCCGTCACCAACGGGATGGCGACATGTAGGGCAAACTGGGTTTTCCTGTTTTGATCTGAACCACCCCGCGCCGATTGCCCTGCGTGTGGGCGATGAAATGCAATTTGTCCCCGTCTCGCCGCAGGAGTTGGCCACGGCCAGCGAACGTGATCCGCGTTATGGTGGTGCGCAGATGCTGGAGATTGACGCATGAGCGGCCTGAGGGTTTTGCGCATTGGTCCAATGGCCTCAGTTCAGGATCTCGGGCGTCCGGGTCTCTTGGCTGATGGAGTGGCGCAAGGTGGTGCTGCCGATCAGCGTGCCCTTGCCGAAGGCGCTGCATTGCTGGGGCAAAATCTGTCCTGCGCCGCGCTTGAACTGGGCGGAGTGGGCGGCGTCTTTGAGGTAACGGGGTCACTGCGCGTTGCGTTCACTGGCGCCCCGATGTCTGCCACCTGCGATGGGGTCCGGATGGCGTGGAACGCGTCATATCAGTTGAAAGCGGGGCAACTGCTTGAAATCGGGGCGGCGACACGCGGCGTCTATGGGTATCTGCATCTTGGCGGTGGCATCGATGTCCCCCTGATGCTGGGGGCGCGAGCCGCGCATGTGGGGGCCGGGCTGGGGCGGATGATTCAGGCTGGCGATACGCTGCGGGCGGGACCAGACCAGGGAACGCGTGTAGACCAGACCCTGCGCGTGGCTGATCGTTTCGGAGGCGGGGGTGTTCGGCTTGTCGAGAGTTTCCAGTCGGATCTCTTCTCAGGTGAGACGCGCGCGCGATTTACGGCAACGGCGTTTCGACGCGGCGCAAGGGCCAACCGCATGGGGGTTGAGCTGGTGGGAGACGGGCGCAGGTTTACGGCCATTGATCAGCTTAATGTTTTGTCCGAAGTCATTGTTCCCGGTGACGTGCAGATGACCGGAGAGGGCACTCCTTTTGTATTGATGCGCGAACATCAGACAACGGGAGGCTATCCGCGGATTGGTTCTGTGCTGCCCAGTGACCTGCCGCGCATTGCGCAATCCGTGCAGGGTGATGAAATTCGCTTCCAATGGGTGACGCTTGATCAGGCCCTCGACCTTGAAGCGCGTGATCAGGCGGATCTGCGGCAATTGCCCCAACAGTGCCAGCCGTTGTTGCGGGATCCCTCAGGGCTGTCCAATCTCTTGTCAATGCAGCTCATTGGTGGTGCGGTGTCCGCGACCGCTGATCCCTTTGCCAAAGGAGCATATTAATCCATGACCCTGACTGTAGATTTGAACGCTGACATGGGCGAGGGTTTTGGCCCATGGTCCATGGGGGACGACGCCAACCTTTTGAAAATCATTTCAAGCGCAAATATCGCCTGCGGCTACCACGCGGGTGACCCGGATGTGATGGCGCAGACCATGGCTGCGGCGCATGACGCCGGGGTGGGCATTGGCGCGCACCCGGGGTTTCCGGACTTGCAGGGGTTTGGCCGTCGTAAGATGCATATTCCATACGACAGTCTGGCCAATATGATCCGCTATCAGCTTGGCGCCGCGCAAGGCATGGCGGCGGCGGCGGGCACAAAGGTGCGTCACCTCAAACTACATGGTGCCCTGTCTAATATGGCGAGCGTGGATCACACCATGGCGCGTGCCTGTTATCAGGCTGCTTTGGACGTGGACCCTGACATCATCATCATGGTTCTGGCCGCCACCGCCATGGAGGAGGTCGTACGTGAGCTGGGTTGCACCTGGTGCGGCGAAATTTTCGCGGATCGTGCGTATAATGATGACGCCACATTGGTAGACCGCAGTCTGCCCGGTGCGGTCTTGCATGATCCTGCACTTGTGGGACCCCGAATGTTACAGATGATCAAAGCAGGCGCGATCATCACCGAAAGCGGAAAACAAATCCCAACGTCGATTGATACCATCTGCCTGCATGGAGATACGCCTGCGGCGGTCACCTTGGCTGGCGCGATACGGCAAAGCCTGACAGAGGGGGGCGTGCGTATTCAGCAGGTTTCGGGACGCCGCTGATTGAATTGGTCCCGGTCATGGCTTTGTCGCATCAGCGGGCGTGATCAGCGTGCGCCCAGAGGCACCTCAGTTGAGCGCCGTATGATGGTCTGCCGTCGCCTGGCGGAAAGATTCGAAACGCGGACTTAATCCGCGACAGGTAGGTTGCAGTATTTTGACCCTTTTCGGCGTTCTAAGGTTTTGAAATTGGGTTGTTTTCACTTTTTTTGAGAAAAGGTGTTTTTTGTTGAAGAAAGGCCTTGCGACTCTCTTCGCTTAACCTTAGAACCCCCTCTACCGGCGGCGCTGAGGCGCTACGGAGGGTAGCGGAGACGCTGCCAGGGACGCATCGGAGAGACGATGTAACGCTCAGGAAAGACTGGGGGACACGCTGGAGAGACAG
>CANLND010000016.1 GCA_947492585.1 uncultured Paracoccaceae bacterium
ATCAGACATGTTCACCGCTCGTTTTTCCGAACCGTGAATCATAAAGCCCAACGGAAATCAATGGGTCCTGACCCTAGGCGTCCATACACACGTTATCTAGGGTATCCACAGGCTTCATCCACAATTTATTGAAGATATCCCCAAATACTGGGTTGTCAGATAGGGATTCTATGGCCACTCTATATCTTGTAGAGGAGAGGCGAAATGCCCCTTTAGGTAGAGCATGTGACCAGAGATAGGGGTGCTTCTGCCCCAAACCTTTGGACGCGTAGAGAGGTGGACCATGTCCTTGTCTGAACACCAACTCTTTGAAGACTCCCATCCCATTGATGTTGTCGAGCATCTTGCGCAAAACCATCAATGGGACTTTGACCGGATCACCGATGATCAGATCGCCATGTCGGTCGAAGGCCAGTGGCGGACCTATTCGCTGACGCTGGCCTGGTCAGATCCCGAAGAAACCCTGCGCATGGTGTGCAGTTTTGAAATGGATCCTCCAGCGGCGCGCCTGCAGGGGCTGTATGAGCTGATCAACCAGATGAATGATCAGTGTTGGACCGGGGCGTTTACCTATTGGCCAGACCACAAACTGATGTTGTATCGCTATGGGATGCTGCTGACCGGTGGACAGATGGCGGGCCCCGAGCAGATTGACACGCTGTTGAACATGGCCGTCGCCAATTGTGAACGTTTCTATCCGGCGATCCAGCTGAATGTCTGGGGAGAACGCACGCCAAAAGACGCCATGCAAGTCGCCATTGCAGAGGCCTATGGGCGGGCGTAAACATTTTTCCCGAACCAAAAGAAAAGGGGCGGGGCAACTCGATGAAACAATCTGAATTGGCCGCACGCGGCTTGGTGCTTTTGGGCTGCGGTAAAATGGGCTCGGCGATGCTGGCGGGCTGGCTTGATGGCGGTTTGCCTGCGGGCTCGGTCTGGGTGCAGGATCCCTATCCCTCGGACTGGCTGGGCACGACAGGCGTACACATCAATCAGCCACTGCCCGAAAATCCGGCGCTTGTACTGATTGCGGTCAAGCCGCAGATGATGACCGAAGCGTTGCCGGTGCTCAAAGGGTACGGTGGCGGGCAAACCCTGTTTGTTTCCGTGGCGGCGGGCACCTCTATTGTCAGTTACGAAACTATTTTGGGCGCCAGCTCTCCGATTGTGCGCGCCATGCCCAATACTCCAGCAGCCATTGGCCAAGGCATCACCGCCCTGGTTGGCAATGCCGCGTGCACCCCCTCGCATCTGGATCAGGCCGACCAGCTGTTGCAGGCCATCGGGCAGGTGGTGCGCCTGGAGCGCGAAGACCAGATGGATGCCGTCACCGGTGTCAGCGGTTCAGGTCCGGCCTATGTGTTTCATCTGATTGAAACACTTGCTGCGGCGGGTGTCGCACAGGGGCTGCCAGCTGCGCTGGCGCTGCAACTGGCCAAGGCCACCGTCGCCGGAGCGGGCGCATTGGCTGAGGCGGCGGAGGAAACGCCTGCGCAGCTGCGGGTGAATGTCACCAGCCCAAACGGCACCACTCAGGCCGCGCTTGAGGTGTTGATGAATGAAACAGATGGGTTCCCGGCTCTTGTGACCCGTGCCGTCGCTGCGGCAACCGAGCGATCCAAGGAGCTTTCGCGTGGCTGATCTGACCTTTGATGAATTTTTGAAAGTAGACGTGCGGGTCGGGCGGGTGCTGCGCACCGAAACCTTCCCCGAGGCGCGCAAACCTGCGATCAAAATGTGGATCGATTTTGGCCCCGATCTGGGCGAGAAAAAAACCTCGGCCCAAGTCACGGCGCATTACACGCCTGAAGATCTGGTGGGCAAGGAGGTACTGGCCGTGGTCAACTTCCCTCCGCGCCAGATTGGCAAATTCATGTCCGAAGTTCTGGTGTTAGGTCTTCCAGATGACTCGGGTGAGATTGTTTTGATCGGCCCCGATGGCGATGTGACGGCTGAGGTGCCAGTGGGGGGGCGGTTGCATTGACCCGCGTCCTGATCACCCGGCCAATGACGGCCGCGGTCGAATCCCGCGCGCGGGCCGAGTTCGATGTGGAAATTCGCACGGACACCACAGCCATGTCCCCATCAGAGATGCGCACCGCTCTACACGATTTTGATGTGGTGGTGCCCACATTGGGCGACATGTTCTCGGCCAGCGTTTTTGCCGAGGCCGGAGACATACGTTGCAAACTTCTGGCCAATTTTGGCGTGGGTTATAATCACATCGATGTGGTGGCCGCGCAGGCCGCGGGGGTCGCGGTGACCAATACGCCGGGGGCTGTGACGGATGCCACAGCGGATATTGCGATGACCTTGATGCTGATGTCTGCCCGTCGCGCCAGCGAAGGTGAGCGCCATCTGCGATCCGGACAATGGCAAGGCTGGCACCCAACCCAATTCCTGGGACAGCACGTCAGCGGGAAACACGTCGGGATCTTGGGAATGGGCCGCATTGGTCAGGCCATCGCGCGGCGCTGCCATTATGGATTTGGTATGCGGGTGTCTTATGTTGCGCGCAGCGACAAGGATCTCGAGTTCCCGACCTCTCGGATGTCTGATGCTGCGACGCTTGCCGCAGCGGTGGATTTCCTGGTGATTGCGGTGCCGGGCGGGGCGCAGACACGGCATTTGGTGGATGGGGCTATCTTGTCAGCGCTGCCGCGCCATGCCCATCTGATCAATATCGCGCGTGGTGAAGTGGTGGACGAAGCTGCGCTGATCGCCGCGCTTCAGTCTGGTCAAATCGCGGGCGCAGGTCTGGATGTCTACGAATTTGAACCCCAGGTGCCCGCGGCTCTGAGGGCCTGCGACAGGGCGACTTTATTGCCGCACCTTGGGACTGCCGCAGAAGAGGTGCGCAGCGGTATGGGGCAGATGGCGCTCGACAATGTGGCGGCCTATCGGGCCGGGGCGCCCTTGTTGACCCCCGTCTCCTAGCGGTCAGGCATTCTCGCCTGAGGCCATCCATTCCTGTTTCTCTGGCAGGTGGTTGTGCCGCGAATAGTTGAGCGGTGGTGCCATTTTGGGCTGTGCCCAAAATGGCCATGCCCAACGGGCAAAAGGCCTCGTTCCGAGGTCTGGTGCCGGGCGGGAGGGCGCGTGTTCAGTCAGCAAAGGCCAGCTGCCCAACGGCTCACATGGGATCTCCCACAGCCGCGCGCCAGTGGCGGCGACATAGGGAGACATAGCTTTCGTTGCCGCCAATCTGCACCTGATCCCCCTCGATGAGAGGGCGCCCCTGTTCATCCTGTCGAATCACCATGGTCGCCTTTTTGCCGCAGTGGCAAATTGTGCGGACCTCTCGCATTTCATCAGCCAAGGCCAGCAACGTCGCCGAACCCGGAAATAGGTTGCCCTGAAAATCAACCCGCAACCCGTAGCACAGCACCGGGATCCGCAAATCATCCACAACCCGCGCCAGTTGCCACACCTGTGCCCGGGTTAAGAACTGCGCCTCATCGACAAAAATTGCTGCCACATCTCCCCGGCTGATCCGCTCTGAGATTTGCGCAAATAGATCGTCGGTCTGTGAAAATATGTCCGCCTCTTCGGCGATACCGATTCGAGACGCAATGCGCCCCTGTCCGGCTCGATCATCAATCTGTGCCGTCAGAAGATAGGTGTCCATGTTGTTTTCGCGGTAGTTATGCGACGCCTGCAACAGCACCGTCGATTTCCCCGCATTCATGGTGGAGTAGTTAAAATAGAGCTTTGCCATAACCAGTGGTGTATCTTGCCCGCGCGCGCGTGAAAACCGGGAAACTTACCGGGCACAAACAGGGCCAAGTTCAGGACCGCCGACGCCGCAAGCCGGGACAGGTGAATGTCTCCTAGACCTTAGAAAAAAGGCGCATTTTCGCCCGTAAATTCCGGGTACCGCCTGTCCATCCCCTCCCCTAGGCAGCGCGCCTGATGGGCATCGGACAAACAACTCTGAAACAGAGCAGAGACGATGCGAAAATGCGCCAAAATCGGCAGAACAATTGCCGGATCCCAGAATCTGCTCCCACTCACACTAGTCACAGACTCTGATGCCGCAGAGTGCGTATTGGCCACGCTCTCTAAATCTCATCCCGTTGAAACCGTAGTAGGGATGGTCAATAAATTACAACTCCCCTACAAAACAACAATGGGAAAGATGGGGACGAGTTCCCCAAAAAAAAGATCCGGATGTGAGTGGGGGATTGAAAAATGACCGATATTGGCGCGTATTTAAAGAAGCATACCGAAGCATTGGTAAAGGATGTTGGGATTGAGACCGCCTGCCAGATCACTGGTAAATCCAAGGCGACTCTGGGCCGGTATTATTCTGACAATCCGGAACATGCGGACCGCTTTATGCCGGTGGATGCGGTTGCCCGTCTCGAAGACAACTCCTCTTTTCCACATGTCACTTCGGCGCTGGCCGATCTGCGCAACATCACATTGTCTTACAATGATCGCTCTGACAATGCGCAGCGCGGCAATGGCAACGTGAACTCGGATGTCATTGCTCTAAGCCAGCGTTTCGCCACGTTGATGAGCGAATATCAAACCGCCATGGAGGACGGTATTATCACCGTCAACGAAGCCAAACGTTTGCTGCGCGAAACGGTGCTGTTACAGCAGGTGCTTCTTGAGATGAAATTACACCTGGACGAGGGTAAAGGTTAACCCATCTGCGCCTCATAGCGAGGCGCAGATGATTTGGGCTTAGATCAACGGCACAAATGGCACGCCGCCACAGGCGGACAGCGACAACAGGGCCAGCAGTGCAAACATCAAACGCATAGGCGTCTCCTAAAATTCTATCATTTCGGGGACCGTTGCGCGTTTACCGAATATAGTCAACGCCGGGTTGTTTTCCCCACTGATTTTCGTGGATCTGCGGTTGGAATGCGCCACTTCGCCCCGGCACGCTGGCACGTGCCAGTTCCCGAAGAGAAATCCGCCACAACAGCGTCGAATGTCACATTTTGACCGGCCTCCTCAGGCCATGAACATGTCCTATCATACGTGGTGCCGTGCCTGCACAGATTGTGCCGGGGGAGGGCCGCGACCAGAGCTGGCGCCTAAATCTTTCTCACCCCATCCGCACAAAAAAGCCCCGGTCTGTTGACCGGGGCTTTTATTGAGATGGTTATCTGTTTGACGTACATCAGCCTTGCAGCGATTTCACCTCAACTTCACCTTCCGCCTGCGCCTTGATGGCTAGGGCGGCCGCATTGGCGCCTGCGGCTGTGGTGAAATATGGGATTTTGCCATACAGCGCGACCGAGCGCATTTCCTTGCTGTCTTCGACAGCCTGCGACCCTTCGGTGGTGTTCATCAGGATCTGAACCTTGCCGTCTTTTAGCAGGTCCACCACGTGTGGACGGCCTTCGTAGACCTTGTTCACCACATCACAGGCAATGCCCTGACCATCCAGCCAGGACTGGGTGCCGCTTGTGGCCACTAGGGTAAAGCCCTGAGCCACCAGCGTTTGTGCGGCTTCGCGCATCAGCTCACCTTTGTCGGTGTCTTTGATCGAAATGAACGCACAGCCCGCCGAGGGCAGAACCATTCCCGCGCCCATCTGTGCCTTGAGGAACGCACCGGCAAAAGAGCGATCCCAGCCCATGACTTCACCGGTTGAACGCATTTCAGGGCCCAAAAGCGTGTCAACGCCGGGGAAACGGGCAAAGGGCAGAACGGCCTCTTTGACCGAGAACCACGGCATGTCGGGGTCTGCCAGTGTCATTGGATCCGCCATTGGCGTGTCCACGTCGTAGCCCGCATCCGGCGCATAAGGCGCCCGCAGTGGGAAGTTCGACAAAGGCTCACCCGCCATCACACGCGCTGAGATCGACGCAATCGCACTGTCGGTGGCTTTGGCCACAAATGGCACGGTACGCGAGGCCCGTGGGTTCACCTCGATCAGGTAGATGTCACCATCCTTGATCGCAAACTGGATGTTCATCAGGCCCACCACATTCAGCGCCTTGGCCAGCGCAAATGTCTGTTCTTTGACTCGTTCGATCACGTCCTTATCAAGCGAGTAGGGCGGCAGCGAACAGGCACTGTCGCCTGAGTGGACGCCCGCCTCTTCGATGTGCTGCATGATGCCTGCGACATGCACGTCTGTGCCGTCACAGATCGCATCCACGTCCAGCTCAACCGCACCGGACAGATAGCTGTCCAACAATACAGGGCTGTCGCCTGACACCACTACGGCCTCGGCGATGTAACGTTCCAGCTGCGCCATGTCGCGCACGATTTCCATCGCGCGCCCCCCCAGAACATAAGAGGGGCGGATCACCAGTGGGAAGCCGATCTCTTTTGCAATCTCCAACGCCTGCGCATCTGTTGACGCGATGCCGTTGTTGGGTTGTTTCAGGCCCAGCTCATTGACCAGTGCCTGGAACCGCTCGCGGTCTTCTGCAAGGTCAATTGCATCGGGTGAGGTGCCAAGGATTGGAATGCCTTCGGCTTCCAGCGCGTTGGCCAGTTTCAGCGGGGTCTGACCGCCAAACTGAACGATCACACCGTGCAGCGTGCCGTTGTCCTGTTCCACGCGCAGGATTTCCATCACGTGTTCCATGGTCAGCGGCTCGAAATACAGACGATCCGAGGTGTCATAGTCGGTTGAAACGGTTTCAGGGTTACAGTTGACCATGATGGTCTCATAGCCTGCATCCGTCAGCGCATAACACGCGTGGCAGCAGCAGTAGTCAAATTCGATACCCTGACCAATGCGGTTTGGACCGCCGCCCAGAATGACCACTTTTTTGCGATCAGACGGGCGCGCCTCGCACTCGGCTTCGCCCATCATTGGGGTTTCATAGGTCGAGTACATATAAGGCGTCTGCGCCTCAAATTCGGCCGCGCAGGTGTCGATGCGTTTGAACACTGCCTTAACGCCAAGATTATGACGCGCGCGGCGCACGTCGTCTTCGTCGCGGCCGGTCAGATTCGCCAGACGGGCATCGGTGAAGCCCAGCATTTTGACCGCGCGCAGTTCTTCTTCGCGCACCGGCAGACCGTCTTTGCGGATCTCACGCTCGGCGTCCACAATCTCGCGGATACGGTCGAGGAACCATGGGTCAAAGGCGGTGACATTGTTGATCTCGACGTTGGTCAGACCATGACGCATCGCCTGCGCGATGGTGCGCATGCGGTCCGGGGTGGTCTGGCTGATCGCCTTGATCACGGCGGCCTTGTCGGTTGCTGTGGCATCTTCCCACAGACCTACGGTCACACCGGGAATGTCCACTTCGTCAAAACCGGTCAGGCCGGATTCCATTGACGCCAGCGCTTTTTGCAGAGATTCGTGAATGGTCCGGCCAATCGACATGGCCTCGCCCACGGATTTCATCGCAGTGGTCAGATAGGGTTCGGAGCCCGGGAATTTTTCAAAAGCGAATTTTGGGATCTTGGTGACGACATAATCAATCGACGGTTCAAACGACGCGGGCGTCACTTTGGTGATGTCGTTGTCCAGCTCGTCCAGCGTATATCCCACGGCCAGCTTGGCGGCGATCTTGGCAATCGGGAAGCCGGTTGCCTTGGACGCCAGCGCCGAAGAGCGCGACACGCGGGGGTTCATTTCGATCACAACCATACGACCGTCGGCAGGGTTCACCGACCATTGAACGTTGGAACCGCCGGTTTCCACGCCGATCTCACGCAGAACGTTGATCGAGTGGGTCCGCATGATTTGGTATTCTTTGTCCGACAGGGTCAGGGCAGGGGCCACGGTGATCGAATCACCGGTGTGCACGCCCATCGGGTCGACGTTTTCGATGGAACAGACGATGATGGCGTTGTCCGCTTTGTCGCGGACCACTTCCATTTCATACTCTTTCCAGCCCAGCAGGCTTTCATCCACCAGAATTTGGTTCACAGGTGATGCATCCATCCCGGAGCGGCAATAGTGGATGTAGTCTTCGCGGTTATAGGCCACGCCACCACCCGTGCCGCCCATGGTAAAGGCCGGGCGGATGATCGCAGGCAGGCCGATGTCTTCCAGCTCTTCCAGCGCAAGGCGAATGCCTTCGTCCAGATCTGCGCTGCCATCGTCTTTCTTTGGCGCGGTCACAATTGACGCGCGCGGATTTTCAATGCCCAACCGGTCCATGGCTTCGCGGAAGAGCTTGCGATCTTCTGCCATTTCAATGGCATCGCGGGTCGCACCGATCATTTCGACGTTGAATTTCTCCAACACGCCCATTTCTTCCAGTGCCAGCGATGTGTTCAGGCCCGTCTGCCCCCCCATCGTCGGCAGCAGCGCATCAGGGCGTTCTTTTTCGATGATTTTGGCAACCACATCGGGGGTGATGGGTTCGATATAGGTCGCATCCGCCAGACCGGGGTCGGTCATGATGGTCGCAGGGTTGGAGTTCACCAGAATGACGCGGTAGCCTTCTTCGCGCAGCGCTTTACAGGCTTGGGCACCGGAATAATCAAATTCACAAGCCTGCCCGATCACGATGGGGCCAGCCCCAATGATCATGATAGATTTTATATCTGTTCTTTTGGGCATGGCTCTTCATCCTTCGATTGTGCAGGCGCGACAGGGCTGAGTCGGAGGGGCGCAAGCGTGCGCCCAAATTGTCCTGCGTTATAGGCAGCGCGGGAAAAGGTGCAAGGGCAGAGTTTCGCTTTGTGCAAGTTCTCTGCAGCCTGCGCAGATCGGGGGTGGAATGGCGCATTCTGGACTTTGCACATAAGGTCAAAACACTATATCGCCTCCTCATGACGACTGGGGAAATTAAATGAAGCTGCGTTTTGATCGCGGACCCTTGGATACGGGGACCGAATTTTCCGCACCACGCGACGTGATCCGTGCTGATCAGCCTGCTGATGTGTCAGCAGCACTGGCCGCCGTTGATCAGGCACGCGCTTCTGGATTTTGGGTGGCGGGCTACGCCTCATATGAACTGGGCTATGCGCTGGAGCCTAAACTGGCCGCCTATATGCCGCAGGATCGTGCGCTGCCCCTGATGTGTTTTGGCGTCTATGATGCACCACAGCCCGCATCTGCGTTGTCCACAGGGCCCGCCAGTCTGACGGACCTGAACCCGCGCTGGAGTGCACAGAGATACCAATCCGCATTTGACGTGGTCAAAGAAAATATTGGCAAAGGGGATATATATCAGGCCAACCTGACCTTCCCCATCGACACCACAGCGAGCGGCGGCGCATCGGCGCTCTATGCCGTGCTCGCCGCCAAGCAGCCAGTGGGCCATGGGGTTCTGGTCGAGCAGGACGGTCTGCCGGATCTTTTGTCGCGCTCGCCGGAATTGTTTTTCCGCACCGACGCCACGGGCGTCATCGAAACCCGCCCGATGAAGGGCACTCAGCCGCGCAGCCCGGATCCCGCCGAGGATGCCGCGCGCCAGGCGTTTTTGACCCGTGATGTGAAAAACCGGGCGGAAAACCTGATGATCGTGGATCTATTGCGCAACGACATCAGTCGCGTGGCCGAAGTTGGATCGGTGCATGTGCCAGATCTGTTCAAGGTTGAAACCTACGCCACCGTACACCAGATGGTGTCCTTGGTCCGGGCGCAGTTGCGCGTTGATGTGGGGCTGGCGGATCTGTTTGCAGCGCTTTACCCCTGCGGATCCATCACCGGCGCGCCGAAAATCCGAGCGATGGAAGTGCTGGCGGATTTGGAACCTGCCCCCCGTGACATTTATTGTGGCACCATCGGCTGGGCCGCACCCGACGGCCGCAGTGAATTCAACGTCGCCATTCGCACGGTGATGCTGGACGGGGAGCACGCCCGCCTGAACGTTGGTGGCGGCGTGGTCTGGGACAGCACGGCCGAAGCGGAATATGAGGAAGCCTTATGGAAAGCGCGCTTTGCCCAGCTGAACTGATCAGCAACGATCCAGGTTTCCGCCTGATAGAGACCTTTGGATTTCATCCCGGTGAAGGTCTGCGCCGGGGGGGGCTTCACCTGTCCCGCATGAAGGCGTCCGCGCAATCGCTTGAATTGCCCTTTGACGACGCGGAAGCGCGCCACATCATGGCTACGATTTCCGGTGACACGCCCCTGCGCTGCCGCCTGACGCTGGATGTTGCGGGTAAATTTCAACTGACACTGGCGGATCTCGCCCCAACCGCGCCGCGTTGGAGGCTCGCTGTCGCAGACACGCGATTGCAGGCAGAGGATCCATGGTTGCGGCACAAGACCACGCGCCGTGCGGTATATGATACTGCCCGTGCAAATTTGCCCGCTGGCGTGGATGAGCTGTTGTTTCTGAATACGCGTGGCGAGGTCTGCGAGGGCACAATTACCAATGTGTTTGTAGAGCTGGAGATGGACATGTGGGTGACACCGCCCCTGTCGTCGGGCGTGCTGCCTGGGGTGTTGCGGCAGGAGCTGTTGATGTCCGGCCAGGTCCATGAGCAAATCGTGACCGTTGAAGATCTGCGAGCGGCGCGCAGTGTCTATGTTGGCAATTCGTTGCGGGGGAAAATCCATGCCTGTTGGGACGGGATCTCTGGCGCTTAAAGCCACGCTCTCCCGCCTGTCGCCAGCTGCATGGACATGCATCCGCGCCCGTTGGGCGTGGCCGCGCGCCCTTGCGGGCGCGCGGCCGGGGTGCACAGATGTGCAACCGCGCCGCCCCCTAGGGCGGCGCCACGCCCAAGTCTGATGTGTTGGATCACATCCGTGATCCGGCCAGAGGACGCGGGAGCGCCTCTTTTGCCGGGGTCTCACCGCAGCGAACCGTGCAAAACACGACGCATTTCACGCCATTGCTTGACAAGCGCGCTGCAACCCTGTGTATCGGCGGAGACGAATTTTGCGCCTCTGGCGCGCTCCCCACAGACGACCCGATCGATGAAAGGTCATGCTATGCACGCATATCGCAGCCATACCTGCGCAGAACTGAACAAATCCAACGTCGGCGAAACCGTTCGCCTGTCCGGTTGGGTCCACCGCGTCCGCGATCACGGCGGGTTGTTGTTCATTGATCTGCGCGACCACTATGGCGTGACACAGATCATGGCCGACCCGGACAGCCCGGTCTTTACCGAGATTGAAAAGGTCCGCTCCGAATGGTGTATCCGCATCGACGGCAACGTCAAAGCGCGCGATGAAAGCCTGATCAACGACAAAATCCCCACAGGTGAAGTCGAAGTCTTCATCCGGGATATCGAGATCCTGGGCAAATCCGAAGAGCTGCCTTTGATGGTGTTCGGCGAACAGGAATATCCTGAAGAAACCCGCCTGCGCTATCGCTACCTCGATCTGCGTCGCGAAAAGATGCAGAAGAACATGCTGCTGCGTTCCAACATGGTGGCGTCGATCCGTCGTCGCATGTGGGACAAAGGCTTCAACGAATACCAAACGCCAATTATCACAGCCTCTTCGCCTGAAGGCGCGCGTGACTTCCTGGTGCCCTCACGTTTGCACCCCGGCAAGTTCTATGCCCTGCCGCAGGCCCCCCAGCAGTTCAAACAGCTGATGATGGTGTCGGGTTTTGATAAGTACTTCCAGATCGCGCCGTGCTTTCGCGATGAAGACCCGCGGGCCGACCGCTCACCCACCGATTTTTACCAGCTCGACCTTGAAATGTCCTTTGTCAGCCAGCAGGACGTGTTCGACACCATCCAGCCGGTGATGCAGGGCGTGTTTGAAGAGTTCGGCGGAGGCCGCAAGGTTGACAGTGAATGGCCGCAGATTTCCTATAAGGACGCGGCGAAATGGTATGGCTCGGACAAACCCGACCTGCGCAACCCGATCAAAATGCAGGATTGTTCTGAACATTTCCGCGGCTCGGGCTTTGCGATTTTTGCCAAATTGCTGGAGCAAGACGGCACCGAAGTGCGCGCAATTCCCGCGCCAACCGGTGGCAGTCGCAAATTCTGCGACCGCATGAACAAATTCGCACAACAAGAAGGCCTGCCCGGCATGGGCTATATCTTCTGGCGCAAGCAGACCGCTGACAGTATCGCGCAGGAACGCGGCATCACGGTCAAAGAGGTGAACGCGCTGGTCAAATCCGGCGAGATTGTTCTGGGTGAAGAAGCCGCAGGTCCGCTGGCCAAAAACATCGGCCCCGAACGCACCGAAGCCATCCGTCAGCAGCTGGGTCTGGGCGTCGGCGATGCGGCGTTCTTCTTGGGCGGCAAGCCCAAAGCGTTTGAAAGCGTTGCAGGCCGGGCCCGCAATGTGATCGGCGAAGAACTGAAGCTGACCGACAAAGACCGCTTTGCCTTTGCGTGGATTGTGGATTTCCCGATCTACGAAAAAGACGAGGAAACCGGCAAGGTCGATTTCGAACACAACCCATTCTCGATGCCCCAAGGCGGCATGGATGCCCTGTTGGGTGATCCGTTGAATGTGTTGGGATATCAGTACGATCTGGCTTGTAACGGCTACGAACTAGTGTCGGGCGCAATCCGAAACCACCGTCCAGAAATCATGTTCAAAGCCTTTGAAATCGCGGGTTATGGCAAAGACGAAGTTGAAAAACGCTTTGGTGGCATGGTCAACGCGTTCCAATACGGCGCGCCTCCGCACGGGGGATGTGCAGCTGGTATCGACCGTATGGTGATGCTATTGGCGGATGAAGCCAACATTCGCGAAGTCATCATGTTCCCGATGAACCAGCGCGCCGAAGACCTGATGATGTCCGCCCCAAGTGAGCCGATGTCGGATCAGTTGATGGAACTGGGTCTGCGGGTCATTCCACAAGATCAGTAAATGATCATTTAAATCTGCAACGATGGCTCAAAGCATTGGCTTTGGGCCATTTTTTATGCGCGGTACGCTGCGGAACCGGGGGAGCAAGGCGCGGCACATCAGCGTGTCAGCGCAATCTGCGTCACGAGGGCGGGCGGAATTTCAGACAATCCGCGTCAAAACGAGCGTTTGGCGGGGAGGACGGCCGGGGGCGGGACGTCTCCGGTTTGTCTGTTACGGCGGATTTCACGGGCGGCCTGACGCGCTTGCCCATAAAGAACCACGGCCAGCACAACGGCGGACACACAAAACACCTCGATCATGTCAGATGGCGACCTTGTTTTGCAGGCGGTCTTGCACCAACCCGGCCATCAGGGCCGCAGCTGCATTGCCGGGGTCGCCCTGTTTGCGCGCCGTGGCCAGCCCGTCTGCGGCTGCTGCCAATGGTGAGTCGCCAATGCTTCGGGCCACGCCGCCGACAAATTGTGCCAGATAATCAAGGTCTTGTGAGTGTTCAGGCTCGTTCAGAATATCCGCAGCATGGGCCATATCGTCCTGAAACGCGATTACATCCGGTTCGATGATCTCTTCGCTCAGTGTGCGGGGGCCCGCGATGTGCCACTCGTCGGGCAAATGCGACAAAATGGACTGTTGGAACGCGGCCAAGGCGCTGACGGGTTTTTGCAAAAACCCATCCGCTCCGACGGCCAGGGCTTCGGCGTCGCGCCCCAAATCACCCGAGGTGCCAAGCACAACACCAACCCGGGGCACTGTGGTTGAAATTTCTTCGATCAGGTCAAGGCCGGAGCCATCCGGCAGCCCCAGATCAATGATTGCCACCGAGGGGCGATAAGCCTTGAGGTGCCGCCGGGCGGATGTCACACAGTCTGCACGCCGAATGCGCGCACCGCTGCGCAGGCACAACAGGCGCATGGCCTCACAGGCAAATCGACTGTCTTCGACAACCAGAATAGTCAGGCCCAGCAGGGGGCGGCGGGTTGTGGGCAGTCTTTGGGCGGCAGTAAAGAGTTCTGAATCTTCCATAACAACACATGCTCCTGATCGCATCTGACACGACGCTACGGATTTAAGGCTAATACAGAGTTAACGTGAAAGAGGTCCGATCCCAGAAATATCCACAGGTGCTCGGGCGGCGTGAGCACCTCAAAATTTACGGGCGGAGGACTGGGAAGGTTTTGTTCATCGGGACCCGCTCGCGTTAAACGGTCAGCTTTGCAAGAAAATCCAAGTGTTAACGGTATCATAGGTGCAGCGACGCTTGCCACGCTGCACTGCGGCGCGCATAGTTTTCCCGCCAAATTGACTTTAGTGGAGGAAGCAATGATTGGACGGTTGAACCACGTGGCCATTGCAGTGCCGGACCTGGACGCAGCGGTTGCGCAGTACAGGGATACTCTGGGTGCGACAGTCGGCGCACCACAGGATGAACCAGATCACGGGGTGACCGTGGTGTTCATTGAGCTGCCGAACACCAAGATTGAACTGCTGTACCCGCTAGGGGAAGACTCCCCGATCCAAGGGTTTTTGGACAAAAACCCAGCGGGTGGCATGCACCATGTGTGTTATGAAGTGGATGACATTCTGGTGGCCCGGGATCACCTGAAATCGCAGGGCGCGCGGGTTCTTGGAAGTGGCGAGCCAAAGATCGGCGCCCATGGAAAACCAGTTTTGTTTCTGCATCCCAAGGATTTCAATGGATGCCTGGTGGAACTTGAACAGGTTTAGCACTATGTGCAGCCTGCGTGCAGATGCGTGCGCGGGCTGACCCACAGGAGAACGATCATGGGCATCACATCTGGCATGGTATTATATGCCGTCCTCTGGTTTTTGACCTTTTTGACCGTTTTGCCGATTCGGGTGAAAACTCAGGGCGATATGGGCGAGATTGTCCCCGGCACCCATGCAGGCGCGCCCGAACAGCATTTCCTAAAGCAAAAAGCCTGGATCACCACCGGTATTGCGGCTCTGCTGTGGGGGATCATTGCCACGATCATTCTGACCGGAGCGATCACTCTGAATGATTTTGACTGGCTCGACAGCCTTCCCGACCCAGAATAAGGCCCCGCGCGCGGCCACAAGGCCAGCGCGCCCTTAGGCACGCTGCTGTAGTGTGTGGAAAATATGGGTAAACGTGGCCGCGCCCAGAACCGGAATGATCAGATTGACCAGAGGGATCGACAGCGGCACCGCCATCAATACACCGGCGACCCAGATGGTCATGGCGTGTTTGCGCCGCAGTTTCTTTGCTTCATCAAACCCGACGCGCCGCGCGGCTGCGAGGGTGAAATATTCGCGCCCCAGCAGCAGGCCGTTGACGGCCCAGAAAATGATCGGCGCCGCGATAGAGAAGGTGAGATACAGCACCAGTGCCACCAGATTCGCAAAAATCAAAAAGCCCAGAAACAGCAGGGTATCTTTGAGTGCCGCGCCAAACGGCGTTGGAATGGCGCGGGGCAGGTGGCTGTAATGCTTGTCTTCCACGGCCTGTGCGACCTGATCCAGCATCATGGATGTGATGGCTGAGGCCACCGGCACCATCAAAAATACCGATAGAATCAGCATGAAAATCAGCGAACCCCAGGACAGAAGATTGTCCAGCCAGGTCACCGCCCCCAGCAGAGGCACAGTGGTTTGGGGCCCCACAAACAGGTGGATCAGCAGCAAGAAGATGACATAAATCGCTGCCAACAGAGCAACAGCCCAACCGATGCCCTGAAACAAGACGCCACGAAACCTACGGTCCCCGGCTTGGCCTAAGGCTTTGAAAAAAGCGTCCAGTATCATGTGCTCATCCAGGTTGTGATGGTCTCAAGGTCCGGGCGGGGCCGTTCCGGTGGGCGGGGGCCTTCGGTGGCGATATGGATCAATCCGGCAATACGTTCATGTGGGGCCAGCCCAAAGGCCTCGGCGCAGAATTCGGGGTCATGACTGGCCCAGCCTGACAACCAGTTGGCACCCCAGCCCGCAGCCAGCGCGGCGTTTAGCAGCGACAGGCAGGCCGCCCCGGCGGCATAGGTCTGTTCTGCGGCAGGGATTTTGGGCGAGGGCTGCTGGACTTCAACCACCGCCACGGCCAAATGGCCCAGATCAAACTGACTGCGTCCTTTTGCGATGTCTTCGTCGGATTTGCCCAACCGTGCGCCTGCTGCGACGGTCAGGTCGGCCAATCGCGGCATTGCGCCTTTTTCCAGCACGATGAATCGCCATGGCACCAACATGCCGTGATCCGGCGTACGGGCCGCGGCAGTCAGGAGCGGCATCAATTCGTCGCGCGTGGGGGCCGGCGCGACCAAGGTCTTGGCAGGGCGCGAGCGGCGCGACAACAGAAATTCTAGGGCAGCGGTGTTGCGGTCAGGCATGTGTGAAACCTTCTTACATTGCGAAGCCTATTTCGGCTTCCGCGCAGGTGAATTCAAGGGAGAGGTCCGTGGCTTGACACGAGACACAGTATAAAATCTGCCTCTGTGGCCTCGCGGGGACGGCTGTGGAGATATTGGTCTTTTGACGGCGGGATGTCGCATGGCATATTGCCGGTGCACAGGGGGTGTACCGCTGGTGCATATGTGGTGACGGATGAATTACAGCCATTTGGCGCCGGGCGGGGAGCGATGGGAAAACCAAAAAAGAAAGATCTTCCAGATCTCAGCCATCTGGCGGTGGCGGGGCAGGAGATTGTGGTACGGGTCACGCCAAACGCGGCGCGCACTCAGATCGTGCTGTCGTCGGACGGGGTGAAAATTCAGGTGACCGCGGCGCCAGAACACGGCAAAGCCACCGCTGCGGCCCAGCGGGCGCTGGCGATTGCGCTTGGCCTTGCACCCAAACGGGTGCAGCTTCTGCGCGGCGCAACCAGTCGCAGCAAAGTGTTTCGCGTGACCGTGGATTAACCGTCTTCGGGCACCAGACGATAGATGCCTTCGGGCAGGTCCAGCGCCGCCGCCAAATCGCGGATCTGCTGATGGCTCAGCTGTAAGGTCTGTACCTTTTCGGATTCGGGATCCAGTTGTTCAACGGTGACACATTCGGAAAAGACGTTGACGGTCAGATCTTCCATCAGCGGGGCGGTGCCCTCGTCGATCACGGTAATCACAGTGGCGTCAAATTCGTGTTCAATGGTAAACATGTGACCAGCTTGCCACCCTGACGTGCATCTGACAAGGAATTGCTTTGTCACGAGATAGTGCAACAGCTGTTCGTTCCATGGGGTGGTGCGTGATTGATCCTCCCCCTAAAGGCGCGGTAGACTTGTGGGGCACGTCTGGAAGGGATCATTATGCGCCGGATCGTTTTTGTACTGGGAATATTGGTTGGGGCCTGCGATGTCGCCTTGGACCCAAACCCACAAGGTGCGCCAGCGCCTGTGATTGCAGCGGACAGCGCTGGTAGAGGCATAGATCGTGCCAGTTTTGCCGCCGTCACAGCAACGGTTGAGCCTGTGGCTGAACGAGAATGCCGCGCGCGGTTGCGCAGCGGAAATTGTGACTTTTTGGTCCGGATCGATGGCAACCCCAAGGCACCACCAAACGCGTTCCAAAGCCTGGACCGCAACGGGCGCCCGGTGATCACCTTTACCCAGGCGATGCTGCGTCAGATTGCGAACCGGGATGAGCTGGCTTTTGTAATGTCCCACGAGGTCGCGCACCATATTCGCGGTCATATCGCGCGGCAGCGCGAAAATGCGGTTGCGGGCGCGGTGCTGCTGGGCGGTCTTGCGACCCTTGCCGGGGGCACGGCGGCCGATGTGGCCAACGCGCAAGACATAGGCGCCACGGTCGGCGCGCGGGGGTATTCCAAAGAGTTTGAACTCGAAGCAGATGAGCTGGGCACGCTGATCACCCACAAGGCGGGATACCGACCCAGTGTGGGGGTTAAATTCTTCTATCGCCTGCCAGATCCCGGTGATCGGTTTTTGGGATCACACCCGTCCAACCCGGATCGGATCAAAGTGGTTCAAGCCACCATTCGCCAAAATGGCCTGAACTGAATATGGCTGAAACACCTGCATCACCGTCCCTGCGCCAGTTGGGAGTGATCCTGACGGATCGGGGATCTAAATACGCCGTCACCGGTGCTGCGGTGCACGCGCGCAGCGAGGTGGATGCGGTGCTGGCTGCGCTGAAAAAAGACCGTGCCTATGCCAAGGCAACCCATAACACCTGGGCGGCGATGCTGCCTACAGGTGGGTTAAAGGCGGATGATGGCGAAAGCGGCGCGGGTATGGTGATCTTGCGGATGATGGAGCGCGAGGGGGTGCAGGACCATGTGATCATCGTCACGCGCTGGTATGGGGGGAAAAAGCTGGGCGGCGACCGGTTTCGCCGTGTGCAAGATGCCGTCCGGGCGTATTTTGAGGTGATCTGACAAAGTGGTCACGCTCCGGTTGGGAGCGCAGCCGGGGCCAGCCCCGGACCCCGGGGTATTTCGGGCCAAAAAGAAGCACGGCGTGTCCGTTGATCTGGATGTGGCGATGCTGCGCGACGGGCCCGTCAGGTGGGGTGTTGGCGGCTGTTTCGTTTCAAGCGGCGGAGGTGAAACACATAAAGCGTGGGCGCCAGGATGTAATCATAGGCAAATGTTGCCAGATGGCGGATGCCGGGCACGCCAATCAGCCGTGCCAGTTTACGATAGCGCGGCATTTGACCCCACAGAACCACAAAGGCATCAATACCGCTGAGCACCTGACCGTGATGGCGGATGTGCAAACGGCGTGCTGCGGTATCTGCATCAAGGCCCCAACGCGCAAGTTCACAGGCGTTCAGATCGTCAAAACGGATCGCAAGATCTGAGTCTGCGGCGTATTTGGAATAGTGTTTGATTTCAAAATTGCACACCGGGCAGTCTGCGTTAAACAGGACTTCGGTTTCGTGTGGTGAGGTGGGCGAGGGGGTGTTCTGTTCCATGGTTTTGGATCAGAACAAAAACGGGCAGTACTTACCAGTTGCCATTGTGTCGCGCGCGATTGGGGCGCGCGACTGTAGCCTTAGGACTGCGAGGTGAGCTGGCCCCAGAGATCATAGTCTCCGGCTTCATCGACCATGACGGTCACTAAATCGCCAACGTTCAGGCCTTTGGTGCCCTCATCAATGAACAGGTTTCCGTCAATTTCGGGCGCGTCTGCCTTGGTGCGGCACGTGGCGATTCCGTCTTCGTCGATGTCATCGACAATGACCTGACAGGTCTGGCCGACCTTGGATGCCAATTTGGCTTCGGAGATGGCCTGTGCCTTTTCCATAAAGCGCTCCCAGCGCTCTTGTTTGATCTCTTCTGCCACGTGATCGGGCAAATCATTCGACCGCGCCCCATCGACGTTTTCGTATTTGAAGCAGCCGACACGGTCCAGCTGTGCTTCGTCCATCCAGTCCAGCAGGTGCTGGAATTCCGCCTCGGTTTCACCGGGGTAGCCGACAATAAAGGTAGAACGCAGCGTGATATCGGGACAGGTCGCGCGCCAGGCGTTGATTTCGTCCAGCGTTTTGGCTGCCGCGGCAGGGCGGGCCATGCGGCGCAGCACATCGGGGTGGGCGTGCTGAAAGGGAATATCCAGATAGGGCAACAGCGCGTTGCGTTCATCTGCCATCAGGGGGATCAGTTCACGCACGTGCGGGTAAGGGTAGACATAATGCATGCGCACCCACAGCTCATCTGAGGGGGCAAGTTTGCCCAATTCGCGCGACAGATCCTGAATATGGCTGCGCACCTCGCCGTCTTTCCACGGATGTGATGAATATTTGCGATCAAGCCCATAAGCCGAGGTGTCCTGAGAGATCATCAACAGTTCGCGCACGCCCGCATCGACCAGTTTTTCGGCTTCGCGCAGCACCGCATGGGCCGGGCGTGAGGCGAGTTTGCCGCGCATGTCGGGGATGATGCAGAATTTACATTTGTGATTGCAGCCTTCGGAAATCTTCAAATAGCTGAAATGGCGCGGGGTCAGTCTGACACCGGCGGCGGGTAGTAGATCCACATACGGGTTTGGCGCGGGTGGCACTGCGCTGTGCACGGCGTCCAGCACCTGTTCGTATTGATGTGGGCCGGTGACGGCCAGAATACGCGGGTGGTGTTCGCGGATGTAATCGGGTTCTGCCCCCAAACATCCGGTCACGATGACTTTGCCGTTTTCTTTTAGCGCTTCACCAATTGCGTCGAGGCTTTCGGCCTTGGCGCTGTCCAGAAAGCCGCAGGTGTTCACAATCACCGCATCTGCGCCGGTGTAGTCGGGCGAAATGCCGTAGCCTTCGGCGCGGAGGCGGGTCAGGATGCGTTCACTGTCAACCAAAGCTTTGGGGCAACCGAGGGACACCATGCCAAGCGTCGGCTGCCCGGCGCGAGGTGTCTCGGTCAGGGTTGCCTTTGGGGCAAGGTCGGGGCGGAGTTCTGGCGGATTGCTGGGGCGCGTGTCTGTCATGGTCGCGCGTATAATACGCGGACGGCCATTTGGGAATGGATGTTTTTCGTGCCGCGCTGAAACCGCAGTTCACTGAGATGTGTGATTGCGCTGGGGGGCTGGGCTTTCTATTTTACTGTGAACAACATTGGGAGAGCGTCATGCGGTGGATTATTCGAGGGATCTCGGCACTTGTGCTTGCCCTGGCACTCTTGCTGGGGGTGGCGCTGATGTTGCCGGGCGAGCGCATTGCGAAACTGGCGACAGATCAAGTGGCAAAGCAAACAGGCCGGGCGCTGACTATTGATGGTCCGGTGCGGTTCAGTTTTTGGCCGACGCTGGGCATCAAGGCCGATGGGGTGCAGTTTGAAAACGCCCCGTGGTCCGGGCCGCAGCCGTTGATGCAGGCCGAGCGTTTGACGATCGGGTTGGATGCGGCGGATCTTATCACCGGAACGGTGCGGATCACCGAAGTTTCGGCCATCCTGCCGGTTCTGAACTTGGCGACCAATGCCGCCGGACAGGGCAATTGGGAGCTGAACCAACCTGAGACGGCTTCCACATCGACCTCTGAGGCCTCGTCTGAGGCGCGTGTCTTTAGCGTTGAGCAGCTGGCGCTGCGCGGCGCGACCTTGCGGTATGTGGCAGATGGCAGCGCGCCGGTTGAATTTAAACAGGTGGATTTGGATCTGAATTGGCCCGAGCCAAATGGCACGGCGCAGATTGACCTGAGAGTGCGTCCGGGTGGTGAGCCTGTGCATGTGTCGGGCGCGGTCGGAACATTTTCGGATTTCCTGAGCGGCGCTGATGCCGACGTTGCGCTCTCTGTTGTGGCTCCCGGGGCGCAGATGCAATTTAAGGGACGGGCGTCCCATGCTGGAATGATTGACGGTCAGGCGCAACTAGACGCGCGTGACCCCGAAAAGGCGCTGGCAGCGCTGGGGTTTGCAGATGTCACTGTGCCCGCGGGACTGGGGCCGCATATCACTGCGGCAGCAAAGACGTCATATGCCGCTGGGGCTCCACTTACCTTGCAGGATTTGTCGTTAGGATTGGGTGACAACAAACTGACCGGACAGCTTGAGCTGAAACTGGGCGGCGCTGTGCCTGAAATCACTGGTGCGTTGACCGGGGGGGCGCTTGATTTCTCGGGGCTTTCCAGCGCCCCCGACGCGGGGCCTGGCGGATCGATTGAAACACAAGGCTGGTCGCAGGCGCCACTGGATGCCAGCGCATTGGCACGGGTCAACGGGCGCATTGCGCTGGGGTTTGACAGTCTGAAGACCGATGCGGTGCAGTTTGGCAAAAGCCAGCTGAACCTGTCACTGGAGCGCGCGCGTGCTGTGGTCGAATTTCAACCGGCTGCGCTATTTGGAGGCACGGTTCAGGGCCAGATGGTGGTCAACAATCGCGGTGGCCTGTCGGTCGGCGGGGATCTCAGTTTTAATGGCATCCTGTTGGAGCAGGCGTTGGGCGAAACAGCGGGTTTTGACCGTTTGAACGGCGAGGCGCTGGGGGCGATCCGCTATCTGGGCGCAGGGGACTCGCTGGACGCTATCATGAACTCCCTGTCTGGCGAGGGCTGGTTTGAGGTGGGCAAAGGCTTCTTTACCGGGTTCGATCTGGAGGCGCTGATGAAAACGGGCGGGGGCAACGGCGGCTCCACTGTGTTTGATCAGCTCAGCGCCAGCTATACGCTGCGTGACGGCACGCTTCACAATGATGATTTGGTGTTGCGCCTCAAAGGGGTCCAAGCCAAAGGCGCGGGACGGGTGATGATCGGCGCGCAGCAGCTGGACTATCTCTTTACCCCTGCGCTGACCACCGGGAGCGGGCGGCTGCTGACTATTCCGGTCAAGATCACCGGGCCGTGGTCTGATCCCAAAATTCGCCCCGATCTGAAACAGGCATTGCAGCCCAAACTGGATGCTGTGGAAGAGCGCGCCAAAGAACAAGTGCGTGAAAAGCTAAGTGACGAGTTGGAGGCTGTGATTGAACCAGATCAAGACCTGAATGAAGTGTTGAAGGATCGGATCGAACAGGAAGCCAAAGAGCAATTTTTGAAGTTTCTATCTGGGAACTGATCTGCACTGACTGTGCCGCAAAACGCAAGCGCGCCCGCCGTGAGGCGGGCGCGCGGATCGCCTGCGTTAGCAGGGGAAATGTCATAATTTATCAGATGCGGATGGGGTCCGCTTTGGCCAGCGCGTCAAACTGCATCAGGCTTTTGACCAGCGCAGGCATTTGATCCAGATAGATCATGTTCGGGCCGTCCGACGGAGCCGTGTCGGGATCTTCGTGGGTTTCGATGAACACCGCCGCGATGCCCAATGACACAGCCGCCCGCGCCATCAGGGGCGCAAATTCGCGCTGCCCACCGGACGATCCACCTTTGCCGCCGGGTTGCTGTACCGAATGGGTTGCGTCCATAACCACTGGATAGCCCCCTTGGGCCATTTGTGGCAGGCCGCGCATGTCTGTCACCAGCGTGTTGTAACCAAACGAGGTGCCGCGTTCGGTCAGCAAAATATTGGTGTTGCCGGTGCTTTCCACTTTGGACACGACATTTGCCATGTCCCACGGGGCCAGAAACTGGCCCTTTTTGATGTTGATGGCTTTGCCGGTTTCACCCGCCGCAATCAGCATGTCGGTCTGACGGCACAGAAAGGCGGGAATTTGTAGGATGTCCACTGCGTCCGCAGCTACCGCGCATTGGTCGGCTGTATGCACATCTGTCAGCACTGGCACATCAAGGGCCTTGCTGACGTCTTGCAAAATTTTCAATCCGGCTTCGAGGCCCAGCCCACGCTTGCCCGAAAGGGAGGTGCGGTTGGCTTTGTCATATGAGGCTTTGAACACAAATTGCGCGCCAGCCTGATCGCAGGCCTCTTTCATCGCGCCTGCAATCATCTGCGCGTGATCAGCACTTTCCAACTGGCACGGGCCTGCAATAATGGTCAGCGGGCTGTCGTTGCCCACGGTGAGGCCGGCAATATCGATATTTTTCATGGTTAAGACGAAACCTGTTCTCTGAGAATGGACGCGGTGAGCGAACACATCAGATAAATACCGGAAAACACCAAAAAGGCCAGAACGGTGTTTTCAAACTTGCGCGGATAAGACGGTTCTTCGCTTGCGACAGGCTCGACATGGGTGGTCAGATAGCGCACCTGACGGTTGGCTTCCATCTGCGTCGATTGCACCTGTTCCAGCGCGGCTTGCAGCATCAGGTCGCGCGTTGCCAGGTCCATCTGCGCCATCTGGATTTGAACGCGCAGATTGGCCAGAGAATTTTCGCCTGCCGAAGCATCCTGCATCCGGCCATTCAGATTGGCGATAACCGTTTCAAGCCGGTTGATGTCGCCTTCGACTCCGGCCACTTTGGCGCGGTTCGGGCGGCTGTTGTCGCGCAATGCGGCCAGCTCCAGTTGTTTTTCCTGCAATTGCAATTCAAAGGTGCTGATTTGCGACCGCAACGAGGTAATCACCCCTTCGGGATCCAGAACGCTGCCCTTTTGTTGCAACAAAACCAGATTCTCCTGCGCGTCGCGGCGCTGCGATTCGGCCCGTTCAAGCGCGAATTCAGATTCCGACATCTGATCCGTACGTTTCTGCCGGGACAGATTGTTTACTTTCTCTTGCGCATAAGAAATCAGCTTGCTCGAAAATTCAGCCGCAACCTCGGGATCGGCGGCCGAAACCTCCATGCGGATGACGCCTTCGGTTGGATCATAGCCAATTTTCACATTGCGCCCAAAGGTTTTGAAGGCTTCTTCGTTGGTGGGCTCAGGCTTTAGGCGTTGGATCGGGTCGATCCACTCTTGGGTGAAATGGGCCTTAAATCCGACCTCACGGTCCAGACGTAGCATGGCCTCTTTGGATTCCAGATAGCCCTGTACGGCAATTGAATCCTGACTGGTGGCAAACTGGGTGCCGCGCAGCAATCCCCCCGCGCCACCGCCGCCGTCTGCCTTGAGCACCAGAAATTCGGATTTGGACGAGTACATAGGCGTGGCATAATTGTAGAAATAGACGCCGGTCGCAGTTGTCGGAATGACGACAAAAAAGGCCAGACGTCCCAGCAATAGCGCCATCTTGCGCCGCCGTCTGCGCGCGATGTCTTCCTGGATGCTCTTGATTTCTTTGGTGCGCCGTTCCGCCGGGCTGAGTTCGGTTGAAGGCAGATTGGTTTTGCCAGTGGGCACCGTCTGGGGCAGCTGAACGGCCGTCGGCGCGGCGGGGCTGCCTTCGGGTTGGGCGGTGTTTTTGGGCACCACCAGTTCCAGCATATTCGCATGTTTGAAGGGATCGATGCCCTTGGTGCGCAACAGACGCACCGCGTCAAAATCTGACGTGGCGGCCAGGCCATTTTTCATCGCCAGACGGCGCGCCATGCGCAGTTGACGACCGGTCAGCCCTTCGCGCTTGATCGCCTCTATATCGGTATCCATTGACGTTTCGCGCGGGGCACCTAGCCTATCCGCCATTTTGGACGCTTTGCTTGGGCTCTGATCATCTGACGCCGCGGCCGGAGCGGGGGCAGTGTTGCGGGCACGGGGGGGCGTTTTGGAGGGCTGTGACGTTCCTGAATCAGCAAGAGGGCCTGCGACAGCCCGCGCCGTTGCGGGCGGGGTGTCGGGCTTTGCGTCCGAGTTGCGGCGGATGCGGAATTTCTTAGCCTTGGGTTTCATAGTCATAGAGCTGTTTCGCTTCTTCCAAGGAGTCAAACATGTACAATTGCCCGTCCAAAAGCACCGCGGCGGTGCGGGCAAATTTTTCAAGGGTTTTAGGCTGATGTGACACAATCACAATAGTCGTCGTCTTCAAGCGCTCTTCCAGGATTGAGCCGGCCTTTTTGTTGAATTCAACATCCGTCGTGCTTGGCATGCCCTCATCGATTAAATAGATGTCGAAATCCAACGCCAGCATCAGTGAAAAGTTGAACCGTGCGCGCATTCCCGAGGAATAGGTGCCAAGGGGCTGATCAAAATACTCCCCTAGACCACACAGCCAGCGGCAGTAGGCTTCGACATAATCGGGATCCAGACCATAGATTTTGGCGATGTATCGAGCGTTCTCCATGGCGGACAAACGCGACACCACACCGCCCATAAAGCCCAACGGAAACGAAATTTTACTGCTGCGGCGAATTTCACCCTCGTCCGGTTTTTCGAGCCCGGCCATCATATTCACCAATGTGGTTTTACCGGTGCCATTGGGCGCAAGGATGCCAACCGAATTGCCAAGTTCGACCTTGAAGGACACCTTATCCAGGATGACCTTGCGTTGGGTGCCCGTCCAGAAGGACTTGCTGACGTTTTCGAACTCAAGCATCAGGTGTTCCGGTGCTGCTCAGATGGGCCGCGTTTGGCGCATAGAAATTGTGAACCCAGTAAATGGGGGGCTTTTGATACTCTAGCGTGAGAGTATTAATCCGATATGGCGTGATTTTGGCTTTATTATGTCAAATTATACTCTATTTTATCAAGGAAGTATTAACCACGTTTGAGGATCGATGCGGGTCTAACATCCTTGCGCTTTGGCCTCTTGGGGGAGCACATGTCATCGCAGCCCTCGACTGAGCGTTTGGCAGATGAAATTCGGGCGTGCAGGTTGTGTGCTGACCGGTTTTCGGCCACGGCGACGGGCCATGCCCCACGACCGGTGGCGTGGTTTCAAAGTTCGGCGCGTATCTTGATCGCGGGGCAGGCGCCGGGGCTGCGTGTACACGAAAGCGGGCAGCCGTTTACGGATGCCTCCGGCGACCGGTTGCGGTCTTGGCTTGGTCTTCGGAACGAACAATTTTACGATCAAAGTCGGATTGCCATTGTACCGATGGCGTTTTGTTTTCCTGGCTATTCAGCGTCGAAATCTGATTTGCCGCCACCAAAAATCTGCGGGGAAACGTGGCATGCGCGCGTGTTGGCGGCATTGCCCCATATTCAGCTGCGCGTGTTGGTTGGAGGGCATGCACATAAATATCATTTGGGCACCCGCGCTGGTGTCACCGAGGTCGTGCGGGGGTGGGCAGATCAGGGTGACGGCGTGTTTCCCTTGCCACATCCGTCGTGGCGCAATACCGGTTGGTTGAAACGGAACCAATGGTTCGAGGATCAGCTGCTGCCGGTCCTGCGCAACCGGGTAAAGGATGTGATGCAATGACCGAACCGACCCCTTTGGATCTGGCGCATGCGGCGATGGAGCAAGAGCCTGCCAACGAGACCGCGCGCCTGCAGTTTTACGAACGCCTTGCCGACTGTGAGCTGTTCATGATGCTGGGGGAGGAGCCCGAAGGAGACGAGATTTCGCCGTCAGTTTTTGACACCGAAGACGGGCGATTTGTGCTGGTATTTGATCGCGAGGAACGGCTTGCGGCATTTGCAGGACGGGTGGTGCCTTATGTTGCACTGTCAGGGCGTGGTGTAGTGCAGATGCTGGTGGGGCAAGACATTGGGTTGGGGGTCAATCTTGAGGTGGCGCCGTCGGCCATCTTGATCCCGGATGCGGCGGTGTCCTGGTTGCACCAGACCTTGGGGCATGCGCCGGAACAGGTGGAAGCGGGGGTCGAAGAGTTTTTGCCGCCTGCTGGCCTGCCCGAAGCGTTGCTGACCGCGTTGGATGTGAAGCTGGCAACCGCTGCGGGACTGGCCACAAATGCTTATCTGGTTGCGCTGCGGTACTCAGGCGGTGGTCAGGGGCACTTGCTGGGGTTTGTTGATGCAACCGATGGGGCACAAGAGGCCCTTGCCAAAGCGGTGTCGGAGGCGTTGACCTTTTCAGGAATTGAAGTGGGGGCTTTGGATGTTGGGTTCTTTGCAGCAGAAGATCCCGCCGCAGCGCGTCTGGCGCGCGTTGGCCTTCGTTTTGAGCTGCCCGCTTTGAAAACGACCCAAAGGTCATCACCAGCCGCGCCGGGATCTGATCCGGACAAGCCTCCACGTCTGGTCTGAACGCAGATCTTCTTTGGGGGGGACCGTACGGGAACAGGCGGCAGGGCGGGGCTCCCGCCTGTCATTGATTTTTGACAAAATCGCTTCCCGTTGGGCCGGGCGCCGCGCAAAGCGCGGCGCGGTCTGCGGTCGGCGCGAGTGCTCTAGATGATCGGTGCCAGCAGCGCGCCGCAGGCGCGCTGCTGGGCCCAAGGCCGTTAGGCTGGGCCGTCTCAGACGGCCAGCCGCGGGCGCGGGAGAGCTGCGTTTTGCGGCGAAACACCTAGTCTGGGGCGCTGTCTTTGGCGTCCAACTTGTCTTGCGTTTGGGTTGCGAAATCTTCGGCGCTGTGGCGCTCCCACAGTTGGGTTTCGAGGTCACCAAAGGCGCGGTTTACCATTCGGCCGCGTTGTACCGCGGGGCGGGCGTCGATCCGTTTGGCCCATCGTAGCAAATTGGTGTAGCTTTCGACGTCCAGAAACTCTGCTGCCCCGTAGAGGCGGCCCAGAACCAGCTGACCATACCAAGACCAGATGGCCATGTCGGCAATCGAATAGCTGTCCCCAGCGATATAGGTCGTCTTGGCCAATTGCTGGTCCAATACGTCCAGCTGGCGCTTTGTTTCCATGGCAAAGCGGTCGATGGGATACTGCCATTTCTCTGGCGCGTAGGCATAGAAGTGGCCAAAGCCCCCGCCCAGATACGGGGCGCTGCCCATTTGCCAGAACAGCCAGTTCATCACCTGCGTGCGCTCGGCCCCTGCCTTTGGCAGGAAGGCGCCGAATTTCTCGGCCAGATGTACCAAGATCGATCCGCTTTCAAACACCGGCACGGGCGCGTCTCCGGAGCGATCCATCAGAGCAGGGATTTTCGAATTTGGGTTGATCTCGACAAAGTCGGACCCAAATTGATCGCCGTCCCCGATTTTGATCAGCCAGGCGTCATATTCGGCTCCTGTGTGACCTGCAGCCAGCAATTCTTCCAGTAGGACGGTGACTTTCACACCATTTGGCGTGGCCAAAGAATAAAGCTGCAGCGGATGCTTCCCAATGGGCAGCTCTTTGTCGTGGGTGGCGCCTGCGATGGGGCGGTTGATGCTGGCGAATTCGCCCCCGTTGCCCTGTTCCCAAACCCAGACCTTAGGGGGAGTGTAGGTTGTCTCTGTCATAAGATATGCCCTGTCTTTTCGATCTACGCCCCAGTTGGGGCCTGTGTTTTGGTGCGGCCGCTTGGCGTGTTCACACGGGCTGCGTGCACAGACATAAGGGGCGGGGCACAAATTCCAATGACTGGAACCTTTGTTTTTACAAAAACCTTTGTTTTTACAAAACCTGTAACGAAAGGGGCTGTTTCTGTCACAGACGCTCATCCATAAACACAGAGCCGTGAGCCCCCCTTCGCATAAGGTGCAAAACCCATATTGTAACGCCAAGGGCACGCAAAAGCCGCGTGCGACATCTATTCTCAATAGGAGCGATCATGAAACGATTTGTCTTTGCTGCACTTACGGCGGCCAGTTTTGCCCTCCCGGCCTTTGCTGGGGAACAGTATCTGGATGAAACCGGATTTGCGGTTTCTGGTTATGATGTGGTTGCCTATCGTGGCCTGACGCAATCATCCGTTGGCACGGCGCAACCCAATGCGGTTCCGGGCAAGGCATCGATCACCGCAGAGTATAACGGGTCGACCTTTGCGTTTGCGACCACAGAAAACCGCGACACGTTTCTGAGCAACCCGGATTATTATGCGCCGCAATATGACGGCCACTGCGCCTATGGCGTATCACGCGGTGGCAAGGTTCCGGGCAACCCACATCTGTGGCGGATCGTGGACGACAAGCTGTATCTCAACATCACCAAAAATGTGGTAGGGTTCTGGGAACAAGACATTTCGGGCAATATCAATCTGGCCACCGGCAATTGGCCCGGAATTGAGCCAAAGCCCGCGTCTGAAAATACCATTCCAAACTTTAGCTCACCCGCACCCAAAACCCACTGAGGGGGCGGATCGCTACGCTGACGCTATTGTGACGTAGCCGAAGCGTTTTGGGTCAATACAAAAAAAAAGGCCGGGCGCACTGGAATGTGCGCCCGGCCTTTTTGATGTCACGTGGTGTGCGGATCAGCCGCGCAACTGGCGCGCCTGTTTGAACGAGACCAGCGTCTTGCTGTTTTCATCCCACAAATGCAGGCGGGCGTTCTGAAAGCTTTCGCGGATCGTCATGCGATTGCTTTCGGCAAGGTCGATGTGATCGTTCAGCACTTCGGGGAGACGGTAAAACGGGATCCGGCTGTTCAAGTGGTGCACATGGTGAATGCCGATATTGGCGCTCATCCATTGCAGAACAGGGTGCATAACGTAGTGCGAGCTGCCCTCTAGTGCCGCTTCATGCATATGCCAGTCTTCGTCGGCTTCCCAATGGGTGGTTTCAAACTGATGCTGAACATAAAACAGCCACATGCCGATTGTCGCCGCCAGCAATGTTGAGGGCACAAAGATCAGCACCAGCGGCATCAGGCCACCGATCAGATAGGTCACGGTCAACCAGAGGGCCAGAACAGCATTGGTGCCCATGGCGCTGATCCAGAACTGGCGGTGTTCGGTCAGGCCAAGCGGCAGGCGGTTTTGGATAAAGAACAAATAGCCCGGACCAAAGCCAAACAGCAGCACGGGATTGCGATACAACCGGTACAACAACTGCTGGGATCTGGTCAGCGCATGATATTCAGCGACAGTTTTGGTGTGGATGTCCCCCATGCCGCGGCGGCCCAGATTTCCAGTGCAATTGTGGTGAACCGAATGGGTGCGTTTCCACACGTCATACGGGGTCAGCGTGAGCACACCCAAAAACCGTCCCAGCCAGTCGTTCGCGGTGCGATTTTTGAAAAAAGAGCCGTGGCCGCAATCATGTTGAATGGCAAAAAGGCGCAACAGAAAACCGGCGTTGATCAGAGAGACCGCAAAACTCAACACATAGCTGACGCTGAGCAATTTCCAAGCGATGCCCCACAGCACAACAAACGCGCCCAACGTTACCACAAGTTCAAAAACGGAACGTGGGGTACTTGAGTCGCGATATGCGGCCAGGATTTTTATCCATTCCCGCGCGCCGCGCGTTTGGGGCTGCTGCTGAGAGGTGTCAGTTTGATCGAACATGTGCCTGCTTTTTTCTGTTTCGGTCGACGTAGTAGCCGATTTGAGCGGCTTCGCATATGACACATGCGGCCCGCCGTGGGAATGTGATGCTGCGTGACAATGTGCAGCGGTGATCGGGCTGACCCATCTGGCATCCCGCAGGGAGACACAGGGCTGGCAAAACGGAAAGCGCCCCGTTCGGGGTGAACCGGGGCGCTTTGGGGGATTTGACGCGAATCAGTTAGCGTTTGCGATCGCGACGTGTGCTCATCGGTTGGAACGCAACGCCGACATGGGCCTCGCAATACGGTTTGCCTTGTTGAACGGGCAAACCGCAGAACCAGAAATCTTCGGTGGCGGGATCGCCAACCGGCCATTTGCAGGTCCGCTCGGTCAATTCCATCAGGCCCAGCTTTTTGGCTTTTTTCTCAACTTCGTTGACTTTGGCCAGTGCTTCGGGGCTGATTTCATTGGCCGAAGGCTGGGGCGGCAGGGGCTGCCCAGCTGGGATGATCTGCTTGCGTGCAGGCAGGTTTGGCCGTGCCTCAGCGGTCGCGGGTTCCGGTGTCTGCGGGCGCGCAGGCTCGGTTTTGGGCTGCGGCTTTGGTTTGGGCGCGGCCGCTTTGGGCGCGGGCGCGGGAGGCTTTTCTTTGGCCTCGGGTGTCTTGGCCGCAGTGGTCGTGCGGTTGGACAGTCCCAGACGGTGTACCTTGCCGATTACGGCATTGCGGGTCACACCCCCCAGTTCCTTGGCGATCTGGCTGGCCGACTGACCTTCGCCCCACATTTTTTTGAGCAGTTCAACGCGCTCGTCTGTCCAGGACATATTTTGCCTTTCCAAGCTAATAGCGGCCCCAGGTTCCTGCGGCCGCCATCGAATTCCGTATCAGCGTTCTATTCTAGTCACTCATGGCCGAGTTACAAGGCATCTTGCACGTTGTGTGTAAGAAGCTATGCAAGGGGACAACAACGACACGAGGCACAGATGGCTGAGACCGGATACAAAGTGGAATTGGGCGAACGACGGTTTGGTCGATTCAACCGTTTGGGCATGCAGACCCTTGCCTTACGTGAAATCAAGCGCTTCTGGGTGGTTTGGACCCAGACTCTGATGGCGCCGATGGTCACGGCAGCCCTGTTTTTATTGATCTTCAATATCGCCATCGGACCCAGCCGGGGGGATGTGATGGGCGTGCCCTTTTTGCACTTTTTGGCGCCAGGAATCCTGACCATGACGGTGATCCAGAATGCTTTTGCCAATACCTCGTCTTCGATTGTGATTTCCAAGGTGCAGGGCAATATTGTGGATACACTGATGCCGCCTTTGTCGGGGCTTGAATTGCTGATGGGCTATTTGGCCGGTGCGGTGGCGCGGGGGCTGTTTGTCGCAGTCGGCATTGGTCTGGGCTTAATGCTCGCTCTGGGCGTGGTGCCGGCCCATCCACTGGTGGCTTTGGGCTTTGTGATTCTGGGGGCGATCCTGCTGGGGGGGATTGGTATCATTGCAGGGGTGTTTGCCGACAAGTTTGACCAAATGGCCGCGATTACCAATTTCATTGTGACTCCTTTGGCGTTTCTGTCGGGCACGTTTTACTCGGTTTCGGCCTTGCCACCTGTGTTGCAGGCACTGTCACGGGTAAACCCGGTGTTCTACCTCATCGATGGTGTGCGTTACGGGGTGATTGGAACATCAGACAGCGCGCCACTATTGGGGGCGGCTGTGTGTGTATCCGCCTGCGTTGCCATGTGTACGCTGGCATGGTGGATGCTGCGCACCGGGTATCGATTGAAAAACTAACGTCGTCCCTATTGGGGGGCAGCTGCTGCCCGTGCAATCTGAATAGAACGCTGGCCGGGATCCGCGCTGGCCAGGCTGGGCCGACGGGTACAGTCGCGTAGAAGGGTTTCAAAACGGCGGAAAACGCTGACATAAGGGCTTCACAAAGACCAAAACCTTCGTTATGGAACGGCCCATGATCAAATATGCCATCACTCTGACGTTCCGACGTCGACGCTAAAGCATGCGAACGGGCGATACGCCCGAATTGATCCCTGTGCCTGCCTGATTGGCACAAACCACTCCAAAATGATTGACCCACCGGCCCGGCTTATGCACAGCTTTGGCCTCAAGTTCTGAGAAGAAGGATGATCGCAGATGATCGCGTCCGTATTGCCCACCTATTCCCGCGCCCCACTTCACTTTGTGAAGGGGGAAGGCTCTTGGCTGATCGAAGCTGATGGCCGTCGCTTTTTGGATCTGGGCGCAGGCATCGCCGTCAACGCGCTGGGCCATGCGCATCCCGTGTTGGTTGAAGCACTGACCAGCCAGGCGCAGAACCTGTGGCATGTCTCGAACCTCTATCAAATCCCGCAGCAGCAGCAGCTTGCTGATACTTTGGTAGAGCACACCTTTGCCGATACCGTGTTTTTCACCAATTCCGGCACCGAATCCTGCGAGCTGGCAGTGAAAATGGCGCGCAAGTATTTCTACGACAAAGACCAGCCAGAGCGGGTCGAGATCATCACCTTTGACGGCGCGTTCCATGGCCGCTCTTCCGCAGGCATTGCCGCAGCTGGGTCGGAAAAAATGACCAAAGGCTTTGGCCCCTTGCTTCCGGGATTTGTGCACCTGACCTTTGGTGACCTGGATGGGGTGACCAATGCGATCAGTGATAAAACAGCAGCTATTTTGATTGAACCGGTGCAGGGCGAGGGTGGTATTCGCCCAGTGCCAGATGCCGAGATGAAAGCTCTGCGCCAGATCTGCGATGAAAATGGCATCTTGTTGATCTTTGACGAGGTCCAATGTGGCGTAGGTCGGACCGGGAAATTGTTTGCCCACGAATGGTCAGGCGTCACCCCAGACATCATGATGGTTGCCAAAGGCATCGGCGGTGGTTTTCCACTGGGGGCCGTGCTGGCCACGGAAAATGCGGCGTCCGGCATGACAGCGGGCACGCACGGTTCGACCTATGGCGGCAATCCCTTGGGCTGTGCCGTGGGCAATGCCGTGCTGAACGAAATCGCCAAGCCTGCGTTTCTGGCTGAGGTCAATCGCAAGGCGGGTCTGTTCCGCCAAAAACTGGAGGGGCTGGTGGCCAGCCATCCTGACGTATTTTCTGAGGTTCGCGGATCCGGGATGATGTTGGGGCTGAAATGTGTCTCCAGCAATATGGAACTGGTCCAGGCGGGGTTTGACAATCAGCTGATCACCGTGCCCGCAGCCGACAATGTGATCCGCCTGCTGCCTGCGCTCAACCTGACCGATGCGGACATCGAGGCGGCTCATGACCGTCTGGATCGCGCGGCCAGTCAGGTTAGCGCAGCCTGACCGTTTCACGAGAATGCAAAAGGCCCCTCTTTTTGGCCGTAAATACCCGCGGGGGTCCGGGGGCAGACAGCCCCCGGCGCTCTGCGACATGAAAGACAGATGTGATGAACCACTTTCTAGATATCCATAAGACCGATGCACAGGATCTGCAGGCCATCATTGCCCAGGCCGCACAGATGAAACAGGCGCGCCAGGGACGCCCAAAAGGGGCCCTGGATGACACACAGCCCTTGGCTGGCCATATGGTGGCGCTGATCTTTGAAAAACCCTCAACCCGGACGCGGGTGTCCTTTGATGTGGGCGTGCGTCAGATGGGTGGGCAAACCATGGTGCTGTCCGGCAAGGACATGCAATTGGGCCATGGGGAAACCATTGCAGACACCGCCCGTGTCCTTAGCCGCTATGTGGACCTGATCATGATCCGCACCTTCGATGAAACCGTGCTGATGGAAATGTCGGAATATGCAACCGTGCCGGTGATCAACGGCCTGACCGACCGCACCCATCCGTGCCAGATCATGGCTGATATTCTGACCTACGAAGAGCACCGCGGCTCGATCAAGGGCAAAAAAGTCGTCTGGGCGGGAGATGGAAACAACGTCTGCGCCTCCTTCCTGCATGCGGCGGGGCAGTTTGGGTTTGATCTCACCTTTACCGGTCCTTCACAATTAGACCCCGAAGATGAATTTGTGGCTTTGGCGCGCAAAATGGGGTCAACCATCAGCATTGAGCGCGACCCGGTTAAGGCCGTCACAGGTGCTGATCTGGTGGTGGCAGACACTTGGGTGTCGATGCATGACAGTCAGTCGTCAAAAGAACGGCGCCACAACATGCTGCGTGGGTATCAGGTCAACGACGCGTTGATGGCGCATGCCAAATCTGATGCGCTGTTTATGCATTGCCTGCCTGCCCACCGCGAAGAAGAGGTGACATCCTCGGTGATGGATGGCCCGCAATCTGTGATCTTTGACGAGGCGGAAAACCGTCTGCATGCGCAAAAAGCCGTTATGCGCTGGTGCCTTGGTCTTTGAGCCATATCCCGACTGTGTGGCCGGGGCCATGTTTGGTCCCGGCCACACAGCGCGTATCTGTTAGCCCGCGATCTGGCGCAGCAGCGCATACAGCAGCGCAGAAATAAGCGCTGAGGCCGGCACGGTGATGACCCATGCTGCGACAATGGTCATGAAATGGCTGCGACGAACCAATTTGCGGCGTCGGTGTTCTTCGCTGGCAAGGTGTTGCACTTTGGCTCTGGGCGCCACACTGGATTTGCGCCGGTGTTCGAGGAACCATTCGCGGAAAAAACCAACCCCAAACACTGCGCCAACGGCGATATGGGTGGATGACACCGGAAGACCCAGACCACTGGCCAGAAGCACCGTAAAGGCCGTCGACAAAGAGACACAGAACGCGCGCATCGGGTTTAGTTTGGTGATCTGATCCCCCACCATTCGGATCAACTTTGGTCCAAACAGAAACAGGCCCAGAGAGATTCCAAATGCCCCGATAACCATAACCCAGGCAGGAACAGGCACTTCGGCGGTTGCCGTACCGGTCTGAAGCGTCTGCACAATGGCGGCCAATGGACCAATGGCATTGGCCACGTCGTTGCCGCCATGGGCAAACGACAATAGGGTGGCTGCAATCACCAGCGGCCATGAAAACAGCGCTTTGAGAGATCTGGATCGGTTGCTCATGCCAAGGGATTGACGGTGAACGAGCGGGCGCGCCACCACATAGATCGCAAGCCCCACGCCTGCGCCAAACAGCAAAGTATTCTGAAGTGGCATATGCCACAGACGGCCCAGACCTTTGTGCGCCAGATAGGCCGCAAAAACACCCCCCATTAATGCCAGCAAAACCGGCACCCAGCGGCGCGCGGCGGCGATGGGGTCTGGCTGATACAGAATGTAGATCTTGATAAAGGCCAAAATCAACGCGGCGATCACCCCAGCCAAGGCGGGGGAAAACATCCAGCTTGCCGCAATCAGCCCAACAATGTGCCAGTTTACCGCATCGGCGCCCGCGGCCAGAACACCGGCCCCGACAACGCCTCCGATGATGGAGTGGGTCGTTGACACCGGGGCGCCAACCCATGTGGCCAGATTAACCCAGAGTGCCGCTGCCATCAGTGCCGCCATCATGGCCCAGACAAAGGTTTGACTGTCGGTCACGCTGTCTGGTGGAATGATATTGTTTGAAATGGTTTTCACCACCGAGTCGCCAGCCAAAAGGGCGCCTGCGCTTTCGGCGAGGGCGGCAATTAACAACGCGCCCCCCAGTGACAGCGCGCGGGCACCCACCGCAGGACCCATATTGTTGGAGACATCGTTTGCACCGATGTTCAGCGCCATATAGGCCCCAAATCCGGCTGCTGCGACCACAATCACGTTGTGGCCCTCCCCCCCCAGGACCACAGCGGCGATGACCGAGGCCAGAACGATAAAAGCCAAGGCAAGTCCGGGAGCAACCAAAGGGCGGGAGACATAGGCCGTGGCCAGTTCCAGCTGGGAAATCCGTTTTAGATCTTTGTCCAGCGTTTTCCAGCCTGCGGGTTCAGGCGTGTCGCTCATGTGTTCTTCCTTGACCTTCGGGCGCCGCAGTGGTGGTCCGCTGCATATGTAGACAGTGCAGGTCCATTACGGGCTGGTCGTCTATCATAAAGCGCGCAGAACCGCTTGCAACTCGGGTTCGGCAACCAAGGTTGCGGCCTTGAGCGGGGTAAACCAGCGGCGTTTGCGTTGATCAACCTCGGGAAAGTCATCTGCAAGGTCCGTCACCGACACGCGGTATATCAGCACAGTCACCGGTTCGACCGCGCCGTTGTCACGTCGTTTGTCGTAGTTGTACGATCCCATCGGAGTGTCATCGATCTGAGAGTTGGTAACACCGGCTTCTTCCCAGGCTTCTTGCAGGGCGGCTTCGGCGCAGGTTTTACCGGTCATCGGCCAGCCTTTTGGTATGATCCAGCGGCCACTGTCCCGGCTGGTGATCAGCAAGACTTTGGGACCCGCGTCCGTTTGGCGCAGGCAGAGCGCCGCAACTTGCAGACGCCGTGGGCGAAATATCATAGGTCTGAGATATTCTTCCCAGATCCCATTCAGCGTGTGGGTCATGTGCTTGGCTCGGAGTCGTGTATCGACCGTTCTCAGTAGAGTTTTAGCAACCATACCTCGGGGTACCAGTGGTTCAAGGCGATTTTACGGGGAATTGCGCAACTGCGATACATCTTTGTGTGATTTGCCGGCGGGGGTCTTTGGCCTGTTTTGGCGAACTGGGAGCTTCGCTGGGGCCGATGGGCAGGGCGAGGGCGCGGTTTGGTTTCACTTTCGCCGTTTGGCCCGCAGGGTCGGGTCGGCTTCGGTGGGATCTTCGGGCCAGGGGTGTCTGGGGTATTGCGCGCGCATGTCTTTGCGCACGTCTTCATATGAGCCCGCCCAAAACCCCGGTAAATCACGGGTAATCTGAATAGGGCGCTGGGCGGGGGACAGCAGTGAGACCTTCAGGGCGACGCCGCCCACCGTGGGGTGACGGGTGACGCCAAACATTTCCTGCAAGCGGACGGAAATTTCGGGGATTTCACCTGAGTAATCGATTGGGATTTTACGGCCCAGCGGGGTTTTGAACCCTCCGGGGGCTTCGCGGTCCAAGAGCTGGGTTTGTTCCCACGACAGCGCGGCCTGAAGAGCGGGCAGCGGATCAAAGCGTTTCCAGTCCTCGGCACTGCGCACATTGCTTAGCATCGGCAGTAACCAGTCTTCGAGCGTGTCCGTCAGACCGGTCAGCGTGAAATCTGGCAGGTCATGGCCTTCGGCGCGGACCAGTTCGACACGGGCTGCCAGGCGGGCCGCAGCTCCGGTGAGGCGCAGGCCGAGATCGCGAACGCCCTCCAGCATGGCCACGGCCACTTGATCGGCGGGCACGTCTTTCCAGATCTGGTCATCCAGCAGGACAGTGCCAAATTGCAGTTGGCGACGGGAGACCACGCGGCGGTCCCGTTTGGACCAGCTGCACAGGGACACGTTGTTTAGCTGATCGGCAAATAGCTCACGGATTTCGGCATGGTTGATCTGAGACGCCAGCCGAATGCGGGCTTCACGCGGGTTGCCGTCGGTGTCGAGCGCCACCAAAAAGGGCGCGCTGGCCAGTGGGTCCTCGGGGCGCAGGACGCAGCCCTTGCCGCCGGACAGCACATAGCGTGGGGTGTCACCTTTGCGTCGCTGTCCCACCCGATCGGGATAGGCCAGTGCGGCCATGGCGGCGGGTCCGAGATCTGAGGTGTGATCTGGCGCGGATTTGTCGAGATAGGCGGTCAGCCGTTTTGTTTCGGCTTTGATCCGGTCCACCACAGGGCGGTTCAGCTGAAACCGATGGCGTGCGGCAAACCCTTTTGGGTTTTTCAGCGCGTCCAGACGCAGCGACAGATCCGCGGGCGCGCCGCGCAAGGGATCGCGTTCGGACAGGAGCGCGGCAATCGGAGCAGCCGGGCGTCCGGCGCGCAGCAGCATATGCCCCAAACGCGGATGCAGCGGCAGTTTTGACAGGGCTTTGCCATGCGCGGTGATCCGGTGATCTGCGGTCAGGGCCCCCAACATCTGCAACAGGGTCTGGGCTTCAGACAGGCTGCCCACAGGGGGGGGCGTCAAAAAGGTCAGGTCTTCGGGGGCCGCGCCCCACAAGGCAAGTTCAAGCGCCAGATCGGTCAGGTCCGCAGATTCGATTTCAGCGGGTGGGAAGGCGGCCATCGCGCCTTCTTCACCTTTGGTCCACAGGCGATAACAGAGGCCTTCGGCAACACGACCTGCACGGCCCTGACGCTGTGTTGCTTCGGCGCGGGTGACTTTTTCGGTGACCAGACGCGACATGCCAGATCCCGGATCAAACCGGGTCCGGCGCGCTTGTCCCATATCGACCACAACGCGGACGTCTTGAATGGTCAATGATGTCTCGGCGATGGAGGTCGCGAGCACCACTTTGCGCCCATGTTTCAGGGGCTGGATTGCAGCCTGCTGCTCAGCAAAGGGCAGGGCTCCAAACAGGGGGCGAATTTCGCAATCGCCGGACAGACGACCGTCCAGCTGGGCCGCTGCGCGCCGGATTTCACCTTCGCCCGGTAGAAACACCAAGATGCCGCCACCGATTTTGCGGGTGTCGCGATCCGCCTGCACCACCAGATCCACCAAGGCATCCAACCGGCGCGCCTGCGGCGACAGCGGTTTGTCGAGCCAGCGGGTTTCAACCGGATAGCTGCGCCCGTCTGATGTGACCATTGGGGCCTCCATCAATTTGGCGACGGGGCCAGCGTCTAATGTGGCGGACATGGCGATCAGCATCAGGTCTTCGCGTAGGGCGCCGGCCACCTCTAAACACAGCGCCAGACCCAGATCGGCATTTAATGAGCGTTCGTGAAACTCGTCAAAGATCACCGCGCCGATGCCCGGCAGATCGGGGTCCGACTGCAACATACGGGTGAGGATGCCTTCGGTGACCACTTCGATTCGCGTTTGCGGCGAGGTTTTAGAGGCCCCCCGCATCCGGTAGCCGACCGTTTCGCCGGGGCGCTCTCCCAGTGTGTCGGCCATGCGTTCGGCCGCCGCGCGCGCCGCCAGACGCCGGGGTTCCAACATCAGGATTTTACCCGTAACCAGCCCCGCATCCAACAGCGCAAGCGGCACGCGCGTGGTTTTACCAGCTCCGGGTGGGGCCTGTAACACAGCACGCCCAGTGTCACGCAGGGCCTGCAACAGTGCAGGCAGGGCATCATCAATGGGCAGGCGGGGGCTATAGTTGGTCATGCCCCCTTATTGCGAGGCCTTCACAAAAGGTCCAGCCTGTTGCGCCCAGCGGGGTGTTGCGGGTGATTCTGCGGTGCCCCGTGTGGTGGCGAGGCGATTAAACCGAGTTGCCGTATGTGATTTGACCCGCGCCGGATTTGAGCTTTGGCGGCGAGGATCTTGCCATGATAGCGATAAACGCCTTGCTTGGCGGCGGGGTGGGCGGCACATCCAGTGGTGCGCAGCGCTTTGCGTTTGGATCGAAACACCGGACTGGCCCCTACGTCGGTTCTGGACAATCGGGGCAGGCTTGCGTGACAGTGGCGGAAATTTTGGGATGAGAGGCAGGCTATGAATATCGCGGATATGAGCGACAGGATCTTAAACGGGGAACGTCGGGCCCTGGCGCGTGCCATCACTCTGATTGAAAGCGCACGCCCTGATCATCGTAGCGATGCTGAGGCGTTGTTGCGCCAGTTGGGCGGCGCAAACCGCGAAGCTCTGCGCATCGGCCTATCAGGCACGCCGGGGGTGGGGAAATCCACTTTTATCGAATCTTTTGGCATGATGCTGATCGGCCTTGGACTGCGGGTGGCGGTTTTGGCGGTGGATCCCAGCTCAACCCGCTCTGGCGGCTCTATTTTGGGGGACAAAACCCGGATGGACCACCTGAGCCGTGAGAAAAACGCCTTTATTCGCCCGTCCCCCAGCCAGAACCATCTGGGGGGTGTCGCTCGGCGGACCCGCGAAGCGGTGACTTTGTGTGAGGCCGCTGGATTTGACATCGTATTGATTGAAACGGTTGGGGTCGGGCAGTCTGAAACGGTGGTGTCAGAGCTGTCTGATCTGTTCTTGCTGTTACTGGCGCCTGCGGGTGGCGATGAATTGCAGGGGGTCAAACGTGGTATCATGGAAATGGCCGACATGATTTTGGTCAACAAGGCCGATGGCGCATTGAAATCCACGGCCACCCGTACCTGTGCGGATTACACCGGTGCGCTGCGTCTGATGCGCAAACGCCCGCAAGACCCCGAGGGTTTCCCTTGTGCCAAAATGGTGTCCGCCCTAGAGCAGGAAGGGCTGAACGACGCATGGTCCGCTATGGAGCAGTTGATTGAATGGCGCCGTGACAACGGTCACTGGCAGGCGCGGCGTGGACAACAGGCGCGCTATTGGTTTGAAGAAGAAGTCAAAGGCGCGCTGCTGGCGAAATTGCAAACGGCGGACGCGCAGGCGCGCATGGCTGCGTTGGCGGAGGCGGTCGGGGCTGGTAAAACCTCGCCGACCGGGGCGGCGCGCAGTCTGTTGGAGAGCCTGACTTAATCATGCTTTTTGCCACCTGTAGCATGAGGCGTTTGAGTAGGTGCGCCCCTGCATCCCGGTGGTTCAAATATTCCCGTCAGAGTGCCGCTGTTTGTTCATGAAAACGGGCGTTTCGGCGCTTGGCGTAAAGGATCCACAGGAGGCTGTGCAGGAAATCCCTGAATCTTGCCACAAATCCTGTGCAGATGACTTGACCCTCTCTCAAATTCCTCCTAAACGCATCCAACCAGTTTTCGGGCGCAGCCAATGGCCGCGCCCTAGTGATTTGGCATTTAATGCGGTTTCCCGAATGGATCGGGGCTGAGGAGAATGCCGCAGATACGAAGGATAAACCCATGTCGCGCCGTTGCGAATTGACCGGAAAAGGCCCGATGACTGGCAACAATGTCAGCCATGCTAAAAACAGAACTCGTCGTCGGTTTCTGCCGAACCTGAACGACGTCACCCTGCAGTCCGATACACTGGGCCGTGGCGTGAAGCTGCGCATTTCCGCAGCTGCTCTGCGTTCTGTTGATCACCGTGGTGGTCTGGATGCGTTCTTGGCAAAAGCCAAAGACGAAGAGCTGTCGACTGCTGCTCTGAAAGTGAAAAAAGAGATCTCCAAAGCACAAGTTGCTCAGGCCTGATCCATTTCACAAACGTGAAATTCTGAAACGCCGTGCTTCATCATGAAGCGCGGCGTTTTGCCGTTTGAAACAGGGAAATCTACCCTTGAGCTTGTATGCAACCCCAGCCATACACGCTTTATGTTCCTGGGATTTCGCTTAATTCTTGCCCTTTTTCTAACGTGCTGCATCGCTGCCACCAGCAGTGCAGCGGCGGCGCGATTGGGTATGCAGGATGCGCAAGGGCAGCTGGTTATTTGTACTGGCGATGGGGTGGTCACGCTGTATTTGGACGCGCAGGGAGAGCCCACGGCCGCGCCGCACAGCTGTCCTGACTGTTTGGTTCCGTCGCTAGAGGCGCTGGGCATTACCACACAAGCGGCGCCCCAACCGCGTGCCTTTCGACGCATAGCGCATGCGCCCATGCCGTATTTTCAGGCGTTGACACTATTGATACAGGCCACAGCCCGCGCGCCGCCCGGAGCTGCATAGTCCGCCACCCTTTTTATCACTCAAATACATGGGAGACGTGTTATGTCCCTGAAATCGTATCTTCTTGCGGCAGTTGCTGCTGTAGCGCTGACCACGCCCGCTGTGGCCGACCACACTGGCGTTAAAGTCGAGGACGCCTATGCGCGGGTTTCTTCGCCCAACGCCAAAACGGGCGCTGCCTTTTTGCAGATCATCAACCACACCGACGAAGATGATCGCCTGATTGATGCGAAATCTGATGTGGCTGCGCGTGTTGAGTTGCACACCCACAAGGCCGGCGACAATGGTGTGATGCGGATGATCCATGTGGAAGAGGGCTTTGCCCTGCCTGCGGGCGGCGACCACGTGCTGAAGCGCGGCGGCGATCATGTTATGCTGATGGGGTTGAACCGCAGTCTCAAACACGGTGATGTTGTGCCAATCACGCTGGTCTTTGAACAGGCCGGGGAAATTGTTGTGGACGTCACAGTTGATCTGGAGCGCAAGGCGCAACACGGCGGCGCTCATGATCACCATAAAGCTGCCACAGACGGAGATCACGACCATTCGGCGCACCACTAATCGCGCGCGGCTTGAGTAACACTGGTGCGGGCCTTTGCGGAGGCCCGCAGTCACTGGTGGGCAGCTATGATGTTGTTATAGTGCAGGGACACTGCACCCATCACGATTTAACCGGAGCCGCTGCCATGTCCGTTCGTATCCTGTTTGTCTGTCTTGGCAATATCTGCCGGTCCCCCGCTGCCGAAGGCGTGTTTCGCAGGCTTGCTCCTGAAATGATGTGTGACAGCGCAGGCACCGCTGGTTGGCACGTGGGCAATCCCCCTTACGCGCCCATGCAGCAGGCCGCCCGCAAGCGTGGTGTGGACCTGAGCGCACTACGCGCACGTCAATTTTCTGTGGCGGATTTTGATGCTTTTGACCTGATCATTGCCATGGACGACAGCAACCGCGCAGATATTGAAGCAGAGCGTCCCGACGGCAATTCAACGCCTGTGGTCCTGTTCACGGATTTTGCCCCACACAGCGGCATGGATCATGTGCCTGACCCTTACTATACGCGCGATTTCGGCGGCTGTCTGGATTTGATCCAGACAGCCGCCGAAGGTCTAAAAGGCGCAGTGTAACCGATCAGGTTTCGATGACGCGAAATTCACCTGCCAGCCAGGGCAGGCGGCTCACGGCGGGGTCAACCATTTGGGTTTGAACCAGACGGCGCACTGTGGTGCTGACGTCGCGGGGGACACGGTCCGCCCAGTCGGATGCGGCAAACATCGAGATTGTCCGTGCGCATGAGCCTGAGGGCAGGGGGAACACATCCAGTTGTTCATGGAAACGCGCGGCGCGCATATAGCCCAACGGTGTGGTGATAGCCCAGCCGATGCGACGTGCCACCATGGCCATCAGCGCCAGATGAGACCCGATTTCAAAGCGTTCTTCGTAATCCAGCTTATAGCGGTGGAGGTGGGCTTCGATCTGACGTGAAATCAGCTGCTCGCGTTCATAGCGCAGGAAAGGCAGCTCGTTTAGAAGATCTGGTTCGTTTTGGGGATCTTTAAAGAACCCGCGGGGCGCCACCAGAATAAAGGGATCCTGTATCATCGGATATTCGGTGACCCCATCGCGCAATTCACCGGTCGAGGCGGCAACAGCAATGTTCAGCTCGCGCGCGTCCATGGCGCGGCAGATTTCAAGGCTGGAGGCGGTGACCATTTTCAGGCGACATTGGGTCAGGCTGTCCGCCAAGATGGTTGCCAGACGCGGGGTCAGATCATTGTCAAAGTCATCGATAAGACCAATGGTCAGCGTGCTCAGATGGGTCAGATCCATCACGGTCAGCTCGCTTTGCGCCAATCGCAGTTCTGACAACACCAGTTCTGCCCGCACCAGAAAATTACGCCCGGCCGGGGTCAGCACCATCGGACGGCGCCCGTGATCCACCAGATCGCCACCCAAAGCTTTTTCCAGATTGCGCAATTGCTGACTGACGGCAGGCTGGCTTAGCCCGGTGATCTCAGCTGCCTGGGCGACGGATCCAGTTTTGGCGAGGGCCTCAAAAACCTCCAAACCACGCAGCGTGACCCCTTTTAACAACATGAAAATACTCCAAAAAAGTTCTTGAAACTGTGTAAAATTTTATTGAATGCGAGGAAAGGTGTGCCCCGGGTGGATTTTCCCCGTACTGATGCGGATGCGCGCCGCGTCTACAACGGGTGCACAGATCACAGCAATTGCAGTGACGAAACGGGAATGAAACTCACTATTTTTGGTGAACCTAGGATGTATCTATTGGAGCCCGCGTCATTTTGTCCTACCCGCAGCGGCGCACGGCGACAGATCCAAAGGCCTGATATTTTTGCCACAGACGTTCATCACTGCGCCGATCTGACTGGCGAACGCTCTGGGCCTGATCGGGGTCTTTGAACCATTTGGCGACCACGCGCTGGTCGGTGCGGCTCAAGGTGCTGTCGGCCACGCGACCGATGCAGCGACACAAGGATTGGCTGGCGGGGCGGTCTGACTGGCGGCAGGCCCGTTCGACATCAGCAAACGCCCCAGAGGTAGAGGTGATCAAAGCCAATCCAAAGCTGGCAGCGACGGTGGTGATGCGGATCATGCCTGTGTTTCCAATGTGTTGGTCGTAAACGCCATCCTGTCCCGGATGTTGCAGGCCAATATGGCCGAGCCTGATCCAAGTTGCAATTGCAGCAACGCGGATGTAATGCGGTTCAGCTCTCGCCCGGACCGAAAATATGAGATTGGATCGCGATGCGATGCCCCCTTCACCCGGACGATAGACCGGGCAGCCCCCGCCCGCCCCCCAGGCGGGGGCTTTGCCCCTACCTCGGTCGGGCGCTGCCCTCAGCGATTGGGGCGCTGCTTTGGACGCAAGGAGGTTGCTGGGGATGAAGTCTCTGCCAATGGGTTAGTCACATTACTTGCAGCCAGTTCAGAAATGAATTGAATGTCTGCGGTGACGTTTTCGTAGAGTGTTTTTACGCGGGTTTCTCCTGATGCAAAGACAAAAAGGCTGGTGGCCAGCCCCGCAATAAGAGGTGTTGGTTTGGTCAAAAGCGCCGCGATCTTGCCAATTTCGCTTTGTGGGAGTTTTGAAAACTCTGACTTGGGCTTTGCTAGGCTTGCCTCCAATTCTGCTACCTTGGCGTTCAATCGCCCGATCTCAGCTTTTAGCGCTTCTTCGCTTTCAGGTTCATTGCGCGTCCCTGAGTGAAACTGTTCCAGCGTGGTCGCGATGGCGGTCATCGCAGCGGGTATTGCACTCAAGCTCTCAAACGCCTCGGGCAGGGCGTTTGCGCCGGTCTCTGCGTGATAGGATTGAATGGCGCCTTGGATCTGCTCAGACATCCCGTGTAATGTGGCGCTTGCCGCGAGGGAGGATTTCAGAAGCGTATCGACAGACTGCGGTTCGTGTTCGGGGAAGCGATCTTGGGCCGGTGTTTTATCACGTTCAAATTCGTCCCGGATCCGCGCAATCTCCTGCGCGACGGCTTCGGGGCCTTCGTCCCAGATGGGATCGGGGATGCCAAGCGCAAGACTTTGCTGCAGTTCCCAATCCAGCGGTTCACCATCCAACAGGCCCTGATACCACTCTACCCAGAACTGCCATTCCGGTTTGTTCGCGGCATAGGTTTTGAATTCGTTCCAGTAACTAAAGAGGTGCTCAACCCCCATGGTGGTGGGCCACAGTTGTGTGCTGAACAACCGGTCTATTGATGGTTTTGCGTCGGCAAAAGCAGCGGAGTGGGCAGCGGAGTGGGCGGCGGAGTGCGTGGCGGAGAGGGCGGAGAGGGCGGAGAGGGCGGAGAGGGCGGAGTGGGCGGCGGAGTGCGTGGCGGAGAGGGCGGCGGAGTGGGCGGAGTGCGTGGCGGAGAGGGCGGAGTGGGCGGCGGAGTGCGTGGCGGAGAGGGTGGAGTGGGCGGCGGAGTGCGTGGCGGAGAGGGCGGCGGAGTGGGCGGAGTGGGCGGCGGAGTGGAATCGCTTCACCTCTGCGGGTGGACAGGTGCCCGCACCCGCAGAGGTGAGAATTGCGCGAAAGCACGCCAACAACAAGTGAGAGTTCTCAGACCTACTGGAAGATTGATAAATCGTGCGCATGGCAACGGGTAAGCAGCGCAGGCTTGCGCGTGTGGCGATCACGATACAGGTTTGCTGATCCTGCTCTTTGAGCCAGCTTTTAAACTTTTCTTCGGTGGTGATTTTGTTGAAATCGTCCAATTCAAATACCTGCACTCGAAATATCTATACCGAACCCTACACGCCCGCTTGACCCGCGCAAGGTTTCAAATCATATCCCTCACCATGACAGAGCTCTCGAAAATCCGCAATTTCTCCATCGTCGCCCATATCGACCACGGCAAATCCACCCTTGCTGACCGGCTCATCCAAGAGACCGGCACGGTGGAGGACCGCGATATGAAGGCTCAGCTGCTTGATACTATGGATATCGAGCGCGAACGTGGCATCACGATCAAGGCCAACACGGTCCGCATCGACTATAAGGCCGAGGACGGCGACACCTATGTGTTGAACCTGATCGACACCCCCGGCCACGTGGACTTTGCCTATGAGGTTTCCCGCTCCATGCGTGCGGTTGAGGGCTCGTTGCTGGTGGTGGATTCCACGCAAGGGGTTGAGGCGCAGACGCTGGCGAATGTGTATCACGCGATCGAAGCCGACCACGACATCGTGCCGATCCTGAACAAGATCGACCTGCCAGCCTCCGACTGTGACCGGGTGGCGGAGCAGATCGAAGATGTGATTGGCATTGATGCCACCGAGGCCATTCAGGTGTCGGCCAAAACCGGGCAGGGCATCCGCCCGACGCTGGAAGCCATCGTAAAGCAACTGCCCGCGCCCGAGGGCACGCTGGATGCGCCGCTCAAGGCGATGCTGGTGGACAGCTGGTATGACGCCTATCTGGGTGTGATTGTTCTGGTGCGCATCATGGACGGCACCCTGAAAAAGGGTATGCGCGTTAAATTCATGTCGAATGACACGCTGCACCATGTGGACCGCGTTGGCGTCTTCCGTCCTGAAATGGAAATGGTCGACAGCCTTGGCCCCGGCGAAATCGGCTTCCTGACCGCCTCGATCAAACAGGTGCGAGACACCCGTGTGGGCGACACCATCACCAATGACCGTCACGGCTGTGAAGTGGCGCTGGACGGCTTTAAGCCCGCGCAGCCAGTGGTGTTCTGTGGTCTGTTCCCGGTGGACAGTGCTGAATTTGAAGACCTGCGCGATGCGATCGACAAGCTGGCGCTGAATGATGCGTCGTTTAGCTTTGAGATGGAAACATCCGCCGCCTTGGGATTTGGTTTCCGCTGTGGCTTCCTCGGCCTGTTGCACTTGGAAGTGATCCGCGACCGGATTGAGCGTGAATACAACATTGAGCTGATCACCACCGCGCCATCGGTGATCTATCACATCTACATGAAGGCCAAAGCGGGCGAAGAACCCGAGATGCTGGAACTGCACAACCCTGCCGACATGCCTGACATGTCCAAGGTGGACCACCTGGAAGAGCCGCGCATCAAGGCGACCATCATGGTGCCCGACGAATATCTGGGGGACGTGCTGAAACTGTGCCAGGATCGCCGCGGTATTCAGGAAAACCTCACCTATGCGGGCACCCGCGCCATGGCGGTCTATGACCTGCCGCTGAACGAGGTGGTGTTTGACTTTTACGACCGTCTGAAATCGGTGACCAAGGGCTATGCCTCGTTCGACTATCAGATGATGGGCTACCGCGAGGATCAGCTGGTCAAGATGTCCATTCTGGTGAACGACGAACCTGTCGATGCGCTGTCAACCATGGTGCACCGCGATCGCGCCGATATGCGCGGCCGGGCCATGTGTGAAAAGCTGAAAGATCTGATCCCGCGCCACATGTTCAAAATCCCGATTCAGGCGGCGATTGGCGGCAAGGTCATCGCGCGTGAGACATTGTCGGCCCTACGCAAGGACGTGACGGCGAAATGTTACGGCGGCGACGCAACCCGGAAACGGAAGCTGCTGGACAAGCAGAAGGCCGGTAAGAAGAAGATGCGCCAGTTTGGTAAGGTGGATATCCCACAAGAGGCGTTTATTTCAGCGCTTAAGATGGATGATTGATTTTGGACCCCGCGCCTCGGCGCGGGGTTAATTGGTTCTGGGGGGATTGAGATAATCTGGCCAGAAGAATCTTCGAAGGCCATGCATGCCCATAAAAGAGGCGCCGCAAATGCGGCGCCTCTATCACTTTTCTTTGCGAACGCCCTTAAAGGGTGCCTTGCTGGAGGTCTTCACATCCATAAAGCGTCCATTCGAGGTGTCTCGCTTCACGTAGTGGCCGGAGGGTGTCTTGGTTTGGGAGCGCCCCTTTACCATTCCGTTGCGTCGACCATCTCCTGATGGTGGATTTGTTGCCATGCTATAAGCTCCTTAACTCGTGTGACACGCGTTGGAGCAATAGTAGCATCCGTTCACTACGGTATAGTGGTTACGTGCTTCTGCTACGGCAGGACCGCAAGATGAAAAGTCACCAAGGTAAATTCTATTTTCCTTAGCGGGCAACCAGCTGCAACCTTCTTTGTGCACCTCATGGTCCCCATTAGGTTGGGCGTTTTTGTTTACGTAGTATCGTGACATCAAGTGTCCTTCTTCGGTTTATAGTTTTTGAAGACCACTTGACACATTCTGGGTTGTCTGCTTTTAGAAACCCACATCGTGAACGCCCGCCGTGGCCTTCTTTAGAAGACAGCGGATTTGGGAATTCAGCGCCATTCGAGTCTGTAAACTTGAATGGCGCATTTTTTTACGCCCAACATATCATGCTGTACCGATTACACGTATGCATATTGTGTGTCAATGGGAATTGAACGCTATAGGGGATTTTCATCTCCACTCTTAGCGCATGCTAGCAGGTATACCCCTAGATGCAGTGGCTAGTCAACAAATCTCTGCGGTGAGTCCCTGCAAAAACTCTGGTTTTTCTCACATTTTGTCGCAGATTTTCATGAAATATCGTGAAAAAGTTTGCTTTAAGGAGATTTCTGATTGGTTTAAACAGCTTTTGATTGTGATTTTTGTTGGTGATTTACATTCGCAAACAAGCCGTTGCTTCTGCGTGAGGTACAGAGGGGAGGCATTGCTTTTTTTTGTCGTGCTGATCTTTGTGGGTATTTTTGGTCATACGTGTATGGAGCAGCCTGTTGCTTGTCGCGCTATGCAAGCCATTGCCTAGAGGCGGGCAGGGTGCTGCCCTCAGCGGTTTGGCGCAGCGACATCGGGTAAATGAACCGGGAAAAAGCTGCGTTATATTCCCTCGCGTGCGGTGCAAAACGGGATGAGCCAGCCCGCACCGCAAGATTGGGCGCTGACCACTGCATTTCCCTCGCAAAACCTGACCACGATCAAAGCGCCATAGCCGCAATCGCCCTAAACCTCTCCCCGTGGAACGTGCGGTTCTTTTGGCGTGAGGGTGCAACGTTCAGACTTGCTTTGATTTTACACGTGTTCATCACCTCTACCCTGTCGGGCAGCGCCGTGATTGCGCTGTTGGTGATGGGGATCGATGGGGGACAGGCCTTGGCTGTGGCTGCCGATCTTGGATTTGTGGCCGCGATCCCTGCCAGCGCTGCTTTGGCGCGGCGGCGCCTGTATGCGGTGGCGCAATAACGCCTTACAGCGCGTTCTGAACGTCCTGCGCCGCGCCAGAAAGGGCCTGACCCGCTTTTTGCAGATCGCGCCCGGCCCCTTTGGTGGTTTCACAGGCGGTCAGTGCTATCAGCGTCAATAGAATCACAGCGGTGCGGGTCATCAAGGATCCTTTCAGTCCGGGGGGGCAAATGCGCCGGTTCCCGTGGTTTGGCGGTGGTAAAACCCTGCGCAAACCGGGCGCAAATGGCAAGCGGATCGGGTGGAAAAATGTCATATCTCTGCTGAAACATCATCAGGGGGTGCTGGAAATTTGGTCAATAAAACAAACCTGTGCAACCTCGCCACACTGTTTCCAACTCCCCAAATCCAGCGAGTTTTTTGGCTGGATTGTTTCCATTAACGTTAACGTCAAGTTTGATGATCACGAGGCTTTGGACGCAATGGATTTCGCGGCGCAGCGACAGCTTTTGGAACAGCTCCGGCAATCGCTTGTCACAGCTGCGCGCCCGTCAGTGTCTGAGGGGCAGGGCCTGCCGGGGGACGGTGAGGGCCATTGGCACATGGATGCGGTACTGGAGCAGCTGGATCGGCAAACACATGGCGAGGTGCAGTTGGTTGAGGCCGCGCTGGCACGGTTGAGCGAGGGCTCATACGGGTTCTGCCATATTTGTGGCGATGCCATTGACGATCAACGCTTGGCTGAGAACCCGGTTAGCCCCCTTTGCATGTCATGCTCGGCCTGAATTTGCTGGATGGGGAGGGGTGACCCGGCTTTGGCTTTCCTTTGTTTGGCGGTGGGCATAAACGGGCTGCACTGTGTCTCACTGGAGTGTTCTTATGTCCTGTTCTCTTTGCGCAACTGATGCGCCTGTGTCATTCTTTGCGGTGACTGGCGGGCCGGATGGGGCGGGCTGTGATATCTGTGCGGCCTGTCAAACCCAGATCGAGGGCACGTTGGATGCCGATCAGATGCGCGGTCTTGCGACGGCAATGTGGAGCGAAATTACAGCTGTGCAGGTGCTGGCCGTGCGGCTGTTGCAGCGCCTAAAGGACCTAGATTGGGCGCGTGATCTGATTGATCAGCTGTGGTTGGACGACGAGACACGGGCCTGGGTTGAGGCAGAGCCCACAGCCAGTGCGCATAAAGATGCCAATGGTGCGTCTCTTAGCGTCGGGGATACTGTGGTCTTGATCAAAGATCTCCCGGTCAAAGGGGCCGGTTTTACGGCCAAACGTGGCACTGCGGTGCGCAACATTTCACTGGTGCAGGACAACCCTGAACACATCGAAGGTCGCGTCGAAGGTCAACGTATCGTAATTTTGACCCAATATGTGAAACGTAAATAACTCACTCTGGCGTCAACTGAAGCCTGCGACCTGCTGCCCGTTGCTGCCGCGCGTGCGATGTGGCACAAGCAAAATAACTGACTGAACAGACGAGTTTAGCCCATGACCGATTTCGCCGAACGTCGCCGTATGATGGTAGACACCCAGGTTCGCCCTTCTGACGTGACCAAATACCCGATCATCGAGTCCATGCTTTCCGTACCGCGAGAGCTTTTTGTTGCCAAAGGCCAGGCCGAGGCGGCGTATGCGGACCAGAATGTCCCACTGGCGGACAACCGGGTGATGCTTGAAGCGCGTACGCTGGCCAAAACGCTGGACGCGTTGGACATCACCAACGAAGAGCTGGTGTTGGATCTGGGCTGCGGCCTTGGCTATTCCAGCGCGGTTGTGGCCCGTATGGCCCAAATGGTGATCGGGGTCGAAGAAGAGAGCGAACTGGCGGATGAAGCTCAGTCTCAGCTGTCTGAAATTGGTGTCGACAATGCAATCGTGCATTCTGGTGCGCTGACCGATGGCGCGGCCGAGCACGGCCCCTATGATGTGATCCTTGTGCAGGGGGGTGTTGAAACCTTGCCGCAGGCGATTGTTGATCAGCTCAAAGAGGGTGGGCGTATCGCAGTATTGTTCATGACCGGTGCGTTGGGTGAAGTGAAAGTCGGCCATAAGACAAATGGTGAGGTGTCGTGGCGTTTTTCGTTCAATGCGACAGCTCCTGTTCTGCCCGGATTTGAGGCGATTCAAGAATTTTCACTTTGACCTTAGGTCAAAGTGCTGATTTTGGGTGGAAAACCCGAAACAGCAAACATAGCTCCCGTTTTAACCCTGTCAAAGCGCGGGGGAGAAACGGAACATTCAGGCGGAAAAGCCGCGTCAGACAGGTGCCGAACCATGCGAGCCAACAAGATTGCAAAACGAGTTTCTTTTAAGGGTGTCAAAGCCATTTTGCGGGCCGGCGGTCTGACGGCTGTTCTGGCAGCGCCTCTTGCGGCACAGGCCGACAATCTGACTGATGCGATGATTGGGGCGTATAACACCAGCGGGCTATTAGAACAGAACCGTGCACTGTTGCGGGTAACGGATGAAAATGTCGCTGCTGCGGTGGCGTCCTTGCGCCCTGTGATCAATTGGACGGTGCAGGCGTCGCACCAGTATTCACGCGGGCCCAACGTTGTTGGCGGGCTGAACGAACAGGAAACGAATTCGCTTTCGACGGCTGTGAACCTGCAATGGGTGTTGTGGGACGGTGGGCAGCGTCGGTTGAGCAAGCAGTCGGCTCAGCAGGCAGTTTTGGCCACCCGGCAGTCTTTGTTGAATATCGAGCAGCAGGTTCTGTTTCAGGCGGTCCAAGCCTATGTTGGGGTTCTGGCCCAGCAAGAGAATGTGCGCTTGCGGGTGAACAACCTGCGGCTGCTAAAAGAAGAGCTGCGGGCGGCCAACAACCGCTTTGAGGTCAAAGATGTAACGCGTACCGACGTGGCGCTGGCGCAAAGCCGCGTTGCCGGGGCGCAGGCTGCTTTGACGCAGGCGCGTGGGGATCTGGAGGTTGCTAAGGCGACCTATCGTCAGGTCGTAGGACGGGCGCCCGGGCCGATTGCAGGGCAGCCGCCGTTGCCAAAAGGTATCCAAAGCCCCGCCAATGCGCAGGCTTTGGCACAACGCAACCATCCCAATATCCTGTCGCAGCAATACGCGGTGAAGGCCGCAGAGCTTGCCGCCAGAAGCAGCCGTGCTGCGCTGGGGCCGAACGTCACGCTGAATGGCAACGTGGGCCATACCGAAACCCGGAATGCACGGCGGGACTCCGACATCTCTGGCGTGTCGCTGAATTTCACGCAGAATCTGTACTCGGGTGGGGCACGCGCGTCGGCCAAGCGGGCGGATATCGCGCGACTTGATGCAGAAAAGGGTGCGTTGATCTCTACTCAGCGCGCGGTCACGCAGGGGGTTTCCGCGTCTTACGTTGGATTGGAAACGGCAAAAGCCAGCCTTGTGTCATCGGGCGAACGGGTCCGTGCTGCGCGATTTGCCTTTGAAGGCCTGCGCGAGGAAGCGACATTGGGCGCGCGCACCACGCTGGATGTTCTGGAAGCCGAACAAGAGCTTTTGGATGCACAGGTGGAACGCGTGCAGGCGCGGGCGCAGCAGGCCCTTGCGGCCTATTCATTGTTGCAAGCGCAAGGTCTGTTGACGGCCGAGCATCTTGGGTTGGCGGTCGAGATCTATGATCCCACGCTGTATTACAATCTGGTCAAAGATGCGCCCGCTGAAGTGAGCAAGCGCAGCCGAGATCTGGATCGTGTTTTGAAGGCCTTGGGCAAGAACTAAGCCGTGTGAAAACTGGCAAGGCTTTGAACCTGTTGTGTGATTGAGTAACTGCCGCTACAGTTGCAGGAGAGCATGAGGTAGATTGAGCAATAATGTCAGATCCAGTCACGCAGGCAGATGTTGAAGATGTCCTGTCGTCGATTCGCCGTTTGGTGAGCGATGACGGCCAGAAGGTTTCGAATGTACAGACCAAGCGCCGCGCGCCCGTGCCGCGCTTGGTTTTGACCCCCGCCTTGCGGGTGGCAGATGATACAGACCCAACACCCCCTCCTGCTGACACTCCGCGCGCTGAGGCTTTTGATTTGTCTCAATACGCTGAGCCACAGCAGGGGCTAAGCGTTGTTTCTGATGCGCGCGAGCCCCAAACTCCGCTGACCCCAGAGGCCCCTTGGCAAGATCCGGACGCGACGCTGTTTGCAATGGTTCAGGATGCCGCGCCAGAGGACGCCGTGTCTGACATGCCGCTCGACGGGCCTCAGGTGAATGACACGGCACTGGGTGCACCTGTTTCTGAACCCACCGTCCCAAATGCGTCACAAAAGGCTGCAGCCGTGGTGCAAAAGATCGCTGAGATGGAGGCCGCAACCGGGTTTCGATCGGCATTTGAGGGGTGGGAGCCGGATGAGCGGAACACGCCGCCCTTTGCAGAGACTTCGAGACATACTGTCCCATGGCAGGACCCCTCAGAGGTGGCGTCATCGGCGACGGATTTCTCAGACGAGCTGTGTGTTGAGGACGCGGTGACGAACAGATGTATGTCTCGTGTGACTGAGACGGTGGACGACAGCGTTTTGGACGAAGAGGCGCTACGTGAATTGGTGGCGCAGACCGTGCGCGAAGAGTTGCAGGGTGTTTTGGGCGAACGGATCACGCGCAATGTACGCAAACTGGTGCACCGCGAAATTCAACGTGCGTTGGCCGCCCGCGATCTGCGTTAGGTCGGACAACGACTGATCCGTTCTGATCTATTTTCCGGGCGCTGATACTGTGCGGCGGCGCAGGGCTCCCGCCCGGCTTCGATTTCTTTACAAAAGAAAATCTGTGCCCGTTGGGCCGAGCGCCGCGCAGGCGCGGCGCGGTTGCGCGTGGGGGGAAGTCGTTGGCTGCATCTTTGCGGGCTGCGGTGCTGACTGGGTTATCGGGCCAGCGACAGCAAGTGGTCGAGATCCATATATGTTTCGAGATGGTCCGCGAGCTGATCCAGTGCTGCATCGACCGATGTGTCGTATTGCGTTTGGCTGGATTGACCGAACTGCCCCAAAAACGCCGCCCGGAAGGGATCAGAGGCAAACAGCCCGTGAAGATACGAGCCACGCACCCGACCATTTTCTGAGGTGGCACCTTCTGGGCGCGCGCCGATCTGCAACCAATTGCGCGCGCAGTCCGGACCGGTGGTCTGGCCCATATGGATTTCGTAGCCGGTCACGGGAAGTTGGCTGTCGGCGGTTGTTGCATCTACCAAAGTTACGCGCTTTTCATCTCCCATGACGGTTTTGACATCGAGAAGACCAAGCCCCGCGACGTCTCCGCTGCGTCCGTCGACGCCGTGCGGGTCGCTGATGCGGCGGCCGAGCATCTGATACCCGCCACACAACCCCATCACATGTCCGCCGCGCCGATGGTGGGCCAGAATATCGATGTCCCAGCCTTGGGCGCGCAGATAGGCCAGATCCCCTAGGGTAGATTTGCTGCCGGGGATCAGCACCAAATCAGCATCACCGGGCAGAGCCTGTCCACCGGGAATGATGTCCACGCTGACGTCTGGCTCGGCGGCAAGGGGGTCCAGATCATCAAAGTTGGCCATGCGTTCAAGCTGCGGCACAACAATTTTAAAGGATCCCCCGGTGTGCGAGGCGATGTCCAGCATGTCCTCGGCAGGGAACTTCCACGCGTCCCAAAACCATGGGATAACCCCCAGCGAGGGCCAACCCGTGCGCGCGGCGATATCGTCGCGTCCGGCATCAAACAGGCTGAGATCGCCCCGAAAACGGTTGACGGCAAAGCCAACTATTTTGTCCAGGTCGCCTTGCTCTAGCACCGCCTGCGTGCCGACAATCTGCGCGATCACACCGCCGCGATGAATATCTCCCATCAGTACCACAGGTACATCCGCGGCGCAGGCAAAGCCCATATTGGCGATGTCGCCCTTGCGGAGGTTGGTTTCTGCCGGGGAGCCGGCCCCCTCGATCAATACCAGATCTGCATCGGCGCGCAGGCGATGATAGCTTTGCAATGCGGCCTCAAGCAGGCCGGATTTGTCGCGCATAAAGGATCCCGCCGCCCGGGTGCCGCGGCGCTTGCCCTGAACGATGACCTGCGCTCCGGTGTCGGTTTCGGGTTTGAGCAGGATTGGGTTCATATCTGTATGGGGCGTCCGCTTGGCCGCCAGCGCCTGTAGGGCCTGAGCGCGACCAATTTCGCCGCCGTCTGGCGTCACTGCGGCATTGTTCGACATGTTTTGCGGCTTAAATGGAGCCACACGCAAGCCACGTCGCGTGTAGGCCCGCGCCAATCCGGCAACGATCATTGATTTTCCGACATTGCTGCCGGTGCCTTGGATCATGATTGACTGCGCCATATTGGTCTCCTGTTGCGGATCAGGTTTGGCCGTGATTCCGGTGTTGAACCATAGAGCTGTTTAGAGCCGAATTGAATACGTCCGAACTGTGTGACACTGCCCCGTCCAGTTTGGGCACAAAGGCGGCAGTTTTGGGCCTTTTGGAGGGGGCTGTCATTGCGCCGAGTGGCCGCGACGGCACATGTTTGGGGCCGAAGTTGATTATTGAAGCGCTGAATTTCCGGGCAGCTCAGCAAAAACTATTTGCGACTGTCATCGAGGGTTCGCGCTGCGGGACATCGGGGAGCGGCCGAGGCGTGGCAGTGTGGGCTGGGACACAGGCTGTGACGGCGGCGACGCAGGCCGTGTTGGTGGCGTACATCTGATGCACCGGTTCGCCCGTTGGGAGGGCCCGTGTGTCGCACGATGGGGGCAACTTAGCTCTCCGTGGTTGCGTGCCGCGTGGTGAGGCGTTCAGCATGAACAGAGGTGGTATGGAGAGTGAAAAAAGAAAAACGCGCCCAGTGGGCGCGCTTTTCTAATAAAGACAAAGGCCTGCTGGGTTTAAGCAGCTTCTGCCTGCGCCGCATTGCGGCGTTCGCTCTCTTCGCGCGACAGCGCGACAGAGGTCCGTACGCCACGGCCAACGAAGTCCATGAGGCCTTCGACCACGCGTTCATTGGGGTCAATGCCAGCACAGCTCAGCACTTCACGCCCATCACGTGACCGTGCCCAACGGGCGATTTGTTCTGGGCCATTGCCATATTTTTTGTCATCAGCAATAGCGTCATCTAGTGCGGCCAAAACAACTGCAGCAAAGAGTTTGCGTGCGCGATTGCCTTGCTCATTGTTGTAAGCGGTGCCATCAACGAAATCCTGCATCTCGTTTCCTTTGTTGTTCTTGGTATTGCATTTTCGGCGTAGCGCCCCTTATGACGAAACTATGACGATTCGGGTAGCCTGTATTTGCATATCTCCCATGCGTTTAACGCATGTCTAACGAACGCGGTTTTTCGGGGCCTATTGGGTGCAACGCCAGCTTGCCAGCTGTCTTCACGCTCGATATAGGGGCTAGAAACTAGTCATCAACCACCCGAAAGGCTTTCCCATGCCCAAAATCAACGGCAACGAAATCCGTCCCGGCAATGTTCTGGAACACAACAACGGTTTGTGGGCCGCTGTCAAAGTGGATCATGTGAAGCCTGGCAAGGGCGGCGCTTTTGCTCAGGTCGAGCTGCGCAACCTGCGCAACGGTTCCAAGTTGAACGAACGCTTCCGGTCCGCGGACAAAGTCGAGCGCGTGCGTCTAGAGCAAAAAGACCAACAGTTCCTCTATGAGAGCGACGGCATGTTGGTGTTCATGGATGCTGAAACTTATGAACAGATTGAGCTGCCCGCAGAACTGTTGGGCGATCGTCGCCCGTTCTTGCAGGACGGCATGACGATCGTTGTGGAATTCCACGAGTCAGAGGCCTTGAACGCCACCGTGCCACAAAAAGTGACCTGCAAGATCGTTGAAACTGAACCAGTGGTCAAAGGTCAGACCGCGGCAAATTCGTTCAAACCAGCGATTTTGGACAATGGCGTCAAAGTCATGGTGCCGCCGTTTGTTGGCCAAGACGAGCTGATCGTGGTGAACACCGAAAGCATGGAATATTCCGAACGCGCCTAAGTGTTTGTTGAAGTCCAAGATTATTAAGCCTCACAGTTTCTGTGAGGCTTTTTTGTTGGCAGCCACAGAGAAGAGAAATAGGCTTGTAAATTGTAATGATATAACATTGCATTAATGAGCATGTTAAAACTTCCGATGGAGATTGTGATGAAGGATATTGCAGCGGCCAACACCCGCCTGCCGGTTACGGTGCTGTCAGGCTTTTTGGGCGCAGGGAAAACCACGCTATTGAACCGGGTCTTGAACAATCGCGAGGGGCAGCGCGTCGCCGTCATTGTCAATGACATGTCCGAGGTCAACATTGATGCCGATTTGGTCCGCGAGGGCACTGAATTGTCGCGGTCCGAAGAAAAGCTGGTCGAAATGTCCAACGGCTGCATCTGCTGCACCCTGCGTGATGACCTGTTGAAAGAGGTGCGCACATTGTCAGAGGAGGGGCGGTTTGATTACCTGCTGATTGAATCCACGGGCATCTCAGAGCCGCTTCCTGTGGCCGCCACGTTTGATTTTCGGGATGAAGAGGGGCACAGCCTGTCGGATGTTGCCCGCCTGGACACGATGGTCACGGTGGTGGATGCCGTGAATCTGCTAAAGGACTTCTCAAGCCATGATTTCCTGACAGATCGCGGTGAATCCTTAGGCGATCAGGATGACCGCAGTTTGGTCAGCCTGCTGACGGAACAAATTGAATTTGCCGATGTTGTGATCCTGAACAAGATTTCCGACGCAGGCCCTGAGCGCACCGATGCGGCGCGCAAGATCATTCGGGCACTGAATGGTGATGCCAAAATCATTGAGACTGATCACTCAGAGGTGCCAGCTGGGGCGATCCTCAACACCGGGCTGTTTGATTTTGAAACCGCGCATGAACATCCGATGTGGGCCAAAGAGTTGTATGGTTTTGCCAATCACACGCCGGAAGACGAAGAATACGGGATCACCTCTTTTGCCTATCATGCGCGTGCGCCGTTTGATCCGCAGAAATTGCATGCTGCGCTGAACGGCGATCTTCCGGGCGTAATCCGCGCCAAGGGTCATTTCTGGATCGCCACGCGCCCGGAATGGGCCGCTGAATACAGCCTTGCCGGCGCATTGTCCTCGGTTAAACCATTGGGGCGCTGGTGGGCCTCGATCCCCCAAGACCGGCTGCCGACCCATCCCGAGGCCCAAGCCGAGATCGCGCGCAATTGGGTGGAGCCCTGGGGCGATCGACGCCAAGAGTTGGTGTTTATTGGTGTTGATCTGGATCGTGAAGCGATCTACGCGCGCCTGAATGCCGCGCTTGTTTCGACGGAAGTGTTTGCAGCTGACGACTGACGAGACCTGTCAGATCCGTTTCCGCAGTGGGGCCGTGGCTGATGGCTGACATCGATCTTGTCGCCAGACAGACCCGCCTTCCGCCGGGGGTTTCGGTGTCTACGGCGTCAGAGGGGTTGGCCGCAATTCATGATCCGAATTGTGCCGCTGCCCTGTGGACGCGGGCAACGTTACCGTCTTTTCAAAACTGGTTGGACGCTCTTGATCCTCTAAACCTGCCGACGGCGCGGATTATATTGCGGCCCAGTCGGGTTGAAATCGCACTCACACAGATCTGCGCGAGCGTGGGCACTCCTGCGGGTGAACATCGCGATCGCTTGATCGAGGATATTTCAGCTCAGGCGCAGATTTTTGCCGATCTCGTGGCGGCTTCTTATCTGCGTCTGCGTTTGGATGCGGTTACAACAAACGCGTGCAGCAAATTCCATATGGATGCGTTGACGGCGCGGCTGATCTGCACCTATCGCGGCCGAACCACCCAGCTGGGACAGGCCGCGCGTGGCGAGATGCCGACCGACATTTATGACGTCCCACAATCCAGCCCCTTGGTGCTGCGTGCGTCGAAATGGCCGACTGCCGGTGCCACCAATCTATTGCACCGCTCGCCGCCCATAGAAGGCAGCGGCGAAACCCGATTGGTGTTGGTGTTGGATCCGGTTCACGATCCAGACGACGAAATCTAGCCTCATAGGACAGGCCTGCACCTGCTCTTAGTCGGGCAGATGCAGGTCAAAGCCGCATTCATCCATCATCTTGCCATAGGCTGCCGTGAAACCGCTCAGCGAGGCCTCATACAGCATGTCATTGCCCACCCAGATTTCAACAAAGCTGCCTTGTTGCATGGCGCGCAGCATGGGCAGCTGGTCCAGATGTCCCACTCCGCTTGAGGCTTCGGCGATGCCTTCGTCGTTGATCCAGGAATTGGCTACGGCTGAAATGTGAAAGCTGCGATCAAAGTCAAAGATGAAATCAACCGTCTGCCCGGTTTGCAGCAACGTTGGATAGGAGCGCGGAGAAGATTCCCAGACATAGGCCATCGGGTAATGGAAGGGGGGACCCGCATCGCCAGAAAACACCTCAACCGCCAGTACGGGATCGCCATCCCCGCCTGTGCGGGCGGAACAGAAGACATAATCGTCTTCTTCGCTAATGTGATCTTCGACAAAAACCTGCCAGTCCTTATAGGTCCAGTGTTGGGCGGCGTGGGCGGGCAGGGCCCAGGCAAGGGCAAGCAAGGAAACAGAAATCAGACGCATGGCCGCTCCTAAAAGGGAGATGGATGAATTTTGCCCAACCTTGGGTCAAAGAGCTGAATATTTCCTTTTTTCTGGCGTCCTCTGCACGTCTTTCGCTAAATGAAATGGCACTATATGGAGCGCAAGATCATGCAGAAACGCACCTTGGATCTGGCAGGCTGGGGTCTGTTTGTCCTGTCGGCTCTCGGCTTTATCGTGGCCAGCATCGGCACGTTCTGGGCGATGCTGGGCAGCCTGTTGTTTCTGGTGGCATGTCTGGTCTTTATCTACGGCCTGTATTTCGGCAAGGAAGACAGCTGATCACGCGTCTGGGGTTGCCCGCCAGTGTACTTCGGCGTCCCCGGCCTGCATGGCGCCCGTCGCACGATCGAACCGCAAATAGGCAATCGCCTGATCGCCGCTTTGGGTGAACAATGTGCCTGCGGTTTTGCCGTCGGCTTTCAATTCACTGCCGATGGGGGCGGATCCATTCACAGCCACGGTGGCCAGCCCCTTGCGCAGCTCAGTCTTGTGCTTCATGCGCGCGGTGACCTCTTGGCCTACGTAGCATCCCTTGCGGAAATCAACACCGTTCAGCGTTTCAAAACCGGCCTCAAGAATATAGCTGTCTTGGGTCAGTTCTATGCCGGTTTCTGGAATGCAATGGGCCACCCGCAGCGCGGTCCAGTTGGTGCCATCGTCGCCCTCAACACTGCCATAAATACGCCAGCCCATGGCTGCATTGCGCGGATCAACCAACGCGTTGTCAGGCAGCTCTCCGGTCCCGCGCTGGACCTTTAGGGCGGTCTCGTCGATCACGACATCCGCACGCAGTCGGTACATCGACAGGCGTTTGATCACGCTATCCCCCAGGTTGGCGTCAATGTCCAACAGCACCCCGCCATCGCTGTCAGCTGATAAGAAAAAATCGGCCAGATATTTACCCTGTGGTGTCAGCAGCGCGGCGTAGACCAGCCCCTGATCAACCTTGTCTACATCGTTGGTCACCAACCCTTGCAGGAAGGAACGCGCGTCGGATCCGGTGAAACGATAGATCTTGCGAGCAGACATTATGGGCTCTCCTTTGGCCTTTACTATCGGTTTGATATAGGAACGATCTGCAAAGTGAATAGCAAATGACCACAGGATACCATCATGCGGGCCCCAATCAGTGTTGTAATCCCGACTTTTGAAGACGCGGGGCATGTGCAGGCCTGTCTGGAACGGCTGATGGAAGGGCTTGCGTCCGGGATCATCCGCGAAGTGGTGATCAGCGACGGGGGGTCTACGGACGCCACGCGGGTGATTGCCGATGAGGCCGGGGCAACCGTTGTGACCGGTGCGCGCTCTATGGGAGGGCAATTGCGCAGGGGGTGTCAGGCCGCCAAGGGGGATTGGCTGTTGGTGGTGCATGCGGACACCTTGTTGCCTGTGGGCTGGGCGGCGGTGGTGCAGGCCCACATGGAGCGAGAGCGGGCAGGGCCTGCGCATTTCAAATTGGCGTTTGACGCCAGGGGCCTGCGGGCTGCACTGGTGGCGGGGTGGGGCAATATGCGGTCCCTTATTCTGGGTTTGCCCTATGGCCATCAGGGGCTGTTGGTGCCGCGCGCGCTGTACCTTGAAAAAGGGGGGTACCCGGACCAACCCATTATGGAAGATCTGGAGATCGCCCGTCGTTTGCCGGGCATGACGATTTTGTCCGCAACTGCCCTCTGCAACGCAGAGCCGTTTTTGCAAAAGGGCTGGCTGCGCCATGGAGCTGGCAATTTATGGCGGTTGGCGCGCTACGCTATGGGCGTTGACCCCGCGCGCCTGTTGCCCAAGGAGCGATCTTAAGTCAGGCCTGTCCAAACACACGACGGGTGAGGCGCTGGAACCATCTGGTTTTGTCTTCATCGCCCACGGTAGGTCTGGGGATCTGGGCGGACAGTGCCTTTTGGTCAACCAGTGTTTTTCCGTCTTGAAATTGCAGGCGGTACAGGTCGGCGTAGATGCCGCCACGTTCCAGCAGTTCATCATGCGTGCCCTGATCGGCAATCTGACCCCGTTCCATCACGATGATTTTGTCGGCGTTGCGAATGGTCGACAGGCGGTGGGCGATCACAATGGTGGTGCGCCCGCCTGCAAGGCTGTCCAGAGCGGCTTGCACCATCTTTTCGGATTGGGCATCCAGCGCGGATGTGGCTTCGTCGAGCAGCAGAATTGGCGTGTCGCGCAGCAGCGCCCGTGCAATCACCACGCGCTGGCGTTGCCCCCCCGAAAGAGCAGAACCACGTGGCCCAACGAGCGTGTCCAGGCCATCGGTGAGTTTGGGGAGGAAATCGGAGACATGTGCAGCATCGAGCACTTGTTTCAGACGTTCATTGGACACATCCGTGCGGCCCAGAAGAATGTTTTCCCGCAACGTTTCATCAAACAGCAGCGCTTCTTGGGTGACCACCGAAAACAGACCGCGTAGATCGGACAGTTCCATATCTGCAATCGCCACGCCCCCAATAGTCGCCTGACCCTGTTGCGGGTCAACAAGGCGCGTCAGAAGGTTAAAGACGGTTGATTTCCCAGCGCCGGATGCACCAACAAGCGCAGTGGTTTTGCCTGCCTCCGCCACCAGAGAGAGATCGCGTAGAATATCAGAATCGCCGTATTGCAGGCCGATGTTATCAAAACGAATTTCAGGCAGGCCCGTTGGAGGTGTTTTGGGCTGAGCAGGTGAAACCATAGAAATAGGCATATCCATCAACGCCTTGATCCGCTCTAGTGCGGCGGCGGCGGCCTGCCAGGTGCCGCTGACGGCTGCAAGACGGCGCATAGGGTCAAAAGTCAGGCCGATGGCTGTGAAGAAGCTCATGAATTGACCGACGGATTTTTCTCCGGCGATGATCTCTCCGCCGCCGTAAAGCACCACCCCCATGACGCCGAGACCTGCCATGATATCAATCAATCCGGTGATTGAGGAGGTGCCAAAGCTGGCCTTGACTTCAGAGTGGACGAAATCGTCCATATGGGTGGCAAACCGGTCCTGCTGGTAACGCTCTAGGCTGTTGAGCTTGATTGGAATGATGCCGTGAAAGATCTCATCAAGGCGGGTGGCGAGGGTGGCGCCAAGATCGCGCGCACGTGACGCTTTTTTTCGTACATATCGCTGGACCGAAGCAATCGGCAGCAGCAAGAGCGGCAAGCCGACCAGCATGATGATGGTCCATCTCCAGTCAACCATCATCGCCACATAAAGGGTTGCGATGAGTTGAGTGACGTCCCGCCCGGCTCCGGTGATGACAGCGCGCCAGACCTGATTGATGCTGGTGACATCGGTCTGAACCCGCTGGATGAGCGCTCCGGGTGGGTGGTCTTGGTGAAATGCAGGATCTTGCTGGATCAACCGGCCGAGCATGTCTTTGCGCAGGTAGGCTGCCGAGGTTTGTGAAATTTTGGCCAGCAGAACCTTTTGGCAGACGGAGCTGAGACCCCGCACGGAAAAGATTACCAAAAAGGCGAGGCTGACCCAGAACAGGGCGTTTGCATTGCCGGCCACAAAGACGTGGTCGAACATGGGCTGCATCATATAGGCCAGCCCGCCCACCATGGAGCCCTCAATGAGCATAAAGATCACGGCCACCCCTAAGAGCCCCATATGGCGACGCAGATAACCGCGCCAGAGCCAGCCGAGAAGCTCGCGGGAGGATTTTGGAGGAGTGCTCATCGGGGGCCGCCTGTGTCGTTCAAAGGATCTTCGGAAGGAAAGACCCGTGCATTTAAGCAGCTGAGGCTATGGGTGCAAGCGCTGCAGCTGCTGGGGGCAGCGCCTTAGCGCCGTTGGCGTTTGTGTCCGCAGGCCCTCCCGCCCCGTTTTGGCGGACGGGGAATCCCGTCCTAAGCCAAACGCGTTGGGCCGAGCGCCGGGCCTGACGGCCCGGCGCGGGTGGCGTTTATGATGACCGAGCGTCTATCCCGGCCAACGTTTGCGCGCGTCTGTAAGTGCCGCTGGCAGAGCGTGCGCAAATGCGTCGCGTTCAGGTTTTGGACTGCAGCTTACACGGATACATCTATTGTGTGGCGCCGCAAAAGGCATCCGCACAAAAAGGCCTTGCGCCGTTAACGCGTCCAGCACGGCCTTGGCAAAATCGCCATCACGGCCGCAGTCTATTGTCACGAAATTCGTTGCCGAGGGCAGGGCTGTTAGGCCATTTTGGGTGGCGATTTCACCAAGCTCAGCGCGCGCTGTTTCAAGTTGCTGGCGGATGTTCTGCAACCAGCTCTGGTCTTGCACCGCCGCCAGCGCGCCCGCTTGCGCCATAAGATTGACGCCAAAATGATTGCGCAGTTTGTTAAACGCCGCAATCAGGTCTGGATGCCCCAGAGCATAGCCGATCCGGGCGCCTGCCAGTCCGTACGCCTTGGAAAATGTGCGCATGCGAATAACACGCGGATCGTCCGCCGACACCGGTGCGGCGGTGCCATCAGGGGCACATTCCACATACGCCTCGTCGAGTAAGAGCAGGGTGCCGACAGGCAGTTGGTCCAACAGGCGCGCAATCGTGTCGCCAGCGTGATGGCTCCCCATCGGGTTGTCGGGATTGGCAAGATAGACCAGTTTAGCATCGGTTTCATGTGCCATGGCGATCAAGGCGTTGGGATCTTCATGATCTCCCTTGTAAGGAACCTGTTTTAATGCGCCGCCAAATCCTGTGACGTGATAGTTAAAAGTGGGGTAGGCTCCGATAGATGTGATCGCGACATCCCCAGGTGCGATGAGCAGCCGAACCAGATACCCCAAGAGAGCGTCGATGCCTTCGCCAACTACGATGTTGTCCAGCCGACAATTGTGATGCTGAGCAAGCGCCTGACGTAGATCGTGATTTTCTGCATCGCCATATTTCCAGACCTCCGCCGCAGCGGCCTGCATCGCCAGAATGGCCTTGGGTGAGGGGCCAAAGCCATTTTCGTTGGCCCCTAGCCGGGCGCGGAAACGGGATTGTGTGGCGCGTTCCTGCGTTTCTGGCCCCACAAAGGGTGATGTCGCACTGAGCGTGTTCGCAAGGTCGGTGTACCGGGGTGTTATCATAGCCGGATTTAAACGCCATCTGGCGACAGTGACAAGCGCGTGTTGTCCGGTCGGGTGGTGAAGTGACTATATCTTTGGTGAAATGCCGAAACCCCCGCGCTTGGCCACGAGCGGGGAAAAAACTTTAAAACCGTTAGCGCTACCGAACATTGTTAGGATGTAAATTCAGGCTATAGATAAACAAAGAGACTTTTTCTGGGAGCAACAGTTATGGCCAAAGACGATTCAACACAGAAACAACAGTTTGATCGCATTGCAAACGGCAATGGATTCATCGCCGCTTTGGACCAGTCTGGCGGGTCAACACCAAAGGCGCTGGGGCTATATGGCGTGACCGAAGACGCCTATTCGAACGACGCGGAAATGTTCGACGAAGTTCAGAAAATGCGCGCGCGTATCATCAAAGCGCCTGATTTCGACAAGAACAAAATTCTGGGCGCGATCTTGTTTGAAAAAACGATGGATAACGTAATCGACGGGACCCCAGTTGCCACCTATTTGTGGGAAAGCTGTGGTGTTGTGCCCTTCCTCAAGGTCGACAAGGGGCTGGATGCCGAAGTTAACGGCGCGCAGATGATGAAGCCCATGCCCGAGTTGGATGCGCTGCTGGCGCGCGCCAATGATGCTGGTATTTTTGGCACCAAAATGCGTTCCGTGGTGAAAGAGGCCAATGTTGACGGGATCAAAGCCGTGGTCGCGCAGCAGTTTGAAGTTGGTAAGCAGATTGCCGCCGCGGGTCTGGTGCCAATCATTGAACCCGAAGTTGACATCAATTCCCCCACCAAAGCTGAAGCCGAAGTGCTGCTGAAAGGGGAGATCCTCAAACAATTGAACGCGCTGGATGGCGACACCAAAGTGGCGTTGAAACTGACCATTCCTAATGAAGCTGGCATCTATGATGATCTGGCCGACCACGCTGCTGTGGTGCGTGTTGTGGCGCTGTCGGGGGGCTATAGCACCGATGACGCCTGCGAGAAATTGTCGAAGAACACCAAGATGATCGCATCGTTCAGCCGTGCGCTGACCGAAGGTTTGAACGTTGCGATGTCTGATGATGAATATAACGCGGCGTTGGGTTCGAACATCGGCAAGATTTATCAGGCATCGCTCTGATCTCATATTGGTCCTGACCGGCTCGGCAGACCGCCTCTGGGGTTTCCAGGGGCGGTTTTGTTTTGGGGGGCTGGGAGCAGGATCTTGAGACGGGTCTAAAACGTGAAAGAATGGGTGCGTGGGATTCGTTAGATATGAACCACCGACCAACGTGCTCATGCTCTCAGAGCACGGTCCCGGCGGGTCTTGGTTCGCACGCTCCCTCTCCCCCAGTTGCCGATCAAGATCCGCCACCCCCTTCACGACCGCTCATCTCTTGGGCGCCACCAACGTGGCTGCATGAGTTATTAATTATGGATGTGCTTTCGGATATGAGCTGGCGTTAGGCCGACGTGCTTTTGGAAGACACTGGTCATATGCGACTGGCTAGAAAATCCGACCTCTAATGCCACTATTGCAAGCGGCAGCGTCGTACGTTCGAGCAAACGCCGGGCGTTTGCGACGCGTCGTTCCAGAACATAGCGATGCGGGCTTGTTCCTGTCGCTGCCTTGAACGCGCGGGTGAAATGAAAGACTGACAGGCCCGCCAGCGCGGCCAATGTTGCGGCGGAAAGATCACCACACATGTCTTCTTCGATATAATTTACAACCAGAGACAACCGGGTGTCGTCGAGACCAGTAATTCTCTCGTTGGCATCCCAATTTGCAACCGTGCGCAGCAGTTCAGTCATCACCATGACACCGATGGCATCCGCCAACTGCTGCCCTGCTGAGACGTCATTCAACGTGCGATAACGGATCATCTGCGCCAACGGCAATAGATTGGGGGAGGTCAGGCCATCAAGCACCTGATTAAACTGAACTTCGGCCTCTTTGCCAAATTCCGATGCGATTTCCTCCCGGTAGGATTTGGATACGCAAATCATGGGAAAGGAGCTGTTTGTCGTCACCACCGAATGCACGCTCGCCCCCTGCGGATACACATAGGCGCGCCCCGGTTGGATTTTCAGTTCGGTTATGCGGTCCGTGTCCCAGGCTTTGTACCCTTCCACCGGACCAAGGCTTAAACAGATCGCATCAAAGTCTGTGGTTGCGTTCAGCTCATAGGGTGCATCTGTGATGTCCAGCACCATGATATCTTTGGATTGGATCTGGCGCAGCGGTGTAGCGATGTTGGAAATCCAATCGGTCATGTTTTCATGAACCGGTAATTCGCGTGGTGAGTGAGTGAACTTTGGCATCAACTTGGGCTCGCTTTTGCTAAAGAAACCTGTCGCCGTTAAGTCATCATAACACAGTTATGTCTGATGAGCCGAAAACTGCCCATACCGCGGAGACGAACAAAAACGCCTCGGGTCTCCCCGAGGCGTTTTTTGTTTGTTTCTAATCTGTCAGTGGTCTCAGACCAAACGCGAGGCGTTTTTGGCTGCGCGGACAAAGTCTTTGAACAGCGGGTGCGGCTCAAACGGCTTTGATTTCAGCTCGGGGTGGAACTGGACGCCAATGAACCACGGGTGATCTGTCCATTCCACGATCTCGGGCAGAGAGCCGTCGGGGGACATGCCCGAGAATTTCAGCCCACAGGCTTCCAGTTTCTCGCGGTAGGCGATGTCGACCTCATAGCGATGGCGGTGACGTTCTTCGATCTCGGTTGCGCCATAGGCTTGAGCCACGCGGGAGCCTTCGGTCAGGGTTGCATCATAGGCCCCCAGACGCATGGTGCCGCCTTTGTCATCGCCGACCTTGCGCTCTACCTTGTGGTTGCCCTGCACCCATTCTTTTAGGTGATAAACAACGGGTTCAAAGCGTTTTTTGCCCGCCTCGTGGTCGAATTCCTCTGAGCCCGCCTCGGTGATGCCGGCGACGTTACGCGCGGCTTCGATCACGGCCATTTGCATGCCAAGGCAGATGCCCAGATAGGGCACATTGTTTTCGCGGGCATATTGCGCCGCTTTGATCTTACCTTCGGTGCCACGTTCGCCAAAGCCGCCGGGCACCAGAATGGCGTGGTAGCCTTGCAGGTATGGCGCGGCGTCTTCTTTATCAAACAGCTCAGCATCGACCCATTCGATGCGGACCTTGACGCGGTTGGCCATGCCACCGTGGGTCAGCGCTTCGGCGATGGATTTATAGGCGTCTTCCAGCTGGGTGTATTTGCCCACAATGGCCACGCGCACTTCACCCTCGGGGTTGTAGATGCGGTCGGCGACGTCTTCCCAGGTGGCCAGCGCGGGTTTTGGGGCAGGGGTGATGCCAAAGGCATCCAGAACCGCCTGATCCAGACCTTCGCGGTGATAGGCCAGCGGGGCCTCGTAGATGGATTTCAGATCCTGCGCGGCAATCACACTGTCAGGGCGTACGTTGCAGAACAGCGCCAGCTTTTCGCGCTCTTTCTTGGGGATGGGACCTTCAGAACGGCAGACCAGAATGTCGGGTGCAAGACCAATAGAGCGCAGCTCTTTGACTGAGTGCTGGGTCGGTTTGGTTTTCAGCTCGCCAGAGGCTTTGATGTAAGGCAGCAGCGTCAGGTGCATAAACAGGCACTGACCGCGCGGCTTGTCCTGAGCAAATTGGCGGATCGCTTCAAAGAAGGGCAGACCTTCGATGTCGCCAACTGTGCCGCCGATTTCGCACAGCATGAAATCCACTTCGTCTTCGCCGATCGAGATGAAGTCTTTGATTTCATTGGTGACATGCGGGATCACCTGAATGGTTTTACCCAGATAGTCGCCGCGCCGCTCTTTTTCCAACACGTTGGTATAGATACGGCCAGATGAAACGGAATCCGTCTTGCGGGCGGGAACACCCGTGAAACGTTCATAGTGGCCCAGATCCAGATCGGTCTCGGCCCCGTCGTCGGTCACAAAGACCTCGCCGTGTTCAAACGGGCTCATGGTGCCGGGATCGACGTTCAGATATGGATCCAGTTTGCGCAGGCGCACAGAGTAGCCCCGTGCCTGAAGCAAAGCGCCCAGAGCGGCAGATGCCAGCCCTTTGCCGAGCGAAGAAACCACACCGCCGGTGATAAAGATGAAACGCGCCATGAGTGTTCGGCTGCCCCCGTGAGAGTTGCAAGATTGGAAATGCCCGGTGGTTAAAAAACCACTGCACCACGGGATTTCAGTATATATGGGATTCGCAACGCATGCGCAAGGGAACCGCAAGATGCTGTTACGGTTCCCGAAATCCAGTCTAAGTTTAGTAGTTTATTCGGCGCTTGGCACCAGCGGAGCGTTATCACCCGCTGCAGGGGGGAGGAAATCACCACCGGCGGGAAGGCCGGGAATCGCAGGGGCTGACGCCTCACCTGCGGGGATTTCAGCGCCATCAAACACTGAGCTGCCTGCGGATTTCTGCGCCGAGATCACGGTCAGCGTGATCGACGTACAGATAAAGGCCGCGGCCAAGATCCAGGTCAATTTGCCCAACGCCGTCGCAGCTGCGCGGCCTGAAACAGCGCCACCGCCGCCGCCGCCCATTCCAAGGCCGCCGCCTTCGGAGCGTTGCAGCAATACGGCTGCGATCAGGCCAAGAGCCAGAAGAAGATGGATGATAAGTACAACGTTTTCCATGGGACCCTGCGGCTGTTGGCTGAGTATCGGCAGGTATGTAGGCAAGAATGGGCGAGGGGGCAAGGGCGAAATGTATGCATTGCGCTGTCTGGGGCGGAAGTCTTCAAAAGTACCGCGCATTCATTTGATTTCTATGTGAATATGATCATCATGCCGCGCCGCCCGGCAGCCTTGAAATCCAATCCGGTCTTGGCCCAGATCCAGTTGCGTAACCAAATGGGGTTCAAGGAAAATTCTGCGAACACTGGGCTGCGCCTGCAGTTGGGTCATCAAGTATCGCGTGCGATTTCCCTCAAGCGCAAGATCGCGCCAATACGGTTGCAGCACGTCAAAATCCCATCGCAAGCTTGGCCAGACTTTTGGGCAATGAGTACGTCCATCTTCAAAGGCAAAATAACCAACGGGTGAGCGCGTTTGACCCGGAAGGTAGGTGCCGTCTACATCCTTGTAATAAAGAGCCAGATCCGCTTTTTTGCCGTCGTTATGTGACAGGTGCGGCGGCAATGGGAAGCCGTCTAAAAAGGGGAAGTTGGCGTCCAGAACCGCGGTAATCGTCCCCGGGTAGGTCTCTGCAACCTGTGAACTCACCGTTTCGAGGGTTTCGCGCAATTGCGGTGTTACAAACCGGCGATTTGTTGCGCAATAAAACCACGATTGTACCTGCAATGTGCTGTTCGCCCCACAGGACAGGGCAACTCGACCAAACTGTGGAGCAATCAACACCGCGCTGAAACTTGCTCCGGCATAAAATAGTAAAAAGGCCAAGGTGCGGCGTCTGAACAGGCAGGCCAGCAACCATGCAAGTCCGCCAATCTGAGTTAAAACGGTCAATCCCAAAAACAGGGAGCCATGAATGAGTATGCGCATTTTGAAAAGTGCCTTTGAAAATTCAGACCGTGCGGGGCAAAACGCCCCGTCCACACCTAACTGAAGCAAAGCAGAACGGGGCAATACAACGCTTTTGTGAATTTTCTGTTCCCTCCCGCACAGCTCTGCCTTATAGGGGCATTGGTTTGAACCATGCAGTAATAAAGGACCTGAGATGGCCAATGTAGTGGTAGTCGGCGCCCAATGGGGTGACGAAGGTAAAGGCAAGATCGTAGACTGGCTGAGCGAACGTGCGGACGTTATCGCGCGCTTCCAGGGTGGCCACAATGCGGGCCATACGCTCGTCATCGGCGAGACAGTCTATAAACTGCACGCATTGCCATCCGGCGTTGTGCGCGGTGGCAAGTTGTCGGTCATCGGCAACGGCGTGGTTCTGGATCCATGGCACTTGATGAAAGAAATCGCCACCATCCGCGGGCAGGGCGTAGATATCACGCCTGAAACCCTGATGGTTGCAGAAAACACCCCGCTGATCCTGCCGTTCCACGGCGAATTGGATCGCGCCCGTGAAGAAGCGGCCTCCAAAGGTACCAAAATCGGCACCACAGGTCGTGGTATCGGCCCGTGTTATGAAGACAAAGTGGGCCGCCGTGCGATCCGCGTTGCCGATTTGGCTGACGAGGCAACGCTGGAAGCCCGTGTTGACCGTGCGCTACAGCACCATGATCCGCTGCGCAAAGGTCTGGGCATCGACCCGATCGACCGTGATGCGTTGATTGCGCAGCTGAAAGAGATTGCTGGCGAACTGTTGCCCTATGCGGCACCGGTTTGGAAAGTGTTGAATGAAAAGCGCAAAGCGGGCAAACGGATCCTGTTTGAAGGGGCGCAAGGCGCGCTGTTGGACATTGATTTCGGCACCTATCCTTTTGTGACCTCGTCCAATGTGATCGCAGGTCAGGCGGCAACCGGTGTTGGCATTGGTCCCGGTTCCATCGATTATGTTCTGGGCATCGTAAAAGCCTACACCACACGCGTCGGCGAAGGCCCGTTCCCAACAGAGCTGGACGATGAAGACGGCAACCGCTTGGGCACCCGTGGCCATGAGTTTGGCACCACAACTGGCCGCAAGCGCCGCTGTGGCTGGTTTGACGCCTGTCTGGTGCGCCAGACCTGCGCAACCTCCGGCATCACCGGTATCTCGCTGACCAAACTGGACGTGCTGGACGGGTTTGAAACCCTAAAGATCTGCACCGGTTACGATCTGGATGGCGAACGTCTGGATTATTTGCCGACTGCGGCAGACCAGCAGGCCCGCTGTACGCCGATCTACGAAGAAATGCCCGGCTGGTCCGAAAGCACGGAAGGCGCGCGCAGCTGGAATGATCTGCCCGCCAATGCGATCAAATACGTAAAGCGCATTGAAGAGCTGATTGATTGCCCAGTTGCCCTTTTGTCCACCAGCCCTGAGCGGGATGACACCATTTTGGTGACTGATCCCTTTGCTGACTGATGTCTGAGGGCTTGAGCTATAAGGCGCGGCGGCGTTGGTCTCTGGTGATCCTACTTGTAGGGTTGCCAGTGTATATCGTCGCGGCGCTCAATCTGATTGCTCTGTTTGAGCGACCACATATCCTTGTCGAAGTGGCGATCTATACCGGGCTTGGCGTTCTTTGGGCGTTTCCGTTCAAATTTGTCTTCAAAGGTGTAGGCAAGGAAGATCCAGATCAGGATGTTTGATGCGGGGAGGGGGCTTTGCTCCCTCTCAGCCTGACGCGACGGCGCATCTGCGGATTTTGATAAGAAATGACACTTAGGTTCAACGTAAAACGGCGGCTCGATGGAGCCGCCGTTTTACGTGTGTGCACTGCATTTCTATTAGCCCGCGGCGCTTGTTCCGGGTTGAAAGCCGATATGTTCCGCGGCTGAGAAACGACCGTTTTCGGCGCGCGCGATTTTACCTTCGCGCAGCAGCTGGCCAAACGAACGCAGGCCGTCTTCGCGATTGAAGTCACTGCCAGCAGCCCGCAGTTTGTTCATCAAATCGGGGCGGGAGAACACGGGTTTACCCTCAACAAAGCTGAGGTACGAGGCCGCAGCTTCAAGCATTTCTTGCAATTCAACCGCACCGGTTTCACGTGCGTAGCTGGCAAAGCCGCCTTCATCCGAAGAGGCTTCTGGGGGGACCATGGTGGATCGCACGCGACGCGGGCGCACAGGTGTGGTGGCCTGCGGTTTTTCAGTTTCGTCGATCCGTTGTTCGGCGACCAGTTTCAGCGGCGCCGGACGGTTTTGCTCGCCCGCTGTGCGGTTGGTCTTGCGTTTGGCAACCGGGCGACGTGGCTGAACCACACTCGCCAAATCCTTGCGGTATTCTTCGGCGTCATCCGAGGCCGTCTGTCCGGCGGCGCGATCCTCATGGGCGGCTGCGACAGCGGCACGCATGTGGCCGTAGGTTTCACGTGACGAGCTGGTTTCGGGATCGTCCAGTTTTTCGTCCGCAGCATCCATCAGCCGCGACACATCGCTTTCTGCAGTCTGGGTGTCAGCGATGGGGCGTCGGGGTGTGGGTTTTGCCGCGGGTGGCGTATCCGTTTGGGCGGCGGCCAGCAATTCGGCCTCTACTGCTGCAAGTTCACTGCGCAGGTCTGCTTCATCCTCGGCGCTCAGCGAGGAAGCAGGATGCGAAATCTCAGGCATTGCCGGTTCTTGAGGTTCTTCAACAACTGGCGCGGGGTCTGGGCTTGGTGTTGCTGCGGTGGGTTCCAGATCGCCCTGGGCGACGGCTTCGTCAACTGCGGCACGTTTGACCCGAATCAGGCGACGACGTCGTGGAGGTGCCGGAGGCGCAGCCGGGGCTGTGTCTTCGGTGTCGAACAGGTTCTCTTCCTCATCGGCAGGCGTCTCTGGCGCTGCTGCGGCAGGGGTGTCGAGCTGCTGCAAAGCGCTGGAAATTGTAGCGTCATCTTCGTCTGCGATCGTGTCGATAGGATCTTCTTCGGTCACATCGTCAGGCTGCGCATCGGCGTGTTGGTCTTCGGAAAAATCTTGGGTTGGCGTCCGCGACACGACGGCGCGGATGCGCTGCAATTTTGCGGCGATGCTTTCGGACGTCGAGCGTGGTTTTGCATCCACCGCTGCGGGCTCTTCTTTTTCTGGTGTGTCCTTGGATTGCGACACCAGTTTCGCAACCGCGTCATCAACTTCATTGGTGGCAAACAGCGCGTCGTCGTCCTCATCCGCAAACGAGGTGTCGCTGTCTGCAAAAAAGGCTGCAGCGGTTTCGCTGTCTGCGGGCAAAGCGCTGTCCAGCAAAGGTGCATGTTCAGGGGGCGCGATCACTGGCGCCTCGTCAACCAAGACCTCTTCGACAATGGCCTCGTCCGGGGTTTCGGCGATCTCTTCTGTAACCTCGGCGATCTCGTCTGCCAGCTCGGCGTTGACACTTGGCTCGACGACGTCAGCCTGCATTTGTTCTGCGTCACTGTCATCGACAGGGGGCTCAGTAATTTCGGGAGTCTCGGTCAGTGTTTCCAGTTCAGGCGCGGGAGCGGCCACTGGCGCGGCGGCGGTTTCTGCGGTCGGAGTTTCGACCAGTTCGGGCTCCGCAACGGGTGCAGCGACCGGGGCGGCATCCGCAGGAGGTGTCAGGCTGGCGGCACGCAGGTGCACGCCCTGATCGCTGGTGTGGGCTTCGACCTGACGGGCGATTTCTCGCTGCGCAATACGGGCCAGCATATCCGCATCGGGTTGCGGGGGCTCGGCGCCAAAATATCTGTCGTCCGCAGCAAGGTCGCGAAAATATTCGGCAATGACTTTCATGGTGCCAAAGGAATCTTCGAACCCTTCTAGGGTGCACGAAAAGGTTCCATAAGAAACCGTGAGTACTTTGTTGTTCTGTACCATTGTTCAGCCCGTCCTCGCTGCCGTCGTCTTGTTCATCATATTGGTCAGAACGACAAATTATGCTCGAATCCGTGCAATTGTTCGTATCTTTTTGTGTTCAGATTGTGGCCCACCCGAATTTCTGTAAGAAAACGCGTATGAAACACCTGATTGTTGAACAAAACCAGCCTGTGACGCTGGTGGGCGGTGGAGAGCTCAGTGCTGCGGATCTAAAGATGGCCCGCGCAGTTGCGCCTTTTGTCGTTGCGGCCGACAGTGGGGCGGATCAGGCATTGGCGCAAGGGGTAGTCCCGGATCTGGCCATTGGGGATTTTGATTCCATCAGTGACACAACCCGCGCGCGTCTTGGCGCGGAACGTCTGTTCCACATTGCCGAACAGGACAGCACCGATTTTGATAAAGCACTGCGTCACATCCGTGCGCCGTTGGTGGTAGCTGTGGGTTTTTTGGGCGCGCGTTTGGATCATCAGCTGGCGGCGCTGCACACGTTGATGCAGCCTCATCCCAGCCCCTGTGTTCTGGTTGGTGCACATGAAATTTTGTTGCATTTGCAGGGGGCGCTTGATGTGCCCTGCGAGACGGGCGAACCTGTGTCACTGTTTCCGCTGCAAGAGGTCACTGGACGGTCAACAGGTTTGACATGGCCGCTTGATGGGCTGACCTTTCATCCGATGCGCCAGATTGGAACATCCAACCAGGCCGAAGGGCCGATCCGCCTGATAACAGATGGTCCGGGGATGATTGTTGTGCTGCAAAAACGGCATTTGGCCCCCGTGATGGCACAGCTCCGCGCGGCCCTCTAAGAGGGCACGCGGAGCTCGTGTGACATTAGCAGTTCGGGACGTTTACAGCCAACCCGCCCAAGGAGGTCTCTTTGTACTTCTCGTGCATATCGATACCGGTTTGGCGCATGGTTTCGATGACCGCATCCAGAGGCACAAAATGGTGGCCGTCGCCGCGTAAGGCCAGCGAGGCCGCCGAGACGGCTTTGATTGCGCCCAGACCGTTGCGTTCGATGCACGGTACCTGCACCAGACCTTTGACCGGATCACAGGTCATGCCCAGATGGTGTTCCAGCGCAATTTCAGCTGCGTTCTCAACTTGTTCCGGGGTGCCGCCCATAACGGCGCACAGACCTGCCGCCGCCATGGCCGAGGCTGATCCTACCTCAGCCTGACACCCGGCTTCGGCCCCTGAAATGGAGGCGTTGAATTTCACCAGGCCGCCAATTGCGGCGGCGGTCAGCAGGAAGTCTTCGACATGGGTTTCTGAGGCGCCGGGTACGTGATCCAGATAATAGCGTACAACCGCAGGTAAAACCCCGGCCGCGCCATTGGTCGGCGACGTCACAACCTGTCCACCGGCAGCGTTTTCCTCGTTCACCGCCATGGCGTAAACGCTCATCCAGTCATTGATGGTATGCGGGGCTGTCAGATTCATACCGCGTTCTGCGATCAGCTGGTCATAAATCCCTTTTGCACGGCGGCGGACGTTTAACCCACCGGGCAAGATGCCGTCGCGTTCAATGCCGCGATTGATGCAGTCGTTCATCACCTGCCAGATGCGCGCGGTGCCTTTGTTCAGACTCTCGCTGCAGCCCCGCGAAATTTCGTTGGCGCGCTTCATGTCAGCAATGCTTTTGCCGCTTTTACCGGCCATCTCCAGCATTTCGACGGCTGATTTAAACGGGTAGGGCACTGGCGCACCTTCGTCGGTCGCTTTGCCCGAGGCCAGCTCTTCTTCGGTCAGGACAAAACCGCCGCCGATAGAGTAGAACACCTGCCGCAGGATCACGTCGCCTTGCGCGTCTGTCGCCATCAAAACCATGCCGTTGGCGTGGCCGGGCAGTGTCTCGTCATAGTCAAAAATCATGTCGGCCTTGGGATCAAACCGCAGCTCTGGCAGCCCGGCTGGCTGCATCAGCTGGGTACGGTTTAGCTCCGCCAGAAACGCCTCAGCTTTTGCGTCATCGTAGGTGTCGGGCAGAAATCCACCCAAGCCTAAGATGGTGGCACGGTCCGTGGCATGGCCCACCCCGGTAAATGCCAGTGATCCGTGCAACGACGCGCGCAGGCCCGCAAATTCAAACGGGGAGGCGCGCATCATATCCAAAAAGCGCGCAGCGGCGACCATAGGGCCCATGGTATGCGAAGAAGACGGGCCAATGCCCACTTTGAACATGTCAAAAACGGAGAGGAACATCAGGTGGCTGATCCTTCTGGAGGAGTGGCAAGAATGGGAGCGGTAAACGGGGTCGGGCCAAGCCCCTCGGCCCGTTGGGCCGCATGGGTGCTGGCACGGGTTTCCGCGCGAGCACATAGGGCAAACAGGGCCGGATAGCGGCTGAGATCAAACCAGCGATGGTCGGCATTGTCGCCATATAGGGCAATCCAGCGCAACAGGCAGGGCAGATAGAGATCCATCAGGGTTGGCATGTCTCGCCCCGTGAGCAGGGGCTGCGAGACAATCGCATTGTCCAAAATGGTCAGATGCGCCGCAAGACGCTGATGCAGTGTTTTCTTTAGCTGCACGTGCGCATCGGTCTTCGGGCCGATGTATTTTTCGGGGTAAAAGGTCATGCGCAGATCCGCATGCAGGGTGTTGGATGTCCAAAAGAGCCATTTCAACAGATCACCCCGTGCGGGCTGACCCGGCGCAGGCGCTAGGGCGGCGTGCGTATCGGCCAGCCACAACAGGATCGCACCTGTTTCAAACATCACACCGGTGGGGGTTTCAAGCGCGGGGATCAGGCCATTTGGATTGATCGCCAGATACTCTGCGCTGCGCTGCGCGTTCAGGGCACGTTCGACCAAAACGGTTTCATACGGCGCCTTAAGCTCTTCCAGCGCCAGCCGAACGATCAGCGACGCATTGTCAGGAGCATAGTGAAGGCGAAGCATATCGGTCATAACGGATACCATACGAGCCATGGCGTGACAGAAACTGCACGTTTCCGGCGTTTCCTATCGGAAACACGGCGTTGAGCCAAATGATTTGTTGCAAATACGTCATTGCGATCTGCCCAGTATTTGCAACTCGGTGCCACAGCAGGCATTGATGCTCTCAGGTGTCACTTATCGTGCGAGCAACCTCTATTTGTTGGAGACTTTGAACATGACTTCAGACCTTTCCCCGATTGTTCAGGCCAAATATGCAGCTGCCAAAACTGCCGCCGATATGGTTCAAGATGGCATGAAGGTCGGGCTTGGAACCGGGTCCACCGCCGCCTGGCTGGTGCGATGTCTTGGCGATCGGGTCCGGGATCAAGGGTTGAAAATCTGGGCTGTTCCGACGTCAACACGTACCGCGGTTCTGGCGCGTGAAGTTGGGATTAATGTGATCCCCTTGGACGAGGCCAAATGGCTGGACATGACCATTGACGGGGCCGATGAAATTGACAGCGAATTGAACCTGATCAAAGGCGGCGGGGGCGCGCATTTGCAGGAAAAAATCGTGGCGACGGCCTCAGATCAGATGGTGGTGATCGCTGATGCGGGTAAGGTCGTGGACGCGCTGGGGACCTTTCCCTTGCCGGTAGAAGTCCTGCACTTTGGCTGGCGCACGTCGCAGATGTTGATCGAAGAAACGCTGGTGTCGATGGATGTTCTGGGCCGCAAAACATCGCTGCGGATGGCGGGGGACAGGCCTTTTGTGACGGATGAGGGCAACCACGTGCTGGATCTGCACCTCAACCGTATTGGCAACCCGCGCCAGCTGGCCTTGGTGTTGAACCAGATCCCAGGCGTGGTGGAAAACGGTTTGTTTATCGATATTTGTGACCGGGTGGTGATCGGCCACGGCGACGGCCGTGTGGTGGTGCGTGATATTACCACGGGCACTGAAACATCCAGCACAATGGATCTCGACGAGGGCGATAACCTGTTTAGCGATTTGTAAAAATAATAAGGTTGTAAAAAGCCAATTTGTGAAAGCCTCAGCGGATGACAACAAGCTACAGAATGGCACTGCCCAAAACCACACGATGGGGAACTGTCTGGTCGATGATACCAATTGTTGTTTTTGCTATCTGCACAATTTGGGACATAAACACTTCATCATACCCGGTTGGTCGCGACCTTTTCAGTTTGACCGTTTGGGTAGCGATGGCTGGCTCGGTTTTTGCATGCAACCTTCAGAGCATACGCCAAAATCACGATACTATGTCTGCGCCTGATCCGTTCTTAGAAATCTCCAAGCGAGGGGTCCGCATCAAGCTACCTTCCAAACCGGAATAGATCATTCCGTGGTCAACTATTCGATACTTCGACGTCTTTGACCTACATGCAAATCGATTTCGTAAGGTGAAATTTTTATATTTTTTCGATGCCACCGGCGAAAATCAGCAGTTGGAACTACCGTTCCCCAATCCAGATGATGTGGCATACAGCAGCTTTGCGCAGGCCTTGCGTCGGTATTGGCCTGACTTTGAACAGCCTTGGTCAGATCAACTAAAGGCGCGCGCGGCTACTCAAACAGGAGCATGATTTCACCCTCTGTTCACGACTTTGCGAGTAACTGGCCGAAACCTCGGTAATTTGGCGGTGTATTTGGGCCATGGGTTGAAAATGCCCGTTAAACGACCACTTGGGCATATGGCAATTGGGACCCGCATATGGGATACCCTCCAGAAGACTTCAAAAGGGCGACTTTGACATGAGCTTTGACTACGATCTTTTTGTTATTGGTGGCGGATCCGGTGGCGTGCGCGCAGCGCGTGTCGCAGCTGCAGGCGGCGCCAAAGTCGCACTGGCTGAAGAGGACCGCTATGGCGGTACCTGCGTGATCCGGGGCTGCGTGCCCAAAAAACTGATGGTCTTTGCATCAGAATATTCCGGCATGGTCGAAGATGGCCGTGCTTATGGTTGGGATCTGTCCAACAACGGCTTCAACTGGGATGCCTTTAAGGGCAAGTTGAACGCAGAATTGGACCGCCTCGAAGGCATCTACCGCAACCTGTTGAAGAACAGTGGCGTGGAAACCTTTGATGCGCGGGCCAAATTGGCGGACGCCCACACCGTTGAATTGGCAGATGGCACCCGCAAATCAGCAAAACACATCCTGATCGCCACTGGCGGCTGGCCGATGATCCCCGAGTTCCCGGGCTCTGATCTGGCGATCACCTCAAACGAAATCTTCCATCTGGACACGCTGCCCGAACGCATCCTGATTGTGGGCGGTGGCTATATCGCGTCTGAGTTCGCCGGCATCATGAACGGGCTAGGTGTGAAAACCACCCAGTTCTATCGTGGCGAACAGATCCTGCGTGGCTTTGACGAAGAAGCGCGCAATGTCGTTGCGGCGGGCATGATCGAAGCGGGTGTTGATCTGCAGTTGAACACCAATGTGGTGTCGATGGTCAAAGATGGTGATAAGATCCGCGTTACCGACACCAATGGCGTTGAAACCCTGTTCGATCAGGTGATGTATGCCACCGGTCGTGTGCCAAATGCGGATAACCTTGGCCTTGAAGAGGTGGGTGTTGAGCGCGGCCGCAAAGGTGAGATCAAAGTCACCCCCTATAGCCAAACCGGCGTGCCGTCGGTTTATGCCATTGGCGATGTCACCGACCGTGTGAACCTGACGCCGGTTGCAATCCGCGAAGGCATGGCTTTTGTGGAAACTGTGTTCAACGGCAACCCTACCAGCCCAGATCACGATCTGATCCCAACTGCGATCTTCACGCAGCCTGAAATGGGCACCGTGGGCCTGTCCGAAGAGGACGCGCGCGCGCAGGAAGAGATTGAAGTTTATGCAACCTCGTTCAAACCGATGCAGCAGTCCTTTGCGGGGCGCGCGCAGAAGGTTTTGATGAAATTGGTTGTGTCAAAGGCCAGCCGCACCGTGCTGGGCTGCCACATCGTGGCGCCTGGTGCCGGTGAAATGATCCAACTGGCGGGGATCGCTGTGAAAATGGGTGCAACCAAAGAAGACTTTGACCGCACTGTAGCGGTACACCCGACCATGTCTGAAGAGCTGGTCACAATGAAATCACCTGTGCGCTGAGCTTGCATTCTGGCTCAAAACACTCAGGTTACTACAAGGGCCGCTTCGTAACGCGGCGATAAAAGGGATAGGAGACAGATGGCGGGCAATAATGGTGGCCCCTGGGGGGGCGGAGGCTCCTCTGGCGGAGGCGGAAACCGGGGTAACAATGGCGGAGATGACGGTGGTCGTCGCCCCGAGGAACCTCAAATTCCCGAAATCGATGAGCTGGTCAAGAAAGGCCAGGAGCAACTGCGCGTCCTGATGGGCGGTCGCGGTGGCAATGGCGGCGGTAAAGGCACCGGTGGCGGTGGGGCAGGCGGCAATGGTCCCTTGTTCACCAAAGGCACGCTGGCTTTGGGCGCTGTTGTTGCGGTGGCTCTTTGGGGCGTGTCCAGCTTTTATACAGTTAAGCCCGAAGAGCAGTCTGTTGAACTGTTATTGGGCAAATACCTGGAAACCGGCAATCCCGGTCTGAACTTTGCGCCGTGGCCAGTGGTCTCGCGTGAGGTTATTCCTGTGCGTGTTGAACAGACCGAAAACATCGGTGGCGGCACCGGTCGGCTGGATACAGGCCTGATGCTGACAGGGGATGAAAACATCATTGATGTTGATTTTCAGGTCGTCTGGAACATTTCAGATCCAGCCAAGTATCTGTTCAACCTGCGGGATCCACAGACCACCATCAACGCAGTGTCAGAATCCGCCATGCGTGAGATCATCGCCCAGTCCGAACTGGCGCCGATCCTCAACCGCGACCGTGGTATCATTCGTGACCGTCTGGAAGAGCTGATCCAGGAAACGCTCGATAGCTACAACAGTGGCGTGAACGTGGTCCGGGTCAACTTTGACGGTGCCGATCCGCCAGAAGCGGTAAAAGACGCGTTCCGCGCGGTGCAATCCGCCGGTCAGGAACGCGATCGTCTGGAAAAACAGGCGGATGCTTATGCCAACCGCAAACTGGCTGGGGCCCGTGGTCAGGCCGCGCAAACGCTGGAAGAAGCTGAAGCTTACCGTGCACAGGTTGTGAACGAAGCCTCGGGTGAAGCCAGCCGTTTCTCAGCTGTTCTGGCAGAATACGAAAAGGCACCAGAAGTGACCCGCAAGCGTCTGTATCTGGAAACCATGGAAGAAGTTCTGGGTCGTGTCGACAAGGTGATCCTGGACGGCAATTCAGGCGAAGGTCAGGGCGTTGTCCCATACCTGCCGCTCAATGAACTGCGCAAGTCGGGAGGCAACTGATGAACCGTTCCACGTTTATTCTGCCGGTCATTGTGGCCGCTCTGGTGGGTGTGTTGTCCTCGATGTTCATCGTTGATGAGCGCCAAACAGCGCTGATTCTGCGTTTTGGCCGTGTCGTTGACGTTAAAGAAGACCCAGGTCTGGCCTTCAAAGTCCCCTTTATGGACAATGTTGTGCGCTATGATGACCGTATCCTCAGCCTTGAGGTTGGTCCGCTGGAAGTCACCCCGCTGGACGATCGCCGTCTGGTCGTGGATGCCTTCTCGCGCTATCGCATTGCTGATGTGGATGCGTTCCGTCAGGCTGTGGGTGGCGAAGACATCAGTGGCGCTGAGCGTCGTCTGGACAAGATCATGCGCGACCAAACCCGTGAAGTTCTGGGTTCGGTCAGCTCCAACGATATCTTGTCGTCTGATCGTGCGGCACTGATGCTGCGTATTCGCAACGGTGCGATTGCTCAGGCGCGCTCCTTGGGTCTTGAAGTCATCGACGTGCGTCTGAAGCGTACCGACCTGCCACAGGCCAACCTTGAAGCGACCTTTGCGCGTATGCGTGCAGAACGTGAACGGGAAGCCGCTGACGAAATCGCCCGCGGTGAAGAAGCCGCCCAGCGTGTGCGTGCACAGGCGGACCGGACCGAGGTTGAACTGGTGTCTGAGGCAGAGCGTGAAGCTGAAGTCATTCGCGGTGAAGCGGATGCGGAACGCAACGCGATCTTTGCGGATGCCTATGGTGCGGACGTTGAGTTCTTTGAATTCTATCGCTCGCTCAATGCCTATCGCGGTGCCTTGCAACAGGGCAATTCGTCGATGGTTTTGTCGCCTGACTCTGAGTTTTTCAACTATCTCAAGTCGGCGGGCGGCAACGCAGGCAACTGAGACCGTTAAAACACATGTTATTGCAAAAGGGCCTGCTGTATTGCGGCCAGCCCTTTACCATAAGTGTTGCAAAATAAGATTTTGGTTGGCCAGTTTCTGGCCAATCTTATCCCACAATAATAAGAAAAACTCGGAAAAACCGGGAGAGAAACTGTGGGAACAGCCACGAAGAAATCTTCGTCAGGCGCTCGTAGGCGCTTGCCTTTGCCTTCCTTTGGCATCAGCGTAAATTTCTGCCGAAATCCTCAGTGTGATTTCTTTGCAGAGACACCAGACCCATTTGTTAGAAGAGGGCAAAATCGGGGTAAGGTCAAGCCGAACATACCGCGCGGCAAGGTCATCGGATCCGGCGATGAAAAGACCTTCCAGTGTGGCGGCTGTGGGAAAACCTCGATCATCAAGAACAACAAGGCGATCATCGAAGAGTATCGTTGCCTTCGTCGGAAGTTCCGTCCTGAATTTCCAAGAGATGCCTGCTCCATCGAGGAGTGCGCAAATCACGGGAAGGCCCAATCCGAGAACCCGGAGCTGTATCGCAAAGCGGGGACGACGAAGAAAGGCACGCAACGCTGGAAATGCAAATCTTGCCTCAAGACTTTCTCGACGGGAACGCGCCTGGGCCGCCAGAAGCGCAGCCACACGAACCGCGATGTCCTTTGGATGATCACCAATGGCGTGCCGATCACCAAGATCTGCGATTTCACTGAGCTATCTCCGCGGGATGTCTATCGGAAGATCGACTTCATCCACGAGCGCGTCATCGACTTCACCGCCAAGCGGGAAGCTGATTTCAAGCGCGTGCATTGGGAGAAAGTCGGTCGCCGCTTCGCCTCGGATTCTCAGACCCTCCATCTGAATTGGCCCAACAAACGGACCAGGGCTCAAATTGCTGTTCAGCATCTTTGCACAGCGCACGCCAACTCCGGCTATATCATGGCCGCTCACCTGCAGTTGGATCCGGCGGTTGAGCTGCCGGACATTGAGGCGAGAATGATCGCGGCCGGGGATTTCAGTCTGCCAAGGGCGTTTCGGGATCAGGCGCGTCTATGGTCTGAAACGGAGTTCAAAGGCTACCTCGATAAAATGACCCATAACGTGGCCATTCATCCCGATGAGGCACCTGAGGTCGATCTGGGGCTGCAGCTGCCCCACAGCGGCGCTCTGGTGCGGCAGGACGCCATGCAGATGGCCCACGCCTTCCAGATGCGTCATTTCCTCGGCAAAGGTTCTGAGCGTTTCGTATTTGTCCTGGATGCCGATCCCGGGCTGGCGATGTCCTTCATCTCTTCCTTTGCCAGAAGGATCCAAGATGGCAGAGCGGATGTGATCGTTGTTGAATTCGACAAGAACCAGTCCAACGATCAGCGCAACATGTTGATGAACGAAGGCCGCAAGCAGCTTGAGGATGACAGCAATGTGCCTCGCCATATCTTTGATGACTTCGATCCAAACACGAAAGACGAGATCAAGGACCTCCTGGTGGAGAGTATGCTGGAGGACCTGCCGCTGGCAGCAACCTTCGAATGGCCGTATCACACGAAGTCAGAACCGCATCGCCGCATGCGTGTTCTGACCGATCGGCAGAGCATGGCACCGGACCGCCGCGCGCGCCTCATGCGCCTGGCAACGTTACGAAGCGTTGATGCCTACTTTCACAAGATCCGGAGCAATCTGAAGTTTGCAGAGCGTCCTTCGCATACGCCAAGTGCCAACGGCCGCGCCTGGCATCGGCATTACCTCTACAACCCAGAAACCATGGTAAAAATCGTCGATATCTATCGCTTCACGCACAACTGGATGGGCAAGCGTTCTACAAAGGAAACCCCAGCGATGAAGCTGGGGTTGGCCAGAGGTAAGGTCAGTGCGAAGGATCTGTTCTCATGAAGAGAAATTTTCCCTTTATTGTAATCATTTTAATGTATTACACCCATCTGGTAAGTGAAGCTTCATCGTGGCGAAGCTTTTTTCATAAATTTCTTGCAGCAGGCTCTTCCTGGGTGTATATCCTCCTCAACGCACCCGCCACGCCTATCGGAAGCTCGCTCAAGCTCGCTCAAGCTCGCTCAAGCTCGCTCAAGCTCGCTCAAGCTCGCTCAAGCTCGCTCAAGCTCGCTTCATGAAGCGCAACTGGCGGGTTTTTTATTGTCTCCACGTGTTTTTTCCAGACCTTCTTTGTCAATCGAACAGCAAGTTGCTTTGCTCCAAGAACGTGGCATGCAGGTCAATGATTTGGACAAGGCAAAGCACTATCTTCGATTCATTGGCTATTATCGACTTTCTGGCTACTGGTATGGCTTCCAGTATCGAGACGATTCTCACGAGCATGATGCTTTCCGTCCAGGCACCACCTTTCAAGGCGCCTTGGATAGATATGTTTTTGATCGGAAGCTTCGATCACTCACAATGGATGCCTTAGAGCGAGTTGAAATAGCGGCAAAGTCGGCAATCTCAGATGAGATGTGCTCGTTGGGGGGATCCCACTGGTTTTGTGATCCCAGATATTTCGATGATGAATACGATCATGATGCACTTTTACGTCTTGTTTTGAGAGAAACTGGCATTCAACCGGACAACCAAAGTCGCAGGACACAATTTGTGGACTCTTACACGAAGAACTACGATGAACCGATTGAGCCTCCAGGCTGGATGACGTTTGAGGTGTTGTCCTTCGGCACGATCTCGAAAATTTACGAAAACCTTGAGCGCGAGCACCAAATCTCCATCAGCAAGAAGTTTGAATTGGCTGCAGACCGATTGAAATCATGGCTGCACGCATACGCACATATACGGAATACCTGCGCCCACCACAGCAGGGTGTGGAACCGGACATTTCGGATCAATCCCAGTGTCCTGAAATCGGAAAAGGACCATGTGTTTGCACCCAAAAAATTCTACAATCATGCGGTTGCCATCCAATGTATGCTGAACAAGGTCTCCGGAAACCACTCTTGGGGGCTTCTTTTGGACGATCTTCTTTCGCAATACCCAAGCATCCCCTTGAGCCCAATGGGGTTTCCTGAAGACTGGATTAAAAAACCAATCTGGAACTGATCCCGGCCCCATCAAAATGACAAGCCCGCGCAAAACGCGGGCTTGCAACACTTATGGCAAAGGGCTGGGTATTGCGGGCCCTTTTTTTGTACACCATCCCATAGGCAGACCGTTTGGATCTTTTGAACGATTTGGGCGTATTGGTTTTGCGAACCAATCGCTTTGAGGGCTTCAACCTCTTTCACATCGTTTTGAAGGCTTGCAACATTTATTGCAGGACCGCAGGAAGTCACTACATTGTTGGCAGTGTTCCAGAAGCTGACCGATTTGTTTTTGACGTCGCTCAACGGTAAGAGATTGGGACAAAGAATAATTCACGTGATGACGAGGAGTAGATCCGTGCATCAACAGGCAAGTGCAATTGCAAAACAACACGCCGATCACAGCGCCCATTGGCGCATCTTGTGGGGGGCGATGCTGGCGAGCGTCTTGATTTTGGCACAGACGCTGATGGCGCAGGCGCGCCCCGAAAGTCTGGCCCCTTTGGCCGAACAAGTCAGCCCGTCCGTGGTCAACATCACAACAACCACAGTGATAGAAGGCCGTGCCGGCCCGCAAGGGATCGTGCCCGAAGGCTCACCGCTGGAAGATTTGTTTCGGGATTTCCAGAACCGTGGCGACAATGGTCCCCGTCCGCGCCGCTCCTCGGCGCTGGGATCCGGGTTTGTGATCTCCGAAGACGGCTACATCGTGACCAACAACCATGTGATTGCAGGCGCGGATGAGATCGAGATTGAGTTTTTCCCAGGCGAAGGCCAGCCAAAAGAGCTGTTGCCTGCCACTGTGATCGGCACTGATGAAAAGACAGATCTAGCATTGCTGAAAGTCGATGCCGCTATTCCGCTAAGCTATGTCACCTTTGGTGACAGTGACACCGCGAGGGTGGGCGATTGGGTTATTGCGATGGGCAATCCGCTGGGGCAGGGGTTTTCGGTGTCTGCCGGTATCGTGTCCGCGCGCAACCGTGAGCTGTCCGGCAACTACGATGACTTTATTCAAACCGATGCAGCCATCAACCGGGGGAACTCGGGTGGGCCATTGTTCAATATGGACGGCGATGTCGTTGGCGTGAACACGGCCATTTTGTCGCCCAATGGCGGCTCCATCGGCATTGGGTTTTCGATGGCGTCCAATGTGGCGAGCAAGGTCGTGGCGCAGCTGAAGGAATTTGGAGAAACCCGCCGGGGCTGGCTGGGTGTTCGCATTCAGGATGTGGATGAAGACGTTGCCAATGCCATGGGGCTGGACAGTGCGCGCGGCGCGTTGATCACCGATGTGCCCGAAGGTCCAGCCTCTGCTGCGGGTCTGTTGGCCGGCGATGTGATCTTGTCGTTTGATGGCGCGGATGTGCGTGATACCGGCGGTCTTGTCCGTCAGGTTGGTAACACCGAAGTCGGTAAAACCGTGCGCGTTGTTGTGTTTCGCGATGGCAAGACTGAAACATTGCGTGTCACATTGGGACGTCGCGAAGACGCCGAACGCGGGCCCGACGAGGAGTCTTCAACACCTGAAACAACTCCCGACACCGCAGAAAAAGAGCTGCTGGGTCTGACGGTTGGCGTGCTAACCGATGAGCTTCGCGGTGAATTGAACGTGGATGAAGGCACCGCTGGTCTGGTTATCCTATCTGTGGACGAAGCCTCGGAAGCGTGGGAAAAAGGCCTGCGCGCAGGTGATGTAATCACCGAGGCGGGGCAGCAGAAAATTGGCGATATTGCTGCGTTGGAAGCCCGCATTTCCGAGGTGCAGGAGGCGGGACGCAAATCATTGCTTCTGCTGGTGCGCCGCAACGGCGAGCCACGGTTTGTTGCCCTGAACCTGCGCGACTAAACCAGCGCGACCGAGTATCAAAAAAAAGGCCCAAGCTACAGCTTGGGCCTTTACCGTAAGTGTTGCAAGGAGCGGCGCAAGCCGCTCCACATTTCTTTCAACTGCGGAGATGAAGCAGCGGCTGGCAACATTTCTTGAATTTGCGCCCACTCGAGCAGATGCAAGTAGCGTTGCGTCTGGTTTTCGTCGCCAATTCCAGCAGGACATGAGCCGATGTGTTTATGATTTTCTGTTGGACTTGTTCAAAATCCCCAGCATTCATGTTGGACACCCTGCCAATTGAGTTTTCTTCGATCATTATCGAGCGTTCGGCATAGGCCGACAGAAGTCGAAGCACGTTGAGTGATTGCGCAATGGGAAATCTCTGATTGTCTATCCTGCTTTCACGATCAAAATCATAAGTCCGTTCAGGATCTGGGAGAAACAAAACTTCACTTTCACCGTCTTCACGGGGAGTAATGTCAAGAACTTTTCCATCCTTTTCCCAAACGGCATGATGCTCTGCTTCGACGAAGACTTGAGGCCAAATCCATATGGCCCAACCGAAAGCGATACTACCTCCATGCTGTTCCACCTGCCTCCAGACATTATGGAAGCACTCAAGGGGCTGACTCTCATCTGTGGCCACTACAGGCACAAATTTGGGAACTTGGCCCGGACTGATACTTTCACAAAAGTTTGAAATGACAGCGTCATGTTTAGTTGGCTTCCTCAGGAAGCTCTTGTCAAAAATTCTTGGATCAATAGCTGCCATAAATCTCAACTTCTATTCAATTCATTTGGTAATTTCGAGTTCCTCGAGTCATGCGATAGAGAAAAGCAAAAAATACAGCCTCGAAGGGATATAGGCGCAGGACTTATAACCAGTAAATGACGAGGACTGCCAACGAGGTTGCCGACAGGAAGACCTTTGGGCATTTGTCGTGTCGTGTTGCCGCCCGCCGCCGGTCTTTAAGTCTGCCAAACATGATTTCGATACGGCTGCGCCGCTTGTTTTCTACACGAAGAATCACACAGCACGGCGAAAATCGATGGATCCTGAGCCCAGCCAGCCGAGGTTGTTAGGTGCAACACCTGTGGAGAGGCCCAAGCTGTAGCTTGGGCCTTTTTTTGTGTCAAAGCGTTTAAACCGAGGGTGGCATGCCGGTTGCAATATGAAAGTTGCGCGTACAGTCGCGGCTCACGTTGGGCCAGTCCGTGGCCTGTGCGCGGGATTGATGAAACTCAAACGCCTGCTGATCCTCGAACACTTCGGACAGGTGAAATCGACTAGAGTTCTGGGGATCCGGCACAACGTCAAAAGAGAGACATCCCGGTTCTGCCCGCGTCAGGAGGATGTGTTGTTCCAGCGCGGCAGACACCGCCTGAAGTTGGTCTTGTGGCACATCGATGGTCCCCGACAGGAACACTCGTTGGTCATCAGGTGGGGGCATGGGAATACCTTTGAGGTGGTTCAAATTAGGTCCGGTTCTGCAAGTTCTTCCAACGCGGGGCGGTCCAAAATTTCGACACCGCCACGGGAAATTTCCAGAATGTCGATCCGCTTCCAGCTGGCCAGAGTCTTTGAAACGGCCTCGCGGGTCGCACCGACATATTCAGCAAGATCGGATTGCGACAGCGCCAGTCGTCCTTCACGCCCTTCTGGTGACAGATGCAACAGTTTGCGGGCCAGACGCACGGGCAGGGGCAGGAACACCTGTTCATTCAATTGGGTGCTCATCCAACGCATGCGTTGTCCGGCCAGACGCAACAGGTCTTCGGCCAGTTCAGGGTGGTTTTGAAGCTGCGCGAGTACGTCTCGGCGTCGTAGACGGCGCAGCGTGCTGGGCATGGTGGCGCTGGCCGATGCGGTGCGCACGCCGGGGTCAAACAAGGCGATTTCACCAAAAACGGCGCCGGGCTGGATCCGGTCCAGATTGTGTTTGCGCCCTGATGCAGCAAGAATGGACAATTCCAGCTCTCCCTCGACGATCGCATAAAGCGCCTCGCCAGGATCCCCCTGTTCAAACAACGTCTCCCCCGCGGAGAGCCGGATTTCTGTGGCCTGACTGTCCAACATATCTCGTAGACGGTCCGAGGCTCCGGATAGAAATCCTGTTGTTGGCAGCTGCGCCATTTGGGTCTCTCCGTTTCGCGGGGCTGATCGCGGTCAGATATCGACCGCGATCAGCCCCAATTTACGGGCATTTTCCAGCGACAGTTGATCGCTGTCCAGCCCTAGGGTCAATTGATACCGCCGTATGGCCGCACGGGTTTGACGATCCAGCCCCCCAGTGGGGACGGTTTTGTAGTGGCCACGCGCAGACAATGCGCGCTGCAACGTGGCAACTGTGTCCGGGCTCATCTGCGCCGGACACAGGGTCTGGAACCAGGTTTCTGTGCGCGGGCGCAGGATGTCCTGGCGGGTGACTGTGCGCACCACTGCCGGCGTCGTGATCTTGCCCGCGGCATCAATGACGGCGGGCTGTAGGATTTCTTGCCGCGTGATGGTTTCGATCAGGGCAGGCGTGATTTCCGTGTCCCAACAGGTGCCATCCGGCGCGCCGGGGGGGGCTTTGATTTGGGCACTGCGGACAGCTTGACCGGGGCGTTTGGCGACGTCAAGTGACGGCGATGTACAGGCCGATACTGTGCCAAGTGCCAATAGCACAACAAAGGGGGGCAAACGCGACGAAAACATTGCTCATTTTGTGATTGAGGGCGAGGAGCCGGTTGGTTTTGCGGACCTTAGACCAGTTTTTTGACAGTCACCAAGGTAGAATAGAGGAAGGTGCTGATTTCAAAGGTCTGTTGCCACGATGATATGCAAAATTCGCGCCCGGATAAGATCGGGTGTGTGTAAAGTGATCTGTGGGGGATGAAATGGGGCTGGTCTGGGCGCAGTGGCTTGGCTACACAGTTCGCGAGTACCGAAAAAGGGAATAGGATACCATGGCGAAGATCACTTATATCGAGCACAACGGCACCCAGCATGTGGTGGAGGTGGCCAACGGCTTGACCGTGATGGAAGGCGCACGCGACAATAACATTCCAGGCATCGAAGCCGACTGTGGCGGAGCCTGTGCCTGTTCGACATGCCACGTGTATGTGTCCCCTGACTGGGTCGAGAAAATCCCGGCCAAGGATGACATGGAAGAAGATATGTTGGATTTCGCCTTTGAACCCGATGCCGCCCGTTCGCGTCTGACCTGCCAGATCAAGGTGAGCGACGCACTGGATGGCCTGGTCCTTCATATGCCAGAAAAGCAGATCTGATGCTGTGGAACGGGGCCAAAGCGCAGCGTCAGCCGCTTCACCCACGGCCCCGTTTCGCACGCCGCGCTCTGCAGACGGTGTGCGTGTTGCTGGCGGCGCAGGTCGCTGGCGTTGCGCGCGCGGATGGTCTGAAAAGCGCGCAATTTGAAGATCCGACACGACGGTATGGTCATGCGGTGCTGGGTGACGATATCGAATACGGCACCTTGCGTCTGAAAGTCTCGGGTCGGGGGGCTGATGACACATATATCGTTTTGCCAGAGGATCATGTGTTTGAAGACATCGCACCACGTCTCGTTGATCTGGACGGGGACGGCACCTCAGAGGTCATGGTGGTTGAGACGGATGTCGCATTAGGTGCGCAGTTGGCGGTCTATTCCACCAGCGGTGAGAAGATCGCGCAAACCCCGCATATTGGGCGGCGACATCGTTGGCTGGCGCCGATTGGTGCGGCCGACTTGGATGGCGATGGGTTTGTGGAGGTCGCCTATGTCGACAGGCCGCATCTGGCCAAAACTTTGCGCGTGTGGCGCTACCGCGATGGTGCCTTGCATGAGGTTGCCGCGCTGCGCGGTGTGACCAACCACCGGATCGGGCAGGATTTCATCACCTCGGGCATCCGTGATTGTGGTGACGGGCCAGAATTGGTGACAGCGGACGCAGGCTGGGATTGGGTGGTGGCCACCCGGCTACAGGACGATACGCTGCACAGCCACCAGATCGCTCCAATCACCACCTTTGCGGCCTTCAACCAACTGCTGTCCTGCGCCAAGTAAATCCCCCTCAGCTCAGGTAGTAGTTCTGCGCCTTTAATGGGGGCGGTGGTGTCGTGCCAAGGTAGGGTGCATATGAGATTTCGACAGTCCGGCACATGGCATCCAGCGCCAGCCCGTTGACCGTTTCGCCAAACGGCTGCGCCAGTTCTTCGGCAACTTCTGCCAGACCAAAGAACACATAGGCCACGATGGCTACAAACAACGGGGTCATCCACCCTGCACTGTCCAACAGGGCAAAAGGCACCAGCAAACAATACAGATATGCTGTGCGAAAGATCAGCAACGAATAGACAAAGGGCAATGGGGTGGAGGCCAAGCGCTCACATCCGGCCTGTGCCAGAGCAATGCGGCCCAGACGCTCCGACAGGGCGCGTTTGGCAAACCCATCGGGGGCGGCCTGTGAGAGGGAGGCATTGAGGTCATTCAACGCGGCGCAGGGCGGATGTGCACTGTTGCTATAATCTGCGCATGGCAAATCCAAAGGGAGCCTGCTGAGCGGTAGCTTGCGCAGGTTAATCCGGTGCAAATGTAAGAAGGTCAGGGCCTGATATAGGACGGTGTTGCGGGTCTCGTTCTCTGGGAGAAACATCTCACATTCACGGGCAAGGCTGCGCAGGTCAGCGATCAACTGCCCCCACAACTTACGTCCCTCCCACCAGCGCTCATAGGCCGCATTGTTGCGAAAGCCCAAAAACAGAGACAGGGCCACGCCAAACATGGCAAAAGGCGCAGCATTTGTATGCGGCAGACGCAGGACAAAACGGTCAAGCGCAACCAGCACGAGTGAGAGCACAGTAACTCCAAGAATGCGCGGCAGGATCCGCGGTAGCACAGACCCTTGAAGAGCGCTGATCAGGTCTATCAATCGGGGTTGTTCGCGGACAATCATTACGGTCTGTCTCCTCAAGTGCGGCGCAGCCCACCCTATCACAGGGCGGATTACGGACGAGGCCGTGCGCGGCAAGATCGGAACAGATTGCGCCCTCGATGGCGTTTCTTTGTCTGCGCGCAACACGGGTGCAAGCCACAAGGGGGGCGGTGACGGGCGTCAAGGGTATGAGGGAAACCGACATGGGACGCGGGGCGCCCCTGCGCCGCGCCCATGGCGCGGCGCTAGGCCCAACGGGCACGGGTCTTTTTGGAATAAAAAGACCCAAGCGCCGGGCGGGAGCCCCTATTGTCCAAAGGGGCTCACCAGGGTCAGAGGGCGCGCCAGCCAATATCGCGGCGGCAGAACCCTTCGGGCCAGTCAATTTGATCCAACATCGCATAAGCGCGATCACGGGCCTCTTGCAAGTCCGAGCCACGCGCCGTCACGTTCAGCACCCGGCCACCGGTGGCCAGAACTTTGCCGTCTTCGGCTTTGGTCCCCGCGTGGAACACCATATTGGAACTGTCTTCGGTCAGTGCATCCAGACCTTTGATCTCGGTGCCTTTGACATAAGATCCGGGATACCCGTTTGCCGCCATGACAACGGTAATCGCGTGATCCTCCGCCCAGTTGACTTGCGCGTTGGTCAATCGGCCTTCGGCTGCGGCCTGCAACAGGTCCAGCGCCTGGGCGCCCAGACGCATCATCAGCACCTGACACTCAGGGTCGCCGAAACGCACGTTGTATTCCACCAGACGGGGCAGGCCGTCTTTGATCATTAGACCAACATACAACACACCTTGATAGGGCATGCCGCGCTCGGCCATTACCTTCATAGTGGGTTTCACGATTTCATCCATCGCGCGCGCTTCGATCTCAGGCGTCAGAACTGGCGCGGGCGAATAGGCCCCCATGCCGCCGGTGTTGGGGCCGGTGTCGCCTTCGCCAACGCGCTTGTGGTCCTGTGCGGTGCCAATCGAAAGCACCTCTTCCCCGTCCACCAGCACAAACAAAGACGCTTCTTCGCCTTCCATGAATTCCTCGATGACCACTTCCGCACCGGCCCCGCCAAAGGTCCCGCCGAACATGTCGTCAATTGCATCCAGCGCTGTCTGTTCGTCCATGGCAACGATCACACCTTTGCCCGCCGCAAGGCCATCGGCCTTCACAACAATAGGTGCGCCATTTGCGCGAACATGCGCCTTCGCGGCGTCTGCGTCGGTGAAGTGCCCATAGCCTGCGGTCGGCGCGTTTGCCGCATCACAGACCTCTTTGGTAAAGCTTTTGGAGGCCTCCAGCCGAGCCGCATCTTCTGAGGGGCCAAAAACCAGAACGCCCGCTTCGCGCAGGCGGTCGGCAACACCTTCGGCCAAGGGGGCTTCGGGGCCGACGATCACAAAATCGATGGCGTTTTCTCCAACGAAGCTGACAACGACACCCCCTTCGTTGATGTCCAGTGCGGCGCAGTCCGCGATCTGTGCAATGCCTGCGTTGCCGGGGGCCACGATCAGTTTGTCACACTTCGGGTTCTGTTTCACCGCCCAGGCCAACGCATGTTCGCGCCCGCCGCTGCCGAGGATAAGGATGTTCACGTCGCTCTCCACTTGCTAAGCTTTGCGCGTGGTCTAGTGGTTGGGCGCCAAACAGGCAAGAGAAGCATTATTTAATGAGCAATTTGAGCAATCCTGAATTGTGGGCGCGAATTGAATCCCACCGTTTTCCCACGATTAAAAACAATAAACACTTTGTGGATTACATCGCGGCAGAAACCGAGATCCCGTACAAAGATATCGAGAGTGTAGTTCATGAATACAGAAGATACGTCTATCTAGGGTCTGGACTCATTGAGTTTCAAAGCCAGTAGATGACGATGGCTGCGAGAGCGATGGCTGACAGGAAGACCTT
>CANLND010000017.1 GCA_947492585.1 uncultured Paracoccaceae bacterium
GGACCGATAGCTCAGCTGGATAGAGTACCTGACTACGAATCAGGGGGTCGGGGGTTCGAATCCTCCTCGGTCCGCCACTACCCTAAGTCGCCTTCAGCAAGCGATTTGATGGACGCAGATAGGGCGCGTCAGACATTGAAATCAGCGTTTTCTAATGATTTCAAGGCATAATGGACCGATAGCTCAGCTGGATAGAGTACCTGACTACGAATCAGGGGGTCGGGGGTTCGAATCCTCCTCGGTCCGCCATTATGCAAATATTGGACGTCACATGAAGCTGACCCAATCGTCACCGTTGGACCAAAAATATTGTGATGTCTCGCTATCGCGATATCCCAAATTGAGCGGTACAGGTGCCGTTTTGGGATATAAAACACTTCGATGTGGTCAAAGATGTTCTGCCTAGCGTGCTAGCGTGTCTTGTACGTTCTGCAATGTATGCATTTGCGTTTGAGCCGCTTTGTTTGACGGGCATTCTCCCGCGTACGCAGGCTCAATGGTTTCTTACCCCATGCGCAGAACCCACGGGGTGAAGGCTGAGACAACGGCACATCTCACACACCGAAAACTGCGGGCGGTGCTCGGCGACAAACGCGTACATCACCTTGCATCCCTTGCGAAGTACACGGCCGCTTTTTAGGACGTCGCGCTCCTCCCTCCTCCTTGCCTCAAAATTAGGGAAAAAAGCGTCGACAATACGAGAGGCTATTCAATGTCGACAACCTCTCGACATTGAACTTCAACAATCAGGTCCATTTAGCTAAGTTGCAATTCACAATTATACTCATGAGTAGGCCGGCCAATTGTCAGAACCAAAGAAGCAATCAAAAGGTAGTGGGTCTCGCCATGTCTACGACGTCATAAAAAGGGAAATTCTTTCCTTGGACCTAGAACCGGGAGCGCCGTTGGACGAAACGGGCCTTTCAAAACGGTTCTCCATGTCGCGATCGCCGATCAGAGAGGCACTGGTGCGCTTGTCGGCCGAGGGTCTTGTGGTGATGTTGTCGAACAGATCGACGCTTGTGGCGCCCATAAACATGACAGAATTTCCACGCTATGTTGAGGCACTGGATTTTTTGCAAAGGATCAACACGCGTCTTGCTGCGCAAAACCGCACTGGTGCAGAAATTCGGAAGATGGAGGCCGCGGCAAAGGCGTTTGAAAAGGCCTGCGAAAGCCGCGATTATCTTGCCATGTCAAGCACCAACAGCGATTTTCATATGTCGATAGCAGCAGCTGGAAAAAATCCATATCTTGCGAATGCGTATCGGTCCCTACTGGATGATGGACGTCGCATTCTACATATGCATTTTGACTACATTGATTCATCGGAAACCGAAGTCTTGCTAGGATCGGAACACCAAAAGATGATCGAAGCGATCCGCAACCGAGATGTGAAGTTGGCAGATCAACTCGCTCATGAACATACACGTCAGTTCCACAGCCGCTTTGTTGCATTCCTAAGCGCAAAGTACACTGAGGACTTCGATTACGACCTATCGATGCCGCCGACAAACGCTTGACGGGTTGACGAGGTCAGGTAACTCGCGTGGATCTGATCCGTCAGGTAGTCACAGCGACGTGACCCTCGCGGACCGATGAATTTCGGAACTGTTCGTGCGCCCGTTTTAATAGTGCAATGAACAAACGCGATGCGTCGGGCATCGCGTTTGCTGCCAGCCAACCAAGCCAGTATGACTAGCTCGTACGAATGACCATCACCGAGCAAGGTGCGTGGCGAACGACGCGAGCGGCTGTCATACCAAGCAGGTATTCGGCCATTCCTTGTTTGTGAGCGGCCATCATGATCAGATCGACCTCCTCCTCTGCTGCCGTATCAACAACCTTAGAGTAAGAACGTCCGCTGCTGACCTTGATGTCTTCGATCAATTCCTTTGGGACACGACGTTCGGCGACATCCTGCAGTTTTTTGCGGGCCGCAGCTGCGTAGTTCTTTTTCACGTCGCCAAATCGATCGACCATTGAGGAATCGAAATCAATGTCGACAACGTTGAGCAGGATCAGTTTGCCATCCACCGCTTTGGCATATGATACGGCTTCTTCAAGCAAGCTCGCGCGATCAGACTCTTGATGAAGGTCGACGGGAACGAGAATTCGTTTTGTCATTATTCTATCCTTTCATAACCGTGCCCGAGCGTTGAAGCCCGAGCACGACATACTGATTTAGCTAAGTCTCAGAGCGCTTGCTTCGATCTGGCTTCCAGGAACCATTTCACCATCGATCAGAACGGCTTCGTCGCGGTCTTGCCACTCGGAAAAATCTTCTTCCGTCGCCTTAGGAATGAAGGCGCCAGTAATCGCGTAGGCGATGTCGATCAACAAGGACGCCCAGCAAGCGATTGCCCATGGCAGGTATGCAAGCGTCGCAACACCCAACGTGCCCGCTACAAACACACCACCGGCGCTCCAAGGAATGAGCGGTGCAGATAGTGTGCCCGCGTCTTCCATTGAGCGGGAGAGTGCTGTTGGGTGAATGCCTTTGCCACGGAACGCAGGTGCGAACATCCGACCTGGAAGCGCCATGGCCAAGAATACGTCGCCCGTTACAATGTGAATACCAAAGACGGATGCCAGTGCAGACAACAGAAGCGATGCCTGAGTTTTGGCAAATGTCAGAATTGTATCCAGAATTGTTTCAAGGCAGCGAGTTGCTTCGAGCAAACCACCAAATGCCAATGCGATCAAGATCAGGGTAACTGTCCAATTCATAGACATGATGCCGCCCTTGGAAAGCAGGCTGTCAACTTCAGCAACACCGGTGTTTGACTTGTAGCCATTCAGAACCGTGTTGAAGATGTCGTGCAAACCAGCACCTTGGACCGCCATTGCGCAGACACCACCAACCAGTACGCCAGAGAACAGGCCCGGCAACGCTGGCTTTTTAGTGACCGCAAGATAGGTAACAACCACTGCCGGCAGCAATACGATGAAGCTTAGGTTGAATTCGCTTTGCAGCGTGTTGACGGTTGCCTCAAGCTTGGCGTTGTTGATGTTGCCATCTGCAAAGCTTAGACCGAAATACAAATATGCACCTAGCGCCAAAACCATCGCAGGAATTGTCACCGGCAACATGTTGCGGATGTGCGTGAACAGGTTGGAGCCAACTACGGCAGGTGAGAAGTTCGTTGTATCGGACAGCGGAGACATTTTATCACCGAAGAATGCACCCGAAACAACTGCGCCTGCGGTCATGTGCACTGGAATGCCCAGCCCCTCACCGATACCGATCAGCGCAAGACCCATGGTACCTGTCGTGCCCCAGCTTGTACCCGTCGCGACTGAGACGATCGAACAGATGATACAAGCGGCGAACAAGAAGTAGCCGGGATCAAGAACCTGCAGGCCCCAATAGATCATCAGCGGAACGGTGCCCGCATGAATCCATGTCCCAATAATCATGCCGATTGTGTAGAGAATGAAAATTGCAGGTAACGCGACGTGGATCACGTTGAACATGCCGTCTTGCATCTCTTTCCAACGATAGCCGCGATACCAACCGAACGTCGCCGTGATGACGATCCCGAGTGCTAGCGGAACGTGGGGCGAAACATCGCCGTAATAGAATACTTGGACCGCAACCAGAATCACCGCCAAAAGCAATGGTAGAAAAGCCATCAGAAATGATGGTTTTTCAACGGTTTGTGTGTTTGTATTTCGTGCCATTATTGTCCTCCCACAAATGTAAAGGCATGAATGTCCAGCTGATTAATGTCGACAAAATGTCGTCAGGTCAATTAATATGTCGACATTAAATCGACATCTTGCTAATTGAGAGCGGCACGAGACCATCAATTTTTGTTCCGAATCGAATTGGGAAGCATCACGCGATTGCAACAAATGGACTTGCCGCGAGCACGTGCGACTATGGCAGGTTTGAGCCCACCTTTGAGCGCTGACCTAAAACGGCAAAGGATCTGGTGGCTTATTGACATGTCGGCAAAATGTCGACAAATACTTGCGTGGTCATCGACTCAAGCTGGTCGTTCGTCCAAAAAATCACTGAGCCCCGCATTGGAGGAAACCGAATGAAACTGTCTGGCGTCATGCCCGCACTGGTCACACCCTTTGGTCAAAACAACGAAATTGACTTTGACGCCTTTGAAAAATTGCTTACGCATTTTCGTGAAGCAGGCGTTACTGGCTGGGTACCGAACGGTTCCACCGGCGAGTACTTTTCTCTGTCCACCGAAGAGCGTCGCAGTGTTCTGCAATTTGTTAAGGACTTCGCCAATGACGATGAAGTTCTGATCGCAGGCACAAACGCGCCCGCGACTCGTGAAGTGATCGAGCAAACCGCAATGGCCCGCGAAATTGGGTATGACAACGTATTGCTGGCGCCGCCATTCTACACACGTCCGACCCAAGAAGAGCTGATCAAGCACTACGAAACTGTGTTGGACGAGGTCGACGTCAACATCGTTCTATATTCCTACCCTGCAAAGGATGGATCGGACATCAGCTTTGAACTGATGGACCACTTTGTCAACAACCCTCGCGTCATCGGCATCAAAGAAAGCTCTGGTGTTATGCAGCGTGGGATTGAGATTGCGTCCCGCTACGAGGGCAAAATCCAATTGATCTCTGGATCTGATGACATCGCATTGGACTTTATGTTCTGGGGTGCGGACAGCTGGATTTGTGGCCCTTCAAACTTCATGGCCAAGGCCTGTTGTGATCTCGATCGCGCCTATAAAGCTGGCGATTTGGACGAAGCCCGCCGCATCATGACAGTGCTTTACCCAGCGATGAACATTCTTGAGAGCGGAAAGTTCGTGCAAAAAATTAAATACGGGTGTGAGCTTCAGGGGCTTCCCGTGGGCGAATGCCGTGCGCCTCTTGGTCCTTTGACGGATGAAGAAAAGGCAGCACTCAAGGCCGCTCTGGAGCCGGTTCTGGCACTATAATGCATGAGGGCGGGCGCTGAGCGCCCGTCCTTGGGACAACTTTCCAACGAGGCGCAAATGTGCTCATCCCGTCACCCCAGCACGCTTGTTATTGGAGCGGGCATCATAGGCACAAGCTTGGCTTACGAGTTGCAAAAACGAGGACGCCGTGTGGTCCTCGTTGACCGGGATGAACCGGGCCGTGGGGCGTCCTATGGCCCGCTCGCATCTATTGCGGTCAGTGAATTCATGCCCCTCGCGCGTCCATCCACATGGAAACAAATTCCGGGTTGGATGTTGGATCCTGAGGGGCCTATTCGGGTCAGCCCGCGCTACCTACCAAAATTGATACCTTGGTTTCTTCGGTTTTTGAAAGCGAGCCAACCAAGGACTGTTCGCCATCTTGAAATGGCAGGGGCCGCACTGAGCGAACGAGCGCTGTCTGACACCCAAGCGCTGCTGCAAGAGCTTGATCTAAGGTCGCATATCTCTGCGTCCGGGTGCCTATCTTTGTATGCCAGTGAAGCAGAGTTTAAATCTGATCTTGAGCGCATCAACATGCTCGACCGTTTCGGCTTTAACTACGATGTTTTAGATCGCAGCGCTCTTCGTGTGTTGGAACCTGAAATTACCAGCGAGATCACAAAGGCAGTTCTGTTGCCGAACAATCGGACGGTGGCAGATCCTCATGCGATTGTGCGGCGGCTTGTTGAGCGCTTTCGTGCGCTTGGGGGCGAAGTTTGCCAGGCTGATGTTGTCGGGTTCGAAAGAAGTGATCGGATCACCGAGGTGCGCCTGGGCACAGGCCAAAATTTGAACGCCGATGAGGTCATCCTTTGTGCTGGCGCTTATACTGCGCGTTTATCCAGGTTTCTGGGTGAGCCGATCCCACTTGAATCCGAGCGTGGCTATCACACACAAATTCAAGATCCGGGTCTCCAGCTGTCGCACTCGATTATCTGGCCAGCCAAGGCCTTTATGGTTAGCCCGACGGGTGGCGGTATTCGCGTGGGCGGAACGGTGGAAATGGCCGGGCTGGATGCGGCGCCAAACTATGATCGGGCCAAAGTGACGGTGCGCCGGGCGCAACGGGCTTTGCCGAACCTCAAGGTTAGGGATCATCAGGAATGGATGGGCCATCGTCCGGCCTTCCCTGACACAATTCCACTTATCTCACCTTCGGCGAAAACGCCGGGGCTATTTTACGCAACCGGTCATGGCCATTTGGGCCTGACCTATGCAGCGACCACCGCCAAGTTGATGAGCGAGCTGATCACTGGGCAAACGCCTAGCATCGATTTGGCTGCGTACCACATCAACCGCTTTTAAAGGAGACCTCCTGTGCAAAACGACCTCTTTATCAACGGGCAATGGATTTCACCGGCATCCGGTCAAAAGATCGATGTGATTGATCCGTCAGACCGATCAGTTTTCCACCAGGTTGCGGCTGCAAATGCAGACGATGTAGACGCTGCGGTGAAGGCTGCACGCGAGGCCTTTGATCATGGTCCTTGGCCGCGCATGACGGGCGCCGAGCGTGCGGACATTCTTCAAAATATGGGCGATGAAATTGTAAACCGCACAAACGAGTTGGCTCGTATGGAAGTACGTGACAATGGCAAGCCGCTTCCAGAAGCTGTGTGGGATATCGAAGACACCGCTGGTGTATTCCACTTTTACGCGGACCTCGCGCGAAAGTTCGATGACAACGCCGAGCAAGAGATCGCCTTGTCAATGGATGCCTTCACCTCGAAAGCCGTGAAAGAGCCTGTGGGCGTGGCTGGCGCAATTATCCCGTGGAACTTCCCAATGCTTATGGCGGCCTGGAAGGTCGCCCCTGCGTTGGCTGCAGGTTGTACCGTGGTGCTCAAGCCATCGGAAATCACACCACTGACGGCGTTAGAACTTGGGGTGATTGCACAGAAAGCGGGTCTTCCCAATGGGGCGCTCAACATCCTGACGGGGCTAGGGCCAGACGCGGGGCAGCCCCTGACAGAGCACCCTGGGGTCGACAAGCTGGCCTTTACCGGCTCTGTGCCAACCGGGTCGCGTATCATGGCAACCGCAGCCCGAGATATTAAGACCATTTCTTTGGAACTTGGTGGCAAATCTCCGATGGTGGTGTTTGAGGATGCCGATATCGACGAGGCCGTCGAATGGATTTTGTTCGGCATTTTCTGGAACCAGGGCGAAGTATGTTCTGCCACAAGTCGTGTGATGATCCACGAAGACATTTATCCTGCATTGATAGAGCGTCTTGTAGCAGAAACCCGCAAGATCAAGATTGGGCACGGGCTTGAGGATGGTGTGCTTCTTGGGCCGCTTGTCAGCCAGTCGCAGCACGAAAAAGTATTGGCCGCGATTGAAAAAGGCAAAACCGAAGCGACCCTGCTTGCTGGTGGGGGCGTGCCTGCTGGTCTGGAACATGGCTGCTATGTCGAACCGACCATCTTTTCAGATGTTCCAACGGATGCTTGGATTTGGAAGGAAGAGATTTTTGGCCCGGTGGTTTGCATCCGCAAATTCGCGACCGAAGACGAAGCGATTGCGCTGGCGAATGAGTCACGTTTCGGTCTTGCAGCGGCTGTTCTGTCCAACGATATGGACCGCGCTGAGCGCGTTGCAAGGTCATTTCAGGCAGGCATTGTTTGGATCAACTGTTCGCAACCAACCTTCACCGAAGCGCCATGGGGTGGCTACAAGCAATCCGGTATTGGCCGTGAATTGGGTGAATGGGGCTTCAACAATTACTTGGAGACCAAACAAATAACCACCTACGATCGATCCGCCCCTTGGGGTTGGTACGTTAAGGAATGATCCATGCGCTGGACACGTACTCTACAAACCGTTGACGTCCATTGCGCCGGCGAGATCGGTCGCGTCATAACCGGTGGTGTTCTGAACATTCCTGGTGACACCATGTCGGCCAAACTGACCTATATCAACGAAGTTGATGACAGTTTGCGCCGCTGGCTGTGTTCAGAGCCGCGGGCCGCGGCCAACCATTCGTTTGTGTTGATCCCGCCCGCCTGCCATCCGGACGCTGATTTTGGCATGATTGTCCTCCAATCCGATCAGGCGCATGCAATGTCGGGATCAAATTCGATGTGTGCTGTCACCGCGATTTTGGAAACCGGCATGATGCCAATGACCGAACCTCAAACGGTAGTCACTCTTGATACTGCAGCAGGGTTGGTGAAAGCGACAGCAGAGTGCAAAGACGGTAAAGTGACAGGCGTGAGCCTTGATATGCCACCGTCCTATGTTGCGTTGTCACAAGGTGTTGTCGACACCGAAGAATGGGGAAGCGTGGTATATGACATCTGCTATGGCGGGGTCTTTTACGCGCTTGTGGATGTGGAGCAGATAGGCGTGAGCATTGCGCCAGAGAACGCACGACAGCTTGCGGAAATCGGTACAACGTTGCGCGATTTTATCGCCGAAACACTAAACATTGCACATCCCGAAATCCCAGAGGTCAACGGGCTTGCCTACGTTATGTTCCGCAGCCGGGACGAAGACGGGGCAATGCGCCATTGCACAACCCTAAAGCCAGCACGCACCGACAGATCTCCGTGTGGCACCGGAACCAACTCGACCGTTGCAGTTCTATACAGCATCGGTGAAATCGAGGTTGGTGAAACAATCGTTACACGTTCCATCATCGGCAGTGAATTCCGTGCGAAACTGATGGGTACGACACAGATTGGGCCGTTTGCCGGATGCCAGGTGAATATTACGGGTCAATGTTGGATCCATGGTATTTCGCAGATTGGGCTTGATCCGACGGATCCATTTCCGAGCGGTTTCACGCTCTCTGACACATGGGGTGGATAAAGTCATGAAATTGGGATTCATTGGAACCGGTGTGATATCTGAGGCTATCGTCACCGGGCTATTAAAGGCAAAGTATCCGGCGGACACGATCTATGTGTCCGCTCGCACGCGTGAGACGTCCGCCCGACTGGCGACGCTGTCAGACTTGGTGCAGGTTTGTGAAACCAACGATGAAATTGTGGCAAAGGCAGATGTTGTATTTCTTGCCGTACGCCCGCAGCACGCAGAGGACGTGCTTGCACCGTTGTCATTCCGCTCTGATCACAAAATCATCAGCTTGATCGCAACGATCGCAGGCAGCGACTTAAGGGACTGGACCCATCAAGACGCTGAAATCTGCCGTGCCATTCCGTTGCCATCCGTTTCTGAACTGAAAGGCGTGACCGCGATCTTTCCGTCATCTGATTTGGCAATCGATATCTTTGATCGCCTTGGTTACGCGGTGCCAACAAAGACACTTAACGAATTTGACGCCTATACCGTCGCAAGCGCCATGATGGGCTTTTCGTTTGGTGTGGCAGAGGCTGCGACGCAATGGCTGTGTCAACAGGGTACGCCGTATGACGATGCCCGAGCCTATTTGGCAAAGATGCTGCACGCCCTCACCGAAACGGCTGTTCAAATGCCCGATCGTAGTTTTGAAGATCTTCGGCTGGCGCACACAACACCTGGTGGACTAAACGCGCAGCTTTTCGAAACCTTTTGCGCTCATGGCGGGGCTGAAGCATTGGCCACGGCCTGCGAGGCTGTGGCCGAACGTATCCGCGACAATTCTTAACCGTCAACGCCTAGTTCAGTCTTGGTCTTTCAGCCACTCGCGTACAATTTCAACGAGTTTGGGCTGTCTTGGTGCACGCGGCGCCACGACATAAAAGCTGTTTTCGGTGCGAATGGAAAAGGGAAATGGTTGGCACAGTCGACCATTGGAAAGCTCAACGTTGACCAACGCTTTGTTTGATAAAGCGATGCCTTGGCCCGCAATGGCGGCGTCGATCGCCAGAGAGGTCTGACTAAAGCTCATCGTGCGAAGTTCTGTTGTGGGAGGTGTTCCAAGTGCCGCTTCGAGAAACACGGGCCACTGCCCATGGGTGTCTTCCAAGAGGACATGGCGGGTGAGATCTGTCGCAGCCAACATCGGGGTCTCCCCAAGGGTAAGATCCGGGTGACAGACTGCAATTACCCTATCGTCTAAGATCGGCTCGGCGACAAGCCCTGGTCCAAATGGTGGCTTGCCTTGTCGAATGGCGATATCCACGCCATCGGTCTGAAAATTTGCCAATGCATTAGAGGCATCCAAGCGAATTCTAATATCGGGGTGGGCCGTCGAAAAATCACCAAGCCGGGGCACCAACCACCGTGTAGCGAAGGAAGGCGTGGAGCTGATGGTCACAATGGAATCAACTGGCGCGAGGTCTTTTGTTGCCTCAGCTATAATATCAAAAGCTCTCACAAGTGGCGTGAGATATCTGCGCCCTTGATCCGTAAGCGATAGACCCCGTGCGTGCCGGTTGAAAAGGTTCACCTTAAGCTGCTTTTCAAGGGCGCGCACCTGCTGCGCGACAGCACCTTGTGTGACACCCAACTCTTCTGCGGCCATCCGAAAGTTCAGATGACGCCCCGACGCTTCGAAGGCTTTCAACGAGTTGAGCGGCGGAATCTTTCGCATCAGTTTTCCAGCATTTATGTGTAGATTTTCTACATTCTTAATTCAGAAATTCTGATTGGTCAAAACTTAGAAGAAGGCGCATCCTGCTGACAAGAAAATCGCATATGGAAATCTAGGGAGATGCAACAATGACTGACACCAAAGTCGCAATCATCACCGCAGGTGGCAGTGGCATGGGCGCAGATTCCGCCAGAAGACTGGCCAAAGATGGCTTCAAAGTCGGTATCCTGTCGTCATCAGGCAAGGGCCAAGCGCTTGCAGAGGAGCTTGGTGGTATCGGGGTCACGGGTACTAACACATCCAGCGCGGACATTCAGAACCTGGTAGATCAGGCGATGGCAAAGTGGGGCCGCGTTGATGTGTTGGTGAACTCTGCAGGCCACGGTCCGCGCGCACCCATCCTTGATATCAGCGATGAAGATTGGCACGAAGGGATGGAAGTGTATTTCCTGAACGCCGTACGTGCGACGCGCATCGTTGCACCGATCATGATTGCGCAGAAGTCCGGCGCCATCATCAACATCTCTACGTTTGCAGCGTTTGAACCAGATCCTGTTTTCCCGACGTCTGGAGTGATGCGTGCTGGCTTGGCCGCGTATTCAAAGCTGTTTGCAGATAAATATGCCGCCGACAACGTTCGGATGAACAATGTATTGCCTGGTTTCATCGACAGCCTGCCAGAAAACCCTGAGTGGAAAGCCCGCATTCCCCTGGGGCGTTACGGCAAATCTTTTGACGAGATCGCATCAACCGTGGCCTTTCTTGCCTCTGAGGGCGGGGCCTACATTACTGGCCAAAACATTCGCGTTGACGGCGGCATTACGCGCTCCGTCTAAGATCGCCCACGAAGGAAATGATCATGACCCACACACCAAAATCCTACGACAAGCTTTTCAAAATCGACGTGCCAAACGTTGACGCCACGCCAAAATACGACAGCTATGACGTCGTCATCGTTGGCGGTGCCACCATGGGCGCTTGCACCGCTTGGTTTCTGGCTTCCAACCCAGATTTCAAAGGCCGTGTTCTGATTGTTGAGAAAGACCAATCCTATCTCGCGTCTCAGACGGCAGCATCCAACAACTGCATGCGCCAGCAGTTTGCAAACCCGATCAACGTAAAGATTGGCCAGCACTGCGCCGATTTTGTACGCAACTTCCGCGAAAACCTGGGTGGCGATACCGCCGTACCAGAGCTTGGTATCCGCAACTTTGGTTACCTATATCTGTCAGACTCGCCTGAGCTGACCAAAGTTCTTGAGCGCGATCAAAACGTTCAAGAAGAGGCGGGTGCAGGTACCAAAATGGTGGACGCCGACACGATCGCGGCAGCTTACCCTTTCTACAACCTCTCTGACATCCAAGCTGGTAGCCTCAACACAGTGGATGAGGGCTATTACGATGCGCCTTTGATGGTAGAATGGTTGCTGCGCAAGTCGATCGAAAAGGGTGTCGACTATGTGGAGAATGAAGTCGTTGAAATGGGCCGCGAAGGTGATCAAATCACAAGCGTAACCTTGGCAACGGGCCAGGTTGTTCAGGCAGGCGCCGTGGTCAATGCTGCGGGTACGCGTGCGGGCAACGTCGCTGCGTTGGCGGGCATCGAGCTCGATATCCAACCAAAGCGCCGCTACACCTATATCTTTAAAGCGAAAGAGCCTCTTGATCGCGATCTGCCACTGACAATTGATCCGACTGGTGTGCACTTCCGTCAGTTTGGAGACAACTACCTTGTTGGCTGTCCTCCACTGGGTGAAGATTCCACCGTGGGTGTCGATGATTTCTCTGCTGAGGAAACCATCTGGGCGGATAAAATCCACCCCATCATCTCGAACCGCATTCCGCAATTCAAAGACGTCGAAATCATCGACTTCTGGATGGGTCACTATGATTTCAACACCTTTGATTTCAACGTGGTGATTGGGCCGCACGACAAAGTGTCAAACTTCCATTTCACCAATGGCTCTTCTGGCCACGGTTCACAGCAGGGACCGTCTGTGGGTCGTGGTGTGGCCGAGCAGATCATCTATGGCGAGTTCCGGTCGCTGGATTTGTCCCCATTCCTCTACGACCGTTTCGCTAAAGGCGAGCGTGTTATCGAACGGGCTGTCATCTGATAGCATTTGGGAACAAGAAGGAGCTCTGTGTGGGTTTGGCGAGTAAACGTCTGAGTGGATATTGAAAGACCAAAATCGACCTTGTTTGGATCTAATTCGCTTGGCTGGTATGCGGAGGAGCGGACTTTGCGTGCATTCGGTGCGGCTGCACCAAGGTCCGCTCCTCAACGCGTCAATTTACCGCGCTCTCCAATAAACGGAAAAAGTCGCTTTTGGCATGAATTTCTTGCCAGGGTTTATGCCCGCAGCGCTGAAGCTCGATGAATTGTGCTTCCGGCAGCGACGCTTGTAGCGGAATGCGAACGCCTTCTGAGGGTCTTGAATCGTAGTCGCCGTGGATCGCCAAAACAGGGCATTGAATTGCCGACAGTACGCCTACCAATGAACCGTTCTTACGCATCTCGTTGGCTTCAGGCCAAACCGCTCCGTGTATCGCTTGGTCAAATTCAACGAAGGGGAGCGGCGAGGTGTCTCGTGAATGGGTATCAGCTACGTCATTCAGTTCAATGAAACGCGCAACTTCGGAAGCGCTGCCTTCTTGTGTGCTTAACGTTATCTTACTTAGTTCTGCCTTCTGTTCGTCGGTTAAACGGGAGTTTTTCGTTGTTCGGATCGACGAAGCAAAGCGCTCTTCAAACGGACCACTACCCACGAGGATGAGCTTTTGGATCAGAGCGTTATGGCGTGCAGCAAACAAACATCCAAGCCACGCGCCCCAAGACCAGCCGATAACAATAACAGGTGGCGAACACAGTGCTTCGATCTGCGACTTGAGCTCTTCAATTTGAGCATTCACCGAGCGACCCGTTTGGAAAGGCTCTAAGACGGCATGACCCCTCTTGCCAAGTTCCTGCGCTACAGGTTCGACTTCTCCTGCACCACCAGGCCCACCGTGCAGCATCACTACACGTGAAGTTGTTTCGCCGTATTGGCGGAAGCCTTGCCCAATCTTGGTCATTCAACAACGGTAGTTGCTTTCAACATGCATTGCCAGCGGGGCAGTATTAAAACCTTAGCATCCAGAACCGCCATTGGCGCGTCGTGCAGCATTCGGTATGGGTTCGAAGCCGTCATCTGAAAATTTGGGTTAAAGAACGTCGCTCCCTACCCCCGCAAGGCTTTTCAGCCCTTCGATAGTTGACATCGACGCGCTGCAGCCTTGCTGTCGTTAGCGTTTGGGGTGACATTTCTACGTTGCGCAACCAGCGAAAATTCTAATTGGTGGCAACGTCGCAGTTCGTTACGACAGCTAAGTTCGCGGTACAATTGTGATGCCCTGAAGCTTAAGTAGACATCGGCGATCTGAGTTCTCTTTGTCGGCTATATGGGCAAACCTGACACTGAATATTCTGCTTCCAGAGACTGCTTCAACCACCCCATCCTGACACAGCAGAGGGCGGTTGAAGCAAAACAGAAACTAGCCCTGTGTTACTCTTCTGCCTGATTTTCAAAAATTCGACCGATGGTATTCAGCAAAATTTGTGCGGCCAGAATACTGGTCGTTCCGGTATGGTCGTAGTCAGGCGCAACTTCGACAAGATCAATCCCAACGATTGTCCCACGTTTGGAAAGACCGTCCACAAACTCCAAGACCTCATAGTACAAGAAACCACCATGACTCGGCGTGCCTGTTCCGGGTGCAATCGAGGGATCAAATCCGTCAATATCAATCGTCAGATAGTAGCGTTTCCCTTCTGGAATGCGCTCTAGCATCGCCTCCACGCCCATGTTTCGAAACTGGCGCACGGACACGATATCTGAACCCATTTTGCGCGCGTCATCATACCCTTCTTTTGCGGTAGACGAGACGTTGCGTATACCGACCTGGGACAGGCCCGTGACCCACGGGCGCTCGGCGGCGCGGCGCATCGGGTTGCCGTGACCATTGCGCACTCCGTGGCGCTCATCGACGAAATCCAGGTGGGCGTCGATCTGCACGATATGGATTGGCTGCTGGTCCGAAAAATGCCGCGACGCAGGGGATATTGATCGAATGATCGCCGCCCAGAACAACCGGTAACGCTCCGGCCTCCAGAATAGCACGCACGCCTTTTTCGATATTGGTGTGGCTGGTCTCGGTATCGGTGTGCAGGATGTCGGCATCACCAATATCCACAATCCGTGTATCCGCGAGGTAGGTCACGTCATCTTCGTGATCATAGGCCCCTGCATGGCCAAACGAGAACAATGTGGAGGCGTCACGAATGCCGCGCGGACCAAATCGTGCCCCTGCACGCCACTGCGTGCCAAAGTCAAAAGGCGCACCCAAAATGGCGACATCAGCGTCAATTTTGGACCAATCCGGTTCATAAGGGGATTTTGCAAAAGTCGCGATCCCGACAAAAGGCAGGTCTAACCGACCGGTTTCGTATCCGTGGCTCATTTCTATTCTTCTCTTTGTGTTGAAGGTGTCCCGACGCCGAGACAAACTATTCAGATCGCGCGTTCACGGGAGGTTTCCAAAAATTGGCGCAGTCGTTCGCTGTGAGGATTGCCAAAAATATCGGCGGGTGGACCATCTTCAACGATGGTCCCGTGGTCCATGAACACCACACGATTTGCGGCCTGAGCGGCAAAGCCCATTTCATGGGTAACAATCACCATTGTCATCCCGTCATTGGCCAGAGCACGCATGACGTTCAGTACTTCCCCTACAAGCTCTGGGTCCAGAGCAGAGGTGGGCTCATCAAACAGGATGGCCCTGGGAGACACCGCAAGTGCACGTGCGATGGCAACACGTTGTTTTTGGCCTCCAGACAATTGATGAGGATGTTTGCAAGCGTGTTCATCAAGACCAACCTTTTTCAGCGCATCAAAGGCGATGGTTTCAGCTTCAGATGCAGATTTTCCATGCACCAGTTTCAGCGCCAGAGCCACGTTGCCGATCGCATTCATATGTGGCCACAGGTGAAAATGCTGAAAGACCATTCCCAGAGGCGCACGCGCCTCGGCCAGTTCTTTCTCAGTTTGCTTGGCCTTTTTCTCTGCACCACCGTTCCAGCCGATCTCGCGACCAAAAATGTGGATCTCCCCACCGTTGTGGGGGGCCAGAAACGCCAGCGTACGCAGCAGTGTGGATTTTCCTGAACCCGAAGGTCCGATGATACAGACCACCTCGCCTTCGTCGACGGTCAGATCTACATCCTGAAGAACTGTCTTGGTTCCATAGATTTTGGTGACTTTGCGGGCACTGATGGCATGTTCAGTATTGGGCATCTCAGTGGCCTCCTATTTGGTAGTGCCGCTCAACGGCGAGTCCAACTTGTGCAATTGCCTCCACAAGCGCCCAATAGAGAAGCGCTGCGATGATAAACGGTTGCACAGAAAAGGTGATGGTCGCCAATTCGCTGGCCGCTTTGGTGAGTTCAGCGATGGTAATGACGGATAAGACCGCGGATTCTTTAACCAGGATAATGGTTTGGCCAAAGATCGGTGGAATGACAGTCCGAGCAGCCTGCGGGATCTCAATATGCACAATACATTTGAGGCGGTTGATGCCCAGCATGGATGCCGCTTCTACATCTCCGATCGGAACTGCATTCAAACCTGCCCTCAGGATTTCTGCAAAGGCGCCTGCGCCGAAAAAACCCAGGCCAACAATACCAGCCGCCGGAGCGGATAGGCGCAACCCAATCTGTGGCCCCCCATAATACAGCAAAAACAACAGAAGAACGAGCGGAGCCCCGCGCATCACTTCGACGTAGACGCGGGCGGGTGCATTGATCCAAACGCGGTCAGAGCGCAAGCAGAACGCAAGGGGAACTGCGAGCGCAAGTGCAAGAAGCGTGCCCCACAGTGTCATCCATGCAGTGAGACCAAGCCCCTGAATTAGAAGCCCTAAATCTGCGGACGTAAGGCTCATTAGTGTGCCTCCCGTTGTTTCAGGCGCCGCTCTAGCATCATGCCAATGGTCGATAGAACCAAGGCGATCGCGACGTAGAGGATCAATGCAATCATGTAGCTGTCCAGCGGCTGAAAAGTGGACGAAGCGATTTGCTGAGCGCGCCGCGTCAAATCGGTGACGGCGATCACGGAAATCAGCGAAGAGTTCCGCACCAGTGCAAGCGTTTCACCAACCAATGCAGGCAGCATGATGCGGATGGCCTGTGGTGCCTCAATTTTTGTGAGGATTTGGCGGCGGGACAAACCCAGCATCTGGGCGGCTTCGACTTCGCCTTCAGGCACAGCGGCAAGTCCAGCGCGATAGATTTCAGACTGGAAGGCGGCGGTATTGCAGGCGAGCGCCACCACTGCAGCCAATGTCGGTGGCAGGTTTATACCAATTACTGGTAGAAAGTAGAAAATCAGCAGGAGCTGCACCAAAATTGGCGTGCCCCGCCAAAACGAAACGTAGACCCGTGCTGATCGACGCACCAGCCCGTTATTCTGGCGACTTGCGGTCGCCAGAATAAGACCAAGGGGCGCGCCAAGCGCGATGGCGAGAAAGCTGACCCCAAGGGTTGTCAGCATGCCTTCGAGCAGGACAGCTTGGTTGTCGATCAGCAGATCAAGCATATCGATTTACTTCGCAGGGAGTTCGCTTGGCAGATTCATCGCACCGCCAAACCACTTTTCTTGCAGTTGGGCCAGAGTGCCATCTTCAATCAGGCGTTTCAGTTCCGAGTCAAACAGAGCGTTCAGGCTGGCACTGTCTTCGTCGGTGCGTCCGGCCCAAGAGAAGTACTTTGGCTCACCAAAGGTCGTCGCAACAACTTCAAAAATGTCAGGCCGTTGACGCGCGGCTTCCAGCAGGTTTGGCAGCGAGTTCACCACTGCATCAATGCGGCCAGCAGCAAGATCGGCATAGGCTTCGGAGAAGTCGGTGTAGGTCGAAACGTTTGGCGCATCACCTAAAGTTTCTGCATACCCTTCCAAAGCAGCCAACTGTGCAGAACCGGCCTGCGACCCCACTGGTTTGCCTGCCATATCAGCAGGGGCGCCAATGCTGTCATCGCCAGCACGTTTGAGAACGGCCATAGTTGCATCCGCAATTGGCACCGACAGATTGTAGGCATCGCGACGCTCTGGCGTCACAGTCACCGAGGTGACAACATAGTCAAAGCGCTCGGCGGCAAGACCTGGCAGAATACCCTGCCATGGCAGGTCCAGACGTTTCAATTTCACCTCTGGCGGTGCAGAGGCCATAAGGACGTCCATGATGTCGGCCGAATAGCCAACGATCTCGCCATTTTCCACAAACTCGAAAGGTGGGAACCGTGCTTCGGTGCCAACGGTCAGGACACCGTCCGCTTTAATGCGGGAGAGCAAATCTTCAGCAAAAGCCGAAACAGGATTCAGCATCAGGGTGGCAGCAGCGGTCAAGAGAAGGTGTTTCATAGAATCCCCAATTTCATAGTCATAGCAGTGAGTCGAGTTCATCGCAGGGCTTCTAAAACATCGGTAAAATAGCTATAAATTAATCTACATATCGAAGGATTAGATGTAATGAACTTCGCAAACTCGGACCTAAGATCACTGGCCGTCTTTCGCGCGGTTGTGGAACGGGGCGGCTTTGTAGGGGCACAGGCGGAGCTTGGCATGTCACAGTCGACCGTCAGCTTCCATATGAAAGCCCTAGAAACGCGCCTTGGGTTTACATTGTGTGAACGCGGACGCGGAGGGTTTCGCCTGACGGAACGCGGGAAGCTTGTTCATCAGAAATCTACAGAACTCTTTATTGCCCTTAACGACTTTGAAGGCGAGATCGGTAGTTTGAGAGATCGGGTGGTTGGCACCCTACGGCTGGGTATCATCGACAACACCTTATCTTTTGATGGCCTTCCGTTGCCGAGGATCATCAATCGGGTGCGCAGACTGGCCCCCGAAGCTGAAATCCAGATTTCCGTGGATGATCCGCAGGTGCTGGCGACCGATATCTCAAGTGGGAATATTGATGTGGCCATCATGCCGCAAACGCGACCTGTCGCCGGTGTGAAAATGTCCAAACTCTATGATGAACGGCACTCGTTATATTGCGCGAGGGGTCATGCACTGTTTGATGTCCCAGATCGTGAAATCTCTGAAAGCTCGGTTGCAGATCAAACCTTCGTTGCCCGCAACTACGGAAGTTTGATTGAATTGGATCGGTTCCCAAATGCGCATGTGGGCACGTTGGCAGACCATATGGAAGTTCAGGCGATGTTTATTCTTTCAGGGGACTACATAGGATACCTCCCCGATCACTTTGTGATGGATCGCCTAGACCGCGGCAATTTGAGATGCCTACTGGGTGAGGAGGCGGCCATAAACTCGCAGTTTGTTCTCGCGACCCGGATCGGGCGACGCTCGACCGGGCTGATGGATCTGTTTGTACGTGAGTTGGTAGGATCGCTGTCCGAGGTGTACCATCGTGACACATGAAATCTGATAAGTGGGCGCTATTAAAAGCTCACTTACCGCAGTTTTTCTTCGCAAATACTCTCGACCAAAGACGTTGAAGATGGGCCACCCAAAACCACGACAGCTCCGGGCGATCCCGCTCCTACCTCATAGCGTGGAAGGCCGCGTCGCCTTTGGGGAGGATGATTTTAAAAATGGTTCCCGCCGGGCCAGTCTCTTTCAAACGAACCTCTCCGCCGTGGCCGCGCACCAATTCTGCGGCGATGGCCAGGCCAAGCCCGGTGCCGCCTTTGCGTACGGTGCCCTGAAAGGGCGTAAACAAATCCTTCTGCGCACGCTCTGGCAGACCAGGGCCTGTATCACGCACTTCGATCCACCAATGGGTGTCCTGCTCCCCCGCGGCGAGGCACACCTGCCCATCCACACCGGTCGCTGCGATGGCCTGCCTGGCATTGCGCACCAAATTCATGATCACGCGATATAACTGTTCTGGATCTGCGCGCACATGCAAGTCACGCGGAACATCGTTTCTGATTTCCACCGGATCATCCCCAGCCGCCAGCTGCTCGCTTTCGACGATATCGTCCGAGATTTTGCACAGCGCGATCATCGACAGTTTTGGTGCGGGCTCTTCGGCCCGGCCAAAGGCCAGCGTGCCCTCGCACAACGACACCGCACGGGTGATGGAATTGACCAGTTTTGGCGCGAGGCGCCGGACCAAAGGGTCTTCGCTCATCTCGATGCGATCGGTGAACAGCTGGGCTGAGGTGAGGATGTTGCGCAAATCATGACTGACCTTGGCCACTGCTTCGCCCAGTTGCGCCAATCGTTCGCGTTGCTTCAACGCATGGGTCAGTTCGGTTTGCAGCTTTTGCAGCGCTTCCTCCGCTTCACGCAGCTCGACCACACCTGCATTGGGGGTAATAATGCCGCGCGCGTCTTCGGGCGCCGCGGCATAGCGTTGCATATAGTCGATCACACCCTTGATCGGACGCACCAACAACATGCGCACAGCGGCAAACAACAAGATTGCTGTGAACACCGAAATCACCGCAGACAAGACCAGAATGCGCAATCCATAGTCGACCATCGCGGCCCTAAGCGGCGCAGTTTCAATGGTGATTTCGATCAGCAGACCTGCATCCCGGACAGGCTCTCCGATGACACGGATAATGTCCCCCTTCGGAGCAGCCAATTGCATCATCGCATCGCGGATCAACACCGAAGCCCGTGCATCACGCAGATCATAGGTCTGCGAAATGGGCTCAGGGATCGGAGAGGCCAGCATCAACTGACGAATTTCGTCGCGCCGCAACACCACATTGAAAACGCCTGCGTTCTGGAGCAGCTCCGCCTCCAATTCAGTTTCCAGCATATCATCTGCCAGCAAGGCCAGGGACGCGATTTGCGCCCGCTCCAGACGATCTTGCAGGTATTGTTCTCGGAACCGTGCGATCGAGGGGACAAAGATCAGGATTTCAGCCAGCATCACAAAGATGGTGGTCAAAACCAAAAATCGTCCCGACAGCGTATTGAGCATTCTGCTCCCTTTACGTTGCACCAACCCGCCGCTTGTGTTGGATCAGGGCAACCAGCGTTGCACCAAGCCAACCACACGTTTGACAGAGGCGTTTTCAAATAACCTTGGCGTAAAATATGCCCCAGCCACGCGTTTGTTCAACTCACCAATTGAAGGGTAAGGCGCAACCATTGCCGCAACTTGCCCCATTTTCAGATTGTTGGCCAGCACCAGCGACCAAAGTGAGATCAGCTCACCCGCCTGTGGCCCAACAATCGTGATGCCTACAGGTCGCCCTTTGACCACCATCAGCTTGATGAAACCTTTGGTTTTACGCTCCGCAAGCGCCCGGTCGTTATGGTGCATGTCAAAACGTGCGACCTCTAGCCGCAGGCCATGCTGCTCTCGCGCTTGCGCTTCGGTCAAACCAATCTGAGCCAGCTCTGGGTCCGTGTACGTGGCCCAAGGGATATGATGGGTCTTGGCCTTGGACGGCAGGCCAAACAACGCCGATTTGATGATAACCCCCGCGTGGTATCCGGCGACATGAGTGAATTGCAGACCACCTGCGACGTCACCAATGGCATAGACCTTGCGATTGGTGGTGATCAGCGCGTCATCAACTTTGATCCCGGTCCGGGTCCGCTCAATTCCAGCAGCCTCAAGGTTCAATCGGTCAATATTGGGTTTACGGCCAACCGCCATCAACAGGTGGCTGCCCGCAAAAACCTGACCGTCCGCCGCCAGCACCTCAATCGCACCAGCTTTGCCGCGAATCTCTGCTGCCTGCACACCCTCAACGATTTCAATGCCCTCAGCGCGAAGGGCCTCCAGCACAACAGCGGCAGCTTCGGGATCGTCTTTCCCCAAAGCGCGCGCGCCCTCGATAACGGTCACCTTGCAGCCCAAACGCACATGCGCCTGCGCCATTTCCAACCCAATTGGCCCACCCCCGATGATCAACAGATGCTCGGGCTGCTCACGTAGATCAAACAGAGTCTCATTGGTCTGATACGGCACGCTGTCCAACCCTGGGATTGGAGGCACAAAGGGCGACGATCCGGTTGAGATCACAACGCGACGCGCTTTGATGCGATATTGCCCCGCCATCACTTCGGTTGGAGAGACAAACGCGCCGTACTCCCGCAGAACCCGAACGCCAAAGCCTTCGAAACGTTCTGGACTGTCCATTGGCGCGATGGCGGCTATCACATCGTGAACGTGATCTTTTGCCGCCGAGTAATCGACCTTCGGCACCTGATCGGCGACCCCAAACGGGGCGGCATGCGCCTGTACATGCGCTACCTTGGCACTGGCCAGCAAGGCCTTGGACGGAACACAGCCAAAATTCAGGCAATCACCACCCATTTTATGGCCTTCGAGCAGGATCACATCGGCGCCCATTTGGGACGCTCCAGCCGCAACGGATAGGCCTCCAGAACCGGCGCCAATCACCAGCAGATCACAGGTCAGGTTTGTCATCAGAACAGCTTTCTTTCTCAATCTTGGCGCTTGGCCGGGCGGAGCGTTTTCACAAGGATCGGCATGGCCGCAAGTGCGCAAAGTCCGAGAATTGGTCCGATCACATGTGGCTCCCAAAGGAGGCTGAGGTCTGGATCCTCTCCGCGATCGAATACCTCACCAAGGCCGACGCCGATCCAGGTAAACACTATCGCGCCTGGAACAATGCCCAGCGCGGTGGTCCACAGGTAATTACGCAGCTTTACCCCCACCAATGCTGGCAGAAGGTTCGCCACAAAAAACGGTACCGCAGGCACCAAACGCAGCAACAGCAGCACCTCAATTTCATTCTGGCGCAGGGCCGTTTTCAGCATCTGCACACGCCCCCCGGCACTTTCAATCTTGGCCGTAAGAAAACTGCCCAGCCCCCATCGCGCCGCCAAAAAGATAGCCGTCGCGCCAATGGTTGCGGACACAACATTAAAGAGTGTCCCGCCAACGAGGCCAAATAAAAACCCTCCCGTAACCGACGCCACCGCCGCACCGGGCAAGGAAAAGGCCACGATCACCACATAGATGGCAATGAAAAGCGCGACCAAAACGGCAAAGTTCGCCTCACGAAAGGCCAACAGAGCCTCACGATTGTCGCGCAGGGTGTCAAATGTCAGATAATCTTTGAGCGTCACAGCCCCTAGAAGGGCGACGCCAACAACAGCGATTAGAGGCAGGTAGCGGGCCAGCCCGGTCTTTGGAGCGGGATTGGGAGAATCGGTCATGTCACTCATGGTACGCCTCGATGTTGCGCGCAAAGATTAGGTTTACAGTGTTGCTAAGTGTTAAATAGCACCAAGACGAGAGGCCGCAGCCCGTATTCACGGCGGGTTGAACAGACCGGGCTGATTTTGTGAGGTTTGCTGCAAAAGTCAGGACGATTTGCGCCGACCTGCGCAAAGTCAGGGGGCTTTCAATGTCGTTTTGGCAGAAATATTGCGGTTTAAGAGAAAAACCCGACAGCAGGGTTTGACTTGTGCGCCCTCGCCTTCTAAAGACCTGTCTTCGAGATAGCCCCCGGGGTATGCGATTCCGCAACGCCCCTCAAGACAGTTGGAGACCGGAGCGATGAAACGCACCTATCAGCCTTCGAACCTGGTTCGCAAACGCCGCCACGGCTTCCGTGCGCGCATGGCCACCAAGGCAGGCCGCAAAATCCTGAACGCACGTCGTGCACGTGGCCGTAAATCGCTGAGCGCATAAGACGCGCTTTGCTGATTTCCGCCCAGACGACTTTGTTCTGACGGATTCGAAACCGCCGAAGGCTCCCATAATAGACGCTCGCGTCTTGGGATCACAGCCTTCGGCGGTTTCCGTTTGTGCGCAGCCCGAACACTGGAGAGCTCCGAAATGGAAGTGATCGCCAAGCGACGCGACTTTCTGCTGGCGGCCCGCGCCCGCCGTCAGGGCAGCAAAAGCATGATGGTTCAAGGGCGGGATCGCAAAGACGAAAACGGCCTGCGGGTGGGGTTCACCTGTTCTAAAAAGGTCGGCAACGCCGTGGCCCGCAACCGCGCCAAACGCCGTTTGCGAGAAGCCGCGCGCCTGGTGCTTCCCCTACATGGCCGCGAGGGTTGGGACTATGTGCTGATCGGGCGGGCCACCGAAACCGCGGGACGCCCGTTTGACGCGCTGCAAAACGATCTGATTTACGCGCTCAAGAAAATTCACGGTAAATAACCTCTCTCACTCCGATGAGACCGGATATAGCCCCCCGTTGACCACAGAGCGGCGGTGCGATTGCGATTGGCCCCATGCGTGTTTATGTGTGCCCTATGACTGCCTTGGCCAAACTTCTATCCCTGCCCGTCCGCGCCTATCGCGTGCTGTTCAGCCCCTGGGTTGGCTTCAATTGCCGCTATCACCCCACCTGCTCCGCTTATGCACTGGAAGCACTGGACAAACATGGGGGCATAAAGGGCAGCTGGCTTATTCTTCGGCGGATTGGCCGCTGCCATCCCTTGGGTGGCTCCGGCGTCGACAACGTTCCCGACTAAATATGTGTGTATTTTTCTTAGTTCGTTGACTCCACATAAATCATGGATACTAATTATCCACGATTAAAAGGGCCCTCCGGATGAAACTAAGCGATGGAATAGAACAAGCGCTGCATGCGGTGGCCATGATGGCTGGCTTGCCAGATGGGGCGGTCCTACCCGCGACTGCGTTGGCAGAATTTCACGGTGTGTCCGCCAGTTACCTCCTAAAACACCTTCAGGCCCTCTCACGTGCCGGGCTGGTACACACAACCCCCGGACCAAAAGGCGGGTATCGGTTAAACCGGCCCGCCGCGGAAATTACACTTCTGGATGTTGTGCTGGCGGTTGACGGACCTGAGCCCGCTTTTCGCTGCAAAGAGATCCGACAAAACGGACCCGCGCCTCTTTCTGCAAGGTATTTCAAGGCGCCATGCCAAATCAATGCCGCCATGTTGCGCGCGGAACGTGCCTATCGTGCGGAATTAAGCCAGACCACCATTGCCACGCTGATACAGCAGGTCACATCCGAGGATCAGGATGGCGCCATCGCCCAGCGCAGCTGCACCTTCTTAGATCAATATATGCGCCCTCCCCCTTCTTGAGCACTTTCACCAAAGGAGACATACCATGACGGAAAGACTGGACTTTAGCGCCGCAGCCCCCGACGCGATCAAAGCTGTCTATGCAGTGGAAAGCTATCTGGCCCAAAGCCCAGATATCGCGCGCCCGGATTTGCACCTGCTCAAACTGCGCGCGTCTCAGATCAATGGCTGTGCCTATTGCATAGACAAACACACCAAAGAAGCCCGCAATGACCAAGTCTCAGAACAAAAGATAGCATTGGTCTGCGTCTGGCGGGAATCCACTCTGTTCAACGCCAAGGAACGCGCCCTGCTGGCCTGGACCGAAGAGATGACCAACATCAGCAAGGGCTGCCCATCGGACAAAACCTACGATGCGATGCGCGCACATTACTCGGACGCCGAGTTGGTCAGCCTAAGCGTCGCCATTACGCAAATCAATGTCTGGAACCGTCTGGCAGTGGGCTTTCGTATGCAGCACCCCACAGACAATTGATCGGGCGCTACGCCTGATCTATACGGTCGAGTCTCGGCTGACTGTTACTATATTGCGACATTCCTGCCCCTAACCAACTGAAGTTGAAAAATGGGGCAGGTCTTCACATGTGGCGTGCTATGCACGCATAGGTTTATCGACTCAACAAAAACGGGAGGCGTCTATGGCATATCAATCATTCCTAGAAGTGGCACGCTTCCCTTGGGCGAATTGGGCACGACGCGCGAGCCTGACTGCCTCTTAAACCTCCCTGACCTGGCACACGCTCGGTCGTTTTCTTCGTCTCCATGTCAAACGCCCCATGCCATTTCGTGGCTCGTTTTCCGTTTGCACTGAGACCATCCATATCCCCAATCAAAGGAACCGTTTCAGACGGTATAATACCTATGCATATCAGACCAAACTCCACAGTTCACATTCCTGCCCTCCCCGAATTGCAGCAAGATCTGACGGCACTTTGCATAAAATTCGGCACTCTAAGAGTGGCGCTCGCCTTGCTGGCAAAACTGGCCAAACCCCGGCGTATCCCGCCAAGTATCCGCGCGCCGCTGAATGACCACCTGCGGCGCGACATTGGCTTGCCACCCACGTCTGATTTGCGGAGAGATCGCTATCCCCCGTATTATTAAACCAAACGGAACCAACGCAGGGGTCGTCCACAGGCGGCCCCTGTTCGGGTTTAGGGCTTTCCCAAACCCGCGACAGATGGCATATGCGGCGCATGCTTGATGATGACCTGAAAGAAATCCACGCCCTGTTTGAAGGCGCGCCACAAACCACCGAGTTCAAGAAACTGCGCAAGCGCATTGTACGCTACACGCGCGAGGCCATTGAACAATACGGCATGCTTGACAGGCGCGAAGACGGTTCTCTGCCCAAATGGCTGGTCTGCCTGTCGGGCGGCAAAGACAGCTATACGCTGCTTGCTGTTCTGTACGAACTAAAATGGCGCGGTCTATTGCCTGTGGAGCTGCTGGCCTGCAACCTCGATCAAGGCCAACCTGGGTTTCCGGCAACCGTATTGCCGGAATTCCTTGAAAAAATGGGCGTACCGCACCGGATTGAATATCAAGACACCTATTCGATTGTGATGGACAAGGTGCCCGCAGGCCGCACATTTTGTGCATTGTGTTCGCGTTTGCGTCGCGGCAACCTGTACCGCATTGCGCGCGAAGAGGGTTGCTCGGCCGTGGTGCTGGGCCATCACCGCGATGACATTTTGGAAACCTTCTTTATGAACCTGTTCCACGGTGGCCGTCTTGCGACCATGCCGCCCAAACTGGTGAACGAAGAGGGAGATCTGTTTGTATTTCGCCCGCTCGCACATGTGGCAGAAGCGGATTGCGCGAAATTTGCCACGGCGATGAACTATCCCATTATCCCGTGTGATTTGTGTGGCAGCCAGGACGGTTTGCAACGCCAGCAGGTGAAACAGATTCTAGATCAGTGGGAATCAAACAGCCCCGGACGCCGTCAGGTGATGTTCCGTGCGCTGATGAATGCACGCCCATCACACCTTCTGGACCCGAAACTGTTCGATTTCTTGGGACTTTCCATCGATCAGAGCAAAGAATCTGATGAAAATGACGAGATTCCGCGTTTACGTTAACCGCTGAGTCAGACCCACGACCGTAGCCTAGGTCAGCACCAAATGACGTAGGTGAAAGGTCTGCAAATGAAAAATGCGAATTCAGGTCTGGTGGCGCGAATTCGAAAGGCGCTGACGCCGATCCTTTTGGGTCCGCCAATGTTGGCCTTTCTACCAGCTCTGACTCTTGCGACCTATTGGATGGGCGGCGAAGTCGCCCTGCTGATTGCTGCGCTGGGTCTCCCCCTTCTTTTTGCGGCCAGCGGTGTCTTCAATGGCACTGCGGGCGCACCACAGGACCGCATCACCGGCCTGCTGCTGCGTGATGGCTTTGAAATGGCCGTACAGGACGTTTTTGCCGCGGCGCGCAAAAAAGTCATGAACTCGGCTGTCTTCATTATCGAAATTGACCAATTCAGAGAATTGGAAACCGAACACGGACAACAAACCAGCGAAGACATCCTGCGCAAGCTGGGCGATAAGCTGCGCGTCGCCACGCGACATCAAGATCACATCGCCCGCATCGCGGACAACAAGATTGGCGTCTGCCTCGCACCAATGCCGCATCTGGATCTGGAACTGTGTATTCAGATCGCAGGTCGCTATCAGTCCACCATTGAAGAAGCGCTGACGGTAGACGGAACAACCGTTTACCTGTCCTGCTCCGTCGGGTTTTGCACCTTCCGCCAAACCCCGGACGACAGTCCTGAAGATTGGATTTCTGGCGCCTTCGCAGCATTGGAGGAAGCCAAACACAACGGTCCTTCGGGAATGCGCGCCTATTCCAGTGAGCTGCTGCACCGCACCAAACGCCGTCGCAACTTGCACGGCGAGGTGGTGCAAGCTCTGGAAACCGGGCAGTTTCAGGCGTGGTTCCAACCCCAAATCAACACCGACACAGGTATGGTTTCAGGTTTTGAAGCATTGGTTCGCTGGGCACACCCCGTACATGGGCTCATCCCTCCGTCAACCTTTCTGCCCGCGCTGGAAGATGCCGGCCTGATGGAACGGTTGAGTGAAGTGATGATGTATCAGGCTCTCTCTGCGATCAAAGCATGGGATGCGGCGGGCGTACAAGTGCCCCAGGTTGGCGTGAACTTTGCCGCCGAAGAACTGCGCAACCCCGGACTGGTAGAGCGCATTAAATGGGATCTTGAACGCTTTGGCCTAACTCCTGATCGTCTGGCGGTCGAAGTGCTGGAAACCGTTGTCTGCGACAACCCGGATGACGTCATCGTACGCAATATCATCGCGTTGGGTCAGATGGGGTGCCAGATTGATCTGGACGATTTCGGCACCGGTCACGCATCAATCGGCGCGGTGCGGCGGTTCAACGTGGGCCGCATTAAAATTGACCGCTCGTTTGTGACCAAAGCAGACCGCGATCCCGAGCAGCAAAAGATGGTTGCGGCGATCCTAACCATGGCCGAACGGCTTGATCTGGAAACGCTGGGCGAAGGAGTCGAAACCGTCGGCGAGCACGCATTGTTGGCGCAGCTGGGCTGCGGCCACGTACAGGGGTATGGCATCGGGCGCCCCATGCCTTTTGACCAGACACTGGACTGGATTGTCTCGCATCAGGCGAAATTAAAAGAACCACCTGCAATCGGTGGTGGAAACTAACCTCACCCACCATTGACCCGTCGCCAAATATATGTTTGACCGACAAAATCGATGAAAACAGTGTTTTTCTCCCGCCAAAGCGCCCTGTCGCTTTGGCGTTTCCCGATTCTGCTTGACCTTTGCGGTGCACCCCTGTTGAACCACATCCGTCATTGCATGCACGAGGTGGCTGTCCCAGATGGACGATCAGAACAAGAATCTACTACTCGCAACTGTGCTCAGCGCCTTGGTGCTGTTGGGCTGGTATACTTTTGTCCCGCAGCCCGAACTTCCGGCTGACCCTGTACTCGCAGAGGGCAACTTGTTGCCGCCGGCGGATGGAACACAGGACAACACAGCGGTTACCCCAACCGCTGTCACATCCGAAACCGGCGCGACCACGGCAGTGGCCAGCACGGACACTGCGTCTACGGCGCCTCGTCTGGCGATCGAAACGCCGCGCGTATCAGGCAGTATCTCCCTGCAAGGCGGTCGGATCGACGATCTGTCACTCAAAGATTACCGGGTCAGCAACGCCCCCGAATCTGACATCGTAAAACTGCTATCACCTGTTGGTGAGCCGCAGGCCTATTACGCGCTTTATGGTTGGGCCCCTGGGGCGGGTCTGGACATCACTGATGTGCCAGGCGCAAACACCCTGTGGAGCGCGCCCGAGGGGGCCAGCCTGTCTCCCGACAGTCCGGTCACGCTGAGCTGGGACAATGGCAAAGGGTTGTTCTTTGAACGCACCCTTTCGATAGATGAAGACTTCATGTTCTCTGTCACCCAGTCCGTTTCCAACAGGGGCACCGATGCCGTTACGCTGGCGCCCTACGGCACGCTGGCACGTCATGGTGAGCCACTGGATCTGAAAAACTTTTTCATCCTGCACGAAGGTCTGATCCGCGAAAGCGATGGGGAACTGGCCGAAGTTGACTACGACGACATGCAGGACTTCGATGTAAATCCGCGGGACGGCTCCAATTCGGAGACCATAGAAGTTAATTCCGCTGGTTGGATCGGCTTCACGGATCACTACTGGATGACCACTCTGATCCCAAATCCGGGTCAGGCCTTCCGTTCGATCGCAAAATATGACGCCCGCCGCGAGATCTATCAAAGCGACGTTGTGATGCCCACCGTGACCCTCGCCGCCGGTGCCAGCAGCAGCGCACAATCGCAGCTGTTTGCCGGGGCCAAAGAGTGGGCCGCAATCAAACGCTATGAAAACGATCCAGCACCGCTGGACCGCTTATTTGGCTCCTCGGTTGATCCCGATCGCCCTCAAATTGATGGTTTCCTCGACAGCATCGACTGGGGATGGTTTGCCTTCCTGACCAAACCAATCTTTGCCGTGTTGCATTGGCTGAACCTGTTGATTGGCAACATGGGCTGGGCGATCATTGGCCTGACCGTCCTGATCAAAATCATCGTTTTCCCGCTGGCCTACAAATCTTACGCCTCTATGGCCAAGATGAAGGAAATCCAGCCGCAGATGGAAGCGTTGAAAGAGCGCGTTGGCGACGACCGCCAGAAGATGCAGCAAGAGATGATGGCGCTCTACAAAAAGGAAAAGGTAAACCCCGCCGCGGGCTGTCTGCCGATCCTGATTCAGATCCCGATCTTCTTCTCGCTCTACAAGGTGATTTTTGTCACGCTTGAGCTGCGCCACGCGCCGTTCTTTGGTCCTTTCCAGGATCTCAGCGCACCGGATCCGACCTCAATCATGAACCTCTTTGGCTGGTTGCCCTGGGCGAGCCCTGAGCCCGAGAGCATTCTGGCGCTGATCTTCATCGGTGTTCTGCCGCTCTTGCTGGGTGTGTCCATGTGGGTGCAGCAAAAACTGAACCCGGCGCCAACCGATCCGACACAGCAAATGATCTTTGCTTGGATGCCATGGGTGTTCATGTTCATGCTGGGTGGATTTGCCTCGGGTCTGGTCGTGTATTGGATCGCGAACAACACCATCACCTTCACGCAGCAATATTTGATTATGCGCAGTCACGGCTACAAACCGGACGTGTTTGGCAACATCAAATCCAGCCTAAAGAAAAAGCCAAAGGCTGACAGCTGATGACCCTTCGTATCACCTCAATCTGGAGACACCCAATCAAGGCCCATGGCCGTGAAGAGGTGAGCGAAACACATCTAATCCCCGGGCAGTGTTTGCCCGGGGATCGCGTTTGGGCTGTGGCCCATGAAAACGCCAAGACCACCGGCGGGGAATGGGCCCGCTGCGTGAATTTCACCCGCGCGGCCAGCCATCCACAGTTGATGGCGATCACCGCCACGACCACAGATGACACGCTGACCCTGTCGCACCCAAATCGTCCAGACTTGACGTTCCGCCCGGAACGAGATCAGTCCGCATTTTTAGATTGGGTCGCTCCGCTGATGGAGCCGGGACGCGCAAAACCGGTGCAAATCCTGCACGCCAACGGCCTCGGACTGACAGACAGCAGCTGGCCCTCCATCACCCTGTGCAATCTCGCCTCGCACCGCGCAGTAGAAGCGCAATTGGATCAGTCCCTGTCCATCCACCGCTGGCGCGGCAACATCTGGTTTGAGGGTGCTGACGCTTGGGACGAGTTTAACTGGATCGACCGTGAGATCCGCATTGGCGAAGCCCACCTGCGCGTGCGCAAACGCACCGAACGGTGCAGGGCCACGACTGCCAACCCCGCAACAGGTCTGCGCGATGCAGACACGCTTCAAGCGCTTGATCATTGGGGTCACCGTGACTTCAGCGTCATGGCTGAGGTGATCCAGGGCGGCGTGATCCGTTCGGACGACAAAATGGAATTGATATGAGCTCCCTGCCCTTCCCCCTCGCTGAACTGCCTGATGACATCAGCGCCGAAAAAGGCCGCAAATTATTTGCCGGAGAATCGGAATTTGTCAAAGGCGTGGTCGCCATGTCTGGCCTGCCCCCGGCAGATCGACTGGAGGTTTGCTTTGCCGGCCGGTCCAATGTAGGCAAATCCAGCCTGATCAACGCGCTGACCGGCACCAAAGGTCTGGCGCGGGCATCCAACACACCCGGCCGCACGCAAGAAATCAACTTTTTCACCCAAGGCCCAGAACGCTATCTGGTGGATCTTCCCGGCTATGGATACGCCAACGCCCCCTTGGCGGTCGTAGCAAAGTGGCAAAAGCTGCTGAAGCAATACCTGTCTGGCCGCCAGAATCTGCGCCGTGCCTTTGTGTTGGTGGACAGCCGTCATGGCGTGAAACCCGTCGACGAAGAGATTATGTCGCTACTGGACAGCTCTGCCGTGACCTTCCAATGCGTGATGACCAAAGCTGACAAGGTCAAAGCGAACGATCGTGAGCGGATTATGGAACAGGTGCGCACCGCGCTTGGGCGCCATCCCGCCGCTTATCCCGAAATCGTACTGACCTCATCTGAAAAAGGCGACGGCATCTCGACGCTGAGATCAATCATCGCTAATTTGACCTGATGTTACACCGGCTGTCCTCATTTCTTGTTGTGATCGCTCTGGCCGTTGCCGGAATGATCCCCGCTGGCTGGATGCCAACGGCAGGAGAGGACGGGCGCATGCTTTTGGTCATCTGCACCTCAGACGGTACTGTCGAGCAATGGGTCGATCTGGATACGGACGACAACCACACCCCGGCAGACCCAATGGAAGACCGCAGCTGCCCCTTTGGGGCTCTGGGAACCCATATTGTGTTGAACGATACGCCATTGGATATCATCGACCAATCCGCACCGTTGATGGCCCGTTGGGCTGATCAGCCTTTCACCCACGCCAGCGCTGGGTTTTATACGCGTTATGATGCGCGCGGCCCACCAGCCACTCTCTCCTAAACAGGCAGATCCCTTGCGACCGGCATTCCCCATGCACGGCGTCTAGCGACATACCCAGACTCAGAATCTGCGGGCATTGGAACAATGCCTTAAGCGGTTCAGATGCCGGGCCCATGGGCTCTGTCCTTTTAAAACATCTGCGTGATGCGTCGGCCTGAACAGAGCCGATCCTTCTTTGACATGGAGAGAGACATGGCGACCAGCCAAACACCCCCCCCCCCGGGCGAATCCCGTACGTTTGCCCAAAATTTCTATTTCGCGGCATGGCGGTGGCACTTTTACGCCGGCCTATTTGTAGTTCCGTTTTTTATCGTCCTTGCCGTCACCGGCCTGATGATGATGTTCATCACCCAATATCAGGGTCGTGACGGCGAAAAGATCCTGATTGAACAGGGCGAGACTGTTCTGCGTATGGATGCGCAGACCGAGGCCGTTCTGGCCGTACAACCCGGCACAATCGTAGAATGGATCGCCCCCAAAGCTGACAATCTGGCCACCGTGTTCCGCGTCAAAACCGAAGGTGGAAACCGTCTGGTGGCGCTGAACCAATACACTGGTGACGTGGTCTCTACTTGGGATCGCCGTATTGGGTGGTATGACTGGGCCGACAATGTGCACGGCTCTTTGCTGATTGGCGACACAGGAGACCGGTTGATGGAAATCGCCGCCGGGCTTGGATTGGTTCTGGTCCTGACAGGTCTGTATATCTGGTGGCCGCGCGGCAACGTCATGGCCGCACTGGTTCCAAACCTGCGGGCCCGTGGCCGCGCCTTATGGAAAAGTCTACATGCTGTAACTGGCTTTTGGATGTCTGCTCTACTGGTGATCTTCTTGGTGTCTGGCCTGTCGTGGACGGGCATTTGGGGCGGAAAATTCGTGCAAGCCTGGTCCAGCTTCCCGGCCGAAAAATGGGACAATGTCCCATTGTCCGATACCACTCACGAAACGCTGAACCACGGTCACACCAATGATGTGCCTTGGGCGCTGGAAAAAACCCCACTTCCTGAATCCGGCTCTTCCGAAGGGCTGACCGGCATTCCGGGTGACACCGCCGTTAACCTGGAAAGCGTGGTCATTCTGGGCCGTGTCTTGGGCATGGAGGGGCGTTTCCGCGTTGCCTACCCCAGAGGAACGAGCGGTGTCTGGACCATCAACCGCGACAGTATGAGCCAGGACAGCGACGATCCCTTTGTTGATCGGACCATTCACATTGACCAGCACACGGGCAAGATTTTGGCCGACGTGAAATACGAAGACTACTCGATCATGGGTAAACTGATGGCTGTCGGCACCCCCTTTCACATGGGATTGATGGGCACCTGGAACTTTGTCCTGAACATCGTGTTTTGTCTGGCGGTGAATTTTGTGTCGGTCTCCGGCGTGGTGATGTGGCTGAAACGTCGACCTTTCCAAGGCAGGCCGTCTGTCCGCACCGCCGGTGCCTGCGGATCTGCCATTCTGGAAAGGCGCAGTGCTGATTGCGGTTTTCTGTTCCATGGCCTTCCCGCTGGTTGGTTTGACGCTGCTGGCGGTGCTGACCTTTGACGTGCTGATCCTCAGCAACATCCCTGCGATGAAACGCGTCCTAAGCTAATTCAGTTTGAGCACTCCTGATCCCTTACCCAGGCGTGCTCATTTCATACGACGTGACTGCATCCCCGGATTTTCGCCGCACTTTTCCTTCCAATGGGTGTGGCAAAAAAATGGGTCACGCCGAATCTGACTGGCCCGCTGCCTATTTGGGCATGCGGGCCTTTTTGGGAATTCAAACGTGCTGTGCGCCATTTACTTCGATTTCGGCCCCAGAAATGTATGAGCTTGAATCTGAGCATAGGAAATAGATCGCATCGGCAACCTCGTTTGGCTGACCAAGGCGCTGCATGGGCAGTTTCTCTACAATCTTATCGGTTCCGGGGCTTAGAATAGATGTCTCGACCTCTCCCGGCGCAATGGCGTTGACCCGCACACCCAAGGGGCCAAAATCATGTGCCATTTCACGCGTCAATGCCGCCAAAGCCGCCTTGGATGTGGCATAAGCCGCGCCCGCAAACGGATGCACTCGACTGCCCGCAATGGACGTAACATTCACCACCGACCCCTTGGCCGCCGCCAGCTCTTCTTTCAATCCACGTGCCAGAACAACCGACGCAAAGAAATTCACATGGAACACCCGCCCCCAATCCATCAGATCGGTGTTCAGCGTGCTCAACCGTTCGCCATTTGGCCCCTTGGGTGACACACCGGCATTATTGACCAGCGCGTCGAGCTTGCCATTCAGCCTCTCTTGGATTTGTCCCACGGCGTTAATGGTATCCGACGGATCCCCCAGATCTACCTGCACGTGGTCTTCACCGCCCCACGGGCAGCCCTCGGGCAGCGGGTGGCGGGAACAGGTGATCACCCGCCAGCCCTCAGTGTGAAATTTTCGCACAGTGGCATGACCAATTCCCCGGCTTGCACCAGTCAATAGAAGCGTTTTCTGGGCCATGGTCCCTCCGATAGAGTCGCGATTTGCACAGACCCTAGCAGCGGCCTACGCCGCTGCAACGGGAATAAACCGTCACAACCCTTGGCACAGGGCGCAGAACCGCCTAAACCCAACCGCCAAAGGGATGATGCAGCGATGAAGAAACAGACCATGGACCGAGATTGGATTACCACCGCCGAAACCTTGTCCAGCGCACTGCCGTATCTGCAGCGCTATGATGGGGCGATCATTGTTATCAAGCTTGGTGGCCATGCCATGGGCAGCGACGAAGCAATGGACAATTTCGCCCGCGATATAGTGCTGATGCGTCAGGTTGGCGTGAACCCGGTGATCGTGCATGGCGGCGGTCCGATGATCAACGCCATGCTGGACAAACTGCAAATCAACAGCAGTTTTGTGAATGGTAAACGTGTGACAGATCAAGCGACCATGGAAGTGGTTGAAATGGTGCTGTCTGGTGTCGTCAACAAACGCATCGTTCAGGCGCTGAACCGTCAGGGCGGCATGGCGGTGGGCCTGTCGGGCAAGGATGCCAATCTGATCACCTGCGATCCTGCCAACGCTGAACTGGGCTTTGTCGGCGCGCCTGCGGATATGGACCCAACCGTGCTGCACAATCTGTTTGAAAAAGACATGATCCCGGTGATCGCTCCCATCGGCGCGGGCCGCAATGGTGAAACCTTTAATATCAATGGCGACACCGCCGCCGGCGCAATCGCCCAAAGCCTGAACGCAGATCGCCTGCTGCTGCTCACGGATGTCGCAGGTGTTAAGGATGGCACAGGCGAAGTCGTGACAGAACTCAGCTCGGGCGATGTGGAACGCATGACCCGCGAAGGTGTCATTGCCGGTGGCATGATCCCCAAAACAGAAACCGCACTGGACGCTGTACGCAACGGCGTGCGCGCCTGCACCATCGTCGACGGTCGTGTTAAAAACGCGGTACTGTTGGAACTGTTTACCGATCAAGGTGCCGGATCAATGATCCGCGCCTGACGTCGAAACACAGGCAAACCAGAATGTTTACATAATGTTCTGGTTTCGCCGATTTGATTTTGGATTTCCCTTGGCCCCTGTTATCCTGCCCGAACGATCCCAACAGGATGTTTCATGCAGACGGACAGGGCGAACTATTCACACATCGAGCAGGCATGTCAGGCCAAGGGCCTGATCATCTATGGTGCACTACACCCGGCACAACAGCCGGTTGAACAGCTGAGCACCGGAACTCTGATCCTGCTAGGTACAGGTCAGGGCTTTTGGCCCGGCTTCACCGCTTCGCCCGAATATCAAGATGGACAGCGACATCCGATTGACCGCTGGTCCTACCGTGTGATCACCGCCCTTGCCGAACGATTTGATGCCACGGCCTATTTTCCCTTTGGCGCCCCCCCATATACGCCATTTGTAAACTGGGCCCTGACCTCTGGCAGAGCCTTCACATCTCCGTCGCAGATGATGGTGCATGATACGGTAGGATTACTCACCTCCTATCGCGGAGCCTTGCACCTTGCCTCTGAAATTCCCATCGACGCACCACCTCTGGGACAATCGCCCTGCGCCCACTGCACGAGTAAAAATTGTATCAACACGTGCCCAGTACAAGCTATGGTTGACAATCTCCCATACCAGGTGGCAGCCTGCAAAGACCATCTGGACAGTCCAGAAGGCCATCCCTGCCGATCAGGCGGATGTATGGCCCGTCAGGCTTGCCCCATTTCTGCAGGTGCAGTTCGGGATCCTGCGCAATCGGCCCACCACATGAGATATTTTCAAAACCCATGACATGCACCCTGATCCTTACCCGCCATGCCAAATCTGCCTGGGACTCTGATGCGCCCAGTGATCATGCACGCCCCTTAAACAAACGCGGCCGTCGCTCGGCCCGAGCCTTGGGCCGATGGCTGCGCGACTGTGCGCATCTGCCTGCACAGGTCATTTCATCCCCCTCACAACGCACCCGCGAGACCTTTGAACTGATGGACCTTGGTGTGCCGGGGATCTTTGTGGAGCGGCTCTATCACGCCAGCTCTGACGTGATGTTTCAGGTTCTGAAAGAAGCGGAAAGCCCCCGCACCATGATCCTAAGCCACAACCCCGGCATCGCAGCCTTTGCGCATTCTATCGTCTCGTACCCGCCAGATCACTCGCGGTTTGATGACTATCCCACAGGTGCCACCCTGATCGCTGAGTTCCCCTTTGACAGCTGGAGCGAATTGACCTGGGGCAGCGGTATCATTCGTGACTTTATCGTTCCGCGCGAACTGTTGGGAGAAAGCCCGGATCTCGCGGCCTGAGCCTCCCCCCCATCACATGAAAAAGGCCCCCGAATAAATCCGGGGGCCTTTTCAATTCTATCGGCTGGGGTCAGTGGCCCAAAATCTGGCTCAGGAACTGCTGAGTGCGTTCCGATTTTGGATTGTTAAAGAACTCTTCCGGTTCATTCTGCTCCACAATCTGGCCATCGGCCATAAAGATCACCCGGTTCGCCACCTGCCGGGCAAAGCCCATCTCGTGGGTCACGCAGAGCATGGTCATGCCCTCTTCGGCCAGCTCGATCATGGTGTCCAAGACTTCCTTGATCATCTCAGGGTCCAGCGCTGAGGTCGGCTCATCAAACAGCATGATACGAGGTTTCATGCACAAAGAGCGCGCAATGGCCACACGTTGCTGCTGCCCACCGGACAGCTGACCTGGGAATTTGTTGGCCTGGTCCGGGATCTTCACCTTTTCCAAGAAATGCATAGCCGTTTCGATGGCTTCTTTCTTGGGTGTTTTGCGCACCCAGATCGGCGCCAACGTCAGGTTCTCCAAAACCGTCAGGTGCGGAAACAGGTTAAAGTGCTGAAAGCACATGCCCACTTCGGACCGGATCTTGTCGATGTTTTTCAGATCCGAAGTCAGTTCGGTTCCGTCGACAATGATCTGCCCCTGCTGGTGCTCTTCCAGACGGTTAATACAGCGGATCATGGTGGACTTACCTGAGCCAGACGGCCCGGCAATCACAATACGTTCGCCGCGGTTCACCGTCAGGTTGATATCACGCAGAACGTGAAACGACCCGTACCACTTGTTCATATTGGTGATCTGAATCGCCACTTCGTCAGAGACCTGAAGCTTTGAGTGATCGATTTTACGGTCAGAGATAAGATCAGACATAGTTTTGATCTCCTATCGTTTATGGCCAGTCTGAAGCTTGCGCTCCAGATACATGGAATAGCGGGACATGGAAAAACAGACGACAAAGAACAAGACCGCGATAAACGCAAACAGTTCCCAATATATACCGTTCCAAGAGGTGTCAGCACGGATCGCTGTCGACAGACCAATCACATCGAACAGGCCGATGATCGACACCAACGTGGTATCTTTGAAGACAGAAATAAACGTACTCACAATGCCTGGGATCGAGATTTTCAACGCTTGAGGCATGATGATCAGGCGCTGTGCCTGCCAGTAGTTCAGGCCCAAAGAGTCAGCGCCCTCATATTGGCCTTTTGGCAAGGACGCCAGACCACCCCGGATCACTTCGGCCATATAAGCCGCCGAGAACAGGGTCATCATGATCATAACACGCAAAATGATGTCAAAGTTCGTGCCAGGTGGCATGAAGACATTCAACAGCAGCGACGCCACGAACAGCAGTGTAATCAGCGGAACGCCTCGGACAAATTCAATGAACCCGACGCACATTGCCTTAACAACAAGCAGATCTGACTGACGGCCAAGCGCCAACAAAATACCGATGGGCAGCGAGACCCCAATGGCCACAACCCCCAGCAGCAAGGCCAGCATAAAGCCGCCAAACTTACGGCTTTCCACCGTTTCGATGGTCAACGGCACAATATCGGACAACAACGCAGCTGCGGGAGCCGCCAAAACAAACCACCAGAACAACGCTGCCACGACAGTCGCGACCACAGCCAAAAGGCTTCCCGCGATTTCAGATACTGCGCGATAAACAACATAACCGGTCACAAATCCCAAAGCCGCCACAACGGGGTTCCAGATCGAACCACCCCACAACAGCCAAGGCATCAAGAACGGATACGCCCCCGTCAGCCACAACATCTGCCGGGGTGTTTTTTCGGCAAACAAAACCGGCGCCAATGCTGCCAAGGTCACAACCAACGTAAGATTCACACGCCAGTACAGTTCACTTGGATAGAACCCATACAGCAGCTGCAACCAGCGATCATTCACAACGCCCCAGCAAGCGTGCCCATGGGTACTGCCCCAGGTTTCATTCATGATCTCACGACATTCCGTCAGCGAGTCTGCATTCCACACAGATAGGAACACCCACGGCAAAAGAGACGTAAGAACATATCCGACAAAGTACAGAGACGCGAGCGTCAGAACAACGTTCACGGGACTGGAAAACAAATTGGCACGCGCCCAGCCGATGATCCCTACTGACGTGGACGGCGGGGCTTTTTGCGGCAACATTTCTGTGCGGACAAAAGAAGTATCGCTCATATTACCGCTCCACCAGTTTTACACGATTGTTGTACCAGTTCATAGACGCAGAAATGCTCAGCGATATGACAAGATAGACCGCCATCAAGAGAACTACGCATTCCAGCTCACGGCCGGTCTGGTTCATACTGATACCACCCAACGTGCCGGTGATATCCATATAGCCAACCGCGATCGCCAGCGACGAGTTCTTGGTCAGGTTCAGATAATTTGAAATCATCGGCGGGATGATCACGCGCAGCGCCTGCGGCAGGACCACAAGATTCATGATACGTCCCGAACGCAACCCAAGAGCGCCAGCGGCTTCGGATTGACCATGGCTCACCGCGAGGATGCCGCCTCGTACGATCTCAGCAATATAGGCCGCCGTATACAGCGACAACGCCAGCCAGAGCGCGATCAGCGAGTTCCGCAGATGGGTGCCACCTCTGAAGTTGAACCCTTTCAGCTCCGGATAGCCAAAATGCAGCCCCAACACCGCAAGAAGGATCCCCAGCGGCACAAAGATTACAAGCAGACGTTGCCACCACGTGGTAGGACGATCACCGGTCGCTTCCTGAATGCGATCCGCACGTTTGCGCAGTTTAAAGCTGGCAAAAAACCCACCCGCCAGCACAAGCACAATCGCCAATAGATCCAGCGACACATCGAACCGCAACGCGCTTTGACCAAACAACGAGATATCGCCCAGCGAGTTCGAAAACAGGACTTCGGGCAAATAGGTGCCCCGGTTCGTGACCACAACAGCCCCCGTATCAAGCCCGCGGAAGGTCTTGGGGTGTGGTGTGCTTTCTGTAACCAACGCAAAGATAAGAGCGATCCACAGCAGGACCGGCACGTTGCGGAAGACTTCGACGTAGACCGTCATAATTTTGGCGACGATCCAGTTTTTGGACAAGCGCAGAACGCCGACGAACACCCCCACGACTGTGGCCGTCACACAGCCCAGCAGGGCAACAACCAAGGTGTTCAGCAAGCCAATCAAAGCCGCCCGCAGGTGTGAATCGCCGCTCTGATAATCAAGCAAACGCTGGTTGATGTCGTAACCAGCTGTCTCATGAAAGAAACCAAAGCTGATGGTCTTACCAAGCGCGTTCAAGTTCTCAACTGCGTTGCCAATGAGCCAAGCTGCAAGCAGCATAAACCCCATAAGCGCCACAATCTGGATTGTCGCTGAACGATACCGCGTATCGTATATCAGCATCGACAGCCGAAAGTTCGCTTTCGGCGGGTCCGTGATAGATGACATGAATTTGAGATCCCCAATACTTCCAAAAGCACGCCCCGGCCTGGTTAACCCTGGCTCTGCTGTGCTTTGAAGTGTTGTTATTAAAGGAAAAGGGCGCAGGAGTGTCCCGCGCCCTTGTCCTTGCGATTTCTTAGCGGAAGGGCGGTGCGTACAGCAGGCCACCTTCTGTCCACTGAGCGTTCAGCCCACGTGCCAGACCGATGGGGGTGTCTTCACCGATGTTCTTGGCAAAGACTTCGGCGTAGTTGCCGCCAACGGCCAGTACGCGCTGTGCCCATGTGGCATCCAGTCCCAGTTTCTCACCCAAGCTACCGGTGGTTCCCAGCAGACGGTCAATTTCAGGATTGTCTGTACCAGCTGCCATTTCGGACAGGTTCGCCGACGTCACACCCAGCTCTTCGGCTGCGATCATCGCATTCAAAGTCCAGCGTACGATGTCACCCCATTCGTCGTCGCCATGACGCACCAGCGGACCCAGTGGCTCTTTGGAGATGATTTCAGGCAAGATCACGTGATCGCCCGGAGTTTCAAACGCAGCACGCGTCGCGGCCAGGCCCGACGCATCCGTGGTATAGGCGTCACATGCGCCCGCCAGGTACTGCTGCTGAGCTTCGGCTTCTGTCTCAATTGGAACAGGCTCATATGAAATGCCATTGGTACGGAAGAAATCCGCCAAATTCAGCTCGGTTGTGGTGCCGGTCTGGATACACACGGTCGCGCCATCCAGTTCTTTGGCCGAGGAAACACCCAGTTCTTTGGGAACAAGGAAGCCCTGACCGTCATAATAGTTCACACCAACAAAGGTGAATTTCAGATCGACATCGCGCGAGAATGTCCAAGTGGTGTTGCGCGACAGAACGTCAATTTCGCCCGACGCCAACGCGGTAAAACGCGTTTTACCTGTGGTCGGAACAAATTCAACAGCGTTTGCATCGTCCAGCACAGCTGCGGCAACGGCACGACAGATCGCAACGTCAAAGCCACCCCATTCACCATTTGCATCAGGTGTGGCGAAACCCACCAAACCAGCGTTCACACCACAGTTCAATTTACCACGAGACTGAACATCGTCCAACGTGCCAGCTGCCGCGGCACCAGCCGCAAGACCAGCAAAGGTCAATGCGCCCAAGATTACGGATTTTTTCATAATTACCTCTTCCTGATTTCCCGCCCAGTTTGGCGGTTACCACTTCTGACATTTGCTGCCAAAAACGCGTTCGAACGTTCAGTTCCCCGAAAATTCCGCACAAGTTTGTGACCATTCATCAACAAACGTCAAGTGCGTGATCAAGATTTTCAATGCTCCACTTTCAAGGTGAACTGTTAGCGATCAATAATTACGCGAAACCCTTGTTTTTCGATGGATTATTTCACACTCAGCTTAGGTCAAAAAAACGCTTTGCATGAAGGAATTCAGCCTGCTTCACGGCCGCAGTTTCTGCCGCTTCTTCGTCGACACCCCATTGTTCTTCCTGCCAATTCTCGTCCACCCGAGAGAGCGTCCAAACCTGTTCAATCGGACGCCAATCCAACGCCGCGGCAAAGCCCAGAACCAACGACCCCGACATGGACACAAGATCGTGAAATGCCGCCAGCTGAAAGTTGGTCAGCGCATGTACTCTTTCCCGCAAGCGCGCCAGGGCGTCGGGATCTTGTGGTGCGTGTAATACTCCTGTGCGCGGCACCAGACGCGCGCCCAGCGCCTCAGCCGCCCAGTCCAGCGCCGGATCCCATGCCTCGGCCTGCCGTGCAACCAGCTCCATTGGCGTATCAGCGCGATAACACAGCAGATCCGAATCGCCATACTCCGAAAGCATGTCCGCCACTTCACCATGTTGAATGGCCACTTTATCAATCGCTGCATTGGCGGATCGCGTGGTCGGCATCGTGGCAGGGTTCACCCCCTCAACCTGTGCGTCCCACTCCGAGGCAATGCGCTCGGCCATGGCCCGCGTGGGCACCAACAACGCCGCTTTGGCTGGTGTCTTTACCTTGCGACCGTCCAACGCGATGGTAAACCCCGCCGCATCCTCTTCAACGGTAACTTCACTCCAAAAGCGTTTCTGCGCCCATTCGCCCATGTCTTCAGCCTTTCCAGATGTCGCGTAACAAAGAGGGCAGCTCCGCAAATTCGCGGATCAAATAGTCCGCCCCCAATTGCTCGGCAGGGTGGTATCCCCATGCGACAGCAATGGTGGTCACACCCGCCGCGCGCCCCATGTCGATGTCATAAGATGTATCACCAATCATAACCGTCTGCGCCGCCGTCACGCCGGTTTCAGCCATTGCTGTGGTGACCATCGATGGATGTGGTTTTGACGGGTGATGATCCGCCACCTGCTGCGTCACAAAACAGGAAAGCGCGTGCGCGGATATTAACGCATCCAACCCCCGCTTTGATTTCCCCGTCGCCACACCCAGCAGATACTCAGGCACAGCGTTCAATGCCTCTAGCACCTCCTGAGCTCCAGGAAACAAGGGCGTGTGCCCGGCCCCTGCAGCTTGGCGCGCGGTCATATAGGCGGTTTTGTACCCCTCAACCACGGCCTCCACCCGCGCGGCCTCCAAACGCGGCGCCAGCTGGTGTACGGCCACAGGCAACGACAGCCCCACAATCGACAGGATGTCGTCCCGCGACGGCACCGGCAGATCCTGCGCCGCAAAGGACGTCGCAAACGCACCGGTGATCGCAGCCTGGCTGTCCGCCAACGTGCCATCCACATCAAACAGGATCAGACGCAGGTCTTCTGACATCAGCGCAGGCTCTCAAACGGGTCTTCAGCCGCCAGATCTTCGCTCCAGCCAAAGGTGTCCCAGCTCTCTTTCATATGCGGCGGCAAATCTGCCGTCACCGAGATCTGTTTGCGGGTCACCGGGTGCTCAAACGCCATACGGCGGCAGTGCAGATGCAGCTTTTTCGAGATAATCCCCCCCAGCTGTGCGCCCCAGCCGTCCCCCATATTTTCCTGACCCGAGCCACCATATTTACCGTCCCCGGCAATCGGATGGCCAATTTCCGACATATGCACCCGCAATTGATGAGTCCGGCCCGTAATCGGCTCCATCGCCACCCAGGCCGCACGGCTCGCAACCCGGTACAAGGTCGCATATTGCGAATGCGAGCGTTTCGCGCCCTTGGTATGGGCCACGTCATCGTTGTGAATGGCGATCATTTTCTCGCCTTCACCGCTTTTGCCATGACCTCCGGCCTTGACCATGCCGCATTTGACCTCACCCAAATACGGTGTCGGCACACCTGCAACCAACGCCCAGTAAATCTTGCGCGTGGCATGGTGCCGAAAGGCCGCCGTCAGCGACTGCGCCGCCAAACGCGTGCGCGCCAGAACCAGAACACCCGAGGTATCCTTGTCCAAACGGTGCACCAAACGTGGCTTTTCGTCCGCCTCAAAAGTCAACGCCTGCGACAGGCCATCCACGTGTTTGATTGTCCCGCTGCCCCCCTGCACTGCCAAACCCGCAGGCTTGTTCAAAACGATCACGGCATCGTCTTTATAGATCACACAGCCGCGGATCATCTTGGCATCCGCCTCAGACACCCGCATCTCGCGGGGTTCAGCGGGTTTCAGGTCGCTCGCAGGCAATGGCGGCACGCGAACCACTTGACCGACATTTACACGCGAGTTGGCCTTGACCCGGCCCCCGTCCACCCGCAACTCCCCCTTGCGGCACATCTTTTCGATGCGCCCCTGGTTCACATGCGGAAACAACCGGCGCAACCACCGGTCCAGGCGCTGTCCATCATCATCTTCGGCAACCGTAATCATTTGCACGCCGCTCATGGCAGTACTCCTCTGGCAATCATAAGTCCCAGGAACAAACCGCCCACCGAGAGCCCAACCGACAGCACAACATATATCCCCGCCTGCCCCAGATCTCCGCGCTCAATCAAAGTCGCGGTTTCCAAGGAAAAGGCCGAAAACGTGGTGAACCCACCCAACAGACCAGTCATCACAAACGGATTCAGATGGGTCAGGCCTCGCTGGGCCGCCACCACCACAAACACGCCCATCAAAAACGAGCCGATCACGTTTACCACGAGAATGGCCACCGGAAACGGAGATTGCCCCAGAAGGCGCAAAACACCAAGGCCTGCCAAAAACCGGCAGGCCGCACCAATAGCCCCTCCCAGGGCAACATGTAGTACTGTCAAAAACATGGCCGGTCAGTCGCGCAAGGGGACCCCAATGTCAAGTTTTGCCTGCTCTGCACCAAATGCAACACCGCTGTGGCGCGCGCTGCGCCCCTCTTTTTGGCCCCCAATACCCCGCCAGAGGCCGCGCCCCACCGGGGCGCTGTTCTTACGTCTCATTCGGATCAAACCGTTTGGGCACCGGACGCCCCGTCAACTGCTCCCAATACGCATCAGCGCGTTTTTCAAACGTCGCCGCCCCGCGCGCATGACTTTGATAGAACCGCCCCGGCGGCAAATCCGGCGCATACGGCTGATCCACCCAGCCCCGCGGGTCTTTGTGTGGGCTGCGATAGCCCTCATGTCCCAGTTTCGCCGCTCCGGCATAATGAGCATCGCGCAAATGCAACGGCACCGATCGTGGGGCCTCATTGGCCACGGCCGCCATCGCCGCGGAAATACCGGAACAGGCCGAGCCCGATTTGGGCGCGCGCGCCACATGCAACGCCGCATGCGACAGGATAATCTGCGCCTCTGGATAGCCGATCATCTCGACCGCCTGTGCCGCCGCAACAGCCGTTTGCAGGGCGGTGTTATCCGCAAGACCCACATCCTCGGAGGCCTGGATCATAATCCGACGCGCAATGAATCGTGGATCTTCACCGCCGTGAATAAGCCGCGCCAACCAGTATAGCACCGCCTCAGGATCGCCGCCGCGCATCGATTTGATAAAGGCCGAGATCACATCGTAGTGCTGATCCCCTGATCGGTCATGATTGACCGGCGCCGCCTGATAGACCTCTTCGATCATCGCCTCACTGATCACCACCGGCCCGTCCCCGGCGTGGCCCAGCGCCAAGCTTTCCAAGGTGGTCAAAGCACGGCGCGCATCCCCCCCCGAGCGCCCGGCAATCAACCGCAACTGCGCAGCGTCCAATGCAATCTCGATCCCCACCTGCGCCAAATGATCGACACCGCGTCCGATCACTGTCTCCATGGCCTCAATCGAAATCGGCTGCAGTTGTAAAATGGTAGAGCGTGACACCAAAGCTTTGGGTAACGCGGTATAGGGGTTCTGCGTCGTCGCCCCCATAAAATCAGCCGTGCCGTCTTCGCAAATCGCCAACAGATCATCTGCCTGAGTTGCCGAAAATCGGTGCACCTCGTCGACAAAAATCAACAGCGGCCGCATTCGCGCTTCATCCGCCAGCTGGCGGATGTCCTTCACACCTGCACGTGTGGCGTGGAGCGGGCGAAACTCTTTGCTCAACATTTCCCCCACCGCCCGCGCGATTGAGGTCTTACCGACGCCGGGCGGCCCGTACAAAACCACGCTGCCCAATTGATCTGCTGCGATCCGGCGTTGCAGGATAGACCCCGGCGCCGTCAGCGCGTCTTGACCAATCACCTGATCCAGCGATCGGGGCCGCAACGCGGCCGCCAAAGGCTGGCGACTGTGCCCGGTGCCCGCGTCAAACAGATCCGTCATAAGCGAAACCGCAGCGACACCCGCTGCCCGCGTCGCAACAGATCCAGCTGTAACCAACGTTTTTTTTCGGACAAGGCAACGTCAACGTCCTGTGGACGGGTGATTTCAACTCCGTTGATGCCCAATAAAACATCCGCGCGCTGCACCCCGGCGCGCCCCGCATAGGGTCCCGGATCCAGCACCACCACACCTTGTGCATTCAGCGTCATCCCCAACTGATTGATCAACGCGGGATTGATCTGTGCCACTTCCAGCCCCGGTAATAGACTGCGTTTGCCCAATGTCAGGGGCATTGCAGGCGGCGTGTTTGGCGCCACGATCATCTCTACGTCGATATCCTTGGCGACGCCGTCCCGCACCCGCGTAATGACCGCGGATTGCCCCAGCCCCGCCACCGTCATCCGAAACACCATCTCGGAGGGTGAATTTACAACCTCACCGTCCACATGGGTAATGACATCCCCAATCACAAACCCAGCGGTCACAAAGGGGCTGGCCGGATGCAGATTAGAGACCATCATGCCCTCAATCAGCCCCAAGCCCAAAGACTCTGCCAGATCCGCATCAATTGACTGACCAGACATCCCAGCCCAAGGGCGCTGAAAGCCTTCGGCGCCTTCGCGCGCTTGACGGACAAATTCACGTACCAGATTGGCCGGAATCGCAAAGCCAATGCCGTTGGACCCGCCAGATCGGCTCAAAATTCGGGTATTGATCCCAATCAGATCACCATTCACATCCACCAGCGCGCCACCAGAATTGCCCGGATTGATCGGTGCATCGGTCTGAATAAAATAACCCAATCCCCCGTCATTGGCACTGCCGCCGGTGCGCGCCAGACCGGAAATGATGCCCGAGCTTACCGTCTGACCGACCCCAAATGGATTACCAATAGCCAAGGCCAGTTCGCCCACTTCGACCTGATCACTGTTGCGTAGGGTCAAGAACGGCAAATCGGTCGCTTCGTCCAACTGCAAAATCGCCAGATCGCTGGCCTGATCCGCCAGGATCACCCGCGCGTTAAATTCGCGCCGATCATTGGTCACCACTTGGATTTCGGAAGCCATGCCAACCACATGATAGTTTGACACCACGATGCCATCCTCCGACAGGATCACCCCTGACCCCAACGAATTCTGCACCCGCGGGCGCGGTTTATTAAAACCTCGGAAAAAATCCTGAAAAAACGGATCATCCATAAACGGGGAACGGGCCTGTGTCTGCGTGATGATTTTGGCATAGATGTTAACCACTGCCGGCGCTGCAGCTTTGACCAGAGGCGCAAATCCCAGCGATATTTCGGCCTGCGATTTCGGCACCCGCGTTTCAGCAGAGGCGGCATGCGGCGCAAGCGCGGCGCACAGGAACAGCGCCATCAGAATGTTTTGAAAGAAAAGGCGGATCATGGGGCTCTCCGTTCTGAAACTGATCCAGATATGCGGAGCGCCGCCAGCAAATGCAAGCACCCTGCCCGCCGCACGGACAACATGTGTCGGGGCTGGCCCGCAACCAGCGCGCCAGCCCCTGTGTTTGAACGTTAGCCTGCCAACCGCGACAACGCGCTTCGACGCTGTTCGACCGCCTGTGCGAGCGTGCGCAATTCAGTGACGGTATCATCCCAACCGATGCAGCCATCGGTGATCGACTGGCCATAGGTCAAAGGCTCAGCCCCCAATTTCTGACTGCCTGCCACCAGATGGCTTTCGATCATCACGCCGGTGATCCGGCTGTCTCCCGCCGCCATCTGACCGTTGACATCTGCCAGAACCTCGGGCTGTTTCTCGGGATCTTTGCCACTGTTGGCATGGCTGGCGTCGATCATTACCTGCCCGCGAATGCCGTCTTTTTCCGCCATGCGGCAGGCTGCATCCACGGAATCTGCGTCAAAATTTGTGCCCCCTCCACCGCGTAGAATGATGTGACAATCCGGATTGCCCGCCGTACCCGCAATCGCTGCGCGGCCGTTTCTGGACAAGGCCATGAAATGGTGTGGACGCGCGGCAGACCGTGCCGCATCAACGGCAATCTGCACGTTCCCACGGGTGCCGTTTTTAAACCCAACAGGGCACGACAGTCCCGAGGCCATCTCGCGGTGAATCTGGCTTTCCGTGGTCCGTGCACCAATCGCAGCCCACGAGACCAGATCCGAAATGAACTGCGGCACCGAGGCATCCAGGAACTCGGTCCCAACCGGCAGCCCCATCGCATTGATGTCCAGACACAGGCGGCGCGCCATCGCCAGCCCATCATTGATCCGGAAGCTTTCATCCAGACCGGGATCGTTGATCAGACCCTTCCAGCCTCCAATGGTTCGCGGTTTTTCGAAGTAGACCCGCATCACAATTTCCAACTGCCCTGACAGCTCGGCGCGCAGCGGCAGCAGGCGGCGCGCATACTCCAGTGCCGCCTCGGGATCATGGATGGAACACGGGCCCACAACCACCACCAGCCGGTCGTCGCGGCCATGTAGGATGTTTTGGATACCGGTCCGGCCGGCCACGACGGTTTCCAGCGCCGGTTCAGTGGCGGGAATGGCCGCAGCCAGTGCATCGGGGGATGTCAGTTCTTGCATTGCCGTAATTCGCAGATTTGCAGTTTCAGGTGTCATGTCTTTGGTCCTATTTGGGGCGGGACCTCGAAGCTCGGCGACAAAAAAACCGCCTGCAGCTGCGAGGCGGTTTAGGGGGATATCTTGGATTTCTGAAAGGTAATTCAGAACGCGCAGACTTCTCCGACCGCCATGTGGCGCGGATAATAAAAGTACCAGAAGGAGGTAAAGTTGCGTGTCATGTGCAGAACGCTAGCGGAGAACGAAACAGCTGTCGAGAGGAAATTCTGCCTTTTTGTTCACCGCTAACGACGGGCAAAAAGCAAAGCGATCTGGCGCGCTTGCCGTTGAAACAGAGGCGCCTTAAGCTGTTGATCTGCCTGGACTTCCATCTCAGACATCACCTTTCGCACCAACACAAGCGCACCAATACCAAATACAAGCCCCCCCACGGCCTGCCCGATCAGAACGCCAGGTGCGCCCCACAAAACCGCCCCGCCCCAGACAAAGGGAATCGTGCCCAGCGTATGACGTCCCCAATTCAACCACGTCGAATAAAACGGATGACCAAGATTGTTGAAACACGCATTCGCCACAAACAGCGCTCCGTTGAAAAAGTAGGCCAGAGCCAGCGGGCCACAGAACAAAAAGATCAAGGTTTTGGAGTGTCCCGTCGCCGAAAACAGCGCCACGATGTAGGGCCGTAGCACAAACAAAGCGAGCGCCGCGACGAGCACGACAAGACCCGTAAACAACATAGAATCGTGAAAGGTGCGACGCACGCGATCATGCTGCCCCGCGCCGTAGTTCTGCCCAAGGATAGGCCCAATGGCACCGGACAAGGCAAACAACGTCCCAAATGCCAAAGGTGTCATTCGCGCGACAATGGCCATGCCCGCAACCGCCTCTTCGCCAAATTCGGCCATGGAGCGTGTTACATAAGCCTGCCCCACCGGCGTTGCCAACTGCGTCAGGATCGCAGGCAACGCTATTGCTAGGATGGGGCGCAGATCTGCAAAAAAATCGCCCAGTACCGGGCGTACCAGCCCGCCGAAATGGCGAAAAATTGGAACAAGTGCGCAGACAGCCATAACCACACGCGCGATGGCACTCGCAATCGCAGCTCCGGTCAGCTCCCATCCAAATCCAAAGATCAATACAGGATCCAGTGCTGCATTCACCACGCCCCCAATCACCGTGGCCATCATGGCGAGGCGGGCAGCGCCATGCGCGCGCAATATCGCTCCTCCCGCCATGCCGAGCAACAGCAACGGTAAGGTGGGAACGATGATCGACAGGTAGTGCACCGCCAGCGCATGGGTTTGCCCTGCTGCACCAATCAAAGACACCAGCACGTCCAGATTGAGCCACACAAGACAGGCAAACAACGCTGAGAACAACACACCTGCCGCCAAGGTGCTCGACGCCCGACGCCGCGCCAGATCCGCAGCTCCCTCTCCCAATGCGCGCGCGACTAAAGCCCCTGCAGCGATCGCGACGCCAATGTTAAACGACGTGGTGAAAAACAGTATCGCCCCGGCATAGCCAACGGCTGCAGCCAGCTCATCTTTTCCCAGCATCGAAATAAAGATCATATCGATGAAATCGACAGCAAACACCGCCATCAACCCCACTGAAGAGGTCAGCGACATTACGGCAATATGGCGAAACAGGTTGCCCTGCAGAAATTTGGCCTGATCCACTGCGATCCCTCATTGATGTTATGCCCTATGGGGCAACCATCAAGCGTAGAGAGTTTGGATTGAAACTGCCAGAGCGTGACGTCAGGCGCGGGTGCCACACCGTGTGGAGCACCCGCAGTTCTAAACAATCAGAAATCTGTCCACTTTGGATCACTCGCATCTGTTCCCGTCGCCGCCAAAGCAGGCGTATCCGAGGCCGTTTCGTCCCAATCCTGCGCCGTGTCACCTGATTGCGCTGGGGGCGGCGTCTGCGTTGCGATGGACGCAGGCGTTGCGGCGCTGCCATCGAAATGCGACATCAACTCCCCTAACTTCGCTGCGTCAGATTTCAAGATGTGGCTCGCAGCTGTCGCCTGCTCCACCATGGCCGCGTTTTGCTGTGTCACCTGATCCAGCTGCGTCATACCGGTGTTGATTTCATGCAGCCCGGTGGATTGTTCCGACGCACCGGTCGCAATACCAGACACCAATTCAGAAATATTGCCGACCTGATCCAAAATCGCCTGCAAGGCAACGCCCGCTTTCCCAACAAGATCCACCCCCTGCTCCACCTGTGCGGAGCTGGCGCCAATCAACGTCTTAATCTCCATCGCCGCATCAGATGAACGCTGCGCCAGGGCGCGCACCTCGCTGGCCACAACCGCGAAACCACGTCCAGCTTCACCCGCGCGCGCGGCTTCGACCCCCGCGTTCAGCGCCAAAAGGTTGGTCTGAAACGCGATGTCATCAATCACGCTGATAATTTTGGCGATATGTGACGAACTTTGTTCAATCTCGGTCATGGCTGCAACCGCGGACTTTACGATACGCTCGCTGTCCTCAGCTTCCCCGCGCGCCGAAGATGTTGTATTTTCAACATCTTGGGCGCTGTCCGCAGCCGCCCTGACTGAGGCTGTAAGCTCATCCAAGGCTGCCGCTGTCTCTTCTAATGTCGCGGCTTGGCTTTCTGTGCGATGCGAAAGATCGTCCGAAGCCAGACTGATTTCCTCGGCACCGTTGCGAATACTGCTTGTGGTCGCCAGAACCTGATCAACGATCTGCTGCAGGGTTACGACAGTCTCATTGAAGTCCATGCGAAGCTGCTCATAATCTTCGGGGAACGCATCCACAATTTGCACCGAAAGATCACCCTGTGCCAATTTCGACAATTGCGTGCTGAGCGTATTGACCACCTCAGTCTGCATCGCATCCCGACCTTCGGCCTTGCGTTGTTCAGCCGCCTGCATCTTGGACAGTTCGTCCCGAAACACCTCAAGCGCGCGCGCCATATCGCCAACTTCATCGCCGCGTTCTTGGCCTTTGATGTCAACATTGTTGTTGCCTTGGGCCAAGCCATCCATTGCCGTTGTGATCGGTTTTAGGCCATTGGCGATGTTGGTCCCAATCCAAAGCGACATGATGCTGCCCACGGCAACGGCCACGGCAATAGCCAAGGGGATAAGAGTGCGCGCCTCTTCGGTAATACTGTGGCTCTCCGCCTTGAGTATTTCGACCTGCGTGCGTTCGGCGTCTTGGATTTCGGTCATTTGCCGATGGAACGCATCAAAATACACCTTCCCGCGCCCCTGCGCCACAAAGTCGGCCATATCATCCATCGTCTTTGCATCCCCGACCTCACGACGCAAAGCCAGATCCTCGTCTACGACGTCGGTCCGCCACCCAGAGATGATGGTTTTGATTTCCATCAATCGCTCCAACTGTACAGGTTGGTCGTGGACGGCCGCCTCCAACTCCACGATGATTTGATCAAACTCTTCGGCGCCGTTCTGATACGGCTCTAAAAAGCTCGGGTCTCCAGCCAAAAGGAACCCGCGCAGCCCGGTTTCCATGTTCACCGCAGCCGCCAACAAATCTTTGGTCCGGGTGATGGTCATATGCTGCTGCTCGACAGCCGTCATGGAATTGACCAAAGGGGCGACATCCGCGGTCCCGGCCGATACCAGGGCCTGCGTCATCTGCCGATGCCCCTCAAGACGCCCTTCTTCCTCACGAATGAAACGCGCAATTTCCAAGCGGAAAGCATCAAAATACTCTTTCCCCTTCGCTTTCTTCACCAAAGCCGCCATGTCATTCATACTTGGCGCATCGCCGATGTTGCGCCGCAGGGCGACAGCGTCTTTGGCAACCTCGTTCTGCCAATCGTTCAGCGCCTTCTCGGCCAGCTCCAGTTTCTGAACAAGATCCGGCGAGGCCGAGATCTGCTCTTTCAGCTTCGCGAGAATATGCTGCGATTTGGCCTGCCCATCATGGAAGGGCTTCAAATAGCCATCTTGACCAGCCAAAAGATAGCCCCGCAACCCCGCCTCCATATCGACGACAGTGACCAGTGCATCCTGGGTCAGTACCAGCGTATCCTGAAGGGTCTCAAGCTTATGTGACGTGCGCGCCATGCGCCCAAGATCAACAACTGTGAACACCCCCACAGCAAGGATGAGCAACAGCGGGCAAATCGCCACCATCATAATCTTTGTCTTGGTTCGAATATTGGATAGCGACATGCGCCGGGCCTGGGATTGAACAGTCATACTAGATTCCCTCAAGGAGAGTTACAGCACCAACTGAACAAACAATGGTTGAATTTCTGTTGATTTCGAATTTTCAAAACTATCAACAGGATACAGAAAACCCCGCCTCAAAAAGAGACGGGGTTCAGGTCAAATCCAATAGGATTCGAATCTTATTCTGCGTCAGCAGCCACTTCTTCGGCAGCAACGCGGGCTTTGTCGCCTGCGCCTTTTGCGTCCACATCACGGTCAACGAATTCGATGATCGCCATAGGAGCCATATCGCCGTAGCGGAAGCCAGCTTTCAGAACGCGCACATAGCCGCCTTTACGCTCAGCGTAGCGGGGGCCAAGAGTGTTAAACAGTTTTTCAACATACTGCTCTTGCTTCAGCTTGGACGCGGCCTGACGACGCGCGTGCAGGTCGCCGCGCTTTGCCAGAGTGATCATCTTTTCGATGATGGGGCGCAGTTCTTTTGCTTTGGGCAGAGTTGTTTTGATTTGCTCGTGCTCAATCAACGAGCCAGCCATGTTGGAGAACAGGGCTTTACGGTGCTCAGACGTACGATTGAGACGGCGGTAACCACGTTTATGACGCATAGTCTATTCCTTTGATCTTGCGTTTTTCTTTGTCTGGCCCCCCATGCGTGCGGGGTGCTCTCCTTGGGGCAGATGCCCACGTGTTTCCCCGGCCAACCCCGGGAATTTGTGAAGGGGGCCATGGCCCCCCTCGAAAGGTTTAGAAGCTGTCTTCGAACTTCTTCGCCAGATCTTCGATGTTGTCCGGCGGCCAGTCCTCAACATCCATGCCAAGGTGCAGACCCATGCCCGACAGCACTTCTTTGATCTCGTTCAAAGACTTGCGGCCAAAGTTCGGGGTGCGCAGCATTTCTGCTTCGGTCTTTTGGATCAAATCGCCGATATAGACGATGTTGTCGTTCTTCAGGCAGTTTGCCGAACGAACAGACAGTTCCAGCTCGTCCACTTTCTTCAGCAGAAGTGGGTTGAACTCGAGACCATCGTCTTCGTCCTGACGGCCAGCTGATTCAGGTTCGTCGAAGTTGACGAAAATCGACAGTTGGTCCTGCAGAATGCGCGCAGCATAGGCCACAGCATCATCCGGCGTGATCGAACCGTCGGTTTCAACCTTCATGGTCAGCTTGTCATAGTCCAGAACCTGGCCTTCACGTGTAGGCTGCACGTCATAAGACACGCGTTTCACAGGTGAATAGATCGCATCAATCGGGATCAGGCCGATAGGTGCGTCTTCGGGCTTGTTCTTGTCAGCAGAGACATAGCCTTTGCCGGTGTTCACGGTCAGTTCCATGAACAGATCCGCACCATCATCCAGGTGGCAGATCACGTGATCGCGGTTCAGAACCTCGATCCCAGCGGTTTCAGCAATATCACCTGCGGTGACAATAGCAGGGCCTTTGGCAGAGATCGAAAGGCGCTTGGGGCCTTCGACTTCCATACGCAAGGACACGCCTTTGAGGTTCAGAATGATGTCGGTGACGTCTTCACGCACACCCGCCACTGACGAGAACTCGTGCAGGACGTTATCAATTTGAACGCTCGAAATCGCCGCACCTTGCAGCGAGCTCATCAGAACGCGACGCAAAGCGTTGCCCAGTGTCAAACCAAAGCCGCGCTCCAGCGGTTCAGCAATCACTGTGGCCTGACGTGCGGGGTCATTGCCTGGCTTTACTTCAAGCTGTGTCGGCTTGATCAGTTCTGCCCAGTTCTTATGGATCATGCAGTCCCTCCATTCCTGTCCGTCCCCCATGTCCCTAAGGGATCAGACGCCCGAGGTTTATAAACACGGACTGGGACCCTGCGCGGTGCAAGGTCCCAGCATAACTTTTAGGCTTAAACGCGACGGCGTTTTGGCGGGCGGCAGCCGTTGTGTGCCATCGGCGTCACGTCACGGATGGACGAGATGTTGAAACCGATTGCAGCCAGGGCGCGCAGAGCCGATTCACGGCCGGAACCCGGACCTTGAACTTCGACTTCCAGAGTTTTAACACCGTGATCCTGAGCTTTTTTGCCAGCATCTTCTGCAGCCATCTGAGCAGCATAGGGGGTCGATTTACGCGAGCCTTTGAAGCCCATCGAACCGGCCGACGACCATGCGATCGCGTTGCCCTGAACGTCAGAGATCAGAATTTTGGTGTTGTTGAACGAAGAGTTCACGTGGGCTACGCCCGAAGCGATATTCTTACGTTCTTTTTTCTTAGTACGAGTCTTATCACGTGCCATTGATCAAACCCTCCCTTACTTCTTCTTACCAGCAATGGCCTTTGCAGGACCTTTGCGAGTGCGAGCGTTGGTGTGGGTACGCTGACCACGGACTGGCAGGTTGCGACGGTGGCGCAGGCCACGGTAGCTACCCAGATCCATCAGGCGCTTAATGTTCATCGTCACTTCGCGACGCAGGTCACCTTCAACGGTGTAGTTTGCGTCGATGTGCTCGCGGATAGCGAGAACTTCAGCGTCGGACAGCTCGTTCACACGACGGGTTGCGTCGATGCTCACTGCTTCGCAGATCGCTTGTGCTGAAGTTGTACCGATACCGGTGATATATGTTAGGGCGATAGGAACCCGCTTTGCAGTCGGGATGTTTACGCCGGCAATACGTGCCACGTTGGACTTTCCTTTTTCAGTTGCGGTTCCGTAGTACCAGAACCTTTTTTCACAACATAAGCCCGGAAGCACATGCTTTCGGGCCTACTATCTCTCAACAGGCTCTGTGATGTATCACCCAAGCCAAATCAAGATGATTCTCATATGAGCTGGAACCATTAGGCTTTTACGCAATAATGGTCAAGCCATGCATGGCCATTCTCCAAACCGAACACAATACGGACCCCAACACCACACCCCGCCACGGAGACAAAAGGTAAGGTCACCATAAATTTGATTTTTCAACAAATTTCAAAAAACAACACCTCTGCGAGAGTAAATCCAAAAAATCGTTGTGAGGAGATACAACTTTAGATAGTGTTTCGGCCAACAAAGCACAATTAGTGAGTACCTTTGCGTTTAGGGCAGGAATTGAAGTGATCACATTGCTATTCCGGGCAAAGGCCCGCTTTCCAAAATTCTCCGTTCATGACCTCGACATCATGCGTGTCGCATTGCGCAAAAACCACCTAAACGGCATTACCGGGTATCTGTTGCGGGACGGGAATACCTACTTGCAGGTCGTCGAAGGCAACGAGGACGACGTGCAAAATCTTGTCGATGTTATCTCAGCGGACAGTCGCATTTTTGGATTTCACATTCTGTGCGTACAGCCGATCAGTGAACGCGAATATCCCGGCTGGTCAATGGGTTACTACGACCGCCCGACGACAAAGGGGGAATACACGCCCATTGATCTGATGCTCATGAATGACACCTCATGCAAAACAGTGCAGCCTGCGCTGGAGGAAATGCGCCATCTGGGCGCACAGCAGTTTCTAAAAGAACGCAGTATCCAACAAAAACAACCCAGCGCCGGAACGCTGGGTTGTTAAAAATACAGATCAATCACCTACCCAAAGTCAGGCGTCAAGAATACCTGCAATAGAGCCTTGAACCTGATCGATCGCGGCCAGGCCATCGATCGTGCTCAGGCTGCCCTTGGCGTAATAGTAGCCCAACAACGGTGACGTCTTTTTGTAGTATTCCATCAGACGCGTTTTGAGGCTGTCCTCATTGTCATCCGCGCGACGTTTGACATCCGTGCTGCCGCAGTTGGTGCATTTACCATCCGCTGCCCAAGGCTTGGTCTCATCATGGTACACTTCGCCACAACCGCCGCAGGTCGAACGGCCTGTGATACGTGCAACCAAAGCCGCGTCGTCCACTTCCATTTCGATTACCGCATCCAGCGTTTGACCCATTTCATCCAACAGGGCGGCCAGCGCATCAGCTTGCGCCAATGTGCGGGGGAAACCATCAAAGATGAAACCACCATCAGCACCCGCAGTCATTTTTTCGCGGATCAAACCAATAACGACTTCGTCAGTGACCAATTTGCCCTCGGCCATGATGGTCGCAACTTTTTTGCCCATCTCGCTGCCCGAAGCCTGCGCGTCGCGCAGCATGTCGCCGGTGCTCAGTTGAACCATATTGCGTTGGTCAACCAAATGACGCGCCTGCGTTCCTTTGCCCGCACCGGGCGGCCCCATTAGAATGATATTTGTCATCGGCGTGATGGTCCCCGTTTTTTCCGTTTCTTGTTACGTCCGCTCAGCTGGCTCTTCTCGATGAGGCCTTCATACTGATGTGCCAACAGATGGCTTTGGACTTGTTGGATAGTATCCATGGTCACAGATACCACAATCAATACTGACGTTCCGCCAAAGTAAAATGGTATTGCGAACTGACCGCGCAAAATCTCCGGCAACAGGCAAACAGCTGCAAGGTACAGAGAGCCCAGAACCAGAATGCGGTTCACCACATACTCCAGATAAGCTGCGGTGTTTTTGCCAGGACGGATGCCCGGTACAAAACCATTTTGGTTCTTCAGATTGTTCGCAACGTCTTCCGGCTTGAACGCGACGTTGAAGGTGTAGAAGTAGGCAAAGAACACGATCATCGCCACAAAGAACAGCAGGTACAGCGGCTGACCGGGGCCAAAGTTCGCCAACAGCCAGGACATCACTGGTCCACTGCCTGTACCGGTTGAGAACGTCGAGATCGTGGTCGGCAACAACAGCAGCGACGAGGCAAAGATCGCTGGGATCACGCCCGCCGGGTTCACCTTAACTGGCAAGTGGCTGGAGCCACCATCGTAGACTTTCATGCCCACCTGACGGCGGGGATATTGAATGTGGATCTTGCGCAGGGCGCGTTCCATGAACACCACAAACATGATGATCCCAACAACCATAGCCATCACCAACAGGATCACGGCGGGGCTGATCGCACCCGAACGGCCTGAGGCAAAGAACTGCGCCAAGGCTGCGGGAACTTCGGCGATGATACCCACAAAGATGATCAGTGAGATGCCGTTGCCGATGCCGCGGTTGGTGATCTGCTCACCCAGCCACATCAGGAACATAGTGCCGCCCACCAATGTGACCATACAGGCCATTCGGAAATAGAGACCCGGATCGGTCGCCAGTTCACCGCTTTCCAGCGAGACGGCAAGACCATAGGCCTGCGCTGTCGCCAGCACCACGGTGCCGTAGCGGGTATACTGGTTGATCTTTTTACGCCCCTGCTCACCCTCTTTTTTGAGTTGCTCAAGCGCGGGAACCATAGAGGTCAGCAGCTGCACAATGATCGAGGCCGAAATATACGGCATGATCCCAAGGGCAAAAATACCCATCCGTCCGAGCGCACCACCGGTGAACATCGACACCATTCCGCCGATACCTGCCCCTGCCGACTCCATAAAGTCGCGCAACGCGTTTGCATCAATGCCAGGAACTGGAATGAATGTTCCCAAACGATAGACGATCAATAGTCCGATGGTGAACAGGATGCGATTGCGCAGGTCCGTCGCTTTACCAAGCGCGGACCAGCTGGTGTTCGCCGCCATTTGTTCTGCTGCTGATACCATAAAAAAGGTCTCTTCTTGCGAAAACGCCGCCCTGAACCATTTTCCGGCTCGGACGGCGTAATTGGAAAACTCTGAAAACTATGTAAGCGGCTTTGCCGCCGCTCACAAGGTCACAACCGATTTACTCGGCGGCTGCTTCAACAGCTGCCACGGTCAGAGCGCCGCCGGCCTTCGCAACAGCGTCGATCGCTGCTTTGGAAGCACCTGTGACGGTGATGGACGCCTTGGCGGTGAATTCACCTTTTGCCAGGATGCGAACACCGTCCAACTTGCGACGAACCAGACCCGATGCGATCAGGCTGTCTTCGGTGATGACTGCTGCGTCCAGCTTGCCTGCGTCAACGAACTTCTGGATCAGGCCCAGGTTCACAACGGCATATGCTTTGCGGTTTGGCTTGTTAAAGCCACGCTTTGGCAGACGTTGGTACAAGGGCATTTGGCCGCCTTCGTAACCATTGATCGAAACACCCGAACGGGATTTCTGACCTTTGATACCACGGCCACCCATTTTACCTTTACCGGAACCGGGGCCACGGCCAACGCGCATGCGTTTTTTGGTTGCGCCAGCGTTGTCGCGCAGTTCATGAAGTTTCATGTCGCTTCTCCTCTTGCCGGAACTGACCCTCGAAGCGAATGGGCCAAACACGGCTTTTGTTTCGTATGATTCTTTGACGGACGGACCGCCACCGGGTGCGTATAGCTTTAATGACATGCCGGATCAACAATGATCCTCTGAAACTCTACAGTCTGACGTTGGGTCGTTTGGTACAATTGCGAAAACCCCCTGCCCCCTCAGCGACAACACTCACCGCGCAAAAAAAGAATGGCCCTCAGAGCCATCCTTGATGTTGTGAAACGCGTTTATTGATGCGTTCAGATCAGTTGACGCCTGCGATTTCTTTCAGGCGATCCATGACTTCGTCCCCAACCAGCTCGTTGCCAAGCTCTTGCCAGACGGGCTTCATTGCCGCAGCCCATGCAGTACGCTGCTCATCGGTCAGGTAGTGGATGCCCACGCCTTCGCCAGCCATAAACTCAGCGGCTGCACCGTTGATCTCGGTGTTCTTAACCATGTTCCACTCAGTGGCGTCGGAAAGAGCCGCGTTGATTTCGGTTTTTTCAGCTGCGGGGATCGAATCCCACCACTGTTTGTTGGCACCGACCAGGTAGAATGAGTACTGGTGGTCCGTCATGGTGATGTGATCAACAAATTGATACGTCGACGAACCGCGCCACGAGTTAGGTGTCACTTCACCCGCATCAATCACGCCCTGCTGAAGCGCGGTTGGTGCTTCAGACCAGTTGATGCCCACGGGGTTGGCCCCAATCGCTTCCCATGTCGAAACAAAGATCGGCGCAGACTGAACACGGACTTTCAGACCTTCGGCATCTGTTGGCAACAGAATTGGGTCTTGCCCTTTATAACCAAGATCCCGCGGGCCGTTCATCCATACTGCAACAACCTCAATGTTCTGGTTGTTGAGACCGGGCATAATCGCCTCACGCACCAGCGGGTCGGCCACAGCTGCCTGAATTTTTTCAGGCGTGTTCAACAGGAACGGAAGCTGAAGCGCTGCAACCTTTGGATTGACCGAGCTGTAAATCCCGGCAGTTGGCGAAACGATGTGTGCACCGCCCAGTTGCAGGCCCTGAATCTGGCTTTGCTGATCGAACAAGGTGCCACCGTGGTGCATCTCTACGTCGATCTTGTCACCCAGACGCTCTTCGAGTTGGGAAACAAGATAGTCAAAAGTCTGCCCCTTCAACCCTTTGTTATTGTTGTCGTTCGACATGATCATCTTGACTTCAGCTGAAGCGGCGGATGCGGTCAGCGCGACTGCCATGATAGCGGCCGTGGCCTTTACTTTATTCAGAAACATATTCTCTCCTCCTTGGACTATATTCATGTTATTTCTTGGGTATTCTTGGCGTAGATCACTGCGCCAAACCGGGCAGGAACAGCGATAACGGTGGGAAGAACGTCACAATCATAAGCGTGACGATGGTTGCGATCATCCACGGCAAGGTTGCCTTGAAGACCGACAGAACTGGCAGGCCCGAAATCGAACTTGCGACAAACAGGTTGATGCCGACAGGCGGGGTAATCAGCCCAAGTTCAATGTTCACGACCATCACGATAGCGAAATGAACCGGATCGATCCCCAGGCTTTCAGCCGCTGGCACCAACAATGGCGAGAAGATCAGAATTGTTGGCACCCCTTCGAGGAAGAACCCAACAACCACGAGCAGAACATTCACACAAAGCAAGAAAACGATGGGCGAAACATTCATATCCAGAACAAACTGGGCCATCGCAGCAGGAACACCCACCTTGGTCAGGAAAAATCCGAACAACAGGGCGTTTGCGGTGATCCAGAAGATCATACCAACGCGTGGTCCTGTCTCAGCTGTCACCTTCAGCATCTCTTTGAACGACAGTTCTTTATAGATGAAGAAGCCGATGCCCATCGCCAAGACAGCTGAAATCGCGGCAGCCTCTGTCGGCGTAAAGATCGCGCCGCCATCGTAATACCATCCAAACAACGTGAACTCTGGGAAGCCGTAGATACCAATTACGATGAATGCTGGCAGCGACAGGGCCGGAAGGCTGGCTCTGAGCGACGCTCCCACTTCTTTACGGGTCGCCCGTGGCCGCACTTTGATGCCCTCACGGACAGCAAGGAAACGCGCGGTGAACAACAGCAACGCCCCATACACCAAGCCCGGAATAATCCCCGCCAAGAACAGCGCAGGAATTGAGGTCTCGGTCACAAAACCATACAGGATAAGCGGGATGGATGGTGGGATCAGGATACCGATAGAGCCAGATGTTGCCAAAGCCCCGATAGCGTAGTTATCCGAATACCCTTCCTCTTTGAGCGACGGATACAGAATGTTCCCGACGGCCGCGACCGTAGCCGGGCTGGAGCCCGAAATCGCCGCAAAGAAGATACACGTGAGAACGGTGGTCATCCCCAAACCCGCGCGCAAATGCCCAACCAATGACTGCGCAAAGCCGACCAGCCGCTGCACCAATCCCCCACGTTCCATCAGGCCGGCGGCCAAAAAGAAGAACGGAATCGCCATCAAGGTAAAGTGGTTCAGGTTGGTAAAGAACTTCTGCCCCGTGATCCCATCCGCGATGGGAGAAAAGATAAAGGACGAAATCAAAGCCGAGCCACCAAGCGCCACGGCGATGGGCGCACCAATGACAATCAGGCCAAAGAATACAAGTACAAGTGTTAGGACGGTCATTCTTCGATGCCTTTTTGAAGTTTTGCGCCGATATAATCGCGGTAGTGCTGATCTGGCCAAAGCGTGCTTGGATTGTAGAAGAGTGTGTAGGCGATCAATCCGTATCGCACGGTCATCAAGGCCGTCATGATTGGAATGATCAGGAATGGATAAACCATCTTGATCTCCAACTCTGGATGCAATGCATTGATCATATTCAAGAATTTGGCATAGAACGCCGCATCAAAGAACACGTACAGAGACAGCGCAAAGGCTGCGCCAATCGACATAAAGTTCAACACGACTCGGACTTTTGGTCCCACCAGGTTGGGAAGCAGATCTACACGCGGATGAAACCCATCGCGCACCGCTCGAACGGCGCCAAACAGCATCGCCCAGATCAAAGCGGTCACAAGACCAGACTCTAACCAGTGAATACCCGTGTTGAACAGATAGCGCAGGATCACCTGCAATGTGGCCATCGCCAGCCCCGCCAACAGCAGGACAACCATAAACCAGTTTTCAATGACGCAGAGAACCCCGTCAAACTTCTTTAGCATTTCTCTCCCCCCACCAAACGCCTCCATGCGTCAGGCTTGTTACAAATGTGCGAACATTTTTTGACCAGCAAAGGGCAGCTCGACACGAAGTATCGAAGAGCTCTCAGCTTCTGTGATATATAGATGGCGTCCTTCCGGACCGCCGAAGGCGCAATTGGCCGTCAAGATGCCTTTGGGGGAACGGATGCGATACATAGGTTCGCCAAGACGGGACATTACCCAAACGGTTCCCAGTCCCATATGGCCGATAATCAACTCTCCGCCTTCTCCCAAGGCCAGACCGTCTGGCCCCGCCAATCCGCCCGAAAGCTGGATAAACGTGCCTGATTTAACGACAGTCCGGCCTCCGGGGAGGAACCTGACCCGCCACACCGAATTCATGCGCGTCACGGCAAGATAAAGCTGACTTTCCGTCTCGTTCAACACCAGACCATTGGGGCTGGGAATGTTGTCGATCAGGCAGTCCAGCTCACCAGATGCACGCAGACAGAACAAACGTCCATGGGCGGATTGCAGGCCGCTTTGCCCTTGATCCGTAAAGTAAAGATCGCCGTTCGATGCGAAATGCAAATCGTTCAAACCCGAGAAACGCTCAAGGCCGGGGCGCGTCAGATACGGCTCTACCTTACCCGTGTGCGGGTCCATGACCATGATACCATGTGCGTGGTCGGCGATGAAAATCCGGCCATCCTTGTGGATTTTCAGACCGTTTGGCTCACCATCATAGTCCGCAGCAACTGTAAACTCGCCCGATGGATCACAGCGCAAGATGCGGCCATGACAAATGTCGACGCAGTACAAGTTGCCATCACGATCAAAAGAAGGACCTTCCAGAAAGGCTCTGAATTTCTTCCCTGGATGTTGCACATTGCCCCATTCAGTCTCCCCATCTGGCGCCAGCTCCTTGGGAACCTGCGCAAAGACTTCAGCGGTCAAATCAGTTGGTGGTGAGAAAAACATCGTGAGCTTTCATTTTGCATTTACATTACGGTAAATGCAATCCTACTAGCAGATCAAGACAAATGTATGGAGCAACCACATAATGACCACTCATTTACAACCAGTAGACGCTCATGTTCATGTTTTTGCACCGGAAAAATTCTGCTACTCCGCCCCTCGCAGCTACACGCCGGGTGAGGCGAATGTCGCAAAATTAAGAGACCACATAGAACGAATCGGCGCGCAACACGTCGTCATTGTGCAACCCAGCCCCTATGGAACCGACAATCGGGCGACGCTGGATGCCGTTGAACAGCTTGGTCAAAAAAATGCACGGGCCATCGCAGTGGTCGATCCAGCGGCACAGGATCCTGATTTGATCCAAACATTGTGGAACTCGGGCGTGCGCGGCTTGAGAGCGAACTTGAAAACCAGCGGACAGACCGCCGTCGAAACATCCAAAGAGCAGCTCAAACTGCTGACCGCCCAAATGGCGGGAACCGACATGGCGTTACAAGTGTTCTTACCTGCGACGGTCCTGATTGCGCTGAAAGACACATTGCGCGACATCGGCCGCCCAATCATTCTGGACCACTTTGCCGGTTTGAAAATCGGCAGTCCTGACTTTGATACCACCTTTGAGCAGCTGCTAGACATACTGGCGCTCCCCAATGTGATCCTAAAGACCTCAGGACTCTGCCGCGCGATCGACTATGCGGACACACCAGATGCAATCGTGCCGCTGATCCCTGCACTGTTTGACGCAGCCAAAGATCGGGTGATCTGGGGCAGCGATTGGCCCCACACTGGAAAATCCTCTGAACGGGCCGCGCGCCCCCTGACCGAGATTGAACCCTTCATGGACATTGATGACGTCCAGCAGCTGCAAAACATAAAAAACTGGAGCCGAAGCGACGCGGAATTTCACAAGATCACGCGGGAAACATCGTTGGAACTCTTTGGTTTTTAACCGCTTCGCACAGTTGCCGCATAGCGAAACGAAAACGGCTCAACGTAAGAGGATTCTCCGTGCAAAATGACAGTGTCATTTTCGGTGAACAACGTGTGTGATCGAACAAGCAGCGGCGCACCTGATGCGACATTCATTTGTCGCGCCTGGGCGTCGCTTGCGCTGACAGCCCGCAACGCGGCCTCTATTCGACCAATCCGAAGGCCCAAGCCGTCTTCGATCAATTCATGACCACCCAGTGTTTCCAAGGCATGTGCCGACATTTCTAAAACAATGTCGGGAGAGAAGAACCTGACCTCAGAGCCAATGCAATCCCCTCCGATAAATCGAAGGCGTTCAAGCGTATTGACTTCGGTTCCCGGCTCAACGCCCAGCTTTTTAGCAACAAGAAGGCTCACCGGCTGACGCGAAAATGCGATCAATTTATAGGAAACATGATCACCGGAAACAGCCATCTCGCTTTCAAACGACTGAATGTTATGAATATCCAGATTGACCCGGACCATCATGTCATCATCCAGCCGGCATGCAAATGTGCCTTGCCCGGCTTGTCGACGAACGGCACCTTCTAGCGCCAGCCGTGACATGACGGCCTGCACGGTGGATCGGCTGACATTAAACGTCTGCGCAATCTGCTTTTCTGTGGGCAACCGTTGACCAGCCTTCAACTCATTGGATCTCAATTGATCCATAAAGTGGTCATAGATTCTCTGCTTTGCGGTAACTCCTGCGATGATGACAACTCCAAATTATTTGGTTCCGGTCCATACTAGCACCGTCCAAAAAAAGGAATAGTCATTTACAGATCAACGGGTCTAGTTCACCATCTGCTGTAGTATTTTCGGCAGGATACCACCACTGCGCAGCGTCTCAATCTCCTGCCACGTTTCGACAGCCGCACAGCATTTGACACGGGTCGCCCCACCGTCACCTCGAATGACAGTCACCTCAGTTTCCAGATTTGGACACAGTGCGTCATTCGTGACGTTGATCTCTACGCGGTCAAACGGTGTCAAATTCTCCCGGTGAGGTGCAAAACCATCGATGATACGCAGCGGCAACACCCCCATCCCAATCAGGTTACTCCGGTGAATTCGCTCAAACCCGTTGGCAACGATGGCGCGCGCGCCCAACAATGCCACGCCCTTGGCCGCCCAATCGCGACTGGACCCCATCCCATAGCGTTCACCGGCCAGAATGACCGTAGACTGCCCCTGTGCCTCTAATAGCGATGCCGCCTCAAACACTGGGCGCGACACGCCATCTTCCAAAACTGTATGTGACGGCAGCAGCGATTGTCCCAGGTAATTGGTGGCCAGTCTGTTGGTGAACAACCCACGCACCATGACCTCCCAATTGCCGCGGTAGGCCGCATAGACATTCATATCCAAGGGATCGCCGCCACGCTCGATCAACCACCGTCCCGCTTCGCTGTTGGGATCAACCCAACCCGCAGGCGAAATATGGTCGGTTGTCATATCATCGCCAAGCACCATCAATGGTGCGGCCTGATACTGCCCCAAGCGCGACGTTTCATCCAGTGACGCAAATTTGGGACGCCGCAAGTAGCGCGAATTTGGAGACCAGGGAAACTGCGCCGCATCCACCGCCTGGATCGCCTGCCACTGCGTGCTTTTCCACGATCGGGCAAACTCCTGCGGGACGTCGTCGGCCCGAAAGCCCCGCGCCAAGGCGGCATCAATTTCATCTTCGCTTGGCCAGATGTCAGCCAGAGAAACGCTTTTCCCGTCGGGATCCTTGCCAATCGGATCTGACAGAATGTCCCCATGCAAGACCCCTTTCAGGGCATAGGCAACAACCAACGGCGGGGACATGATATATGCCAGATCCAATTTGGGATGCACACGCCCCGGAAAATTTCGATTGCCCGATAACACCGCACTGACGGCTTTACCATCGGTCAACGCTTGGTCCACCACCTCGGGCAGCGATCCTGAATTGCCGATGCATGTGGTACAGCCGAAGCCGACAATATCAAACCCAACCGCAGAAAAATCCTGTGTCAGCCCAGCCCGTTGCAGATAGGTCCGGGCCGATGGTGATCCCGGAGCCAGTGATGTCTTGACCCAATGGGGCGGACACAATCCAAATTTGCGCGCCTTGCGCGCCAACAGGCCAGCGGCGACCAACATGCGCGGATCGGATGTATTCGTGCAGCTGGTAATCGCCGCAACACCAACTGCCCCATCAGGAACAGCCGCATCATTTGGGGGGGACACGTCCAGCTGTCGTCCGATTGCCTGCTCCACGCGGGCGCTGGCATCTTTGGGCAGGCAGCAATCCTGTGGGCGGCGCGGACCGGCAATGGTGGTGCCAACTTTTGTCAGATCAATCTTTAGGGTTCTATTGAACTGCGGCCGCTGATCCGGCTCAAACCAAAGCCCCATCTGCCGGAACACAGGCTCAATCACATCCACAGCGTCTGCGGCCCGGCCGGTACGACGCAGATATTCGATCACAGCTGTATCAACCGGGAAAAACCCGGTTGAGGCTCCGTACTCTGGCGCCATATTCGCAACAACCGCCCGCGCATCCGCGGTCAAGGTTCCAACCCCTGTACCAAAGAATTCAACGAAGCTGCCCGAAACGTCCATTTTTCTCAGGGCTTGTGTCACAAACAACGCCAGATCGGTTGGCATCACGCCCGTCGAAAGACGGCCAACCAGCTCAACCCCAACGACATCCGGCACCGCCAACGAAACAGAAGCGCCAAACATGACGCTTTCGGCTTCAAGCCCGCCAACACCCCATCCCAGCACACCAATACCGTTGATCATCGGCGTGTGACTGTCGGTGCCCAGCAACATATCTGGATGAACCAACCCATCGTCACGTTTGACGATCACCGTCGCCAACTGTTCAAGGTTGATCGTGTGCATAATCCCGGTGCCCGGCGGGTTCACCCGGACACCCTCCATATTTTGCGACGCCCACTTCATAAACGCATAGCGCTCTTTGTTGCGCTCGATCTCATTGGCACGGTTGCGCTCAGACGCGGATTTTTGCGCGTAGACATCAACAGCAAGAGAGTGATCAACCGAAACCTCGACCGGCAGGGTCGGCGTCAATTGACCCGGTGCGCCACCTGCTTCTGCCAACGCGTCCCGCAACCCTGCAATATCTGCAAGGGCCGGGGTGCATGTCGTGTCGTGCATCAAGATCCGGTTCGGCCTAAAGGTCAGCTCGGACGTTGCCGTCCCACTCCCAAGCCATGCGTCCAGGGCCGACCGCAGCTGCGCAAGATCACCTCCCCCCCGCAAATGGTTCTCAGCGAGAAGCCGCAAGACATGTGGGAGCCGGTTAATCCGCGCAGTGCCCAGCGCCTCAACCAGATCAACATGCTGCGCAACAACACCCTGCCCCAACGTGATACTTTTGTTCATCATCCGTCTGCCCGATTTACGCGTTTCAAAATGGCCGGCGCCGCAAAAAGCGCTCCCAGAACACGGCAGATGTGATGGACACCAACCACAGCGACCTCCTGCCCCATCGCAACAGCAATCAACGACATTTCAGCCAACCCACCCGGTGAGTACGCCAATGCAAGCGCAACAGGATTGACCCCCAACAGGTTCGACACCACAACCGCCGCGGCGAACGCGAGGGTGATCTGAACCGCCACGACAACAACCGCCGCCAATCCAACTTGCACCAGCAACTTGAAAGCGATCCCGGCAAAGCGCGATCCGACATTCACCCCAATCATGATCTGGATCAGGTTTGAAATCTGCGTCGGCACTGCAAAGTTGCTGACACCAGTCAGATGCAAGCCTGAGCTTAAAATCATGGGAACAAGGATCAATTGAGCAGGGATGAGCTTAAACCGGCTCAAGGACACGCCAGCCGCGACACACAGCCCAAACCAACCCCAATCTTCAATAGACATGCTGGGCGCAACCGCATCCGCGGCGCGTGCGACCTCTGCGTCCGTGATAAACCCGATTAACAGCGGGATAAACAGGATCGCGAGCGCAATTCGCAGGGCGTGTACAATCGCAACGCGCCACTGTTCTGCACCAGCGGTTTCGCTCAGCAGGATCATTTCAGCAATGCCACCCGGCACAGAGCACAAGGCGGCCTCGCTTTTCCCAAAGCCAAAAAGGCGGCGCATCAATTGGAAATTCACGACGCCGCCAGTGAACATGACAACAATCATGAACAAGAATGACGGCCACCACGCCCCCAAAGAGGAAATGACATCTATGCCAAAACCCGCCCCCAGCATGGTTCCAACCGATGCTTTGACAACTGGCATCGCACGATCGGGCTTTTGAACCGGGGCTTTGAACAGCGACAGCCCTACAATCGCAAGCATCGCACCAACCAACCACCCCAGCGGGATGTCCAGCAACGATACCAGCCACCCTCCTAAGATGGCCGCCGAAAACGTCACAATTCCGGGGATCACAGTTGCCAATCTGCTCACGTCAGGTTCTTAACACTATGTAAAACACCGTCTGCATCTGCATAAACATACTGGTTCGGCTCAAAGGTCACTCCGCCAAAGGCGACGGCGCAGTCTGATTTCCCCCAACCTTCCTTTGCGGATTTAATCGGGGATGTGCCCAATGCAAAAACAGATATGTCCATCTCGTCGATCTCAACGCTGTCACGGATTGCCCCGTTAATGATCAGCCCCTGCCATCCATTTTCGATTGCGAGCCCAGCGATAATATCGCCAAGAATAGCAACCCGCGTCGAACCGCCACCATCGATCACCAGAATGCGGCCTTCGCCCGGTGTTTGCAGCATCGCGCGCAGGGCCACGTTATCCTCGTAACACTTGATGGTCTGAATTCTGCCCCCTACAAATTTCCGTTTCCCGAACTTGCGGAAAGGCAGATCCACCAATTGAAGGTGCGTCGCATGATCATCGACGAGATCGGCTGTTTTCATCATACCCTCAAATGGTCCCAAAAGTCGTTTTTAGGTCATCGACCTCTTCAGCCGACAACAGCTTGGTTTTTTGGCCTCTCAAGGCCACCAGCAGCTTTGCGGTTTCTTCCAGTTCTTCTGCTGCACATACAGCTGAAAACAGGTTTTTGCCGCTCACAACAGGTCCGTGATTGCCAAGAAGTACCGCAGCATATTGCCCATCAAGGCCACGGATCATTTCACCCGCCTTCGGGTCTCCGGGCTTCACGTATGGAACAAGCTTTACCGTGCCGACGCGCATAACCACATATGGTGTCAGCGGCGGAATACAGTCGTTGGGGTCAACATCCGCCAAGCAGGACAAGGCCGTCGCCCAAGTAGAGTGCAAATGCACAACCGCTCCGGCCTCGGGGCGGGTTTCGTAAAACGCCTGATGCAGGAACACTTCTTTCGTGGGCCGGTCGCCCGCGACGTGGTTGCCGTCTGTGTCGATCTTGGCGATCCGATCTGGATCCAGATCTCCAAGGCGGACGTTGGTGGGGGTCATCAGAATGCCATCGTCCAGACGAACCGAAACGTTGCCCGCTGTTCCGACCGAAAACCCACGATCAAACATCGACTTGCACAGTACCGCCATCTGTTCTCGGGCTTGGGCTTCATTCACACTCATGCATCTTCTCCCATGATCGACAGCGCCTTTTCGAAAAAGTTAGGCGCGCCAAAATTTCCTGATTTAAGGGCCAACAAGACGGGTTGATCCTCTCCCAGGATCAAAACCGGTACGCCGGGGTCGATCTCTGGTCCAATTTGCATCGCAGGGCTATCAAGAGCATCAGCCACGGCCTGCGCAACTGCGCCAGAGGTTTCCCCCCCAGCCACAACAATCTTTCGGTAGCCCCCCGCGATAAGATGCTTGGCCGTATCGGCAAACAACGCATCAAGCGTATGAGCAACGGTTTCTTGACCAAACTTAGCCTGGATCTCTTTCACCGCGGCCGGCGTGCCCGAAGAATAAACAAGCGGCGCTTGCCCGGCGTGTTCTTGGACAAAGGCAACCAGCGTTTCGGATGTGATTTCACCTGCCATGACCTTTGGCACATCAATGGCAAAGCTCGGATGTGCCGCAGAATGCAGCTCTACCTGCCCACGGGTTGCCCCCGAACAGGAACCCGCCAAAATGGCATCGGGACCAGATTGCGGCGCCATGGCCGTTGCAGTGCCTTTGGCCGCTCCCTTGCGAATGAAATTACGCGGCAACCCCAATGCAATGCCGGATCCCCCCGTGACCAATGGCGCGTCGACCAGCGCATCACCAATCGTCAAAAGATCCTGATCTGATGTGGCATCCACAACCGTAAACATAGTATCAGAGGCTGCCTGCTCAGACAGCGCCTCTTGGACAGCTTTAGAGCCTTGATTGACCACATCCTGTGCAATGTGCCCCACGCCCCATTCCGTTTGGCCCGCCAGAACGCGCCGAATATCGGGGTCCGTCATTGGCGTCAGCGGGTGGTTCTGCATGCCGCTTTCATTGAGCAGCTTATCAAACACAAACAGGTGGCCCTGATAGACCGTGCGGCCCACGGTTGGGAATGCCGGGCAAACAACAACACCACGTGCGTTCATCGCCGATGCAAGCGCTTGGCCAACCGGGCCAATGTTGCCTTCGCTGGTGGAATCAAAGGTCGAGCAATATTTGAAAATAATCTGCTGACAGCCCTGCTCAAGCAACCATTCTAGAGCGGCCAGGCTTTCAGCCACAGCTTCCTCGATCGGGGCTGTGCGGCTTTTCAGCGAAATAACCCCAGCTTCGACATGCTGTGGTGCAGGCGATGTAGGAACACCCGGGAATTGCGCAGTCGCCAAACCACCTTCGGGGGCAACCCCTTTTGCAAGAGTGTTGGCAATATCACTTGCGCCTGTGAAATCGTCGGCAATGACACCAATCAGCATATGATAGGTTCCTTATTCTGGCGTTCCGCGCAATGCGGATTGAAGTTTCTTGATCGCGGCTTCGGGGCTAGTCAAAACGGGTACTTCCGTCACAGCTCGAACAGCAGTTGCGGCACGGGCCATCGAAAAATGAGCGAGCAGGATGGCATCTGCCGAATCCAACGTCTGTGCAGCCTCAGCCACCAGACGGTCGTGGGTTTCAGCATCTCCGGATTTCAATGCATCAAGCGCACCTTCTGCATAGACAGAGCGGATCTTGGCAGTGGACTGGCGGCGCTGCGCTTCTTCGTTGAATTCGTCCTCCATGCCTTTTACCGCAGGTGCGAACGTATAGATCATTGCAATGTCGTCACCTTCAGAAAAGGCGGCCTCAAACATTGCTTCGTTAGGCTTAAGAACTGGAATGTCAGACGTTGCGGCAGCTTCTTCGATACCACGTCCGAATGCTGAGCACGTAAATAGGATGCCGTCAGGGCGCATGTCTTCTGCGTAGCGTGCCAAGCGAACAATACGAGCGTTAAGCTCATCTAGGGTCGCGGCACCGCTTGCGCGATCTGCTGACAGGCCTTCTTCAAGGATTGTGATGGTCTCCGCATCAGGCCAAAGCTCTTTGGCTGCGGTCTCTATTGGGTCAACCGCCACTCGAGTAGCATGGATCAGGGCAATGCGCGGATGTGACGACATCTGAATTCCTCGAAAATTAAGTTGGATGGCACCAACCGACCAGCACCATCCAGATTTGGCCGACCTGAGGGAGGTCGACCAAGGGAGACTTTAGGCTGCTGCGACGGCGTCGGCAACAAATGTGCCGAAATCATCACAATTTACAGAACCACCAAGGTCACGTGTACGCTTTGCAGGATCGTCGATCACTGCATCTACAGCTGCTGCAATTGCGGCACCTGCGTCTTGCAGTTTCTGGATGTCGCGCTGCTCACCAAGCCATGTCAGCATCATCGCTGCAGACAGGATCAAAGACGTTGGGTTTGCAACGTTCTGGCCTTGGATGTCTGGTGCAGAACCGTGTTGTGCTTGTGCACAGCACAGGCCAGTTTCGGCGTTCGCGTTGATAGAACCCGCAAGACCCAAAGAGCCAGACAGTTCAGACGCGAGGTCAGACAGGATGTCGCCGTAGAAGTTTGTTGCAACAACAACGTCATACGCTTCTGGCTTACGCACCAGAAGAGCGGCGAACGCGTCAACGATGAACTCTTCTGTTTCAACTTCTGGGAAGTCTTTCGCAACTTCACGGAAGCACTCCAGGAACAGACCATCGGTCATCAAGAAGGAGTTCGCTTTGTGGATCGCAGCGATCTTCTTGTCACGCTGCATCGCCAGCTTAAAGCCTTCGCGGCAGATACGCATGGAACCGTGACGTGTGATCTTACGTACGGACAACGCCATGTTCTCGTCTGGCATCATTTCGCCAACACCTTTGAACATGTTGCGGTCTGGGTAAAAACCCTCTGTCGCTTCACGCATGATGACCAGATCCATGTCTGGCGCTTTGTTCGGGATAAAGTCACGCGTACGTGCTGGGCGAACGTTTGCATACAGGTCAAGGCCGATGCGGAAGCCTGCAGAAACGTTACGGCCGCCTTCAACCAGCGGTGGGTAATCCATGTGGGACTGTGTGCCCAAGATTACGCCGTCAAATTCGGTGCGTGCGCGATCCAAAACTTCTTCGCGCAGCGTGATGCCGTGCTTTTCGAGGCTTTTGAAGCCGGACTCTTCTTCGTGGAAAGTCAGACCAAGATCGAATTTTTTGTTGGCTGCTTCAACAACCTTCAGCGTTTCCGCCATAATCTCTGGGCCGATACCGTCACACGGCAAAGTCATAATACGCATTTTTGTCTCCTAAGTTCGTCACGCAGCGTGACACTTTCTTGAAGGACCGGTCCGCATCTGCGGACCGGTGTTTTCTGTTAAGGATTAGTCGCCAACGAACTCTTCGCTATCGCGCATGGATTCCATGCGCTTCTTCATGCGACGGCCCATCATCATCGGCAGAACAAAGCCCGCGATCGCAACCATCCAGAGAATGATAGCCAGAGGGCTGCCCACCAGGACGAGCCAGTCACCATCAGAGATGGTCATCGCACGACGCAAGTTCACTTCCATTTGGTTGCCCAAGAGGATGCCGAGGATCACAGGAACCAGAGATACGTCGAGTTTACGAAGTACCCAGCCTGCGATGCCAAAAGCGACCATCAACATCACATCGAAAGAAGAGCCGGTGATGCTGTAGATGCCCACAAAGGAAATCATCGCAACGATTGGCATCAGGAGCCGCGTTGGAACCATCAGAACGCGTGTGAAGATACCAACCAGTGGAATGTTCATTGCAAGCAGGATGAAGTTTGCGATGAACAGTGCCGCGATCAGACCCCATACGATGTCTGGGTTCTTAGTGAACAGCAGAGGGCCAGGCGTGATGTTCAGCTGCAGGAGAACTGCCAAGAGAACCGCAGTTGTACCGGAGCCCGGAACACCCAGCGCAAGCATCGGAACCAATGCACCACCAGATGCAGCGTTGTTACCTGCTTCAGGAGCAGCAACACCACGTGGGTCACCTTTACCAAATGTCTTGCCGTCACGGTCAACCGCTTGCTTTTCAAGGGAGTACGCCAAGAAGGACCCCAAAGAGGCACCCGCACCTGGAAGAACACCTGAGAAGAAGCCAAGACCAGTACCGCGTGCCATGGAGGGGATACAGCGCTTGATCATGGCAAAGTCTGGCATGATACGACCAACTGTTGCCGCCTTTGGCGCTACACCATTGTTGGTGCGGTGATGCTCAAGGAAGATGAACACTTCGCTCAACGCAAACAGACCAACAATCGCGATCAGGAAGTCGATACCGTCATACAGGTGTACGTGATCGAAAGTGAAACGCTGAGACCCTGTTTGGCTGTCGGAACCGATCATCGCGATACCAAGACCCAGCGCCGCTGCGAATGCAGACTTGGCTTGGTTGGTGGATGAGATACCGCCAAGTGTTGCAAAGGCAACGGTGAAGAGAACGAAGTATTCAGCAGGGCCGAACAACAACGCGATTTTCACCAGCTGTGGTGCCAGCAGAACCAGACCACATGTCGCGACGAATGCACCAACAAAAGAGGCTACACCAGACAGAGACAGGGCTTCACCCGCTTTGCCTTGCTGAGCCATCGGGAAGCCGTCAAGACAGGTCATCATCGCGGGTTCATCGCCCGGGATGTTCAAAAGGATCGAGCTGATCCGACCCCCGTACATCGCACCGTAGTAAACGCTGACGAGCAAGATCAAAGAACCGGTTGGGTCGAGACCCAAAGAGAATGCGATCGGGATCAGGATCGCGACGCCGTTTGCTGGGCCAAGTCCTGGCAGCGCACCCATCAGGGTACCCAAGAAACAGCCAACAACCGCGAGAAATAGGTTTGTAGGCGTAAGTGCTACCCCAAAACCATCCGCTAGTAGTGATAGAATTTCCATGAATTCAGCCCCTTAGAAACCTAGTGGACCTTCAGCCAAGGCAAGGCCGAGGATGAGGTGGAATACAACGTAGATACCGACAGACGTCGCAACACCTGAAACAAGAGACCAAAGTGGTTCTGTACCAAGTCGCCAGGTCAGATAGGCGGTTGCGAATACTGTGGAAATCACAAAGCCGAATTCTGGTAGGGCTACGCAATATGCGAACATCACCGCCGCTGCGAAGAAGATCTCTGCAAATGCGCGCATGTGCGGCCAGTCTGGTTCATCATCCGGACGAACGATAAAATAGACTGAGCAAAGACCTACGATTGAGCCTACGATGTATGGGAAGGCACGTGGTCCGACCACATCCACCATAAAGCTGTCTTTGATTGTTGAAGCGGCCCAGATGTAGAATATGGCCAACGCCAATCCAAAGCCGCCGAAGATGCGGTCACTCATACTTGCCTCCAATAATGTGTGCATGTAGGCTGACCTGAATATCCTTCAGATCAGCCCAAATAGTGAGTAAGCTATGGCTTACTCGATGATGCCGATCTCACGTGACAGCTTCTCAACGTCAGCAATGCTGCCCGCTACGAAGTTGTACATATCGTCACCAAAGTTATTGAACGGAGCGATCGCAGCCGCTTCGAGTTCCGCTTGGAAGTCTTCGTTCTCAGTCAAAGTTTTGATCGCGTTGGACCAGAACTCTTTTGCTTCGTCAGAAGCACCTGCTGGCATGTACAGACCGCGCCAGTTCGCACCAACTACGTCATAACCCAGCTCTTTTGCTGTTGGGATATCAGGGTAGTTTTTCAGACGCTCAGGCGCCATGATGCCGATGATGCGGATGTCGCCAGATTCCAGGAAGCCCAGCATTTCCGAGAAGTCGCCGGAAAGCGCTTCAGTTGCACCAGACAGCAGGCCAGTCATCGCTTCGCCGCCACCATCAAAGGAAACGTACTTCAGCTTTGTTACATCGTCCATGCCAGCTTCACGAGCGACCAGCATAGGTTTGATGTGGTCAAAGCTACCCACAGACGAACCACCGGCGATACCAACCGAACGTGGATCTTCCAGGATGTCTTCCATCATGTCAGAAAGTGTTTGGTATGGGGAATCTGCACGAACAGCGATCGCACCGTATTCAGCACCAAATGTCGCCAGGAAGTGAACGTCGTCTTGAGTCGCGTTCTCATAGATGCCTTGAGCGATACGTGCACTTGTAGACATAGACGCAGCAACGATCAGGTTGTTGTCATCGTTACGCTCTTTGGTCACGTGAGCAAAAGCAACACCGCCGCCGCCACCGGACATGTTGGTAACCTGCATGGAATCGTCAATGATATCCAAGTTGAACAGGTACTTTGCGGTTGTACGGCAGATGAAATCCCAACCGCCACCTGGGTTAGAGGGGGCAATACACTGTGGGCTTTCGGCTTCAAAGCCCGCCGCACTCGCAGTTGTCATGCCAGCCAGTGTTGCCGCCGCCGTAAAGGCACCGATCCGAGTAAGTTTCATGAACACAAGTAAATCCTCCCAATTGTCTTGTTATTCGTTCGCGCGATTCTCGCGCTGGCACAAGTGATTGCATATAGAACCACTAAAAGCCAATTCAATATTGCACTTTAAGGCACAAAAAGCCAATCAGAAAAGCAAAACACCGTATTAAAGTTTATTAAGATATTGATAAGATAAGTTTTTTATGTGAAATCGTGGACCAAGAATTAGCAATGAACGCGCGGGGTCTGACTGCGCGCTCAGAATCCTAGATACACGGGCTGTGAAAGGTCGAAGCCTCCAGGTTTGGATTTTGACCTGTACAAAACCAATACCAAGGCCGTATTCTAGTAATTAGAATGTGATCCCAACGGGGTTGCATCTTTCTAACGGTGGTCCGAATGTCGATCAGAACAAGCGAGCTTTCACGGAAGATATCTAACAGATTGCTGAACGATATCGCGGCAGGCACCTTGTCGGCGGGACAACACATCAGCGCGCAACAGGTTGCTAACAGCTATGGCGTGTCGCGAACCCCCGTACGCGAAGCCTTGGAAACCCTCGAAGCACAGAGCGTTTTGATCCGGCAGCCGAACCGCGGCTTTTTCGTTTCTGAGACACTCCCAAGCGAGATCAAAAATAGCCTCTCCAAAGCACCCGGACACGGCCTAAGCGACTATCAACTACTTGCAAACTGTTGGCTGACAGACCAAATTCCCGAAGATGTCACCGAACAGTTTTTGCGGCAGCGCTATGGCTGGACCAAAGCAAAAGTCGGAGATCTTCTGGTCAGAGCAGCAAGAGAAGGCTGGGCAGAACGTAAAGAAGGCTATGGCTGGCGCCTGCTCCCTGTCGCAAAGACCCCCGAGGCCTTTGATGAAATCTACCGGTTCCGCATGGCCATCGAACCCTCCGCCCTGCTCGAACCCTCGTTTCAGCTTGATCGCAAGGTATTAGACGAGCAACGCCGGGTCCAGGAAGGCATGCTTGAAATGGACATGCACATTTCACCCGGTCAGCCCTTGCTTGAAAATGGATCTCTGTTTCACGAGGCCATTATCAAGATGTCAGGAAACCCCTTTTTCTTGATGTCCCTTCAACGAGTTAACCGCATGCGGCGCCTGATGGAATATCGCGCCGAGGCAAACCGCGCGCGCCTGATCGAACAATGTACGGAACATCTTGAAATTCTAACTCTGCTGGAACGCGGCAATATTATCGACGCGTCTGACCTCATGCGGCAACACCTCAGCGGCGCGCGCAAACGCAAGTCTCCGTTGACGTTGAACTGGGCCGCAGCCAATTCCAATTCCACCGACACCGAGCAGGGCTAAAAACACACCCCGCAGCGCCACCGTGTGACCTCAATCGCGATACGCTAATGGCGCCTTGGCGGGACTGGCGACGCCCCCTGCCCCGTTGCAATTGCCGTACCGTTGGCGCCAGTGCGACGAAACGCTGTCCAACGCCGCTCCATCAGATCTGAGAACGCCTTTACGTCAAAACGCGCCCGGGGGAGGATCCGGACGTGTTTATTGCAGGCTCATCGGGAGGAGACGAGCCAGGTCGTTCCGAATCCGATCAGGCGCCGTAGACGTGCTGACGCGCGATCTCTTTGATGTCAAAGCGCGAGATGCCGATATCGTCCAACTCGCGCTGGGACAGCTCCATCATTTCGCGGACGGTCGCTGTGTATTCTTTGTACAGCGCGCGGCGGGCCTTCAGGCCTTCAACCAAAGCGCTCAGGCGAGCAAAGGGACCAAAGCTAGCGGAGGGGGTACTTACATAAGCCATGTCTATCATCCTATCGGTTCAGCGCCGAACCTATTCCGGCACCTGATGTCAGGCTCCCTAACTGACAAGATCAGGTATAGCCCTCGATGGTGCCGCTAACAATTGACGGTTCGGACTGCCCGTTATGCAGGTGCAGCATAGATGAAAACTTACCGCCTTAGCCCTGTGTACGATTCACGGCGTTAGGTCACGCAACCTGCTCAACAAATGTGCAGACTCGAGAATTTATCGCAAAACAACAAAAAACGCCCCGGACCAGGTCCGGGGCGTCTTTTTTGTCGTCGACTCGAAAGAGAGCTTAGTCGCGCTCTTCGATGATCTCAACCATGTGCGAGATCTTGTTGACCATACCACGGATCGAAGGAGTATCCTCCAGTTCGCGGGTTTTGTGCATCTTGTTCAGACCCAGGCCAATCAGAGTGGCGCGTTGGTCTGCGGGACGGCGGATCGGGGAACCGATCTGCTTAACAACGATGGTTTTAGCCATGATAACGTCTCCTTATGCTTCAGCTTCAGCAGGAGCTTCGTCCCGCTTGGGCAGGATGTCAGCAACTTTTTTACCACGACGCTGAGCAACCGAACGCGGGCTGGACTCTTTGGTCAGACCGTTCAGGGTTGCGCGGATCATGTTGTAAGGGTTCTGCGAACCGATCGATTTCGAAACAACGTCTTTGACGCCGAGCATTTCGAAAACAGCACGCATAGGACCACCTGCGATGATACCAGTACCTTCAGGTGCGGTACGCATGATCACTTTGCCTGCGCCATGACGGCCAGCGACATCGTGGTGCAACGTGCGACCTTCTTTCAGAGGTACACGGACCATCTGACGCTTGGCTTGTTCAGTTGCCTTGCGGATCGCCTCAGGTACTTCTTTGGCTTTACCTTTGCCAAAACCTACGCGGCCCTTTTGGTCGCCAACAACAACCAGTGCTGCAAAACCAAAGCGCTTACCGCCTTTTACGGTTTTGGAAACGCGGTTGATTGCGACCAAACGATCAGCAAATTCCGGTGTCTCTTCTTCGCGGCGGCCACGGCCACGGCGGTTATCACGTTCTGCCATTTGGGCATTCCTTATAAACGGGCGCGCGAGGGCGCCGTGTTGTCCAATCCTGGTGGGGCAGCGATGAAAACACCCCTGCCCCCCGGATCATCGGGGCCGCCCCTAAAAAGGGACGGCCCGCATGAGTTTAGATCTTCAGACCGCCTTCACGCGCAGCTTCGGCCAAGGCCTTCACTTTGCCGTGGAACAGGAAACCACCACGATCGAAGTAAGCTTCGGTCACGCCAGCGGCTTTCGCGCGCTCTGCGATCACGGCGCCAACTTTGGTCGCTGCTTCTACGTGGTTCTTGCCAACGAAGCCCAGATCTTTTTCCAGGGTCGATGCGGATGCGAGAGTCACGCCACGTACATCGTCGATCACTTGAACAGAGATGTTCTTGTTCGAACGGTGCACGGACAGACGGACGCGGCCCGCGTTGACCTTGCGAAGTTTGTTCCGGACGCGCAAGCGGCGCTTCAGAAACAGTGTTCTTTTGCTGTTTGCCATTTTGCTGGTCCTTACTTCTTCTTGCCTTCCTTGCGGAAGATAAACTCGTCTTTGTACTTGATGCCTTTGCCTTTGTAGGGCTCGGGCGCACGCCATTTGCGGATGTTTGCCGCAACCTGGCCAACGAGTTGTTGGTCAATGCCTTCAACGATGATGATCGTCTGCTTCGGCGCGGTGATGGTAACACCTTCAGGCGCGACGAAGTCGACGTCGTGGCTATAGCCCAGGTTCAGCTTCAGGGTGTTGCCCTGCATCTGTGCCCGGTAACCAACACCGTTGATTTCCAGTTCTTTTTTGAAGCCATCAGTCACACCAGTTACCAGGTTGGCAACCATGGTGCGGGCCATGCCCCACTGCTGACGTGCGCGCTTGGACGAGCCACGTGGGTCAATTTTGACCACGTTGTCTTCGACCGAGATTGCAACATCGTCAGTGGCGGTGAAGGTACGGGCGCCCTTGGGGCCTTTCACTTCAACGGTCTGACCCGACACAGAGGCAGTTACGCCACTGGGCAGTTCGACAGGTTTCTTACCAATACGAGACATCGAGAGACCTCCTTAGAAGACGGTGCAGAGCACTTCGCCGCCAACGTTGGCTGCGCGCGCTTTTGCGTCCGACATCACACCACGGGGGGTGGAGACAATCGACACACCCAGGCCCTGACGGACTTGTGGGATGTCATTGACGGACATGTACACGCGACGACCGGGCTTAGAGACCCGCTTCACTTCACGAATTACAGGTTCGCCTTCGTAGTACTTCAGGCTGATTTCAATCGCCGGGTGACCGCCAGTGCCGGTGGTCTTCTCGTAGCCGCGAATGTAGCCTTCGTCCGCCAGCACGTCCAGAACCCACGCGCGCAATTTGGATGCGGGTGTGGATACGGTGGACTTGCCACGCAGTTGTGCGTTGCGGATGCGGGTCAGCATATCACCGATAGGATCGTTCATATCGTTCTCTCCTTACCAGCTGGATTTGACCATGCCGGGGATCTGACCAGCAGAACCCAGCTCGCGCAGCGCAATACGGCTTACCTTCAGCTTACGGTAGTAAGCGTGGGGACGGCCGGTCAGCTGGCAACGGTTGTGAAGACGGGTCGCCGAGGAGTTCCGCGGCAATTTCGCCAGTTTCAGACGCGCTTTGAAACGCTCTTCCATTGGGCGAGATTCGTCGTTTGCGATTTCTTTCAGCTCGGCACGTCTGGCAGCATATTGTGCCACCAGGCGTTCGCGCTTCTTCTCGCGTTCGATCATGCTTTTCTTAGCCATGTCTCTATCCTTCCCGCGCTTTAGCTGTTGAAGGGCATGTTGAAAGCTTTCAACAGCGCCTTGGCTTCAGCGTCGGTGTTCGCAGTGGTGGCGATCACGATGTCCATACCCCAGGGCTCATCAACTTTATCAAAGTCGATTTCTGGGAACACGATGTGCTCTTTCAGGCCGGTGGCGTAGTTGCCGCGACCGTCGAAAGATGTGCCAGATACGCCGCGGAAGTCGCGGATACGAGGCATTGCAACGGTGATCAGACGATCCAGGAATTCGTACATCCGTTCGCCACGCAGGGTCACCTTGGCGCCCATCGGCATGCCTTCACGAACACGGAAGCCAGCGATAGAGTTCTTTGCCACGGTGGTCAGAGCTTTCTGGCCCGCAATCACGGTCAGGTCTGCCTGTGCGGATTTGGCTTTCTTGCTGTCTTTGACAGCCGCGCGGCCACAACCGATGTTCAGAACGATTTTATCCAGCTTAGGGATCTGCATGTCGTTCTTATAGCCGAATTCTTCTTTCAGGGACGCACGGATGGTGTCCTTGTAAGCAGTCTTCAGGCGGGGGGTGTAAGTTGCGTCAGTCATCAAACAGTCTCCCCTGTGGTCTTTGCAAAGCGCACTTTCTTGCCGTCTTCCTCACGGAAGCCAACACGAGTTGCTTTACCATTGCCATCCAACAAAGCGATGTTCGACAGTTGGATCGGCAGAGCTTTGGGCAGACGGCCACCTTGGTCGGTTTGGGTCTGGCGTGTGTGACGGATGGCGGTGTTCACGCCGTCTACCACTGCTTTACCAGCTTTGGGGTCAACAGAAGCGATAACGCCTTCTTTGCCCTTATCCTTACCGGCCAGAACGATGACCTTATCGCCTTTACGGAGTTTCGCAGCCATTGTTACAGCACCTCCGGAGCAAGCGAGATGATTTTCATGAAGTTCTTGGCGCGCAGCTCACGAACAACTGGGCCAAAGATACGTGTACCTACGGGCTCGTTGTTGGTGTTCAAAATAACAGCTGCGTTGCGATCAAAGCGGATCGCGGTGCCGTCTTCACGACGTACTTCTTTTGCAGTGCGCACGACGACGGCCTTACGGACGTCCCCTTTTTTAACGCGACCGCGTGGGATGGCTTCCTTAACCGAGACAACAATAATGTCGCCTACGGATGCGTACTTACGCTTGGAACCACCCAGAACCTTAATGCACTGAACTCGGCGAGCGCCGGAGTTGTCAGCAACATCCAGGTTTGTTTGCATCTGGATCATGTGGTTTCTCCCGACCTATGGGGCGCCGATGCGTGGCGTTGCCCCCAGGGTTTCGACTAACTGTTAAGTCTAGTCGCCAGGAGTCTCTATACAGAGACTCTTAGGCTTCCAGAACTTCCCAGCGTTTCGTTTTCGATTTCGGCGCGCATTCGATGATGCGTACAGAGTCGCCGACCTTGAAAGCGTTCTGTTCATCGTGAGCCCGGTACTTCTTGGACTTACGGATGGTTTTCTTCAGAACCGGGTGTGTGAAACGACGTTCAACAGACACGGTTACAGTTTGGGCGTTTGCGTCGCTTGTCACAACGCCAGTCAGGATACGTTTGGGCATCGTGATCTACCTTATTCAGCTGCTGCAGCAGCAGCTTTTTGGTTCAGGATTGTGTTGACGCGAGCCGCATTGCGACGTGCGGCACGGATACCGGACGTGTTTTCCAGCTGGCCAGTGGCTTGCTGAAAACGCAGGTTGAAGCTCTCTTTTTTGAATGATGCAAGCAGATCGCGGAGTTCGTCCACGGTCTTGTCGCGCAGATCATTGGCGTTCATCGCCTTTGTTCCTTGTCCAAAGCACCAGAAGGCCCCTTTTGTTGGGTAACCCTGAAATCTGGTGGGTTATGTAAACCCGTGTCGAAACACGGAAAATCCACCACCCAGAAGGATTCGACTCGCGAACCCTATGGGCGATGGGTCTCTATAGGGGCATAGGACTATGGAGGCAAGGGAAAGTTGGACGCGATACGGACAGCGCACTAGCCGCAGCGTCCCTCAAAGACCCAAAGGTTGGGAACAGCAGTGAGTATACCCGCTGAGTACTCAATGACGGTTTTGTCAGGCGGACAAGTTTCTCGTTCCAAATGCGCGACTATTTCGACCTCAGTAAAGTTCTGCCCCGCGGTCCCTGAAAATCGACCGTGGACAAACTCATGCACAAGAATGCTCTCGTTCACCTTATGTGTCTTGGCATCCCAATACAAATTCCCACATGCAGCCATCGCGAGCATCGCGGGATACAACACGAAACTTCGAACTCCAAAACTCCGCGTCACTTTCTTCACCGCTTTATATACGCACACGAAATCACGTTTTCACAAAGCCGATTGGCGCCAATCCAATTGGCACGGGCGGAAAGCCCGGGCCGCGCCCGACCGTCCCCATGGGAGGGTCGGGCACAGCCCTCATGCCTCATCCATCGCAGTCATACCAAACTGTAACGGAAGGCACCTGCTGGCCGCTTGCGATGGTCGACGTACCGGATGTTGGGGCCTGGCTGATCTTGAGCGTTGGCGCACCAATGCGCTGACAATGCCCAGCCACACGGCGATCAACGGCTTTCTGACCGACCTGATTTGGGAAATAGACGACTTGAAGCCCGCTATCGATGGGGAATGCCAAATGCAGGCCCTGACGATCCGCAGGGTTTGGAAACACCTTAGCCATCAACACCTGCCGCCGATCATGCGCCTTTTGCGGATCAACATTACAGGCCGATACCAAAGCAATCATTCCAGCAAGCGCCACATATTTAAGTTTCATAGTGAAATTTCCTCGATTGAATTCAGGACAAAGAGATACTCACCTCGCACAATCAAGGCAAGAAGCGTCACAGGGAAAACAAGCGAAACAAGAAAGCTTCACACCCAGTCAAGGTTAGGCGCGCCCTATAGCTCTTCTAGAGTACAACCAGCGCTAGGGCTCCGCCCGTTCGCGAGCGAAACGCTCCCCCGGAGCGTTTCCGAGAAGCTCGCTCACTCCCACCGATAATTAAAGCTCACCGAAATCCGCTCTTCCTCGGCCATATTCAATGGCACCTCGTGGCGAATAAAGCTCTCCCACAGCAGCACATCACCAACCTTGGGCGACTGATAGACAAAGGTCTTCAGTTCCTCACGGCAGTCCTTAACCCGTGGCGGGTGCGCCATCATCATCGCGTGGCGGGGATCTTCCAGCTTCAGCGCACTGGCGCCTTCCGGCATCTGCACATAGGTGGTGCCCGAAATCACCGAATGCGGGTGAATGTGGCTGGCATGGGTGCCGCCCTCGGGCAGAATGTTGATCCAGATATCTTCCAACACCAGCTTGCGCCCATCAAGGTTCAACTGCAAGTCCTGCGCAAAAGCCGCCACATGCGCATCCAAGGACGTCACCAGATCCGCAAAAATCGGGAACCGCCACGGCAGATCCGTCAGCGACGCGTATGAGGTATAGCCGGGATATCCGTTCTCCTCACACCACGCCTGCCCGGCGTCATCATCTTCTGCGATGACGATACAAGAGTCCTGCAACTCTTCGGGATCAATATTGGGACCATGCTCCGACAAAGCGGCGCGGTAAAGACGGGTTACAAAGAGAGAATCGATCTGTGCCATTCCCCCTCTCTACCGAAGCCGCCCTCGCTTGGCGAGACACCGCAATCCCTTAACGCTCGACAGACCTGGCCCCAACGGTTAGCCTCATCCGTGGAAACGCGCGCTGAGACCCAAAGAGGACGGACCCAGCATGCACTTACAGCCAAAACCCGGCGTCCCTGATTTAACCGCCGCCACCCCCCAAATGCTGCGCGAGGCCCTAAAACGGGGATGGGCAGATCTCCGACGAGCGCCGCTGTTCGCCCTCACCATCGCCGGCGTCTACGTTGCCATCGGCTGGATTATGACGTGGATCACTCAACAGACGGGTCAGACCTATTGGCTGATCTTCGCCGCCGTGGGCTTTCCGCTGTTCTCTCCCTTTGCGGCTGTTGGATTTTACGACGTCAGCCGCCGCTTTGCCCGCAACACCTCGATGAACTGGACCGCAACACTCAGCGTGGTCTTGCACCAATCCCGGCGCCAGCTGCCCTCACTCTGCGCCATCATCGTGATGATCTTCTTATTCTGGTTCTTTCTCACCCATATGATCTTTGCCCTCTTCCTCGGCCTGACCACGATGACCAATGTTTCCACATCGATACAGGTTTTTCTGACCCCCAACGGCCTGATGATGCTCAGCTTTGGCATGCTCGTGGGCGCAGGCTTTGCAACCCTCCTTTATATGCTGACAGTGCTGGCCCTGCCGCTTCTGCTGGACCGCGAGATTGATTTTGTCACCGCCATGCTCACCAGCTTTGCCTACGTGCAGCGCAATGGCGCCGTGATGTTCACCTGGGCCGCCCTCATCGCCGCCCTCACGTTCCTGTCAATGCTTCCGGGCTTTCTGGGGCTGTTCCTCACGCTCCCCTTGCTCGGCCATGCCACCTGGCATCTTTACGATATCATCGCCACCCCTACGCCCTAGCGCTTCTTTTTGGCGGCAAATACCCCGGGGGAGCCGACGCCCGTCGGCGGGGGCAGCGCCCCCCCACCCCAACACAACAAAACCCCCGCTGATCACTCAGCGGGGGCTTCAATAGTCTCAAAGAGTGGTAAAACTTACCAGTCTTCGCGAACCACAACGCGGGTTTTCACCGGCAGTTTCATTGCGGCCAGGCGCAGGGCCTCGCGCGCAACATCTTCTGCAACACCGTCGATTTCAAACATCACACGGCCAGGTTTCACCTTGCACGCCCAGAAATCCACGGAACCTTTACCCTTACCCATACGAACTTCAACGGGCTTAGAGGTTACCGGGGTGTCCGGGAAGATACGGATCCAAACACGGCCCTGACGCTTCATGTGACGCGTCATGGCACGACGAGCAGCTTCGATCTGACGCGCAGTAACGCGCTCAGGCTCAAGAGCCTTCAGACCGAATGTGCCGAAGTTCAGATCGGAACCGCCTTTGGCAAGACCTTTGATCCGGCCTTTGTGCATTTTGCGGAATTTAGTACGCTTTGGCTGAAGCATATCGCGATCTCCTTACCGGTCGCCGCGACGGTTACCACCTGCACCGCGAGGTGCTGGGCCGTCTTGGACTTCTTGAGATTTGCGATCACGCGCCTGAGGATCGTGTTCCATGATCTCGCCTTTGAAGATCCAGGTTTTGATCCCGATGATACCATAAGGTGTCATCGCTTCAGAGTGTGCGTAATCGATGTCGGCGCGCAGGGTGTGCAAGGGCACACGACCTTCGCGGTACCATTCGGTACGAGCGATTTCAGCACCACCCAGACGGCCAGCAACGTTCACCCGGATACCCTGGGCGCCCATGCGCATAGCATTCTGAACGGCACGCTTCATCGCGCGACGGAAGGATACACGGCGTTCCAGCTGCTGAGCGATAGACTCGCCAACCAGCTGTGCGTCAAGCTCGGGCTTGCGAACTTCAACAATGTTGAGGTGCAGCTCGGACTCGGTCATCGCAGCAATCTTCTTGCGCAGAACTTCAATGTCCGCGCCTTTCTTGCCGATGATGACGCCGGGACGCGCAGTGTGAATGGTCACACGGCACTTTTTATGCGGGCGCTCAATGATGATACGCGCGATACCGGCTTGCTTGCATTCTTCCTTGACGAAGTCACGGATACGCAGATCTTCCAGCAGAAGGTCACCGTAGTCCTTGGTGTCCGCATACCAGCGGCTGTCCCAAGTACGGTTGATCTGCAGGCGCATGCCAATTGGATTGACTTTATGACCCATTAGGACTGCTCCTCAACTTGACGCACCTTGATGGTGATCTCCGAAAACGGCTTCAGGATTTTCCCGTAACGACCACGAGCCCGCGGACGACCGCGCTTCATGACCAGGTTTTTCCCAACATAGGCTTCGGCAACGATCAGCTCGTCGACGTCCAGGTTGTGGTTGTTTTCAGCGTTCGCAATTGCGGACTGAAGGCATTTCTTCACGTCCTGCGCTACGCGCTTGTTCGAGAACGTCAGGTCGGTCAGAGCCTTGCCAACTTTCTTACCACGGATCAGACCTGCAACCAGGTTCAGCTTCTGCGGCGAGGTACGGAGCATGCGCAGTTTTGCCATTGCTTCGTTATCTGCCACGCGGCGGGGGTTCTTTTCCTTGCCCATGACTTATTTCCGCTTCGCTTTTTTGTCAGCCGCGTGACCGTAATAGGTCCGAGTTGGCGAATACTCACCAAACTTCTGACCAATCATGTCTTCGGTGACATTCACAGGAATGTGCTTCTGACCGTTGTACACACCAAATGTCAGACCCACAAATTGGGGCAGAATGGTGGAACGACGCGACCAGATTTTGATGACTTCGTTGCGGCCCGATTCACGAACAGCTTCGGCTTTCTTAAGCACGTAAGCGTCGACAAAGGGACCCTTCCAAACAGAGCGAGACATAAATTAACGCCCCTTCTTCTTGGCGTGGCGCGAGCGAACGATGAGCTTTTGCGACGCTTTGTTTTTGTTACGGGTACGCGTACCTTTGGTATCCTTACCCCAGGGTGTAACCGGAGTACGACCACCAGAGGTCCGACCTTCACCACCACCATGAGGGTGATCGATCGGGTTCATCGCAACACCACGAACACTTGGGCGTTTGCCCTTGTGACGCATACGGCCTGCTTTACCCAGGTTCTGGTTCGAGTTGTCAGGGTTTGATACCGCACCAACAGTGGCGATACATTCCTGACGGACCAGGCGCAGTTCACCCGAGGACAGGCGGATCTGTGCGTAGCCACCGTCACGACCAACGAACTGAGCATAAGTACCAGCAGCACGGGCAATCTGACCGCCTTTGCCGGGCTTCATTTCGATGTTGTGAACGATCGTACCGATCGGCATGCCCGAGAACGGCATTGCGTTGCCCGGTTTGATGTCGGCTTTGCTGGAGGCGATGACCTTGTCACCAACGGCCAGACGCTGAGGCGCCAGGATGTAGGCTTGTTCACCGTCGTCGTACTTTACCAGTGCGATAAAGGCGGTACGGTTAGGGTCATATTCGATGCGCTCAACAGTGGCGGCAACATCAAACTTGTTCCGTTTGAAGTCAACGATCCGGTAGAGACGCTTTGCGCCACCGCCGCGGCGGCGTGAAGTGATCCGTCCGGTGTTGTTCCGGCCGCCCGATTTCGTCAAACCCTCAGTGAGAGACTTGACGGGACGTCCTTTCCAAAGCTCCGAACGGTCGATCAGAACCAGCCCACGCTGGCCCGGCGTAGTCGGTTTATACGACTTAAGTGCCATGCTTTCTGTCTTCCGTTTAGCGTGCGAAACCCAAGGAAGTACAGGGCCCCGCTATGTGTAAGCCCCCCGAAGGTGGCCAGTTATAGGGCCCCAAAGGTCCCCAAATTCAAACATCCTGCAAAAATAACAGCCCCGGACGAATCCGAGGCCTTTCAGGATGGACCGCTAGTAGCAGGGTTGGGATGGTGTGGCAATGGGTAAGGTACGCTGCTGTTGCAGTAGACCGTACGGCTCATTTAGCATTACGATACCCAAGCAACGCATAGTCACTGGGAACCTTGAACGAGGGTGCTCAGATGTTCATCAGCGAGAATGATTACCGAAAGGCTTTTCAAGCCTATATTCGCAAAGGCATACCTATTGAACGATCGCTCAAACAAGGACGCTTAACAACGCACTACGTCTGGCGCACCCGCAGCGATGGTAAAGTTCGCGATAGCCACCGAGCAAATGATGGTAAAATTTTCTCTTGGGATTCGCCTCCGGCCACTGGCCACCCAGGAGAAGATTTTGGCTGCCGCTGCGTCGCAGAACCATATTATGCCAAAGAAACAGAGACACTGTCACACGAACTCAGACATACACGTGATCATGCAGCGCGCTGGGAAAATTTTGATTTCATTAGCCACTTTCACCTTGGAGGCGGGAGAAATGTAACGCTAGCGGAAATTGGCCATCTCTCTGAGGTCACTAAACACTGGGCCATCAGACACGGCGCACTACAAAGGTGGAGCACACAAATAATTTCCCGCGCGCGCCTCGTTGGATCAGGGCGGCTTTCAGCATCTTTTTCGAACTCTTACGGCTTCGAACGGGTTGAATTCTCCCACGGCGATTCAGTTGTGTCCGGGGATTTTGAGGGATTGGTCATCAAAAATGGCAGTATGCTCAAAATTTCCGGTAGGACCACATATCGCTTTTCAGATGCATTCACTGATCCTATCGATCTCAGAGAGTTTTCAGCCTGGTTGCGTGAACGCCCAGACCGCGCTCGCCGTCTTATACAAAGCGTTGGCGCGCTAGTAGGACTCAGCGATGGCCCCCAAGGTAACCCACTGCACCTCAACCCCGATGAGGTCTCAAGACTGTTTGGAATTATTTCTGATCTATTTGGCAGTCGATACGAAGTGCAGGGACACTGGGAATCAGAATTCGAAGCATCGGTTTTTGCGGATAGAAAGCTAAGCAGATATTGACCATGAAGAGACCCTCGCTACGCGCGTTACCTAAACCAATTGCAGCAACTGTCGCACTGATGTGCCTTTACCTGACACTTGTCAGCATCATGCAATTCACCCGAAATACGAAACACGTCACCTTACCCAATGGTGCCTCCATCGGCAGAAAACACTGGCTCGCCCGCCCGCAGGCAATCCACCTTTGGTCTCCCGAAGGGCATCTCATCACCCCAGAAGCCATCGATTTCATCTGCGCAAACAACAAATTTATTGAAGCCCACATGAAAAATGGAGGCGCTTTTTTATATTCCATCGACGAAGAGACGCTAATTCACGCCACCGAAGACCACTTCCATAAAGCACTCAAGAACAGCCAGCTGATTGGTCGCTCAGGGCAATGCATGGGCTATTTGCAGCGCTTGACTGGCACCCAACAAATACTCAAGGACCCCACAGTATTTCACTCAGAAAAACAGAACTAGAGCAACTTATCAGTGACAAAAAAGGCCCCCGCTTTTCAGCGAGGGCCCTTCTATTTTCACAAAAGAAAGCAGTCCTTACAGACCGGTGGACACGTCGATTGTGTTGCCTTCTTCCAGGGTCACGTAGGCTTTTTTCACGTCTTTACGCTTGCCCAATGAGCCGCGGAAACGCTTCACTTTACCTTTGGTGATCGAGGTGTTGACCGCTTTGACCTTCACACCAAACAGCGCCTCAACGGCCTCTTTGATCTGGGGTTTGTTGCTGTCGATTGCCACTTCAAAAACAACCGCGCCGTTTTCGGACGCCATGGTGGATTTCTCAGTGATGATCGGCTTGCGGATCACATCGTAATGTACGGCTTTTGCACTCATTTCAGGCGAGCCTCCAGAGCTTCGACAGCTGATTTGGTGAGCACCAGAGTGTCACGCTTCAGGATGTCATAGACGTTTGCGCCCATTGTTGGCAGGATATCCAGACCTTCAATGTTACGCGATGCCTTCAGGAAGTCAGCGTTCACTGCTGCACCATCGATCACCAGCGCGCGCTTCCAGCCCAGGTTCTTAACCTGCTTGGCCAGAGCTGAAGTTTTACCTTCTGCTGCTGCATCTTCGATGATGACCAGTTCACCCGCTTGTGCTTTTGCGGACAGCGCATGGCGCAGGCCCAGCTTGCGGAACTTCTTGGTCAGGTCGTGGCCGTGCGAACGCGGCGTTGGACCTTTGTAGATACCACCCTTGCGGAAGATCGGCGCGTTACGGTCACCGTGACGTGCGCCACCGGTGCCTTTTTGGCGATAGATCTTCTTGGTCGAGTAGCTGGTTTCCGAACGGGTCAGTACCTTGTGAGTACCGGCCTGTGCGTTGTTACGCTGCCAGCGAACCAGGCGGTGCAGGATATCTGCGCGTGGCTCCAGACCAAACAGGTCTGCGGACAGTTCAATATCACCGGCCTTTTCGCCGTCGAGTTTGATCACGTCAAATTTCATGCTTCACCACCTTCCGCGGGAGCTTCCGCAGCAGTTTTCAGAGCGGCCGGGAACGGCAGACCTTCAGGTGCTTTCTTCTTCACGGCGTCTTTGACCGTAACCCAACCGGATTTCGGGCCAGGAACGGCGCCTTTGATGAAGACCAGACCACGGTCCGCGTCGGTTTTTACAACTTCAAGGTTCTGAGTGGTAACGCGGGCAGCGCCCATGTGACCAGCCATTTTCTTGCCTTTGAAAACCTTACCGGGATCCTGACACTGACCTGTAGAACCGTGCGAACGGTGCGAAATCGAAACACCGTGTGTCGCGCGCAGACCACCAAAGTTGTGACGCTTCATCGCACCGGCAAAACCTTTACCGATCGATGTACCAGCAACATCAACTTTTTGACCTTCAACGAAGTGCTCAGCAGAGATTTCTGCGCCAACTTCGATCAGGGCGTCTGCGGGAACGCGGAATTCAACCAGCTTACGCTTGGGCTCAACCTTTGCAGCTGCAAAGTGGCCGCGCATGGCTTGGCTTGTGCGTTTCGCTTTTGCGGATCCTGCACCCAACTGAACAGCTGTGTAGCCGTCTTTGTCTTCGGTGCGTTGTGCGACAACCTGCAGGCCGTCCAGAGACAGAACGGTCACAGGGATCTGCTTACCGTCTTCCATGAACAGGCGGGTCATGCCGACTTTTTTTGCGATAATACCAGAGCGCATAATAATCTACCCTCCGATCTTATGATTGCAGCTTGATTTCGACGTCCACGCCAGCCGCCAGGTCGAGCTTCATCAGCGCGTCAACGGTTTGGGGAGTCGGATCAATGATGTCCAGGAGGCGCTTGTGCGTGCGGATCTCGAACTGGTCACGGGATTTCTTGTCAACGTGAGGGCCACGCAGAACAGTGAATTTCTCGATCTTGTTCGGCATCGGGATGGGCCCGCGCACGTTTGCGCCGGTGCGCTTGGCAGTGTTGACGATCTCTTGTGTGCTGGCGTCCAGTACACGATAGTCAAATGCCTTCAGCCGGATACGGATGTTTTGGCTTTGCATAAAAACAGCCTTTTGGTCAGGCGTGAGAGTTGAGAGGAGGGCCTGCGACCACCGCGAACCCTCATCGAACCCAAAAGGCGGGAATCACCCCGCCTTCATTCGCACAAAGGCGAACTCGCGCGATATACGCGGGATGCGCCTGTCTGGCAAGCGGTTTCGCAGCGAAACGCGTTGCAGGTGGGGCGAGCGGTGGGGTTAAATTTACCTCTTTAATTATCGCTGAACAAAAACTTCACAGCAACGTAGCCCATCCCGACGACCTGCAAAAACGTCTCTACAGTCACAGCAGTGATGAACCATTCATATTCCGAAAAATCGAGTACACCCATTCCAACAAATACCGCCAGACCAGAATTAAAAATAATAAGGCAACTGATCCAGAAAATGATCCAAGAAGACCATTTCTTCCTTAGATCGAAGAACTCTCGCAAGCCCTTAGCTTTAATACGCCATTCGAGCTCTGTGGCTTCCGCTCCCCCATCGAAAAGGGCCTCATCTTTTTTATCAAGACGATCTTCTACATTCGAAATACTAACATCATCTGCTGAAAACAAACTAACAACCTATTTTTTGCGGCACCGTTAGGAGTTCGCCAACCAAGGATTGCGAGCAAGAGTAGACAATCTATTATCTATAACTTCCTCTGACACTGCAAATAAACGAGCAAGCTCGGGAACATCAGCGACGTCCTTATATTTCTCAAGAAGGCTCAAAGGCACCAAGAAGTTAGCAGCAAATTGATCTGCCTCGATTTCTTCTATTGGCTTGTCACCCTCGTGACTATTTGACCGGTAGACGGGCCGGTAGTCGTTAGACTTGATATATTCTTGGTGCATCAATGCATGACCGAGCTCATGCGCGATAGTGAACACCATTCGGCCAGGGCTAATCTCACGATTTACAACTATCTTGTTGTCAGACTTTCGATAAAATCCAGAGATCTGTTCATCATGTGGGGGAGCGAAAGAAGCGTAGACGACTTCGATGCCCCTCTTTTCAGCGATGTACTCCGGGTCAAACGGAGGCATCGCTGGTAGGCCCGCTCTAGCGCGCTTAGCTTCCCTAGATGCCTTTTTGAAATTAGGCTTGCGAGCCATCAAATTCTCCCAAACGCTTTCTACCATATGATTCATATGGCGTTCAGCGCGCTTATGTCAATGAAACCCTAGAGTCAAGTAATTACAAAAACGTCATCAGCCGTCTGACCAAGCGCAAAAGGCCACCCCGGAGGGTGGCCTTTCTGTAGTTTCGAAGCGGTGGCTCTCGGCGATTTTCTTACGAAAACCACCTGACGCCACTGTTTCAAAAATTACTCAGTGATTTTTGAAACGACGCCGGCGCCGACGGTGCGGCCGCCTTCGCGGATCGCAAAGCGCAGACCGTTTTCCATCGCGATAGGCGCGATCAG
>CANLND010000018.1 GCA_947492585.1 uncultured Paracoccaceae bacterium
CACGGTGGTTTCGCCCGCAACACTGCCCGCGTTGGTCAGGTTAACCGAGGTCGTCAGCGTGCCCTGCACCTCACCGCTCGATTGGTTTTCAAACGTGCCGCCCGTCACCGAAACCGAGGCCAGCTCTCCACTGTTGCGCAGCGTTCCGGTGCCGCTCACCGTTGCAAGACCCTGCACCTCGGCGCCGGTTGCGTTGACCACGGTGCCGTCGCTCACGCCCACAGCGCCGCTGATCACACCATCCAGTTGGTTGGTGAAGGTGCCAGAGGTGTTGTTCAGGCTCGCAACCGTGCCTGCGTTGCTCGCCGTGCCGGTGTTGGTGACCGCGCCCGCTGTGCCGTCGGTAACGGTCAGCGTGCCTGCGTTGGTCACATCTCCCAGGGTTCCGCTGCTGCTGACTATACCACCCGCAGCATTGCTCAGCGCTCCGACGGTCACCGTAAGAGTGCCCGTGTTGGTGATTGTAGCACCGGTTTCATTGCTCAGCGCTGCAACGGACAATGTAGAACCGCTGCCGATCGAAATTGTCGCAGAGCCGCTGTTGGTCACGGTAGTGCCGCTGCCCGAAACCGTATCTCCCGCCCCAATCAACAGCTGACCGTTGCCTTGGTTCACGAACACATCGGATGTGCCATCGCCCAATATGACCGTATTTGCCCCGCCATCGGTGGTTGCGATCACGCCCTCATTGGTCAGCCTGCCGACGCCGTCGTTGTCGTCATCCGCCTCCAAAGTGGCGCTGCCCAAAACATCAATCCGCCCCGTCGACGTATTGTTGATATCACCGGCATCCGTCACAAGGGCCCCGTCGCCCAAGGACAAGGTTGCGCTATTGGTCAACGTATTCCCGCGCCCGCTGAGCGTGGAATTCGCACCCAAGGTCAGCGTTCCCGACTGATTGTCGATGGTGGTGGCGGTCAAGCTTGCATCCGCGCCAAGCGTGGTGGTGCCTGCGTTCACAAACGCCCCGCTGCCGCCACCTGTTGTCGTCACGGTGACATCCGCCCCGTCGCCAAGCGTCAGTATCCCCCCCGCCTGCGTTTCCAGACTGCCCAAATCGCTGAGCTCCGCATTGTCGGCAAGTGTTGCCGTCCCGCCAGCTTCAACTGTGAAACCATACCCGGCACCGTTCACCGTGCCACTAATGTCCGTGGTCCCGCCAGACGTGGTCTTGAGGTCGCCCAAAAGATCGGTGCTTTGGGTCAACATCCCTTGATTTTCCACCGCGCCGATCAGGTCAACGCCACCCGTCACGGTTGAACTCGCGCCCAAAACGATCTCATCCGCGGTGATCCGCAAATCAGCGACGCTGCCATCAATTGTGCCGGTGTTTGTAAAAGTGTTGCCCCCGGTGACATCCAGTTCAAGCGGAACCGCCCCACTGCTTGCCAGCGTGCCGTGGTTGGTCAGGTTCCCCGCCACAGACGTATTCGCGGACACTTCCAGACGCGCGTTCGCGCCAGAAGAAATCGTAACATCCCCATTAAAGTCACCCCCCGCAGCAACAACGGTCCCATCCGTGATGCGCGTCTCGCCGCTGATCACACCACCTGATTGGTTGGTGAAGGTGCCAGACGTGTTCTCCAGACTCGCGACCGTGCCCGCGTTGGTCACCGAGCCGGTGTTGGTGACCGCGCCAGCTGTGCCGCCACTGACAGTCAGCGTGCCTGCGTTGGTCACAGCCCCAACCGTGGTCGAGCTACTCAACGTCGCGCCCGTCTCAACCGTCGCCGCTCCCAAAGACCCGGTGTTGGTCAGCGTGCCCGACTTGACGGTGGTTGCGCCCGTGACACTGCCCGCGTTGGTCAGATCAATCGAGGTCTCCAGCGTGCCCTGCACCTCACCGCCAGATTGGTTATCAAACGTACCCCCCGTCACCACTACAGCGCCGCTGATCACACCACCTGATTGGTTGGTGAAGGTGCCAGAGCTGTTGCCCAGGCTCGCAACCGTGCCCGCGTTGGTCGCCGAGCCGGTGTTGGTGAAGGCCCCGGTGCTGGCACCGAATGCAACCGAAGCCGCCCCACTGTTGTCCACAGTTCCCACGCCCCCGCCAGTGACAGTCAGCGTATCGCTGTTGGTGACCGCCCCAACCGTGCCTCCACTGACGGCCAAGCTGCCGGTGTTGGTCACGTCACCTGCTGTGCCGTCGGTAACGGTCAGCGTGCCTGCGTTGGTCACATCTCCCAGGGTTCCGCTGCTGCTGACTATACCACCCGCAGCATTGCTCAGCGCTCCGACGGTCACCGTAAGAGTGCCCGTGTTGGTGATTGTAGCACCGGTTTCATTGCTCAGCGCTGCAACGGACAATGTAGAACCGCTGCCGATCGAAATTGTCGCAGAGCCGCTGTTGGTCACGGTAGTGCCGCTGCCCGAAACCGTATCTCCCGCCCCAATCAACAGCTGACCGTTGCCTTGGTTCACGAACACATCGGATGTGCCATCGCCCAATATGACCGTATTTGCCCCGCCATCGGTGGTTTCGATCACGCCCTCATTGGTCAGCCTGCCGACGCCGTCGTTGTCGTCATCCGCCTCCAAAGTGGCGCTGCCCAAAACATCAATCCGCCCCTTCGACGTATTGATGATGTCACCGGCATCCGTCACAACGGCCCCGTCGCCCAAGGACAAGGTTGCGCTATTGGTCAACGTATTCCCGCGCCCGCTGAGCGTGGAATTCGCACCCAAGGTCAGCGTTCCCGACTGGTTCTCGATGGTGGCCGCGGTCAAGCTTGCATTCGCGCCAAGCGTGGTGTTGCCTGCGTTCACAAACGCCCCGCTGCCGCCACCTGTTGTCGTCACGGTGACACTCGCCCCGTCGCGAAGCGTCAGTCTCCCCGCCGCCGGCGTTATCCCCGCCGCCCGCGTTTCCAGCCTGCCCAAATCGTTGAGCTTCGCATTATCGGCAAGCTCCGCCGTCCCGCCAGCTTCAACTGTGAATTCATACCCGCCACCGTCAACCGTGCCACTAATGTCCGTGGTCCCGCCAGACGTGGTCTTGAGATCGCCCGAAAGATCGGTGCTTTGGGTCAACATCCCTTGATTTTCCACCGCGCCGATCAGGTCAACGCCACCCGTCACGGTTGAACTCGCGCCCAAAACGATCTTATCCGCCGTGATCTGCAGATCAGCGGCGCTGCCATCAATTGTGCCGGTGTTTGTAAAAGTGTTGCCCCCGGTGACATCCAGTTCAAGCGGATCCGTCCCACTGCTTGCCAGCGTGCCGTGGTTGGTCAGGTTCCCCTCTACCGACGTATTCGCGGACACTTCCAGACGCGCGTTCGCGCCAGAAGAAATCGTAACATCCCCATTAAAGTCACCCCCCGCAGCAACAACGGTCCCATCCATGATGCGCGTCTCGCCGCTGATCACACCACCTGATTGGTTGGTGAAGGTGCCAGAGGTGTTGCTCAGACTCGCAACCGTGCCCGCGTTGGTCACAACGTCCGTCACCGTGCTCGTGTTGGTGAAAGCCCCGGTGCTGGCACCGGATGCTACCGAAGCCGCCCCACTGTTGCCCACAGTTCCCACGCCCCCGCCAGTGACAGTCAGCGTATCGCTGTTGGTGACCGCCCCAACCGTGCCTCCACTGACGTTCAAGCTGCCGGTGTTGGTCACGTCACCTGCGGTGCCGCCAGTGACAGTCAGCGTCCCCGCGTTGGTCACCGCGCCAACTGTATTCGAGCTGCTTAACGTCGCGTCCGTCTCAACCCTCGCCGCTCCCAAAGACCCGGTGTTGGTCAGCGTGCCCGACGTGACGGTGGTTGCGCCCGTGACACTGCCCGCGTTGGTCAGATCAATCGAGGTCTCCAGCGTGCCCTGCACCTCACCGCCAGATTGGTTATCAAACGTACCCCCCGTCACCACTACAGCGCCGCTGATCACACCACCTGATTGGTTGGTGAAGGTGCCAGAGCTGTTGTCCAGACTCGCGACCGTGCCCGCGTTGGTCACCGAGCCGGTGTTGGTGAAGGCCCCGGTGCTGGCACCGAATGCAACCGAAGCCGCCCCACTGTTGTCCACAGTTCCCACGCCCCCGCCAGTGACAGTCAGCGTGCCCGCGTTGGTCACATCGCCAACCGTGTTCGAGCTGCTCAACGTCGTGCCCGTCTCAACCCTCGCCGCTCCCAGAGATCCGGTGTTAGTCAGCGTGCCCGACGTGACGGTGGTTTCGCCCGTGACACTGCCCGCGTTGGTCAGATCAATCGAGGTCTCCAGCGTGCCCTGCACCTCACCGCCAGATTGGTTATCAAACGTACCCCCCGTCACCACTACAGCGCCGCTGATCACACCACCTGATTGGTTGGTGAAGGTGCCAGAGCTGTTGTCCAGACTCGCAACCGTGCCCGCGTTGGTCACCGAGCCGGTGTTGGTGAAGGCCCCGGTGCTGGCACCGAATGCAACCGAAGCCGCCCCACTGTTGTCCACAGTTCCCACGCCCCCGCCAGTGACAGTCAGCGTCCCCGCGTTGGTCACATCGCCAACCGTGTTCGAGCTGCTCAACGTCGTGCCCGTCTCAACCCTCGCCGTTCCCAAAGACCCGGTGTTGGTCAGCGTGCCGGACGTGACGGTGGTTTCGCCCGTGACACTGCCCGCGTTGGTCAGATTAATCGAGGTCTCCAGCGTGCCCTGCACCTCACCGCCAGATTGGTTATCAAACGTACCCCCCGTCACCACTACAGCGCCGCTGATCACACCACCTGATTGGTTGGTGAAGGTGCCAGAGCTGTTGTCCAGACTCGCGACCGTGCCCGCGTTGGTCACCGAGCCGGTGTTGGTGACCGCGCCAGCTGTGCCGCCAGTGACAGTCAGCGTGCCTGCGTTGGTCACAGCCCCAACCGTGTTCGAGCTGCTCAATGTCCCGTCCGCCTCAACCCTCGCCGCTCCCAGAGATCCGGTGTTGGTCAGCGTGCCCGCATTCACGGTGGTTTCGCCGGTAAACGTGTTTGCACCCGAAACCTCAACCGTCCCGTCACCATCAACAGTCAACGACAATTCCCCAGTGCCGTCGCTCATCACGCCGGACAGAATGGCCGTAGTATCGGCCGCTGCATCGACCGTCAGGGTCACGGTCCCACTTGCACTGATTTGGGCCGCGGAGGAAAAATTTTGGCCTGTGCCCGCCAAGGTCGTGTCGGCGTTCAGTTGCAAAGCTGAACTGTCCGTTAGAACATCGCCGATGCGCGTGCCAGATATGTCCAGCCGTGGCGCCACCCCATCAAAAATCAGCGTACCACCCGACAAGCTAAAATCGCCATCAATGCTGAGACTATTCAGCGTGAAACTGTTGGCGCTGCCATCAGCAGTTTGCAAGGCGATGGTGCCGCTCAGTGCAGCGTTATCAAAGATAGCATCTGCATCCGCGGCGTCCGGCACATTGCTGGTATCCCAGTTGTTTGCCGCTCCCCAGTTCCCGTCAGCATCGCCGTTGGTCCAGGTCTGTGCCGCAGCAACCGAGATCACAGCACAAAGAGCGGTGGTTCCAAGGAGAAAAATCCGTATCATTCAACGACCTGCAGATAAAAGATGAAACTTTTAAATAAAATTTCAATATTAAATTGTGAAAATTCTCGCCGACAGTGCATTCAAAATTAATAGCATTCAACAAAAAAGTATCGCGAATTAAGGTTTTCTTTACCAACCTGTGCCTCACTGACGGCACACCTTACGAATAATCAGCAAGCAATTGAAAATACGTGTTTTTTACCGAAGCCGATCACGAGTCATAAATCCCACGACGCCGCATTTGGCCTCAATGCTGGGAAAACACATCGAATGTGGCGCACCCCGAAACAATCGCCATGTGATTAGCAGGTTTAACAACCCAAGACGCAGCAGAATTGATCAAATTCTCGCGGCTAACTATCGCCCAAAACGACCCAAGGGTGTAAAATCAAAGTCCAGCCAAAATCTGATCGACGTGTTTCTGAAACTGGGCCACTGACGAGGGAACCGTTTGGGAGACCACCTGCGAGGCGCCGCTCATTTTGCGGTCCGCCCAATTTTTAAGATCCGCGATGGTCTTGGAGCGCAAAAACGGATTGGCGGAGACCACTGCGGCCCCCATAATCTGCGCCACGGTGGCATCGGGATCCGCCGCCAAGGCCTGATGCGCCCCAGCCGCGCCCAAAAAATGCGCCAGATACAGCCGACCCGCAGTGATCTGATGGCCCTTACGACGCAGGTGGGCCTCGTTCTCACGCGCGAGATTGCGCACCATGTCTCGACTTAGTTCAGGATCAAATCGCAGGTCCAACTGCGCCTTGCGGCTGCGCCCCTCCACAAGATCAGGCCGGTGATCCCGCAGCATGCGCAGCCAGGTGCCTTCGATAAATTGACCCAAGCCGGTGGCCGTGGACAACGGGTTCTTGGCATCGGCACGACCCGCGCTTTCGACTTTGATAATCTTATTGACCAACGCCTCAACCGCTCCGCTGTTTTGCGCAACCGGATTGACAGGAGTGCCCCCACGGCGCACCTCAAAATGCAAATGCGGCCCCGTCGAACGTCCGGTGCTGCCAACATAAGCGATCACCTGCCCTTTGCGCACCTTTGTGCCCGGCACAAGCGCCTCGGCAAAGGCATGCAGATGCGCGTATCGGGTTTCAAGTCCCGCCCCATGGTCCAGCACCATAAGGTTGCCGTACCCGCCCTGCACCTGCGCCAGGCGCACCACGCCGGATTGAGCCGCGTATACCGGGGTGCCTGTAGGCGCAGCCCAATCCACGCCTGTGTGAGGGCGCATTTCCTTTAGGATCGGATGCAGGCGCGGGCCAAACCCGCTGGTGCGCACCCCACTGACAGGAATGCGCAGATCGGCAACCAACCCGCCACCCGTGACCGCCTGCGTCACAGACCGACCATCGAAACATTGAAATGTATCCGGCTGCTTCGGATCAGGCACAACATAGCAGCGGATCGCAGATGCGCCGCCCTCAACCCCGACAAACAGCAGCTCAGACCCCGTAGCGCCCCCTGTGGTGGGATAGGTCGCTTGCAGAATTGTTACGCGCTCGCTGGGATCAACCTTGCGGTTCAGGTCAAATTTTCGCGACAGCATAACAATCATCTCGCCCACCAGGTCCGCCGACATATCCTGGCGCAACGCCAACGAATAAAGCGCATCCAGAAGCCGGATCTCATCCGTGCCCGCCTGCGGATCGGGATGGGCCTGATGCGCCCGTGTCAGCAGGTCTTGGTCTGACCACGGATCCGCAGCGACCTGAAACCGCCCTGCCCCCGTACGCGCAAGACTGGCAAGATAGCGATCGGGTTCGTAGATCGACATGTGCAACAATGCAGGCCCCTCGCCCCCCTGATCGTCCGGGCGATGCCGCAGCGCGATCAGACTGCCCTGCGGCAAGGCGCCACCAACCTTGATCAAACGTTCGGCCGCGCCAACGATCCGTTCCGTCGCCGCAGCCGAGAAGCCTTTTGTCGGCAAAACCTCCTGCAACGTCTGCGCCCGACGCAACACAATGACCGTATCTTCGTACAACGCACGACGGGAGGCGACGGGCTGAACCAATGCCACGCTGGCGGTCGCCGTCTGCAATTGAACCGGATGTGCATCCATCAAAGCCTGTCGCCGCTGCGCCCGAAAAAATGCAAAATCCTCTGCGGTGGATGGCAGATGCGCGACCAATTTTTGCTCAGAGGCCACCAAGGCTTCGCGCAGCACCGTCAAACGATCTGGCCTATCGGGACCGGCCCGCGCCGCAAAGACCCCAGATGGCCCTGACAGCCGTGTGGGAGCTGCGTCGGCCTGTGCATCGATGCGCAAGATCATTGGATCGCGGCGCAAATGTACCAATACCGCAGCCCCGGGCCGCGTGGGCGCGGCTTCGGGCACCACGTCTACCCCCACCATGTGCAGTGCATCTGCCTGGGTCAGATCCGACACCTCTGGCCGCGTGGTCCACCACCAAACCCCACCACACACCACGGCACACACCATCGCTGCCCCAGCAAGGCGCAGCCCCAGAACCAACTGCCGCGCGCGGCGGCGCTGACGGGCCTGGGCGGTGCCCTGTTTAAAGGCAGGGTCTACGTTAAACTGCACGCGACGCCTCCGAACATAAACTGCACTCCCCTATCGGAAAACACCGGTGAGGGCAGCGCCGGGGGCAATTGTACCGGGACTGCGGGTCGGGGCCGCTGGCGCAGAGGGCTGGGCCTGTCGGGTGGGCCGCGCACGTGTTGTTGTCGTTGACGTTGGACGCGATGTGCGGCCCGCGCGTGGGGCAGCCGCTACAGGTGCGGCGCAGGTGACGTCATCTTGACTGATCACCCGGCGGAACAGCTCAATTGTTGGGTCAACGGATTGACCCCTGTCCCCGGTTTCATCGAAATAACGCGCCATGGCACCACGAGAGCCGCGCCCCCAGTCACCATCAATCCGTGAGGTATAACACCCCATACGCGCGAGTTCGGTCTGCAACGCGCTGGCCAGAACTTCGCCCGGCGGATCAAATGCCCCCCCCGCCACCAGCGACGCAAACAGCTCCGGATCATCGCGGCGTAGGCGTTGACGTGCGGCCACAGTATCATAACCGATCTCATTGCCCGACGGGTCCAATACAGTCTGTGCCGGCGCAAAGCTGGCCTCGGTCACACCGTCAATCAAACCGACAATAATTGATGGTTTTGGCAGGCCAGCGGCCCGCCTGCGGGCGCGAATTTGCTGACTGGGCGGCGCTGTAAACACCACGACGGTTTCCTGCGCTTGCTGGGGTTGAAAGGCCGACGTCACGCGGGCGGCTTCAGATGTGGCCGACACAGCTGATATGGACGCCGTCGACACAGCGCTGGACACCGGTGCGATCACAGCCGTCGAGGCGGTCAACGACGGCTGTACCGCCGACCCGCCGGTTGCGCGTTCTTCTGGTCTTTCGCGCACAAAACTGCGCAAATTCGCAATGTCGCCCGCCCGGACATACGCCGCCAAATCTGGCGCACCCTGCCCGGCCCGCGCCGCATGTTTCAGCACATCGCTCATCCGCAGGTCATCGGCAGGGCAAACACCTTGCGGCGTAGCGCTTTGGGCGACGACCAATGCGCCCGCAACCGGGGCGGAGACCTGCGGCAGCGGTGTCGCCTGTCCATCGCTGCGGGCGCAGTCCTCGAACAAAAGCACAAGCGTCTTGTCTGATCCGTCAAAAAAACGTGCAACATACGCCTCAAGATCAAAGGCCCGACCATCCAACAAAACCTGCCCACCCGCGGTAGGGGCGGCAAAATACAGCACCCCTTGCTGCTGATCTGCCAGTGCATTCAGGCTCTGGGTTACGGCGTCATAGCTGGCGTTCCGATGCAAGACTGGCGCGGCTCCGGTCCAGGCTTTGACCGCCTGCGCCGCATAATATGCGTCGGCGAACCCGTTGCCATTGCCCGCGCCTGTATCCCCAACAACGACCGCCTGTGACGACGCCTGAGCTGCGGGCGCAATCAGCGCCGCAACAACAACCAAAAACCAAGTGAGATGAGCACGCATGAGCAACAATGTAATTCAACCTATATCACGGTAGATATAGACGCACTTCTCCCACAAGGGGAGCAATAATTGCGGAAATTTCCCGCCCACCTTCAACCGCCCAACCCGGGGTCACGTAAAAAGAAGGTCCAGCTGTCTGCGTTTTTTGTATCCACCTCAAAGAACCGCGCCTCGATGAAACCACGCGCCAGGCAGTCACTTTCACCCCGGATGCGAAATCGATTCGCCCCCACGCACATCGGCGTTGCCCCCTCTAACAACACCCGCCCAAAGACATCCTGCGCAAAAATATAATAGTATCTGCTGCGCAGCACCCGCTTATCGACACGCGCACATTGATTTGGCCCAACCACCCACCACCCCGACGTTTCAAGGCTGTCGTCCCGATAGCTTCCGACCGCCAAATTAGCGACATCAAGTGTTTGATTGCAAAAAGTAAATTCCGCAAATACGGGGTGTGCCCAAAGCATCGAAAGACAAAGAAAGACTGGCTTCATTTTGCGGTGATTTCACGTTTTAATTTAAGAATTTCAAAATGATAGACGCATCATATACGCAGAACAGTGGGGTTCGCGCCACATCTAACACACCCGACCGACATTGGTCGCGCTTTTGTCTGTTTCAACAAGCAAAAAAGCTCTTAGACTAGACCGATGTATAAATATCTTGCAGTCTCTTGTGGCCTTTTGTGTGCCTCCGTTGCATCCGGCTTTGCGCTGGTTTCAGCGCATGACCTGTTTTCAAGCCCCGTGGTTCTGGTGCCCCCCAGTGTCGCAGTTATGACGCCGACGCCGCAACGTATTGACCAAAGCCCGCAGTCGTTTCAGCCTGTTCGACCCTATCCCGCGCACGATTTCGCGCCGCACCCAAAAATCGTTCCTCCTGCGCGCCTCACTGCGGTCCCCCGCGAACACGACATAGCCGCGCTCCCGGTGCGCCAGCCGCAAAAATCGCGCACCGTGCTAACGGCCTCGGCCGCGCCTCAGTATAGCCTACGCCCCCAGATGCGACCCAAAGTCACGGTGCACCTCGCCCGTCCTATCCGTCCGCAGACTGCCCCCCCTAAACTCCGCACGCCACAAGTGGTGCAACAACCACGTCAGGTTCAAACCACAAAACCACATACCCGCACCGTGCGTCGCTATGCGCTGATGGATGCATTGCCGTGGTGGGTCCCGATATCCGGAAAAGCCCAGACCGTGGCAAAAGGGACAGCTGAGCCTGACTATTATATCGGGGTCTTTCGATAAGAACCGCCCCCTCTTGTAAAAACCTGAAATTGAAATTCCATTCATTAATTCACGGTTGACTTGTGGTGGGATTTCACACCCATATGGGCACAGATTTCAGCCGTTACCCGACGAGGGACAAATGCCATTTGATTTTGTCACAAAAACAATTGCGCGTTGCGCGCTTCTTGCTGCATGCCTGACGCCACACATCGCCACTGCTCAGGACCAAAGCGATCAATTCCTTCTTGATCTTAACGTCGCAAACGAAACAGAAGCGGGCGATTGTCGACTGACCTATGTCGCGTCGAACCAATCACAAACCGCACTGGAGCGCGCAGCCTATCAGGTTGCAGTCTTTGACGGCGAGGGCATTGTGAACCGGTTGCTGGTTCTTGAATTTGGAGCCCTGATTGCAGGCAAAACCAAAGTGTTGCAATTTGATCTGGCCGGTTCAGCGTGTGGGTCTATTTCTCGCATTGTCGTCAATAACGTGGTGGCCTGTACCGACGCAACCGGACAAGAACAGGCCATGTGCATGTCAGGCCTGACCGCCAGCTCGCGCACCCCCATTCAATTTGGTCTCTGATCCCAGACCCCCAATTTAGAACGCATGTCTGCCTCGCAGACCCGTTAGAGAACCTGCATTATGTCCAATCTCTTTGGCACAAGCCTTGATCCCTTTACGTTGACGGTCTTTGCCGCACTATTTGTAATGTCGTTCATGGTGGTCACTGTCTCCTTTTTTAAACTGTTCCAATTTTCCCGTCTTGGCGTTGGACGCCGGAGCGGCGCAGAACAGATTTTGAACACCTGGCTGGCCGGTCAAGTCGAAAGCGCAACGCAATCTGCCTCAGCGCGCAACTCAGTCTTATCGCGCATCCTGCACGCGGTGTTCACAGGCATGCAGGCCCGTCCCGGTGAAACAGCCTATGCCGAAGAGCTGGGGCGTCAGACTGCCATTTCAGAACTGGCGACCCTGACGGACCGGCTGCGCATGCTAGATCTGGTGGTACAAGCAGCACCTATGCTGGGACTGCTGGGAACGGTGATCGGGATGATCGACGCCTTTTCCGTCTTGTCCCTGTCCCAAGGGGCCGCTGATCCCAGCGCGCTCGCTGGGGGGATCTGGGTCGCCTTGACCACAACCGCGGTCGGTCTGGCCGTTGCCCTTGTGGCCTATTTCATTGCCAGTTGGTTTGAAGCGCGCATTGAACGCGAACGGAACCTGATTGAGGTGCTGATTTCTGCTGCCATTCATGGGCGGGTGGATCAGGGGAAGACCGTCAAAGGGTAACCCAAATGGCCACCTATCGGATTCTCCCACCTGCGCCACCGCGCCGTCAACGCTTTGGGATGACGCCCTTAGCGGATGCCATGTTCCAGCTGCTGATCTTTTTCATGCTGTCATCCAATTTGACGCCCTATTCACTGCTGTCGCTGCAACAGCGCGCGCCGGTGACGCAAGATCCGGCACAGATCGTGGGCGGCGAAGGCACCTCTGTGGCACATACGGCGCCAAGCAACAGCAATGGCGCCGCGGTCTGGACCGTCGAACCCGATGCCGTATTGGTCAGCGGGCAGCGATTTGAGTTTTCACAACTTGCCGCTCTCGCCGATACTTTGGGCGCCGAGGATGTCGCGGCCTCCGTTGTTTTGGTAGTACGCGCTTCGGCCAGAGTACAGGATGTGGCCACCGTTCTGGAACGATTGCGCGCTGCCAATGTCTGGTCCACTCAGATCAGCGCGGAGGGGTTGTAATGTCTTCGCAAAAACGCCTGTTGCCACCACCTCCGCAAAAACCCCGGCCGGATATGTCATTGGCAATCGTCAATATCGTACTGCTGTTGCTGTTTTTCTTTCTGGCCACCGGCTCGCTGGTTTCAGCCCCCAGTTTTGACATTCAGCTGTCTGAAACCGGAGAGCTGCCAATTGACCAACTGCCCAAGCCAATTCTGGTGATCCAGCCCGACGGCACCTACGATCTGAATGGCACCTCGTTGTCGCTGGATGAACTCGAACAAGATCTGCGGAACGACAGTGTGCTGCACGTACTGATCGATCGCAACGCACCGGCGCACGAGCTGCTGACTCTACTGGCGCGCCCTGTTTTTGAAACCCTCGATATTCGGCTTGTGACCTTGCACGCCTCAGGCGACGTATGAGCGCGCTCCCCTATGGCAGTGCCAGCCCAAAAGGATGGCTGGCCGCAGGCGGTGGATCAGTTCTGATCCACGGTGCAGTAGGTCTGGTGTTGCTCCTGGGCACGGCCCCCCTGTTGCGCCCAATCTCCACACCAGATCACGGCCGCAATTTCACCGTCACTTTGGACCGGCTGGACACCAACACGCTTGTGGGATTTTCGTTACAAAACGGACAAGCAGGCGCTCCCGAAGCCACAGTAATTCAGGGTAACAGTTTAGTCCCAAACCCAACGATTGAAGCCGCCGCCCCCTTGGATCCCGTTGATGAGACCAAGCCCAGCGTGGCTCCGGCAGATCCACAGGAAAGCGAAGCGCAGGTCGTTGAAACAGTAACGGCAACACCCACAGACACCCTGCGCGCCGTCGTTGATCCGACGGTCGACATCGCAACGACCGCCTCCTTGGACCCCGTGACACCTGTCGCGCCCCTCTCTCCGGTGGTCGAAGCCATCGCGTCACCATTGGCGCCCACCCTTTCGCCCGTGTTACCGGCCACCTCAGGCCCCATAACGCCAGAAACGGTTACCGTGCTTTCCTCTGCAAACACCACAACGCCGACGACGACACAGACGCTGGTCGTGCAACCCGTGGCACCGGTCGCCACCGCTGGGCTGGCGGCTGTGTCCAGCGCGCCTCCCGCTGCGGTGGCTGCCCCAACGCCCGCCCGTGTAGCGGCCCCTGCTCCAGTGCCCAACGAACAAGATCTCGCCATTGGAACCTTGCTCACCCGCCTTCGCGCCGCAGATGTTCCCGGCTGCTTTGTTTCATTGCCCCGGCGCGACGGCACCGACGGAGTTGGCCTAGAGCTGGCCGCCGCGCGCGAAGCCGACTTTGTCAGTTTTGCCAATTCAGTTCTGACCGCCAGCGATGCAAACCTACGCCAGACCCGCACCCTACTGGATCCCCGTCAGTGCGCGGCATTGAACTATGTCCAGCGCAATCAGGACTACCCTGCCACCCGCCTGGCACTGCGTTTGGACGCCGCGAACATCGCCTCTGGTGAGCGGCTCACCGGCGTTTTACGTGGGACCGCAGGCAAATACGTCGCTCTTTTGTTGGTCGACAACAACGGCGTGGTGCAGGATTTGCAGCGTTTCATGGCCAGTTCAGGCAATCTGGTCCGATTTGATGTCCCGGTCACGCGTGACGGGCCACAGCGAGACACCGCCCAACTGTTGCTCGCCGTGGCGGCGCAAACCCCACTGACCCAGATCCTTGATCGCGACGGGCAATTGGCGGAAAACGTTTTTGCAGACCTGAGCGGCGCCGCTGCCGGTTCAGCGGCACTGGCCGTCACCACGTTTGAAGTGCGCTAGCATCTCTGATGACGCGGGCATGGACCCACAACATTTAGATTGGAACGGCATCAGTATAATTCGCCTTCGAAACAGCCGCAGATAGACCGAACAACATTCGATATCCGGGGTCATTTGACCACCCCACAGTATACCCTGCCCACAACGCGCCAATAGCAAGTGAGTGTATATGACCTGGGTTCTTTGGGCCTCTTTTGCCACCGTTTCAGCCATTAACATCATCACCCCCGGCCCCGCCAACCTGAACACGTGTCACCGCGCTGTTCAGTTGGGGGTGCGCCGGATTTTCCCAACGATCATGGGGAACTCCCTTGGACTTGCGGTGGGCGGCGGGGCGTGTGGGCTTGGCCTTGCGTCATTTGCAGCAAGCCAAGGTCCGCTTTGGACGCTGTTTCAAGCCCTAGGAACGGGGTATTTGGTCTGGCTTGGCGCCAAGTTGGTTTGGGCCAGTGCGCCGCCTCCTATCATCAACGACTGTTCCGCCCCCCGCGCAAAGCACTTGTTCCTGGAAGCGTTTTCGCTTGCCGTTACCAACCCCAAAGCGCTGCTGTTTTATCTGGCGGTGTTGCCCCAAGCGGTCGAAAGAGAGGTCCCGATTGCGCCGCAAATCGCGATTTTGGTCCTGACCTATTGTGTGTTCTCGATCCTCTCGCTCAGCGCCTACGCAAGTGTGGCACATCTGGCCCGGGCACATCTGCTGACGTCGATCCGGTTTCAGGTCTTTCGCAGGATCTGCGGCGCGCTCTTGCTGATCTTTGCCGCCCGCCTGTTGCGGGATCTAATACACACGCTCCTGTAGCACGCTCTCAGCTGCCAAACCCTTTACCGAATGCTTCTTCGTTGATGAAGCGTTCCGTGATCAGCAACAACACGATTCCGGGCAACGTCACCACCAGTGCGATCCCCGCCGCCGTGGCATCCAACGTACCGCCAGAGATTTTGGAAAACAGCAGCGTCGGCAGCGTAACGATCTGTCCCTGTCCCATGAAAAACGTCAGCAAAAAGATATTGCTCGAAACCAGAAAGGTGAACAGCGTCCCGGCAATCACCCCGGGCATCAACATCGGCAAGGTGACCAAGCGCAAGACCTGCCCACGGCTGGCCCCCAATACCATCGCCTGTTCCTCAAACTCGCGTCCAAGCCCCTGATAGACTGCCGTAAGCATTCGGATCATATAGGGCAGAGTGGGGATCAAGTGGACGACAATCACACCAAGGTAACTGCCCGCCAGCCCCAGTTTGATAAAAATCATCAGCAGCGACATGCCAATCGCCGCCTCAGGCACAATCAACGGCATCGCCAAAAAGAATTCAAACGCGGCCTTGCCGCGAAAATTCTCGCGCGCGAGGACCCGTGCCGCCGGCAGGCAGATGACCAGCGCAATCAAGGTGACGCTCAGTCCGATAAAAACTGTGTTTAGCGTCGCCTCCCACACCCGACTGTAGGGCGAAATCACATAATCCCACGCCAACGGAAGTCGAGAATTTTCGCGCTGCTCCACCCACCAGATTGACGGCAACAGGTCTGGCCAGGCCCAGCGAAACGCAAGACTTTGTATGATCAATGGCACAAAGGGACCAAGGATCAGCATCCCCACCAACCACAGATACAATTTGCGACAGTGTAACATCACCCGCGCCCCATCCTGCGTTCATACCGCCGATAGGCCACAAGATATCCAAACAGCACCACGCCGCTCATCACCGCGATGGACACCACAACAGCCATGCCGCGCAGCTGCAAACTGTAGTCTGCGTCGTTGAAATAGCGCCACGCCACCACCGGAAGCGTTTCGGGGTAGCCGCCGCCCAGAATAAACGGCGCCTCAAACGCCCCAATGTTAAACGCCAAAATGATCAGCGAGGACGATACAATGGCCGGCAGGATCTGCGGCAAGATAACATAGCAAAAGATCTGCCGCCGCCGCGCGCCCAGAACCGCCGCCGCCTCGGCCGTTTCCCGACCCAGCCCCAGCAGCACCGCATACACCGTCAGAGTGACAAATGGGGTTTGTTTCCAGACGTAGACCGCGATGATCCCCCACCCTGCGTGCGTTTTCAGGATCTGAGGAAACTGACCGGGATCATTGATCAAACCAACAAACGCCAGCCCACGCGACACCATACCGCCATTGCCCAGCATAAGGACGGCCAGTGCTATGCCGACAGTATACGGGATCATCAACGGCAGCTTGTAAATGTATTTGTAGAGACCCTTTCCCGGAAAGGCCCGTTGCAGCGCCAGCGCCAATGCAACGCCAAACACCAATGACAGCGCGGTAGAAACAACGGCATAATAAAGCGTCAGCCCCAGAGACTGCCAGAACGCGGCATCAGACCAAAGGGCCGCAAAATGACGCGTGTCAGGAAACGTATTCACCCCGAACCACGGCGCAAACCCAAGGGCCTGCGCCACGCCGAGACCCAGCGCACCACCAAACAGAACCACCAGCACCAGCAGAGCCGGTGCCAGTTGCGCCCAAACCCAAAAAGAGGAGCCCCGGTGATCGGTCATCGCGCGCCTGCCCGATCAGTTGGGCAGATTGGCCGCCGCGCGGGCCACGATGGCGTCAAACGGGTCGGTGCTGGCACGTTCGATATACTCCAGCCACACTGCCTCGATCACATCAACCAACGTCGCGTTGGTATCGGGGGCGGTGTTGGCGTCAAGCTCGGCTTGTGTCACCCCAATCAAATCCGGCGCTGCGGCTGTGACGATCTTGGCCTCTTCTGGGGTCAGGGTCCACGGATCTATCCCTGCGGGCATGCCAGTGTATTGCAGCTTCGACGCCTGCGCTGCCACGGACGCCATATAATTGGCTAGAACCAGAGCCGCCGCCGGGTTGGGCGCATTGGACGGGATCACAAGATAGTTCTTATTCTTGATCATATTTCCTTGTGGAAAGACAAATGCTTCGGCCCCTTCGGGCATGCTACCGTCGGCCAGACCCGTCGCCACTGCATACAGGCCGAACTGGCAGGCAAAGTCGATTTCGCCGTTTAGGAACAACCCGCTCAGCGCTGCGCCGTCTTCGGGGTAACGAATGTTGCCGCCCTGTGCCCCAAGCAACAAAGGTTCGATATTCTTCAGATACTCAAAGCCCGGCTGGATCAAACGGGTCAGCTCGGCCACGCCCAGCTCCGCCAATGTGTTTTGAAACGCCGCGCCGCCGGTCCCATCGGGATTGTGCGCATATAGCGCTGCCTGCACAAAGGTGTTGCCCAACCAATGGGGCGGCTTCACATAGGTGAACTTGCCCGGATGGGTTTCGAGATACGTCGCCAGCTCGGCGAACGTCGCGGGGGCCTCACCCCGTTCAACCCGGTCCGAATTGAGCGAACAGACATATTGTTCACCGGACCAGGGCACCTCTGCGGCGTCGGTGGTCACGCCAAAATCCCGCAGGTTCAGCAGGGACCGCGCGTCAGCTTCGTCCCATTCAAAATGACCGCTGTTTGGCAGCTTGTCGGCGAATCCCCCAAAGAGGGCGTTCTGACGCTTTAGCGTTGCAAAATTTTCCCCATTCACCCAGATCGCATCGACGCTGCCCGCGCCCAAACCCTTGCCAGCGCCACGTTCCGCAAGCACCAGATCAATCGCGTCTTTGGTGCCGGTGATACGCACAGGGTTCAACGTCACGCCCAACTCTGCCAAATCCGGGGCCACCACCTGATCCATCCAGATGTTCAACGGATCACTGCCCCCCCAGTAATACAGGTTCACGCCCCCTTCGGTCTTGGCGCGGGTCTGTACACTGTCCCACGGCGCCCCCCCGTTCAGAAAGGTGTCGCGAAACTGTTCAACGCTGTCGGCATGCGCGCTGCCCGCCAACAGGCTGGCGATCAAAGACACACGGAGGGTAAGGCTGTTCATGTAGGGTCTCCCATAGGTATTGTGGTCGTCGGATCCGGTAAAATCCAAATGTGGTCAGGGTGGATGGTCAAAAACACGCTAGCGCCTTCGGCAAGACGGCGGCGCGAATGTTCTTGTACTACGATCTCCACGCCCTGACAGATCACGGTGTAGCGTGTTGTGGCCCCAAAGAATTCACGGGCGGCTATCACACCCGACAGGCAATTTTCCACCTCGGTCGGCGGGTCGTGATGTATATCCAGGGCTTCGGCGCGCAACAGGATTTGCGCAGGCCCCTCGGGCACCGAGCTGGGGGGAAGTGTCAGCTTTCCAAACCCCATATGCGCCACCCCCGGCGCTACGATCGTCGCCGGAAACAGATTGCTCGCCCCCATGAAATCCGCAACTGCCTGGCTCCGAGGTTGTTGGTACAGCTCATCAGGTGTCGCATATTGCGCGATCTTTCCGTCAAACATCACCGCCACCCGATCCGCAAGCTCCATCGCTTCGACCTGATCGTGGGTGACAAAAATGGTGGTGATCCCCAACCGTCTTTGTAAGTGCCGAATAAAACGACGCATTTCGCCACGCAGTTTGGTGTCCAGATTGGCCAAGGGTTCATCCATCATCAGAACTGACGGCTTGGTGATCAGCGTGCGCGCAATCGCAACCCGCTGCATCTGTCCCCCAGACAACTGTGCCGGAAACCGATGTCGCAACGCTGTCAGCTGCACCACCTCAAGCATCTCATCGACCTCACGCCGGATCTGATCCGCAGGCGCGCCGCGCACCTTCAGGCCAAAAGCGATGTTTTTCTCAACGGTCATATGTGGAAACAACGCGTAGCGCTGAAACACCAGCCCCACATTGCGGTCCTGCACGGCAACAGACGACACATCGCGCCCGTCAAACAGGATTTTACCCGATGTGGGCGGTTCAAGTCCTGCGATCATCCGAAGCGTTGTGGTCTTACCACAGCCAGACGGCCCAAGCAGCGCCACTAGCTCTCCCGACCGGATGCACAAATCCAGATCGGCAAGGGCAGTGAGGCCTGCAAACGCTTTGCCAATGCTGTTGAGCTGGACAGTGGTCACGACGGCCTCCCGAATATTTCAGTTCTGCCGCCCGGCCAAAGGCAGCGCTGTGCGCGTTCAGCTACCGGTCCCGCAGCGGCTGCGCCAGTGCGCAGCGCCCCCCAGGACTACACATTTGTGTGTATCGGCGTCAGCGTGTGTTGGACAACGGGCCGACAATAAGCCGTTTTCGCGATGTCATCAGCCGCGTCTATAGCACCTCTGGCCCGTCTTTTGACCCTCAAATGCTGCCCGCATCAGTTTGGACCCGCTGAAACATCAGGCCGTCACATCTTCATCCGCACGGGGCTCAGTGGTAGGGGAGATTTGCATCTGCATATCCGCAAGTGTTTGCAGTAAAATCGTTTTTTTGATCGGTTTTGTCAAAAAATGATCCATGCCAGCTTCAAGGCAAGCCTCTTTGTCACGCGCAAAGGCGTTGGCGGTCAACGCGATGATTTTTGGTTGCGGCAAATCCATCTCACGGATCGCACGAGTGGCTTCGATGCCATCCAGCTCGGGCATAGACATATCCATCAGGATAATGTCCGGCAGCCGTTCCTGATACAGCTCTACAGCCACGCGCCCGTTCACAGCCTCCACCAGCTCAACCGGTTGACCCTTCATATATTTTTGGATCAGCATCCGGTTGGTTCGATTGTCTTCGGCGACCAGCACAACCGCCTTTGACAGCGTCACCTGAGGGTTCGAAAGCCCGTCCGGCAGCGAGGTTTTAAACGGCGCGGGCGCCAGCGGTTTTTCAAGTTGAATTTCGGCGGTAAAACATGACCCGCGGCCCGGTTCAGATGTCACAGCAATCGCCCCGCCCATCTGCTGCGCCAGCATATTTGAAATGGTCAAGCCTAGCCCAGTGCCCCCAAACACTTTGGTCGTCGCCGCATCCGCCTGCGTGAACCGATCAAAGATATGGCCCTGCTGGTCTTTTGACAGACCAATACCGGAATCTTCCACCTCAAAGGCCACACGATGCGCGGGTCCTTTGACCAACCGGATACGAACCTTAACCGCGCCTTCGGATGTAAATTTAACAGCGTTACCAATGAGATTAATCAGGATTTGTCGAAGCCGACCATCATCACCACGCACCCAGCGTGGCAAATCGGGGGCCATCTCCAGATGTAACCGGATTTTCTTTTCATCCGCTTTGGCGCGCAACAGGGCGACAACATCTTCGGCACAGTCGTGCAGATCAAAGTCCGCCGGCGAAATTGCCAGCCGCCCCGCCTCGAGGCTCGACAAATCCAGAATATCATTGATGATTTTCAACAACGCCTGCGAAGAATTGCGAATGGTCTGCACACAATCGCGGGCCTCAGGATCCAAAGCCACATCCGCCAACAAATCCGCCATGCCAATAATTCCGTTCATCGGCGTGCGGATTTCATGGCTCATGTTGGCAAGGAATTCAGATTTGGCACGATCTGCGTACTCGGCCGCCGCGGTCGCTTTCGCCAGGGCCGCCTCGCGGTCCTTGGTTTCACTAATGTCGCGTTTGACGCCAAGCAAGAACATCGCTTCACCAGAGTCGTCGGGAACCGGAACCATCGTGGAAGCCATCCAGTGCGGCTCACCATTTGGCCGATAATTGATCATCTCCGCATAAAATCTCTGCTGCCGCGCGATGTCTTCTCCAACCTTGGCGACCATGTCCTGATCCGTCTCTGGCCCATACCAAAGATCTCTGGGCCGCTGCCCGATGGCCTGTTCTCTTGAAAATCCTGTGACCGTTTCAAAGGCGTCATTGGCCCAAAATATACGGCTCTCAAGGTCACATAGGAAAATGCCGTCCGAAGCGTATTTTGCAACCATCGACAGACGCCGAAGCTCAACCTGTTTTTCCTGCAATGTCGCATGTGCCTGCTCTAACGCGCGCTTGCCGGCGTTCAGTTCGTCATTGCGTTGTGTCAACGTCACGTTGGCCTGTGTCAGCTCTTCGCGCAGCTGGGCGTCTTCTGACACGTCCCAGTTCACACCAATCACAATTTCCCGACCGTCCGCTTCCACGAATTTGTTCGCCAACCCCCGGATGTGCCGGATGTCACCGCTTGGCAGCACAATTCGATAATCGTGCAAAAAGGTCGCCCCCCCCTTCAACAGAGCATTATAGGCCTCCTCAACCTCAGCCAAATCGTCGGGGTGCACCATAGATTTCCAAAATTTGTTCAGATCGCGTGTGTCTTGATCTGCAAGGCCGTAATTGCGGCGCATCTGCAGGTCGCACACCAGCACCCCCTCCGCGACATCCAGATCCCAAATCCCGATCTTAGAAGTTTGCACGGCCACATTCAGCCGGTCAGACACGGTTTTCAGCTGCCGTTCCCGCGCGCTAAGCGTTTGAATGACGTTCTGCCGGGCAACAGACAGGTGCCCGACCAGAAATGTAGGCACAAGGATCAGTGCCCCAGCGACAAACAAAGACAGGCGAAGCCGCCAGAGCGCGTCGGAAGATTGATCCCACCCGCCAACAGGGCGCGCCGAAAGATGCCAGGACCCTTTGGGCAAGAGGATGTCCATGGTCACCGGTGCATCCGACCGTATGTCGGGCGAGCCAAAAATCAGGGCGCCATCGGCGCCGCGCCCGTCAGTGCCAACCAGTGTCAGTTCAAGACCGAGATCAGGATCAGACAGTCCCGCCTGGTCCCACAGCACATCAACATCTACAACCGCCGACAAAATGCCCCAAAATGTCTGGTCAGGCCCTGTAAAAATAGGCACGCGCAAAATCAGCCCGCGCCCGCCTTGCACCAGATCAAGCGGCCCGGCCAACACCGCTTCGCCACTATCACGCGCCTGATAGGCCGCGGCCCGTTGCGCCGGAAGGTCGTTGTAGTCCAGACCCAGCAAAGCTCGATTGCCGTCCAGTGGATGTACCATTCGGATGACAAGCCCCGGCGCCGCCCCCATGTTTAACAATTCAACGTTGTCGGCCAACACCCCACGCGCCAGCGTACTGAAGCGCTCCTGCGTCATATCCGGTTCGGTTGCTAAAACGGCGGCAAGACCTTTCAAAATCTGATAGTCGGCATTCAATGTGCCTTCCAACCTAGATTTGATCATGCTCGCTTCGTTCAAAACCGCGGCACGCAGCGTTTGATTTTGGATAATTCTCTTTTGTTTATCTATGAACATACTGGTGCCGCAGACGACCACTAACGCCAGCACGGCCGGGAAATATGTGCGAAATTGCAGATTTTTCCAGTACGTCTTAATCTTTTGATGCATGGCCATGGAGCCACTTTCTTGATAATTGCGACTTAAATCTCGATATTGTGATCTTGCCGGTATTTGTGTTTATTCCAAGTGAATATTGTGGGCGGGCTTACTTAATGTTGATTTTCAGCAAGTCTGGATAAACCTCGTTAGACCCGAAATCGGCATACTAGGTCATCTGTTTACCCATACTTTGACCGCGCAGTGGCGCCAATATCGCATAGCGATCCTCCGGCCACGCTGGCGATCTGACCCGCTCAAGTCCATAATCCACCATAAACAACCCGTTGTTTTGCACAAACTTTTAGCGATCAATGCAATAATTTTTACGATGGCCTATGCTTTTGCCATCAGGGCAATTGCAAAATTTAACGTATTGAATTATCTCCGCAAACAGCAACTACCACTCTCAGACTGCGACAGGTGGCCGTGATCCAAGACGCGCCCGATCTCCGCAGGTTTTGAAATTTTGACAACGCAACGACGACGGGCGTCACGGCCTTGAGCAAAGCACTCTTTCTGAGAGCGGTTTTCTTGAGACATGTGCAAGATCAGCGCCGACCGCGAAAGGACGACATATATGAACTACGGCGAAACGTCGGACACTGGCTACACACACATAGTGGTAGGAGATGGCTTAACTGCGGCAGCATTTGTCGAGACTTGCTCTCTCAGTCCGGGAGATACGCTGTTAGTGATTGGCGCAAATGTGTCGGCCTTGGGACGCGGTGCGGCGTATGCCCGCGAGGATCAGGAGACCCCTTGGCGGTACGCTTATCTGCTGAACTCGCCTGCCGATGACATCGACCCCGAGTTTGCGCGCTGGATTGTCGACAACTGGTCCGACATCTGTCGTCGTATGGACGGCCGTCGGCCCGATTGGCTGGCTGCGGCGCAGGTGCTGCTGGACAAAGATGACACCTACGGGCTGAACGTTCCGCGCTGCTTCTATGGCGACTTTATGGAAGAAAAGATCAAAAAGGTGCTGAACACGCTGCGCGACACAGGTGTTCAGGTTTCTTTGATCGCAGAAACAGCGCTTTCGGTGTGCGAACAAAACAACCGCATCGCGGTCAGCACCGATGCGGGCAACACTTATGTCGGCGATGCGCTTGATATTGCCCCCGGCGGGCCACAGACCCAACGCATGGACGGCGACGAAGGCCCCTTTAGCGCCGCAACCCTGTTTGGCAATGAAGCGCGCATCGCCGAACATATCAAAGCAGGCGCGGAAGTGTTCTGCATTGGCTCAAATGCCACCATGCTAGATGCCTTGCGTCTGAGCCAATCTGTAATTCCTGAGGCGCAGCTGAAATTTGTGGCCTGTTCATCGGATGGTGTGCTGCCTGCGGCACTGGTGCCGCGTTTGCCACGCCACGTCACAGTGCCTGAACTCTCCCGAAACCATGCCACGGCGCAGTCCTTCCTGAAGGATGTGAAACACGCCATGGACAAAGCGCGCGCCGCCGGAGACCAGATGCGCGAAATGCGCGCCGGTTTCCGCGCCTTTTTCATCACGCACGGGCTGGCGCAATTCTTGCCGGATCAGGAACAGGCACGCGAAGTTCCCAAAATCCTTGGCCATTGGTTCCGGGGCGGGACCCGTGACACCATTGGCGACTTCCATCGCCTGATGGACGCCGGGAAAACCCGCATCGTGGCGGGCCGTGTGTTTGCAGTCGAAAACACAGACACCGGCGCCCGTGTCCATGCACGTGCCCCAGATGGCACTGAAACGGTCTACGACACTGGTTTTGTCATCAACTGTTCCGGTGCAGGCGCTGGATCAACCTATGATCCATTGACCAACTTCCTGATTGCGCAAAACATCATAAAGATCTGCCCGATCAGTCGCGGGATCGAAGTTCAGAGCGGCTGCGCCACGGCGTTGAAAAATACGCGCTATCTCTCACCGGCGATTACGGTGGTGGGTGACGAGGTGATGCCAATGCCCCTGTATGACGCGCATTTCCTGCGCACCTGGGCCAAGCGCACCAACGCCACCAGATAGTTTCAGCCCAATGCAGTGATCGGCCCGCATTTCAAAACCGGGCCGATCATCGTTCACTTCTGTGTTAATTCGACGACACCACGATAGAACTTCCACCACAATTCACACCAAATTTCAAAATCGCTCTGTATTTAGGCGGTTTCGGGTATGCTCAAAAGAAAAACCCAAACAGGTAAGAGCAGACTTATGAAATCTTTGATCGCGATCACAGCATCTGCGGTTCTGGTTTCTTGTGCGGCCGTGGGACCGGATTACACGCCGCCACAGATCCAGTTACCGCAGCACTATGCGTTTTTGAATTCGGCTGAACTGGAAAACGCAGCCTTTGAACGGTGGTGGACCGTCTATAATGACGCCGCGCTGAACCAATATATGGATCAGGGGCTGACCCGAAATCTGAACATCAAAATCGCCCAAGAACGATTGGTTGAAGCACAGGCGCAATACCGTGCCGCCGCCCCCGGCGCAGCCCAGGCCTCGGGCAGTGCGGGTTTGCAGGCCCTGCGGCGGCAAGCGGGCGCCCATAGTGAAATTGCTACGCTCAACGCCAATTACGTCTTTGATCTATTTGGTGGCTTTTCCCGCAGGCGCGAACAGGCCCTCGCCCAGCTCGAAGCCACAAGCTATTCTGAACAGACCGTGCGCCTTGCCTATCAGGCCGAACTGGTAGCGGCCTATATCGACGCGCGCTTTTTCCAGGCCTCAATTGCAATTGCCAACCGCAGCATTCGAAACCGCAACGAAACGCTGAAATTGATTGAACAGCGACGTGAGGTCAACGAAGCGACCGAACTGGAAAACAGCCGCGCGGTGGCGGAACTGGCCCTGCAACGCGCCAATATCCCTGCCTTTGAAATTGGGTTCAATGCCAATGCCGTGCGGTTGGCCACCTTGCTGGCCGCCCCTTCCGCACAGATTGTGAGCGAGCTTCGCAAATCTTATGACGGCATTCCAATTCCGAGAAAAGGGTTCCAACCCGGCGTGCCTGCCAATCTATTGCGCAACCGTCCTGATATCCTGACGGCCGAGCGCACCTTGGCGGCGCAGATGGCAGCGGTGGGGGTTAGTGAAGCCCAGCTTTATCCGTCACTGTCGATTGGCGGCTCCATTCGCATTGATGCCGACAACAGCCTACAGGTCGGGCCAGCGATCAATATTCCCGTTCTGGATCGCCCTCGCCTATTGGCAAACCGTGACGCGGCCGTTTCCCGGGCGCGTCAGGCGGAATTGCAGTGGCAGGTCGAAGTGCGAGACGCGATTGGAGAAGTGGAAGAGGTGTTATCGCGCCAGCAAAACCGGTTGAAAGAGATCAAATCCCTGCGCAAGGCCTCTCGCAGCTATCGGCGTTTGAACACACTGTCGCGCGATGTCTTTGGTCTGGGGGCCACCACCCTGTTCGAAATGCTCGACGCCGAAGACGATCTGACCCAGACCGACACCCGACTGGCCCAAGCACACCGGGCCTATGCGACCGCCATTGCAGAACTGGCCGTCGCCACCGGACGTGGGGCCCGCGTTGGAGAGGCGTCCGCAGCAAAACCCGTACAAACTGCGGCCATCACGCCGGTGTCAAACTAAAAAGGGAGGGACCCACAGATCCCTCCCTCCCGGTCATCTCTGTTTCTGCCCTAGAACAGGAACACATCCGAGGCCAAGGCCTCATCGATGGTCAATCCCTCAACCAGTGCCAGATTGTAAGACCCGTCCGGCGTGGTGATGGTGATCCGCAGCCCTTCAGTCAGATTGCGCAGCGCAAGCGTGTCAAAGGTCTCGCTGGCGGTCCAACCATAGTGATCCGCGATCAAAGACAGATCCAGCTTGTCGCCTTCTGCGGTTGAAAACTCTCGAACGGTGTCACGCTTGCCATCTAGTGTTTCGATGCTGAACCGGAACGTATCCGCACCCGCGCCGCCATACAATTTGTCTAACCCGGCGCCGCCATCCAGAATGTCATCCCCCCCATTGGCGTAAATGCGGTCATCTCCGGCAAATCCGATGATCTCTGTCCCGTCATCGCCATCCGTCAAACGATTGTTGCGGTGATCCCCCAACAGCTGCGGCAACACAATCACCGTAGAATCCAACGTGAGATCCGCACCGGTGACCGTGACCATATTGCTGTCGTCGTCGGTGGCCGTCAAAGAGACCGTCAATGTACCATCGGACAGCCCTTGCACATCAAGGATCACATCGCCATCGGACAGGATCGGGTCAGACACAACCGAACTGCTTCCATCACTGATGGTCAACACCGCCGTGGCATCCGCGTCCAGCCCAAAAACGGTAAAGCGCACAGCACTGGATTCACCCCCATCGATATCCGTATCGGCTGGCGTCACAGCCAGATTGCCATCCTCATCGGCAGAGGTATCGGGCGGCGCCGCCAGTGTCAGTTCAGGTCCGTCAAGCGCCAGCGTGTTGCCTTCGCTGTCAGTGGCCAACAAAGATGTGGTCACGGTTCCGGCAGGTAAACTGGTCAGATCAAAGAACAACGCGCCATCTGCTGTAATGGCCTGCGACAGATCTTGCCCTCCCGAACTGACCGTCACCAGCGCAGATGCATCAGCATCCAGACCGCTGATATCAATTTGCACCGCCGACGCCTCCACCGCGTCGATGTCCAGATCCGGTGCCGACAGTAGCAAATTATTGTCTTCATCGGCGGATCCCGCCTGCAAGATCAGGGTGTCCCCACCAAGAAACTCCGCTTCGGTCACATCCCGCAGCAGGTAATTAAACCCTCCGTCAGGCGTGCTAACACTGATCCGCAGCCCATTACTGAGATCGCGGAAGGATATATTGGCCAGCGTCTGCGCGCTGTCCCACCCATACAAAGCCGCCAGCAGGGACAAATCAACCTTGTCGCCCTCTGCCACCGAGAAGTCATAAACTTCGTCGCGGTAGCGGTCGATGTTCTCCTGCGTCAGCAGGAACACGTCAGCGCCTTCACCGCCATACAGTCGGTCCCGGCCCGACCCACCATCGATGGTATCATTGCCGCCATTTCCAAAAATCGTATCGTCGCCTTCCAGCCCTTGGATAAAGGTCGACGCATCCGTGTCGTTTAATGTCTCCCGCCGGTGCGTCCCGATCAGCGGCGGACCTGCTCCATCACTGTTAATCGCGTCCAACAGATCGGATTCGCTCAGATTTTCAAAATAGGCCAGGGTGATCAGGCCACCCGGCGTGGTGATGGCCAGTTCTGTGCCGCCTGCGTCTTCGGTCAGCACCAAAGCCGTGGCGAGTTCTGCTGCGCTCCAGCCATAAAAATCCGCGACGCCCGACAGATCAACGCTGTCCCCTTCGATACGTGCCAGATCCGTCACCAGATCCCGCGCCCCATCCAAAGAGGCGGCACCATAGCCAAAGACATCGGCGCCAGCCCCCCCTGTCAGATGATCGACACCACCGCCGCCAAAGATCGTATTGTCATTGGCGTCCCCGATAATCCGATCCCCAGCGTTCCCGCCCACAACATCAGTCGCGACCGGTAAGGTGCCGGAAACAGTGGCAAAAGAGCCCCCAACCTGACCAACTTCGGCCAGCAACAGATCATACAGACCCTGCGCATATGCGATGTAACTGTCGTTGGTGTAATGCACATCATCCGTCGACAACCCGGCCAGACCCACCGGATTATCGTATAAAATCAACGTTGGATGCTGGGCCTGACGCGCCTCAACCAGAGCCCGCAAACCGGGCACATAGCTGCCATTCCCCGCGTCTCCGACCACCTCGATGCCATCGACGATCGAATAGCCTTCATTGATGAAATAGGCGTATTCTTCGGGCGTGCTAGAGCGGATTTTTGGCGCCAGAGTGGAGATCACCAGATATTTCTCAGCATTGCCCGCATAGGCGTAAAACTGATCAATGGCGATCCCAAGATTGGCGATCAAATTCGGGAAGCGATTGCTAAAGAAATTGGTGGCGTTAAAGTCATTTGTACCGCCCATCAACAACACGATATCCGGCGCGTGGGTGGCCAGATTGACCGACAGATCCGCGACGCTGGCATCGTTGTTGTGCACAATATTGCGCAGCGCTTCCCCCGCCAGACCGGAATGCGCCGTATCCAGCATATCCGACGGGCCAGTGTTCAGATTGCCAACATAGTCAATCCAGCCGTCGCCCCCCAAAATATGATTGAACAAATCATTGCGATAGCCATCCCGGTCCTCAGCCACTTCGCTGGGGTCATTGATGTCCATGAACCCTTCGGTCAGGGAATCCCCAATTGCCAAAACCCGGGCCGCCGCCGCATAGCTGCCATCGGCCAGATTCACCACATAGGCCTGCGTGGCCCCGGCAAAAGAGATGGCGCCGTCGCCGTCGACCGGCGCTTCTGGCCCATCCGGGGGCGGCGCCGGTTGTTCTTCCAACGTCAGATCCGGTCCGGCCAGTGTGGTCGAGTTACCGCCGCCATCTGTGGCCGTCACCGATGTGGTAACAGTGCCTGCAGGCAGGCTGGTCAGGTCAAAGAGCAATGTCCCATCCGCCGTCGCGACCTGCTGCACATCCTGCCCGCCTGAGCTAACCGTCACAGTTGCAGTTGCATCCGCATCCAAGCCAACCAATTGAATCTGAACGGTATCCGCTTCGGACGCATCAATATCCGTATCTGGCGCAGACAGCGCCATATTATTGTCGTCATCGCCCGTGTCGGGCGCGGCGCCAGTTATCGCCGCCTGCAAATCTACTTGGGTCACGTTTTCAAAATAGGCCAGGGTGATCAGGCCACCCGGCGTGGTGATGGCCAGTTCTGTGCCGCCTGCGTCTTCGGTCAGCACCAAAGCCGTGGCGAGTTCTGCTGCGCTCCAGCCATAAAAATCCGCGACGCCCGACAGATCAACGCTGTCCCCTTCGATACGTGCCAGATCCGTCACCAGATCCCGCGCCCCATCCAAAGAGGCGGCACCATAGCCAAAGACATCGGCGCCAGCCCCCCCTGTCAGATGATCGACACCACCGCCGCCAAAGATCGTATTGTCATTGGCGTCCCCGATAATCCGATCCCCAGCGTTCCCGCCCACAACATCAGTCGCGACCGGTAAGGTGCCGGAAACAGTGGCAAAAGAGCCCCCAACCTGACCAACTTCGGCCAGCAACAGATCATACAGACCCTGCGCATATGCGATGTAACTGTCGTTGGTGTAATGCACATCATCCGTCGACAACCCGGCCAGACCCACCGGATTATCGTATAAAATCAACGTTGGATGCTGGGCCTGACGCGCCTCAACCAGAGCCCGCAAACCGGGCACATAGCTGCCATTCCCCGCGTCTCCGACCACCTCGATGCCATCGACGATCGAATAGCCTTCATTGATGAAATAGGCGTATTCTTCGGGCGTGCTAGAGCGGATTTTTGGCGCCAGAGTGGAGATCACCAGATATTTCTCAGCATTGCCCGCATAGGCGTAAAACTGATCAATGGCGATCCCAAGATTGGCGATCAAATTCGGGAAGCGATTGCTAAAGAAATTGGTGGCGTTAAAGTCATTTGTACCGCCCATCAACAACACGATATCCGGCGCGTGGGTGGCCAGATTGACCGACAGATCCGCGACGCTGGCATCGTTGTTGTGCACAATATTGCGCAGCGCTTCCCCCGCCAGACCGGAATGCGCCGTATCCAGCATATCCGACGGGCCAGTGTTCAGATTGCCAACATAGTCAATCCAGCCGTCGCCCCCCAAAATATGATTGAACAAATCATTGCGATAGCCATCCCGGTCCTCAGCCACTTCGCTGGGATCGTTCACATCGATCCAGCCTTCTGTCAGGGAATCCCCGATTGCCAAAACCCGGGCCGCCGCCGCAAAACTGCCATCAGCCAAATTCACCACATAGGCCTGATCCTCACCGGCGAATGAGATCGCGCCAGCCCCGTCCAACGGCGCGACGGGAGCATATGGCGTGAACTCAACAGAAGAATACGTGGCCTGCGCAGTGGCGTCCGCCGCCACAGGTCCGTGCCAATCTTCCAACCCTTCACCGCCGGTCCAGATGTTCATGAACACCTTCATCGGCTCGTCCGGAATGGGCAGCGGCGCGGTGGCCTCTTCGATTTCATAGATCAGCACATCATTGGCGTACCAACTGATTCCGTCCGGCCGCCAGTCAATCCGATAGCGGTTCATACCGGCCGCCGCATCAAACCCCAGGTCCACCTGGATGCTGCCATTGTCACCCAACTTTTGGTTGCCGTAGTAGTAGTTGATATTGATCTTGGTGGTGTCGTTCCCCAAAAATTCGATATCTATCTCGTTGTGGCGCGCCCCGCCGAAAAAGACATCGCTGTACAAGAAGAAAGACGACACAACCCCCGATTCCGCAGAGGCTATCATCTCTACTTCGTAACTGCCGTAGCCAAAGAGATCATTGGACTGGAGTTCTGAACCGGTGAAGTCTTTTCCCGCTGAATCAACACCATCGAAGGTTAAAACAACCTCACCCGGCGGGGTTAATACATAGGTATCATCCCACGCGGTCTGGTTCCAAGACGCCGCAACCGCAAAATCCGACACATACCATGTGCCCCCTTGATCGAACGTGTCAAAGTTATCGTTCAGCACAATCGTTACCCCCTACAAAACCCGCACAATGCCAAGACCCCCGCCGACTAGCGGGTGACAAAAAGAAACAGCTCGGCCTCGGCAGTGCATGGATCACATCAAACACACGATGTGATCCCAAATCGGCGCCCGTACGACTTGCGCGCGCTCAATTATATTTAAATTCTATTTTAATTTTATGGTACTCTTTCGATACAAACAAGAAAAATAGAGATAAACAAAAGTATAGGTCGGTGCAGGCGTCACTTTCGTTATGATCCGCACTCAATTCGCCAGATCGTTTCCAAAACGGAAACGCGTCCTTCGTTATTCGTTCGATCTGTCGCTTACTGCGCAAAGTCCGCAAGGCTGCGCCGCAGATTGCGCCATTGCAGACCAACCGCCAGCATCCAGCCAACCGCGATCAATCCCAGCATCGCCACAAGACCGCTCCAATCCGAAGTGAAGAATGGATACAACACCCCTGCACAGGCCCCCAACGCCAGTGCAATACCGGCGGGGACCATCAGCGCGGTCGCGGCCGCGCGGCGCGAAAATGGCACGGCTTGGCGCGCAAACCCCCAATAGCGCGGCAAATACAGCAGCGCAAAAATCGAAATACTGGCGGCAACCGCCTCAATCCCAAAGGGCACCGCCACCGCAAGCGCCAGAATGCGCAATATGGTGCGCTCGATCACCATCTTCAGCCGCAAGCCGGTCGCCCCCACCGCCTGAAACATCACACCTGCGATCGACACGGCGGCCTCGATTGCAAATCCCGGCGCCGCAAGCGCAAACAAAAGCCCCACCGGGCGCCACGGCTCGGAAAACACAAAGGCAAACAAATCCCCCCCCGCCCCAGCCAGCACCGCCATGGGCGGGAAAACCGCCAAGGCCAGCAATCGGATGCTGCCTATGTAGAGGGCCGCCAGACGGTCCGGCTCGGACTGGACATTGGCCATGCGTACAAACGTCACCTGCGACGCGGGACCCGCCAGCGCCTGTGTGGGCTGCAACAACAGCCGCTGCGACATGGAATAAAGACCCAGCGTGGAGGCCCCCAATTGGTGCCCCAACAACATCAAAGGCAGCTGCCGTTGCAGAGTTTGCAACAGCGACACCCCCAATGAATTGCGCGCAAATATAAGGTGTTCGCGCAGGGATGAACGCAGACCCGGCGACATCGGACGGTAGCCACTGAACCAAAAACTGGCCGTGCATTGCACCAGCACCAGGGTGATTTGTTGCAAAACCAGCGACCAGACACCAAAACCGCGGACGGCGGCCCAAACCGCAACCAGTAGCGCCAGAATAGCCGCGCTTGCGCGGATAAACGCAAGAACCTGAAACCTGTCTTCACGCTCCAGCTGTGCATTGGGCACCGCCGCCAGTGACAATAATAGAGGGGTGACAGACAGCGCTGCCACCAACTGGCCCTGTTCCGGCGCGGCATAAATCCACGCCCAAATCGGCGCGAGAGCCAAGACGCACACCGCCAATCCCGCGCCGATGGCGCACAACAGCCAAAACACTGAACTCCACTCAACTGGATCATAATTGGGTTGGCGCACCAGCGAGCGGCTGAGGCCCGCGTCACTAAACAACTGCGCAAACATGACCAAAGTGGTGGCCAGCGCGATGGCACCAAATTCCGCAGTGGTCAGATACCGGGCCAGAATAGGCAGGATCAACAGCTGCGACACCGCGGTAAACAGGCGCGCGGCAGTCAAAGATCCGGTACTGGCCAGAAATTTTACGCCCATGTCGCCCTCTGCTCATGCGCCGAAAAGCACCTTTGATAACGCAGATAAACGAATATCATAAACAAACCGGTACTCTGTCCTAACGATGTTTTTGCCGAGATCAGGCGCATTGCTGCCTTGACTAGACACCAACGCCCGCCCGCCAGCAAGCGTTCAGACCCCTCCCGCACGCCCCCGATGCGCTTTGGAAACACATTGGTGCCACGCCTGCGCTTTCATTTTATGACACTCCTGCTTATCCTTCACCCGACGACAGTGACACCGAAGACCAAACCGCACGCAATTCAATGCATGCGCCGCGTTTACACACGCCAGAGGCCCGTTGCGGGCGTACTCTGGCCACATTGGGGGACTTCATGCGTATTCTGGTACTGGCACCACAACCCTTTTTTATTCCACGCGGCACGCCCATCGCAGTACGCGCGCTGTTGAACGTGTTATCCAACCAAGGGCATCATTGTGATGCCCTCGTCTATGCCGAAGGGACCACCCCTGACATCGACGGGTTACGCCTGTTTCGCGTGCCCGCCCTGCCCGGCACCAAAAACATGTCGCCAGGGTTTTCGGTGCAAAAACTGATCTGTGATGCGTTGATGTTTCCGATGGCGGCCTGGCGTCTGTGGCGCGAGCGGTACGATCTCGTCATCGCCGTGGAAGAAGCCGCCACCATGGCGCTTTTGCTCAAACCGTTGTTTGGTGTGCCATATATATACGATGTCGACAGTTCAATCAGCGAGCAGATGGGCGATAAATTCAACCTACCCGGCTGGGTCCACCGTGCCATTGAGGCCGTCGAAGGCCGCACCGCGCGCGGCAGCATCGGTGCAATCACCTGCTGCAAGGCTCTACAGGACATGGTCGAACGCCACGCGCCCGACCTACCTGTACAAACGCTTGAAGATATTACCCTTGTCGAAGAGCTAACCGATCCCAACGGTCCGGCGGACTGCCAATTTGACCAACCCGTGGTGATGTATATTGGCAATCTTGAGGGCTATCAGGGTGTGAATCTGTTGATCGAGGGCTTTGCCCGCACTGTGCAGTCAGGTGAAACCGCGAAGCTGGTCATTATCGGCGGAAGCGACGCCCATATCGCGGCCTGCACCGCGCAGGCGCAGGCGTTGGGGGTCGCGGATCAGGTGTCCTTGCTCGGACCGCGCCCGGTAGAACAGATCAGTGCCTATCTGGCGCAGGCAGATATCGTCGTGTCACCGCGCACCCAAGGGCGCAACACTCCGATGAAAGTCTATTCATATCTCGACAGCGGCAGCCCCTTGCTGGCCACCCGTCTCCCCACCCATACACAAGTGCTGGATGATCAGATCTCTATGCTGGTTGAACCCAACGCGGAGGATATGCAGCGCGGGTTAACGGCACTGCTGTCTAATCCCGATCTGTGCACACAACTGGCGACAGCTGCCCAGGAGCGCGTTCAACGTGACTTCAGCCCCGAAGCCTATGCCCGCAAGCTGACAGGTTTCATGCAGGATCACATTCAACCCCGCCTCACCGCGTCTCAGTCCCCGTAACCCAGCACCTGAAGCTGAGTTTTAAACCCCCGTGGCAACGCCGACAGGCGGCTAGGATCAAGCTGGTCGCGCCAATTGCCCACCGAGCGCGCCGATATTTTCTGCCGCACCTGCGCGTGATGGCTTTCTTGTTCGACATCGCCCATCGCTTCGGGCTGACGTTCCAACATCTCCGCATCAAATTCGAGATCTGCCCAGTCAAACAACGCGGCAAAGCTCTCGTGAGGGGTGGTCACAAGGTCTTCATATCGCAGACGGTACATATGCGGGCACCACCGTTCAAACTGATGGCATGCCCGGTTGGCGTCGCCCCAGCGGGCGGCGGCCTCGTCAAGACTGTCATACAGCCCCGCCTTCACATAAGACAGCGCCACATCGCGCCCATCCCGTGTCAGCCACACATACCGCGCCTGCGGGAACATCGCACCAAGCGCCGGCAAGTGGTATGTGTTCCACGGTGTTTTGTCCCCCCACCGCGACGCGGCGCTGCCCTCTGTGCGCGCAAGATGCATATAAAAGGCGTCGATCAGCGCCTTTAGGGTTTGGGGCTGCAACTGTTCCGCCGCACGCGCAAAATCGTTCAGATTATCAAGACAGAAGGTCGGGAAATGATTGTGTTTTTCAAAATGGGCACAAAACAACCAGACCCGCTGCTTCCACGGCAACAATGCCATGCGCGGCCAGCCTTCGATCAGTGGTCCCAGAACATAAGTCTCTGGGGGGATATGAATTTGGCTAGAGGCCAGCAACACCCGTCGCAGCAAGGTATTACCGCTGCGCCCCGATCCAATCACAAACAGCGGTTGTCGGCGCGCGGGTTGCGGTGAGGACCGCGACAACAGCGGCAAAGTCAGGTTATAGCGCACACGCTGGGCTTTTATATAAAGGCTCATCCTATCGGTATCCTGCAACCGTCTGCCGTCGGCGGCGATACAAACCCGCCCATTTGCGCACCGTTGTCAGCGGTGGAACGGTGGCCTCAGCCCGCTCGGTGGTCCCCACATCCATTTGGAACCGTTGCAAACGTGGCCCCAATGACGCCAACCCGTAGATCGAAGCCGCCTGTTCACGCGCCCAATCCACCTGCGCCTGTGTGCCTGCGGGATCCGCGCGCATCTGCGCCAGAACAGCGGCGGTGTCTGTGGGGTCACAATAGTGCGCCATATCCCCAAAGGTGCCGCGCAATCGCGGGTCCAAAATACAGGCACAGCCAGATAGCATCGCTTCCACCACCGTGCGGCCAAAGGCTTCGGTCAGATTGGGGTGGTAGTGATAGACAAACACATCCAGCGAGTTCAAAAACGCCACCACCGGAGCGCCGCCAAAAGGCACAATATCCCAATGCTCAACCGCGGCGCCTTTTGCGGCAAGCGCATCGGTCGGGCAGCCCAGCAGGCGGACCGTGGTCTTTGAATGCACAGGAAGAGCGGCATTGATTTCAGCCCCCGTTGCCGGGAATTTCAACGGATCCGCACGCCCATGACGGCCAATCACCGTGTGATCCTGTTGGAAAATTTTGCGCTGCGTCGGCCATTCGTTGGTGTCAAAAATATTGGGCCAATCTTCTGACGTCATCCGCAGAAGCGGCGCAAAGCTGGCCAGCTGTTGCCGCACTCCGGGCGCGATGGGCGCAAACCACGGCACCTTGGCCAAGCCAAGCGCCCGCTGCGCACGCCGGACGGTCGCTATTGGATCATATTCAAGCGATCCATCGTTTCGAAACGGCGCGTGATGGGCCACAACAATCGCACGCTCCACCTGCAGCTGCGCCTGTTCTTCAATGCCATGAAAAAACACCAACGGATGGTGCAAAAACGCCAGTGGCGCACACACGACCTGTTTCGGGTTGATCGCTGTCACCCCCTCCAGAGTCAGCAAGGCCTGCGCCGCTGGGTTCATTACATCGCGACTGTCATCCAGATAACAAGAGCGCACAAACAGCACCCCCACCCGCAGACCAAGCCCAGCCAACCCTTTGACATCGGTCACAAGAGCCGATGTTGCCCCGCCCGCAAACCGGCCGTCCGCCACCACCACCACATCAAGGGACGGCGCAGGCTGGTCGGTTGCGGCGCGTTTGGACGTCTTAGGCGGACGCAGGCGATGCCACATATCCATTGCCAGCCGCCCAACAAGATCCGCGATCACCGGTGGCGAAGCCCGAAAACACGCCAGCGCAGCCCCTATATTGCGATCGCGTTTGGCATCAATCAACCGCCGCCACGCCCATTTCTTTTGCTGTTCCAACAGGTGCGCTTTGAGTGCGTAAGTGGTTTCCATATCCAATCCAGACACCGCCAACAGCGCGCGATCCGCCGCGATCAGATGTTCATGCGCCTGAGTTGGATGTTCACCCGACAGCGAATTTGCCCGCACCACCGCCACATAGCCGGCAGGATCCGTCAGCACAAATTCAGCCCCCAAAATCAATGCACGCGCATACAGAACGTAATCTTCACCCAGCCGAATTTCGGGCGCATACCGCAAAGCGTGATCGTTGAGAAATTTCCGCGACATCAGAGGTTTCAAAAACCCCAGTTCACGGCGTCCACCCTGCGTGGTCGACAGATTGGCCGTAACAAACTGGGCCGCATTCAGTCGAATATGACCGATGTCCGTCTGTGACCACATCCGATGGCGTGGGCCTTCGGGCGTCTCTGCGTCCACTTTGAACAAGTCATCCGCAACAAAATCCGCGCCGCTTGTGATTGCTACCCCCATCAGGGTTCGCAGCCGTTCAGGATCCATAAAATCGTCGGAATCCAAAACCGTAACCCATGGTGCAGTACAATGCTCTAAGGCCCGATTGCGCGCCTGCGCCGGGCCGGTATTGTGGGGCTGCTTCATCACCCGCACCCGCGGGTCCGCCGCCGCGATCTGTTCGGCGACGGCCACGCTCCCATCGGTTGACGCGTCATCTACAACGATCACTTCTACCGGCAGGGTCTGCTCCAAGGCGCTATTGATTGCGCGTGCCAGCGTGGTCTCCGCGTTCCAGGCGGCAATCACCACCGAGACGTGCGGGGGCTCATGAACGGCGCTGGTCATTGCAAATCCGTCTGATCAGAACATTGCGCGCCGGTGTCTCCTTTGGGGCGGTAGGATAGGCAATAATAGTGCGCCGAGGCTTGTGTATCCTTTGGGGCGACACCAGACCAATCGCGCTGCGCATTGGCTCCGCCCCACAGGTTTATATATACTTTTTGCGGCAATTGCGGGATTTCAAATTCCGCACTGGTGACCCGTAAAATTTCAACCCCATCCACAAACCAGGTTAAACTGTCAGGTTGCCAGTCAAAGGCATATAGATGCGGCGCCTCCGCCGCGTCAAAGCCGAGATCAATCCAGCGCCCCGGAAGCTTTTTGCCATCCGCAAATCGGTTCACCCATATCTTGCGGGTGTCACGGCCCAGAAATTCGATGTCAATTTCATCATGTGCGGTTTTCTGCTGCGCGCCGGTATAGGTGAAAAAGGATGAAATCACACCCTCGCCCTTTGCCGGAATCATGATCACCTCATAGCGGCCAAAATGGGTCCGCTTGCGACGCTGAAGTTCCGATCCGATAAAGTCTTTACCGACCTTCTCCTCGGCTGGAAGCAGGTTCAAAACCACAGATTCATTTTCAAAATCAAAATAGATCGCCTTGCGGCGCCACGCGGTTCGAAATCCCGGTGATTTGATGGTGAAATTTGACACAAACCACGCAGGCGAAGCCAAATCCCCCATGCGTGACAAAAAACCAGACGCGGTGGTTTCGGCCCCTACAGGGCCAGACAACAGACAGATCACTGCGGCCAGTCTGGCGCCCAATCCTAGAGATTTCAGGCGCCCGAACGGAAAGAGGTTGCAAAAAACCATAGCACAGGGTCCTCTCGGATGAACAAATTCGCCAGGGGTATTACAACCCTGAATTCGTGGAGATCTCCTTAAATGCCATTTCACGGTAGTGCAGGCTAATGATTGACGCAACGGTGATCATAGCGGCGTGGAACGCAGAAAATGAGCTGACCCGCAGCGTCGCCAGCGCCTTGGCGCAACAGGACGTGACAGTGGAAGTGATCATCGTCGACGATGCATCAACCGATGGGACCCTGCTCGTCGCACGGGGACTGGAACAACAGGACCCCCGCGTCCGTGTGCACGCGTTATCAGAAAACGGAGGCCCATCGGCGGCGCGCAATGCTGCGCTAGACCTGGCCACGGGCCGCTGGGTTGTTGTGCTGGATTCTGATGATCAAATGCTGCCCCACCGTATCGCTGACATGATGGCCTGCGCACAGCACACTGCCGCGGACTGCGTGTTTGACAATCTGCAATCGGTAGACGCAGCCGGGCAAACCCTGGGCCCGCCGCATTTGTCTGCCCCAGATTGTCCCGGTACGGCGCAACATTGGAGCCTGTCCCATTTTTTGACCGGCAATCAGGCCGACCCAAAACATCCCAGTCTTGGTTTTCTCAAACCTCTGATATCGCGCAGCTATCTGGAGAAACATCAGATCAGATACGATCCCACACTGCGCAATGGCGAAGACTTTCACCTGGTTCTTGCGCTGTTGCTTGCGCAGGGGCAGCTTTGGTATCTGCCGCGCGCGGGCTATCTCTACACGCGCCGCTCCGGGTCGGTTTCAAGCCGTCTGAACCCTGATCATGTCGCAGCGTTGCTGCGCGCGGGGCGCGCGGTGCTCAAGTCACATGAGGCGGTTTTATCAGAGCACAACACCCAACTGCTGACGCGCCGACTGCAGCGCATTGCGGACTTGTCCTGTGCCGAGGAGACATTACAGGCCCTACGCTACGGTCGCCTGATCACAGCTGCCCGAGTTTTTGCACGACGCCCGCGCGCTGGCAGACGGCTTGTGGTCCAGATATGGGCGGCTATACGGAATCGGTTCCGTTAACTCCCCTGCGCGGGCCGATCATGCCCAAATTTCTGACAATTTGCCAAAATTTCGACATTTGACGCAAATTGACGAACAATTCCCCCCTATAAGATAGAGTTTTATTCCCACTTCGGACCTTTTTCCCTTGCAAAAGAGTTAAAGAGCCACCTAAAATTTTAACGACACTACACCTTTTTTTATTGTGGTGTCGAGTTTGAGGCGATTCACGCACGAGTTGTGCGCGCTGAACCCATTGAGTGGTGAGTGAATTGGGTAACGAGTTCTCGGGGGAGGGGACAAGTGATTGATCAACGAACAGCCTATTGGGGTGCCGGCACAAACGCCGCGCATCAACAGAAACCTTTTGCCTTCGCGATTAAGCGATTTTACGATATCTGCGTTGGGCTTCTAATGCTTGTGCTCTTTGCGCCTTTGATGCTGTTGATCGCAATTGTGATTGCGTACAAAGATGGCTGGGGTGTCATCTATGGGCATGAACGCGTCGGGCTGCACGGGCGCAAGTTCAAATGCTGGAAATTTCGCACCATGTCAAAGGACGCGGACACCCGGCTTGATGATATTCTGGAGCGCGATCCAGAAGCACGACGCGAATGGGACGCCTATCAAAAACTGCGCAAAGATCCGCGGATCATTCCGGGCATCGGGGAACGTCTGCGCAAACTCAGCTTGGATGAGCTGCCGCAAATCTGGAACGTCATTCGCGGTGACATGAGCATTGTCGGCGCCCGCCCTGTGACGTTTAAGGAGTTGAGCCGCTACAACAGCGCCGCGCTAAAATACACACAAATGCGTCCGGGTCTGACCGGCCCATGGCAGGCGGGCGAACGCTCAGATGGCACGTATGCCTCTCGTGTGGCTATCGATGTGGAATATTTTGAAAACTGGTCGCTGATGGGAGATATCAGCATTACCTTGCGCACAGCACGCATGATGCTGTCTGGCAATAGTTCTGGGGCGTGCTAACCAAATTTGGTTAGGACAAAATCGCCAAAGAACCCGCAATCATCCTCGGACTTGGGGCCCGCGTACCATAGATTTAAGGTCCCAAGTCAACGAGGAGCGAGATGGCTCTTCACTTTGTTCAGCTTCTGGACTGTTGGAACTGACCAAAAACAGGGTGACAGGTGCTGCAACAAGCCAAGCCCCACATACCCAAATCCAGACCGGACCGCCAACCGACACATAGCCAATCACAGCAAGAGCTGCGACCGCACCATATCCTTTTGCCAGCGCTTTGAACATCCGAACCTCTTACACTTCACTGCATCTGAACGCAGATTTGATGCACACGAATTACTACATTTGTTTATCTATTGATATATTCGCTTGAGATTTAGTCAACTCTCTAAGCAAACACATCGGTTCATTTCTGCTGAATTTTCCGTAAAATTCGGCAAAAAAGCACCACCCCACGACAACAGTACAGCAAAAACTGCGCCACACAGTGATACACGTCACATTAGATAGATCTGGTGGTTTGTGTCAGCCCTGCCCATAGATCTGGGGCTGTGCCAGCGACAAACCGCCCGCGATCACCCCCAAATGCATCACGCCACGCAGCAGCCAGAAATTGCGATGGCGTGGCACCACGGCACAAATCAGCACTGCAATCAGGCACACCGCAAATTTCAGACCAGCGGTGGCGAGCAGGCCGAGCGTCGCCGCAAAACCGTCCGCCTGGGCGGCATGGCTTTGTCCGGCCCGAAATTTCCGGCGGAGCAACCAGCCCAGCTTGAGACGTGCCGGATCCACTTTTTCGTAGACATATGCGGTTTCGCAGCTGACAAATCGCGCCCCTTTGCGGCCCAGTCGAAAAAAGAATTCAGTATCTTCACCGCCCGAGGTGCCGCGCGCCAAATCAAAACGTTCCGTGCGCCATGCGGCCTCCCCCCAACGCAGCAATGCATTGCAGGTGTGTCCGGTTTCGACCTGCCCGCGCCGCAGAACGGGATGGTTTGAATGATGGTCCTGATCCCGCATCCAACTCGGCGCGTCTGCGCCATATTCGGCAAGCGCCGGTCCAAACACTGCGTCCGCACCGGTGTCTTGCGCGCAGCGCAGCAACTGCGCCAGCCAATCTGGCGCCGCGTGCTCATCATCGTCCAAAAACGCAATCCAATCTCCATCAGCCCGGTCAAGACAGGCATTTCGCGCAATCGAAATATTGCGCGCCGGAGCATGTACATAAATCAGATCCAGCGCCCCGCGCGCCGCCTCAACCGCGGTGCGACCACTGTCGGTGTCATCATTGTCTGCAACAATCACACGCAATTTTACATTCTCTGGCCTCTCAAGTGCCTGCAACGAGCGCAGGGTTTCCTGCACAGCAGGGCGGCGAAAAGTACACAAGGCGATATCGATCCGTATCATGGGCTGCGCTCCGTTCTGCGGTGTGACCCAAACCGGCCAAGCCCCGAAATCTGCACCAAAAATCCAAGTGCCCAGGCATTATGTGAAATCCCCAGTACGACACCGGCCCAAAGACCCGATATGTGCTTTAGCTGGAAAACCGCGACCACAGACACCAACGCCAACGCCGCAAGGTACAGACCGAGCCACAACAACGCAGCCGGCCAAATCGCCGCCAGAACGGCGCCCCCAATCATGCCGACAAAGTTGATCACCGGAATGACCTGCCGCAGTCGCGGCTTCATCCGGTGTTTCATCACTGTGCGCGCGCGGCCACGACCATAGTTCCACGCCTGCCGCCACAAAGCGCGTGGCGTCGGGCGCATCACATAATCCATGCGGATGGTGGCGTCCAACCAAACCCGCCCCCCGGCAAGACCCAACCGATGATCATATTCCGCGTCTTCATTGTGGCTGAAACTGCTGTCATAGCCGCCAATACGCTTGAACCAGTCCAGACGAAATCCGGCATGATGGGCGTGATCGACCCAGCCGGATCGCCGCCCGCCCCGATGCGCCGAGCCACCAGACCCAAGCGGCGTGTCGACAATCCATGCGGCCGCCTGCTGAAAGCCGCCCTGCCCCACCGCATCCATCGCCGTGGCGACCGACGCCGCATCCGGATGACGGGCCAGGCTCTCTGCCACGGCGCGCACATACCCAGCGGGGTAAATTGCATGCGCATCACACCGCACCAACACCTGATGCGCCGCCGTAGCATGGCGCGCCACAACCGCATTGATCGCCGCCGACTGGAGTTTTTGCGGATTGTGCATCACGCTGACATTGGGCGCTGATTGCGCAAAACCCCGAACCCGCGCCACCGTGTCATCATCGCTGCCCCCATCGGCGACAACAATCTGCACCTGCGTCATATAGGGGTCAGATCCAATCAATGACGCAAGGCAGGCTTCGATATGCGCCGCTTCGTTCAAGGTCGGAATGGCGACAATCACCTGTTGCGGCTCAAAACTCACCTTGTTCAGCGGCGCAACGGACTCTCCATCTGGCATCAGTTTGGCTTCCCTTCGAAAGTTGCGTGAACGTCTGATGGCCTACTCGCCGATCAATAATAATCGTAGGTGGTATCCCCCTGGGTTTTGCGCGCCATGCTCAACACCCCACATGACAATCTTGCCGAGGCTTTGCGCAAAACGCGCAGCCCGTTTTCCAGCTCGCTCTCTTTGGTTTTGCCGTCCTGCACCAACAGCACCACCTGATCCGCGGCCTGCACCAATGGCAGGCTGTCCGTCACCGACAACAAAGGAGCCGTATCAAACAACACAACGTCAAACTCTGCCTTCAACTGGGCGATCAACTGCTCCATTTGCGGCAACATCAACAGCGCGGCCGGATCCTGCAGGCTGCTCCGGGCATGCAGCACAAACATATTGGTCAAGGGATCGCGCTGCAGCGCCGTCGCCAACGTGGCCGACCCGTTCAAAATGTCCACCAAGTCTGGACGATGGCTTGCGCCAATCTTTTTGGAAATATCACCCCGACGCAGGTCTCCTTCGACCAGAACACAGGATTTCCCCATCTGCGCGATCGTCCGGCCCAACATCACGCTGGTTGTGGTCTTACCCGAATAAGGATTGCATGAGACGATCGAAATCACCTGCCCGGTATCCTTGGCCGACATCAGTAGATGCCCGCGCAACGCCCGGACAGATTCAGACAGATGTGACTGCTGTTTCTGCAAAATATAGTTCTGCGGCTGCCGCCGACGGATCCCGCGCGGCAAACGCGGCAGCGCCATAACATGGGCGTCATTCAAACAGACCCGCAATTGCCCCAACGACGTGATACGCTGACTGCGCAACGCCAGAAGGAACACCAAACCAGTGGCCAGCACCGCACCGCCAAACAGCCCCAGAGCCACGGCCAATTTCTTGCGCGGGGCCGCCGGAGTTTTGGGCGGCTGCGCATAGGCAATCACATGGGCGTCGGCCTCCTGGAGATCGACGACCTCGTTGGTCTCGGTAAATTTCGCCAAAAAGCTCTCATAGGTCACGCGGTTGGCCTGCAATTCACGTTCCAACTGCGCCATGGTGACCGCGCGTTTGGACAGGTCCAGCTCTTGCTGTTCCAGCGTGCCCAGCTGACGTTTCAACGCGGTCACGCGCGCCACAGCCACATTCACCAAATTGACTTTGTCTTCGCGCAACCGATTGATTTCAGTAGCAAACACTTGCTCCAGACGAGCAATATCGTCGCGGGCTTCCTGAACCTGTAAACTCTCTTCGCCAAAGCGCGCGCGCCACAGGGCCTCGCGTTGTTCGACGTCCAGAATTTCTGCGCGCAATTTGTCCAATACATCCGAAGTGAACAGCCCCGCCGCAGCGACGGCCCCGCCGCGCGCAATCAGCGCATCGATCTCGGCCAGTTCCGTGGCCAATAGCGTCCGTTCGGCCGTGGCGCCTCCCAGCCGACTGGACAATTCACGCAGCTGTTGCTCCAGACGTTCTTTGGTGCCAAAACCTTGGGCAAGGTTTTGATTGCGGTACTGCACTACAGATTGTTCCGCCAGTTCAAGCCGTTCGCGCAAAACCATCAAACGCGCCTCAAGCCCCGTCGTGACCCGCTGAATAGCATCAAATTTTCGGTTCAATTGTTCCCGCAGATAAACGTCAACAACCGTATTGGGAACCGCCGCTGCCAATTGTGGATCGCTGGAGGAATAGCGCACATTCACCAGATAGGTGCTGCCGACCTGCCGCACATGTAACCCGGCGGCCAAGGCCCCCACAAAATCTGCCTGATCTCCAAATTGTGTTCGCCCGGCGAGGGCGGCTTGTTGTACCGGATTTGGCTGCTCTGCTGCGCCTTGCCCGACCCCAACTGCGCTGGCCTCGTCTTCGTTGACACCCAACAACCTTTTGACCTGCTCTTTGGCGAACTCAACATATTGCACAACAAACGAAGGTTCTGGTGATGGATCACGCAAACTGGCATTAAATTCCGGATTGCCGGACAGTTCCAACTGACGTGAGACCCCAGTCAGAATTTGACCCGACGAAATAATCGCGATTTCCCCGGCGATATCGGCATTGTCCAAGTTCAATTCCTGAAACAAATTGCCAAGCGTATCATCCGCCCGGTTTTTCTGACCAAGCATGATCTGTGCAGCGGCCGTGTAGGTCGGAGTTTCGCGCAGCACAATTATGGCAGACAACACCGCCCCAAGGAGCGCGCCCGCGCAAATAATCCATCCCCCCGCCCAAAGGATCCGTAACACCTGAACAAAGTCCAGATCCGTACGGTTTTGAACTTTTCCACTGGCCAAGGGGCTGGTTTCAAACACCTGTCTGTTCATTCAGATCCGCCTTGTTTATGAATTGAGCCCGCCGCATTCCCCCCTCGGGTTTGCGCCAAAGGCAGATCGCCACGCGCGCGATAATCGGCAATGATATCCGTGATTTCCCCTGCCAGATCCTGTCGCGCTTCGTATCCTAAATGCGCGCGGGCTTTTGAGATGTCATAGGCGCGGTTTTTTAGGAAAAACGCCACCCGACGTCGAAACAAAGGCGGATCAATGCCAAAGGGTTTGCACACGAGTTCCGTGGCATGGGCCAGTAGCATCACCGGTCGAACAGGCAGATGCAACGACGGCTCTGACACCCCAAGCTGCCGGGCAATTTCCTGTGCCATTTCCCGCAGAGGCAGATAGGCCCGCCCCCCGATCAGATAGGCTTCATTGGTGCGGTCGGTTGCCTGCATCGCCAGACGAAAGGCCCCGGCGAGATCACGCACATCAACCCAATGCACCAGCGCCGTACCTGGACCGACGTAAAAGAACCGTTTGTCGGCGATCATCCGAAACAGTTTTAACGTGCGGCTGTCACCCGGACCATAAATCATCGTCGGGCGAAGCGTAACGCCAGCGATGCGCCCCTCTTCAAAATAGCGCATGGCGATCTGCTCGCCTTCAAGCTTGCTGCGCTGGTAGATGTCGCCGGGATTAAACGGATAGGTTTCATCCGCTGGCGGATGATCGATATCACTGTGCACGCCATTGGTGGAACAGTGCACAAACCGCTGAACCCCTGCTGAAATCGCCGCATCCAGGATGTTCTGTACACCTTTGGCATTGATATCATAGAAAGTTTCATCGCTCAGGTTGGATTGGCGAAAGACCGCGGCGACATGATAAATGCCTGCGACACCATCAACCGCTCCCGCAAGTGTCTTGGGGTCCTGAAGATCTGCAATAACAACATCCGGCGTCACTTCACGCAACGCTTCGGCATCTGCCGCCTTGCGCACCATGGCAAGCACGCGGTCCCCACGCGACACCAGATGTTCCACCAAATGGCGCCCAACAAACCCGGCTGCGCCGGTGACAAGATAAAGAGGTGCCTCCATGGATCAATCCTCCTCTGCGCGCTGTGGCGTGACCGTTTCCTGCATTTTCCGGGCAATTGCCTCTTCGCTCTGACGCAGGATCGATTTGACAGCATATTGTTTCATTCGCCGGGACTGCGCAAAGATGATGATCTCTCCGACCAATCCCAAACCGACAATCTGGATCCCCAACACGATCATCATGACCGCAAAGATCAGCGCCGGACGATCCGCAAGCGGCGCATCTGCAAACAGTCGAAACCCTACCAATGTGGCGGTGACCACCAGCCCAAGCAGCAGGATCGGCATGCCAATGGCGCCAAAAAACCGCATCGGACGGCGCAGGAATTTTAGCACCACATATAGAACCAACGCATCCAGTAGCGCGCGCAGATGCCCCAGCGGTTTGAACACAAATCGCGAATGTTCGGCTTCTGCAGCGGGTGCGGGTTCAATCGCCACTTCGGCCAGTTTATAGCCGCGCTGCGCCGCGATTGACGGGATGAAATGTTGGCGCACCCCCAGCGCACTGGCGTCTTCCATCACCGATTTGCGCGCCAGTCTTACCCGGCAAAACGGATCCTGCACGGCGGTGCCAAACAAGCGTTTCAACACCCAGTGAAATACTGATTTGCGCGCACCTTTCCAGCCCGACCGGGCCTGTCCACTGCGCGACGCGATCACCAGATCATTGCCCGGCAAAGCCGCGCATAAGGTCATCAAATCACTGCTGTTGACCTCGGGCCAGCCCGGCAAGGTCAGAATTTCACTGGCACGGGCCCGGCGCACTGCCACCTGCAAGGCCGCGTCATCATCGCTCCACGGACGCTGCCCCAGCACCACAAGCTCGGGCCAGTCTTGTTCAAGCTGCAACAACCCCGCCAGCGTAGTTTCTTCGGCGCCATCCGTGACACAGATCAATTCATAACGGCGCCCCAATCCATCCAGATCCGCGCGATAGCTTTGCAGCATTTCCGCCAGACGCGGCACGCCGCTGACCGCAACAACCGCTGACAGATCAGGCGCAGGGTCTAATTCCACAAGTTCAAGATTCATAAGTACACTCTACTGGTTAAACACAAAAACAAGGGTCCAGATCAGGCACAGCAGGCCGGAGACCGCTGCGCCACACCCTAGGTTGGTGGATCCTCTCCCCAGGCCGGGGGCGGACCCGCATCAGCGCTTTGAAACATCACGCTGGTGACAGTGCCCAACAGCACAAGATAAACCGACAAGGCCCCAAACAGGCCGGTCGCCGCCATTTTCACCACCATCGATCCGTCTTGTGTGCCGATAAACAGCGCACTGATCAGCGCCAAACCGGCCGTCAGCGCCGCCAGTCGAAGAAACCCGGCCAAGGGGCGGCGCGCAAAAATCAACAAAGTCTTGATCGAAAGAAGATCCAACAACACCTTGAAGATCCGCGACAATCCGTATTTGGATTCCCCAAACTGGCGCGCATGGTGGCGCACGCCCACTTCGGCAACGCGGGTGCCCAAAGGGATCGACATGGCCGGAATGAACCGGTGCATATCCGAATACAACGGCACCTGTTTGATCAGTTCACCGCGATACACTTTGAGCGAACACCCATTGTCACGGATGGGCAATCCAGTGATCTTGCCGATCAACCAATTGGCAATGCGCGAGGGCACCTTTCTGGTGATGAATTTGTCCTGACGTTTGATCCGCCAGCCCACAACAATGTCAAAGCCCTGTTCTAGCTTTTGCAACATCATTGGAATGTCAGCAGGATCGTTTTGCAGATCCCCGTCCATAGTGACCAGATAGCGTCCGCGTGCATGTTCGATGCCCGCTGTCATCGCTGAGGTCTGGCCGTAGTTACGTTGAAACGCAACCAGCGTTAGCCGTGGATCGGTTTCTGCGATGTCTTGCAACCGCGCCACCGACTGATCGGTGCTGCCGTCATCGACAAACACCATTTCATATGGTCGCCCCAATGGATCAAGTGCTGCGGTGATTGCCGCGTGCATCGGGCCGACGCTGTCTTCTTCATTGTAAACTGGCACACAGACCGAAATATCTATCTCAGGTGCTTTGGCCGTTGTTGTCCCTTTCTTCGTCACGATCTCCACTCCCCGTTGGATACTCGTCGAAAGCTCAGGCTAGCTCATATCTCTTAAAATACGAAAACTCGTATCAGTCCTCCTTTGCGTTTAGATCCCCGCCTGTACCGGCCTGACGGCACGGACGCGGTGTGAACACCCATTATAACCCGTTGTTTTCCCCATCGGGTAGATCGTCCAAAATAATTTCTAACACATCCAATGGGCGCAACTGTGTCTCTCGCTCGGCGGGCAATGCCTCTTGGCCATTTGGGCCGTCGCGCAGAATTTGGTAACGCACCACAGAAATCGGGTCGCCAATGTCACGCCCTGATAACACCGCCCCTGCCTCGGTTTCGCGCAGAATACGACGGCTGACCGCGGCCCGGTTGGACAGTCGATCAATCTCAGCCTCGGTGGCCTGCAATTCACGCAGCGTTTCCAAACGACGTGCCGAGATCAGGTCTGCCTCGTCGCGGTTCAGCTCAGAAATCTGTTGCTGCGCCTTAAAGATCCCCGTTTCGGTGTCCAGCGCCTTGGCTTCGAGATCAATCAGGGTGCGTTGCAGCAAGATCAAATTCTGCGAGCGTGACAAACCCCGGTCCACCAGCGTTTCCGCATTGCCAACGGATTCCCGCACCAAAGTAACCTGTTTGGTCAACCCTGCCAGTTTTCCACTGCGCGCCGCAATTTCTTTTTCCAACAAATCACGCCCTGCGGCCAGTTCCGCCCGTGCATTTTGCAACGTATCTCGGCGGCTGGAAAACAAAATATTCTCTTGCTCCAGCATCGCGTTCAGCGCCTCTATGCCTCCCGGAGCTTCAAGGTCCAGCGGCGGTTGAAACTGTGTCAGCCCGTCCGCTTCGGCCCGCAATCTCGCGGCCCGCAACTGCTGACGCACCCGATCCATCGAAACTTCACGCAGGGTGCCGGTGGTGCGAATGGCCGCGACCAGCTCTCCGCCGTTTTCAGCGCCTAGCCGGTACAGCCCCCCTGCCAGCGCAACCGCTTGCAATGCCGACAACCCGGGACGGTATTCATAGGCCCCCGGCCGCGCCACGTCTCCCAGCACATAGACCGGGCGATATGTTTTGACCTCAACTGCGGTGCTGGGCGACTGGCTCAGCCCCATCTTGCGTCGGGCGGATGTGGCGATTTCCTCCGCCAGATCCTGCGGCGTGCGCCCGGCGGCCTGCACCACGCCCAACAACGGCATCATCACCGTGCCGGTCGGGCCGACGGTATAGTCCCCCCCCAGCTCGGAATATTGAACAAAGGCCAACCGCCCCGAATCCCACGCAACAATGCGCACTGAAATTTCATCCGCCGCGCCCAGCAGATATTCCTGCGGCGCGGGAAGCGTATCATCAGTCTGGGCAGCCGCGGGCATCCCCAACCCAAAACCCGCCATTATGAGTGCAATCTTCAACACCCGCCTAAAAACCGTCCACACGGGAAGGGTGAGCATTGTAACCGGGAACTTCGCGTGAAAAACTTCAGACAAAACCATTCTCCGTTTGGGTACTAGTAAACATGAAACTGGGTAAAACCACTATCACAACAATTATCCCAACGTTCAACAGGGCCGATTTTTTAGGTGAAGCGCTCAACAGTATCTTAAATCAAACTCGAATTGTTGACGAAATTATCGTTTGGGACGATGGGTCAACCGATCACACCGAACAGGTGGTGCGCGACTGTGATTCCAAGATTCGCTATTTTCGCACCGAAAACGGCGGCAAATCCAAAGCGCTGAATGCCGCATTGGCGCAGGCCAGCGGTGACCTGATCTGGATCTGTGATGACGATGACATTGCTCTGCCCGATGCCGCAAAGATACTGGAAACCTTGCTTGCCAATGCGCCCGAGGCCGGTCTGGCCGCAGGCAGCTATCAGCGGTTCCAGATGAATGCCGCCACCAACACGCCAGACTTTCAGGGCCCCGGCTATTGGCCCGATCTTTCCAGCGGTGCCCCTGTGCGCCATGTTCTCGAAGACATCTTTTTGTTTCAAAATGCCACCATGGTTCGGCGCAGCAGCTATGATGCGGTGGGTCCGTTCCGCGAGGATCTCCCCCGCTCCATCGATTATGACATGTTGACACGTCTGGCCCTGCGCTTCCCCTTGGTTGTCACCGAGGAGGTGTTATTTCATCAGCGCAAACATGACGGTGTGCGTGGCCCCGCCGCCGCGCGCCACGCCGCTGCCCAGTCTGACGCGGTCTGGAAACGCGCCGATCGCACAGTGTTTGAGGGGTTAGAGGACCAGCTGTCCCCGGACTTTTTTACACGCCTGTTTGACAGCCCCGACGCGGCCGTGCGTCAGCGCGCCGGGCAATTGCAGCGCGGCTGCGTCTGGGCCAGGCGCACGGATTGGGAGCGCGCATGTGACGCCTTTGAAGCCGCTGCACATCTGGCCTGCGACACACGCCTATTGAAGGTAGAGCAGGACATCTGCAAACGCGCATTGGCTGGAAAACACGGATGTGCCGAGATCTTGCACCCCAAGATCCAGACGCGACTGCGCGCACTGGCGACCGGATCAGGTCTGGGTGCCGAGATCGCCAATGCCCTGATCCGCGGGTTGCCATGGCGCTTACGTGCCGCCGCGCGGGCCAGAGAGATCCGCAATGTAGTGGGATACGCCACACTTGCCTGTCGTATTTTATGGGCCGCAAAATCACAATGGCCGGCCAAAAAGGTCGCCGCTCTACATGAACATCAAGCGTTAACCATTTCAGATCTACAATCTGATCCCACGCGCTAATGTCTACCTGAGGTGTGAGAAACACCCCTCAAAAATAAAATAGACTTTCGAAATTATTTGCGAGGTTCAGAATTCTCTGCCACTTTGGCAACGATCTTCCATTCCGCCGTCCAACCCATGCTCTTTCCTCAAGATCAGTGACCACAGGGCCGACCGGAACAACCACAAGGGAGCGTACGATGACTGTGGCGCAGCGACACTGGTCTTTGGATATTGCCTTGGTTTTGGCGATTGGGATTGGCGCGCTGATATTGCGCACCGGTCTATTGCACGCTCCGGCAGAATTTGACGAACTCTATCACCTTTTGGCCGCGCGCAGCTGGCTGGTTGAGGATGGACCAAATATTCTGGATGGCAGCTATACGCGCGGGCAGATCTACACTTGGGCGGTGACGCAGCTCTTTGCCTGGACCGGAGATCAAAGCTTGGCCGTCGGGCGGCTCATTTCTGTCGCGGCCTCCAGTGTTTTGCCTGTACTCCTGTATCTTTGGATCGCCAATGCCCCGAAATGGCCCGGGCAGCGGACGGTGGGCGTGATTGCCGCTGGATTTGTCACCCTTTGGCCGCAAGCGGTGATCGAGGCGCAACTGCTTCGGTTTTATGCGCTGCATGTTTTATGTGTCTTCGTCGCGGTCGCCTCTGCAGAACTGGCTATGCGACCGCAACTTCAGACACCCCGGATCATCTGGATCATCTGCTGTGGTTTGGCGACGTTGCTTGCGTTGAAATTGCAGATCACCAGCGCCATCGCGCTTGGTGCTGTGGCGCTTTGGGGGGGGCTTGCCCTGCTGTGGCACCACAGTTCAAGCCTCCGGCAGCGCCTTATCGGGCTGACGGCCCTGTCCGTGCTCGGCGGTGTGACGTTAAGTGTCTTATATTTTAGTGGTGTATTGGAAGCCGCCTGGACGTTTTACCGCTGGACCCCCGGTCACAGCGAGGAGTTGCGCAACTATTGGGGGTTTTATCACGCCTATTTGCGGCAAACCTTTGATCTGTTGTGGTTTGCCAGCCCTGTCCTTGGCCTTTTGGCTTTATGGGTGCAGCCAAGATTGGGCAGTTTTTGCCTGTTCCTCTTTGCGCTCGCCTTTCTGGCCCACAGTTTTGGCGGCATGAAAGCCTATCGCTATCTGTCATATGCCGTGCCGTTTTTGATGGTGATTTGGGCCATGGGACTTATGGCAATCGTGCGTGCTGCCAGCCAATATATCCAGCACCGCCTGCCCGGCACACGCCGGATCCTGCCCCTATCATCGCACCATCTCGGTGGAGCGCTTTGCCTTGTGGCACTGGTGTTTGTGACCCCGTTTGGATCCCGCAGCGTCATGCTGGCCCAAGGACAGGGACTGCCACAGCGCGGAGACTGGCGCGCCGCGCGGGGTGTTGTGGGAGATTGGATCGAGGCGCCGATGGTATTAACCACCCGCGAACTGCATATGGTCACCCATGTTGGCCCTTATGACGTGCTGATCAGTGCAAGTCGGCTGAGCGAACTGCCAACGCCTGCCCAATTTGGCATCGATCCCCGCACCGGTCGGCCGGTGATTTCCAGCCCCGACGCGCTCAGCGCACTGTTTGCCTGTCATCGCAGCGGCGTGTTGGTCACGTCCCCTCATTGGTGGTCAAAACAGGTGCAAACCACGGATATGCAAACGCTTCTGGAGCGCTCGGGCCTGCAGTTTGAAACCCGCAGCGCCGGTGCTGTATTGGCCATGCGCTGGTATGATCCAGTCGGGCAATTGCCCCGCTGTGTTGATGTGCCGGTTTAACTCCCTTTAGTGCCGCGACTGCGCATCCTCGAGCCGCCCCACTGGATCCAGCCCATCGACCACATCCTGATCCATCCGCTGCCCCAACGCCCCCAAAGGCGCCAATACCGCCGAACGGATTTCTTCGATACTTTGGCGAAAACAGCTGACCGGCATAGCCAACAGAGATTGCCGTTTTTGCGCGACCTGCACGTGGGTCAGATCCGTCAACAGATCAATCAACGCCGCCGCATCCGGGCGCGCGATACTCCAGCCAAGCCCTGCCGCAACCCGACGTCCCGTTTCACTCCCGTCCACCGCGATTGACGGGCAGCCAAAATAACTGGCCTCATAGATCCGATTGGGCAGCAACCATGTCGAATTGGTCCCCCATTGCCATAAGTCCTGAGACCAAACGAGATCACAGCGGCCGTAAACCTGCGCCAATCCAGCCGGGTAGTCATAGGGCCCATGATAGGTCATATTAGACACTGCCCCAAGGGTCTGTTCAAAATCTGGAACCGCATGATGATGCACGATCCCATGCAGATCGATCTGAACCTTTGGCCCCAACTTTTGCGCAGTTTCCGCCAATATTTTCAGGCTTTTGTCACAGCGCAGGGTCCCCACCCAGCCAATCGTCAACGGACGGTCTACCGCCTGTGCAACGGGTGCGTTCCGGTCCAGATCCGGGCCCTCGATCCACAATTTATTTTCGACCAAACTACTGTGCCCACGCCAGCCCTGCATCGGTTCGAAATACTGGGTCAAAAAGGCCGGCGACGAGACAATCAGACTAGAACACCGCGCCAGTAACCTGCGCTCCACAGCGCGAAGCACCCGGCCTTTGGTGCCAGACTGGGTCATCAACCCATGAATATCGAGGCACTCATAGATCAGTTTTGGGCGCGGATGGATCATCCGTTGCGCGGCCGCCGCGATGATCAGCATGTCCAGATTGCGCGCCACGATCACATCCGTGCCCGCCATCCAATCCCGATGTCGCCGCAGTTTGGCAAGAGATCCCGCAATGGCGCGCACCCGATCCGCCATGTTATGGTTGCGCGTTTCATATAGATGCACATTGGGCCAAAACGGTTCAAAGTCGTGGTTCATATTGTCCCGGCGCATGGTAAACGCCCTGACCTCAAATCCGCAGTCCATATAGCTTTGGATCCGCCGGATCTGCGCCGCCTCAGCCGCATCAAATCCAAAGGCTAATAATTTCACGCGGCGTTGCGCGCTCATTCTGCGGCCTCCCCATGGGCGCGGCTCCACGGGAGACTGTCACGCCCCAAAAGCGTACAAAGCGCGCTGTTGTGGCGATCAAAATGTGCCCGCAACTGCGCCCGCGTCTCGGGCCGCATCGGCGGTACTTCATTGTGCATCGACACGCTGTTGGCACGTAGAACCCCAGCAACCGGTCCGGTCGATTTGATCCGCGCCAAAGTCGCCTCTAGCCCACGTCGTCGCAACCAATCTCCCCCGGCCCGCAATCCGTGGCGCAATACCGCGTTGCGGGGGCGATCGCTTTCATTGCGACGCTCGTGTAAGATCGCGCTGTCAAAATCGGAGTGCACCCCGATGAACTCAAACAGCTCCGCTGCGGCGGCGCTGGGGTCGGCGGCAATGTCTTCGGCAAACATCACCTTGACCTGATCGCGGGGAAACGCTGCAAACCACGCCGTCAAATGCCGCAGGTAATCCCCCTGCTCCAGATACGTCGGATTGTTGGCCAGCCCCTCTTCGAAACGACACAGCGGGATATGGCCTTTTATCACCTCATGCATGTGATTGGAAAAGGCGCGTTTCACCGGATCCCGCAGCAGCGCCAGCACCTTCATATCGGGGTGATACGTCGCCGCGCGCCCCGGCGCACGCGGATCATAGAAATACGAGGGCGAGCATTCAAAATAGATCCGAGCACCGGGTTTGGGGACAAAATTGGCCTCATACCAGCGATACCCGCGATCAAAGTAATAGGAAAAGAAATCCACCTCTTTGGGATCCGACAGGCCAATTTCAGGATGTGACCCTGCCACCGCATGCAGCCACGACGAGGCGCATTTCTGCGCGCCAATCCCCAATAACCCTACCTTCATGTCCGCATCCCCAACACTGTCGCCGGGCAACCGCCCACAATGGCATTGTCCGGCACGTCACGGGTGACCACGGAACCGGCGCCCAAAATTGCGCCATTGCCAACCCGCACCCCGTCCAACACCCGCACGCCAGCGCCAACCCAAACGTCTTCGCCCAGAACCACCGGCCCCCGACTGTACAATCCCTGTGTTACCATAGGTCCCGCGCCCAGTTTGGTTTTGTAGCGCCCTCCACCAAAATAACACTGCCCGGCGATGATCGCATGATCACCGATTTCAATACCCGACGCCGCACCCAACATTGTATGGCTGCCAATCGAACAGTTGCGCCCAATTTTCAAATAGCCCTGTTTGACCAGTAATACACAGTCCCGCGCAATCAGCGTGTCATCGCCAATTTCAAACGGCGCGGTTCCCGCTGTCCCGCGCGCATCCAGTGAACAGTTGTCATCAATCATCACCCGCGCGCCCAGCGTCATATGCATGGGGCAACGCAGCGCCAGATTGCGACCGAAATTACACCCGGCCCCCACCTGCCCAAAGATTTTGGAAAACAGCACTTTGCGCAAGGCGTAGCCCAATGCGCCGCGCACACCCGCCGCAAAATGCATCGCCAGTTCATATGTCAGCAACCGGCCAAGCCCGGGCGCGCCGATAAAAAAGGTTTGGTATTTGCGCAGCGCTGATCCCTCTGCGCTCAACGCCGCAACAACGCGATCCTTCTTGGGTTCGGAAAGGGGGGCCGCCGAATGGCCCTGTTCGTTCAGATGTTCCATCGTTTCCCTCGTTACAAAGCGCTGATCCCAGCACGTGCCGTCGTTTCACTTTGGACAGTTCAAGTGTTGCCAGCTTTTAGGTCCGGCGCAAGGTCTCAAGAACCCGACGGGTGGCGTCGGGTGTGATGTCTGAAAACCGATACGCCCGTTCGGAGGTACCGGATTGTGCGGCGCGCGTGGCAGTGCCCTGCAACACCGCGCAGACGGTTTCGGGGTAAAACTGTAACCCGTTCAGCTGGTTTTGCGCCCGCATGGCCCACGGGCTGCTGCCTGCTGCGGGATTTTGCGGCAGGCGTGCAACGATGTCGCCGCCGTCCACGCTGGTGTCGACATAATGGATGGTGATACCCGCGCAGTCGAGATCATCGTTGTGCACCTGCCAGAATTCCGCCCGCGTACCGCGATAACGCGGCAACAGGGCGCTGTGCATATTCAACGTCCCGGCGCGCGGCACGGACAACAGATCCGCGCGCAAAATGGGCGCCCCGGCCACTGCCATCAGCCGCGGCTGGTGCTGTTCCAGCCAGTGAACCGTGGCAACCGCGTTGACCTCTGCCTCTGCCACGTTCAATCGGTCCACACCCGCAGGCCATTCCGGCACGGGTCCTGCGGTGGTGTGAAACAGGTTGGTCGCCGATTGCTGCAACTGCCACAGCTGATAGGCCTGACGGTGGTGGGCGGAAAACATCCGTCTGATGCGCCCTCCCCCCAGCCGCGACATCACCCGCGCCGCGCGCGAGACCTTTTGCGCGCGCGCCTGATCATTTGGGGTGATCACCACCAGCGCTGACAGCTGTGTCGGTTGCGAAAGCCGCGCAAACGCCTGCACCATCCGCTGTGCCAGATGGCGGCCAAACGGCGTATCCCGTGCGATCATCGCGACGTGATCCATTACAATCCTCCGCGGGGTGGCACCCGGAAAAACAACTCTCGATCGCGAAAGAAATGCGCCAGAAACCGTTCCGGCAACCCCGGCCAGTCCGGTTCATCCGGCAGCAGGCCCAATTGCGATCTATGACAGTTCAGCGCCCGGCGTTTGCGCGCCTGCGCGCCCTTGAGGGAGACGGAGAACACCGGCGCCAGCACCAGAACCCGCAGCATGCGCAGCACACCAATGACATAGCCCGCCTTATTGGTCCGCCCCTGCGGTCGCCACGAGCGAAAATCAAAACTCCACACCGGATATTCCCAATGCTCTGCCGGGCCCAGCCCCCCTTCAGCCGCCAGCTCTCGCACAGCCTGCGCCAACGCAATATGATCGCGATGGCCGTCTTGCACGGCACAGACATATACTTCATCGGGCTGACGCACCGCCACTTCGGCTGCCAGCCGCAAGCGCAGCGCCATCGCATGCTGGGACAGGTCCCCATCCGGAAAACGCAGAAACGAAACATGTTCTGGCGGCAATCCAAGAACAGCGCAGGCCGCGCAGGTCTCTGCCTCGCGCATGTCAATCAGCGCCTGACGCGACGTCTGGCGCGTGGCATCAGACAGATGTGACGCCCCGCCATCGGTTGCGATGATCACCTCAACCTTTGCCCCAGCCGAGAGTTTGTGCATGATCATCCCACCGCACCCCAGCGTTTCATCATCAGGATGTGGCGCCAAGACCAGACAAGAGCGTTTTGAGACCTCAGCCGTGACATCGCGCGCCTTTAACGCCAGCACCCGCCAAAATGCTGAGACAGCCAATCGTTCCATCCGTTTCCAAAATCGACGCACCTGTTGTCCTCCTACCTGCGGGGTACCGCATGGGGTTACACTTTGGTCAAAGCCGTGGTGACGGCTCCTATTTCTTGGGCTTGGCGGGTTGGGTCCCAATTCAGTTCACGCCCCATCACCGCCGCCGCCTGCGCCAGTCGATCCCGCCCAAGCGCGCCGCGCACGCCGCCGGTCTCAGCCAGAGACATGCGCCGCAACACCAGATCCAATAGGGTCTGGGCCATTTCGTCTTGTACTGCGGTTTTGACCCGCAGATACAGCTGCCCGGGATCATCTGGATCACAGCGCGCCAGCCCAATTTTTGGCAATGCCGTTGTCAGGCTAAGGCCCGCGCCCTCCTGCGCCCGCGTCAGTCGCTGTTGTCCAAGCCCTGGCGCGATCTGCCCCAGCGCCAGATCAACAGCCCGCGCCGCGATCAAACGTGCGGTGGTGTATTTCACCCCAACCACCGTAATCAGCCCGGCCACCTGATCCTGCTGCAAGTGATCAATCAACGTGCCCCGCGTCTGCCGACGGGCTGGACCGCTTTCATCATCAACATCTGCCGGGATCATCCCGCGATAGACATGCAAGACATCCTGTCGCTGCAACTCTAGCGTTGGACAAGCATGGGACAATTCGACCAAGAAATCGTCAACGTCCTGATCAGAGCGGCGATCTGACCCGGCCTCATGCGTGCCGATCAGCATACGTCCCTGCCAGGGCGTCAGAAAGTACATCCGCCGGCTCTTTCCAATTGCAGCATCACCGGGGCTGCGGCTGAACACGCCCAGTCCCTTGGAGTGGGGCGCGCGGTCCACGACAAGGTTCAGCGCACGGGTAAAGCCGGGGAAACGATCCCCCGCCGCCGCAGGCAACACTGGCGCCGCCAAGTCTGCCGCGCCCGGACCGGTGCACGACATAGTGACCGTCGCCGAAATCTGCCCTGTGGCGCCGGTAATACGGTCCTGCACCCGCGCGCCGACAACACGGTTGTCGTCCTTTTGCAGGGCTTTGACCTCAACATAATTGGCGAGATCCACGCCAGCCTCCGCCGCCGCATGCAATACCGACAGTTGCAGCCGATTGGCGTCCTGTATCTGACCGTCCCGCCACAGACCTCCTCCCCGCAGGCCCTTGGGCGCGTGCGGACCCAAACTGGCCTGCGCCTGCGCCCGGCTCAACACCCCGGCCCCGCGATATGACGGCGCGCGCACGCCGCTTGCCGCCAGCGCATAAAGTGCCGCCGCCGCCGCAAAGGCTTCGGGGCCCTTGCTGCCATAGCCCGTAAGCGGGATCACAAATTCCAAAGGCCGTAGCAGATCAGCCGCCGCAAACTGCCAGAATGCTTGTTCGCGCGCCGAGGCCCGCAACCGGGCGAAATCAAGATGTTGCACATAGCGTATTCCGCCATGCATCAATTTAAAGGAGTTATGCGAGGCACCGCTGCCAAAATCATCCCTTTCGACAAGGGCCGTGCGCAGCCCACGCAGCGCCGCATCCCGTGCAACCATAGCGCCATAAATCCCGCCCCCGATCACCAGAACATCGTAGGGTGTCGCGGTCAATTTTGACACGTCTGCCCGCCGCATCACAGCCCTCCTTGGCCAGGGTCTGGCACCACCTGAACCTCGCTCAGTGCCGGACGCCGTCGCAACGCGATTTGCTCACGCACCACAGATAAAGCTGAGCGCCGCCGCCCAAATACCATCGGTTGCTGGCGCAGTTGTAACAGCTGATGCGCAAGCGCCGCGCCGGGCTGACGATCGTCAAGCTGACCCTCGAGAGCAAACCCATAAGATCCAACGGACCCTTCTGTCCCCAACAGGGGCAGTGGATCGGTTCCGGGCAACACCGCAATGCCGCGCGCAGATCCCATCCGCAACAATCGCGGCACACGTCCGCCCCACACAGGCCGCCCGGCATTGTCGCCCAGTAAAAATCTTGGCCCGGTTTCCGCCTGTATCAATCGCGACAGCACCCGCCCCCGAGTTCCCATCCATTTGCCCAGCCCCCAAGGCAGGATGGCCGGACTGCCCACCGCTTCGAGCTGCGCCAATAGTGTCTCAATCGGCATCCCATCCGCGAACTGTGTGCGCGTGACTGTCGCCAGAACCTCTAACCTTTCGTGCGTGATGATCTGACGCCCGGCAAACAGCCAAATCAACGCCCCATCTGCCCGGTGCAGCATCAACGCGGTGTTGTCTTGTTCGGGTCGGCTGATCCGCCAATGTCCAAGGTTAGACTTTGACCGCAACACCGAAAACATATCATCGCGGTGGGTTTCGGTCATCAACAGACCCAATTGCCAATTTCTGGCCCCAAGCCCAAAGGCCGAGCGCGTCAGATTGCGATACGCGCTGTCGAGCAGGCGCACTGGATCGGCGCTGGGATACATATGCACATGCCCGTCCAAAAGAATGAGATCGCTCATACCATCCCCCCCCGCTCGTCCCGCGCCGGGCGTGATGCCAATTCCACGTCAACCATTGCGAAAGAGCCATCAGATAGAATTGAGACTGGATCCCTGCGCTGCCCTGGTGTCCAATGGGGGGGTGTTACTTGGGGGCCTATCGCCTGTTTGGCCGCCGCTTTTTGCACAAGGTCCGTTTTATGACGCTGAACCCTGCCACTGGATACACCACACCGCCGCCCGTGGATCGCGCGGCCTTGTCCGACACGGTCCCCGCCGGGCGCCCGCGGGATTTCATTGCCTTTGCCCTGTGGACCATCGTGACCTTTGTTCAATTCCAATTTGATGAGCTGCTTCTGTATCCGCTGGCATTGTATTTTCTCTACTCCACATGGCGCAATCAGGTGCAGGTTTTGGCGCTGTTGCGAAGATCGTGGATCCTGCTGGCCTTTCCGCTTTGGTGTCTGATCTCGCCGCTTTGGGCTGTTGAACCGTTTACCGCCTTCAAACTGGCAATCTATGTCGTGCTGACCATGCTGATCTGCTATCAAGTCGCCGTCAGCCTGACCCCGCGGCAAATCATGTACGCGGTCTTTCTGGCCACCAGCGCAATTGTTCTGATCAATATCGCCAAAATCTACATGCCCGGTGGCAGTTCCAACGGTATTTTCCCGCAAAAAAACACCATGGGCAAAAACATGGTGGTGGCTTGGGTGGTGGCGTCGGCGGTGATGCTGGACCCGGGTGCCAGCCGTAAACTGCGCTGGGGCGCCTGTCTTGTGGCACTGATCGCCGCCTTCACCGCGTCGATCAGTGCGTCGGCCACAGCCATTTTGCTGGTCATCGGCACGGGGCTGATCAATCTGTTTGGCGCGATTATGCTGCGCGGCGGATTGTTGAAGGCAGGGCGTCTTGCGGTGCTGTGCGGAGCCTTTGGTTTGGCGCTCAGTGCCTCCAGTCTGGTGCTGCCCTACACCGAAGTGGATCCCGTCGACAAAGTTCTGGACGCCTTTGGCAAGGATCGCAGCCTGACCGGACGCACCGGCCTGTGGGATTATGCCGAACAACAGATCGAAAGCGAACCTTGGCTGGGGGTCGGCGGCGGCGGGTTCTGGCGGTACAGCGCGTCCCCATTGGTGCGGCGTATTTTTGAAGAATACTACAAAGGGCCGCGCGACGCGTTCAACTTCCACAACAGTTTTTACGAAATCACTGTGCATCAGGGTCTCATCGGTCTGGGTCTGGTCATTCTGGCCGCGCTCTGGGCCATCGGCTGGATTGTCCGAGGCGCAATAGAGGTGGCAACAATGCCGCAGATTTTTGTGTTTTCGCAGGCACTTGGGGTCTTGATACGGACAACAACTGAGGCTGATTTTTTGCAGCCCTTTGTAATTTTTCACATGTTGTTCTGGATTGGAGCACTGTCGGTGCTGCGGCTGTATCTACCGCCTCAGACACAGCGTGGTTAATCCACACGGCCCACGCGCCCATATCCGCTTTTCGGCGGGACGGAATGCCAAAGATCACCCTTTGGATCCCGCCCCTACCCCACGCATCTGCGCGGGCTTACTCGGCAGCTTTGGTCTGCTGCGCGATCCCCCGTAGGTAGTCCTGCAATTCATCCCGCAATTCATCGCGGGCCAGCGCAAAGGCTACTGTGGCTTGCAAAAATCCAGCCTTTGAACCGCAATCAAATCGTTCGCCGCGGAACCGATAGCCATAGACCGGTTTTCCCTGGCGAATATCGGCGGAAATCGCATCAGTCAGCTGAATTTCTCCGCCTGCGCCTTTTTGCGTGTTGTCCAGATTTTTCAACACCGACGGCGACAACACATAGCGCCCTATCACCGCCAGATTTGATGGGGCTTCACCCAGCTTTGGCTTTTCAACCATGCCTTTGGCTTCAACCACCATGCCAGACACGCCGCCCAGATCACGGTTGACGTCCAAAACCCCATAGGCCGACGCCTTTTCCGGAGCCACTTCCATCGCGGCAACCATATTGCCGCCGGTTTCCTCATAGGCCTCAAGCATCTGTTGCAAACAGGGTTTTTCGGCAGCAATCACATCATCGGGCAAAATAACTGCAAAAGGTTCATCGCCGATCAAACGACGGGCGCACCACACCGCATGCCCCAGACCAAGCGCCTGATGCTGACGAATATAGGCAATCGCACCGCTGTCCATGTTGGTCTCTTTCAACGTGCCAAGCAGCGCGTCCTTGCCTTTTTTGCGCAGCTCCTGCTCCAAAACCGGTGAATGATCAAAATAGTCTTCCAGCGCGCTTTTTCCGCGCGAGGTCACAAAGATAAATTCCGTGATCCCCGCGGCCCGCGCTTCGTCGATGGCATATTGCACCAACGGCCGATCCACCAATGTCATAATCTCCTTCGGCACCGACTTGGTTGCCGGAAGAAAACGCGTCCCCAGACCCGCGACAGGAAAAATGGCTTTTGTAACTTTACGTGACATTACTTCCCCCAAAATACTCGTTAACAAAATCAGCCTACCGCACATCTGACACTTGCAAAGTATTTTTTGCCACATTTTTACGATTCTGAATATTCATCACGCCATTACGCAAAGTTATCGCAAAAATTTAACAACAAGAGCCCCCACTGTTCCGAAATTCGAAACACGAGCCGGGTATCGAATCAAGTTTTAAGCAAAATTCACCCTTGGTCTCGCCAAGAACGCAGTGGCGCTATCCGCAAAATTTCACCCTCATCCCTCAAAACCCGGCCAAATCTTTGACAGATCCCGCTGCAACAAATCTGATAGACCGGCGTTGCGCGCCGACAAATGTTGCCGCAGATAGGCTGCCGTATCTTCGCGCATCGGCGGCTTTTGAGGATCGGTCAGCAGACGCGGCATGACATAGCGAAACCAATAGTAATGAATCTTGTGCTGAATCTTATGGCTGCGGGTGTCACGCTGGCCCATATGATTGCGGTATCGTCCGCGAATAATGTATTTCCCCACCCGATTGGCCCAGCGGTGTAATCGCGGGTGGCCGGGATAGTAGCTGCGATTGAACCAGGTTTGCGCGCTGTCCAAAGGCATGCGCGACACGCCGATAAAATCTGTCATCCCATCCACGAACCCCTGCTCATCGGATAAGAAATCCTCAAAAATACCGATTTTGACCTGCCTTGGGTCAAAATAATCCAGATAGCGTTTGATGCTGGGCATATAGGTTGACCCCAATATGATGGATCGATCCTCAACCAGAGCCTGTTCAAAACTACAGGCAATACGAGACGTCCGCATCAGGTGCCAATATTGCGAATAGGCCCGTTTAACCGGATCGCGCAGCAAGAAAATCAGCTTCACCTCTGGCAGCAGATCATGGATGCGCGCCGGGGCGGTTTGGGAGAACAGATAAGTTGGGGAGTCCTCGCCAACCCGCAACTTGTCTGAAAAACGCTCAAACCGCGCCCCATACCAGGCCAGACTATGGGCGTTGCTTTTGCGAATGTCGTACCACGACAATTTCCCCTGCTCGACCGACAGAAAATCCGGGTGCACCATAGGATCATCTGCGTCGAAATAGCAGATTTCATTGTCCGGCATTCCAACATCATCGTTCTGACCCAGAATAAAATGTAGCGATGTGGTGCCACATTTTGGGGCGCCGCAGATGATGAAATCGGGATAGCGCGGATTTGCCTGAACTTGTTCTGACGTCATCAATACCCTCAAACCCAAAGAAACCACCCGGGCAGATCCGCCGCAGGTCATACACGTAACACATCATAAAGTCGTGGAGGCCGCGACGCTGATGGGTCCAGCTGGCCAACGCAATCAGCTCCGTCTTCTGCCGGTAATAAAGGCCCCCGCCCTGCTGCTTTGCAGTTCTCCCATGAGCTTGCACAGTTACAAATGTCGGTCAAGATTTGATGGACAGCGCAAACTTTCTGCCAGATTGATCCGCATCTGCCGACGGTATCGCCCGCTCCGCCCCAACGGGTCGCGCCAGAACACACTGTAACGGCGCAGATGATACGCACAAATATTGAGATTCGCGGTCCCACTATTTGTCATTTGAAGGGTGGCCGGTTTTTTCGGCCAGATCCTGCAAATTTTAACAACATAATCGATTCATATAAAAAACTGAGCCCAAATTGGCAAGGCAGGCCCAAATGCGCCCTGACCCACACAAAACCACCACAAAGCTTAATGGAATCGCTTCGACCTCCAGCGATATATTTTTGTTTGTATACAACGGCATGAAATTGTCATCCCACTGTTCAGCCCCCCAAATTGGTGAATTTTTACCCCCTCCGGCGCCCCCCGATGACCTTCGAATGGTCAAGCTAATGCCACAGTTTGGAATTGAATTTGCATTTGATTTTAAAGGTAAAAATCTAGCCAGTTGCAGGAATTCGCCCAAAGTAAAGCCTATCTGGGCAGATCGGCGATCCCCCGCCACCGTGTTTCAGATTTCAGCTGGAAATCGCGTCAGAAGACGTCGCCTGGGAAAGAGGCTTGAGGCTTTTTCCCCAACACACACATTGCGGCTCAGAAAACGGCCCGCAGCCAAATGTCGGGTACAGAAAAGGACTGATGATAAATGGAAATGAGCACTCACATGCATCACAGCGCGCAGGTCGACGCATTGTTCGCACCTGCTGATGCAACTCATGTCGCTATCAACAACGGCGACTGGACGAACCCCGGTACATGGCAAGGCGGCAACGTCCCCGGCGCAGGCGCGTTGGTTCACATCCCCGACGGCACCAGCGTCACCTATGACGCCGACAGCTCAGCTGAACTGTCTATGATCCGTGTGGACGGCGCCCTGTCTTGGTCACGTGACCAAGACACCTCGCTCCACGTCGAAACACTGTTTACCACACATGGCTCGCGACTGGACATCGGCACAGCTGCCGACCCCATCCCCGCACATGTCACCGCTGATATCACGTTTACCGACGGGCCGCTTGATCTCTCAAACGATCCGGGCCAGCTGACCCACGGTTTGGTTGCCTTTGGCAAAGTTGACATCCAAGGCGCGGCAAAAGACAGCCACATGACCTTGAACGGTGGCGCAGACAAAGGGGCGACCTCGGTGTCCGTCGACGGTAATCTGAGCAATTGGAAAGTCGGCGATCAGATCCTTTTGGTCGGCACCAAATACCTCGGCGAAGACGACAACGACGTTCTGCAAACGCAGGATGAAACGCGCATCATCACCAAGGTCGAAGGGAATACGATCACCTTTGACGCGCCGCTGCAATATGATCACCAGCCCCCTGCTGGTCATGACTTTGACACCTATGTTGCCAACCTGTCGCGCAATGTCACCTTCCAATCAGAAAACCCCGAAGGCGTGCGCGGCCATATCATGCTGCACAATGGCACCCCCGATGCCGATGGGTCCATCAACAACGTCCGGTATGCCGAATTCCGGGATCTGGGCCGTACGGACCACAGCAAGGTTGTTGGCGACGAACCCGGTGAAGCCAACCCCCAAGGGCGCTATTCGTTGCACCTGCACGAAATTGGCACCGAACCCGGATCGCCGCAATCGGTGATTGAAGGCAACGCCGTTGTCGGCAACCCCGGTTGGGGCATCGTGCAGCACTCCAGCCATGCGACCATCAATGAAAACGTGGTGTTTGACGTCACAGGCGCGGGCATCGTCTCTGAGATCGGCGACGAAACCGGCTCATGGACAGGCAATCTGGTCACCTCTGTCACCGGGTCAGAAGTCACCAAACAGATTGGCTCAGAAGGCGCCGCCTATGAAAACCAATCCCGTGTGATTATTCAGCAGGATAACATCGCGGCCAACTCCAAAATTGCATGGAACTTCTCAGGCCGCGAGACTTTTGCCGAAGATGCCGAACATACGGGTGCCCCACGCGACGGCATCCATCGCAAACTGTTCGAACGCGAGCAACTGCAGTTTGACCCCTCCCCTTTTGACGTTGCCATCGACCACGAAGAACCACCGCTGGTGGATTTCAACGACAACACCGCCGTCGGCACCACCACCGGTCTGCGCGTGTTCCACCGTCAGTTCTCGGATGACACCGACACCATGAGCGTGTTGGACAACTTCACTGTCTGGGGCGGCGCCCATGCGGTTGATCTGGAAAACTATGCCTCCAACTATCTGTTCAAGGATTCAATCTGGCAAGGCGAAGGAATTGGCTTTCGGATTGAACGCAAGACCTCATCGGCGGTGTTTGAAGATGTCGAATTTGTGGACTTTGGGCTGGGCTATCGCAGCTACGGCGTGAACCATGAAGTGGTGTTGATCGACACCGAATTCAACAACGTGCTCCAGACGTTTGATATCAAAGATCTGGTTGGCACCATCACCACCGAGTCCCGCAAGGCAGAGCTGATCAAATACTTCCGAGACCAGCACGACATCGATTACACAAACCCGCTGCCAACGATTGTAGACAGCAAAGATCTGACGCCCGTGGACGCCGTGACCTTTACCGCGCACAAGGACGCTGATCTGTCTTTGGCACCCGGAGATCTGAACCTGAACATCAAGGGGTACACGCATGACTCGGTCGGCACCCGCCGCTATAACGAGTACGTGGTCGCCAAGACCCCCAGCGGCACCGGCACCAGCCGGGACTATGATGGACTGCGGATCCGTTTGGCCGGGGAAGAAAGCGACAGCCAACGCGAATTCACCTTGGACCAGTTTTTAGGGCTGCATGGCACCTACCAAAAAGCAAACGGCGACTGGGTTTCGCCGGTTGTCAACTGGATCACCGACCGTTTGACCGGCGACCACCACCCGGTGGTTATTGAAATTGAACTGAATGGGTTCAGCGCCGCCCAGATGCAAAAATTTGAACTGTCCGAGTACCCAGATCCCGGCATCAACAACCCCAACTTTGTTCACGATATCCCCGTGTCAGTGGATGATAACACAGGCCATGACGGGCACACCGATGGTGGCGCGACGGATGGTGGACACACCGACGGTGGCGCGACGGATGGCGGGCACACCGACGGTGGCGCGACGGATGGTGGACACACCGACGGTGGCGCGACAGATGGTGGACACACCGACGGTGGCTCTACGGATGGTGGACACACCGACGGTGGCGCGACAGATGGTGGACACACCGACGGTGGCTCTACGGACGGCGGGTCAGCTGGAAGTGGACAAACCGATCAAGGCTCTGGTGAAGATGGGCATTCCGGCCACGATGACGGCGGCGCAACTGGTGGTTCTTCTGGTTCTGGCGACAGCCAGGACAAAACCACAAGTGGCCTGACCCAGGTCATCGGCACGGGTGGCCGCGATCAGTTGACAGCTGTCAACGGCCCGTCCTTGATGCTTGGACTTGGGGATAAAGACCGCTTGGTCGGCAGCGAAGGCAACGACATTCTGGACGGTGGCCGTGACACGGATACGCTGTTTGGGGGACGTGGTGCCGACATCTTCCGCTTTAGTTCCCATGACAACAGCCGCGATGATCTGCGCGATTTCTCAGTTGCCGAGGGTGACGTTCTTGATTTCACGCCGCTTGCTGAAGATTATGGGCTGTCGCCCGATGAGATGATGGCCGCTCTGCGGTTTGAGCAGATCTCTATCGGGGTTCGGATTTCGCTGGATCTTCCCGAACGCGTTCAGAACATTGCCACGGTGTATCGCACGACCGAGGCTGAACTCCGCGCGGCAGATGCGATCATCGTTGATGTGGCGGACCTGCCGGATGGGAGCTATTCGGTTCCTGCAGAAAATCCTGCGCCCGAAGATCCGATCGTCGAAGACACAGTCCAAGACGACCCAATCGAAACACCGGTTGTTCCTGACCCAACACCAGAGCCCGAAGCGCCGGTCCAGACAGGTGATGTGTTGCAAGGCACATCAGGCGATGACACGTTGATCGATGGCAACGGCGATACCATTGTGAGAGGAGGCCGTGGCAAGGACACCCTAAAAGGCAATGGCGGCAACGACACGCTGGAAGGCGGCGCCGGAGTTGACCAGCTTTATGGTGGCGAAGGGGCGGACATGTTTGTCTTTGCTGGAGAAGATCGCAGCCCGGATGTTATCCGCGACTTTTCCATCGCGCAGGGGGATCGGATTGATATTTCCGCCTTTGCCGACAAATACGGTTGGTCCGCGTCCGAAGCTGAGAATGCGCTGGTTGTCGAAGATCTGAACTATGGCACCAAGATCTCGCTTCAGACGCCTGATCGACTTCAACAGATCACCACAGTGGTGCGTCTGTTTGAAGATGACATTGTCTTTGATGATCTGTTCATCGTCTAAAATACGACGCTAACCTGACAACGCGCCCGGCCCATTGGTCGGGCGTTTTGCATTTCTGAGCGTAGATTGTAGCGTCGTCGTGGTTTCATATAACGGCATTTCTCAACTTGGTGCGGGTTGCCAAATTGGGTCAGTTGACAGCTGTCAACCGGGAGTCATCACAGATATTATCATCCAAGATTAATGAACACGCAGCAGTGCCATCACCATTGGGGCAGGGGAGAACTGGCTGTTCATGGATTTCTTGGTAAGGCTGCGAAGATAGCCCCCGGGGTTTTTGATATCGGTAAAGCGTTGCAGCATGCAGGCCAACGTAACCGCCGACTGTTCGGCACCCATTTGCGATTTGGCCTCGGCCCAGGTGGATTGATCAACGCCCATCATGGCCCGAATGCGGTCAGCAGCGTGTATCAAATCTGTCCAATGGCGCATTTGGTCATCACAATAGGGTAGGATATCTGGACAGGCTTTTGCCACCAGTTCTAGCGGTAGGTTGGGTCGCGTTTGCGGTTTAGAGTCGTCGGTTGGTTGAGCGGGCTTGTTTTCTTGGCTCTGTTCAGAATCTAAGGTTTCTTTTTTTGAACTCTGATAGTGCCGCTCATTTTCGCTGTCACTGCCGCTCACTATCTCTGTTTCTGTGGTCAATGTTGCGTTGATTTTGGCCAGAACTGTCGCTGTGCGTGCAATCAATTCCTGAAGTGCATCGAGGCCAAGTTTACGGCGCGAGGTTTTATGGATCTCAAGAAGTTCTGCGTTGAGGTTTGCCCAATCGCCTGGCAGGCCGTTATCCTGCCCGTAGAACGCAAGTTTGAGCGCGTCGCGTTTGATCAGCGTCAACTGTTCCTTGGCCTCTCTCAGCGCTTCTGCATCGGCGCGGGTTTGCGCTGCCGCCGCCGTGATACTGTCGGCTTGTTGCAAAAGGGGACGTAGATCAAACCCAAACGCGCGCGACACGGCGCCGCTGCTGTTGCGACGGGCGTAGCGTTTGCCATTGGGGCTGTCGTGACGGCGAATGACGCCCGCTTCAACCAAGGCGGCGAGATGACGGCGCAGCGTGCTTTCGGCCATGCCGTGGGCGCGGGTGCTAAGGCTTTGATTGGATGGAAATACGATGAGCGTTGCATCTTCGGTCAACATTCGGTCGGGATGGAACGACAATAGCGCGTTCAGAACAGCCAGATCGCGGTCGCTGAGTTCGTAGAACTTACGCGCGGTGCAGAGTTCGTGAAAGATGATCCATTTGTCGATTTCGCATAGCGGAGCCGGGCGGTGCATCGCGGCGGCCTGTTGTACCAGACCAGCCGTCACCGGCCGCCGCCCGAAGGGCGTCGTTGAAATAATATCCATATGTGTTCACGAGACAAAACTATTTTGCCCGCCGGTCTCGACGCCAGTTGACAGCTGTCAACGTGAAGGGCTAGAACTGGAATTGCTACATAACCAATTCAGGCCTCTTGGGATTTCGATTCTGAGGGGCCTTTGTTTTTGGGTTCTGTCTGTTGTGTGCCTCCTGTGCTGCTCGTGTGTGTTGTGTGGTTAGTCCTGCGATCCGGATTTCCAGTGCGCATGGAGTTCTGCAAGGTTGTTGACAAGCCACTCATCAAACCCTTCGGCCTGATCAAACGTGAGCGTTAGCTTGGTGCCCTTGTGCTGGACCTTGGCCAGCGCACTGCCATCGCGCGTCGTCAGGGCGGCGAGTTTCTGGGGGGCAGGGGGCTTGGCGGTCTTGCCGGGTTTTATGGCTGATATCAGCGCCTCAAATCGTGCGTCTGACGTCTCTCCGCCTGCGTTTGCTGTGGCCACCACGGCCTCCAGTGGCAGGGGGCTGTCGATGAATAGATCAGCCAGCGACAGCCACCGATCCCGGCCCACCGAGGGTGCGGCGCCAATGGCGTGAATCAGCGGTTCAGGGATGCGGTCTGCAACTGAAAGCATACGTGAAATCAATGTCTTATCGACATGAAGCGCGTCGCAGATCACTTTTCGTGAATAGTCCATGTCGCGCATCTGTCGGGCGAAATTAACCTTTTCGATGAAGCTCAGATCGCGACGGGCGCTGTTTTCCTGACCCTGCGCAACGATCAGCGCCCGGTCGTCCAACACTCGGACCAACGCGCGGACGGGGACGCCCAATTCGCGTAACGCGGCCACACGACGACGCCCATAAACGATCTGGAACCGTTCAGGATCATTGGGATTTGGGCGCAGTAAAACGGGGACCTGCTGCCCATATTCGCGCAAAGATTCTACCAGTTCGGCGTGACCCGCATCGTTTTCAAGACGATCGGTGATCCCGCCGCCATCAATCATCCGCACGTCGATTTCTTGGACGGCGCGGGCCTTTAGATCCGAAATCGACTGGCTGACTGCGCCAATGGCCCCGGAGTTATACCGAGGCCGGGTCACGTCAACGCGGCTTGTTTCGCCGTCGGATTTTGCCGGGGCAGGGGAGGCGGCTGGGTCCATCAAGCCTTGCAACAGGTTTTTACGCGCCATTGGGTCGTCCCCATGCTGATTGCACCAAAGTTTCAATTTCGCCGTTCACCGCGTTCAGGCTTTCCATCGCGCGTTCATAGGTGGCGCGGGTGAACTGGCCTTTTTCGACTTCATAAAGCGTTTGTTTGGTGATCCCGGCGTCGGAAATTGCGGTGGATTTCAACACGGGATGGTTCAGCACGTGTTCGCCAAACATGGATCGCATAAAGCTGACCATCTGGTTTTGCGGACCATCGCCGGGTTCATACCGCGTGACCACATACCGCAGCCAGTCATACGACATGTTCCCGCCAGCCTCAGAGACAACGCCCAGCAGATTGGAGGTCATCAGCAAAAACTGGCACATCGACATCACATCCAACATCTGCGGATGGACGGTGACCAAAACGGCAGTCGCGGCCGAAAGGGCCGACATTGTCAGGAACCCCAGCTGGGGGGGGCAGTCAACAATCACCACATCATACTCCTGTTCCACGGTGGCAAGGGCGTCGCCAATTCTTGTGAAAAACAGGTTACCGTCGCGTTGGACCAGCGCGCGCGGTGTTTCATGTTCAAATTCCATCAGGTCAAGATTGCCGGGAATCAGATCAAGGTTGGTGAAATAGGTCTTTTGGATCACATCGCGCAACGGCACAGGGTCATCATAGCGGATGGCGTCGTACAATGTACCGCCATCGAGCAGGTCAAATTCTGGCTGAAACCCGTGGAGCGCGGACAACGATGCCTGCGGATCCAGGTCAACGGCCAGCACCTTATAGCCATCCAACGCCATTTTCTGGGCCAGATGAGCTGCGGTTGTGGTTTTGCCAGAGCCACCTTTGAAGTTGATCACCGTGATGACTTGCAGATGATCGCCGTCCCGGCGTCCGGGCAGATAGGTGCCGGGCGATTTCGCACCGGCCTCTAGCAGCTCTCGCAGTTCTTGCAGGTTTTCAGGGGAATAATAACGACGACCCCCGCCACGAATTTCCGGCGAGGGTCCGCGTCCATCCAGATGCAGTTTGCGCAAATAGGCGTCCTTGACCCCCAAAAGATCGGCAGCTTCGCCGGAGGTAAAGGTGCGCAATGTGCGCTTGGCGTCGGGGGGAAACAACTGTGCGCGGTGCGCTTGTAGGCGTTCCGAAAGCTTGCGGGCGTGTTCCCCCACCAGCATATCAATACGTTCAGCGGTACGCACCGACCCCTCCGGTTCTTGCCCGGTGGATGTCAGTGGCGCTATGGTTCCATCGTCCATTTCTGCCCTCAATCGGCGCGATTTCCCGCCGCGTTGTTACGGTTGGCGCCGTTTTATTCACTTGTTTCCGTAAGTAATGGACCATGACCCGCGATTCTGGCAAGGATATTTTCACTTTTGCCCTCTCCTTTGACGCGACTGGAGGGCTGGGGCGGTGGCACAGCCGATTTCTGTGATGTTTTGGGCGCAGGTTTTGCGCGCGTCTCGCGATACTGTGCATACGCAGCATGTCAGAGAGCAGTGGAAAAACGCATCGTTTTCGCCTGCCGTCGGTCATAATAATGAGAATCAATCGGCCCAAAAGTGGAACGATTTGGAAAAAATGAGACGCTTACAGTAAAATTGGTTCCAAACGCGGGACTGTTTTAATTGAATTTTTATGTAAATTTTTGATGTTTTGCGCAAACATGTTGACGGCATATCGTTGCATTGCCCCTAATTGGTGTGGGGACAGGCACAATGACCAGGTCATCCCGCACAGGAATTACGCACCCGCAGAATGCGGAGATTATCAGCGTAAACGCTGTGCACATAACTTGAAGACATGTGCCAATGGGGAAATTTGTAAGCGTCACCTGCCCGGTGGGCTCTCTCTCTTTTGGCAACGACGTGGCCCGATGGGCGGCGCCTGCACAGATCGTGCACAGTGACGGCCCACCTTGGCCGCCGCAGGAAGGACTATTGAATATCAATAATTTGCTCTGATCGGGGGAACGAACAGATGACTTACAGCTATCGCGAATATGAATGGACAGCCTTTACCGAGGCGGATTTCCTAGATCAGGGGGGGAATGGATCGGGAATTGGATGCGGCGATAGTTTCACCATGCCGGGGAGCGCCACGGTATGTATGTCGACCATCGACAACGACCCATTCTTGTCTGGCGACACATACCACAATGAAAACGCCAATGATCTATCTGGCCAGCAGGCCTATGTGGATGGGGTCGCGGTTGGCGGTCAAATGTATGCGGAACGTTATCACGTTCTCGAGGGGTCCGACGGGCGCATTTATTACATGATCGAGATTGAAATCGAGGGGCATGATGCGCCGGGGGCAGGGGATGACTATTTCTCCTTTTTTGGGGACGTGCCGCCAGCTGGGACAGAGCTGGAGGTGGTGTCGACCTGTAATGTTTACGGCAATTGGGTGGATTACAAATGCCTGGGCGCCGGCGACAAAATCGAAACCGGCACGATTTCGGGAACGGTCTTCTGTGATGAGGATTGCGACGGCATCAGCACTGATGTGACCATCGTGCCGGGCTGTGACTATACCATCGAAGCCGAAGACATGGCGGGATATGGGTTCAAGGTGGTGGACGGCGCGCAGGCTTCTGGGGGAGAGCTTGCGAAACTGTACTGCGCAGGCGGTGATGGGGCGCTGTGTACCACCTTTGATGGAAAATCCGGCGTCTACGACGTTAAAATCCGGGTGCAGGATGAAAACGACGGCCAAAGCCTGATCAAGCTGAAAGTGGGGGGCGTGATGGTAGAGGCCATCCGCCTGGACAATGACAGCGATGGTGGTGGGTCAAACGACGGCGGATTTTCCACTTATGTTATTAAGGACGTGCCGATTGCCACGGGTGACGATGTGACCATTCACGCCTGGGGTGACGGATATGAATTTGTCCGCATCGATAACATCGTTCTTGAGGGTCAGGACACCGAGACAGTCACGACTGAGCCGACCAAGGCGGGCGTGACCATCAAACTTCTGGATCTGGATGGCAATGTTCTGGACACCACTGAAACGGACGCCGATGGCAACTACGCTTTTGTGGACATTCCCGCAGGGGACTACAAAATCATGGGGGTAGCGCCAGACGGCACTGAATTTACCATTCAGGATGCGGGCAATGATGACAGCATAGATTCGGATGTGGACGCAAATGGAATGTCTGGGGTCATCAGCGTGGCGGGCGGCACCGAAACGGACATTGATCTGGGTCTGAAAGACGCAGAAGAGCTGCCGGGCTCGCTGTCCGGTCGCTACTTCTGCGACACCGATGATGATGATCAGGACAATGGCAACGGCAATGAGCCCGGTGTCGAAGGTGTGCTGGTGATGCTGTTGGACGCCAACGGTACTCCAACCGGTGCAACTACGACGACCGATAGCATGGGCAACTATGCCTTTGCGGGTCTTGCAGCGGGAACCTACGGGGTGAAATTTACCGATCCGGACGGCGTGCTGGACGGCAAAGAGCTGATCAACGCCAATGTCGGGGATGATGCCTCGGACAGTGATGCGATTGGCGATACCACCATGTCGATGATCGAAGGCATCGAGGTTACGGCAGGTCAGGATACGCCGGACAACGATGCGGGCGTCGAGGATCTGCCGGGCTCGCTGTCCGGTCGCTACTTCTGTGACACCGATGATGATGATCAGGACAATGGCAACGGCAATGAACCCGGTGTCGAAGGTGTGCTGGTGATGCTGTTGGACGCCAACGGTACTCCAACCGGTGCAACTACGACCACCGATAGCATGGGCAACTATGCCTTTTCGGGGCTGGCCGCGGGTGTCTACGGTGTGAAATTTACCGATCCAGACGGCGTGTTGGACGGCAAAGAGCTGATCAACGCAAATGTGGGGGACGATGCGTCGGACAGTGATGCGATTGGCGACACCATGATGTCGGTGATCGAAACTATCGAAGTTTTTGCAGGGCAGGATACGCCGGATAATGACGCCGGCGTTGAAGAGATCAACGACGCGCCGACGCCGCAGGATGACGCGGGCCGAACCTGTGCCGACGAAACGGTGATGATTGATGTGCTGGCGAACGACAGCGATCCCGAAGGGGACGCGCTGACCATCACCGAGGTCGACGGGAAGGCCATTGCCGATGGTGAGACGGTAACCACCGGATCTGGAGTCGAAGTCACTCTCGCGGGTGGGAAGCTGATGTTTGACGGCGAAGATGCCTTTGAATTCCTCGACATCAACGAAGAGGCGACCGACAGCATCAGCTACACCGTGTCAGACGGGAACGGCAATGATGCGACGGCCAATGTGGATGTGACCTTCTGCGGAGACGCCAATTCGATCCAATCGCTGCTGGATAGCTTTCCCGCGCAGGTCAAATATCAGATCGTCACCGACAGCATCGAACTGCCGGTTGACGGGATTGGGTTTGACATGCGGATTGATAGCAGCGGAGACGCGCGGTTTGATGGGGTTGTTTTTGAACAGGCTTACTGTCTCAGCCTGTTTGATCCGGCAGATGGCGCTGAGAGCTTTGCCGATGCCCCTATCTTGATGGGCGACATAAAGGCGGGCACCGACACCTCAGTGTTTAATGCGGATCAGATCAGTTTTGCGAATGGTCAGGCTGCGGGCGACAATTTGGACCTGATCAACTGGTTGATCAACCAAGAGTTCGAAGGTCCAAATGTCGACGCTGTGGACGGTGAATTTACGGGCTGGGAAGTGCAGCGCGCAATTTGGGAGCTGACCGACGCGCTGGATACCGACTTCCAGTCGGATATTGATCCGGGCTTCGGCGACGATGCTGATGTGGACTTCTTGGTGCAGCAGGCCTTGGACAACGGTGAAGGCTTTGTCGCGGGGCAGGGGGATCTGGTGAGCTTTATCGTAGATCCAAACCCGGTCACGGCCGAGAATTCACAGCCCTTTATCGCCGCCGTGCGGTTCGAGGATTACGACTGTATCTGCTGATAGATCATCGCCCCTCCTGTGATGGGTCTAGGGGGGGTGGAAATTGCGGGCCGATCCGGTTCGCGATGTATGGCCAGCCAATCTGAGGACCCGACAGATTGGTTGGCTGTTTAACTCGTTGAGTGTTACTTTTTGGGAGGTCCCTATGAGACTATTTTTGATTGCCGTTGCTGCAATGTTGACGGCGACACCTTCGTTTGCCTGTGTCGGGCTGGCCTGTCCGCCGACCCCGGTGCCAGAGATCAGCGCGCTTGAAGGAGGGGCTGCGATCGCCATGCTGGCCGCGGCCGTGTTGATAATCTGGGAGCGCCGCCGCACCCTGTAGCCGGGCGCGCATCTGCAAAGACAACAAAGGCCCCGCCGATGGATGGCGGGGCCTTTTGTACGGCGGGCAGATGATTGTGGTTTACTGGCCCCTGTCAGGGGGGCACCGGGGGATCTGTGGTGCCTGCGTGTAAAAAAGGCGCCCGACCAGGGCGCCTTTTCCAAATGTTTGGCAATTGATCCGTGGGATCAGCTGCGGCCCTTCCATGGGACCAGCCAGTCTTCGGCTTTGCGCATCAGAATGTCGATGCCGTAGCCAATGATCCCGATCAACACGATGCCCAAGATCACGATGTCTGTCAGCTGGAACTTGGACGCAGCGATGATCATCATGCCGGCGCCTTTTTGTGCCGCAACCAGTTCGGCCGCAACCACAGTGCCCCAGCAAACGCCCATGGCAACCCGTGCCCCGGTGAATATTTCGGGCAAGGAATTTGGTACGATCACATGACGCATGATCTGCATCTTGGACGCACCCAGCGAATAGGCGGCGTGGATTTTGGTGATGTTGACACCAGACACGCCGGCCCGCGCTGCGATGGTCATGATCCACAAGGCGGCCAGGAACAGCAGAACAATTTTGCCGGTTTCCCAGATGCCAAACCAGATGATGACCAGCGGGATCAGCGCCAAGGGGGGCACCGGACGCATGAATTCAACAATTGGATCAAACCAACCGCGGAACCAGCCCGACAGGCCCATGGCATAACCCAGTGGAATGCCCACCAGCGCCCCAAAGAAGAAGCCAACCACAACGCGGATCAGCGACCAACCCAGGTGCTCCCACAGAGAGAAGTTCTGGTAGCCGTTGCTGGCGATGTCAAAGAAACGCGTCAGCACAGTTTCAGGGGCAGGGAGCCAGATGGGGTTCATCTGCATGCCTTGCTCGGGCGTGAATACAATCGCTCCTTTGCTGCTGAGCGTGACAACACCGTCATCGGTGGCGACTTCACCACCTGCTGAAATGGGGGTGCCGTTGATGGCGACAATGCTGGCACCATCTTTGCGCTTTAGCTCGTCGTTTTTGTCAAACAGAATGGTAGCAGAGCGTGAGGCTGCAACGGCCACGGCATCATCCTGCGCCGCACCGTCACCGCCAGCGATTTGGAATTTTTCAGCCTTTTCACCAAAACCGGCCACGCGGACCTGAATTTTGGCATCATCGGTCTGACCGTCTGCACCTTTCACCGTGTAGGTGAATTCCGTTTCACCGCTAAACGGACCCGGCACGTGCACGGGCATGATCTTGGACCCGGTGAAGGCGCCCCAGATCACAAAAATCACCAGAACCGAAATGATCGAAGCGGCCCGATCTGGAGTTACAGCGCTTTCATCCCCGAAGGTCACTGTTTTCAGACTGGTGTAATTCTGCGCCGAGCTCATTCCGCCCCGCACAACTTTGACCAACATAAAGGCACCCACAAAGAGCGCCACATAGAACAGAAGTACGCTCATCCTGCATCCTCCGTGCGACCCATGATTTCTTCTTCCATTTCCCAGATCATCGAGAGGATCTCGTCACGGGTTTCTGCAAAGCCTTCCGACTTTTTGACATCCCGCAGATCTGCGTTGACGCCCCGTTCGGCAAACGGCAGGCGGTATTCTTTGTGAATGCGGCCCGGACGCGGTGCCATAACCAACAGGCGTTCACCCAACAAAAGCGCTTCCTCCACCGAGTGGGTGATGAGGATGATGGTTTTACCGGTCTCTTTCCACAGCTTCAGCACAAGGCCTTGCATTTTTTCCCGCGTCAGCGCGTCGAGGGCGCCCAGCGGTTCGTCCATCAGGATCACGTCAGGTTCATTGGCAAGACAGCGGGCCAAGGCAACACGTTGCTGCATCCCGCCAGACAGTTCGTAAACCGCCTTTTCCTTGAAATCCTGTAGGCCGACGATTTCCAGAAGATGGTCCGAGATTTTTTCTCGTTCGGCTCTGGGCATGCCTTTCATAGCAGGACCAAATTCAACGTTTTCGCGGACGTTCATCCATTCAAACAGGGCGCCTTTCTGGAACACCATACCGCGTTCGGCATCTGGCCCGCGGACCGTGTGACCGTTCAGTTCGATCTCACCTTCGGTTTGGGCAAGAAATCCCGCAACGATATTCAACAAAGTTGTTTTCCCGCATCCCGAGGGACCGAGAACAGACAGAAGTTCGCCCGCCTTCAAATTCAGCGAAACGTCCTTCAGTGCCTGCACTGAACTGCCATTTGGCAGATCAAAGCGCATGGACACCTTTTTGATGTCAAGATCAGACATCTACTATCCTTCCAGCTAGGAGCATCTGCGCAAACGGCCCACGCAATGGGGCCGTTTGCCAACGATGGAGTTGTGGTTCTTAGTTCTGCGCCCCGGTCAGCGGGGCTGCAGAAACGGCACCTTCATAAGAGTCGAGCGCGGTTTCAATGCTGCCTGCACCCACAAAGACGTTTGCAACGCCTTTCATGAAGCTAGCCGCGCCGCCACCCAGCCATTTTTCCGACAACTGCTCTTCGGCAGAGGGGAACGTGAAGGTTGCGATGGTCGCCTCGGCATCTGCCAGGTCCATACCCGCATCCTGTGCGATCACGGCCAGCATTTCGGCCTGATTTTCGCCAGAGTTCCAAGCCGCGTTTGCATCTGCGGTGACTTTCAGGAACTTCGAAAGCAGTTCGCCTTCTTCGGCTACAAAGCTGGACGAGGCGCTAGTGACGTCAAAGACCAGAATGCCCAGCTCTTCTTTTTCGGCGCCGGTCAGCAGCACATTGCCGTGCTCCATCATGCGACGCAGACCGCCGCCATAGCCACAGGCCATATCAACGTTGCCCTGCGACATCGCAACCGCGCCATCCGGGGGCGACATGTCAACGATTTCCATGGATTTGATGTCCACACCAAAATGGTTCATCTGCTCCAGGAAGCCAAAGTGTGCAGCGGTGCCGATTGGGATGGCGACTTTTTTGCCAGCCAGTTCACTTGCGTTGGATTTGTCGATTTCCAGCGCTTCGGCGACAACACAGTTGTCATTTTCCGAATAGCTTACAGCCACATCAACCGCTTGCAGATCCTGACCCGCCGAGGTTGCGACAACAAAAGGAGGCACGCCTTGGCTCACAGCAATTTGCACGTCGCCGGACGCCATCGCAGCGGACATTGCGGTCCCGGTGTCAAACGACACCCAGTTGACCTTTACGCCCAGTTCTTTGTCATAGGTGCCATTGGCCTTGGCGTATTGAAACGGCATGGGCCATTCTAGGAAATACGCGACGGTCAGCTCTTCGAGCGCTGCGGCCTGGCTCGCCGAAAGCAAAGCAACGGCAGCTGTGGCGGACGCAAAAAGTGACTTCAACTTTGTTGGTTTCATAAGTCTCACCCTGTTTTGTGATATCTTTATTTCATCAGCGGTTGGATCCGCTCTCTGTTCTTATGCTGAACATATTGCATGCTGAAGACTATCGCAGCTTCCTGAATAGGCTTCATAAAACTACAGTCGTCGAAAAAGACGGATTATGATAGTGGAAATTTCGAAACTACGGTTTTGCCTGTGCTGAATATCTAGGACTGACGCTTATGGAACGTTCAAAATTAAGCCTGAGATGGCTGGAAATCTTTTTGCTGACCTCTCGAACCGGTTCGATTCAGGAGACAGCGATCGAAAGCGGATTGTCGGCGAGCACCGTTTCACAACATCTGATGAATCTTGAAAAACACCTTGGTGTCAGCCTTTTAGATCATGGGAAACGTCCGATGCAGTTGACCCCGGCGGGGGCAATTTTTGCGCGACATGTCGAAGAGGGCGTGCGACTGATCCGTCGCGGGGAGACCGAGCTCAAGACCGGAAACTGGACGGATGCGCGTGATTTGCGGATCGGAATCGTTGACGATTTTGATACAGAGATCGCGCCGGATTTGGCCCAGCTTTTGGCCAATGCGCTGCCCAAAAGCCGGTTCCAGCACTTTTCGCGACCCAGTCATGAAATCTTGAAACTGCTGATCGAAATGAAATTGGACGCCGCGGTCGCGACTCGGCCCTTGGATGCGATGCCGGGTTTGATGGAGTTCCGGCTGTTGCGTGATCCCTTTGTGTTGGCGGTGCCCAGTGATTGCACCCTGTCCGCCCAAGAGTTGTTGGCCGGGACAACTGACCTGCCGTTCATGCGGTATTCGCGCCACCAGATCATCGGCAACATGATCGAAATCCACCTGCGGCGCCTGAAGGCGACACTGCCAAGCCGCATTGAACTGGAAAGCAACCATTCCTTGATGGGGTTGGTGGCGGACGGCAGCGGGTGGGCGATCACCACCCCCACCAGTTTTTATCGGGCCAAACGGTATCACGACCGGGTCACGCTGTTGCCGTTTCCTACCAAGGGCTTTGCCCGGCATTTGTCGCTGTTTATTACGGATGTTTTCCCATCGGGAATGGCCGAAGTGGTTGCGGACACCTTGCGCCAGTTGATTGCGCGCAATTTTACCGATGCGATGATAAAAAAGACCCCATGGCTGGAGGGGGAGTTTATCGTGCTTGACAGTGTTGCGCCGTCGGGGGCGGAATAGAGCGTGAGGCCTTGATTGCCACATCATTTGACGCTATATTGGGTCACATATTGTGATGGAGGTCACCGTGCAGTTGGAAACATTTGTTGAATCCGGGCAATTTGCACCCAGTCGTATCGCCAGTGCGTTGCGCACGACCAAAGATGAAGTGGCGCGCACTGTTGGCTTGGGGCGTGATGCTGTGACGCGCCGTGACCGGATTGCCAGCCCGCGCACCCAGAAACGCCTGCGCGAGATGGTGGAAATTCTGAACCGGGTGCAGCCACGTTTCGGCTCGGAACTGATCGCCTATGCGTGGTATCGCTCGGAACCCTTGGCGGGATTTGGCGGGCTGACGGCAATGCAGCTGGTGCGCGACGGTCATGCGGCGGATGTTCTGGATTACATCGATGCCGTCGATGAAGGTGTTTTTGCCTGACATGCCCACCGATCTAACGGACGGCCGGTTTCAGGGCACATTGTATCGCGCGCTCAATCCCGTTTACGCGCAACAGCCGCTGTCGGGCGAAGGCGCGCGTCGTCATGGGGGGCGATTTAACCCCAAGGGCGTGCCGGCGCTTTATTGTGCATTGTCAGTCATGACCGCGATCCGCGAAGCCAATCAGGTGGGCAGTTTGCAGCCCACAACATTGGTGTCATACACAGCAAATGTAGGCCCGGTTTTTGACGGACGCTCAACCGCAGATCTGGCGCAGTTTGGCAGTGACCCAGACCAGTTGGCGGCGGCGGATTGGCGTTTACAGATGTTTCAAAACGGGCGCTCCCAAAGCCAAACGCTGGCGCAACGACTGATCGACGAGGGGTTTGTCGGAATTTGCGTTCCCTCCTTTGCCAAAGGCGCGACAGGACAGGACATAAATTTGGTTTTGTGGACCTGGTCTGGCGTAGAGTTGATTGATGATGACAATCGTCTAAGCCCAAATACATTGCGGTGACGCGCGCACTGCGGCACGTCTGACACGGGCAGTACAGACCGGGCTTTGCCAATTTTTCACGGTCTTGGGGTGAAAATCCGACATCGTTATGATAGCCTTGCCTTTGTAACCAGTGAACGAGAAGGATCCGGCCACCCCGTTGTTTTGGGCGTGGCTCTTCTGTGTGTATTGTTTTGGGGGTGTGTGTGTCTGTATCCTATTCCGATAGACTTCTGTACGAACGCAATTGGCAACGTCTGCTGATTTTTGGACTTTTTACCACGCTGTCGCTTTTGGTTCTGACCACGACATTTTGGTTTTTCTATCGGGACAGCTGTCCCAGCGTTGCCTCGTGGAAATACTGCAAATTTTCCCGCCACTTTGGCGAACGTGCGTTGGCTGTGATGGTGCTGGCGGCCATATATGGCGTGGCGCGCCCGGCGCAAATTCAGGCGATCCTTGATTATGTGCCTCAGCGCAGGCAGCAGGTGAAACTGTTGGCGTTGGGGGCCGTTGCGCTGCTGGTCGCGGCTGGACCTGCCCGCGTGGTTGGGGCTGATGCGACGGGACCGGTTTTGCTGACGGCGCTGGGGCTTTGGACCCTCGGGGTGATTGGGGCGGTTGTCGTTGCGTTGGCGCTGTTGGCGCCGTGGCAGATTTGGCGGCAGGTGCTCCGCGCTGTTGGGGTGTTGGTGCTGCCTCTTGCGCTGATTGCGCTGTCGCTTCCTGAATTGGGGGATCTCCTGTTTCCGCTGTGGCATATTGAGGCGATCCGCGATGCCACCTTTGCCGCCGTTGTCTGGACATCAGATCTGATTGGGTTGCGCCTGCAACAAGGTGATGATTTTGTGTTGGGGCAAGACAGCTTTTTTGTTCAGGTCGGGCAAAGTTGCTCGGGGATAGAAGGGTTTGTATTGATTTCCGTCTTTTTGACGGGCTACGGGGCGCTGTTTTGGCGACAGCTGTCGGTGGGGCGGGTGCTGTTGATCCTGCCTTTGGGCATCGCCTTGTCCTGGGTGTTGAACGTGGGGCGTATTTCCGGGCTTATCTGGTTGGGGGTCAATGTCTCACCCACCTTGGCGGTTGAAGGGTTTCATAGTCACGCGGGCTGGCTGTTGTTTTCGATACTGGCGCTGGGTCTTATCGCGGTGGTGCATCTGGTGCCGTGGTTTCACAATCATCGCCTCCGGCAGGCCCCACGCGCGGCGCCGGCAGGTACGCCCCTGCCACCGGTGCTACAGGACTGGAATGTCGTGCGTATTTTGCCCTTTGGGGTGTTCATGTTATCGGCTCTATTGGTGTCAACCTTTGTACAGCAGCCGGTGCTGGCCTATCCGCTGCGGCTGCTGATGATGGCGGTTGTTTTGTGGCTGTTTCGCGCACCCCTTATGGCCTTGCCTTGGCGGCTGAATGGTCTGGCTTTCAGTGCGGGGTTGGCCATTGGCGTGGTCTGGCTGATCACCGCCCGGACGGAGGCCGACGCCGCCAGCGCTACGGCATTGGCCGGGTTGGGGGGCGGTGTTCTGGCGCTATGGATCGTGGCCCGTATTATGGGGACGGCGCTTGCTGTTCCGATCATCGAAGAGTTGTTTTTCCGCTCGTATCTGTTGGAGCGGTTAAAGGCGCGAAATTCCACAATACATATGTGTTGGGCCGTCGCTGTCAGCACCCTGTGTTTTGCTTTGTTACACGATCGTTGGCTGGCCGCTGGATTGGCCGGCGTCGTTTTTGCGACCCTGACGTTACGCCCCGGCGGGCGCATAACCGATGCCATTTTGGCCCATATGATCGCAAATGCGACCATTGCCGCAGCGGCTCTGTGGCAGCAAAATTGGGGTTTGATTTAGTGTTGCTCCGGGCCCCCGACAGAGGCGTGCCGATTTGGTAAAAAAGGGGCCGACATCCATCGTACTTTGGTTTATCTGCGCGGGGAGGCAGTGATAACTTAGTCAAACGAGGTGTGATGTGAAGGGTGATTTGGATCAGATTGACCATGTGCTTCTGACGGCCCTGTTGCAAGACGCACGGATGAGCTGGTCTGAGCTTGCCGGACGGGCCGGGGTGTCGGCGCCGACTGCGCGCGAACGGGTGCGACGGTTGCAGGACATTGGCGTGATCCAAGGGTTTTCGGCAGATCTGTCTGCCGCAGCTTTGGGGTATAACCTCAAAGCCATTGTGCGGTTCAAACCGCTGCCGGGTAAACGCCATATTCTGGAGCAGAAAATCCAAGAAACACCGCAGATTGTGCAGTGTGACAAAGTCACCGGAGAGGATGCCTTTGTCGCCCGGTTGGTGTTGCGCGCTATTGTGGATCTGGACCCGCTGTTGGACAGGTTCAGCCGATGCGCGACCACCCATACCTCGGTTGTAAAAACCAGCCCTGTGCCGCATCGTGCACCGCCATTTTAACTGGTCGCTTGGGTCAACGCATTGGGTTCTCCAGTGAACCGGGCAGTTCCCGCCTGATTGGCAGGGTGTCACGGATCGGCGCTACATCGTGTTCGATCAGCTGAACAAGCCCCTGCGCCGCGCGCGTCCCCATAGTGGTGTGCATCAGAAATGTAAGGGCTTGCATTGGGGCGCTGCAAGTTCCTACATTTTTAGGATACGCACCAGATTTGTGCAGGAAAAACTGTGCGAATTTCCGATTTTCACAATGTAGGATACCGGACAATGACGCGCAGTTACCTCAAGAAAGCGACGCTTACCTCGGCCTCAGACGCATCTGATGTGCATGACACGGTGGTGCAGATCCTTGCGGATATTGAAGCCGGCGGGGATCAGGCTGCGTTGGAGTATGCGGCGAAATTTGATCAATACGAGGGGCCGGTATTGTTGTCGACGGTCGAGATTGAGGCCGCTTGCGCACAGGTGCCCGAGAAGCTCAAGGCGGATATTCGATTTGCCCATGACAACGTGCGACGTTTTGCCGAAATTCAGAAGTCCACGCTGGCGGATGTCGAGTATGAGATCACGCCCGGTTTCGTGGCGGGGCAAAAGGCGATCCCGGTGAATGCTGCGGCCTGTTACGTGCCGGGCGGGCGTTACAGCCATATCGCCAGCGCCATCATGACCGTGACCACGGCCAAAGTGGCGGGTTGTCAGCATATTACGGCCTGTTCGCCGCCACGTCCTGGCGTTGGGGTACCGCCTGCGATTGTTTATGCGGCACACATCAGCGGCGCGGACAAAATTATGGCGATGGGCGGTGTTCAGGGCGTTGCGGCGATGACGTTTGGTCTGTTTGGCTTGCCAAAAGCCAATATCCTGGTCGGCCCCGGCAATCAATTTGTCGCGGAGGCCAAACGGATCCTATTTGGCCGCGTGGGGATTGATATGATAGCGGGTCCAACCGACAGCCTGATCCTGGCAGACGGTGCGGCGGATCCCCATATTGTGGCGACGGATTTGGTCAGTCAGGCGGAGCATGGTTATAATTCACCTGTGTGGCTGGTAACAGATGATGAGATTTTGGCCCGCGATGTCATGGCGCGGGTGCCTGCGCTGATTGCTGACCTGCCGCAGGTCAACCGCGACAGTGCCGCGGCGGCGTGGCGGGACTATGCCGAAGTCATCCTGTGCAAGGACCGTGAAGAAATGGCTGCGACTTCAGACAGTTACGCGCCTGAACACCTGACGGTACAGGCAGCGGATCTGTCGTGGTGGTTGGAGCGACTGACCTGTTATGGCTCGCTGTTTTTAGGCGAAGAAACCACGGTATCATATGGCGACAAGGCCAGCGGCACCAATCATGTGCTGCCGACGTCGGGGGCGGCGACCTATACGGGCGGGCTATCCGTGCACAAGTATATGAAAATTGTCACGTGGCAGCGGGCGACTCAAGAAGGATCCAAACACGTGGCCCAGGCGACAGCCCGGATTTCACGCCTTGAAGGCATGGAAGGTCACGCGCGGTCCGCCGATGTGCGATTGGCCAAATACTTCCCCGGAGAAACCTTTGATCTGACGTCCAAAGGATAACACCATTTTCGCGCCACGCTGCGCTCGCGTTTCCCCGCCCGTGGACCAAACCCGGGCGGGGAAACATGCGGTGATCACGAGCCCCAGATGTCCTGATGAACTTCGTCTCTGGTTTCAAAAATGTGGGGCTGAACCCCACGGTTGGCCAGCGTGTCGTTCATTTTTAGTCGCATAAAGGCACTGGTGGTATACTGCGCGATGGACGCGCTGCGTTGTTCAATCAACGCCTGCACCGTATCACCGTATTCATCCTGAAGATCTTCGGCGATGCGGAACCCGTCCTGATTCACCACCAGATGTATCTCGGTTCCGTTGGCGTTATAGGCTTCGGTCAGCACCCGTTCCAGATCCTGAAGATCACGGCGTTTCTTGATCCGCCAGCCTTCGAGGTTGAGGAACATCAGATTGCGGTCTTTGTCGAAACTGACGCGTTCGGGCAGATCAAGGTTCAACAGATCTTTCAGTAGCCCCATCGGCTCATCACGAAAGATCCGTGGATCCATCTGCGTCACGTTTTCGATGATCGGTTTGAAATTCATCTGGTCCAGAATGTCGCGCTGCAAATCGATACCCGGCGCGATCTCAATCAGTTCCAATCCTTTTTGCGTCAGCTGCAAGACGCAGCGTTCCGTCACATAAAGCACTGGTTGCAGACGTTTCGACGCATAAGGCCCAGAGAAGGTGATCTGTTCAATCAGCTTCACGAACTTCTTGTTGCGGCCCTCTTCGACAATGCGCAGTTTGCCGTCTTCGACGGCCACCTTCAGGCCTCCGGCGGTGAAAGTGCCGGCAAAGACCACCGCACGCGAGTTCTGCGAGATATTGATGAAACCGCCGCAGCCGTTCAGAAGCCCGCCAAAACGCGAAGCGTTCACGCTGCCTTCGGCGTCACATTCCGCCATGCCAAGGCAGGTCAAATCCAGACCGCCACCATCGTAGAAATCGAACATCTGGTTTTGATCGATGATAGAATCCGCATTGGCAGAGGACCCAAAACTGGACCCTCCGGCCAAAACCCCACCCACCGCGCCGGCCTCGGTGGTCAGCGTGATATACGGCGTGATTTTTTCCTCGTTGGCCACCGCCGCCACCCCGTCAGGGGCGCCAACTCCCAGGTTCACCGCCCCGTTTGGTGGCAGTTCAAAAGCGGCGCGGCGCGCGATGATCTTGCGTTGATTCAGCGGCATTTTGGGCATGCCTTCGACCGGAACGCGAATTTCACCAGACAGGGCGGGATTGTGCTGCACGCCATAGTTCATACGATGCATGTCCGGATCTTCGGCGAGCACCACACAGTCCACCAAAAGGCCGGGGATTTTCACGTCTTTTGGTTTGATCGACCCGTCTTCGACGATGCGCTCTACCTGTGCGATGACAATGCCGCCGTTGTTGTGCGCGGCCATGGCCTGCGCCAGACAGTCAAGCGTCAGCGCTTCGCGCTCCATGCTGATATTGCCAGAACGGTCAGCGCTGGTGCCGCGGATCAAAGCGACGTCGATTTTGGTTGCTTTGTAAAACAACCATTCTTCGCCTTCGACTTCGACATGGCGCACGATGTCTTCTTTGGTTTTCTTATTGACCTTGCCACCTCCATGGCGGGGATCCACATAGGTGTGCAGCCCCACCTTTGAGAACAGGCCCGGCTGACCGGCTGCACAGGCGCGATACAGCTGCGAAATAACGCCCTGCGGCAAGTTATAGCCACAGATTTTTTCCGCTTGGGCGGCCTGGGCCACCTTGGGCATCCGGCCAAAATTACCGGCGATCACACGCCGCAGCAGACCTTCGTGGTGCAGCCGACCCGTGCCCAGCCCCTTGCTGTCGCCAGCGCCGGCACACATGATAAGGGTCAGATCCCGGGGCGCGCCTTCTTCAAGATAGCGTTTCTCTAACGCGGCGTGCAGCAGTTCAGGAATGCAGCTTTGCACAAATCCGGTCGTGGTCACGACATCGCCGTCCCGGATCAGGGCCATGGCCTGTTCGGTGGTTGTTGTCTTGTCCTTCATTGCGCGCGTCCCCTCGAGCTTTTGCCAATGCATAGTCTGACAGTGTAGCGCAAAGTCTAGACACGGCAGACCGAGGCTTTGTCGCAGTATGCGTCATCGAAGGGGTGGTGGGCGTCAGAGATCTTCGTAGCCTGAACCGACTGGGACAAAGGGTTCCAATAAACTGATATTGGTGCGTGAACGAAACGTAAGTCTGGTGTGAGGACGCACAGCGCCCGGCGTGGATCCCTCTGTTCAGCTGGGGGGAAGCGTTGCGAAATTCCCACGATAGGCCGGGGTGGTCCCGCAGGAGTGCGCGGTTTGGTTGCATGCGAAACCTTCTGAATTTAGAGCCTATCAACACAGGCAAATGCTTGGTTCCATTTCACGCCAATCAATAGGAGGGCACCCCATGTTTTACATCGCAGCTTCCCTCACTGGGCGTATCACAGACTAAGCCAGCATTTGGCTTGGTGTGATGTTTTGGCCGTTTGGCCGCTTCTACACTTTATTACAATGGAACCCCTTACATGGGCACTTTTCCTATGGGCTCGCGCTTGTCTGCACCTCAGACACGCGGAGCTATTACCTGTTTTTACACGTCTGACGCCTGGATCGATGGACGGGCCGAAGACCAACTGAACCACGTCAGCACTTGGTCTGGCGTCACGAAAATAGCAGCCTTTCCAGATCTTCACCCCGGAAAATACGGGCCAGTCGGCTGTGCGATCCTATCTGACCGGCTGTATCCGCAGCTGGTGGGTACGGATATCGGCTGCGGCATGAGCCTTTTCCAGCTTGATTTGCCGATCCGCAAGCTAAAGCTGGAGAAGGCCACCCGCCGGTTGCGCGTGCTTGGGTCCCCACAAGACGTGCCGCGTCACGCGGATTTGGCACAGGCGGGACTGCCGGGCGATCTGTGGCCCGAGGCATTGGGCACCATTGGCGGAGGCAACCATTTCTGCGAGGTGCAACGCTCGGCAGAGGTGTCCCCGCATTGCGACTTGGATCCGGATTTGACCTATCTTCTGGTGCATTCCGGCTCACGCGGGTTGGGGGCGTCAATCTTTGATACGTATATGTCGGACCTACAGGCCGGGATGATCGGAGCCGAGGCCGACGGCTACCGGATCGCTCATGATCAAGCGGTGCGTTGGGCCAGCCTGAACCGAGAGATCATCGCGCGCCGGGCGGCGGCAGCCTTAAGAGCTGATCTGGTCCAGATCAGTGACGCGCCGCACAATCTTGTCACCGAAACCGATGCAGGTTGGCTGCATCGCAAAGGCGCGGCTGTCGCCTCAGGGTTGGTGCCCTTGGCCGGGTCGAGGGCTACGCCAAGCTATCTGATGGAGTCACTGGATCAGAGCGCGGCGCTTGGCGCGCTGGCTCACGGGGCGGGGCGTCGGTATGACCGGTCTTCCATGCATGGGCGTGTTCAGGGCCAGAAGTCAAATCTGGAACGCATGACGCGCACCTCTTTTGGTGGGCGCGTGATCTGCGAAGACCGTGCGCTTATGATCGAAGAGGCGCCAGAGGCCTATAAGTCTGCCGCGCAGGTTGCGCAGCAGCTTGTGACGACACAGGCGGCAAAAGTTGTGGCAACCTTTCATCCTGTTGTAACGTTTAAGAAAATCCGGGGAGATCGGTAAGATGCGTGAATCAGAACATATTTCACTGTTGGTTTCTGCGGGGGATGGGCCGGCGGAATGTCGGCAAGCGGTCGGTCATATCCTGCAGCGGATGCAGGACGAGGCGGAAATACAGGGAGTGAGCCTTTCGATATCACAGGTTGAGGCCAAACACGGGCCAAAATCGGCGGTGGTTGTCGCGCATGGGGCAGCCTGCGCATCGTTTGCTAGAGCGTGGACCGGGACGATACTGTGGCGGATGCAAAGCCAGCTGCGCCGCGAATACAAACGCAGCAACTGGTTTGTCGGCGTGTTCCCGTTGTCCACCGCCCCCGTCGGGGGCGCGGTGCTCGAGGCAGGGAGTGTCGCCTTTTCAACTCTGCGTGCCGGTGGGCCGGGTGGACAGCATCAAAACACCACGGACAGTGCAGTGCGCGCGGTGCACAAACCCACAGGTCTGGTGGTGGTGGTGCGGGACGGGCGTTCACAGCATCGCAACAAGGCGCTGGCGTTTGAACGATTGCAGGCGCTTTTGCAGGCGCAGGCCGGCGCGGATGAGGCCCAAGAGAAAACCCGTCTGAACGCCTTGCACCATGCGCTTGAGCGAGGGAACCCAATACGTCGTTTCAAGGGCGCGGGATTTCGGGAGGTGACTTAGGCGCGGCCAGAAAAAATTTGCGCCCAGTCTGTGCTTTTGCGGGCTGGGCGTGGTCAAACACCTGTAAATGACCATTCAGAACTGTCACCGGGCTTGCAATGCAGACATGTCACGGCACCTGAGTTCGGGGCGCCTTTGTCCGGATATCATTCGGCGAGGTTGCCACAGGCATCACTGGACCCATAGGCGATGACGTTAGACGCTTCTTCACTCGGCGATAGATAGTCGCCGCATCAATTGTGATGCCCAGTTATCTAGGGTCTGGACTCATTGAGTTTCAAAGCCAGTAGATGACGATGGCTGCGAGAGCGATGGCTGACAGGAAGAC
>CANLND010000019.1 GCA_947492585.1 uncultured Paracoccaceae bacterium
GATGCCAGCTTCTGCGTCGAGGCGTTGAATGAGGTCATCGAAAAGTACGGCAGGCCAGAGATCATGAACAGCGACCACGGATCACAGGTCACCGGGGCGGCCTGGAGCACCCCCCTGACCGACGCCAAGATCAAAATCTCAATGCCTCTCGTGACATTGGCTCTGCCAATGCACTGCCGGTAATAGATGGACGCGGTCGATACTTGGATAACATCTTCATCGAAAGGCTCTGGCGGTCCCTCAAGCAGGAGACGGTCTATCTGCACGAATTGCAGGACGGCTTCCAAGCCAAACGCGTCATCGACGACTGGATCGGGCTCTACAACGCCGACCGACCCCACACCGCACTTGAAAAACAAACGCCTGACGACGCATACTTTGGCGCGATACAGATGAAACAAGCGGCATGAAACCTAACCCGGATGCATCTTAGCTGAGCCGAAAAACTGTCCGAAAAAGCAGGATCACTTCATTTATCTGGACCGACCGACTGCGTCGATCCAGGGTGCGTATCTCCCCTCTTGCGCATGTAAACATGCGCTGCCGGGCAGCGGATGGATGGCAAGGGCCGGCTCCTCGACAACATCTTCATCGAGCGGATGTGGCGATCACTATAGTATGAATGCGTCTACCTGCATGCATGGGAAACCGGATCAGATGCCAAAGCAGGCGTCAGGAAGTGGATCGAGTTCTACAATCACAAACGCCCACATTCAGCCCTTGGCGGCAAACCGCCTGCTGTGATCTACTGGCGGCGAAATGAAACAACCAACCCCGATCAGCAGGCGAATAGAGTAGCTTAATTTACGCCACAACCTGTCCAATAAATGGGGAGCAGCTCAGTTCCAACTGTGGAGACGAGATGAAGATAAGTCTTTCTACTATTTGTGAGACTTGGCCTCAATATATTCCCTTTGCCTCGCGTTTAGCCCAGCGCCCCAAATAGGTGCGACTGAAACTCTACCGTAGTTGCCTTTCACCCGGGCTTCGAAAAGAACATGTTACCACTATCGCAAATGCCGAAAATTATGTAACTTATTGTTGACGGCCCTCGCCACATCATGTTTATTCGACCAAACGGTCGACTAATATCCGAAGGAACATGGAATGCTAGACGCCTTTATCTGCGACGGGATACGTACTCCCATTGGCCGCTACGGCGGTGCCCTCTCGTCCGTGCGCACTGATGATCTGGCGGCTGCGCCCATCGCGGCACTCATGCAGCGCAACGCGCATGTCAATTGGGCTGAGGTCGACGAAGTCATCTATGGATCCGCCAACCAAGCCGGCGAAGACAACCGAAACGTCGCGCGCATGGCCGCTCTTTTGGCAGGCTTGCCCGACGATGTCCCTGGCACCACAATAAATCGCCTGTGTGCGTCCGGCATGGATGCGGTGGGGTTCGCCGCGCGCGGGATCAAAGCCGGGGATTACGATCTGGCAATCGCTGGTGGTGTCGAAAGCATGAGCCGCGCGCCCTTCGTCATGCCAAAATCTGACAAAGCCTTTGGGCGCGCCAATGCAGTCTACGACACGACGATTGGCTGGCGTTTTATTAACCCCAAAATGAAGGCACAGCATGGCGTCGACAGCATGCCACAAACCGCCGACAATGTCGCCGAAGACTATGGCATAAGCCGTTCGGATCAGGATGCCTTTGCCGCGCGTTCGCAAGCGCGCTGGCAGGCGGCTCATGCCGCCGGTGTTTTTGGTGACGAAATTTCAGCCGTTGATGTGCCTGAGCGGCGCGGTGAGTTTCTGCGGATCGATACAGATGAACACCCTCGCGCAGGCGTCACCATCGAAAGCCTTGGCAAACTCCGCGGTGTAAACGGCCCTGATAAATCCGTCACCGCTGGCAATGCCAGCGGCGTAAACGATGGCGCCGCAGCGCTGTTGATCGCCAGTGCCGATGGGGCCGCAAAGCATGGCCTGACCCCGAAGGCTCGAATTATTGGGATGGCCAGCGCGGGTGTCGCACCACGCATCATGGGCATCGGCCCCGTCCCAGCGACCCGCAAAGTTCTTGCCAAAGCGGGGCTCAGCATTGCCCAAATGGATGTCATTGAACTCAACGAAGCCTTTGCTGCTCAGGGTCTTGCGACACTTCGTGAGCTGGGTATTGCCGATGATGACCCGCGTGTTAACCCAAACGGCGGAGCCATCGCGATCGGTCACCCGTTGGGCATGTCAGGCGCACGCCTCGTCCTAACTGCAACCAATCAGCTCCAGCGCACGGGGGGACGGTACGCATTGTGCACCATGTGCGTCGGTGTAGGGCAAGGCGTCGCAATTCTCTTGGAAAGGGTTTGAAACCATGTACGCACAAATGATCAAATCCGAGTCCACCGATGACGACCCGGAAAAACTCGCCGCCTTTCAAGCCCGCATTGATGCGAATGAAAAAATCGAGCCAAAGGACTGGATGCCTCAGGGGTATCGCAAAACGCTGATCCGGCAAATTGGTCAGCACGCACATTCCGAAATCGTCGGCCAGCTGCCCGAAGGCAACTGGATTACCCGGGCACCAACATTGGAGCGCAAGGCGATCCTGCTCGCCAAGGTACAGGACGAGGCCGGACACGGTCTATATCTCTACTGCGCTGCGGAAACGCTGGGCGTCACACGGGACGAGCTGACCGAAATGTTGAACGACGGACGTATGAAATACAGTTCGATCTTCAACTATCCCACACTGACATGGGCTGATATGGGCGCGGTCGGCTGGTTGGTCGACGGGGCTGCGATCATGAACCAGGTTCCGCTGCAACGCACTTCTTTTGGCCCCTATTCCCGTGCCATGATCCGCGTCTGTAAAGAAGAGAGCTTTCACCAACGACAGGGCTACGACATCATGATGCGGATGGCCGAGGGCACCCCTGCGCAGAAACGTATGGCCCAAGATGCGCTCAATCGCTTCTGGCAGCCCGCCCTTATGATGTTTGGTCCCTCCGACAAGGACAGCGTGCACTCGGCCCAGTCCATGGCCTGGAAAATCAAGATGAACACAAATGACGAATTGCGTCAGAAGTTCGTAGACCAGACCGTGCCGCAGGCCGAGTATCTTGGCCTCACGGTCCCGGACGACAACCTCCGCTGGAACGAAGACACAGGGCATTATGAGTTTTCGGAGCCCGATTGGAGTGAGTTTTTCGACGTCATCCAAGGCAACGGCCCCTGCAACACGGATCGTCTTGAGGCGCGCAACGCGGCCTGGAACGATGGTGCCTGGGTTCGCGACGGCATGCACGCCCATGCCCAGAAGAAACAACAGACAAAGGTAGCTGCACAATGAGCAACCCAAGCAACGAATGGCCCCTCTGGGAAGTGTTCATCCGTGGCCAGCACGGCCTGTCACACCGGCATGTGGGCAGCCTGCATGCGCCAGATGCCGAAATGGCAATTTTGAACGCCCGTGATGTTTACACACGCCGGAACGAAGGCGTCAGCATCTGGGTGGTGCCTGCCGCTGAAATCACGGCATCTTCGCCGTCCAAAAAAGGGCCACTGTATGAGCCCTCACACAGCAAAGTGTATCGCCATCCGACGTTCTTTGACATTCCCGATGAAGTGGGAGCGATGTGATGTCTGCCGACGCTCCTTTTTTTGAATGGCTGTGCCGCTTGGGGGATAACACCCTTGTGTTGGGCCATCGCGTCAGCGAATGGTGTGGACGTGGCCCTGCGCTGGAAGAAGACATCGCGCTGGCCAACATTTCACTTGATCTCATAGGTCAGACACAGATGTGGTTGACGCTTGCCGGTGAGGTCGAGAACGCAGGACGCAGCGCCGATGATCTGGCCATGCTGCGGGACGCTTGGGACTTCCGCAATGCGTTGCTTGTAGAGCAGCCAAATGGTGACTTTGGCCGCACCATGATGCGCCAATTCCTGTTTGATCACTTTCACCTCCTGCAACTGCAAACCTTGGCTGACAGCGCGGATCAACGTGTAGCGGATATCGCCGCAAAAGCGGTCAAAGAAGTGACATATCACGTAGAACGCTCGACCGAGGTTGTGATCGCACTGGGCGACGGCACCGAAGAAAGCCACAGCAGGATGCAGGCTGCGCTGGACTGGGCGTGGCCCTACGTTGGCGAATTATTCGCCAGTGATGCGATTGACGTTCAGATCGCCGAGCGCGGCATCGCGCCTCTCCCCGATACACTGCGTGTGGCCTATGATCAGCGTGTCACATCTGCCTTGACCAAAGCCACGCTCACAGTGCCCGAGGGTCGATTTGCCCATTCTGGCGGAAAAAGCGGCTTTCGTCATTCTGAACACCTGGGCCACATGCTGACCCAAATGCAGTGGCTACAGCGCGCCTACCCAGGAGCGCAGTGGTAAAATGAAACCGTTGCTTGCAGAGATCTGGGGGTGGCTTGAGGCCGTGCCCGACCCCGAAATCCCCGTGGTATCGGTGGTCGAGCTGGGCATCGTGCGCGATCTATCCTGGCAGGGTGATCTGCTCAAGGTAACAGTCACCCCGACTTATTCAGGCTGCCCTGCGACTGCCGTGATCTCGATGGACATCGAAAAAGCCTTGCGCGATCACGGTATTTCCGACCTTAGGATCGAGACCCAGATCGCCCCTGCCTGGACCACAGATTGGATGACAGCAACGGCCCGTACAAAGCTGGCAGACTACGGCATTGCCCCGCCTACTGCGGCGGGCGGCCCGTCAGAATGTCCGCGATGTGGTGATCCAAATGTCAGCCGAGTCAGCCAGTTCGGCTCGACCCCCTGCAAAGCCCAGTGGCGCTGTAACAGCTGCTTAGAACCTTTCGACTATTTCAAATGCATATGAGGAGTGCCTCAATGGCCCGCTTCCATACACTCGAAGTCACAGACGTTCGCAAAACCATTCGCGACGCCGTGGTTGTCACGCTCAAATCACCCGAGGCCGATGAATTCGATTTCATCCCCGGCCAATATCTGACCTTTCGCCGATCCTTTGACGGCACAGAGCTGCGCCGGTCGTACTCTATTTGCGCGGCACCACATGAAAATCAGTTGCAGGTTGGGATCAAAAAGGTTGATGGCGGCGCCTTTTCAACCTGGGCCAACGATGAACTAAAACCCGGCATGGTGTTAGAAGCCATGCCTCCGATGGGGAACTTCCACACTCCACTGGCAACGGACCCCAACAAAAACTACATCGGATTTGCAGGCGGTTCTGGGATCACGCCCGTACTCTCGATTTTGAAATCTAAACTGACAGCGGAGCCACAGTCGACCTTTACCCTCGTCTATGCAAATCGCGGCGTGAACACGATTATGTTCAAAGAGGAACTTGAAGACCTCAAGAACAGCTTTATGGACCGATTCAATCTGATCAATGTGCTGGAAAGCGGTGCAGAAGACATCGACCTGTTCCGTGGGCGCATCGACGCTGAAAAATGCGATGCACTTTTCAAACATTGGATTGACGTAAATGCAATCGACACCGCATTTATCTGCGGCCCTGAACCTATGATGCTGGCCATTGCGTCTGCGCTCGAAAACGCTGGCCTCACCAAAGCACAGATAAAATTCGAACTCTTCGTATCTGCGCAACCCGGTAAGTTAAAACAATCAAAGCGAAATTCTGCGGCGGGTTCAGATCTCGCAGCGACAAAACTTAGCGTTCTGATCGACGGAACGCCACATGAGGTCGAAATGGACCGACAGACCTCCGTCTTGGATGCTGCGTTGGCAAACGCGCTTGATGCGCCTTACGCCTGCAAGGCCGGTGTCTGTTCGACCTGTAAATGCAAGGTGATTGAGGGTGAAGTTGAGATGATCACCAACCATGCATTGGAAGATTATGAAGTCGAACGCGGGTTTGTTCTGTCCTGTCAGGCCTACCCGCTGACCGACAAAATCGTGGTTGACTACGATCAACACTAAACAAGGTTGCTCAATCACCTGCGTGGTTGAGCAACCTAAACCCGCGAGTCACTCCGCACAGCGATGATACAGCGCTCACCGCGAGAAGCGCGCGCGTTTCAGGACACTTATGCGAGCCCCTGTACGCCATTGATGGTTAGCTTCGCCACGAGCTCTGCGTAGTCCGCCCGCGCCGCTTCATCGGCGTCTTTGTTCCACATATAGAACCAGTTGATCATACCAAAGACTGACATCGTCGCACCCAGCAACTTGGCGCGATCATCTTGCAGGATCTCTGGTGCAATTGTGAGCAGGATATCACTCAAATGAGTCACCATGTCACGCTGATGGCCTTTGAGTATTTTCTGTTGCTCCAAAGGCAATAACGCAATGCCTTCGGTTTGGATCTTATGCTCGGCGTCCATGCCCTTGTAGGCGATGAGGATGACGGTAAGGATGTTTGTCAGGCGTTCAATTGCATCTGTGCTGACAGGGGTTGTTTCACAGGTCTGATCGCGCAGCGTTCGCAGATAGCTGTCCAATATATCAAACAGCAAGGCATCCTTGCTGCTGTAGTAATGATAAATGTTGGCTTTGCTGATACCGCAGGCCTTGGCGACCTGTGCCATGGATGCGCGCGACAGGCCTTCATCAGCGAAGACCTGCGCGGCGGTTTTAAGAATGTGATCACGTTTCGCGCCGTGATCTTTGGCTATCGTTCGCGCCACTTACTCATCCTTCTTCCGGTTGTCGACCACGCGCACAGCCTTGCCATGCGAGCGTTCAATAGTCCCAGGTGCACCCACCACAACCTGTGTTGAAACGCCCACCATATCTTTGATCCGTTTGCTCAGCAACGTTCCGACAAGATCCCGATCGGCATTGCCTGCATTTTCAACATCAATTTCAACATAAACGCGCATGGCATCCATGCGGCCCGCCCTAAACAACTCGATCTGAAAATGCGGTGCCAGCTTATCCTGAGCCAAAACTTGTTCTTCGATCTGCGTAGGGAAAACATTCACCCCTCGCAGAATGATCATATCATCTGACCGGCCAGTGATTTTTTGCATACGCCGCATCGAACGCGCGCTGCCCGGCAACAAACGCGTCAGATCCCGCGTACGGTATCGGATCATCGGCATGCCTTCTTTGGTAATGGTCGTTAGAACCAACTCACCCTCCTGACCGTCCTCCAGAACTTCACCGGTTTGTGGATCGATGATTTCCGGATAGAAATGGTCTTCCCAGATGTGCAGACCATCCTTGGTTTCGACACACTCGTTGGCCACGCCCGGCCCAATAATTTCGGACAAGCCATAAATATCCACTGCGTGCATATCAAAAGCCTCTTCGACTTCTGCGCGCATGGCATTGGTCCAGCTTTCCGCACCAAAGACCCCCACCTGCAAAGAGCTTTCCCGCGGATCCAGCCCAGCCTTGCGAAAGCCATCCAGGATATTCAGCATATACGACGGGGTCACCATGATGCCTTGGGGCTGGAAATCCGTAATCAAGCCAACCTGCTTTTCGGTCTGTCCGCCCCCCATCGGAACAACAGTCGCGCCGAGGCGTTCAATCCCATAATGCGCCCCAAGCCCCCCCGTGAACAGGCCGTAGCCATAGGCGTTGTGGATCATGTCCCCCTTGCGCAAACCAGCTGCACGCAGACTGCGCGCCAACACATCTGACCACATGGAGATATCGTTTTTAGTATACCCGACAACGGTGGCTTTACCCGTTGTGCCAGACGAGGCATGCACCCGTACAATGTCTTCGCGCGGCACTGCAAAAAGCCCAAACGGATAATTGTCCCGAAGGTCGTTTTTGTGCGTAAAGGGAAACTTTGCCAGGTCGCTCAGCTGCTTCAGATCGTCGGGATGCACGCCCCTCTCGTCAAACCGCTGCCGATACATTGGGACGTTGTCATACGCATGTTGCAGCGACCATTTCATACGCTTCAACTGCAGCGCACGGATTTCATCAACCGATGCAATTTCGATCGGATCCAAATCAGATTTATTGGGTGACAGATCTTTCATGGAAGATCTCCTCATTCTTCAAACAATTGGCCGCTCACCGCACGGGACATGCCCCGGAACGTAGCGATCAATTGGTTGTGTTGGTTGGTGACGCGTACATCGTAGATACCACTGCGTCCGTGTAACGAAACTTCTTGCGCCTCAGCTATCAGAAGATCCCCTTCCTGAGCTGGCGCGATGTAACTCATGACATTGTGCTGCGCGACGGTCATCTGATTGCGACTATTGCACGCAAACGCAAACGCGCTGTCAGCGAGCGCATAGCTGATGCCGCCATGACAATTCCCATGCCCATTGCAATGATGTTTCTGGATGCGCAGCGACAGGACCGACTTCCCTTGCTCGACACTTAAGAGTTCAATGCCCAACCATTGCGATGCATGATCCTCACGCCACATGGTTTCGGCAGATTTTTGGGCCCGTTCTAACGGCGACATGTTATGCTCCTTTGAACACGGGCGCGCGCTTTTGCAGAAACGACGAAACGCCCTCAGCGTAGTCCGCGCTTTCCCCACACGTTTTCATCATACCCGCTTCAAGCTCCAGATGATCGTCCAGCGTGTTTTGTCCGCTTTGCTGAATAGCTTGCTTGGTCAATGAAAACCCCAGCGTCGGTCCCTGCGCAAAGTTTGCCGTAATCGCACGGGCTTCGTCCATCAGTTCCGCGTCCGGTAGGGCTTTCCAAATCAACCCCCACTCCTCGGCTTTTTGTGCTGAGAGAGGTGTCGCCGTAAGTGCCAGACCTTTTGCACGGGCTTCACCAAGCAACCGAGGAAGGTGCCAGCTGCCCCCCGTATCGGGAATAAGACCAACCTTAGCAAACGATTGAATGAACTTCGCGCTGTCGGCTGCAAGAACCATATCACAGGCCAGGGCCAGATTGGCCCCTGCCCCCGCTGCGACGCCGTTGACGGCACAGACAACCGGAAAAGGCAGCGCGCGAATTTGCTTAACCAACGGCCCATAATAGGTGCGCACGGTTTCACCAAGGTCGGGGGGAGACGTCATCTTTGACGGATCCCGATCCCCTAAATCCTGCCCCGCACAAAAACCACGACCTGCCCCTGTCAGCAACACCGAACGCACTTTGCGCTGCTGCGCGTCCTCCAGCGCCGCACGAAGAGCCAAATGCATTTCTGGAGTGAAACTATTCAAACGCTCTGGTCGATTCAGCGTAATTTCAGTCCAATTTTCATGCACTTTTACAAGTATCACGTCGCTCATCCGCAGCCTCCCGGAGCATGGTTTCAAAAATATTCTTGCATAAACCAACCGGCCGGTCAATATATGGAGACGAATCCAAACTCGGGAGGTTACGTCAAAATGAGCGCTGTCACGGTCGAAGTAAAAGACGACATTGCGTGGGTAAAAATTGACAACCCTCCCGTTAACGCGACGTCTACAGCCGTTCGTCAGGGGCTTTTGGATGCCGTTGCCAAGGCTCAGGGATCCCGCATGGCCGTGCTTTATGGTGCAGGTCGTACCTTTATCGCTGGCGGCGACATGAGCGAATTCGACCAAGACCCACAAGCTCCCCACCTGCCTGATGTTGTACAAGCCATCGAAGACAGCGAAACCCCGTTTCTTGCGGCCCTTCATGGCAGCGTCTTGGGTGGTGGTTTAGAAATCGCCATGGCGTGTGCATGGCGCATCGCAGCACCCGGCACTAAATTTGGCTTACCCGAGGTCAATATGGGCCTCATCCCTGGGGCTGGTGGCACCCAGCGCGCGCCGCGCCTGTTTGGTTGGGACATCGCAGAAAACATGGCCTGCGACGGAAAGATATACACCGCTGAAGCGCTTATCCCGACAGGCGCGATTGATCTAATTGCTGAGAACCCGCTGGACGCCGCGCGCTCATTCAGCGCAGACCGGCCGCTTGCGGTTTCACAGCGCCCTGCCTTGCAAATACAACATGACTGGCTGGTCGAAAAACGCGCGACCCTTACCAACAAATACCGCGGTCAATCTTCCCCTCTACACAACTTGACCGCACTCAGCTGGGCGGCGCATGAATTTTCCGTCGCCCAGCCCAAAGAACGCGCAGTGCATCTGAAACTGCGTCAGTCCAAAGAAAGCCAGGCCCTGCGCCATATTTTCTTTGCTGAACGTAAGGCTGCAAAGCCCAAACACATCACCCTCGACCGTGCGCGCAACATCGAAACAATCGCAATTGTTGGCGGCGGCCTTATGGGGTCTGGGATCGCTGCGGCTTGCCTGACCGCAGGCTATCGCGTCTCGATCATCGAACAAAACGCAGACGGGGCCGCGCGGGCCACCGAAACGGTAACTTCGCTACTACAGGGCGCGCTGAAACGCGGGAAAATCGACCAGACGACCTTTCAAAACTGCAGCGAGATGTTTGCAACCTGTACAGATTATAGTGCAGCCGCACAGGCCGAATTGGTCATAGAAGCTGTCTTTGAGGATCTGACTGTAAAGCAGCAGGTCATGGCCACTTTGGAGACGGTCGTTGCCGCAGACACGATCCTTGCGACCAACACGTCATACCTTGACCCACAGTTGATTTTTGAAAACGTCTCAAATCCTGCGCGCTGCGTCGGCCTGCATTTCTTTTCACCGGCTCATATCATGAAGCTGGTCGAAATTGTCCAGCTGCCAGCAAGTGAGCCTGAAACATTGGCCACAGCCTTTGCGGTGAGCAAACGGTTGAAAAAAACACCGGTTCTGTCGGGCATCTGCGACGGTTTTATCGGCAATCGTATTCTCGCCGCCTATCGTCGAGCCGCCGAATACCTGCTTGCGGACGGTGCGCTCCCGCTCGACATCGACAACGCCATGCGCCAGTTCGGCATGGCCATGGGCCCCTTTGAAGCGCAAGACATGAGCGGACTTCAGATCGCACAGGCAAATCGACGCCGCCAAGACGCCACGCGCCCCGCCGAAGAACGTTATGTCACCATCTCGGACCAACTGTGCCAATTGAAGCGGTTTGGGCAAAAAGCGGGCGCAGGCTGGTATCAATACGATACAGACAACCGACGCCCAAAGCATGATCTGCTCGTGGATACCATTATTTTCGAATACTCCGCCGCGCAGAACATTTCCCGCCGCGCCTTCAGCCCGACCGAAATTCAAAATCTGTTGCTGGCTGCTATGGCCAACGAAGGAGCCTTGATCGTTGAAGAAGGCATAGCCCAGTCGGCGGGCGACATCGACGTCGTCAAGGTGCATGGCTACGGCTTTCCGCGCTGGCGCGGCGGTCCGATGCAGGCGGCAAAAGCTCTGGGACACACTCACATTCAAAATGCTCTGACCACTCTCGAAGAGAGTAGTCCGAACTCATGGCGGCGCGCCCGCCTTTTTACCTGAACTGGACCTTTTAGGGAGGAGATCCAATGTCACTAAAACTGAAATTTACTGGTATTTTTGCAGGCCTGATGAGCTGCGCAACGCTCGCACAGGCGGAAGCGGAGCATACTCTTGTCATTTCAAGCTGGGTACCGCCCACGCATATTATCAACACCGAGATTTTGACCGGTTTGAATACAATGATCGAAGACGCCACAGATGGGCGAGTCACCACCGAAGTTCGGATGGGCCTCGCCCCGCCGCCTGCGCAAATGGATTTGGTTTTGGATGGCGCCGTCGACATTTCTTATGTCTTCCACGGCTATCAACCCGGCCGTTTCACAGGCTACAAACTGGTAGAACTTCCCCGTCTTGAGGCCAGTGCCGAAGATGTATCTGCGGCCTATTGGACATTGCACGAAAATCACCTGTCCCAGTTGAATGAACACCGTGGCGTGAAAGTTGTTGGCTTGATGGTGCATGGGCCGGGTCAGCTGCACACAGGTGCGCCGATCAACACATTGGACGACATTGCCGACCTTAAGCTGCGCATGCCAGGCGGCGTCGCATCTGACGTCGGCGCATCTCTCAATGCGACCGGCATCAAAGTCCCTGCACCAAAGGTTTACGAAACCCTGGCATCCAATGCAGCCGATGGCGTCATGATGGTCACCGAAAGCCGCAAGAGCTTCCGCTTGACCGAAGTTGCGCCGCATTATTTCACGGTCCCAGGTGGATTCTTCCGCGGATCCTTTGCCTTCATCATGAACGAAGACATGTTTGCTGACCTGCCAGAAGATCTGCAGAAAAAGCTGACCGAAAAAGTCTTTGGCGCGCCGCTCAGCCGGATGTCTGGCAAAGCATGGGACGCGGCCGATATCGAAGCGATCAGCCTGACCGATGCGACGGACGGCAACACCAGCACGCAAGCAAACGCAGATGACCTTGCGACGTTTGACAAAATCGTCGCTCAGGTCGAAGCCGCTGTTCTTGAAGAAGTCTCAGCAAAGGGCATCGACGCCCCGGCCGCGCTGGCAGACTTCCGCCATGAGTTGGGCCTGCACTAAGCCCTACGGGTTGGCCGCCTGCCCCTGTGGGCGGCCAACCAAAGGCTCGAACAAGGAAGCATCATGAAAGTTTTGAGACTTTGCGCAGTGATCCCGATCTGGCTCTCCGCCATTGCGCTGTTCCTTTTGATGGCAATGACGTTCTGTGACGTTCTTTTTCGCTCAGCTTTTGATGCACCGATCGAGGCCGCAACGGAGCTGACCCGAATTCTTGTCGCGATCTCCGTCTTTTCTGTGATGCCCCACATCACGATGGGCCGTGCCCAAATTGCGGTGGACCTGACGGACAGCGTGTTCGAACGCCTGAACTTATCCAATCTACGAGACGGAGTAGTGTTTGCCGTGAGCGGTGTCCTGCTGTTCTGGCCGGTCGGTCGTCTATGGACGCTGGCCGAGCGCACGCGTGGCTATGGCGATGTCACCGAATACATCGGCATCCCTCAATACTTGCCAATGTGGTTCATCGCGGCCTCTGTCACGCTCACTGCTATTGGCATGGTCCTATGCGGCGCCGCCATTCTGTTCTCTCCAACGCTTGCGAAAAAGGTGCTGACATGGAAAGCGCACTAATCGGCTTTGCCATTGTATTGGGGCTTGTCCTTCTGCGTATGCCCATCGTTTTTGCCATGGGCATCGTTGGAACCTTTGGGTTCGCGTATGAACGTGGAGGAGACATCTTTGACGGGCGCGGCTTGAACGCCGCCATGTCGATGGTTGGGCGCCAAATCATTGACACCGCTCAGGACTACGGCCTGTCTGTCATCCCGCTGTTCATCATGATGGGTTTGTTCGTCAACAAAGGCGGCATGGCCCGCGAACTTTACGCGGTCTCTAACGCCTTTCTGGGTCATCTACGCGGTGGGTTGGCCATGGCAACCGTGATGGCGTGTGGCGGTTTTTCCGCCATCTGCGGATCATCTCTTGCCACTGCGGCCACCATGTCCAAGGTGGCCATGCCTGAAATGCGCCGTTTCAAGTATTCCGACCAACTGTCGACAGCATCCATCGCCGCGGGCGGTACCTTGGGGATCTTGATCCCACCCTCCGTCATTCTGGTGATCTATGGCCTGCTGACTGAAACCTCGATCGGCAAGCTTTTTATGGCAGGGATCATTCCGGGATTGCTCGGGATCGGCTTTTACCTGCTGGCCGTCCGCTGGACCGTTTTTCGCAACCCTGACGCTGGACCGGCCGGACCTCGGGCAAGTTGGGGAGAACGGCTTGCCGCTCTGCGCTCTGTCTGGGCAGTCTTGTTGTTGTTCTTTCTGGTCATCGGCGGGCTTTATGGCATCTTCGATTTCCACCCCATCAACCTAACGTTTTCGCCGACCGAAGCCGCAGGCATGGGAGCAATGGGCGCATTTATCATCGCTCTGTCGCGTGGCGGTTTGCGGATACACGATATCTTTGATGTCCTTCGCGAAACCTCCTTCACCTCCGCCAGCCTATTCGCAGTCTTGATCGGCGCGCAGGTGTTTTCGAACTTTGTGAACCTCGCTGGGTTGCCCGAAGCCCTGATCACCTTGGTCTCTGCAAATGACGTGTCTCCCATCACAGTGATCTTACTGATCCTGCTGGTCTACGTCGTGTTGGGCTGCGTGTTCGAAAGCCTGTCGATGCTGCTTTTGACGGTGCCCATCTTTTTCCCGTTGGTCACATCGCTTGGGTTTGATCCAATTTGGTTCGGCATTGTCGTAGTCGTGGTGGTGGAGATCTCGCTCATCACGCCACCTGTCGGGCTAAATGTTTTCATCCTCAAAGGCGTTGTTGGCGATGTCACAACAGCCACGGTCTTCAAAGGGGTAACACCCTTCTGGATTGCAGACATCCTGCGGCTGATCCTGATCGTTGCACTGCCAACACTAGTCCTCTTCCTTCCAAATCAAATGGGCACTCTTGGCCACTAAGGCCTGCTTGCCCCTCACAGGAGTCACACTATGTCCTTGATTGACGTGAAAAGCTTTGCTGCGGGTCAATGGGTTACCCCTGACAACAACGCCCGTGAAATTTTCAACGCCGTAACCGGCGACAAGATTGCCCGGGCCGGCAACGCGGCTCTGGATGTCGAGGCTATGCTGGACTATGGACGTTCCAAAGGTGGCCCAGCCCTGCGCGCCATGACGTTCCATGACCGCGCGCGCATGATCAAAGCGTTGGCGCTGGAAATCGGCAAACACAAGCAAGCGCTGTACGACATCAGCTTTGCCACAGGTGCCACGCAATCTGATCACATGATCGATATTGACGGCGGCATCGGCACGATGTTTGTCTTTGCCTCCAAGGGGCGGCGTGAGCTGCCCGACTCCCATGTCTATCTGGATGGCAACGTTGAGCAACTGTCGCGCAACGGCACATTTTTGGGACAACACGTTGCGACCTCGATGCAAGGTGTGGCCGTTCACATCAACGCGTTTAACTTCCCAGTTTGGGGCATGCTCGAAAAGCTGGCACCCACCCTACTTGCCGGGGTCCCGGCCATTGTAAAACCTGCAACGGCGACCAGCTATGTCACCGAACTGGCTGTCAAAATCATGCTCGACAGTGGCCTGCTGCCGGAAGGCGCGCTGCAATTGGTCAGTGGTGGATTGGGCGATATGCTTGATCGTTTGACACATCAGGACGTGGTCAGCTTTACAGGATCCGCCCACACGGCTCTTCAACTCCGTTCAGCACCACATATTCTGAAAAACTCTATTCGTTTTGTTGCGGAACAAGACAGCCTCAACGCTTCAATTCTGGGGCCAGACGCCGCCCCCGGCACCCCTGAATTCGATCTCTTTATCAAAGAGGTCCAGCGTGAGATGACCACCAAAGCCGGTCAGAAATGTACCGCGATCCGCCGCATTCTGGTTCCGGAACATCAATCAAGCGCAGTGATTGAAGCCCTGAGCCAGCGTTTGGCGAAAACCGTCATCGGAAACCCACAAGTTGAAGGCGTCCGTATGGGGGCATTGGTCTCGCAGTCCCAGAAGAACGACGTTCTGAAGTGCGCATCGCTCATCGGCACGGAGGCCGAACGTGTTTACGGGGATCCCGACAATTTCGTAGTGAAGGGGGCCGATGCGGACACCGGTGCGTTTGTACCACCGATGTTGTTTCATTGTGAAAACCCTGACCAAGCCACAATCGTGCACGAAACCGAAGCCTTCGGTCCCGTATCAACGGTCATGGGCTATCGCGACATCGATCACGCCGTGGCGCTTGCCAACCGCGGCGAAGGCAGCCTGGTTGCCTCGGTGATCACCCATGATCCAGAAGTCGCACGCTCGGTGGTGCTTGGGGCTGGCGCATTCCATGGACGTCTCTATTTCAACAACCGCGATTCAATGAAAGAATCCACGGGCCACGGTTCTCCCTTGCCGCACATGGTACACGGTGGTCCAGGCCGCGCCGGTGGTGGCGAGGAAATGGGCGGCATTCGCGGCGTGATGCACTATATGCAACGTACTGCGATCCAAGGCTCGCCTGATATCCTCTCTGCGGTTGGGCGCAAATGGGTGCCCGGATCGACAGAAACCTCTGCCCCGGCACATCCTTTCACCCGCAGCTTTCACGAATTGCAAATTGGCGAAACGATCCACACTAAACCACGCCAGATCACGGTGGAGGACATCGAGCATTTCGCACATTTCACCGGCGATACGTTTTATGCACACATGGACGCCGAGGCGGCCAAGCGAAACCCGTTTTTCCCCGATCGCGTGGCTCATGGCTACTTGCTGTTGAGCTTTGCCGCGGGCTTGTTCGTTGAGCCAAACGAAGGCCCCGTTCTGGCCAATACGGGCCTAGACAATCTACGGTTCATGAAACCTGTCGAAGTCGGCGACAGCATCAAAGTACGTCTCAGCGTGAAACACAAAACACCGCGCAATGACGAATACGGCGAAATTCGCTGGCACGTGACTTTGACCAACCAAGATGATGAGCTGGTCGCGGAATACGAACTGCTCACTATGAATGCCTATGAAAGACAATCTTGAAGAAAACCGCGTTCAAACATAGACATGTTGCATGAATACTGAAGACTTTCGCCAGCACGTCTCTCAATTTCTGGATGGCCAGACCCCGCGGGTCTGGTCATTTCTTGTGACCGTTTTCGGAGAGCTGACACAGGGGCGAAACATACAGATTTCAGGCACGGTTCTCAGCCAAATTTGTGGGGAAATCGGGATCAAACCCGAAGCGATGCGCGTCGCGTTGCATCGGCTCCGTAAAAATGGCTGGATTGAAAGTCTGAAATCTGGGCGAACAAGTGAATATTTCCTCACCGAACTCGGGCGTGACGAAACACTGAAAGCACGCCCCATCATTTATGCCACCACACCAATACCCAAGCAGGCTTGGCTTTGCATTTGCAACGGCCCGCGCGAGCACCCGAAGCCAACCGAAAGCATATCAATGGGCGCGCAGACGTTTATCACCGGCGTGCACCCCAACGATCCTGAGATCTTCACGCGTGAACTCTTTTCCTACAAAGAGATCCCGCAGTGGATGCGTGATAAAATTTGTGATCCTGAGATCATCGCAGACTCAAAAAAACTAGCCGAACACCTTGGTCAGCTCAGTCAAAACATTCCAAATTCCAGTAGCTTGACCCCGCTGCAAACTGCAACACTACGTATCCTGATTGTACACAGCTGGCGTCGAATTGCCCTAAAGGCTCCGCAACTCCCCGATCATTTATTCGATGCGCCCTGGGCAGGCCCATTGTGCCGTGACGCGTTACAGCTCATGCTCTCTCGCCTCCCTGAGGCCGAACTGCTCTCTGACAATCGGACGGTGACGTAAGCTGAAACTGGCCTTGGACAGATCTTTGACGCGTCAAATGTCAAACTCTAGAAACACAAGCGTCATCCTCAGATTTAGCTGCGATCCGAAGCGGCTCCCCAACCACTGATACGATCCGCGCGCGACGCCAACCGTCGCGTGTGCCGCGCACCTGCCCCTTTGCACTGTCTCTTGTTGTCGTTTTTTATATCTTTCGGTGCCAACATCGCATGAAAGCAACCAAATCAAAATTTCGAATAATCCGCCATTAGGCACCGCCTGCAAAACCAACAGCCCGACACAAGTTGGAACTTTCTGACGCAAATTAGGCTGAAATCCAACGCGCTTTAGGCTATGCTTCAATGGTGATTGACCTTGAAACTTCACCCTGCTTCGCATACCATAGCATACAAACAGCAATCCCGGGTTGACCCACTTTGTGAAACCCGTAGTTCAACCTTCATCACTGCTTACTCTTCGGGACAGCCATGAGCCTCTATACAGATTACCTAACAGAGATCGAAACACGCAAAACCCAGGGATTGAATCCCAAGCCAATCGATGATGGCGCGCTGACACAGGAACTTGTCGACCAGATCAAGGATGTCAGCCACGCACATCGAGCAGACTCGCTGAACTTCTTCATTTATAACACGCTGCCAGGCACAACCAGTTCTGCAGCGGTTAAGGCCGTTTTCCTGAAGGAAATCATCCTAGGCACCGCCGTTGTCGAAGAAATTTCTCCGACGTTTGCCTTTGAGATCCTGTCTCACATGAAGGGCGGCCCTTCGATCGAAGTCCTGCTTGATCTGGCGCTCGGTGACGATGCGACGATTGCGGCTGAGGCCGCTGAGGTCCTCAAAACTCAGGTCTTCTTGTACGAAGCCGACACTGATCGTTTGAAGGCTGCGCTTGACGCGGGAAATCCTGTGGCCCGAGACATCGTGGAAAGCTACGCCAAAGCCGAGTTTTTCACCAAGCTTCCAAAAATCGACGACGAAATCAAAGTGGTCACATTTATCGCGGGCGAAGGCGATATTTCCACTGATTTGCTGTCTCCCGGCAACCAAGCGCACTCTCGCTCTGACCGTGAATTGCATGGCAAATGCATGATCTCAGAGAAAGCACAGCAGGAAATTCAGGCGCTGAAAATTCAGCACCCTGACAAACGTGTTATGCTGATCGCCGAAAAAGGCACAATGGGCGTTGGCTCGTCCCGTATGTCCGGTGTGAACAACGTTGCGCTGTGGACCGGTAAACAAGCCAGCCCCTATGTGCCCTTTGTGAACTACGCGCCAATCGTTGCAGGCACCAACGGTATTTCCCCGATCTTCCAGGTGACAGTTGGCGTGACCGGCGGCATCGGCCTTGACCTAAAAAACTGGGTCAAAAAAGTTGACGCCGAAGGCAAGGTCATTCTGAACAACGATGGCAACCCGGTTCTGGAACAGAAATACTCGGTTGAAACCGGCACAGTTCTAAAAATCGACACGAAGAACAAGAAACTTCTGAGCGAAGACGGCGACGAAGAGCTTGCCGATGTTGCATCGGCGTTCTCGCCACAAAAGACCGAATTCATGGTCGCGGGCAGCTCTTATGCGATTGTATTTGGTAAGAAACTGCAAAATTTTGCGGCGGATACCTTGGGCATTGAGCCTACTCCTGTCTTTGCGACAAACAAAGAAATCTCACACGAGGGTCAAGGGCTCACCGCTGTTGAGAAAATCTTTAACAGAAACGCTGTCGGCACCAGCCCCGGCACCAAACTGCACGCGGGGTCCGACGTTCGCGTTAAAGTCAACATTGTTGGCTCACAGGACACCACCGGCCTGATGACCGCACAAGAGCTGGAAGCGATGGCCGCAACCGTCATTTCACCCTCCGTTGACGGTGCCTATCAGTCCGGTTGTCACACGGCGTCTGTCTGGGACGCAAAAGCCGCGGCCAACACCCCACGTCTGATGGCCTTCATGAACAAATTTGGCCTGATCACTGGGCGCGATCCCAAAGGCGAATATCACGCGATGACCGACGTGATCCACAAGGTTCTAAACGACCTCACTGTGGATGACTGGGACATCACAATCGGCGGCGACAGCCACACCCGCATGTCCAAAGGCGTGGCCTTTGGTGCCGACTCGGGGACTGTTGCGCTGGCCTTGGCCACTGGCGAAGCAACCATGCCAATCCCTGAATCCGTCAAAGTGACCTTCAAAGGCAAGATGGCCGACCACATGGATTTCCGTGATGTGGTGCACGCAACCCAGGTACAGATGCTGAAACAGCACGGCGACAATGTCTTCCAGGGCCGCATCATTGAAGTCCACATCGGTACATTGCTTGCGGATCAGGCCTTTACCTTCACCGACTGGACAGCAGAAATGAAGGCCAAAGCCTCCATCTGTATTTCCAACGATGAAACCCTGATCGGCTCACTCGAACTGGCCAAATCGCGCATTGCGATCATGATCGAAAAGGGCATGGACAACGACGCAGGTGTTTTGCAGGGCCTGATCAACAAAGCCGACGCGCGTATTGCTGAGATCACATCCGGCAGCAATCCCGCACTGACGCCAGATGAAAGTGCCAATTATTTCGCCGAAGTTGTGGTGGATCTGGACGAAATCGTTGAACCGATGATCGCAGATCCAGACGTCAACAATGCGGATGTTTCCAAGCGTTACACCCATGACACCATCCGCCCAATCTCGTATTACAACGCCGAGAAAAAAGTGGATCTGGGCTTTGTCGGCTCTTGCATGGTCCATAAAGGCGACATGAAAATCGTGGCGCAGATGCTAAAGAACCTTGAAAAGGCACGTGGACAGGTAGAATTTAAGGCTCCTCTGGTGGTGGCCGCACCGACCTACAACATCATTGATGAGCTGAAGGCCGAAGGCGACTGGGAAGTGCTGCAGAAATATTCGGGCTTTGAGTTCGACGATCTGTTCCCCAAAGCCGAAGCGCGCACCGAATACGAGAATGTTCTCTATCTTGAACGCCCCGGCTGCAACCTCTGCATGGGCAACCAGGAAAAGGCCGCCAAGGGCGACACCGTTCTGGCAACATCGACCCGCCTGTTCAAGGGTCGCGTGGTCGAAGACTCGTCCGAGAAAAAAGGGGAATCCCTGCTCGCCTCCACGCCGGTTGTTGTGTTGTCGGCAATCCTTGGCAGAACTCCTACGCTTGAAGAGTACACAGCAGCGGTAGAAGGCATTGATCTAACCAAATTTGCCCCCCCGCTGGCAAAACCTGCAGCCACACAGTCTGCCCACTTCTAAAACAACCCAAGGTTGCGAACCGCCTGACTCTTGGCCCGCCGTCTTTACCCTCAAAGACGGCGGGCTTTTTGGTCTTTGTGTGTGCTCGGTGACGCGCGTTTCATCCCCAGTTACGCGAAAATAATGGCGCCTGATTTACGCACAATTATGAGGGCAAAAATGGCGATCGAAGAAAATACGTGAAACCCCCTAAGGCCCTGAATTTCAAACGATATATTTAAACACTGACGGTCTGAACCCCGCCGCAACACCGCTTTAGAGGAAATGAATTTCGGTTGGCGCGCCGACCTCAGCCCCCCCAGCAGCAACAAAAGCAGCGAACAATCAAGGGGTGTTATTACTTTATTAACTCAACTCATAGAACGGTTCTCCCATAGAAACAGGAGAGCCGAAATGCCGGAGATTAATCCAACAGAATTTTTTGCGCCATCAACTGGTGGCAGTGTATTTGGTGACGACGACAACAATATTATTTGGGGATCTGAATTTTCAGATCACCTGCACGGAGCAGCGGGCGATGACACGCTCTCAGCAGGAGCCGGGGACGACTTTCTAGATGGCGGCGCGGACGATGATGAGATGACCGGCGGCGACGGGATGAACTCCTTCGAAGCAATTCTCGAGTATGACCACGACACCGGTGAAATGCTTGGCTTTGGTCAGGACATCATCACAGACTTTGGTGATGGTGATGTGCTGCGCGTGTATTCCTTTGGGGAAGACGTCACACTGGACGCCAGTTATATTGGCCAGGACACCCTGTTGACCTTTGGCGCGGGCACCAGTTTTGAAAGCTCAGTCTTGCTGCAAAACTATGTCGTCGCCCAAGATTTCCTACCCAATAACGGGGATCTCATCAACAATCTCACCCTCTATGGCGACATGTATGGGGAGGTCTCAGACGACTACCTCACCGGGACACCCGATGTCGGTGACCATCTTGACGGCGGTGCGGGCAATGACACCCTCGACGGCTTTGGCGGCGGCGATATTCTGTATGGCGGCTCGGGCGATGACAGCCTCAGCACCACCGGCAGCAGCGACCCAAGCCAGTACAACACCCTCGACGGAGGTGAAGGTAACGATACCCTAGTGGGCGGCGCGCAGGACGATTTCCTCTATGGCGGCGCGGACGATGATGAGATGACCGGCGGCGACGGGATGAACTCCTTCGAAGCAATTCTCGAGTATGACCACGACACCGGTGAAATGCTTGGCTTTGGTCAGGACATCATCACAGACTTTGGTGATGGTGATGTGCTGCGCGTGTATTCCTTTGGGGAAGATGTCACACTGGACGCCAGTTATATTGGCCAGGACACCCTGTTGACCTTTGGCGCGGGCACCAGTTTTGAGAGCTCAGTCTTGCTGCAAAACTATGTCGTCGCCCAAGATTTCCTGCCCAATAACGGGGATCTCATCAACAATCTCACCCTCTATGGCGACATGTATGGGGAGGTCTCAGACGACTACCTCACCGGGACACCCGATGTCGGTGACCATCTTGACGGCGGTGCGGGCAATGACACCCTCGACGGCTTTGGCGGCGGCGATATTCTGTATGGCGGCTCGGGCGATGACAGCCTCAGCACCACCGGCAGCAGCGACACAACCCGGTACAACACCCTCGACGGAGGTGAAGGTAACGATACCCTAGTGGGCGGCGCGCAGGACGATTTCCTCTATGGCGGCGCGGACGATGATGAGATGACCGGCGGCGACGGGATGAACTCCTTCGAAGCAATTCTCGAGTATGACCACGACACCGGTGAAATGCTTGGCTTTGGTCAGGACATCATCACAGACTTTGGTGATGGTGATGTGCTGCGCGTGTATTCCTTTGGGGAAGATGTCACACTGGACGCCAGTTATATTGGCCAGGACACCCTGTTGACCTTTGGCGCGGGCACCAGTTTTGAAAGCTCAGTCTTGCTGCAAAACTATGTCGTCGCCCAAGATTTCCTACCCAATAACGGGGATCTCATCAACAATCTCACCCTCTATGGCGACATGTATGGGGAGGTCTCAGACGACTACCTCACCGGGACACCCGATGTCGGTGACCATCTTGACGGCGGTGCGGGCAATGACACCCTCGACGGCTTTGGCGGCGGCGATATTCTGTATGGCGGCTCGGGCGATGACAGCCTCAGCACCACCGGCAGCAGTGACACAACCCAGTACAACACCCTCGACGGAGGTGAAGGTAACGATACCCTAGTGGGCGGCGCGCAGGACGATTTCCTCTATGGCGGCGCGGACGATGATGAGATGACCGGCGGCGACGGAATGAACTCCTTCGAAGCAATTCTCGAGTATGACCATGACACCGGTGAAATGCTTGGCTTTGGTCAGGATATCATCACTGACTTTGGTGATGGCGATGTGCTGCGCGTGTATTCCTTTGGGGAAGACGTCACACTGGACGCCAGTTATATTGGCCAGGACACCCTGTTGACCTTTGGCGCGGGCACCAGTTTTGAGAGCTCAGTCTTGCTGCAAAACTATGTCGTCGCCCAAGATTTCCTGCCCAATAACGGGGATCTCATCAACAATCTCACCCTCTATGGCGACATGTATGGGGAGGTCTCAGACGACTACCTCACCGGGACACCCGATGTCGGCGACCATCTTGAAGGCGGTGCGGGCAATGACACCCTCGACGGCTTTGGCGGCGGCGATATTCTGTATGGCGGCTCGGGCGATGACAGCCTCAGCACCACCGGCAGCAGTGACACAACCCAGTACAACACCCTCGACGGAGGTGAAGGTAACGATACCCTAGTGGGCGGCGCGCAGGACGATTTCCTCTATGGCGGCGCGGACGATGATGAGATGACCGGCGGCGACGGAATGAACTCCTTCGAAGCAATTCTCGAGTATGACCATGACACCGGTGAAATGCTTGGCTTTGGTCAGGACATCATCACAGACTTTGGTGATGGTGATGTGCTGCGCGTGTATTCCTTTGGGGAAGATGTCACACTGGACGCCAGTTATATTGGCCAGGACACCCTGTTGACCTTTGGCGCGGGCACGAGTTTTGAAAGCTCAGTCTTGCTGCAAAACTATGTCGTCGCCCAAGATTTCCTGCCCAATAACGGGGATCTCATCAACAATCTCACCCTCTATGGCGACATGTATGGGGAGGTCTCAGACGACTACCTCACCGGGACACCCGATGTCGGCGACCATCTTGAAGGCGGTGCGGGCAATGACACCCTCGACGGCTTTGGCGGCGGCGATATTCTGGAGGGCGGCTCGGGCGATGACAGCCTCAGCACCACCGGCAGCAGTGACACAACCCGGTACAACACCCTCGACGGAGGTGAAGGTAACGATACCCTAGTGGGCGGGCAACAATACGACTGGCTGAAAGGCGGTACTGGCGATGATGAGATGACCGGCGGCGACGGGGGGAACTTCTTCGAATTAGGTTTCGAATATGACTTCGACACCGGTGAAACGTTTGGCTTTGGGCACGACATCATCACTGACTTTAGCGATGGAGACTACCTCGATTTCCATGTTGCAGGCGACGGCGGAATGCTGACCGTCACCTACATGGGGAACGATAGCCTCATTCGGATCGGTGAGGGCACCAGTTTTGAGAGTTCAGTATTGCTGCAGAACTATATCATCGGAGAGTACGACTTAGACGACGTTGGTGATATCTCATACGGATTCTCCCTCTATGGTAATCGTCTTGGGGAAGTGTCCGATGATAATATCGTCGGTTCCGACAATCTCGGAGATTATCTCGAAGGCGGCGCTGGCAATGACACGCTTGAAGGGCTTGACGGTTCTGACACGCTTGAAGGTGGGGTCGGTGACGATGTCCTCTTGGGCGGCGCGCAGAACGATGACTTATATGGTGGCAACGGTGACGACCTGCTGACTGGTGGCACCGGAAACGATAGTTTCGAATTCACGATGGACTTCGATTACGACACCTATGTCTCGTCCAGCTTTGGCCATGATGTTATTACGGATTTCGGAGAAGGTGATAAGTTAGAGTTTTGGACCAACGGTTATGGAGGGGTGCTATCGATAACCTACACCGACACTGACACCCTGCTGACAATTGGAGCGGGCACGGAGTTTGAAAGTTCAATCCTGCTAAAAAATTATCTCGTCGACGAGTATGATCTGCCTTCATTTGGCTACGAAATAAATTCGTTCGACCTTTTCGGGAACATTGACAGTGTAATGACTGACGACATTCTGCTGGGTGACGCCGACGCCGGTGATTACCTTGAAGGCGGCGGAGGCAATGACACGCTTGAAGGCGGCGGCGGTGGGGATACCCTATTTGGCGGCTCAGGCGATGACAGCCTTAGCGCGTTGAGCGACGGTGACCCGTTCGTCACCAATACACTTGATGGCGGCAGCGGTGCGGACACTCTTGAAGGCGGGGGGCAAGAAGACCTGCTTTATGGAGGCATCGGCAATGACATTCTGATTGGTGGCGACGGCTTTGACTGGCTTGAAGGTGGTGCTGGAGCAGATCTTCTGACTGGCGGCGCTGGTGCTGATAAGTTCGTGTTCGACCTTGATGAGGAACTGGGCCAGGGCCATGTAGATATCATCACCGATTATCAGGACGGTGTGGACGTTATCGCAATCTATGGCAGTGATGAAATCACCGAGGTCAAATTCTTGGCTACAGAGGACGGCGATGCCTATGTGCGGATCAACGGCTCTTATTACATCGGCTTTGAAGGCATTGATGCAGCCCTGATTGACGAAAGCGACTTCCTTCTCCTGTAACCTTCACTGCAAAACGTCCAAAGACAGCGCTTCGACCAAGGTTGGAGCGCTGTTTTTTTGCGTCCCCCCAACACCGCGGTAGAGCTAACAAAAAAACTGGCCCCCAAAGGAGGCCAGTTTGAACTGTTATAGCGTTTGCAGGGCGATTGCCCTACCCTTTTGGCTGGTCAGCCGCCGAAGTCATCCAGCATGATGTCTTCGCGATCCACACCCAGATCAACCAGCATGTTGATACAGGACGAGTTCATGATCGGAGGGCCACACATGTAGAATTCGCAATCTTCCGGTGCAGGGTGGTTCTTTAGATACTCATCGTGCAGAACATTGTGGATGAAGCCGGTGTAGCCCTCCCAATTGTCCTCGGGCATCGCATCCGACAGGGCCACGTGCCAGGTGAAGTTCGGGAATTCTTTGGCCAGCTCGTCGAAGTCCTCGACAAAGAACATCTCTTTCTTCGAACGCGCCCCATACCAGAAGGTGATCTTACGATCGCGGTTCTTCAAGCGCTTCAGCTGGTCAAAGATATGACTGCGCATCGGTGCCATGCCTGCACCACCACCGATAAAGACCATCTCTTTTTGGGTGTCGCGGGCAAAGAATTCGCCAAAGGGACCAGAAATGGTGACCTTGTCACCGGGCTTCAGGTTAAAGATGAACGAAGACATCTGCCCCGGAGGCACATCCGAACCCGGAGGTGGTGACGCCACGCGAACGTTCAGCATGATCAAACCCTTTTCTTCAGGGTAGTTGGCCATGGAATACGCGCGCTCGATCGGCTCCGCGACGGCGGAGTTGTACTGCCACAGATTGAACTTGTCCCAATCATCGCGATATTCTTCCTGAATATCGAAGTCCTTGTAGTTGAGGTTATGCGCTGGGGCTTCGATCTGAATGTAACCGCCTGCGCGGAAATTCACATTTTCACCTTCGGGCAGTTTCAACACCAAGTTTTTGATGAAAGTCGCGACGTTGTCGTTGGACTGCACAGTGCATTCCCACTTTTTGACGCCAAAGACTTCTTCAGGCACTTCAACCTGCATGTCCTGCTTTACCGCTACCTGACAAGATAGACGATCACCACAGGCCGCTTCACGCTTGGTGATGTGGCTTTCTTCTGTGGGCAGGATGGATCCACCGCCTTCGTGCACACGCACGCGACATTGCGCACAGGTGCCGCCGCCGCCACAGGCCGAAGGAACAAACAGTTTTTGTTCCGCAAGGGTTTGCAACAGCTTGCCGCCAGCAGGGACAGAAATCGTTTTCTCTCCGTTGATGGTGATGTTCACATTGCCACTGGACACCAGTTTTGAACGCGCAGCCAAAATGATGGTAACCAGCGCCAGAACGATCAGGGTGAAGAGGATAATACCTAGACTCAACGTTGCCATATGGGAGCCTCCTTCCTTACAGTTTCACGCCGGAGAACGACATGAACGCCATGGCCATCAGGCCTGCGGTGATAAAGGTGATGCCCAGACCTTGAAGGCCATCGGGAATGTCGGAATATTTCAGCTTTTCGCGGACACCGGCCATTGCGGTGATCGCCAAAGCCCAGCCAAAGCCCGAAGACAGACCATAGGTCAAGCTCTCGCCAAAATCATAGCCGCGTTCGACCATGAACAACGAGCCCCCCATGATGGCACAGTTCACTGTGATCAGTGGCAGGAATACACCCAACGCATTGTAAAGCGGGGGGAAATACTTGTCCAAAACCATTTCCAGGATCTGAACCAAAGCCGCGATAACACCGATGTATGAGATCAGTCCCAGGAACATCAGGTCAACCTCTGGGAACCCAGCCCAGGCCAAAGCGCCGGGTTTGAGCAGGTAGGTCACGATCAGGTTGTTCGCAGGCACGGTAATGGCCTGCACCACCATAACTGAGACCCCAAGACCGATCGCCGTTGAGATTTTCTTGGAGACAGCGATGAAGGTACACATGCCCAAGAAGAACGAGAGCGCAAGGTTTTCGACGAAAATCGCCTTAACTGCGAGTGCGAGATAGGCTTCCATTAGTGGCCCTCGACCGTTTGAATTTTATACTCACGCTCTTCGACCTGTGCGGGCTTCCACGAGCGGAAGGCCCAGATGAGCAGGCCAATGATGAAGAACGCCGAAGGGGGCAGCAAAAGCATACCGTTGGGCACGTACCAGCCACCGTTGTTGACGGTTTCAAAGACGGTCACACCAAACAGGCTGCCAGAGCCGAACAGCTCGCGGAAGAAGCCAACCAGCATCAGGATCAGGCCATAGCCCAAACCGTTGCCGATCCCATCAATAAAGCTGTCCACGGGTGGGTTCTTCATTGCAAAGGCTTCGGCGCGTCCCATCACGATACAGTTGGTGATGATCAGGCCAACAAACACCGAAAGCGTTTTTGAGATCTGGAAGGCGTAGGCTTTCAAAATCTGATCCACCACGATCACCAGCGAGGCAATAATAACCATCTGTACGATAATCCGGATGGAGCCGGGAATGTGGTTACGGATGATCGAAATGAACATCGACGAAAACCCCGTGACCAATGTCACCGCAATGGTCATCACCAATGCCACCTGCAACGAGGAGGTCACCGCCAGCGCCGAGCAAATGCCAAGCACCTGCAGCGTGATCGGGTTGTTGTCGACCAATGGATCGATCAACATTTCTCTGCGTTTATGCGCCATTACACGTTCCCCGCTTTGAGATTTTCAAGGAATCGCTGATACCCAGCTTCTCCCATCCAGAAGTTGACAAGATTGTGCACGCCAACCGAGGTGAGCGTCGCCCCCGCCAGTGCATCCACATGGTGATCTGCGCCTGCAGCCGAGGCTGATTTTGCGACATTGATCTGCAAAACGCCGTTGTCATCCGCCAGGCGTTTACCGCTCCACAACGCTTTCCAGCGTGGGTTGTCGACTTCGGCCCCCAGACCTGGTGTTTCCGCGTGTTCGTAGAATTGCAGGCCAAAGATGTCGTTGCCGTTCTCTTCGAGTGCGATGAACCCATACAGCGTCGACCACAGCCCGTAGCCGTGAATCGGCAGGATCACTTTGTCGACGTCACCCGCTGCATCGCGCAGCAGATAAACCGTCACAAACTGGGCCTGACGGCCGATGCCTGCGGGATCTGTGTCAAGCGCTACAGATGTTGCAGGGTCTTCCGCAGCCGCACGATCGTTAAAGGTCGCCGCCTCGAACTGGTCGGTAAAGTTACCGGTTGCCAGCTCAAGCACGTGGGGTTCAAAGGCTGCAAAGGCTTCGGCGACATCCACTTCAGGGTCATAGACACCTGCGACCTGCAAGATGTTAACCTGCTTGTCTTTCAACGCGTTGGTGATCTGCAAGGGGCGCAGGGCCACCGCAGCTGTAGATACGATCAACGAGGCCACAAGGCACAGCGTCATCGCAACAAACAGAGTTTTAGGAACAGAATCCGCGGGCAGCGCCAGAAAGCGGCCTACAAAACCCTTTGGTTCGGTGTGTCCGGTTTCATCAGACATGGCGTTTCGCTCTTCGTTTAATGTTGGCTTGCACGACAAAGTAATCAATCAGCGGGGCAAAGACGTTGCCGAACAAAATTGCCAGCATCATGCCCTCGGGGAAGGCCGGGTTGATCACGCGGATCATCACAACCATGAAGCCAATCAGCGCCCCATAGATGTAACGGCCCATGTTGGTGTGCGATCCCGAAACGGGTTCCGTCACCATAAAGACCAGACCAAAGGCATAACCACCCAGAACCAGATGCCAATGCCAAGGCATTGCAAACATTGGATTGGTGTCAGATCCGATCATGTTCAACAGCAGTGAAAAGCCGATCATGCCGCCCAGACAGCCAACGACCATCCGGTAGTTGGCGATCTTGGTCGCCAAAAGGAACGCAAGGCCCAACAGCGCCGCCAAGGTAGAGGTTTCTCCCAGCGATCCCGGTACAAAACCCAGGAAACTGTCCCACCAGGTGATGCCGCGTGCGGCCAGTTCTTGGAAACCATCGGCAGCTGAAACCGCCAGCGCAGTTGCACCGGTAAAGCCGTCAACTGGCACCCAGACGCTGTCGCCGGAAAGTTGTGCAGGATACGCAAAATACAGGAACGCACGGCCCGTCAGAGCTGGGTTCAGGAAGTTTTTGCCAGTTCCGCCAAAGACTTCTTTGCCGATCACCACACCAAAGATGATACCCAGAGCAACCTGCCACAGTGGCGTAGTTGCGGGCAAAATCAAAGCGTAGAGCATAGAAGATACAAGGAAACCTTCGTTCACCTCATGTTTGCGTACGGTTGCAAAGATGACTTCGAACACGCCACCCGCGACCAGAGTCACGATGTAAATCGGCAAGAAGTACAGCAAACCATGCAGGATATTCGCAACAGGCTGCGCCGGGTTAAACCCAATGCCAAGCGCTTCAATGATCGCCGCGCGCCAACCGGAGGGACCGTACTGGGCAATGGCCATGTTGGTTTGATAGCCGGTGTTGTACAGTGCCATCAATACACACGGGAGCGTTGCGATGACCACATAGGTCATGATTCGCTTCATGTCGATATAGCTGCGCGCATGTGGTGCAGCTGTTGTCACCGTTTTGGGTGTGTAGAGAAAGCTTTCGACCATCTCATAAATGGGAAAATACTGCTCCCATTTTCCGCCCTTTTCAAAGTGGGGCTCTATTCGGTCAAAGAAATTACGAAGACCCATCGTTTACCCCTCCCTTTCGATCTTGGCCAAGCAATCACGCAAGGCCATGCTGTATTCATATTTTGCCGGACAGGCAAAGCCCACAAGACCAAGGTCCTCTTCGTCCAGCTCGAGTGCGCCCAGCAGCTGTGCCTGGTCTGTGTCCATGACGAGCAAAGCCCGCAGCAGCTGTGTCGGCAGGAAATCCTGTGGCATCAGGCCTTCAAAGGTGCCCAGCGGCACCATTGCGCGGCGACCACCATTCATGTTGGAGGTCAGCGGGAAGGCTTTTTGCGTCAAAGCCGACCCCAAAACGGGCTGAACGGCATATTTCGCAAACATGGGCCGGATCCAACCCATGGGAATTTGTTTTTTGTCTTCTTCGATCAGAGTGACCTGACGGGCATAACGACCCAGAAAGCCATTGCTCCCCTCGCCTGCTCGCCCACTCAGGACAGAACCAGAGATCATACGCACAGGCAGATCTTCGGGCAGGTCTGCCTGCAACAGCTGTGACAACGCGGCCCCCGCCACGGTGCGCACATAGCGCGGGTTGCGGCAGGCTGGCCCGGCCAATGACACAATGCGACGGTCATCATATTTACCAGTCAGCAACAGGCGACCAATCGCGATGATATCCTGATATCCAATGGTCCACACCAAGGTGTTGGCCGTTGGCGGGCTGAGGAAATGCATGTGCGTACCAGCCAGACCAGCAGGATGTGGACCACTAAAGGCCGCGACGTCGACGCCTGCGATGTCATGACCGGGCAATGGGTCACCCTCGGCCTGGCAGAGATATGTCGGCCCATCGGTCAATAGGGTGACGGCTTCCAGACCTTTTGCAAAGGCCTCAGCGTCTTCCTGAATGGCAATGACCGGGTTCGGTGCAAGAGGTTCACTGTCCATTGCGGTGACATAGATTGCAGCGGCAACACTGCCCGGCGTCGGAACCTTGGAGTATGGACGCGTTCTGAACGACGTCCAAAGACCCGCTTTGCACAGTTTCTCGGTCAGACCTTCACGGCTGGTCGCATCGCCAACCGCGGTGAAGTCAACCGCCTCTGCCTCGGTCTGCTCGATGCTGATCTCGATGCTGATCAGTTTACGGCGTGCCCCACGGTTAATCGCACGCACACGCCCCGCAACAGGTGAGACCACCAGCGCGTCGGGCATGTTCTTGTCGAACATAACGGGTGTCCCGGGCGCAACAGCGTCCCCCTCTTCCACGACGATGCGCGGCTTCAGGTCAATGTAGTCATCTCCTAGGATGCCAACTGTTGTGACATCTGGCGACGAACCAATCTTGGGGTCGGGTGCACCCGTTATGGGCAGATCTAGGCCTTTACGCAGCTTGAAGTGCTTCAAATTAGATAACCTCAGGGCTAATGGTTCTACGGCTCATTTCGTGGCCTGTTCGTTTGCGGTGGCTCATACAAAGCTGCGCGACAGACTGCTAGTATTTTTTTATGGAAATGACCATAAACAGCTTGAAGAAAGCGTTAGATTTCGACTACGACAACCCGAAAATTTCCGAAAGGTCCGAATGTGAGCAAATTGACATCGTTCTCCCGCCGATCGTTCCTGGTCATGCCGCTTGCACTTGCGGCGTGCTACAACCCAAGACAAGTGATCGAGCTTTCTGGTGTGTCGATGGGGACCTCTTATAAGGTCTCATTGATTGATAACACCAACCAAGTGAGTGAAGCACAGGTGAAGTCCGCCGTAGCCAAAGCTTTGGCTGCTGTGAACGAAACCATGTCAAACTGGGATACGTCATCCGAGATTTCGCGTCTGAACGCTACTCCGGCTGGTCAGACCGTAAAAGTTTCGCCTGAACTGGCCGAAGTTATGACCGCAGCGGCTGAAATCAACCGTGCCAGCGAAGGCCGGTTTGACACCACTGTTGGGCCGTTAATCGAAGCATGGGGCTTTGGCGCGCCAGGTAAGACGGCAATGCCCAGCGATGCCGTTATTGCGGATGCGCAGGCGCGTTCCGGCCATGACAGCACACTGGTTGTGGCAGCTGACACCGTCACAAAAACCAATGCAGATGCGCAGATCTATCTGGCCGGCATCGGCAAAGGCTATGGTGCAGACCATGTGGCGCGCGCGCTCGAAGGGCTTGGTATTTCTGACTATATGGTCGAAATCGGTGGTGATCTTTATGCCGCTGGTCGCAATCCTGATGGTTTGCCCTGGCAGATTGGTATCGAATCGCCCAACCCAGCCAACCCCAATCTGATGGGCGTTGTAGGGGTGTCTGGAATGGGGCTGGCGTCGTCCGGCGACTATCGCAACTTCTTTGAAGTTGATGGTCAGCGTTACTCGCACCTGATCGATCCCACCACCGCACGTCCGGTTGAACACCAAACCGCATCCGCAACCGTGCTGGCAGACAACGCCATGCAGGCGGATGCATGGTCAACTGCCATGCTGGTGCTGGGACGCGAACGCGGTCTTGAGGTCGCCAAACATCACAACATCGCGGTGCAATTTATTGAACGTGATGCAGATGCTGCACAGGTGGCGTTCAAAACACACGAAAGCGACGCGTTCAAAGCACTGACTGCGTAACCCAATAGCTGAGGCCCCGCGATGACCACTTTCCTTTTTGCTTTTGCACTGTTGGCCCTTGTCATGTTTGGCATGGCTCTGGGCGTAATTTTAATGAACAAAAGCATCAAGGGGAGCTGTGGGGGCCTCAACGCCATCAGCGATAGTGATCAATGCCTTGTCTGTAGCAAGGAAATTGACCCAAACAGCCCGTTGCGAGAACGGCTTCAATGCCCGCGTGCTCGAAAGATGCTTGAGCAACTGGAGGAAGATCGCGTAGCATAAGGAGGAAAGGGAGGGTTGTTATTATGCCAACGTCTTACCAATCTCCAATGCGACGGGACAAACCGGCCGACGGTAGCAAAAGCCAGTCGGTCACCGTTCAGGAGCAAAACCCAACGGTCGCCAACCTGCTTGCTGTAAAAGGTGGCAGTGTCTTTTCCATCAAACCAAACGAAACTTTGGGGCGCGCTGTTGAAGAATTGCGCGATCGTCATGTAGGCGCGTTGGTTGTCACCGATGACACTGGCGCACTTGCTGGCATCTTGTCTGAACGCGACATTGTCCGCAAACTCGCCGATACGCCAGGTCAAACACTGCCACAACGCGTTGGCGATGTGATGACGCAGAATGTCATCACATGTGGACCCAGTGAACCTTTGGTGTCAGTTCTGAAACGCATGACAGACGGACGCTTCCGTCACATGCCGGTCGTCGAAAACGAGACCCTGATCGGCATGGTCACAATTGGCGATGTGATCAATCACCGTCTGACTCAGCTTGAACACGAAGCCCTACATCTAAAGCAGCTGATCACCGGATGAAATAAGCTCAGCTTTGTACCGCCAGCGGTACAAAGCCCACAATCATCAGCCCGGCCGCCGCCAAGAGCCCAAAAAGCCAATACTGATACCTTGGTCCTTCTGCCTTCCACACGCGGCGATATTGATAGCCAGACAGGCAAGCGGCCACAAAAATCAACGTCGCGATCGTCGGACTTAGGGTGAGTTCCGTCATGTAGTAGATCTCCATTTTTTCCACATGTACCGCCATCCACGTGCAAAATTTACGTGAATCTCTTGTGGAGCCTTTGTTTACATCAACACCGACATCACGCACCATAAATAGTCTTTATTCAGCCCTATGATCTAGGCGCAAGTCTACCGGTACACCCTTAGCAAAGTTTGCTTTGGCGATACTCTGGCGTTTCTCATTCCAGCTGTCTGCTGTTACTCTTGGGTATGCACAGCTCTGATTTACAGTTTTTCCCGCCCCCGAATGCCCGGACCCATGAAGTCTGTGGTCCTGGCGCATTTGCATTTTCCTTTGCACTGGCGGCACGGCTGGGTGGGAAAATCCTGTGGGTGCGTGAAGCGTGGACGACCGCACAATTAGACCCCAATGGCGTTGCTGATTTCATTGACCCAGCTGCTGTGACCCTGTGCAATGCAAAGAACCAAACGGAAGTTTTGGCCGTTGCAGAAGAAGCCTTGCGATCCGGGGCCGTTCCACTTGTTGTGATGACACTCAGCCAGCCCATCGGCCTGACCGAAGGGCGCAGACTGCAACTGGCCGCGCGCGATGGGAAATCCACCGGGGTGGCCGTCATTCCTGACGGTATGGGCAGCAATGCGGCGGAAACTCGATGGCGGTGCACGCCGCTCTATGATGCCAATGCCACCTTTCAGGACTCGACACTCCAAAAGTGGGAACTTATAAAGAACAAATCAGGAACACTGGGTGTCTGGCATGTTCGATGGCATACAACGTCGCGTCGTCTCATTATGGTTCCCCCGGCTGGCAAGTGACCGGGTTTTACGCCAGCACCTAAGGAATGGCCCCTTTGCGCTGACCCTGAAACAGCAGAACGTCAATCGGATATATTGCCTCAATGGCGAAGCCACGCAGCTGGGGTTACATCAGGGGATGTCTTACGCCGATGCGCGGGCCTTTTGTCCAAACCTGCAAAGCGCCCCAGCCGACCCCACAAAAGACCAGCATTTCCTACATATCCTGCGCCGTTGGGCCACACGCTATTGCCCCTGGGTCGGTGTCGAAGGCGCGGATGGGTTGGTTCTGGATGTTACTGGATCGACGCATCTTTTGGGGGGAGAGCGCGCGATGATTGTCGACATGCGTAGACGCTTATCGCGGGCCGGGCTTTCTGTGCAAATCGGGCTTGGAAATACACGTGGAGCGGCGTGGGCCTTGGCACATTATGGTGAAGGAATCGCCCCATCCTCTGACGATATGCTGAGCGCACTTGGCTCCCTGCCCGTGGCCGCGTTGCGTCTTGATGAAAAAACCTCCGTTGCCTTGCAACGGCTGGGATTGCGCAAGATTTGTGATCTGGCGGCAGCCCCCCGCGCCCCCCTGACCCGCCGGTTTGGCCCTAGCCTGTTATTGCGACTTGATCAAGCGCTTGGCACACAGCCCGAAGAAATCACACCGCTAAAGGATCCCCCCCGGTACGGCGTGCGAATAACGTTTCCAGAACCAATTGGGCTGTTGACGGATGTCATCGCGGGAACCGAGCGGTTGCTGATACAACTTTGTCGCAAACTAAAAACGCAAGAAAAGGGCGCACGCATGCTGTGCATCACCCTGCGCCGGGTAGATCAAGATCAGCAACAGGTTGAATTGCGGCTGGCGCGCCCATTGCGGGATCCCACGCGCATTTTGCCACTGTTTGAACGTGGGTTGGCCGAAGTTGATGCCGGTTTTGGCATTGACCAATTACGGTTAGAGGCAACACAGGTCGCCCCCCTGCCCGTGCGGCAGATCAGCCATATGTCAGACCGTGGCACAGATAAGCTGGACGATCTGATCTCCCGTCTTGGCACGCGCGTAGGGTTGGACAATATCCAGCGTTTCCTGCCTGCGGACAGTCATATTCCTGAGCGCAGTTTCCTAATCGCGCCGGCTTCTTACTCTGAACCAAAGAGCGGATGGGCCAATGCCAAGCCCCGTCCGCTTTGCCTGTTTTTACCAGAACCGATTGCCGGAACAGGCCCGCAACCGCCCAGTCGATTTCGCTGGCGGCGCATGTCTTTGACCACCGGCCGTGCCACGGGACCGGAACGCATCGCACCAGAATGGTGGCTTGACGATGAAAATTGGTGCTCGGGCCTTCGGGACTACTGGCGGGTTGAGACCACACAAGGGCGACGCCTCTGGCTGTTTTATACACCGCAAAATCCAGGCTGGTTTGTACAGGGAGAATTCGCGTGATCGAGATGGACTGCATGCCTAATCCGATTGCCCGCGGGGCCGTGACATGCTGAAAATTCCCGCGCAAGAGCAACCCTATGCCGAACTGTGTGTGACAACAAATTTCACCTTTTTAATCGGTGCTTCCCACCCCGAAGAAATGGTGATGCGGGCGGTTGAACTGGGGTTGTCCGCCGTTGCTATCACGGATCACAATTCCCTTGCTGGGGTGGTGCGGGCTTGGACAGCTCTCAAAGAACTGAAACGTGAAGCACACGACACGACACAAACCCCATCCCAACATCGGATCGTTTCATCGTCTCACCAAGAGATGGGGCAGCTGGATCCACTTGAAAAACCGGCCGCCGTTTCACTACCAAAATTGATTGTTGGCTGTCGATTGGTTTTGCAGGACAGTCCAGTGCATTGGCTCGCTTTACCCTGTGATCTAAGCGCCTATAAACGACTGTCTCGGTTGCTGACGCTTGGCAAACGTAGAGCCGAAAAGGGACTGTGTGACCTTTACCGCCAAGACATGTTCGCCGCATGTAAAGGTATGATTTTGATCGCCTTACCGCAAACGGGTTTGGAGGAGGCGACGACAGATATCCAAACCATGCGGCGGTATTTTTCCAATCACGTTTTTCTGGGTGCAGCCCCTCGATATGACGGCACAGACCAAACCTATCTGGCGGCCTGCGCCCGTCTTGCGCACACAACATCCGCACCGATGGTGGCTGTCGGTGATGTGTTGATGCACCGCGCCAGCCGCCGACAATTGGCGGATGTGCTGACCTGTATGCGTGAACACATCACTATTGATCAAATCGGAACCCGCGCGTTGCCAAATGCGGAACGTCGTCTGAAATCCGGCGCGGATCTGGCACGGCTGTTTCGCAATCACCCCGGCGCATTGTCTCGCACGCTTGATATTGCCAACAGATGCACCTTTGATCTGGGGGAATTATCTTATGATTACCCCCACGAAAATGCGCAGGACGAAACACCGCAAGCCCGTCTGGAACGTTTGGCCCATGATGGCTTGCACTATCGGTATCCCGACGGCCCTCCAGAGCGGGCGATCCAGCTTATGAAAAAAGAATTGGCCGTGGTCGCAGATCTTAAATTCCCAGCGTATTTTCTGACCGTTCATGACATCACTCAATTCGCCAGATCACAGGGGATCCTCTGTCAGGGGCGTGGGTCAGCCGCGAATTCGATCCTGTGCTATTTGCTGCGCATCACCGATGTCAGCCCAGATATGATCACCATGGTGTTTGAGCGCTTTGTATCAAAGTATCGGGGCGAGCCGCCAGATATCGACGTGGACTTTGAACATGAGCGACGCGAAGAGGTGATCCAGTGGATTTACCAGAAATATGGCCGCCATCGTGCAGGGCTGTGCGCCACGGTCATACATTTCCGAACGCGGGCCGCAATCCGCGAAGTGGGTAAGGTCATGGGGTTGTCCCAAGATGTGACCGCAGGCCTGTCCAGCCAAATCTGGGGCATGACCAATGGCGGCGTTGATCTGGATCGCATTCGCGAACTCGGCCTTAACCCCGAGGACCGCCGTTTGATGCAAACCATTCATCTGATAGGTGAAATCATCGGGTTTCCACGCCATTTGTCCCAACATGTGGGCGGCTTTGTTATCACACGCGGGCGATTGGACGAATTATCCCCCATTTCAAACGCCGCAATGGAAGACCGCACAGTCATCGAATGGGATAAGGATGACATCGACGCCCTCGGCATTTTGAAAGTCGATGTGCTGGGTTTGGGGATGTTGAGTTGTCTGCAAAAGTCATTTGATCTTTTGCAACGCCATGAAGGTCAGACATATACAATTGCATCCGTCCCCCAGGAAGATACCGCAACCTATGATATGCTGTGCCGCGCCGATGCGGTGGGTGTTTTTCAGGTAGAAAGCCGGGCGCAAATGAATTTTCTGCCCCGCATGCGCCCCCGCGAATTTTATGATCTGGTGATCGAAGTGGCCATCGTCCGCCCCGGTCCCATTCAGGGGGATATGGTGCAGCCCTATATCCGGCGGCGCAATGGTCTGGAGAAACCCGAACCCTTTGGTCCGGCGCTGGCCAAAGTTACAGAACGCACCTTGGGCGTGCCTTTGTTCCAAGAGCAAGCGATGCAAATTGCTGTGGTTGGGGCTGGCTTTACCGCCGAAGAGGCTGATCATTTGCGCCGATCTCTAGCATCCTTTCGTCGCATGGGCACCATTGGCACTTTTCGGGACAAGTTTCTCAACGGCATGCTGGGGAATGGCTATGACCAGGATACAGCTGAGCGTTGTTTCTCTCAGATCGAAGGCTTTGCAGACTATGGGTTTCCTGAAAGCCATGCGGCAGCCTTTGCGATGCTGGCTTATGTCTCGGCTTGGCTAAAACGCCATCATCCGGCTGTTTTTGCCTGCGCCTTACTGAATTCTCAGCCCATGGGGTTTTACGCTCCGGCCCAGATCGTGCGGGACGCCCGGGAACATAATGTCGAAACACGCCCCATTTGTGTTAACCATTCTGAATGGAACAACACTCTGGAACGTCGGCCAGATGGTGCGCTGGCCCTGCGGCTGGGGTTTCGTCAGATCAAAGGCTTCAAGGAAGAAGACGCAGGCTGGATCGCCGCCGCGCGTGGCAATGGCTACCCAAACCCAGAAACGATTTGGCTGCGGGCGGGGGTCCGGCCAGATGTGCTGACGCGCCTTGCCGAAGCTGATGCCTTTTCCGATATAGGCCTTACCCGCCGCGATGCGCTTTGGGCGGTCAAAGCGCTTAGGGATCCCAATCCGCTGCCACTGTTTAATGACCCGATTGACGGTGAGGCCATTGATGAACCGCAGATCAACCTACCTGCCATGCACTTGGGCGAGGAGGTGGTTGAAGATTATGTCGCAACGCGGTTGACCTTACGGGCGCATCCAATGGAGCTTTTACGCCCTGCCCTGCCAGGATTGGTCACACATGCAGCGTTGCAACATATTGCGCTTGGCCAGTACAGCGTCTGTGGCTTGGTGATCACCCGACAACGTCCCGGAACGGCGTCCGGCGTGATTTTCCTGACCTTGGAAGACGAAACCGGCGTCAGCAATGTGGTGGTCTGGCCAAAGGTCTATGAACGTTTTCGTCGTGTCGTCATGGGGGGGCGGTTGTTGCAAGTACAGGGGTATTTGCAACGGGAAGGCATCGTGGTGCATTTGATTGCACAGGATATTCAGGATATGTCCCATAAATTGTCAGAGCTGGGCCACCCGCTACCCGAAGCCCTTACAACCGAAGGTCCGCGTGCAGATGACACCCCCAAACATGCCCGTTACCCCGCCCGTGTCATGCATCCACGAGATCAGGCAAAACGACTATTTCCAAGCCGAGATTTTCATTAAGCGCTGACCTGCTCTGGCTATTCCATCGCTCAGGATTCCTGCCCTCAGCTTTGATGGTATTCAGTCAGGGGCACAATCCGTCAGGCACAGTGTCGCGCGACGGATTAATCAGGCGGGATGGCATGGAGGCCGGGGTAAAGCGGCCCAAATGCATTCAGGCCGGTTTGGTTTCAAGCAATGTTTCTGTAACCAGGAGGTGTCTCAATCGCAGGCGCGCTTGCGTCCCGAAGTGGGGTCTCCGAAAGTGTGAACTGCCCTGTATGCCGCGACAATACCGCCGCTTCGGCCGTCAGCTTTTGCGCCGATTCACTGGTACTAATAACCATTGCAGCGTTGTGTTGTGTCACCTTGTCCAATTCATTCATGCTTGCATTGATTTCCAGGATGCTCTCGGATTGGCTCGAAGAGGTCTCTGCAATACTCGACACCGCCTCTGAAACGTCCTGGATACGGTTCAAGATCGATGTGAGAGATGCACCGGCCTGTTGCACCAACTCGACACTGCTCCCCACGTGGTTGGTGCTGGTTTCGATCAATGCTTTGATCTCCCCCGCGGAATCAGATGATCGTTGTGCCAATGAGCGCACTTCGGAGGCGACAACAGCAAACCCACGTCCGGCTTCACCAGCACGTGCGGCCTCGACCCCAGCATTCAACGCCAGCAGATTGGTTTGAAAGGCGATGTCGTCGATGACGGTCACGATCTGTGAAATCTGTTGGGAACTGTGTTCCAATTTACCCATAGACGACATGGCGTTTTCCATGACCGCGCCACTTTTTGCGGCATCACTTTTGGCAGACTGCATCACGTTTTCGACATTGTGCGCTTCTTGTGCCGATTTTTTGATGCCATCAGACAGGATTTGTAAGGCGGCAGTGGTTTCTTCCAAGGCAGCAGCCTGACTTTCGGTGCGTTGCGCCAAATTTTCTGAGGCAGAATTCAGCTTGATGCTGTTTTCCTCAATCTGACCTGTTGAATTCAACATCGCTCCAAGCGACGCCCCCAAACGGTCAGCCGCGGTGTTAAAATCATCCGCAATTTCTTTATAGCTGCTTGGGAGCCCATCAGTGATTTTGGTGCTCAGATCACCCTGCGCCAAGCTATTCAAAGCACTACCAATTGTAGTGAAAGCCAACCGTTGTTCAGCCTCTCGAGCGGAGCGTTCTGTTTCTCCTTTCCTTACAAGACCTTCACGGAACACCTCCAATGCCTTGGCAATGTTGTGGATTTCCGTTCCCGAGTTTTCAAATCCAGTGACCGGGGCCATGTCACCGTCAGCCATACGCTGCGTGGTGGTTGAAATTTTTCCCAGTGGATTTTGGATCAAAACCCGAGTCAGCACAAACGCCAGTACCAAGACACCCGCAACGCCGCCCAGCAAAACGATCATCAGGCGCTGGGATTGACTGACCTGCTCGGTCAATACATTCGCGATGTCAGCCAAATGAATGGTGCTGTTTTCGCTGAATTCCACAGCCGAATGGGAAATATTTCGCACAGAAATACTGGTTTTCTGCGAGGCCGAGATAACATCCAATTCCGATTTTAGGAGTTGTTTTTTTGCGGCCAAAAGACCCGTTTCTGGAGCAACCAGCGCAATAATTGCATTAATTTCAGCAGCGATTTTTCCATCCGCGAAATCGGCAAATCCTGCCAGTTCAGCAGTCGTTTTTTCAAGTGGAGCCGCAGCCACATTCGCGGCGTTGGCCTCTTCCGCAGACAAGACATCCAGCGCAGACAACTGTAACTGTCGGGTGGCTTCGCTGATCGCCAGCAGTGTCGTCAGAAAGCCAACGTCATCATCCAAAAGTTTTTGAATGGTCTCGCTGTTTTGCGCACTGGTGTCCATCGCAGCGATTGTCAGATCAAACACCATATCATCGATCGCATTGGACACAGTTTCCGCCGTGGTGCGCCGTGTATCCAGAACAGATTTGCGCAAAGCCGCGCGCTGGGACGTTGTCGCATTTGCGCTACCTTCAAATGCCGCCACAGAGGCATCTAGAACTTCGATATCGATCGCCATATCCCGACTGCGAATGTCATCTACAATGCTTTTCAGTCGTGGAATGGAGGTGGACATAATATCAGACAGGATCGCGTGAACCGAGGCGTCGATGTTCGGACCCTGCGCCAGACTTGCACCAGTGAGAAGATTGATCTCGGCCTGTGCGTTCAAAAGGATTTGCAGAGAAACAAACCGGTTATCAACAAGATCGGCCAAGGTTTCATCAATGACTGAAATTGTTTCTTCGCCATGCAATGCAAGGTTAAAGTAGGCGTCATCAGCTATTTCGACCAAGCGCGCATTCAACAGCTCACTTTGGGCGTTCATCTGGTCAATGATCGCGACTACATTGGACTGGCTGTCGAATTTGGCAGCTTTTGCCCGAAACAACGCGGTCAATGTTTCGCCGGCAGAAGTTATTTCACCCTCAAAAAGGTCCCGGTTCTGATCGTCGACATCGCTTATACTTTTGGTCAACTCCGCGAGGCTCTGCTCAGCCTGGGATTGACCTTGCCGCAGCTCGTCCGCATCAGATGCAAGCAGAATTGACATCAGGGCACCGTTCACTTGAACCGAGGACGCCACAATTTGGCTACCTGCGCGCAATTGCGGCACCTGCTCTTGCGTGACTTTGTTCATGTTTGTCGCGACTTGGACAAACACCCACAATGCCATCACGGCAATCGCAACTGCAGCAGCACCAATTGTCAGAATGATCACGCTTACCCGCGATCCAACGCTGGCGAACATTTTCGACTGACTAATTTTTTCTAATGTTATCATGCTAAAAGTACCTTTGTGGGGAACCCTTTCGCCTGATGGCGAAAGGGCTTGGTAAGTTTAGGAATTTCCGCCGATTGCTACGGGTTCAAACGTCCCTGATTTAGTGATCCGTGTCAGAAACACTGAATCTAGACCTTGGTTGTCGTTTGGACCAAAGCTCATGTTCAAACCACCAACCTCGACGTCGCGCAGATCAGACAGGGCCTTCAAAAAACTGGCGCGATCCAAATCTTTACCGGCAGCTTTTAGGGCTTCAATGGTCAAACGCCCGGTCAAATACCCTTCCAGCGATACAAAGCCTGGCTCTTCGCCGGGAAACGCATCCTGTAGTGCGGCCTGATATTGCGCGACCACCTCGATGCTATCGTCCCACGGGAATGGCACCACCTGGCTCACAATAACGTTCTCACCACTTTCACCAAGTTCGGCGCTCAGCGCAGCAGATCCAACAAAGGAGATGTTTACGAAGGTTGGGGAGAATTTCAGCTTTTTTGACAGCTTGATGAATTCAGCCACCGGTTTATAGGCGCCCACCATCACAACTGCGTCAGGCTTTGCCTTTTTGATGGTCAGTAGCGCCTTTTTCACCGCCACGGTGTTACGAGTGTAGGTGCCCGTCGCCGAGACTTCCATGCCACGCTTTTCCAGTGCGACGTTCACCGCATCCAATCCCACACGCCCGAACCCATCATCCTGGTACAGCAGCGCGATGTTTTTCATGCCCTCCTGATCAACCAGATACTGCATCCAGGCCTCAACTTCCGCGTGATAGGTTGCGCGGACGTTAAAGATATTTCCGAGATCCGCATTACGCAGGAACCCGGCACCGGTCATGGGGCCGATAAATGGCATCTCAGCTTCTGTTGCGATTGGCTGGGTGGCTGCGGAAGTTGGCGTACCAACAGGACCGACAAGGCCCAGGAAATCATTGCTTTGGATGACTTTTGTTAGGTGCTCTACCGACAGGTCGGGTTCATAGCGATCATCAAAGCTTTCCAATGCAATCTGCCGGCCATGCACGCCGCCGTTGGCATTTGCTTCTTCAAACGCCGCCAGAATTCCGCTGCGAATTCCGGTTCCTAGCGCTCCAGCAGCCCCGTCCAACGCGGCAACTTGAGCGAACTTAATTTCTGTGTCACTGACACCTTGTTCAGCCCACAGCATTCCCGGAAAGAGTGCAGCAGCTGCAGTCAAACGTAATATGTTTTTTATAGTCATCATTTTCTCCGACGTGCGTTCGTTCCACAAACTTGACACGCTAACAAGTCACCTCAACTTCTTGAAAATTGCTTTACCCAGAGACGCACGGCCAATAAATCATCACAAATTACCCTTGTTTATTAGCCAGTTGAGACGTTTCCCCGCACGTCTCACATGCGCTAAATCCGGATTTACTCTCCCAAATATCAGAGAAATTTCTTGAAGAAATAACGGGCGTATTAGGCCCAACCCGTGTCAGTAACAAATCCTGAGAGCTGCAAGGCCTACGTGCGGACAGAACGCCATTACGGCGCCGAACGTATTGAAATACACCTTGCGGTTGATCTGTTCGCCGCTGAGTATAACATCGTTTCTAGTGCGCCCTTTGGTGGGGCCCAACTGCATATCGCTTCCGGCTATCACACGGATTTCATGTCCCAGACTCCATCAGTCCATTTAACAAACAAAGTTGGAGAAACTCGTAAATCTTAGGTATGTTATAACCTAACTAAGAGTGGTAGTTCGTCCCCGAATCTTGTGTTTAGTTTCGGAGAAAACGAATGTTAAAATCCCTAAGCGCCGCTGTATCTATCGCTCTTGCGGTTTCGACAGGGCATGTCGCGGCCGAGAGCAAATCAAGCGTTACGATTGCCTCTCCGTGGGAAGTGGCGAGCTATGATCCGGCTGTTGCTGGCTTTGCGATCCAAAAGCTTCAGATCATGGAAAACCTAGTGGATGCCGATACAACCGGGATGCTGCGCCCAGGTCTGGCGACGCAATGGAAGGCCTCTGATGATGGTCTAAATTGGGAATTCACGTTGCGCGAAGGTGTCCGCTTTCACGACGGTTCTGCCTTTGACGCCGATGCCGCGGTTTTTGCGCTGACCCGTGCGTGGGAACAGCCCGGCGTTCTGAAAAAAGCTCCGATCACGGATATCGCTGCGCAGAATGGCAAGGTGGTTATCACACTTGCAACGCCGTTCACAGCGTTGCCTGCCTTCCTCGCGCATGCCACGACCATCATTCCGGCACAGGCCGCTTTTGATACCGAGGGGAAACCAAAGGCGCTGATCGGCACCGGGCCATTTTCTGTCAGCACCTTCACACCGCCGCAAAGTATTTCTCTGACACGCAATGACGCCTATTGGGGTGAAAATGCAAAGCTCGAAACGGCGACCTATTTGGCGGCGGGACGCGCTGAAACCCGTGCGTTGCTTGCCGAAAGCGGCGATGCGGATATCATCTTTACCTTGGATGCGGCCGGGTATTCTCATCTACAGCACGTGGATACGATTGAAACCTCGGCCGTGCCAATCCCACGCGTTGTTGCGCTCAAGGTGAATGCGGGGCACGCGTTTTTTAACGATGCAAAAGCGCGCCAAGCCCTGAGCCTTGCAATCCCACGAGACGGCATAGCGCGGGCCATCACACGCTTCCCTGAGGCCGCAGCTAACCAATTGTTCCCGCCTGCTTTGAACAGTTGGCACTCTGCCGAAATTGAACCACTTCGGACTGATATCGAGGCGGCCAAAGCATTGCTTGCGGATCTGGGCTGGGTCGCGGGTGACGACGGTATTCTGACCCGCAATGGGGAGCGGTTCGCCATCACTTTGCGTACGTTCCCCGATCGCCCAGAGTTGCCTTTGATTGCAACGGCGCTACAGGATCAGTGGCGTGAAATTGGCATTGAGCTTGAAGTGAGCGTTGCCAGCTATTCCGAAATTCCAGCGGGTCATCAGGATGGTTCACTACACGTCGCACTATATGCGCGGAACTACGGCGTGACAGCCGACCCGGTCGGGGCTGTCCTGCAGGACTTTGGCCAAGGTGGCGGTGATTGGGGAGCCATGGGCTGGGAAAACTCAAAAGTCGCGGACGCTCTGAGCATTATTGCATCAACCACAGACCAAGACCTACGTCAGGAAAGCATCGCGACCGTCACAGGTGTCTTGCAGCAAGAACTGCCGGTCATCCCTGTGGTCTGGTACCAGCACACTGTTTCTGTTGATAAAAACCTTAAATCTGTTGTGATTGACCCGCTGCAACGCAGCTATGGTCTGAGCGAGATGTATTGGGCCAACTAATCTGATGACTGATTTCTTTAAGTCGGTTTTTGCAGTCCTCGCCGCGCGAGGGCTGCAAGCCGTTATTGTCGCTATTATTGTAGGCATTGTCAGCTTTGCGATGATGCACGCCTTGCCTGGGGACGCGGCGTATCGAATTGCCGCTGGCCGTTATGGCTATGATATGATGGATGCCGCAGCCGCCGAGGCTGTCCGGCTCGAGCTGGGGCTGGACAATCCCTGGATGGTGCAGCTGTGGGACTGGCTTGGCCAATTGGCTCAGTTTGATCTAGGCAATTCGTTGGTCTATGGCACACCTGTTGTTGATGAAATCGCCACTCAGCTTGGATATTCATTGCTGTTGGCTGGGGGGGCCGTTGTTGCCTCTTTGATCATCGCTCTGCCTATTGGGATTGCCACAGGGTTAGCCCCAAACGGTCTCTTGGATCGCGTCACATTAGGGCTGTCGGTATTCCTACGCGCCGTGCCGGCCTTTGCGCTTGGGATTGTTTTGGTTTTGATCTTTGCTGTGCAGCTCAAACTGTTTCCTGTTGCTGGGTTTCGTGGTCTGGAAAATCTGATTTTGCCTTCCTTCACACTTGGCATCGGCTTGGCCGCAGTGTCCAACCGCGTTGTGCGCGATGCGGTCGTAGACGCGATGAATTCGGACTGGCAGATGTTCGCCCGCACCAAAGGTCTGTCAGCACGCCTTACGCTGACACGTCATGTGTTACGCAACGCCTCGCTGCCAGTTGTGACCTACGTCGGCGTGCAGTTGGCGTATTTGATCGAAGGCGTCGTGATCGTCGAAACTGTCTTTGCATGGCCGGGGATAGGGCATGCGCTTGTTCATGCAATCTTTGGACGGGACATTGCAATGGTTCAGGGCACGGCCCTGACGCTTGGGCTGCTGTATGTCGCGCTGAATCTTTGCGTCGACCTAGCCTGTCGCGGCATTGATCCGCGGGAAAGGGTCTGATCATGGAGCGCGCAAACACACTGTCGGCAACCATTATGCCGCCCTCCCCCGCAAAACGACGCCCCGCACAAATGCTCGGGTATGCGATGATGGCAGGCTTGGCGATTGCCGCGCTCGGCGGCCCAGCTCTGATTGGAGCGGACCCGGCCAAACAGTCCCTACTGGCAACCCTTCAATCCCCAAGCATTGCCCACCCTCTGGGCACAGACCATCTGGGACGAGATATGGCGGCGCGACTTTTGTCGGGTGCACAGTTGTCGTTGTCACTGGCTTTTCTTTCCGTGATCACCGCTGGGCTTCCGGGCGCAATTCTGGGTGTCCTCGCAGCATGGTTCGGCGGTTGGACAGACCGAATACTGGGTGCGTTTGCCGATGCTGTTCTAGCATTGCCCGGCCTGTTGTTGGTGCTGATGCTGGCGGCAATTTCACCGGGGTCTTGGTGGGCGTTATATGCAGGGATTTCACTAACGCTTTGGGTTGAATATTTTCGCTACACGCGTCAGCGCGCACGGATCTCTCTCGCTGAACCTTCAGTTGAAGCCTCCCGCATGTTGGGCCTTGGACCATGGCTGTTGGTACGGCGGCACGTGATCCCGGAAATCGGGCCGGGCCTATTGACGATTGCCGCCTTTGGCGCTGCTACGGCCGTAACCTCGGTCGCGGCACTTGGGTTTGTAAGCGTCGGCATCCGCCCTCCCACCGCAGAGTGGGGCGTGATGATGACAGAATTATTGCCCTATTGGCGCGAAGCGCCGTTTCTGATCCTGCAGCCAGTTGCCTGCCTCGTCATCACTGTTCTCGCACTACATCTGTCAGTCGGAGGCCTGCGCCGCCTATGAAATATTCCATCGAAGTTACGGCCCTGACCGTCTTTGCGGGGGCAACGCGCCTAATGGGCCCGGTAAGTTTTCAACTGCAACCGGGTGGGACACTTGTTGTAATGGGCGAAACCGGCGCAGGAAAAAGCCTGATTGCGCAGGCGATTCTTGGCACGCTCCCCAGCGCCTTGCGGGCCGAGGGTGAAATCAAGGTCAATGATCGTCGCGTAGACCAGCTGCCACACGTCGAACGTGCCAAGCTTTGGGGGAGTGAGATTGCCACACTTCCACAGGAACCCTGGCGCGCCTTGGCCCCCTTGATGCGATCGTTCGCGCAAGTCAAAGAGGCACATCGCTTTGTGGCAAAACGCCAGGCCCACGAGGCGACGCAGGCCACGAAAAAGGCCTTTGAAGCTCTGAGCCTAAAAGGGGCAGAAAAGCGCCTCCCCGGCGCCTTGTCTGGGGGGATGGCACAGCGTGTGGCTTTTGCGGCTGCGACCGCCGCCAACGCACCAATCCTGCTGGCGGATGAGCCAACAAAAGGGCTGGATGCGGAACGCCATAGTAAGGTGATCGATCTATTGGCCGAGGTTCCACAAGGGGGTGGTACTTTGCTGGCCATCACGCATGAAGTGTCAGTTGCACGCCGCCTTGGAGGCAACATGCTAGTGCTGCGAGATGGGGAACTGCTCGAGCAAGGGCAGACCTCAAGCATCCTAGATGCCCCGAGTGATCGCTATACGCAATCGCTTCTGAATGCTGACCCACAAAACTGGCCCGTTTCCGCGCCAAGCCATATTGGCAAGATGATACTCGACGTAAAAAATCTGTCAGTGACGCGGGGCAACAAGCGCATATTCGAAGGATTTAACCTTGAACTGCATGCAGGCGAGAAGGTTGCCTTAACAGGGCCAAGCGGGATCGGGAAAACAACTTTGCTGGATGCTATGGCAGGGCTATTGAAGCCTGAATCTGGTGCGGTCGCACGTGACGGATCTCTCGCCAAACATAGCATACAGAAACTGTATCAAGACCCGCCCGCCGCCTTCCCAAATCGTGTCCGTCTTGCGCATGTCCTTCAAGATGTCGCGCGACGGCACAAAACGGAATGGTCTGAAGTTCTTCAAACTCTTGAACAACTGGCCATTCACCCGTCTCTGCTGGAACGACGGCCAGACGAAGTGTCTGGAGGGGAATTGCAAAGGATATCCATTGCACGGGCGTTGACCGTAAGGCCAAAAATCATTTTCGCCGACGAACCCACCTCGCGCCTTGACCCCATTACACAACGGGAAACACTGGCAATGTTGGCTCGCGTCGCAGACGAAAATCAAATCGCCATTGTCCTTGTAACGCACGACAAGAATATCGCGCAGAAATGGGCGGATCGTGCAGTTTCATTGATGTAAATGCTAGAGATGGCGGAAGAAACAGCCGCCATCTCATGACCGGAATTGGTGGTTCTATTGGTGCTCAACAAGAGCTTTATTGCGCCAATCGTTTTGCGTGGTGAATCATGCCCTTCGCAAGCAATCAGTGGGTCCTGTGGCGCGTGTATTGTTGTGTCTACAGACTCAGAAACTTAGCCCGATATCTCTATGGCTAGACTGACAGGCCGCCACAAACAGTGCCTGATCTCGGCTCAGTTTTGGCTGCTGGCGCAAGCCAACTGTATCACGAACAGATTTGACGAGATCATTTAGGGGCGTGGCTAGTTCAGTATTGGCACGTAGACGCCACGCCTGCCCCTCATCATACAGTGCCTTGGCCTCTTGCATCAATATTGCGGCCTTGACCGGGTCTGCACGTCGCCCTTTCAGCCCTCGGCGTGATTTGCCCAAAAGCGATACGATCTTGTCGGTTCCTGCAATTGCGCGCAGTCGGGTTTCGAACGCCTTGATCACATCAATTGCCTGTTCCGCCTCCATAGTCTTGGCCTGAGTGAGCACGCGGTCGAACTCTGGCGCAATCGCAACATAAGATGTTCCAGCCGCGGCAACAGCCTGAAGCGTTTCCAGCCCTTCCCAAGCGTCGTCCATGGCGCGGCGATAGGTGGCGCGCGCATTATTTTCATCCTTTGCGACGGTGGAAAACGCAGCATGTGCAGCGTCCCATCCACTGGGGATTGTCAGTGCTAGAGATTTGTTTTCCTGTGTCAATTCAGCAATCCGAACAGTTGCCTTGGCGATCACGACCTCATCACCACGGGCGCGGGCTAATATGGTTTCCTGTTTCGCCATCTCCTTCTGGTTGGCCCAGATCAGGCGCTGAATAGCACGTGTTTCGCTGTGAATCGGCCGGTAATCATGCCCGACGGACACCGTACGGGCCTCTGCAGTTTTGACGGCTGCGATCAGATCAAAACCAGAATTAATCCCTGCCAACGCCTTGTTAATATCCCCTTGCATCGCACGCGGTAGATAAGACAAATCCTGCGCCTCTACGGCTGCCATTGCATCGCGGATCTGGCTTTTTTGCAGGGGCAAACGTTCATAGACATAGTCCTCGAGACAGACCTGTAGGCGCGGATTGCGCGGAGGTGGAGCAGTTTCGGACAGCAGTGAAATGCGATTAGGCAGGTAATTTACCAGCGCAGGATACGCGCCCACAATGCCAAGCGCGACGAGCTGGAGCACGATAAAGGGGATCACACCTTTGTACATGTCGATGGTCTTAACAACAGCTGGTGCAACGCTGCGCAGATAAAACAAAGCAAAGCCAAAGGGCGGCGTCAGGAAGGATGTCTGAATGTTCAGGCCAATCATGACCCCCAGCCAGACGGCGGTAATATTGGCGCTGGGATCAGCCAGCAGGATTGGGGCAACAATAGGCACCACGACCACCGCGATCTCAATGTAATCAAGGAAGAAGCCCAAAAGGAAAATCACCGCCATGACGATAGCAAATTTTGTCCAGAACCCGCCCGGCAGGCCTTCGAGGAAGTGTTTGACCAGCTCTTCACCACCAAAGGCACGGAACGCGGCGGTCAGCATGGCCGCCCCCAACAGGATGACAAATACGATGGACGTGGTTTTGGCGGTTTCCAGCATCACTTCGGATAGGGTGTTTTGGATGCGATAGGTGCGAACACTGCTCCAAATAAGCGCAATCAACAAAAGGCCCGCAGCCACCGCACCAATCCAGATCCCTGTCTGATCTGCCCGAGTTTGAATGCTTTTGACGTTCATCTCGTAGTTCAACAGCGCATAGGTGGCGAGGCCAAGGGCAATCAACGCAAGAATTGCGGGGTGATAGGTTCGCTTACCGTCCTCTTTTAAACGGTAGCCAGCCATGATAATTGCACCCGCTGCACCAATTGCACCCGCCTGGTTTACCGTGGCGATGCCACCAATGATTGAGCCCAACACCAGAAAAATCAGTGCCAGTGGGGACACCAAAGTCAGCACAAGTTTGGCAATATAGCGCCCGTCGACTTTGCTTTTGAACGGAACCGTTGGGGCGCTGGCCGGATTGATAAGAGCCCGGACCAAAATGTAGCCCATATAAAGCCCCACCAACAACAGGCCCGGCACGAACGCGCCCAGAAACATCTCACCGGCACTGGTTGACGTGACATCAAATGCCGAGGGCATCGACAATTCACCCGTGGTCGCCTTGTGCAACGCCTTGCGTGCGCTGGCAGCCTGATCTGTCGCGCTGGACAGCTGGTCAGCCAGAATGATCAACACAATCGAGGGCGGAATGATCTGTCCCAAGGTGCCCGAAGCGGCAATTGTCCCCGTCGACAGCGGCGTAGAATAGTTGTTACGCAGCATGGCAGGCAATGAGATCATGCCCATAGCCACAACGGTTGCCCCAAGGATCCCAGTTGTGGCAGCCAGCAAGGCCCCGACAAAGACAACAGAAATCCCTAATCCACCGGGAACCGGACCAAACAGTTGCGCCATTGCCACCAGCAGGTCTTCGGCAATTTTGGAGCGCTGTAGCATGATACCCATAAAAATGAAGAGCGGAATGGCTATCAACGTATCTCGCTCTACCTCCCAATATATGCCTCGCAGATTGGTCACACCGGCAGTCAGCCATTGTGACGGACCACCTGAGTGGAAATAGGCGTCCATATCACCGGCAAAAAGAACGCCGCTTACGGATGCCAGGCCAATGGTCAAAATTGCTGAACCTGGCAGGGCAAAGGCCACCGGATACCCGGAACCCAGGGCCCCTGCCATAAGGATCAACAATAGCGCGAGAAAGAAAAGTTCCATGGAGCAGGCCTTTAGTGAGCAGAGGGCGCGGTCTCGCGCTTGCCGGGTTCGCCGCGATAATCGGCATAGGCTTCGAACAGATAAGCGATCAGCTGGATCAGCATGGTGATGGCAAAAACAGCCAGAAAGGCCGCCATCTGATACTTGGTGAACATACCCGCAGAACCGGTCTGCGAGATCTCAAAATTCGCCATGGGGGCGTTGATGATGGCGCGGGCGTGTCCAAAACCAATCACAATGATCACCCAACAGGTGCTAAGTCCCAACAGGAGCGTTCCAATTCCGTTGACCGCACCCTTTTTGCGGGTGTGAAATCCTGCATACAGGACATCCACCCGCACATGGGCGTCTTCAAACAACGTGTGGGCTGAGGCAAACAGGAATAGAGCGGCGTACCAATAGCGCACCAGATCCCCCATCAAGGCCTGTTCGTAGGAAAACAGAAAGCGCGAGATGACGATGCCAAGCTCCACCAGAACAATAAGGAAAGCCAGCCAAGTAAAGCCCAGACCACGGGCAAAGATAGCAGCAATAAAGCCCACTATTATCAAAGGGATATGGATGTACTGGCCAACAAAATGTGATCGGGCTAGTGCTTTGACCTGATCCTCAACAAGAAACAGACCTAGCAGGTTTTCCACCCTCAAAAAGGCGATGGTTGCGTCCGCTAGCCCCACAAACAGGACCGCAAAGAAACACCCCCGGATCAAAAAGGCGTTGCCCGCGCTGATCCGCAGTGCATCTGCCCGCAAACTTTTTGCGGGCGAGCGCGAGACCACCAGCCAGGCAACTACAATAGCTATCACCAACAAAACAAGCAGCGGCAGCCCCCGAACCGGATCCTTAGCAAGATCCAAAGGCCCGGCAAAATCTCCAGTCAGGACAAAAGCGTTGTTGATAAGCAGCGCAGCCAGCACGGTAATGTTGATCCAGCCAAAGCCACGCATAACCGCTGCGCCCTTGACAGTGCCAACATCAGGCCTGGCCTTCATATCAGATCCCATCTGCCCCTCCGAAGTATCAGTCACGTAAAAAGAGCCAGCACCAAGGGCACCTCGGGGCTGGCTCCTGTCATTTAGTTTCAGGCTAAATTAGCCGATGTCCAGGACTCGGTTGCGCTGACGTGAGAAGGCAATTTCCGCCTTGGCCCTCCCGCCACCAATTTCTCTCAACGCCGCCATATAAGCCTCGCCGATTTTTGCAGCCAATGGCGAATGGTCGAGGGTTTCTTCGTGCACTTCAATCGCCGCGTCGCCAAAAGCTTCCCAGACGTCTTCGTTGAATTCGCGCAGCTGAACGCCATGTTCATTCACCATTTTCGACAGGTATTCGCTGTTGCGCGCGACAACTTCCTGCACGCCCAATGCGTTTTCTTCCTGACAAGCGGCGCTGATTACGGATTGTTCCCAACCGCTCAGACCTTCCCACCAACTTTTATTTAGGCCAAAGGAGTTGCCGCCACCTGGTTCGTGCATGCCAGAGACATAGTAGTATTTTGCGGCCTCATAAAGTTTGAGGAAATAGTCGTTATAAGGGCCTACATATTCGGTCGCGTCGATGGCACCGGACACAAGGTTTTCATAGATCTGGCCACCCGGCAATGAAACGGTGGACACGCCGAGTTTAGACATCGCATTGCCGCCGAGGCCGGGGATGCGCATCTTCAGCCCCTTCAAGTCCTCGGGTGATTCAATCTCTTTGTTGAACCAGCCACCCGCTTGGGTACCAGTACCGCCGCAGGGCAGTTTTTTGAGACCAAATTCTGCGGACAGCTCGTCCCACAATTCCATACCACCGCCGAAGTTAATCCACGCGTTCCACTCCGGCGAGGTCATGCCAAAGGGCACACCCGTGAAATAGGCATGGCCAGCGTGTTTGCCGGTAAAGAAGTAGTCCGCGCTGATATAAGCATGCGAATTGCCCCCGGCGACATCGTCAAAGACATCAAAGGCACCTACACGTTCGCCCGCTGCAAAGTATTCCGCGTTAATGCGGCCTTCAGACAGTTGATTGATCCGCTCGACCAGACGCTGCGCTGACAGGCCTAGCCCCGGGAAGTCACGCCCCCAGGTCGATACAATGACCATTTCGCGCACCGATTGCGCCAAGGCCGGAGCCGCCAGTGTGGTTGCGCCAGCGGTGGCCAGCCCCGCTGTGCTTAGAAATTTACGTCGATCCATGATTATCTCCCGCTGTTGGTCAGGGCAGTTATACCTGCCCTCTGTGGGACAGGCACGCTGTTGTGCCCGACCTTGATGCTCATTGTTTAGAAAGGCAAAGCTTGGATCGTCAAAAAGCCGAAACCTATGCGTAGTATAGGTTTTGCTGAGGGTTGGGGTGAACAAGACCTGCAAAAGAGGTTCTAGATCCTCCATGTGATCGATCAGATAGGCTGCAAACCTGCCTATCTACGCTTGCCAATAAGGCTATTTCATTATCCGCGGCTGATCACAATGGAAGTTGATTGCAGTGTCGGCGCTTTGCGTCGCAGAGGAAACCGCCCATCATATCAAAGGTCTTTGGATATCATAAGCCAGCGCTATTTGCGCTGACGGTGCATACGAGAGAGGCTGTTGCACAAACATTCAGCATCAACGCTACCAGATACAGGCTGGCAGCGCTCTTGAAAAATCAAAGGACCCTCAATGCCAATTACCCCAGACAGCCGCGTAAATTTGGAGCGCTTTTGGCAAACCATCGAAGCCTCGGGTGAGATTGGCAAGGGCCGCCCCGGTGGCCTGTCGCGCTTGACGCTTTCAGATGCTGACAAGGAAATGCGCGATCAATTTGTCCGCTGGTGTCAGGAGGCTGGGCTGAAGGTTGAGGTGGATGAATGCGGATCCATCTTTGGGTTCCGGGCTGGTCAAGATAACAGCCTGCCCCCGGTCCTGATCGGTTCGCATCTTGATACGCAGATCAATGGAGGACGGTTCGACGGGATCGCCGGCGTGCTGTCAGGTCTGGAGCTGGTGCGCACCCTCAATGACACAGGACATGTCACCAAACGCCCCATTGTTGTGGTGAACTGGACCAACGAAGAAGGCGCACGCTTCTCACCACCTATGGTCGCATCGGGCTGCTTTGTAGGTAAATACGCCGTGGATTGGGTCCATAACCTGATTGGCGATGATGGCACCCGGTTTGGGGATGAGCTGGAGCGGATTGGCTACAAAGGCAGCCGCCCGTGCAGGGCGGACAGTATCGATTCCTATTTTGAGCTTCATATCGAACAGGGGCCAATCTTGGACGCAGAAGGTCGTGATGTTGGGATTGTAACCGGCGGCTATCCGGTGCGCGGTATGCGAGCCTCTTTTACGGGGAAGACCGCCCATACAGGGCCAACTCCGATGGATCTGCGCCAGAACGCGCTGGTTGCCGGCGCACGCTGGTTGACTGCAGTGGATGATATTGGCTGGGATTTTGCTGTACATGATGGCAAGGCAACGGCAGCACGTCTAACCGCCTGGCCCAACAAACCCGGTATCCTCTCTGACACTGCAGAAGCCGTCTGCGATGTGCGACATCCAGATCCGATCACAACCCGCGTCATGGCAGAGAAAATGCGCCGCGCCCTGTATGAAAGCGCCGCGATTGCAGGCTGCACTGCGACAATTGAAGATGAATGGGAATGGGGGGGAGATATTTTTGACGTAGATCTAGTTAGCTCGATCAGAAATCATGCAATCCGCCTGAATGTGAACTGGCGCGACATCCAATCCCAGGCCGGACATGATGCCTATTTCATGGCCACCTGTTGCCCGACAGCTATGATCTTCACGCCCTGCAAAAACGGTATTACCCACAACAACGATGAACATTGCGATCCAGAAGATTTTGATGCTGCGTTGAACATCCTTCTACACGCGGTTGTGGAGCGTGCCGATCGTGACTAACCCGTTTCTTGATGAACATGCAGTAGAAGCGGCCCTTGATTGGGGCGCCTTGATCGAAGAACTTCGGTGCTGGCTGGCGCGTAACGCAGTCGAAGCCCCACCACGACAAGTGCTGCCAATCCAGCAGCCCGATGGTAGCGAAGCCTCCCTGTTGATCATGCCAGCGTGGGTTCCGGGCGAGAGCATTGGGGTCAAATTGGTTACGTTCTTCCCTGAAAACCCCCAGCGCGGCCTGTCCACAATCAATGCTGGCTATATGCTGTTTGACGGTGCCACGGGGCAGATGAAAGCAGTCATGGATGGTGATGCTATCACGGCGCGCCGCACAGCTGCGGCCTCAGCGCTTGCTGCAGATTATCTGGCCCGCGCAGATGCTCAGGAGCTTTTGATCGCCGGTACGGGGCAGCTTACGCAGTCTTTTGCCCTCGCCCATAGCGCGGTACGTAAATACAATCGCATTTCAATCTGGGGCCGCAATTCTGACAGTGCGGCGCGCATCGCACGGTCGCTGGCGGATCAGGGGCTGCCGGCAGAAGCGATTTTCAACCTGGAAGTGGGCTGTCGCCGTGCGGATGTGGTTTCGACCGTGACCGCTGCGACCAGCCCCATCATCCAAGGTGCGTGGCTGCGTCCCGGCTCGCATCTGGATCTGGTGGGGTCTTTCCGAGACGACATGCGGGAATCGGATGATCTGGCCCTGACGCAGGCGCAGGTCTTTGTGGATGGTCATGACGGCGCGCTGAACTCGGGCGATCTGGCCCAGCCCATAAGAGCAGGTCTGTTTGATCCAATGCAAATTTACGCCGATTTGGCTGAACTGACCCAAGGTCGCCATCCCGGTCGCACTTCAGATCAGGAATATACCCTATTCAAGGCTGCTGGTTTGTCGATTGAAGATCTTGCTGCTGCTGAACTGGCGTATCGTCAGACCAAATCCTGATACATCGGCGCCAGCTCTTCGACGGTACGCACAAAAGCACGTTCAGCCCCGCTGAGGCTTTGTTTAGGTGCATTCACAAAATAGACATCCGCCCCAATCGGGCGGTCTGTCACCTTGATAGGCCATAAAACGCCACGATCGATATCTGTCTGAACCGGATCAGGTGGCAGGACCCCAATACCCAAGCCAGCAACGATCATACGCTTAACTTCTTGCAGATTTGAGCTGACGCCGGTGACCCTGTTGCCGATATTGGCACTGGCCTGCAGCACGGCCATAGGTTCCAGCCCCATGCCTTCGGTGGCACATGAGAACGAGATGAAAGGCTCTTGCCTAAGTTCACGCTCACTGATGCTGTCGCGTCCATATAGAGGATGTTCAGCGCCACAGAACAGACGAAACTCTTCCCGAAACAGGCGAAGGGATTCCAGATTCAACACCGGTCGGTTCAACAGACAAAACCCAAGATTGATATTGCCTTTGCCGATGTTACGTACAATTTCGTGACTGTTTCGGGTTTCAACGTTCAGTTTTACCGAGGGATGACGCTGATGAAAGAGGCGCAGCAACTCATCGATCAGCGGCGATACCAAATTGGATATGATCTGAAACCGGACTTCACCGCGTTCCTCATCCAGCGGATCTTCAGCCAATTGGGCAATCCGGTCGGCCCCATGGAACATGTCGCGACATTCCTGATAGACTTTTTCACCACGCAGGGTCAGTTCAAAATGGCGGCTGTCTCGAAAAACAAGCTTACACCCCAAATGGGTTTCCAGTTTTTGCAGGGCGTTGCTCACGGAAGGTTGCGAAATACCCAACCGCTTGGAAGCGGCGGTGATGCTCTGCTCCTGCGCAATCACATAAAATGTGCGTAGCAGGTTCCAATTCAGATCATCTTGAGCCAATTTTTTTGCCTTCCGTGCCGATCGGCAACCAAAATACCATGCTGGGATACGAAAGATAGCGCCAAAGCATAGTTTTTGACTATTGTACCAGACGCCAGCGCTTATCGGGCCAATGAGGGTTATTTTCTAGGGTCAGGGTCCATTGATTTTTGGTCTACTGCGTGCTTCACCGTTCGAAAAACGAGCGGTACTATGAGCGAGCATTTTTCTGGCTGATCGACGTGCAAATGGCGCACCTTGAGTGGCGTGTCTCATCCAAGGGAGCCGTTCCGACAGCGCAATCGCATCGAAATCATGTTCCGCAGTCTGAAGGGCTGGCGCCGGGTCGTAACTCGCTATGACCGGTGCCCAAAGGGCTTCCTCTCGGCCATCGTCCCCGCTGCAATCGTCATCTATTGGCTAAGAGGCCTGAGCCTAGGCTAAATCCGTCCTGTGTCAGGACAACCCCGGCCCTTCCCCGATTTGTGCGACAAAGCCAATAGCGGCGCAAAACGCGCCCCTTCAATTCACCTCAATGGAAGAAAACCTGTCCCAATGGAAAGTTCATGTGAGACTGTAAAATGACCCATAGCTTGCTCATTTCAAAACACTTATGCAATTTAAATCAAAGCCTTAAGCGACACCCTTCTTTGAATGTTGTTCTTTGACATCCATAAAATACACACAGCGTGTACATTAAGTCTAAGTACTATTTCTCATGAAATTTGAGCCCTCAGTTTGAGCTGATAGTGGTTTTGATGCCTTACGGCCCATGAGGTCACCCTCTCGCATCATTGAAAATCAAAGACCAACTGCTGTGAGGCATTCAGCAGCCTGATTTTTCGCCCCATTGAAGCTTCTGCTTTCAAAGTAACTTCGGCAGCAGCACGTGCATCTTCTCCGGCATCATGGTGTTTGAATTGAAGCCCTAACACCTTTTTGAGATTGGCCAGACCATGCCCACCATTGCCCCGCAATTCCGGCCAGGCTTGGCGAGCGATGGCAACGCTGTCTAACCATACCGACTTCAACACTTGAAATCCCGCAAGTCGGCACGCTGCATCAAAGGCTTTCTCATCGTAACGGCTATGTTGAATAAGCGGATATGCTTCAAGAACCGGACGCAGGCCTGGCAGTACGTCTGCAAATTTGGGGGCATTTTTGACAGTTGCAGCATCAATGCCATGCAATCGGGTATTGCCTGCAGCGAATGGCGTGCAGGGATCGATGTATGCACTATAAGTGACAATCGAGCTATCAAACCCAACAAAAGCGAGGCCGATTTGACAGATGCTCGCGATATCGTATCCGGCAGTCTCGACGTCCACAGCTATGAACCTGAGATTGTCGCTCAGTGGTTCGACCTGATTGAAACAGGTTGGTAAGGACAAAGATGCAGCACTGGCCATGATAACGACTTTCACACACTCACTGACTGATGCAAAGCCCGACCAGTAGCTGAGCAAAGCTGCCAGGCTTCTTTTCCTGACCACGCAGCACATGATAGCAGCCATTGGTACAGATTGTAGCGAACAGCGGAAGAGAGCCCATAGGGACCGATGCTGCGCTACAAACCAATGACAGCAATGCATAGAAAAGCGGAGTTTGAACAGATTGTCGGGCGCCCTTAACAGTCATTTCGCGGAACAGTCGAGGCCGCGTCGCCACTGCCTAGTGCTAACATTGTGGCAACTGGTAGAACTTCGATGCAGCCTTCCCAAAAACACACGGGAGGTCTGCTTGAGGGACAAGCTTACGATAGGTTTCCATCAGCACATCGTAATTGGCGTGCAAAGAATCCACAGGAAAATTTGATCCTACCATGCAGCGCTCTGGCGAGAACTGCGACAGGACCGTTTCCACAATCGGCGCAACGCTTTGCGCTGTCCAGTGAGGGTCAAACATACCAAGCCCGGACAGTTTACACGAAACGTTTGGCAGCTCCGAAAGGTAAGACAGCTGCCGCGCCCAATAGGCCAGACCTTCCGCACTTCGATCATGGGGCGAACCCGCATGGCACAGGGCGATCTGGGTGTCTGGCGCACTGGCCAGCACTGCCGCTGTTTGCTCCATCAGCTCTGGCAGAAGTTGAAGATCAAAGCTCAACCCGCGTTTGGCCAATCCTTGCAGGCCCGTCAGAAACGCGGGGTTGCCCAACAATTCATTTGTGCCGGTCACGGCGTCTTCGCCAGGGGCGCGGCCGACAATCTGGCGCACGCCGCGCAGGGTGGGCAGATCTTGCAACGCATCCAGCTGCGCTTCGGCGTCCGGGGCTGTCAGATCACAAAACGCCACCTGTGCCATAGGCCAGTCAGGGTTGGCATCCGCCACCGATTGTACCCACGTGGCCTCGGCCAACGGATCGGCGGCGCCCACCTGAATATGCACGGATCCTGCAAACCCTTGGGCTTTTGCGTCCCGTGTAAATTCATCCAGCAGGTAATCACGCTGAATTGGCGCGGGGTCGCCGAAAAACCGCGGCTCCCCTTTGGCCATCAACCATGGATAATGGACAGCGTTCAAATTCCAAAGATGGTGGTGTGCATCAATTTTCATACGGCAGAGATCCCTGTTGTGCGTTCCAGAATGTCGACGCCCTGAGATTTCCAGAAATGCAGGAGGTCTATGAATACCCAGTTTTCCTTCAGCTTGTCCCCGTCGCGTCGATAGATGTCGATCACGCGAAATTCGCCGGGCTTGTCGGTGGCGGGCATGCCCATAAAGCCGCCGGTGGGCACCGCGATAAAGTTGGGCCAGCCAAAGAAGCCGCCGTAATGGCCTTCGGCCAGGCGGCAGATGTGGCCGGTTCCTGACCGATCTTTGAACCCGGCTCGAAACGGACCCGAATGCTGCTGTGCATATCGGGGAATGGTATAGGTTGCGCCAATCCCAGTTGGCCCCCACCACAGCATGTCGGCGTGCCAAGTGCGTGCCAACTCGTCCTCTAGCGGCAAGCCGGACTGCCACTGGCCAAGATCCGCAACCATCGCATTGATGGTTGCCAGTGTTTTTTCAGATGCGTCCTCAGGCTGGCTGTCAAACATCAAACCATCATGGGTGGCTGGGCCCGGCTGCACCAATTGGGCTGCAGTTTGCGTCGGAAATGGCTGCAATCCCGCCTGCACCATCAGATGTGGCAGGTCGAAATACATGGCAGTTTCGACGATCTTATCACCGTCCACGCGATGAAACGCACAAAAACGCAGAAACGCCAGCTTTCCCGTAGCGGGAATGCCCAGCCATGGCTTGTCAAACAGGCCCATCAAATGACCCATCGTCACCCCCCATGTGCCGCCGGGCGTTTCGTACATGTTTTCACCGCCCATGAACACGTCCAGACGGTGCGTCATCCCGGTAAAGCTAGACTTCAAGGGACGCCAAAACTGCTCTGATACAGTCTGAATGTCACGAATCTCATTGAACGGATGATACCCGCGCCAGTGAATATCCTGCGCACAGGACGCTTCACAAACGGCCTTTACGTCGTCTGGTTGGGCCTGATCCAATTGCTTGATAAAGGCCTGCACAATTTTTTTACATTCCTGAACGGACACCTGTTTTTCCTTTCGTCTCAGCACCTAGCCACCCATCAGATACGCTGGAGACTCATCTTTTCCAGAGCATTTTTGCATACGTATGCAAAAAAGTCTTGCCAGAAGTGTCTCTCGCGCTTTAGCGTTTTTGCAAACGTATGCAAAAATTCCGTCAGGGAGACGACATGGCTGAAATTCAACTGCGCAACGTGGGAAAGCGTTGGGGGTCTTTTGTTGGTGTCGAAAACTTTGATCTGACGATTGCAGACAAAGAGTTTCTGGTACTTCTTGGTCCATCAGGTTGCGGCAAGACCACAACAATGCGAATGATTGCCGGGCTTGAGGATGTCACCGAAGGTGAGATCTTGATTGATGGCAAGGCCGTAAATGACCTGGAACCCAAAGACCGCGATGTGGCGATGGTGTTCCAAAGTTACGCACTTTACCCCAACATGAATGTCTATGAGAACATTCGCTTCCCGTTGAAAGTGCGCGGGATCGATCCCGCCACCCATGACGCAAAAGTGCGCCGCGCCTCAGCGATGGTTGAGCTAGACGAGTTTTTGCACCGCAAACCCGCTGAACTGTCCGGTGGTCAGCGGCAGCGTGTGGCGTTGGCCCGTGCGATCGTCCGCGAGCCAAATGTGTTTCTGATGGATGAGCCGCTCTCGAACCTCGATGCAAAATTGCGGGTGTCAACGCGTGCGCAGATCAAAAACCTGAGCCACGAACTTGCCGTTACCACCATTTACGTCACTCACGACCAAATCGAAGCCATGACGCTGGCCGACCGTGTCGTGGTGATGAAAGGCGGCGTGGTGCAGCAGGTTGGTTCGCCCACCGAAATTTATGACCGTCCGGCCAATGCCTTTGTTGCCAGCTTTATCGGCTCGCCTGCGATGAACCTGATGAACGGCACCGTGAGCGCTGGAACCTTTACCGCAGAACATGTTGAAATCACGGGTTTGAACGCCCCCGATGGCCCACTCACGCTGGGCTTCCGTGCGGAAGATGCGTCGTTGGCACACGAAGGTCAGGGACAGATCAATGCGCCGATCTACACGCTGGAACTGCTTGGTGATGCAACCATGGTATCGGTCCGCGTTGGCGATGCACTGGTTTCCGTCAAAGCGGACAAAACCTTCCGTGCGGACATCGGCGACACGGTTTCGATCAGCATTCCAACTGAAATTTGCCACCTCTTCAACGCAGAGGACGGCGCGCGATTGGGGGGCTAACACCCCAAGCCACAGTCTTCGTGCATGCAGCGGAGACCAACCGGGTCATCTGTCCGGACTTTTGACCCAAAACAGGGAGACAAAAATGTCTATTCAAAACGTTTCAGTGATAAGCGCCGCAGCCATTCTGATGGGCACCTCCGCTTTTGCGGGCTGCGGAATTGCAGGCGGCAACGTCAGCATCCTTGGCAACGAGTTTGCGGCGATCCAGGCTGTTGCGGATGGCGCCAAAGCCTGCGCAGGCGATGGTGTGACCGTTGAAAGCAACCTGAACAAAGACTACCGTGAACTTCAGGTTGCAGCTCTGACTGCCAACCCAGCGCAGTACAGTGCCATCACCACAACTAATGCCGCAATTGTGCCCCTGCTGAGCGACAATCTTATCCGTCCGCTGGATGATTTGATCGCAAAGCACGGTCAGCACCTCAGCAAAAACCAACTGATCACAGTTGATGGCAAAGTCATGGCTGTTGCCTTTATGGCCAACGCCCAGCACCTATTTGTCCGCGACGACATTCTGGAAAAGGTCGGCCTGGACGCGCCTGAAACCTATGAAGAAGTCATTGCAGCAGGTCAGGCCATCAAAGAGGCTGGCCTGATGGACCACCCCTTTGCCACCACCAGCAAAACCGGTTGGAACCTGGGCGAAGAATTCGTCAACATGTACATGGGCCACGGCGGCCAGTTCTTCAAACCGGGCACAGCAGAACCCACAGTGAACAACGACGCCGGTGTCGCAGCGCTGAACACGTTGAAAGCCCTTACAGAACTGTCCAACCCCGACTATCTGACCTTTGATTCCAATGCCGTTCAAGCCTCATGGGAAGCTGGTGAGATCGCGCTTGCACACCTTTGGGGATCGCGTGGGACTGGTATTCTCGACAACGAAGGCTCGTCTGAGGAAATTGTCAGCAGCACCTCTTTGATTGCATCACCCACAGTGGGCGGCGGCGACATTCCTGCATCCACTCTGTGGTGGGACGGCTTTGCGATTGCCAGCAACACCAGCGATGCAAACGCCGAAGCCAGCTTTGTTGCGATGCTGAACGGCATCAGCACCGAAGTAGTCAAAGCCAACAACGACGCAGCGGTTTGGCTGATCGAAGGCTATGAGCCCGCTCCTGCCTCTGCAGGCGTGTTCGCAACGGCCGCTGGCAAAACCAAGCCCTATCCTATGATCCCCTTCATGGGTCTGATGCACACCGCATTGGGCGATGAGCTGACAGACTTCCTGCAAGGCAACGAAAGCGCTGAACAGGCCCTGGCCGATGTCGAAGCCTCATACATCGCTGCTGCCAAGGAAAAAGGCTTCCTGAACTAAGTCGAGCCCAATGGGCAAAGCGCCACAGCGTGCTTTGCCCGCATCTCATGCGAACCGGACGGATCTTTCATGCGACATAAAACCTTCTTTTGGTTTATTCTGCCCAGCCTGGCAGCAATGATCCTTTTTATTGCGCTGCCTCTTGTATCGGTCGTGCTGCAATCTCTGCACATCGAACATGAGCAGGTTATTGTCGTGACCGAAAACTGTGGTCCGTTTGGCTGTACCAAAGAAAGCTCCGTCGACACCGAGGCCACGGCGCAATTGCGGGCTGAACAACCGCTGGGCCGGTTTGCCGGTCTCAGCACCTATTTTGACCGCGGCCATCTGGCCACTGCAGAAATTTCCGAAGCCTGGCGCACACGTGATGGGTTTGGCGACTTTCTGTCTGAGCTGTACAATCTTCCGTTCTACAAGGCGCTAGCCTTCACGCTAACCTATACCTTCCTGGTCACGCCGCTCGTGATCGTGCTGGGGCTGCTGATCGCGCTGGGGGTCAATCGCCTGCCCAGCCTGCTTAAAGGGCCAACAATCTTTGTCTCCTTGCTGCCAATGATCATCACACCGCTGATCGGCTCATTAATCCTGTTCTGGATGATCGATGCGCAGGGGGTGATCGGCAAAACCTTGCAATGGATGTTTGACGACCCTGAACTGTCCCTCAAAGCCTCCCCAGCGCTGACCTGGATCACCCTGATGGTCTATGGTGTCTGGAGTTCTGCGCCTTTTGCCTTTGTGGTCTTTTACGCTGGCCTGCAGACCGTCAACACGGATTCTCTGGAAGCTGCGATGATTGATGGCGCAACCCGCTGGCAGCAAATCCGCTATGTGGTGATCCCGCATCTGATGCCGCTGGTGGTCTTTATCTCTCTGATCCAGCTGATGGACAACTTCCGTGTCTTTGAACCCATCGTTGGCTTTTCTGCGCAGGCCAACGCAACCTCGCTCTCTTACATCATCTACGCCGACATGCGCAGCGATCTCACCCGTTTCAACTCTGCTGCGGCGACCTCAGTTCTTACGGTGATTGGCGTGGCCATCCTGCTGACCCCAGTGCTGCTGCGTACCTGGCGCGATTTCAAAGGAAAGGCTGTCTGATGTCCTCTGCACTCAACCGGTCGTCACGTTCTGCTGTCATCTTCTCATCTGCTTTCGTGCTGCTGTGGGTTGCTGTCGCCTCTTTCCCCTTCATCTGGACCCTTTGGGGCTCGTTCAAAGTGCAGGGCGATTTCTTCTCCAAGGCGGACTGGCGCAATGCGCTGTGGGGCACCCGCACTTTGATCGAAACCGGCGCCACCTTCACCGGCGCAGGGTATGATGGGGCCTGGATTCAGGAAGAGTTCTGGCGCGCAGCGATTAACACGCTGATTGTTGTATTCTTTACAGTGATCATCTCGCTGACCTTTGGCACGCTTGGCGGTTATGCGCTGGCCCGTTCAGGGCGAAAATACGCCTTTTGGCTGCTGATGATCGCACTGGTGTTCCGTGCCATGCCGCATATCACCTTGGTGTCTGGCTACCTGTTGCCGTTCTTTGAATGGAACCTGTGGGGGCACTTGCCAACCTCAATCATTGTTCTGGTGGCGATCAACCAACCCTTTACGCTGTGGATGCTCCATTCGTTCTTTTTGAACATTCCCAAAGATCTGGACGAAAGCGCCAAGGTCGATGGCTGCACCCAGTTCCAAGCCTTCCGCCACGTGATCATCCCCGTGATGTGGCCCGGCGTGATCACCACTGGTTTGTTCAGCTTCTTGTTGGCCTACAACGATTTCGCCGTAACCTCGATGCTGCTGAGCGAAGAGAACCGCACCATGGTTCCGGCCATCGCAGGCTTTCTTGGCTCCACGCTGGAAGAAGGCAACGTTATGTTCGCCGTCGCCGCCGTTGTCTCGGCCACTGCGCCGTTGTTTGTGTTGGTCATGTTCTTCCAGCGTCAGATCGTTTCTGGCCTGACCGCCGGGGCCGTCAAAGGATGAGCTCAACCGCACGACATGGCGCTGTGGCACGCCACCCGGCCCTGAACAGGATGCCGCGGGATTTTCTGGCCTAAGGGGACCCTCCCCCCAATCGTTAGAAAATCCCCAACACCTGAAAGGAAGAAGACATGAAAGGCTCACGCCCCGAACAAGCCGTCCTGACCAAGGACACCGACCTGAGCAAAACAGAAGAAACCCGCGCCGTGATTGAAAACATGGTCGATGGGTTAAACGACCACCGCATCGCCGACATCGGCGAATTCTTCTCGCAAGGATTTCGCTGGATGGGCAATCAGGGCTGCGGCACCAAGACAGGGCTGAAAGAGTTTCAGGACAATTGGCAGCGCCCCTTTCAGGCCGCGTTTTCCGACAAGACCTGCATCGACGAAGCCCGGCTCTACATGGGCGAATGGGCGGCCGCCTTTGGTCGCCAGGAAGCCACCCACACGGGGGAATTTCTGGGCATCGCCCCCACCGGCAAGCGGATTGAAATCCGCTATATGGACTTTTGGAAAGTGGTTGACGGCAAGATCGTCGACAATTGGGTGAATGTCGATTTCGCCCATGTCGCCGCCCAGCTGGGTGTCGATCTTTTCAATGGTCAGGGCTGGGAAGCATTTGACCGTGGAGAGAAAACCCCTCCGCGTCCCGACAACTAAGGATCACTGCAATGACCATCGAATATCTCAAACGCGGTAAATCCGACGCCGATCGCGCCGAGGACGATGCCAAAACCCGCGCCGTGGTGGAAGCCACGCTGAAAGACATTGAAACCCGCGGCGATGCGGCTGTGCGCGCCTTGTCGGAGAAATTCGACAGCTATTCACCGTCTTCTTTCCGGCTGAGCCAGCAGGAGATCGATGATCTGATCGCCCAGCTGTCCGAGCGTGAGTTGGCCGACATCAAATTTGCCCAAGAGCAAGTGCGCAACTTTGCGCAGGCGCAGCGGGATTCGATGCGGGACATCGAAGTTGAAACCATGCCCGGCGTGATCCTTGGCCACAAGAACATCCCGGTTCAATCTGTGGGCTGTTACGTGCCCGGTGGCAAATTCCCTATGGTCGCCTCGGCGCATATGTCGGTGGCCACAGCCTCGGTTGCGGGCGTGCCCCGCATTATCGCCTGCACCCCTCCGTTCAAGGGCAAACCGAACCCGGCGGTGATCGCGGCCATGCATCTGGGCGGCGCACATGAGATCTACGTAATGGGCGGCATTCAGGCGATTGGCGCCATGGCGCTGGGGACCGAAACCATTGATCCCGTGCATATGCTGGTGGGTCCCGGCAACGCTTTTGTGGCCGAAGCCAAGCGCCAGCTGTTTGGTCGTGTTGGCATCGATCTGTTTGCCGGCCCCACCGAAACGATGGTCATTGCGGATGAAACTGTTGATGCAGAACTCTGCGCCACCGACCTGCTGGGGCAGGCGGAACACGGTTACAACAGCCCCTGCGTCCTCTTGACCAACAGCCGCAAGCTGGCGGATGAAACCCTGGCTGAAATTGACCGCCTATTGGGCATTCTGCCCACTGCCGACACCGCAAGCGTCAGCTGGGCAGAATATGGCGAAGTGATCCTATGCGACACCTATGATGAGATGCTGAAGGTCGCAGACGACATTGCCTCAGAGCATGTGCAGGTGATGACCGATCGCGATGATTGGTTCCTAGAGCACATGACCTGCTATGGCGCGCTGTTTCTTGGACCGCGCACCAATGTGTCCAACGGCGACAAGGTGATCGGCACCAACCACACCCTGCCTACCAAAAAGGCCGGTCGCTATACAGGCGGTCTATGGGTCGGAAAATATCTAAAAACCCACAGCTATCAAAAGGTCACCACCGATGAAGCCGCAACGCTGATTGGGGAATACGGTTCGCGTCTGTGCATGCTCGAAGGGTTTGTGGGCCACGCGGAACAGTGCAACGTGCGGGTGCGGCGCTATGGCGGCATTGATGTGCCCTACGGTACCGGTGCGCCCTACCGTGAGCCCGCAGAATAACACCAATAGAGAGCCCTTTGTGGGGTTCTCTTCCTCCCTATAAGGCCGGAAATTATGGACCATCACAGCCATCACAAGACCCTGATAGAACCACTTCGGGCGGCTATGTATGATTTTGCCGAATACACGGTGCGCGCGGCGTTGGATCAGATTTTTGCCGATGATGCGATCATTCATCTGTGCCACCCGTTTGGCGATCTGACCGGCCCACAAGCACTGTACGATACGGCCTATAAACCTCTGTTTGCGGCCCTGCCTGATTTGGAGCGGCGCGATTACATCGTGATGTCCGGTCCTGATGAACAGGACAACAACTGGGTTGGCTGTGGCGGCTATTACACCGGTGTGTTCGCAGCCCCCTGGTTGAACATTCCGCCCACCGGCCATCAGGTCGCCATGCGGTTTCACGAATTCTATCGGGTTGAAGACAATCGCGTTGTCGAGATGCAGGCCATCTGGGACATCCCCGAAATGATGATGCAGGCCAACACCTGGCCGCTGGCGCCCTCATTGGGGCGCGAATGGCTGGCCCCTGCCCCTGCCCTACAAAACGGTCTGGTTGCGGGTCCGCGTGACGCCGAACAAAGCACCGCCTCTTGTGACTTGATTGTCGATATGCTGACCCATCTGATCCGCCACCCCGCACAGGGCGGCCCCGAGGTGATGGAGCTGGACAAGTTCTGGCACCCAAGGATGAGCTGGTACGGCCCGGCGGGTATCGGCACAGCACGGGGTATTGCAGGGTTTCGGAACTGGCATCAAATTCCGTTTCTCAACGCCATGCCGGATCGCGGTCAATTCCCCGAGGAAACCACGCATCATTTCTTTGGTGACGGCCCTTATGCTGCCGTCACCGGTTGGCCCAACATGGTGCAAACCCTATCGCATGCAGGCTGGCTGGGCCTGCCGCCAATGGATCGGAAAATCACGCTGCGGTCGCTCGATTTTTGGCGCGTAGAAGGTGACAAGATCCGGGAAAACTGGGTGCTTGTCGATCTTCTGCATGTCTATGATCAGCTGGGCATCGATGTGTTTGCCCGGCTTAATGAATTCAACAAGGCCCGCACGATCGCGCCTTTGTCTTTGCCAGGTGGATTGAAATGATAACAAACCTCCCGCGCACCCCTTCGTTTGATTTGACTGGCAAGAAAGTTCTGGTCACCGGAGCCTCGTCTGGCATTGGCCTTGGCTGTGCGGTTGCTTTGGCCGAGACTGGCGCACATGTGGCTTGTGCAGCCCGCGGGGCAGAGCGGCTGACGGCTGTTGTTGACGCCATGAAGGCAGAGGGCTGGCACGCCAGCGCATTGCCGTTGGATCAGGGGGACGTGAACGCTGTGTCCGACGTAATGACGCGCGAAGCCTTTGATGTGGTTGTCAATTCCGCAGGTGTTGCCCGGCACAGCGCCGCCGTTGACACGACCGAAGATGATTTTGACACCGTGGTGCATGTGAACCTGCGATCAGCCTATTTCCTGTCCGCTGCAGCCGCCAAAGCGATGATGGCAGCGGACAAACCCGGTTCAATCATCCATATCTCCAGCCAGATGGGCCACACTGGTGGCGTTGATCGTGCGCTTTATTGTGCCTCCAAACACGGGCTGGAAGGCATGATCAAATCCATGGCGATGGAATGGGGCAAATCCCGCATTCGCATCAACTCGATCTGCCCAACCTTCATTCGCACCCCCTTTACTGAAGCGACGTTTCACAATCCAGAGCGACTGACCTGGATCCTAAACAAAATCAAATTGGACCGTGTGGGTGAGGTCGAAGACATCATGGGCGCTGTGCAGTTTCTGGCCTCTGATGCCTCTGCCATGGTAACAGGCACCTCCATGTTGATAGACGGAGGTTGGACAGCCGGTTGATGGCAGCAAAGATCACATCCCTACAGGTCGCACAAAAGGCTGGTGTCAGCCAATCTGCTGTATCGCGGGTGTTTACACCCGGCGCCTCGGTGTCGCAGAAGACCGCTGAAAAAGTGCGCGCAGCCGCACGTGAATTGGGCTATCGCCCCAATGTGCTGGCCCGTGCCATGGTCAAAGGCAAAAGCCGTATCATTGGGCTTGTGGTCGCCTATCTGGAAAACTTCTTTTACCCAGAAACGCTGGAACTGTTGTCAAACGCCCTGCAGGAACAAGGCTATCACGTACTGGTTTTCATGACCAAGCAAACGGCCGACAATATCGACGACGTGATGGAAGAAATCCTGGATTATCAGGTGGATGGCATCGTCATGGCCTCGGTTGCCATGTCGTCGGATATTTCCGCGCGCTGTCAACAGGCCGGTGTGCCCGTAGTGCTGTTCAACCGGAGTCAGGACATCGATGGCATCACTGCTATTGCATCGGACAACCACGCCGGTGGGCGCAAAGCTGCTGAATTCCTGATCGCTGGCCATCATCAGAGGATCGCCTACATTGCAGGCTGGGAAGGCGCTTCCACCCAGCGCGACCGCGAGGCCGGATTTCGCGCGGGCCTTGCGGCCGCAGGGCGCGACCTTCACGCCTACGCGGTCGGAGATTTCAACACCGAACAGGCCCGGCATGCGGCAAGAGAGCTATTTGATGCACCCGCCGACCAGCGACCAGATGCGGTTTTTGTGGCCAATGATCACATGGCGTTTGCCGTAATGGATGTCCTTCGGTTTGAACTGCGACTTCAGGTGCCATTGGACGTGTCGGTAATGGGCTACGACGATGTCCCCCCCGCCGCCTGGCTTGCGTATAACCTGACCACAATGCGTCAGCGCGCCAATCTGATGGTGGCTGAAACCGTGGATGCATTGATGGATCTGATTTCATCTCCGGCCACCGCTGTGCCCCGGCGTGTGGCCATAGACAGCCCCCTGATCGTGCGCAGCTCAGCGCGCATCCCCAAGGGCTGGAACACCAAAGGACAGACCAATGAAGGGTTTTGACCCAAAATTCCGCGACTTCCCCGACTATATTGTCGGCATCACCAAAGAGATCTGGGAAGATCGCGGCCTTGCTACGCTCCACGAATATTACGCGCCTGACATCGTGGTGCGCATGCCGGGGTCGGTGTCGACCGGCAATCAGGGCGTGATTGGTGCAACCATGGCGACGCTGGCGGAGTTCCCTGACCGCACCCTTTTCGGCGAAGATGTCATCTGGTCGGGAACGCCCGAAGAGGGCATGCTCAGCTCGCACAGGATCCTGTCCACCGCGACGCACACTGGTGATGGCGCTTTTGGCAAAGCAACGGGCGCCAAGCTGACCTATCGTATTTTGGCCGACTGCCACGCGGTTAATAACGCCATCAATGATGAATGGCTGATCCGCGACAATTCTGCCGTGGTGCGGCAGATGGGCTGGGACGCCAAAGAATTTGCCCGCGATCAGGTCCTGCGCGAAGGCGGCCCTGAGGCCTGCATCAAACCGCTGACACCCGCCAATGATCTCGAAGGCCCCTACAAAGGGCGCGGCAACACCAATGAATGGGGCGCGCGCTATGGCGATGTGCTGAACCGCATCATGGCCGCCGACCTAGCAGTGATCCCACAAGTGTACGACCGCGCCGTGCAAAGCGAATACCCCGGCGGCGAAACCGGCCACAGCTGGGAGCCAGTGGATAGCTTTTGGATGAGCCTTCGCGCCGCCTTTCCAAACGCTGAATTCACCATAGAACATCAGATTGGTCGCGCCGACCCCATGATGCCGCCGCGCGCCGCCATCCGCTGGAGCCTGAAGGGCAAACACGAAGGCTGGGGCGCTTTTGGCGCGCCTACGGGGGCTGAGGTTTACGTGCTGGGCATCAGCCACGCCGAATATGGCGCGCTGGTTGCGGGTGAGCCCAAAATCCGCCGGGAATACACGCTGTTTGATGAAATCGCCGTGTGGAAACAAATCCTTCTGCAAACCGAGACCTTGTGACATGTGCAGCTGCGCCCATTGGAGCGTGCCCCGCGTGGGCTTGTGTGAAACGCAAGCGATGCGCCGCTTTCATGCGCATCGCCAAAGCCTGCGCGCGCGGCGGCTCAACCTGCGTCCGCCGGGGTAATGTGACGTTTCCAAATCCGGATCCACCACATCAATACCAATCACAGGACAAAGACCATGACCACATCCTCCATTTCTGACCGCATCGTTCGGTACGGCGAACTGCGCCCCTGTAAAACCGCGTTTATCGACGCCCACACACCGGGCAGCGACCAAAAAGAAAATTTTACCATCATCGGCGGCGGTGTCTCCGAAAGCCCAGACCAGCACGTGCACCTGACCGACAAGATCGGCTTTAATATTGGCGCGGCAGGCCAACCGCCCAAGTGCCGCAACTCTCTGCACAGCCACACCACGGCTGAGGTATTCTTTGTCCTGAAAGGCCGGTGGCGGTTCTTCTGGGGCCTGCGTGGCACAGCGGGTGAATTTGTCGCCGAGGAAGGTGATATCTTCAACATTCCAACCGGCATTTTCCGCGGTTTTGAAAACATCGGCACCGACTACGGCATGATCATGGCTGTTCTGGGTGGTGATGATGCTGGTGGCGGCGTCACATGGGCCCCGCAAGTCATTCAAGAAGCGCAATCCCACGGTCTGATGCTGGGCGAGAACGGCGTGCTCTATGATAGCAAGAAGGGCCAGGAACTGCCGCACAATGTGGGCCCCATGCCGCTGCTCACCGCGGAAGAGCTGAAAGCCTTCCCAGAAACCCCGGTCGAAGACGTGGTGCCCCACTATGTCGCCCGCTATTGGGACATGATGGCCATGGCGGGCAAGAAACCGGCCAAAGTGATTGGCGAAAACGCCATGCTGCGTGACAAACCGGGCTTTGAGGTTGATTTCATCACCCGTGGCTCGCTCTCGGCCGAGATGATCACGCCAAAGCAAGCCACTGTACTGATGCCAGTGCGCGGCCACTGGCACCTGCGATGGGAGGGCGGATCCGAGATCCTCAATCCCGGCGACACTAGCCTGATCCACGCAGGTGAATCTTACAGCCTGGAACCTTCCATGACCGGTGAATGCAGCCTTTATCGGGTCACCGCTACAGATGATGTCGCGGGCGCCACCTGGTCCGGTCACTGATCCAAAGGAGAGCCCAAATGACCCAGATCAAAACAACTCATGTGGGCTCTCTGCCCCGGTCTCAAGACGTAGTGGATTTCATTTTCGCCCGTGAAGAGGGCAAACCTTACGATCAGGCCGCATCTGACGCCTGCATGACTGCCGCTGTCGCGGACACCGTGCGCAAACAGGCTGAGGCAGGTGTTGATATCGTCAGCGATGGCGAGACGTCGAAAATCTCATACGCCACCTACGTTAAGGATCGCTACACTGGGTTTTCGGGTGACAGCCCGCGCAATGCGCCAGCCGATTTGAAGATGTTTCCCAGCTTTCTGGAGCGGCAAGCCTCGGGAGGTGGTACCCCCACCTATTCCCGCCCCATGTGCACCGGTGAGGTGCGCTCCCGAGGTAACGATGATCTGCAAAAGGACATAGCCAATCTCAAGGCAGCGATGGCCGCATCAGGGCGCGGTCACGGCTTCATGAATGCGGCATCGCCTGGCGTGGTGTCTCTTTTCTTGCAAAATGATTTCTACGCCACGCGAGAGGCCTATCTGGCTGCGCTCGCGGATGCGATGAAAGAAGAATACGAAACCATCGTTGCAGCCGGTCTGGACCTACAGCTGGATTGCCCGGATCTGGCCCTGTCGCGCCACATGCTGTTCTCTGATCTCTTGGACGCCGAGTTCCTGAAAATCGCCAACATGCATGTCGAGGCGCTGAACCACGCGCTGCAGAATGTGCCTGCTGAAAAGGTTCGGGTGCACATTTGCTGGGGCAACTACGAAGGCCCCCATTGCTGCGACATCCCGATGGACAAGGTCTTCACGACCCTGATGAACACCAAGGCGCAGTATCTTTTGTTTGAGACCTCCAACCCGCGTCACGCTCATGAATGGACCGTGTTCCACGACCGCCGCGCAGAGATCCCCGACACCAAAGTGCTTGTGCCCGGTGTGGTCGACACCACCACCAACTTTATCGAACACCCCGAGTTGGTAGCCCAAAGGATCGAACGATTTGCCGGGATCGTCGGTGCAGATCGAGTGGTGGCCGGCAGCGATTGCGGCTTTGGCACCTTTGCGGGTTTTGGTGCGGTTGACCCTGATATTGCTTACGCCAAGCTCAAATCCCTGTCGGAAGGAGCGGCGCTCGCGTCGGATCGACTGTGACACCTTTATTGCTGTTGCCGGGCATGATGTGTGATGCTCAACTGTTTGGCCCACAGATCAATGCCTTCTCTGGGCACCGTCCGGTCATGACCTGCCCCTTGGCTGGGCATGACAGCGTGGGGGCACTGGCCGAAGAAATCTTGTCCAACGCTCCGCCACGTTTTGCCCTTGCCGGGCTGTCCATGGGGGGCATCGTTGCCATGGAGGTGCTGCGACAAGCGCCTGACAGAGTGGACCGGCTGGCGCTTCTGGACACCAACCCGCTCGCCGAGCTCGATGAGGTCAAAGCGCGCCGCACTCCTCAGATCGCAGCCGCGCGCGACGGCCAGTTGCGGCGCGTGATGCGGGAGGAGATGAAGCCAAACTATCTCGCCGATGGCGCCAATCAGGGGGCAATCCTTGATCTCTGTATGGCCATGGCGACTGCCCTTGGCTCTGACGTGTTTGTCGCGCAATCCATGGCCTTGCGCGACCGGCCGGATCAAACCGAGACCCTGCGCGCGTTCAACGGCCCTGCACTGGTTTTGTGTGGCCGCGAAGATGTGCTGTGTCCGGTCCACCGCCACGACCTTATGCACGCGTTGCTGCCCAACAGCACGCTGCAGATCATTGAAGGTGCCGGCCATTTACCGACACTGGAACAACCCGAAAAAACAACCGCCGCGCTCAAACGCTGGCTGGAGATCTGACATGACCCCAAGCCTTTTGAAACTTCTGCAATCCATCGATACGCCCACCGTCTGCAATGCCATTGAAGTGGCACAGGGAAAGCGGGGCTTCAATGCGTTTACCCGCGGCACGATGCAATGCTCTGCTCCCGAAGACCGCGCCATTGTCGGCTATGCGCGCACGGCCAAAATTGCAGCGATCCATGCTCCCACCGAACCACCCGAGGTGATCAAAGCCCGGCGCATGTCTTACTACAAACACATGGCTGAAGGCCCACGCCCGGCTGTTACGGTGATCGAAGATCTTGATTTTCCAGATTGCATCGGAGCGTTTTGGGGCGAGATCAATACCACCATTCACAAAGGGTTTGGGATATCGGGGACCCTGACCAACGGGGTTATGCGCGATTTGGGCGATCTGCCCGAAGGCTATCCCGTGGTGGCAGGATCCATCGGCCCCAGCCATGGATTTGTCCATGTGAAAGAGATCGGCACGCCGGTTGAAATCTTTGGACTGGCGGTTCAGGACGGGGACCTGGTACATGCAGATCGACATGGTGCAGTTGTCGTGCCTACCGAGGTGATTCCGACTCTTGAAGAAGCAATCACAAAACTCCTGGATACCGAAAGCATTATCTTAGACGCCGCCCGACAGGACAGGTTTGATTTTGAGAAGTTTCAAAAAGCTTGGGCAAGATTTGAAGGCGCGCGCACTTAAAGTACTGTCCGTCGTCAGAGTTTTTGGAACCAGTGGCTTTCGGATGATGCACAGGATGAAGTGCTGCGACAGCGGGCCCACGAACTAGATCAGAAGCTTGCAGAGATCGGTCGACAGACCGCATTTCACAAGTCGGTTTACGAAGAAAAATCGCTGACTTTTTTCGGGCCATCTGGCTGGATCTGAAACAAAAATATTACGATTGCGGCATTCTCTATGCGGTCTCTACCGTAGGCGTTGATGGTATTTTCCTTGCAGCCGAGATCTACACCGGTCTGGCCTTCTTGCCGAAATCCGGGAAAGTCATCGTTGATATCCTTGACGGGAATGGCCGTGTCATCGGCACCAAATCCTTGCGCGAAGACGCCCTGAAGGCCAAATATGTGAAGTGGTCCGGCACATTTGGACAGCGTGCTAAGATGTCTCTAACCTTGACGCCTGGACACACAAATGACGAAGAGACGCAGTTTTTCGGACAAGTTTAAAGCTCCTGTGGCGCTTGAGGCGCTGCGTGGTGACAAGACGGCGCAAGAGATTGCAGCCAAGCATAGGATCCATCCGACGCAAGTAACGACTTGGAGGCGACAAGCGGTTGAAGGCCTAACAGGCGTATTTTCTGACAAGGTCAGGAAGGTTGAGACTAACGAAGCCGTGCAAGCTTCTGAAGATCAGCCGATCATCGCTGTATGACACGCCGGTCGGGATGGATGCTGAAACGTTGAAGCTGATGAACGAAATCGACCGTGTTTTTACGAAATATCCGTTCTTTGGCAGCCGCCAGATCGCCGCATATTTGCCGAGAACCGGGGTCCACGCGGGCCGACACCGGGTTCGGCGTCTGATGGGGATCATGGGCTTTCTGGCCATCTACAAGGGCCCCAACACCCGTAGACCGGCAACACATGCTTTGCATGTCTGAGAGGGGGCAAGAAACACCCACAGCACCCGATCTATCCCTATCTGCTCCGGAAGCTGCCAATCACGCGCCCGAACCATGTTTGGTGCACTGACATCACCTACAGTCCAGTGCGGCGTGGTGTCCTGTATCTCGTGGCAATTATGGATTGGGCGCCGCGCAAGGTACTGTCCTGGCGGCTCTCGAATACGCTCGATGCCAGCTTCTGCGCCGAGGCGTTGAATGAGGCCATCGAAAAGTACGGCAGATTTGGGCCGTTAGCGACAGCAGTTCTCTTTCCATAACATCATCAAAACTTACGGATAGGGGCGCAAAACGCGCCCCTAGGGTCAGGACCCACTGATTTTCGTGTAGCGGCATGATTCACGGCTCGAAAACCGAGTGGTGAATATGTCTGATCTTTTTTGGCTCACGGACGCGCAGATGGCGCGTCTTGGCCCCTTCTTCCCAAAGTCCCATGGCAAGCCGCGCGTAGATGATCGACGCAACTTACTTGAAGGCACATCGCACGGCGACCAGTTTGGGCGTCAAAAAGGGGGGCGTGGACGCCTGATTGGCCAGACCAAGGGCGGCATGAATACCAAGCTGCACGCCATTTATGACAGCCAAGGACGCCCGCTGAACCTGTTCGTTACGGTTGGTCAGGTCAGTGATTACATCGGCGCACGGGCGTTGGTCAGCAGCCTTCCGAAGGTCGATTGGCTACTCGGTGACCGAGGTTATGACGCCAACTGGTTCAGAGAAGCGTTGCAAGACAAAGGGATACGCCCCTGCATGCCGGGTCGAAAGCAACGCAAGGCAACAGTCAAATACGACAAACGTCGATACAAGCGCCGCAATCGGATCGAGATCATGTTTGGCAGGCTGAAGGATTCGCGGCGTGTGGCGACCCGCTACGATCGATGCCCAAAGGTCTTCCTATCAGCAATCGCCCTTGCCGCACTCGTCATTTACTGGCTATGAGTCCTGGCCCTAGTGTGGCTGCTTGCCTTACGTGTATTTTGTATCCAAAGGCGCCGGGGCGCGCGCCGTCTTCTCGCAACAGTAAATTTATGACACCTGCTCGATTGGGGTTCCCCGGACCGAGCGCTTTGTAAAGATACCTTCCTATTTGCGACGAGACACATTAACAAATTTAGGTTTGTTCCAGATAGCCGACAAGCGGGCGCCCCAGGCTAAAAGGGGCGCCTTGATTTCCTAAATGTAATTAAAGCGTTGGTAGTTCTGGGAGTTCTTGGCCCAACCACTTAATAGACAACTCATTCAGCACACCGCCAAGTTTCTTGTGCAAAACAAAGACGTTGACCCATTGCAGCAAGTTACTCTCACCAGATTTCACACCGATGAAGGCTGGTGACTGGCGCACGATAAACTTAGTTTCGAGCGAGCGATCCGGATTTTCAGAAGCCATCTTTGCGGCAACGGTGTTGCCGGTGACCAAAACATCAACCTGACCCGCCAGATAGGCGGACAACGTGGCCGCGTTGTCGCCAAAACGGATCAACTCCGCACCTTCAGGCAGCGATTTGGACAGTTCCAGATCTTCGATGGTGCCACCTGTCACGCCTGCTTTTAGTCCCACCAAATCCTCTGGCGATGACGCGTCTACCTCTGGAGCGGCGAAGGCGGCCGAGAAGAAGGGGGCATAGGCGGCCGAGAACCAGATGGATTTCGCACGTTCAGGGTTTGCGCCCATCGAGGACACGACCAAATCAACCGTTCCAGATGTCAAAAACGGAATACGTTGCTTGGAGGTGATCGGCTTGAGCTCTAGCTCTACGCCAAGGTCTTCTGCGATGAGCTTGGCCACATCAACATCATATCCTTCGTGTTCGAACGTCGCGCCGAGCGATCCAAAGGGAGGGAAGTTCTCGGGCACACCGATCACGATCTTACCGCGGTCGAGGACCTCGGCCAGTTGGTCCGCCGAGGCGGCAACTGGGCCAAGAGCGAGTGCGGCAAAGGCACCAGCAAAGAGGGAGGATTTGAGTTTTCCAAACATTGTTTTTCCTTTCTGTTGGACTGAATATGCTGAAGATCAGCGGGTTGTTCCCAAGGCCCGTTTCCGCTCCATGGATTTGGACCATTGCGAGAGTGGGAAGCAGAGCACGAAGTAAATGAAGGCTATGATCGGGAAGACGATGAAGGGTTCAGCGCCCGGCACCTGGCTGTTGGCGATCTGTTTGCCGATCCGCATCAGGTCGGAAAAGTCGATGATATAGGCCATCGATGTGCCTTTGATCACCTGCACCATGAACCCGACGGTGGGGGGCAGAGCGACAGTCAAAGCCTGTGGCGCAACAACATCCACCAGGGTCTGGCGGAAGGTCATGCCAAGTGCTTTGCCGCCTTCCCATTGACCATTGGGCACACTTTCCAGAGCCCCGCGCCAAACTTCGGACATGTACGCGCTGGTAAAGAGCGTCAGGGCAATACCTGCGGCCAACCAAGGCGACACGCTGATCTGAAAGAAGGAGGGCACGCCCAAACCAATCAGGAACAGCAACATCAAGAGCGGGATGGATTGGAACAGCCAGATATAGGACGTCGCAAAGATCCGCACCGCGCGATTTGGGGTGATCTTGAGCACGGTCATCACCAGCCCGATCAGCCCACCGCCAAAGAAGGCCACCAATGACAGGTAGATTGTGAACTGTGTCGCATCGAGCAAGATAAAAAGCATCCGCCCATAAAATTCACCGAAGATGGCGTTCAATACTTCGGTCATCTTTCTTTCCCCCACCACGGGAAGGCCATACGAAACATCAACGCAAAGCTGCCTTTGAAGGCAAAGACCATCAGCATGTATAGGATGGTCAGAACGATGAAGACTTCGAAATCGCGGAAGGTTCGGTCAGCCACATAGCGGCCTGCCCAGGTCAAATCCTGAACGCCGATTTCCGAGACCAGGCCGGTGGTTAGAAACAGAAACACAAACTGGCTGGTCATTGACGGAAACACCTTGGCGATGGCCTGCGGTAGAATTACGTCAAAGATGGTTTGCCAACGCGTCATCCCCAGCGCCATCGCGCCTTCGGTTTGCCCTTTGGCAACGGCTTGGATGCCCGCGCGGATCACCTCGCCGTAATAGGCAGAGAAGTTCAGCGTGATGGCCAACACCACGGATGCCTCTAGCGACCACGTATAGCCAAGCAACAGGGGCAATCCGAATACGACAAAGAACAACTGCACGATAAACGGCGTGTTCCGCAGGAATTCGACATAAGAAACACTGGGTGCCTTGATCCAGAGCGGCATATCGCGGCCCTGGCCCAAAGCGAGTAACACCCCCAAGACTACGCCAAACAGACTGCCCAGGATTGTGAGCCACAGTGAATTGAGCACGCCGTAGGCCAGCGTCTCGATGTATTCCGGCTGTCGCGAGATTTCATAAAAGCGAAAATCAAACATCGGCGCCCTCAGAGAATTTGTTTTAGAAACGCTTTGGTGCGTTCGTTCTGAGGATTGTCAAAGAAGGCATCGGGCGTGTTCTCTTCGACGATTTGCCCGGCATCCATAAAAATGACGCGGTCCGCTACTTCACGCGCGAATCCCATTTCGTGGGTGACGCACAGCATGGTCATGCCGGTTTCCGCTAGCCCCACCATCGTGTCGAGCACCTCGCCTACCATTTCGGGATCAAGCGCTGATGTCGGCTCGTCAAACAGCATCAGGCTGGGTTCCATGCACAGCGCACGCGCGATGGCGACACGCTGTTGCTGGCCGCCGGACAACTGGCCGGGATATTTGTCAGCCTGCTCTGGGATTTTGACCCGCGCAAGGAACTTCATGCCAACCTCGCGTGCTTCGTCCTTGCTGCGTTTGAGCACACGACGTTGCGGCAAGATGCAGTTGTCGATGACAGAAAGGTGTGGAAATAGGTTGAAGTTCTGGAAAACCATGCCTGCGTCTTGGCGCAGCTTTTCAGCGTTCTTCATTTCCTCGGACAGCTCTGTCCCGTCTACGTTGATGGATCCTTTTTGATGTGTCTCCAAGTGGTTGATGCAACGGATCAGCGTCGATTTGCCCGATCCTGAAGGCCCGCAAATAACAATGCGTTCGCCGCGCTTTACCGTAAGGTCTACGTCCCGGAGAACGTGGAAGTCACCGTACCATTTGTTGACGCCTTTGAGGGTGACGGCGATGTCCCCGGATCCTTTTTTAAACGTGGTTGGTTGTGTGTTTTTCATGCGCATACCACCCTTTGCACTGTAGGTGCGTGACCCTTGGCGGTTGCATGAAGAAATGGAAACAAATTTCCAAAACAACTTACCAATGGAAGAAAAGTCCCTAAATTTGCAGCAATAGCAGTTCTGATTGACCAATATTCCATCAGTTTGGAAACTGATTTCCAAAGGCACTTGACACCCCACTGCTAAAATGATGCCCGTAGTAAATGTCTAAATTTCGCCAACGCATAATCTCTACTTACGAAGGCCTCACACGCCGGGAACGTCAGATCGCAGATGTTCTGATGGATGATCCCAAGCTAATGTTGATGAACTCGGCCTCTGATCTGGCCGCGATGGCCGAAGTTTCCAATTCAACCGTTACCCGTTTCGTCAAAAACTTGGGCTTTGAGACCTATGATGCCCTGCGCCGCGATACGCGCGATGAATTCAGCCAAGGCTCGCCGCTAAGCTTGATGCAACAACGTGAAGAGCTGAAGCAGGCGGATCTCATAACCAATTTTGCGCAGCAAGAGGCGATGATTTTGCAAGGCGCGTTCGGCGGCCTTGACCAAGATGTTTTGGACGAGGCAGCGATGGCTTTGGTTAGTGCGCCTCAGGTCGGTTTCTTTGGGATGCGCAACAGCCATTTCTTCGCGTCCTATGCGCATTGGCAGTTTGTGCAATTCCGCCGTGGCACACGTCTAATCTCGGGGGCAGGCGAAACGAGTGCAGAACACCTCGCGGGCTTTCAAAAAGGCGATCTCGTAGTGATTGTTGGCGTCCGTCGCATTGTCGGCAAAATGCGTGCTTGTATCGATATCTTGGCGGACGCGGGTGTTGATATTCTGTTGGTTGCCGACACCAGCTCGCTGCATCTGGCGCAACGGGCACGTTGGACCTTGGCCTGCCCGGTAGAGAACGAGTTTATTTTCGACAGTTATTCTGGGATTTTGGGGATTTTGCGTCTTTTGGCGTTCACGGCACTGCAGAAATCCGGAGACGACGGATTGGCCTACATGGCATCAATCGAAGGTCACCATAGCCGCTTGAATGAGCTTTAGTCGGGTTGTTTTCCTGCGACCTTAGTGAGTGGCAGCTTATCCAGCCGCCCGAAAATAGTGCAATTTACGCCCGTACAGCCATTTCGTGCTGCGCATGCACGCGGCATGAAAGCACAGTGATCGCCTTGGGCTCGACCCGAACCGCTGCTGCGGCGCGCACGCAGGTCCGGCCCTTATTCCAGGCTCTTCGTTGCGGGGTGACAGCGGGAAGTTGGTCTCTTGGCATAGTGCGCCCTCCAATCCTCCCGCCAAACCCAGACATCAGCACCGTGCTGACACCTGAATTTTACAGGCAGTTTGAATGGCCGTTGTCAGGTTGCCTGTTCTTTGGGACACGCTGCAGACGCATTCGGCAGCTGCGAGCCCAGAGCTGACATTGTCCGAACCAGCCCCCTTTCTGGCTCAGCATGGAGTTCAATACCTTCACCAAGGACAGTCGCCTATTTCGCCGTATGTCCTGAATACGCTGGCAGAAGTACCAAAAACAGCCGTCTATTCCCCAGCTAGGCTGTCTCTCAAGACAGGATTGATCAAACGTCTTTGATGTAAGTGTCAGGCGTCAATGCGGATAGGGGTGCCCGTCGGAACAAGTGCCCATATCTCCTGCATCTCCTCGTTGGTCACGGCTATACATCCATTTGTCCAATCCCAAATCCGGTGCAGCCCCCCCAAACCACCCCAGCCGTTGAGGAGGCCGTGAATCATGATATTTCCGCCGGGCGAAACGCCACGTGCAGCAGCCTGATCAGCGTCTGCTTCATTTGGATAAGAAATGTGCAGGCTTAGATGCGCGATGGAATTGGCGTTGCGCCAGTCGATAAGGTAGGTGCCCTCGGGGGTCCTCTCATCCCCTTCCTGCGATTTATGGCCTTCTGGACGGGCACCGAGCGACACTTTGTAGACCCGGATGGGCGTGCCGTTTTGCAGCAAGGTTAATGTCCGCGCGCCTTTATTGACGACAATCATATCGGCCTGTTTGTCGGGGGTGGCCATGACCGGCGGGGTGCCGGATCCGATACGCATCATGACTTGCGTATAGGCGATCGGGCCGCCCACACACAATAAGAGACAAACAAAGAGACCTATAGCCCGTCGTATCATAGCGGCGAAATCCGGGTTCGCCGGGATCCACCGTCGTCGGTCGGGATGCGGTCTGGCAGAAGTTCAAGGCGCCACCGGATTGCATCTGGCGGGGCCGGTAAATCAAAACGCTCTTCCATTGACCAGCCGCAGGTCATCAACTTTCCTGGACGGATCAGCTCCACCCACAGCCAGTATTCCTCAGTTGCATCCGGGATCGAAACTGCTAAACGCGCGTCAATTCGACCATCGCGCGGCGGAGGGCCGTCATCAAACCACTGATCAATACCCCGGCCAACTGAATAGGCCCCGAGCAGCAGGGTGTCATCCGGGCTTACTGGGAACGGAAACTCTAAATGGAATTCGATATCGCGGAAGGGCGCTGCGGGAGCTGTGATCGGTCGACGCTCATAGCTGGAGGCAACCTCTGCCCATTCGGCTGGATCGATCTGGTGACAGGCATTTTGAATAGCAAAATCATTCATGAAACGGTTTCCAAAGAAAAACAGTATCGCACCAATATTGAATATAGCAACGGTCACCAAAAATTTGCGACGTCCCCTGCGAGTTTCTCGTTTCATCTCAGTTTATTGGATGGATTTTCGTAGTTCGAAAGCCGCCGTCAGTTGTAGGCACCCGTTCAGGCAATAGTGTTACCCGCCAACCATTTGCATACGGTGGAACAGGAAGTTCAAAACGTTCTTCAAAACTCCAGCGGCACACAGTGGATAAACTGGGACGCAGCAGCCGCAAGCCGAACCAGAAAACCTCGGCGGTAACCTCCGAAGACACAGCCAGGCGCGCTCGGATCAGCCCCTCGACCGGGAACGTGCCATCATAGAGAATTTGGTCAAGTCTACGGCTTTCAGAGTACGCGCTGAAAATGAGAACATCATCAGATTTTGGGCGAAACGGAGGCTCAATGATGAACTCCAGCTCACGGAATGGAGGCGCCGGCTTTGTGATCAATTGGCGCTGAAAGTTTGACGCCCCGGTAATCCCGCCTAAAATTAGTGGTGTTCAAAAGTAGAATTTTCTCGGCAAGATATCTGAGGAGATTTTGAATGAAG
>CANLND010000020.1 GCA_947492585.1 uncultured Paracoccaceae bacterium
ATCAGACATGTTCACCGCTCGATTTTCGAACTGTGAATCACGCAGCTAAGCGGAAATCAATGGGTCCTGACCCTAGAACATTTCAACGCTCTGAAGGCCTAAATGATATGACTGACAACAGCGCTCTGGTTGCGAAATTAAATGATTTGGATGTGGTTATTGCGGACCCTTTCCGTTTCAAAGCACGGCTGGAAATCGGCGAAGAGGCGTTCCAGATGTTATCTCTTCGAAACAAGGCATTTGAACTCTGGGACGTTGCCGGAGCCTCTGTAACAGGAGCTGGGATCGCCGGATCCAGCGCTGTCGCCTCGACTTTTTTCTCCGCTACAACCGGGGGTATTTTCGGTTTCTTTGGGGTCGCAACTGCTGCAACGCCTTTGGGGTGGATTATTGCAGCTGCCGTTGCCTCGGGAGGGGCCTATTGCGGCGTGTTAAAGCTAATGCGGGGCATGACGGATGATCGCGTTGAGATTGTGCCTAAATTCATCAACACGCCGCTTGATGTACTTGCTGTGTCTCTCTTCGATCTTATAGCGCCTCTGGGGCTGAAAGTCGCGGCAGCAGATGGGGACATCGCAGAAGAAGAACTGGATGTTATTCGATCTTACTTCATAGATGGATGGGGATTTAACCCTGACTATGTGGAGGTGGCCCTTCAGGTTTTTGTTCTCAAGATCCATGAATTGCCGCTTAAAGATCTGACCGAGGATCTTCGCAAGTTCACCTTGGAAAATCGGGATTGTAACCACAAGAAAGTACGGGAGAAGATCGTTCAGCTGCTCCGGGAGATCGCCGGAGCTGATGGCCAAGTTCATGAGGTGGAAGAGTTGATGATCGATCACGTTTCGAAATTTCTACCGAAAGATCCGTGGTTCCAGCTTCCCAAACTCGGTGAGTTTCCAAGACTTCCCAAGCTTCCAAGTCTGCGGAAAGGCTAACCCGCATCCCGGCCAACACCCTCGGTTCCCCAGTTGCGGGGGGCCGCTGCTTGCTGTCAAACCGCCTCAGACTTCACCGAACCGCCCCAGTTATTGCCCCCGTTTTATATCGCAGTAGACTTGCTGTCCGTTGCTGGCGCTCGCGGGTGCCCCTCCCACGTCGCGGGAGATGGGTGTCTGGGGTGGCGTGGGGGCCGCTAGCAGGCTGCTGGAGGCCATAGCCACCGGTTAGAGCAGACTGAAGTCCACACCGTTCGCCCAGTGCTCCCAGTCGTCTCGTTTGTTATCCCCCGCTGACCCCTCCACTAGATGTTCTGGCTGACAGCACCGCTCGTTTCCGCATCGATGACGCACCATCATTGTTTCCCCGATGACCGCCCGATTGAGTACACAGTAGACGAACCTTGCCGCCGCCACCTGCCGCCCTCGGAACCTTATCTTGGGCCGCCGTAGCGTGGAATTTTCAATATCAGCTGCCAGAATACAGAGAATTTATTTTTATTATTAAAAACAATATGTTGATGCCGCAATCGCCTCTCAGAAGCCACCAGGGCGCTCTTTTAGAGAGAACGTACGAATTTTTCAGCCGATTTCATGCCCTGCTCGCAAACCTAAATTCACTCTCTCCAGGGGCATGAAAGTTTTATCGGGACTGATTGGAGAGCAATAACAATGGCAACAAATAAGCCAACGACCCCCAGCAGCGAAGACATCAAACTCATCAAGTTTCTCGCAGAGGTCTACGGCACCCAAATCGTTCGTCGTGACAATAAGTTCTACGACATCGAATACCTTGGCACCCCCCTGTCGCGTGTTGACGTCGAGATTCGGCGTCGTAGCCACGCTGCTTAATCCATTCGACCAGGCCCAATTCCAAAAGAACTTGTGGGATCGGGACTACGCGTCGACTGGCGACGGTTTTCCCATCTTGCTCAACGCTCCAAGCAAAGCGCAAGCAGAACACCCCATCGTCATGCCAAATCAGGTCGCCAGCTTTGAGCTGCAGAACTTCGGTGAGGCGCGTTCCCATTGTCATGATGATCAATGGCACCCAGTAGATGGCATCCCGGATAAGCTTCTTTCCCGGGCGGGTGCGCCGGTTTAGACTGTAGCATCCCCGATAGATCGGCGACGTCAGCAGTTTCTTGAGCCGTATGCCACTCCAACGGGAACGCGTTTTGGGCCGTGTCATACGAAGAAAGAGCGGTTCATGCTTTCTTAGCTCCTGACTAAATGACTTCATTTCTTGCGCCAAAGCCGAATAGGTGAGCACTTTGGTCTTTCCTGGGTATCCCAGGCTGGCGGCTGCTGAACGAAGGATGTCATGAACTCGGTCAAGATGGCGCTCAAGGTTCTTGTGCGTCATGCGAATTGACAGCAAATCTGGAAGCTTCGCCAGTTGTTGTCGCTCGCTGGCCCCAGGGATTCTGCGGACCATTTCATAGCATTCAGCATCGTGCGCATCCGCTGCTGCAATTAATTCGCGCTTTGACACGGAAACCTCTTCTTTTTGATAGCGGTTCTTACCGTGCCTTTGGCCATGGTCGCGGGGTAGGCGATGTAGAAAACGGCAAAACTCGGTGATACGTCTTGCAGCTTGTTCAAGAGAGACATTCCCGAAACACTCCAGCAGTAGAGTGCCGGTAGCTTCAAGTTTGCGGCGCATTTCTGCGCTCTTTCCCTGCTTCGCGGTCTCAATGGCTGTCGCCATTGATATGAACGGCGGAATCTGGCCGTCTTTCGGAGCAATCTGAAAGCGTTCAAAAAGCCCTGCTGCGACTGCCAGCGGATCTTCAAAGTCTTCCAGCACGAAGAGCTCTGCTTTCCAGGTTGCCTTCAGGGTCGTCGCAAATTGCCTTGCGGCCCCGGCATCCATCAGATTGACAGGCGGCTCTCCAATTTTTTCTGCGACTTCCTTTGCGATCTGAGTAGGCCGCGAAAGGTCTCTCCCTCGTAATTCAACCTGAAGGAGATTCAGCAGGGCACTTAGGTTCTGAATGCGCCCTTCAGCATCAAAGGCTGGATCAGATAAATTGCTGATTAGCTTTTCGAAATGGCTGCGAACTATCTCCCGCGAAATGGCGTGGATAGCTTCAGGTGTCGCTGGGGCTGTTGGCTCGATGAAAATCTTTTTGTCTCCTTCCTGGGGCACTGGAGGGCAAGGCTCCGGTGCGGGTGTGGGAAGGACGTGAGTCTTGATACGTTCGGACAGAAACGGGTTTGAGTGCGGGTTTGAATTATTTTTTGTTCGACTTACAGGGCTGTGGTCTGTGTTGGCTGCACGACTATCGCGCAAAAGGAGCGCAACCGTGGCAGCATCGACTTTAAGTCGGTCTACTGATTTTATTGATTTTTTTCATGGAAGTTGGCTGGGATGGTAGGATTCGAACCTACGATACACTGTACCAAAAACAGTTGCCTTACCACTTGGCTACATCCCAACTCTTGTGGGGCGTTCTAATGATAACCGTTGGAGCGTGCAAGAGGAATTTTGGAAAAAGACCGGATTTCGCAAAAAACTTTTTGTGGCCTGAAACTCTTTTCTTATCACAGCGTTAGGAGAGATTTACTGCGGTTAGGCGCTGGCGCGTACAACCAGCTCTCCGTTGAATTCGTACCGTTCCTGCGCATCTGGGGTGTCTTGCAGAATTGCCACAAGTCGCTGTGCCATCTCTGGTATTGGCTGGCGGTAGCTGGTCAGCTGGTATTGGGCCCATTGGGCTTGTGGGATATCGTCAAAGCCCGTGACCGCGATATCTTCGGGCGCGCGCAGGCCCGCCGCGTGACGTATGGCATCAATGGTTCCCATAGCCAGTGCGTCGTTTTCGCAGACGATGACATCGGGGCGTCGGTCAAGCGGGCAAGTGTGCAATAAACGCGCGATCCGATCAAATGCCAATGTGGCATCATAAGCCGCAACGTCGAGTGTTGGCGGTGTTTGCCCAGTGGCGTTTTTCCAATGGGTGAGGAATGTTTCTCGACGTCGTAAATGTGCAGACCCGGTCTGCGGCCCGGCGAGAAACAAAGGGGATTGATACCCTTGTGCCAGAACGTGATCGGCAATCGTTGCCATGGCAACGGTATCATCAACTGAGATCGACAAAGTACTAGGGTGTTCTGAACTGCGCGCAAACACGATCAGTCGTTTCACGCGACCAGCGCCTTGCGCGGTTTCAAGCGTCGCATCGTTGAACTGAATTCCGATCAGAACGGCGGCGTCAACACGGCGCTGGCTGGCGGTTAGCAGGGCATCGTTTGTGGCGGTCCCGTCCAAGGTGTTCAGCAGCAAGCTGTCCCAGCCATGGGCGCGCAGAGTCCGGGTTAGCTGATCAATCAGAACCAGTTTGTGTGGGTTTTTGAAATCATCGATCAACAACGCCACCAAATTCGAGCGATCAGATCCTAAACTGGCGGCTTGCAGGTCTGGCAAATAGCCAATCCGTTTGGCAGCTTCCAACACGTTCGCGCGGGTTTGGGCGGAGACCGGGGCATCTGATTTGAACGCGCGCGTCACGGTCCAGCGCGACACACCAGCCGCAGCGGCGACGTCATCTGCGGTGACTTTGGTGAAGGGTTTTTGATCGGTCATTCTGTTCATTTAACACGAGGATATACGCTATTTATCACCTTTCTGCACGCATGTGCAAAATTATCTTGCACATGCGTGCAGAAAGGGTGAGCGTTCTCAGGAAATAGACGTATGCGCAGGGGAGGTGGCCATGCTGAAGGTTGGATTATTGGGGGCAGGCCGCATTGGGCAGGTTCATGCGGTAAATATTACAGGACATCACGAAAGCACGCTGGTGGCGGTGGCGGATGTCCATGGGCCCGCTGCAGACAGGCTGGCGCGGCAATACGGGGCCGATGTGCGCAGCACCGAAGAGATTATCGCGGATCCAGACATTGATGCAGTTTTGATAGCAACGTCAACCGACACCCATTCCGACCTGATAGAAGCAGCCGCGGCTGCCGGGAAGGCGATCCTGTGTGAAAAGCCTGTTGATTTGTCGTTGGAACGAGCGCGGTTGTGCCTTGCACGGACAAAAGGCGCAACGGCGCCCATTATGGTTGCCTTTAACCGCCGCTTTGATCCCAATTTTGCGAAGGTGCAACAGGCCGCGGCAGCAGGTGAGATTGGAAAGACTGAGCTGCTGTCCATCACGTCATATGATCCCGCACCGCCTCCGATTGAGTATGTCAAAGTGTCTGGGGGATTGTTTCGGGACATGATGATCCATGATCTGGATATGGCCACGTTTTTGATGGGCGACGCTCCGGTCCAGATTTCGGCGGTGGGACGCGCGCTGGTGGATCCTGCGATTGGTGCGGCCGGGGATGTGGACACTGCTGTGGCAACGCTGATGTATGCAGATGGCCGCTTGGCTGTGATCAAGAACAGTCGCCGCGCGGCATACGGGTATGATCAACGGGTCGAGTTGTTGGGTTCGGAGGGCTTGTTGGCATTGGAAAACATGCGGGAATCGACCGTGTCCAAGGCCACGCGTGACGGGATCATCAGCGCCAAACCAGAACATTTCTTTCTTGAACGTTACGCCCGGGCGTATGTGATAGAATGGCAGGCTTTTGTCGACAGCGCGCTACATGGAGCTCCGGTTCCGGCCACATTGCAGGATGGGATCACCGCGCTTGCATTGGCAGATGCGGCGCATCGGTCATCTGAAACAGGTCAGCCCGTTGCCGTTGAACTGTAAGCGGGGCGCATCACATGAGTGATTTGTTGTGCAAGCCGGTTGGAGCAACGGGCAAAGTGTATGGCAGTACATCCGCCTCTGGAGGGAGAGGGTATTTGGGCGTTGCGGTGCATCACGATGATAAAGATGACTATCCGCGCATCACGTACTCGGAAGAGACGTAATTATCATTGGTTGGCCCCAAAAAACGCTCACGGCACTCAGCGGGTATATATCGCTGATGGGACATTGAACGAGACCACGGCGGTCGCTGATGGTGACGTTTTTTGGTGCCACAGGGGCACCTTCCCTGTGGTAGGGCCGCATGGGTCGGAGATGTATGGCCTCAATGGTAGGGCTGGGCGGTCGCGACAGTGGCGATTTGTGCCCGCGCCGAAGGGGGTTGAATTGTGGCACGTGACGGCTGACGGTTGCGGGCCTGTAATTGCAAAGGCCAGCCGAAACGGCTGGCCTAGTATGTCTCACCAGAGAATTAAAACTCTTGCCACATGTCTTCCCTGTTGACTGCACGGGCGGGCGCGGGGGCGGGAGCCTCCCAATCCCCATGGGCAGATGGTGCCGCGGCCGGTGATGCAGTGGGCATTGGGGCCACATTGGCTGCGCGCGTGCCGCCCGTATCAAAATGCGCTACCAGTTCCGCCAGTTTACCTGCATCAGTATTCATTAGATGGCTGGCGGCGGTCGCTTCTTCGACCATGGCGGCGTTCTGTTGGGTTACCTGATCCAATTGGGTCATGCCGGTGTTGATTTCCCCCAATCCGGTCGACTGTTCGGCCGCACCTTCGGCAATGCCCGAGATCAAAGTGGAAATATGGCTGACTTGATCCACGATGGAGTTCAGCGCTTCGCCGGCTTTGCCCACCAGATCTACGCCGCGTTCCACCTGCTGTGATGAATTGGAAATCAGTGTTTTGATCTCCATCGCGGCATCTGATGAGCGCTGGGCCAAGGCGCGCACTTCTGACGCCACAACTGCAAAACCACGACCGGCTTCACCGGCGCGGGCGGCCTCTACGCCAGCATTCAGCGCCAGCAGGTTGGTCTGGAATGCGATGTCATCAATAACACTGATGATTTGGGCAATGTGGGTAGAGCTTTGTTCGATTTCAGTCATCGCGGCAACGGCATTTTGCACCACTTCGCCGCTGGTTTCGGCCTCGTTTCGTGCTTCTTGCATAGTGCTTTCTACGCTGCGCGCACCCTCAGCTGCGGACCGTACACTGGCGGTCAGTTCGTCCAACGCTGCTGCGGTTTCTTCCAGTGTTGCGGCTTGGCTTTCGGTGCGGTTTGACAGGTCATCTGACGACTGGCTGATTTCCATCGCTCCGTTGCGAATTGAGGACGCGGTGTCCACCATCTGGTTTACCGTTGATGTCAGATTGTCGAGTGTGGTGTTGAAATCCTGACGCAACTGTTCGTAGCCTTCGGGGAACTCTTCGGTGATATGCGCTGTCAGTTTGCCCTTGGACAGTTCAGCAAGGGACGTGCTGAGCACCTCGACAACGCGATTGCGCTCGTCCTCTTTGGCGTGTTGGGCTTCTTCCATTTCGTTTTGACGCATCAGCGCTTGACGGAACTGGTCCAGCGTGCGGGCCATGTCGCCGATTTCACTGCGCGACTCTGCGCCAGGAATTTTGTCTCGGTGATTGCCACTGGCCATGCTCTGCATACGCGCATTGAGCTGATCCAACGGGCCTGTGATCGACCGCATCAAGACAATGCTGGCGATGGTCAACAGAACCAGCCCGATGCCTAGAGAAATCAATGAAGTTGTGCGCAGGGTTGCCAATTGTTCATAGATGTCATTGACATAAGATCCAGTTCCAACAACCCAACCCCATTTTGGAAAGTTGATCACATAGCCTAGCTTGGCTTCCAGTTCTTCTGAATCGGGTTTGTTAAAGTAGTAAGTGACATCGCCAGCCCCATTGGCTATGGCGACCTTGACCATCTCAGCAACAATTGGAATCCCGGTTTTGTCGGTGAATGCTATTTGATTGGTGCCAACCCACTTCGGACGATGCGGATGTGCCACATAAACGTGATCATGGGTAAAGGCATAGAAATAACCTGATTTTCCATAGCGCAGTTTTTCAAGCTCGATGCGGCCCTGCGTCTGCGCCTCTTCCAGCGTCATATCACCCGACTGCACCTTTGCATCAAGATGGTTGAGCGTGCTGATCGCGGTTTCCGTTAAGGCGTGCAGTTCCATTTTACGCATATCAAACGCGTTTTCGACGGAACGGTTGAGCAGGGTGAATGTCAGGATACTCGCCAAGCCGAGGGCGAGCACGACGATGGCGTAGATGCGAGCCGGTAGACGGTGAAAAAATGCAGGCATTCCGGGATCTTCCTTGTGGCGTTTTTTGTTGCCCCAAAGCTTATCCATGCATTCCTAACAGCAAGTTTCACAGATGACTGGTCTTGAACCTAATCGACGCTTTTCAGTGAAAAAGATAGTTCAATTGTATCAAAAGCCTGGGCGACGTCCGGGACCCACCTGTGCTGTGTGGTAGGGCAGGTGTTTGATACGTCGTGGCGATGCCGATCCGCTTGTTCAGGTCGGCATCGTCGATTCTTCAACGTGTTTAGAAATTGTCCCATTGGTTGCCGTTTGCCACCTTGGCAGCGGGCGCCAGAGACACTGACGGTTTTTGTTGCACTGGCGCGTCTACGCGACTGGGTGGTGTCTCGCCAAAGTTGAACCGGGATACCAGACCCGCGAGTTTGCCTGCGTCACTTTCCAGCATTTGACTGGCCGCCGTCGATTCCTGAACCATTGCGGCGTTTTGCTGGGTTACTTTGTCCAGCTGCGTCATGCCTGTATTGATTTCTGCAAGACCCGTGGATTGTTCCGCCGCTCCTTCCGCGATCTCGCTGATCAAGGTTGAGATGTGGCCAACCCGATCAACGATCGACTGCAACGCCTCGCCCGCCTTGCCGACAAGGTCAACACCGCGCTCGACCTGCTGAGAGCTGGCGCCGATCAATGTTTTGATTTCCATTGCGGCATCTGAAGAGCGCTGGGCCAAGGCGCGAACTTCGGACGCCACAACCGCAAACCCGCGACCGGCTTCGCCTGCGCGTGCGGCCTCAACCCCGGCGTTCAAAGCCAACAGGTTGGTCTGAAAGGCGATATCGTCGATAACGCCGATGATTTGAGAGATATGGGTAGAACTTTTCTCGATCTCCGTCATCGCGGAGACAGCGCTTTGAACAACTTTACCGCTGTTGTGGGCTTCGTCTTTGGCTTCGGCCACAATCTTTTCGACGCTACGTGCGCCACCAGCCGCGGACCGCACACTGGCAGTTAGTTCATCCAATGCTGCGGCTGTCTGCTCCAGCGTTGCCGCCTGGCTCTCGGTGCGCTGTGACAGCTCATCCGAAGACTGGCTGATCTCTTGCGCGCCGGTTTGAATACTGGATGAGTTTTGAGCCGCCGTGCTGATGATGTCGCGCATCTTCGTCACGGTCTCATTGAAGTTCAGCCGCAGTTGTTCATAGCTGGGAGGGAACGGGGTTTTGATGACCTTGTTGAGATTGCCCTCGGCCAGCCCCTGCAGGTGGTCTGACAGTTTTACAACAATGCCTTTTTGCTCTTCCTGGGCTTCTTTGCGCACGGTTTCTGCGGCACGGCCTTTTTGCAACTGCTCTTTGAGACCTTCCAGGTGGTGTGAGATCCGGCCAATTTCGTCACCGCGTGAGAGATAAATCGCCGGCTTGTCATAGTCACCGTCCGCAATTTCGGTGATGCTGTCGTCAATCCGCTTCAATGGAATACCCATCAGGCGATGAAGGGCAAATGCGGTGAAACCCGCCAGTCCGACAAAGGCCAACGTGGCCAATGCCAAAGAGTTCAAGCGACTGGCTTGCATGTAACCAAGATCAACTTCGGTGGACCAAACAAAGCCAACCGCGCCAACAATATTGCTGCCGTCGGCACCCACGGTGGACGGGGCCGCCGCAATCAAGCCATCGGCTGTGCCTTGGAACTGGCCATCATCAATCGCGGCCAACGCGGATTTTTTCAACCGGGTGCGATCAGCGGGGGTAGCGCTGCCGACCTCAACCAGAATTTCGCCAGCTTTGTTGAGAGCCAGCCCATAGACTGCGCGGTTCTCGGTGCGCTCTAATACGCCATTAAACCGCTCTACCAGTGGTTCGATATTGGAGAACCTGATCATGCCACCACTGGTGGAGGCGACTTCACCCGTCATGGTTTGGCCTAGGCTTTTCACCCCGTGCTCAACTGTTGTCCTCTGAGCGTATGCACTGGAGAGGGTTAGAATGGACGCGAGCGTCAGCGAACAGACGACGGTCAGTAGCATGCATTTGACGAACAGCGACATACCGCTGAATGCGCCGGGCGCTTTCAACTTGGTCATAGTAATATTTCTTTCCAACAGGGGCTGAACAAGGGGTGAAACGGTAGCGAGTCGTTATTCGGTGGGCAGACCAGCGGCGTACCAGGCGGGGAAGCCACCGCGGAAGTAGTTCACGGATGTATACCCCCAAGACACCGCCAGTTTCGAAGCATTTGCAGAGCGCAAGCAGGAATGGCCGTTGCAATAAAAGACCACGGGGTCAGTTTCTGCAACGTGTTGAGCCAGCGCGTTTTTGTTTAGATCCGTTTTCGAATCTAGATGCACGGCGCCTTTGATACGACCTGTTTCAGAAACGTCGGCGGGCTTGCGAACGTCCACAAATGTGACACCATCGCTGAAAAGGTCTGCCGCTGTTTCCACGGTGATGGTGGTGGCCCCGGGAATCGTTTCAGGGGCGACGTCGGCCGCGGCCACCGAGGCGAACAAGGTGGCGGACGCTACAATTGAGAAGGCAGTTTTCATTGGAATAATCACTTAGGTTGAGTTGTGTACTGATGCTAGAAATCTGATGCCTGAATTAAGAATAGGTGAATTTCGGAGGCCGCTAAGGCCCGAAATTTCATGGAAATTTTAAATGCGTATTTTTTCCACTTCGCGTGGTGATGACCTTTAATTTGCAGACTGAAAAGGACACGCCTGCCACGGGGTCTTCTGTTGGACGCGCTGGGGTGTGTTTGGGGGTTTTGAAGCACATCTTTATAGGATGGTGTGGCGCATGAACGAGGTTTGGCGGCGGGGTGCTCGCACCAAAAGTGGCGGGTCAGCGCGTGACGTATTGGGGGGCCGGGAGGGCAGGCCTCGCAAAAAAACACGCCCGGTTTCCCGAGCGTGTTTATGTTACTTTCATATCGGCGGTGAGAAATTTAACCGATAATCGCGTTTAGCGTCGCCGAAGGGCGCATTACTTTGGCTTTCAGCTCAGCGTTGGGGCGATAATAGCCGCCAATGTCCGCGGCTGGCCCTTGCACTGCGGCCAGTTCCGACAGAATCGCTTCTTCCCCGTCGGCCAGAGCCTTGGCGACAGGAGCAAAGTGTGCCGCCAGGTCCGCATCATCACCCTGTGCCGCCAGTGCTTCGGCCCAGTAGCGGGCAAACCAGTAATGGCTGGCGCGGTTGTCGGGCTGGCCGACTTTGCGCGAAGGTGATTTGTTGTTGTCCAGGATGCCTTGTGTCGCGATTTCGGCCGCTGCACCCAGAACGCCTGCTTTGGCGTTGCCTTTGACGTCAGCGAGGAAGTTCAAGGATTCACCCAACGCGCAGAATTCACCCATCGAATCCCAACGCAGGTGGTTTTCTTCAACCAGCTGCTGCACGTGCTTGGGGGCCGAACCACCCGCACCGGTTTCAAACAGCCCACCGCCCTGCATCAGCTTCACGATCGACAGCATCTTGGCCGAGGTGCCGAGTTCCAAGATAGGGAACAGGTCGGTCAGATAGTCGCGCAGCACGTTGCCCGTGATGGCGATACTGTCGTTGCCAGCTGTGATGGTCTTCAGAGACTGGGCCGTTGCCTCACGGGGCGCGAGGATCTGGAACAGATCGGCCTTTCCCGCGGCTGCAAGCGCGGGCGTGACGTATTTGATCAGCTGAGCATCGTGGGCGCGGTTTGCGTCCAGCCAAAAGATCGCTTCGGATCCGGTCAGGCGCTGACGGTCCAGCGCCAGCTCGATCCAGTTCTCAATGGGAGCTTTTTTGACGGTGCAGGCACGCCAGATGTCGCCCGCTTCTACATTGTGGCTGTGCAGCGTTTCGCCGTTGGCCACAACCACACGGATCGTGCCGTTTGCTGGCACTTCAAAGGTGGTGGGGTGAGAGCCGTATTCTTCGGCCTTTTGCGCCATGAGGCCAACGTTTGCGACAGACCCTGCGGTGGTCACGTCCAATGCGCCGTTGGCTTTGAAGAAGTTGATGCTTTCGTCATAGACGGTTGCATAGCAACGATCAGGGATCACACAGTTGGTGTCGCCCTTGGTGCCAGCCGCATCCCAGCCTTTGCCGCCTGCGCGGATCACGGCAGGCATGGAGGCGTCGATGATCACATCGGACGGCACGTGCAGGTTGGTGATGCCTTTGTCGCTGTCGACCATATACATGGCAGGGCGATCAGCCGTTACGGCGTCAATCGCAGCCATAATGTCGGCATTGTCTTTGACGCGATCCAGCAGGTCACCCATGCCGGAGTTCGGGTTCACACCCAGCGCCGCCAATTCATCACCAAATGCGTCAAACACGGGGGCCAGCCATGCTTTGACTGCGTGGCCAAAGATGATTGGGTCCGAAACCTTCATCATGGTGGCCTTCATGTGCAGCGAGAACATGGTGCCGTCGGCTTTGGTGTCTTCAATTGCTTCGGACAGGAACGCGCCCAAGGCTTTGGCCGACATGAAGGTTGCATCGGCAATGGTGCCCTCGGCCAGAGGCCAGGCATCTTTCAGCACGGTCACGGCACCATCGGCGGCAACGAATTCGATCTTCGCATCACCTGCCTGTGCAGCGGTGATGGTGGCGGATTTCTCGTTTGCGTAGAAATCGTTGCCGGGCATCGACGAGACTTTGGTCTTGCTGTCCGCAGCCCATGCCCCCATCGAATGTGGGTTGGCTTGGGCGTAGTTCTTTACCGCGCGGGCAGAACGACGGTCCGAGTTGCCTTCGCGCAGAACCGGGTTCACCGCCGAGCCCTTGATGGCATCATAGCGCGCGCGGATGGCTTTTTCAGCGTCAGTTTTTGGCTCTTCGGGGTAGGCGGGCAGGTCATAACCTTGGGCCTGCAACTCTTCGATCGCAGCCACAAGCTGAGGGGTGGACGCGGAGATGTTGGGCAGCTTGATGACATTGGCGTCTGGCGTTTTCACCAATTCGCCCAGCTCGGCCAGATCGTTGGGTTGGCGCTGTGCTTCGGTCAGGCCTTCGGGGAAGGCGGAAATGATACGGGCTGCCAGCGAGATGTCTTTGGTACCCACGCTAACGCCGGCGGCACCGGCAAAGGCGCGGAGGATTGGCAAGAAGGAGGCCGAGGCCAGTTCGGGTGCTTCGTCTACAATGGTATACAGAATGTCTGAGTTTGAGTTATCTGCCATGTTCTATACCCTTTCAGCGATATCGGAGGCTCTATTGGACGATGCGTGAAGTTCCACGCGGCCCTGGTTGTTCTCTACAGTCTGGCTGGCAAAGTCCTGCCGGGCTGCATGTATAGTCCCCATGTAAAACAGGAGCGACGTTCGCGCAATTGCAAGCTGCAGGAATCCACATGTTCGGCGTTGCAAATGTGGTTTTGGGCAACGTTGTGGCATCTTCTGCGCAAAAGTATAGTGAGACCGCGATCCGGATATGCTGTTGCGCCGAGCGAACGCAATTGTAGTCCAACGCGTGATTGAAACCTGCGGTGGCGCTCAGTCAATCTGAGAGGAGATCAGCAGTCCATAAAGGATGGCTGTGATGGTGGTGCTGTCACCTTGGCGGGAGAGTGGAACAATGATGCCTGAGACAAAAGTTCAACCTGTGGCGCCAGTATTGCTGATTTATGCGCCGGTGCCAGTCTATCTGTTTCAAGGGGACTACTTTGTCGAACGGCAGGCGATCAACGGGCTGCGCTTGTGGGCGCGTCATTTTCACCACGTCATTGTCATGATGCCTGTCGAAGAAAAGGCGCCACCCGCTGGGTGGTTGCCGGCATCTAAATCGATGAAAAATATGGACCGCGTCCACATCGAGCCGCTGCCGATGGCCTACCGGCCAGATAAGTTCCTATGGCATTTCCTTGCGACCCGAAAACGGATCAGGAGCCTGATTGAACAGGCAGATTGTCTGAGCTTTGCGATTGGGGGTCTGTTTGGCGATTGGGGTGCAGTGGCCGCAGTTGAAGCGCAGCGCTTGGGGCGGCCTTTTGCGGTGTGGACGGACCGCGTGGAATCAGAAGTCACTCGCTCTGGGATGCACGAGGGGTCATGGCGAAAGCGTTTGCGGGCACGTTTGACCCATCGCCTGATGGCCCGGCTAGAGCGCAGCCTGATTCATATGGCGCCTTTGGGCCTGTTCCACGGCAAAGAGACGTTTGAGGCCTATAAAGGTTACAGTCAAAACCCGCAGTTGGTGCATGACATCCATCTGCGCGCCGAAGATCACATTCCATTAGATGTCATGCGCAACAAAGTCCGCCAAGCGCGCGAGGGCCCATTGCGTATTGTCTACGCCGGGCGTGCCGACGCAATGAAAGGGCCAATCGACTGGATTGCGGTGTTGGAGCGCCTGCATGTAATGGGGGTGGATTTTCGGGCAACATGGATGGGAGATGGGGACGAGCTGTTGCAGATGCGGGCGCGGGTGTCGCGCTCGGGATTGCGCGATAGGGTTTTTTTGCCGGGTTTCGTCTCTGACCGCGTGCAGGTCTTGCAGGAACTGCGTCGCGCCCATGTGTTTATGTTCTGCCATAATACTCCAGAAAGCCCCCGGTGCCTGATTGAAAGCCTGTGCAATGGAACGCCGATTGTGGGCTATGACGGGGCGTTTGCGGCCGATCTGATTGCGCAGCATGCAGGTGGAACTCTTGTCGCGCAGGGCGATATAGAAAGCCTTGCCTTTGAAGTGGCTGCTCTTGCCACGGATCGTGCGCGACTGGGCCGATTGATCGGACAGGCGCGCAGTGACGCTGTCCCGTTCACCGATGAAAAGGTGTTTGAGCACCGGTCTCAACTGATCAAGAAATATTTAGCGCCTCAATTTGAAGCGGACGAGGTCCGAGAGAACGCAAGTGTACCTTATCAGGAAAGCCAGGCCGCGCGTGTCTTGGCGTGGCGTTCTGCTTAAGGCACTGACCTGGCAACATGCTTTGGGGTTAGTCGCGGATCTCTTCGGGTGCCACACCCCATAATTTATGTTTGGGGGCCCACCCCCGGTATCCGTTCGACGAAATTTTACACCAGTCGCGGTTGCATTCCCCCAGCCGCGCAACAACACCCAGTTCGAACGCTGCTGACACCTGCGATTGCGGGTCGGGACGGGTGTAAACCTGTAGAAGTTCCTCTTCGATCAAAACGGTGCGTGATCCTGACAGCAGGGCGTAGTGAACCCAGCCTCCGGCCCCATCACGGTCTTGAACGCGGCGCCAATGGCCATATTCCGCAGTGATCTCCAATGGCATGCCGCGCCGTTTGAACACCCAATCCACCCGGTGTGTCAGCGATGGACCGCGTCGCACGTTGCTTTCGGCGGCTTTCATCGACACGAAACGCGGCAGCGGCAGGTTGGTTACGGGACCGCGTTTTTCTGTGGCCGCAGCAGCGCCTGCGCACAATAGAATTGCACTGCACAATAGCGCGGTAACGCGCGCGGGAATTGCTGAAAGTATCACGTGCCTGATCACTCTTATTGGTGGTTTTGATTCTGCTCTAGTGGCGAAAGCTTAACGCAAATTTTCAAAGCTGACATCCGTGATCGCCATGACGGGGACCACTGATGTATTCCCGTAAAAGCTGTGTTCAAAGCAACTTGAGTTCTTGTGCCTGCCCTCGTCCTCAGTCACGATGCCATGAGGACGGCGCAGTGCAAAGCGGAGGGGAAGCGCAAATGCCAAGAGAACGCATGAGTGTTGTTGTAACGCGACGGTTGCCAGAACCTGTGGAAACCCGGTTAAGCGAATTGTTCGACGTGCAGCTTCGCGATAGCGATCAGGCGATGACCCGGGCTGCGCTGGTCGAGGCCGTTCAACACGCGGAGGTGTTGGTCCCCACTGTGACCGACCGAATAGATGCAACGCTTTTGGCGCAGGCTGGAGATCAGTTGAAACTGATCGCAAATTATGGCGCGGGCGTAGACCATATAGATGTGTCCACGGCGCGACAGCGGGGCATTCTGGTGTCCAACACGCCCGGCGTTCTGACAGATGATACCGCAGATATGGCTATGGCGTTGATCATGGCAGTGGTGCGGCGTGTGCCCGAAGGTCTGGCCATGATGCAAAAGGGCGACTGGGCGGGATGGGCCCCCACCGCCATGTTGGGGGGGCGATTGGCCGGGCGGCGTATTGGAATTTTGGGCATGGGTGGTATCGGTCAGGCTGTTGCCCGACGGGCGTTGGCCTTTGGGATGCAGGTGCATTATCACAACCGTCGTCGCCTCCATGCCGAAGTCGAAAAACAGCTTGAGGCGACGTATTGGCAGAGCCTTGATCAGATGGTCGCACGTATGGACGTTATCTCGATCAACTGCCCATCTACGCCTTCCACCTTTCATTTGATGAATGCGCGTCGATTAAAGCTGATGAAGCCAGATGCGGTCTTGGTGAACACCTCTCGCGGAGAGGTTGTGGACGAAAACGCGCTGACCCGTATGCTGCGCTCTGGTGATATCGCGGGTGCGGGGCTTGATGTGTATGAAAACGGCAATTCGATCAATCCGCGTTTGCGCGAATTGTCGAACGTCGTGTTGCTGCCCCATATGGGGTCCGCCACCGTAGAGGGGCGGATCGAGATGGGCGAAAAAGTTCTTTTGAATATCAAAACGTTTGAAGATGGGCACCGACCGCCAGATCAGGTCGTGCCCTCGATGATGTAATTCTGGCTCTGCCAGTAGAAAGTAGGAGACGTTCTTATGAAGTCACTTGTTTCAGTTGGTTTTACATGCGCAGCGATGGCCGCAGCGGGGATCTTACAGGCACAAGAAGCCGCAGATGCAGTGGCCCCCGAAGCTGCCAGCCAAGGCGAAAGTGCAGCCCTGTCCAAATCAGCGCAGGCCTCACAGGCAGCGAAGGCGGCAGGGCAGGTGGTTGAGGCCGACAATTGGATGGTCGCGGCCGCCAACCCGCTTGCGGCGGAAGCAGGCGCTGAGATTTTGCGCGCTGGTGGTACGGCTGCGGATGCAATGGTTGCGGTGCAAACCGTGTTGGGGCTGGTTGAACCTCAATCCTCGGGGTTGGGCGGGGGGGCGTTTCTGGTCTGGTATGACGCCGCTACGGGCGCGCTGACAACGCTCGATGCCCGCGAAACCGCGCCTTTGGCTGCGACGCCGCAATTGTTTCAGGATGACCACGGTGAGCCGCTCAAGTTTTTTGACGCGGTTGTGGGCGGGCGTTCGGTCGGTACACCCGGCACACCAGCCCTTTTGGAAGCCGCGCATCGCCGCTGGGGGAGCGCAAATTGGGCGTCATTGTTTGAGGCGGGGATATCCCTAGCAGAAGATGGGTTTGCCGTATCGCCCCGTATGGCGCAATCCATTGCGCGGGACGCTGACCGATTGGGACGGTATCCCGCGACTGCCGAGTACTTCCTGCCCAACGGTACGCCACTTGCCGAAGGTCAGATGATCACAAATGCCGCCTACGCCGAAGTGCTGCGCGCGCTGTCCAAGGACGGAGCAGATGCGTTTTATACCGGAGCGATTGCAGCAGACATCGTGCGCACCGTTCAAACGGCCGCTGGCAACCCCGGCGTTTTGTCCGAAGCCGATCTGGCCTTGTATCAGATCAAAGAACGCCCGGCGGTCTGTGCCTCTTACCGCGCCTACGAAGCCTGCGGCATGGGGCCACCCTCCTCGGGGGCGCTGACCGTTGGGCAAATTCTCGGCCTGTTGGGGCAGTATGATTTGGCTGAGCTTGGCGCAGAAAATCCCGAAAGCTGGCGATTGATTGGCGATGCCTCGCGGCTCGCCTTTGCTGATCGGGGCCGCTATATGGCGGATAGCGACTATGTGCCGATGCCCACCAAAGGACTGGTAGACCCGGATTATCTGGCAGCGCGTGCTGAATTGCTGCACGGCGAGACTGCTCTGGAAAGCGTCGCCCCGGGCACGCCCAGCTTTGATCACGCAGGTGTGGCGCCTCGCTGGGCAGATGACGAGTCTCTCGAGCTACCGTCGACCTCGCATATTTCGATTGTGGATCAGTACGGCAATGTGCTGTCGATGACGACCACGATCGAAAACGGCTTTGGCTCACGACTGATGACCAATGGGTTCCTGCTCAACAACGAGCTGACCGATTTTTCGTTCCGCACCCACCGCGATGGTGTTCCGATTGCCAACCGTCTGGAGCCGGGCAAACGCCCACGGTCTTCGATGGCGCCAACAATTGTGATGCGGGATGGCAAGCCGGTTCTGGCTCTGGGGTCTCCCGGCGGCAGCCGTATCATTGGATATGTTGCCAAAACCATCATTGCCTGGGCCGATTGGGGCATGTCAGTGCAGGAAGCCATCGATATGCCGCATCTGGTCAACCGGTTTGGAACGTATGACCTGGAACAAGGCAGCGCGGCTGTTGATTTTGAAAATGCGCTCACCAGCATGGGATTTAAAGTCAATCAACGCGATTTGACGTCTGGGCTGCATGCCATTGAAATTGGTGATAGCCTCAAAGGTGGCGCGGACCCCCGCCGAGAAGGTATCGCGGTGGGTGGCTAATTTCCACAGGCCGGGACCCATCGGGCACCCGGCCCATCTGTTAACGGTCGAGTAGACTTGGAGATCACCATGAGTGCAACAAAAGCCATGCCGCGGAATAATGCGGGGATCGCGGCTGCGATCATGGCGTTGGCGCTCAGGTTCGAAGAGCGTTTGCAGACTGGCGACGCCTTATGTGCGCAGCATGGTCACACCACCACATGGCTCCCCAATCAGGCTCCTGATGCGGTGATCTTTGTGGAAAACACCGAAGAGGTCTCTTTCGTCGTGCAGTGTTGCGCGGACCATGATGTGCCCGTTATCGCGTATGGCACGGGGACCTCGCTTGAGGGGCACGTAAATGCCCCTGCTGGCGGAATTTGCATTGACCTTATGCGGATGAACCAAATCTTACGGGTGAATGCACAGGATCTGGATGTTGTCGTGCAGCCGGGGGTCACCCGCGAAGAGCTGAACACTTACCTGCGTGATCAGGGGCTGTTTTTTCCCATAGATCCCGGCGCGAACGCTTCATTGGGCGGCATGGCTGCCACCCGCGCTTCGGGCACCAACGCGGTGCGCTATGGCACGATGAAAGATAATGTGTTGAGCCTCGAAGCCGTGATGGCAGATGGAACCATCATCCGCACTGGCGCTCGGGCCCAAAAGTCGTCTGCCGGATATGACATGACCCGTTTGCTGATTGGATCAGAAGGCACGTTGGGGATCATCACTGAACTGACCCTGCGCTTGCAGGGCATACCAGAGGCCATTCGCGCGGCACGTTGTTCGTTTGACAGTATCAAAGATGCCTGCGCGGCGGTCATGACAACCATTCAATGTGGTATTCCTGTTGCTCGGATCGAATTGATGAATGCGGTGGCGATCAAAGCGGTGAATGCCTACTCGAAATTGGATTTGCCGGAAACGCCAGTGCTGCTCCTTGAATTTCACGGTTCGGAGGCCGGAGTTGTCGAACAGGCGGAGCTTTTTCAGCAGATTGCCGAGGACAACGGTGGAGGGGAATTCACCGCGACCTCAACTCTGGAAGAGCGCAACGCCATGTGGCAGGCGCGCCATGATATGTACTGGGCGGGCTTGCAGTTGCAGCCGGGTGCATTGGGGCTGTCGACTGACGTTTGCGTGCCAATCTCACGTTTGGCCGATTGTGTTGAGCAAGCCCGACTTAAGGCCGAAGAGTTGGGATTCCTCGCTCCTATCTTGGGCCACGTCGGCGACGGAAACTTCCATGCGTTGCTGCTGGTCAATAAGGATGACGTCGCACAGTTTGAACGGGCTACATCATTTGTCAGCTGGTTGAATCGTCTTGCAATTTCGATGGAAGGAACCTGCACGGGGGAACATGGCATCGGACAGGGTAAGCGGGCGTATCTGGCCGAAGAGCTAGGGGAAACCACACGATTCATGGCCGCGATAAAAATGGCACTGGATCCTCAGAACATCCTGAATCCGGGTAAGATTTTTTGCGCCTAGGCCATGCTCGGGTGGACCATGTGGCCTGAACCGACGGTGGCTCTGTTGGTTGGGGTCGGTTTCGTCGTTTTTTAGGTCGGATGGATTTTGTGCAGGGGCTGGCAAATCAGCCATAACCGTCACAGGATTCTATACAAAAAATGTGGAGCGCGGGAAAATGAAAACCGAAGTCAAAGCTCTGGTTGTTGGTGGCGGTGCCGTCGGAGCCTCGATTGCTTATCATCTGGCCAAGGCTGGCTGGGACGATGTCATGCTGATCGAGCGGGATGAGCTGACCTCGGGCTCAACCTGGCATGCAGCTGGCCTTTTGCCATTGTTTAACATGTCTTATGCGACGACTCATATTCACCAGTATTCGGTAGATTTCTACAAGACGCTGGAAGAAGAGACTGGTCTGAACGCAGGTTTTGCTGTCGTCGGCAATCTGCGCATGGCGCAGACACAGGAGCGCATGGACGAATATATGCTCTATGCATCGACCGCAGAAACTTGCGGTGTGTCATACGAGTGGCTCTCTCCGGATGAGATCAAAGAGCGCTGGCCGCTGATCAAAACAGATGATCTGAAAGGTGCGATCTTTCACACCGAAGATGGGTACATCAACCCAGCTGATGTGACACAGGCCATGGCCAAAGGCGCGCGCCAGCGTGGTGTGGACATTGTTCGCAGATTGCAGGCTGACGCCTTCCACTGGACCGGTACGCACTGGGAAGTTACCTGCACCAAGATGGTCGAAAAGGGCGGCAACCTTGTCCCTGGCGACGAACAGGTGGTGATCACTGCGGAACACGTTGTGACGGCGTCCGGCAACCACGCGCAGCGTACGGCTAAAATGCTTGGCATCAAAATTCCTGCTGTGCCGGTGGAACACCAGTTCATCGTCACCGATGTGGACCCGGCACTGGAAGCCTACCGTGCGGCGGGGAACGCCGAGCACCCGGTGATCCGTGACGCTGATGCGCAATCATATGTTCGCGAAGAGCGTGGCGGGTGGATCCTTGGCGTCTATGAAAAAGACGCCCCAGCCTGCTTTGAACATGGCGTGCCGGACAGCTTCCGCGCGGACCTGTTCCCGCTGGAACTGGAACGCATCGAAGAGCAGTATATGGCGATGATTCACCGTATGCCTTCAACCGAGGACTGCGGCCTGAAAGACGACTTCAACGGTCCAATCTGCTACACACCTGACGGCAACCCACTGGTTGGTCCGGCCCCCGGCCTACGCAACATGTGGCTGGCCGAAGGTTTCTCGTTTGGCATCACCGCGGCGGGCGGCACTGGTTATTATCTGGCGCAGATGATGGTCAATGGCGAAGCCGAGATCGATATGGCAAGCCTCGACCCCAAGCGTTACAGCCAGAGCTGGATGACCACGGAATTTGCATCGCGCAAAAACGAAGAATGCTACGACCACGTTTACGTTTTGCACCACCCGGACGAAGAACGCCCGGCGGCTCGGCCTTTGCGGACCTCGCCAGCGTTTGATCGTCAAAAAGAACGCGGCGCGCAATTTGGCTGGGTGAACGGTTGGGAACGTCCGAACTATTTTGGACCACTGGATGCCCCTGAGAATTTCGACCATGATGCGCGCTCGTTCCGTCGCGGCGGCTGGTGGCAGCACGCGGTTGATGAGGCAAAAGCCATCCGTGAAGGTGTTGGCCTTGTGGATGCAACCGCCTTTACCAAACATGTGGTCAAAGGCCCCGGTGCCACCCAGTTCCTGGATTGGTTCACCTGTAACAAACTGCCCAAAATTGGCCGTATCAATCTGACCTACGCACTGACAGCGGCGGGGACAACGCGCACAGAATACACCATCGTGCGCAACGGCGAGAATAACTATTATCTCGTGTCTGCCGGTGCTTGGACTGAATACGATGCCGACTTCCTGCGCAAGGCAGCTGCCGACAAGATGGAGGAGTTCGGGTACATCGAGATCCAGGATGTCACCACCCAATGGGGCGTCTTTGCTATCGCGGGTCCCAAGTCGCGTGATGTGCTGAAAGAGGTGATTGTTGACGCTGATCCTGAAACGGCGCTGTCGAACAAACGCTTCCCATGGCTGTCGGCCAAGCAGATCGAACTGGGCATGTGCCCGGTGAACGCGATCCGCGTTGCCTATACCGGCGAACTTGGTTGGGAACTGCACCACCCGATGGAAATGCAGAACTACCTGTTCGATCTGCTGGAAAAGGCGGGCGAAAAGCACGGTATGAAGCTGGTCGGCGCCCGCGCTCAGAACTGGCTGCGTCAGGAGAAATCCTACCGCGCGTTTGGCAACGAACTGGGCCGTGATGCAACTCCGGCTGAGGCTGACTTGCCGCGCTTCATTGACCTGTCCAAGGATTTCAACGGCAAAGAGGCCATGGTTGAGACCGGTGTTCGGTTCAAATGTGTGACCTTGCTGATTGACGGCCCGTCGGATGCGGATCCATGGGGACGTGAGGTGCTGTATACACCCGAAGGCACGCGCGTGGGTCGTTTGACGTCCGGCGGCTATTCGGTGGCGTTTGAGAAGAGCATCGGCATGGGCTATGTGCGCCCCGAGGATGCTGTCGAAGGCACCAAACTGAAGGTCAAAATGCAGGATAAGTTGTGGGACGCGATTGTGACCTGTGACAGCCCGTATGATCCGAAGAACGAAACCATCCGCAAAAACGGCTGATCTTGTTCACACGGCATTCAAAGCCCCGGTCATTTGGCCGGGGCTTTTTTGTTGCAAGTGCCGCGCAACGGCGGTGTCTGGATCAAATTTCGGGGGGGGCGACGGGACCGGTTTTATTACCGCGCTCAACGTTCTCGGCGTGTCAGAACCAGCGCAAGATTGTTTGCGGGCATTTCAACCTGCTCAAGGATGCTCAGCCCGGCCGTCTCGGCGCTCTGTGCGAGGGCGACATCATCTTTGTAACCTATATCCGGGTCATGGGCACGAAGGCCGGAATCAAATTGACGATCCCCTTCGCTGGTCAGACGACCGTTGCGGCGGAACGGCCCATATAAAACCAGTACACCCGTTGGGCAAAGCGCTTGCGCCGCCTCAGCGATCAATGTGTTTGCTTCCTCTTCGCTGATGAGATGCAGGAGGTTGACCAGAACAATGAGATCAAACTGTTCTGCCCTCGGGCCGCTCCAACCGGGCTGTGTGGCGTCCAAAGTGACCGCAGATGCGATGTTGTCCAGTTGCGCGTCTTGTCGGTAGGCGTTGATGCTAACCAGTCGGGTCGCGTCGATCTCGGTTGGTTGCCAATGAATATCTGGCATCGCTTCGGCAAAGATCGTGACGTGCTGGCCAGTGCCGCTGGCCAATTCAAGGGCCTGTCCCTTGGGGGCTGCGACACGTCGCAACAGCCCGACCAAGGCTTGGGCGTTGCGGGCGGCGGCGGGAGCAAACAGCCGGCCCTGCGCGTCGGGGTGCGCCACCGAGGCGGAGTTGGGGGGAGGGCGTAGAGGCATGAGAATTAATATTCCTCCAACCGGTCAGTGGCGGGCGCTGGGCGCGGGCTCAGCTTTGCGATTTCGCTATAGAGCTGCGCGGTCATGTCGAATTCAGCCGCTGCCAGCGAGGGTCGCAGCTGGTCAACGGAGCGCGCGGATAATATTGGGGTAGGTTGGCTGGGATGGGCGGCTGCCCAGGCCACAGCGAGGGTCGCCGGGTTTACGCCTCTTTGCTCTGCCAGCTGTGCCAGGTCGCGGGCGCAATCATGCATCCAGTCGGCACCATAGCGGGCGGCATACCTGCTGTCCTCGGACAGGCGGCCCATACCCCCAACTGCGTATTTCCCAGTCAGAAGGCCACCGCCAAGAGGCGAATAGGGCAGGGCGTTGATGCCCAGGTCCGCGCACATCGGCAGGATTTCGACTTCTGCCTGTCGTTTGACCAACGAGTACATCGGTTGCATCGCGTCAATTTTCAGATCAAACGTTGACGCCACCCAAGCGGCTTGGACGACCTGCCATGCGGCAAAATTTGACACCCCAACATAGCGGATCTGGCCCGCTTGTTTCTTGTCTGCAAACCAGTTGAGCGTGGCGCGCAGATCAGTGTGCGGATCAAAACGATGCAGATACAATAGATCGACTGTGTCCATGTTGAGTCTGCGACGGCTTTGATCAAATTGGGTCTGAAGATTTACGGGAGCCGCCCCGCCGGTATATCCAACCTTGCTGGCAATCAGCAGATCCTCGCGGCGCGGCGCGGCAAGTTGACCCAGAATCTGTTCGCTCTCGCCATCTGTGTACACCCATGCTGTATCAAAGTGACGAATGCCAGCGGCGCAGCTGGCATGAAACATCTCGGCTGACGCGGCGCTATCTGCCCGTCCCCCAAACTGCATGGTGCCATAGGCAAAGCGCCCCTGCGGCGCGCCTGAAATTGTGGTCAATGCGGTCGGCATAGTGGCGTCTCCAAGTCCAGTCGTGTCGCTGGCCTAGAGGTAGAACGTGGAACCGCTGCGATCAAGTGTGAGTGAGGTTCACATAAGCGAGATGTCGACTGAACAGCCGTGGAGCAGGATTCGCCAAATATGAACTTTGGGGCTGAATCGTTAAGGTGGATCGCTGCAATTAAGGGGATCGAAAGCTGTGGGGGTGGGGGATTCGGACACATTTGCGCCCTATTGAGGCGTTTTCGATGGGCTGCGACCGGATTTTGTCGCGAAATACCCCGGCTGAGACACCTTTAGGCTGTGTTTTTGCAAGTTTTTAGCCTGCAGAAAGCTATTATTTTACAGACTATTGAATAGAAATTTGGTGAATTACGGCGCTTCCTGCGTATGGAAGCCCTTATTATTGCGGATATTGCTGTAATACTGGCCTCATCGTTAATAATTTATTAAGTTTGCCACATTCTGTCCACGAAACCGCCGCCCAGGGGCACGATTGGGCCTCATTCCAGCCGTACGACTGAATGAAATTGTGAACGTGGGAAGTTGGAGTGGAATATGAAACGACTTATTGCAGTTGCTGCGGCCTGCCTGACGTTGGGCATGCCCGGTAGTATCTCTGCCCAAGACCATTTGGGCAATGGAAGTAAAGTCACCGGGTGGGAAGCCGTTGGACGGCTGAACATAGCGGGACGCAACATGTGTACCGGGTCATTGATCGCACCGAACCTTGTGCTGACGGCGGCGCATTGCCTTTATGACCCAAACAACGGCAAAGCGGTGGATCCAACGACGATCCGTTTCGAAGCCGGTCTGAACGGGCGCTATGCAAAGGCCGCGCGCAGTGTCGCCAAGGCTGTTCTGCATCCGCAGTATCAATACCGCCGGCCTGGGCAGGCTCAGATCGGCCATGATCTGGCAGTCCTTCGTCTCAGCAGCCCGATCAGTTCAGAGCAAATCCAACCCTTTGCAACGTCGTCGCGGGCCGTGCGCGGTGATGCGGTGGGGGTCATGTCATACAACTACGTCCAAAAGAACCGACCAAATTGGGAACAGCCCTGTCATGTGCTGGCTCGAAAGGCGCAGACATTGGTGATGAGTTGTCGTGTTGATTTTGGTGCCTCTGGTGCACCAGTATTCGAAATGGTCGCGGGCCGTGCACCTCGGCTGGTGTCAGTGATCTCGGCAAAGGCAGCCATGGGCAAACGCAGAGTTTCTATTGGAACAGCGTTAGACCAAAGTTTATGGGATCTGGTGCAGCGCGCCGGTTGAATCATCCTGTTCAATCTCAGTCCCATAAGACCCGCGCCAGAATGGCTGCGGGTTTTGGTTTTTTGGGGACTGTGTTTCGCGAGCGTGGTTAAGGTTCGCGTAGAGCGTTCTTGGATTTATAAAGCGGCTTGAGCAGGTATTGCAGGATGGTTTTACTGCCTGTTTGCAATTCCGCAATCGCCCGCATGCCAGGGCGGATCTGAATGCTTTGTTGGCGCTCAGAAAAGCTGCTGCGATCGACCTTTACTGTCACCCGATAAAAGGGTTCCGCGCGCGGATTGCGATCATCTTCAAACGTATCCGCCGACACAAAGTCCACCTTGCCCCGCAGGCTGCCATAGATCGTGTAATCATAGGCCGAGAGTTTCACCGTAGCATCCTGACCGGGCTGAACGCTGGCGATGTTTTCTGGTTTGACCCGTGCTTCGACAAACAGCTCTTCGCCCAATGGAATGATTTCTACGATCTCTTCACCGGGGCGTAGAACACCACCAATCGTCGTGACCGCCAGACGGTTCACAATGCCCTGCATGGGGGAGGTGATGACGGTACGGTCCAGCTGATCTCGGGCAATACGCAGTTCCTGACGGCGAGAGGTCAGCTCTTGCAGAGTCTGCGAATACTCTTCGGCCAGCATCAGTTCGTTCTGTGTGCCGATTTCGGTGAATTTTGCTGCGGCATCGTTGGCCGCTTTTTGTGCGCTGTTCACTTCGATCAAGGCCACGATGTTCTGCTTGTGAAGTCGCTGCATGTTGGCCAGTTCTTTATTTAACTGGTCCATCACTTGTTTCGCATTTTTGCGGCGGCCGTTGTAATCAGTCTGGCGTGCATTGAGCAGCGCACGTTCTGAGGCAAAAATGCCGGGAGAACGGTCTCGAAGTTCTGGATTCACGTTAAAGGACAGCAGGCCAGAAACTTCGGCTTCCAACCGGTACTGTATGATTTCCAGCGCGTCGATTTGGTCCTGAAGATCATCCACCTTGGTGCGGAACTTGGTGTCTTGCAATTTTGCCAGAACTTGTCCGGCCTGCACAACATTGCCCTGTCGGACATAAAGTTCCGCCAATATCCCGCCTTCAAGGTTCTGTACGATCTGTGCGCGGGAGGAGGAGACAACTTCACCATCCGCACGTACGATTTCATCGACCCAAGCAAATGTAGCCCACCCCAGAAACGCCAATAAGGCGAGGCCAACGATATAGATGATGCGGCTCGACTGCTGTGCGCTTTCGGCCAAGTCTTGCTGGGCTGAGCTCATTTTTTATCCCCAGAGGCCAGATGCGCCAGCACCTGATCTCGTGGTCCATCCACGACCATGCGACCGGCCTGCAAAATCAGCGTGCGGTTGGTCAGCTGCAAGATGGGCATTCTGTGGGTCGCAATCACCGCAGTCCGGCCCTGCAGCCATGTGTCCAGGCGGCTGACGAGCGTGCGTTCAAGCGTCTGGTCGAGCGAGGCTGTAGGTTCATCCAACAGTACAATGGACGGGTTTTGCAGCCAAAGCCGCGCCCATCCGATGGACTGGCGCTGACCAATGGACAGCCCGCCGCCCCCGTCTCCGATTTCCAGATCCAGACCCTTGTGGTGGTTGCGCACATAGGCGCCGAGACCCGCAAAATCGAGCGCAGCCATCAGACGTTCGTCATTGCGCTCCAATAGGTTCATATTGAGGTTTTCACGCAAGGACCCAGCAAACAAGCGGATGTCTTGGCTGAGGTAGCCAACATGGCGGCGCAGATCGCGGGGATCGATTTGGTTCATGTCGGTGCCGTCGATCATCACCCGGCCCTGATCTGGTGAATACAGACCTGTCAGGAGCTTCAAAAGGGTTGATTTCCCAGAGCCGTTGACGCCCAGAATGGCGACGCGTTGGCCGGGGGTGATCGCAACCGCAGGTACATCCACGGTGGGTGCGCCGTCATCATCATAGCGGAATACAACTTCGCGCAATTCAAAACGACCCTCAAAGGTCTCTCGGCGCATGTAGTTGCGGTCGTCTTCTTTTTCCTGTGCGGCGTTGGCGATGGTGTCCAACCCTTCCAGCGCAGCCTTGACGTTGCTCCAGCGTGCCAGCGTGCCAGCAAACTGGGTGAGCGGCGCCAGAGTACGGCTGGTCAGGATGCCGGTGGCAATGATGGTGCCCACGGTGAATTCACCTTTGAAGACCATGAATGTGCCAAAGACCACAGCAGAGATATAGGTGAATTGTTGAATGCCCTGTGACCAATAGGTCAGCGCGCTGGACAGGCGACGCTGTTCAGCGGCCGAATGGGACGACAACGTGTTCAGTTCATCCCACAGGCGCAGCACGCGGTCTTCGCCACGTTGGGTTTTCAGGGTGTCCAGTTCGGTCACCACCTCATGCAGCAGACGGCCCGCCTTGGCGTTGGCGCCTTGGGTCTGGCGCGTGAGCGCGATCATCTTCCGCTGCATGAAATAGGCCGGCATCAGCATCAGGACCGCACCCAGCATGAGAACCCAGACAATGGGGCCAGCGATTGAGGCAACCAGCAATAAGAAGATGGCGATAAACGGGATATCGGCCAGCGTGGAGATAGTCGATGAGGTAAAGAACTCGCGCACAGCGCCAAAGTCGCGCATTGCCGCAAACAGGCCCGAAGGGGGCAGGGGTTTCTTGTCAGAACGCATCCCGATCAGGCGACGCATTAGGTTGCGTTGCACCGACAGTTCGATCTGACGGCCTGCCGTGTCGGTCAGACGTGCACGTGCGAGTTTCAACACACCTTCCAGGCCGATCGCAAGGAACGCTCCAACAGCCAGCACCCACAGGGTGGCCTGTGACTGGTGCGGTACGACACGGTCATAGACCTGCAAAGAGAACAGCGCGACAGAGACGGCAAGGATATTGGCCACGAGAGAGCCAAGCATTATTTCGCCAACCTGGCGACGGTATTTTCGGAATTCACCCCAGAACCAGTGCTTGCCCTTCAGCTGCGGCGTGTGGCGCGCGGCCATCTGATCCAGCGAGGGGCGCGCGCTGAGCGTGGCACCGGTGAAAAACGGCTGAAAATCATCGACCGGAACTTCGGCGCGGTGTTCTTCACAGGTCAGATCAAAGATGCTGAGCGTGCCTTCGTCCTGTCCAAGGACCAGAACGCACTGCCCATTGTTCATCATGGCGATGGCAGGCCAGACGTCAGGGTGCAGTTTTACATTTGTTTCCATCGCCGGGTTCAACCCTGCGGCTTCCACCGCACGCGCCATGGTTTCAAAGGTCACATCGCCGGGATTGTTGCTCCACAGGAAATCGGTGATGTCACTGATCGGAGTTTCGACCCCGTTCATCGCCGTCAGCGTCGAGACCAGCGTGGCGCGGTGCTGGATGCGAGAGGATGCGCCCTCGACCAATGCGTGCACTTCTGCGTCGCCGTCGGCGCCGTCCAGCGCGATCGGCTCGATGGTCACATCTTGCGCCATGACGTCACTTGTGACGACCTCGCCATCTGCCGGTGCAGGTGCGGGAGTGTCAGCCGTGTCCTCAATATCATTGGAGACAGCACGCAAGTTGGGTTGCTTGCGTTCAGATGCGGGTGCATCCTGCTTGATCTCATCACTCGGGGTGTGCTCGTTCAAATCTTGTCCCCGTCTGCCAGGAGCCCTTGATCCCGTGCCAATTCTAGTTGGATTTGGATCACTTCATATTTTGCTTCAATGCGCGCGAGCTCGCGACGGACGTATTCCTCGTAGATGTTGACCACATCCAATACGGTTCGTTGTCCGGCTTCAAACTGCGCCTTGAACAGCTTGTAGGTGTCGCGGCTGGTGCGGGCAAGCCGAGATGTTTCTTCTTCTTGTCGTCTAAAGGAGGTCAGACGCTGCAGTTGGCGGCTGTAAGACCGGCGCGCGTCTTCTTCGGCTTCTGAAACCTGACGGCGTGCGATTTCCTTGGTGGCTTCGATGGCTTTTAGGGCGGCAGGCGTACCCAGCCCTAGAGGTTGTCCAATGCTGGCTGTGAGGCCCGCGCCAGATCCATCGCTGGTGAGATTTCCAGCCGCGGCGACTTGTGGCAGCAATCCGGCACGCTCGACTTCGGCCTGTGCGACACTGCGGTGTGCTTCGGATTGGGCAAGCAAGACCCCCATGAAGCCCGCCGCTTCGGGTGGGGTGCCGATGACCAGTTTTTGCGGCTGGACGTCAAAATCCTGTCCGGTCAGCGCATACAGCTCTGCGCGCGCGGTGGATGCTGTCTCTGATGCGGTCGACGCGCCAGAACGCAAGCCAGCGATTTTGCTTTGTACCACTTGCAGGTCGGAGCGATCTGAAACGCCCCCGTTCACGCGACCTTGTACGACGCGCTCAAATTCGCTCATTTGACGCAGGGCTTTTTCCGCAAACCGTGCTTTTTCATCGCCAAGCAGGCCATCGATATACAATTTGAGCGCAGTTTCAACTCGGCTGTTTTGATCGATCGACAGATTGACCGCAGCGACTTCGACATCTGCGGCGGCAAAGGCACGTTCAGATTTACGGCGGCCGTTATCAAAAAGCACCTGCTCAATCAGGATGCTGGCAACCATATCCCCCAGATCCGTCAGACTGATCGTTGGTCCGATCGAGGGCAGCCAATTTTTCGCCTTGGCCTCAGCCCGCAGTTTGGCGCTGATCAATTCCGCTTCGGACGAACGAGCCGACGCATTGAGCGCGGCCTGAGCAACTGTATTGTAGATGCTGGAATCTTCCAGCAGTGATCGCCGTGCCATCAATTGTTCGATGACTTCGGATTTCTGTTTTTGATTTGACTGATCAAAATTTGTGACGGGCGCGCCCGTCGCTGATCCTGGTGCGGTTTCCGGCGCCATAAACGGCAATTGCTCCACACAGCCGGTCAAGCTGCATAGAGCAATGAGCCCACCCATTGCAAACGTCCGTTTCATCCTGCCCCCTTGCCCGAATTGGGCATTATAGAACCTGGCAATTCAATGAATTGCCAGGTTCGGACTTTAGATAATGACGTTGACGTTTTCGTCGACGATCAAGGTCGCGCCATCCGTGCCTACTGTGTAGACATTGAATGTATCGCCGTTGATGTCGCGTGTTTCCGACAAAGTAGCGCTTGTCACGGTCAATGTGTCGTCGACACCGCCCTGGACAACCAAAGTATCGGTGTTGTCGGACAAAGCTAGAATGTCAGCTTCGGTCAAAACCAGGTTTGAATCGGCGCTTTCATTCAGATTGAGGTTCTCGATGTTGAACCCAGTCAAGCCGGTGTTGGCAAACAGATCGCTGCCGGAGACTGCGTCTTCAATTACAACCATGGTGCTGGCGGAGTTGCCCGCGGCATCGGTGCTGCTGACGACAAGAACCGAACCATCTGGAATATCTGCAGGGTTGTCCACGCGGAAGGTGGTTTCAGTTTCATTGGTGAAGGGGTCGTTGCCGACGGCGGTTGCGCCATCGATTGATGCAACTGTGCCATCATCAGCAATGGTATTGACAGTCATGTCCGTAAGGGCTTCGGCAAACTCCAGATCTTCGATAAAGCCCACGTCGGTATGCAGGCCCAGGTATTCCGGTGCGCCTTGCGTATCGACGGTAAAGGTCTCGGTGATTGTTTCGCTATTCCCCGCCGCATCGGTGGCAACGATTGATGCCGATGTCGAATAGGTGCCTTCGGGGAGATCAGCTGGGAGGAAATCAACAGTCCAGTTGCCTGCGTCGTCGACGGTGGCTTCGCGCTCTACACCTTCGATGGTGACAAACACGGTAGATCCGGCTTCGACGGTGCCGCTGAGGGTCAGACCTGACTCACGTTCGCTGCTGTTGATAACGTCGTCGGCAGTTTGGTTGCCGTCAGCGGTCAGGGTGTTCACCAGCGTGTCAATTTCAACGTCATGGGTGACGGTGTCGCCAACGTTCCCGGCCAGGTCGGTGATCGTCACAGTCGCGGTGGCAGTTGTTTCACCGCTGGGCAGAGCTGAGGCGTCATAGTCAAGCGACCAAGTGCCATCATCGCCAACTGTCGCCGTGCGTGTTGCGCCAAGGAACGCAACCGAAACAGTTGATCCGGCCTCACCGGTGCCCGACAGCGTCACGCCATCGGAGGCTTCGGCAGCATTGACCACATCGTCGGTCTCGACGGTGTCCACGGTCGCGACAGGCGCAACAGTATCGATCGCAAATGTATGGGCTGAGGTTGTGCTGTTGCCTGCCGCGTCAACGGTGGTGACAGTTGCTGTGGCATCGTACTCGCCCGCGGTGAACACGCTGGAGGCAAAATCAAGCGACCAGCTGCCGTCGTTTGCGACGGTTGTTGTCATAGTCTCGCCAAGCAGCTCAACCGAGATCGACGCCCCGGCTTCGCCCGTACCTGAAATGACAATACCATCTGACGCTTCGGCCGCGTTGGCCATATTGTCGCCTTCGACGGCGTCAAAACCAACTGCTGGAGCGACAGTGTCAACTTCCAATACGTCTGACAGTGTCGTGGCGTTGCCAAAGGAGTCCGTGCTGGTGATGCTCACGGCGGTCTCGTATTCGCCGCTCTCCAGTTCAGAAGATGCAAACGTTACACTCCAGCTGCCGTCGTCGGCCACTGTGGTTTCGTGGGTGGTGCCGTTGATGGAAACTGCGACACTTGCCCCAGCTTCGCCGGTGCCGGAGATCACGGTCCCTGCATCATACTCGGTGCCGTTGACAACTTCGCCAACCGATTGCGTGCCTGCGGTCACTTCCACTGGGGGAGGGGTTGTGTCGATGTTGATTGACGGACCATCCAGCTCGTGGGTGACCCCGTCTGGGTCATCTACGGTGACGACAACGTCATAGCTGCCATCGACAGGCAGATCCGCGGGGTCAAACGTCGTTGTCCAGGTGCCATCATCGCCAATGGTTGTTGTTTGCTCGGTGTCGCCAATCGCAACTACAACGTCAGAGCCCGGCTCGCCGGTTCCAGACACAACAACGGGGTCAGTGGTGTTGCCTGAGACATCTACAACCGCGTCTGGATTGTCGACTGTTGGATCTGCGATGCCACCTGCACCTGGATCGCCGCTTCCGCCACCATCGCCCCCGCCACCACCGATAATGGCTGCACCCAATACACCTGCCGCAGCCGCGGCAGTTCCCAAACCGCCCAGCCCAAGAAGCGGCGCGGCCAATGGTGCAACGACAGGTTCGATGCGGTCCAGATCCAGAAACGCCATATCATCGTAGGCGCTCCACTTGCCGGTAAGGTCAAGTGGTTCGTATGTCGGGTAAAGCATGCCCTCTGCGCGATCTTCCAACAGCACTTCAACAAAAGTACCATCTTCGCTCAGGAACAGGTTTTTCTCGCCTGTGATGCCTTCCGCAAAATAGTTGTCCAGCACAAGGGTCTGGCCATCGTGGGTCACGATCTGCAGGTCATTGCCGATCCGCTGATAGCTTTCAACGTCGGACGCGCTCATATTTAGGGAGATATCTTTTGCGCTGGTGGCATCGACAATAGACGCGCCCTCAGCAAATTCACCATGTTGTTTTGTACCCGTCAAATCACGGGTGATATATGCAACCGTACTCATTCTTTTTACCGCTCGCCTAGTGGGCAAACGCGCGCGATCTGAAAGTGTCAGAACGTTGCGCAGGCCCGATTTTCGCTCAAATGTCCGACGGCCCTATATGTGGCCGTTTTGTGGCATATTGTTCCAAATGTGTGGGGTGAGTCCAGTCTTGGGCAAGTGATAGTATGTGTTAACGCATATTAACCGTGTCTATTGTGCAGCAATCGCGAGTTTGTGAACCAATAAAACAAGGAAACCACTGGTTTTCGTTAACCTTTCGTGAAGATTTTTCTTCCCCTTCGATCAAAATGTGGCACAATTGGGAGGAGAGCACGCGGTGAATTCCATCCGCGCGGTCTGAGCGGCGAGAAGGCTAAAGAGATTCTCGACAACCGTTCTTGCAGTGGCCTGACCCTTGGCACTGCACTTTGTACTCTCCGCCTTGTGAACAGAAGTTTGTCAAACTTCATGGAAATTAAATAAAAATATACCAGTTACAGATAGCGTGATGAGGACATCTGTAGTAATCTGGTGCCCAAGCATACGCCGCTGCGGAGAGAATTCCGTGGCCCAAGTCACCCGCGAGAGAGTGACCAGCGGGCGCGCGTCATGGACGCGGTGCAGAGCAGATATCAGAATTTAAGAACGACGCGGACACCCCATTGGCCTACGTGCAGGGGCCTTGTGTTCGCTTGCAGTGAAGAACCCCAGGAGGACGGGCACACAGAGATCAGGAGGCTTGATCATATGTCAAATATCGCTGAACTTTTCGCCGAGCAGTACGGTCAGATACAGGAGCAGGAGATGTCCTTACAGGACTATCTGCTGGCCTGTAAGGATGACCCAAGCATGTATGCCAATGTGGCAGAGCGCATGCTGAAGGCGATTGGAGACGAAGAGCTGGTTGATACATCCAAGGATGCAAGGCTAGGGCCGATTTTCCAGAACCGAACGATCAAGCGATACAGTGCCTTTAAAGATTTCTATGGAATGGAGGACACGATCGAACGCATTGTCGGCTATTTCCGGCATGCGGCGCAGGGCCTAGAGGAACGTAAGCAGATTCTCTATCTTTTGGGGCCTGTCGGCGGCGGCAAGTCCTCGCTCGCAGAACGGCTGAAGCGCCTGATCGAAGATCAACCCATCTATGTTCTGAAAGCCGGGGATCAGATCTCTCCGTTGTTTGAAAGCCCTCTGGGCCTGTTTGATCCCGTTCGTATGGGCAAGATGCTGGAAACAGAATACGGAATTGTGCGCCATCGTTTGCCGGGACTAATGTCACCTTGGGCGGTGGAACGGCTGGACGAGTTTGAAGGGGATATCAGCAAATTCTCTGTTGTGCGCCTGTACCCGTCGCGCCTGCGGCGCATTTGTGTCGCCAAGGTGGAACCGGGCGATGAGAACAATCAGGACATTTCAACGCTTGTCGGTAAGGTGGACATTCGCCAGCTGGAACATTTCAGTCAGGACAATCCCGATGCCTATAGCTTCTCGGGCGGTTTGAACCGTGCCACGCAGGGCGTTCTGGAATTTGTCGAGATGTTCAAAGCGCCGATTAAGATGCTGCACCCGTTGCTGACGGCAACGCAGGAAGGCAACTATATGGGCACCGAGAGCTTTGGTGCGATCCCGTTCTCGGGACTCATTTTGGCGCATTCTAACGAAAGCGAATGGCAGACCTTTAAGAACAATAAGAACAACGAAGCCTTTATTGACCGGGTGTCGATTGTGAAGGTGCCTTATTGCCTGCGGGTCACGGATGAATCGCAGATTTATCACAAGCTGATCGAAACCAGTGAGCTGCGCGATGCGCCCTGTGCTCCGGAAACGCTGAAAATACTCAGCCGGTTCTCGGTTCTAACGCGGCTGAAGGCGCACGAAAATTCAAACCTTTACAGTAAGATGCGAGTATATGACGGCGAAAGCTTGAAGGACACGGACCCGAAGGCCAAGACCGTACAGGAATATCAGGACCGCGCTGGCGTGGACGAAGGGATGAACGGTGTCTCAACCCGCTTTGCCTTTAAGGTGCTGAGTTCGGTTTTCAATTTTGACACCGATGAGGTGGCCGCGGATCCAGTGCATTTGATGTATGTTCTAGAGCAGATGATCAAACGCGAGCAGTTCCCGCAGGAGATCGAACAGACCTATCTGGAGTTTATTAAAACTGAGCTTGCGCCGCGGTACGAAGAATTCATTGGCAATGAAATTCAGAAGGCCTATCTCGAGAGTTATACCGAATACGGTCAGAACGTCTTTGACCGCTACATCTCGCATGCGGACGCCTGGATCGAAGAGCAGGACTACAAGGATCCCGACACCGGGCAGCTTTACAATCGCGAGATCCTGGACGCTGAGTTGAGCAAGATTGAAAAACCTTGCGGCATCGCAAATCCCAAGGATTTCCGCAACGAAGTGGTCAAATTCTCGCTGCGCCACCGGGCAAACACGGGCGCAAACCCTGCCTGGAATTCGTATGAAAAACTACGCGATGTGATCGAAAAACACATGTTCAGCCAGGTGGAAGAGCTGCTGCCGGTGATCTCATTTGGGAGCAAGAAAGACAGCAAGACTGAAAGCAAACATCAGGAGTTCGTCGAGCGCATGCGAAGCCACGGCTACACCGACCGTCAGGTCAGGCGTCTGGTTGAGTGGTACATGCGCGTAAATAAAGCTGGATAAAGGCGGGGTCTCTAAATGCATCATTTCATTGACAGGCGCGCCAATCCCAAAGGTAAAAGCCTGGGCAACCGGCAACGGTTCCTGCGGCGCGCCCGTGAGAATATCAAAGAACGGGTCGACCGATCTGTCAAAGATAAGTCGATCAAGGACGGCGCCGAGGCGGTTGGCTCTGGAGAAAAAGTCACCATTCCATCCAAGGGCCTGAAAGAGCCGCGTTTGTATCACGGCTCAAAGGGCGGAAACCGTCAGTATGTATTACCCGGCAACAAGGATTTTGTTGTCGGTGATCAGATCAAGCGCCCCGAAGGGGGGAGTGGTAAAGGCGGCCGTAAGGGCGCTGAGGACGGCGAAGGGGATGACGAGTTTTCCTTTACTCTGACACAGGATGAATATCTCGAAATCTTGTTTGACGGGCTGGAACTGCCGGATCTGGTCGAAAAGGCTACGGTCGAAACAGAGACCATCGGCACTCGGCGTGCAGGTCTGACGACGGCAGGCACCCCCAACAATCTGAACCTTGTGCGCACCATGCGCAATTCTCTGGGGCGGCGTATCGCGTTGCAGCGTCCGTCGACGAAGGCTCAAAAAGAGCTGGAGGCACAGATCGCTGATCTCGAAGGGGAGGAGACGCGCAGCGAGACGCAACAGGAATTGCTGGAGGCGTTGCTCAAGCAGCGGGACGTTTTGCTGCGCAAGCGCCGAGTGGTCGGCTACATCGATCCCTTGGATCTACGGTATGATACTTTTGTACCCGAGAAGATCCGCAATTCCCGAGCCGTTGTTTTTTGTTTGATGGATGTTTCGGGATCTATGCAGGAGCGCGAAAAAGATCTGGCCAAGCGGTTTTTCCTGTTGCTGCATTTGTTCCTGAACCGCTGTTACGAGCATACTGAGATAGTGTTTGTACGCCATACGCATCACGCGCAGGAAGTCGACGAAGATACGTTCTTTTATGCCCGTGAAACCGGGGGGACGATCGTCTCTACTGCATTGGAAAAGATGAAGGAAATCATCGAAGAGCGCTATCCGCCGGATGAGTGGAACATCTATGGGGCGCAGGCTTCGGATGGCGAAAACTTTGGCAATGACTCGCAGCGCTGCAAAAATCTTCTGCTGCAGCATCTTTTGCCAGTGTGTCAGTATTATGCCTATGTGGAAATTGTCGAAGAAAGCGCCGATCAGTTGCTGTTAAATCCTGAGGCTGGCGAAGATCTTTGGCAGAATTACCGCGAAGTCAAAGCCCAGTCAGCGCATTTTGAAATGCAACGAGTGGCCTTTGCGCAGCATATCTATCCGATTTTCCGCGAATTCTTTTTGCCCAAGGTCAAGGGAGGTCTGAATGTTGGATAAAACACCCCCACCTGAACTGCTGTTTGAGGGCCCTGAATGGACTTTTGAGCTGCTTGAGAAAGCCCGCGACGCGATCGAAAAAATTGCGCTGAACGATCTGGGGTTGGATGTTTACCCAAATCAGATCGAAATCATTTCGGCCGAGCAGATGCTGGATGCGTATTCCTGCATTGGTTTGCCCTTGATGTATCAGCACTGGTCGTTTGGCAAACACTTTGCCCGGGATGAAGCCTTGTATCGCACGGGGCGTCAGGGCTTGGCCTATGAAATTGTGATCAATTCCAATCCTTGCATCAGTTACAACATGGAAGAAAACACCATGGCGATGCAAACCTTGGTAATGGCGCATGCGGCCTTTGGTCATAACCATTTCTTTAAAAACAACTATCTGTTCCAGCAATGGACGGACGCCGATGGCATTCACGATTACCTGGCTTTTGCCAAAAACTATATCGCCGCCTGCGAAGAGCGGCATGGGTTGGACGCGGTTGAGGAAATCCTGGATGCGGCTCACGCGTTGCAATCGCAGGGGGTGTTTCGATATGGGCGCCCGCCAAAGCCAACCGCCGCCGAAGTCGCCGCCATGGCAAAAGTGCGCGAAGGTTACGAGAGCGGGCAAAGCGTTTTGGACATTTGGACCGATGCCACCCTTGGTGATCGCAGGGGAGACCATGTTGAAAATGGGCCCTATGGTCAGCGGCGCAAAGACATGAATATGCCACAAGAGAACGTGTTGTATTTCTTGGAAAAACACAGCCCGATCTTGGAAGGTTGGCAGCGTGAGATCTTGCGGATCGTGCGCAATCTCGCGCAGTATTTTTACCCGCAGAAGCAGACCAAGGTGATGAACGAAGGCTGCGCGACCTTTGTGCACTATTACATCGTGAACGAGCTGTATGAACAGGGCTTGATCACGCAGGGCGCGTTGATGGAGATCATGCACAGCCATACAAATGTGGTGCTGCAACCTGAATTCGACGATCCTCGCTATTCGGGCATCAACCCGTATGCGCTGGGCTTTGCGATGATGCAGGATATCTGTCGCATCTGTGAAAACCCGACGGACGAAGACCGGGAGTGGTTTCCTGAATTTGCGGGCAATTCGGATTGGCGCAAAGTGCTGCGCGATGCATGGGCAAACTATCGGGATGAAAGCTTTATTCAGCAATTCCTATCGCCGCATCTGATCCGTAAATTTAAGCTGTTTGCGCTAAGCGATGTTGAGGAACAGCCTAATCTGGTGGTCAGTCAAATCCACAACCGGGCTGGCTACAAAGCCATCCGTCGTGATCTGGCCCATCAATATGATCTGGCTTATCAGGAGCCAGATATTCAGGTTGCGGATGCTGATCTGAAAGGAGACCGCGAGCTAAAGCTGATCCATACCGTGCGGGATGGTATCCATCTGAGCGAGGACGACAGAGAAGAGGTCTTGATCCATCTGCGTCGCTTGTGGGGGTATGACGTGCGACTTGATGCGGTTGAGGTCCAGAGCAACCTGTGATCTGCATACCGACATGTGTGATCTAACTTTTGGCGAGTTGGGTTTCCAAGGACACACGCGCATGGTCGATGTGCTGCGCGGTCAATTGGGCCGCGGTGTCGGCATCACCCGCGGCGCAGGCGCTTAGAATGGCGTCATGCTCTGCGCTGCTTTGTGCCATGCCGTCGCTCATGACCAGCTGTGCACGCAGATAGCGGTCAATCCGGGACATCGCAGTCTCAATTACGGACAGGTGAAACGGTTGATCGCTCGCTTGATACAGCGCCATGTGGAATTTTTTATTCAGCGCGCTAAAGGTCAAGGGATCTGTTGCGCTGGCAAAATCGTCTTGGTGGGTCCGTGCCCGAGCGATGATTTCTGGCGTGATGTTGGGCACGGCGCGCCGCATGACCTCGGCTTCGAGTGTGCTTCGAAAATGAAAGATCTCTTGTGCTTCTTTCAGGGACAACGTCGCAACAAACGTGCCTCTGTTGCGGATGTGTTCAACCAGCCCTTGTTGTTCCAATTTGGCCAAGGCGTCGCGCACAGGGTAGCGTGAGGTATTAAAGGCCTTCGCAATTTGATCCTGTCGTAGTTGTTCTCCATCGCGCAGATCTCCAGCGATGATAGCACGGCGTAAATTGCGGGCTATGATGGTCGAGGCGGTTTCCGTTTTGGAGATATCAACGGCCTGAAACTTCACAATGGTCCTCGTGCGCTACGTGCGTCCATACCGCATGATCACAAGCGGTTGGGCAACAAAAAAACGCAGGCCGCAAATGGCCTGCGTTTTGGCTTAGCTTCGCTTGATCAGAACTCCACGACGGCGCGGATTGATTTACCTTCGTGCATCAGATCAAATCCTTCGTTGATCTGATCAAGCGTCAATTTGTGGGTGATCATGGGATCGATCTCGATCTTGCCGTCCATATACCAATCAACGATTTTTGGGACATCTGTTCGGCCCGACGCGCCGCCAAAGGCGGTGCCGCGCCAGCTGCGACCGGTCACCAGCTGGAAGGGGCGGGTTGAGATCTCGGCACCCGCAGGGGCCACGCCGATGATGATCGATTCACCCCAGCCTTTGTGGGCGGCTTCCAATGCGGTGCGCATGACCTGCACGTTGCCGGTTGCATCAAATGTGTAATCAGCGCCGCCGCCGGTCAGTTCAACCAGGTGTGCCACCAGATCGCCGTCAACTTCAGCGGGGTTCACAAAATCAGTCATGCCAAAGTGGGTCGCCATTTCAACCTTGCCAGGGTTGAGGTCGACGCCAACAATTTGGTCTGCACCCGCCAGACGCAGGCCTTGGATCACGTTCAAACCGATACCGCCGAGGCCAAAGACAATGGCGGTAGAGCCGATTTCGACCTTAGCGGTATTGATTACAGCGCCGATGCCGGTGGTGACGCCGCAGCCGATGTAGCAGATCTTATCAAAGGGCGCGTCTTTGCGAACTTTGGCCAGCGCGATTTCCGGCACAACCGAGTGATTGGCGAAGGTGGAGCAGCCCATGTAGTGGTGAATGGGCGTGCCATCCAGCATCGAGAACCGGGTGGACCCATCGGGCAGCAGGCCTTGGCCTTGTGTCGAGCGGATCGCTTGGCACAGGTTGGTTTTTGGGTTCAGGCAGTAGTCGCATTCGCGGCATTCTGGCGTGTAGAGTGGGATCACGTGATCACCGACGGCAAGGCTGGTGACGCCTTCGCCCACTTCGATTACGACGCCCGCACCTTCGTGGCCCAAAATTGCCGGAAAAATGCCTTCGGGATCGTCGCCCGAGCGGGTGAATTCATCGGTGTGGCACAGGCCGGTGGCCTTGATCTCTACCAGAACCTCACCGGCGCGTGGGCCTTCAAGGTTCACTTCCATGATTTCCAACGGTTTACCGGCTTCTACGGCAACGGCGGCACGGGTACGCATCATGACGAACTTCCTTTGCGTCTGGTCTTGGCTCATCCCGGTGGGTCCGGGGGGACATGCCACAAGGGCACGCCACATCTATCTATGTGTGTCTACTTCACGGCTATCTTGCTTTGCTGCATCGGGCAAGGCCGACAAGACCGCTTTGATCCGTCAACATGATAGCGCGCCTGTGTGATGATCAGAGCGAAAATTGCGACAGGCTGTCGTGGCTTCACGTCATTCGGGCCGCGAGATAGTTTTTTCTTGACCTTCCAGTAGATGGAGGCTGCAAAACGCTGGTCAAACTGACCGATTTGAGACCCAAGTATGACGCAGACAACACAGTATAGTTTAAGGGTGACTGGCCTCAATTGCGCTGGGTGCGTAGGGCGGGCGACGCAGGCGCTTGAGACAGTCGCGGGCGTCACACAAGCCAGCGTCAATTTGGCCAATTCCCGTGCCGATGTGACAGCTGCGGCCAGCGTTTCCCTTTCAGATCTGGTGCTGGCCTTGGACAGGGCGGGTTATCCTGCCGCGCAAAGCGATTTGTCGCTGCAGCTTGAGGGGCTGTCTTGTGGGGGCTGCGTGGGTCGGGCTGAGGCCGCACTGGGGGCGGTGCCGGGGGTTGTATCGGTGACGGTCTCGCTGGCAGATGCCCGTGCACGCCTGCGCATACTAGAAGGTATCTTTCACCATCAAACGCTGATCGCGGCCGCCCGACAGGCTGGGTACCCTATATTAGATCCCGCTGTAGGGGGGGCTGTTTCCGCAAGCCAGCGTGCAAATGAACGCGTCGAACGGGTGCAGCGTGACCTGATACGTAGGGCGTTCGTGGCCTTCGGGCTGACCCTGCCTGTGTTCGTCATTGAGATGGGGGGGCACATAGTGCCGGGGGTGCACCATTGGGTGATGGCTACGCTGGGTCAGCAGGCCAGTTGGGCGATGCAGGCGATTTTGGTGGGGTTGGTGCTGATCGGACCGGGGCGGGGTTTCTTTACCACAGGGTTTGCAGCACTGCTTCGGCGTGCCCCAGATATGAATACCCTTGTAGCGCTGGGAACCTTGGCGGCGTATATTTATTCGCTGGTGGCGTGTTTTGCTGCGGCGCTTTTGCCGCCAGACGCTGTGTCGGTATATTTTGAATCCGCCGGGGTGATTGTTACGCTGATCCTGATTGGGCGGGTATTGGAGGCGCGCGCCAAGGGTCAGACAGGGGCCGCCATCCGCGCGTTGGCGCATCTGCGGCCTGCGACCGCCCTACGGATTTCGTCTGACATGGAGTGTGGTACTGAAGCCGTTGAGGTGTCAGTGGACCTCATCGAGACAGGAGATCTCATCCGTCTTCGTCCCGGTGAACGTGTGGCTGTTGACGGCACGATCATCGACGGGAACGGTTTCGTCGATGAATCCATGCTGACCGGTGAGCCTGTCCCGGTCACAAAATCCCGCGGAGACAGCGTGTCGGCCGGAACGGTGAATGGGGCAGGGGTGTTTGTCTATCAGGCAACTCATGTGGGGCAAGAAACCCGGTTGGCGCAGATCATCCAGCTTGTCGAACGGGCGCAGGCCGTGAAATTGCCAGTACAGGCATTGGTCGACCGGATCACCCAGTGGTTTGTACCTGCGGTTTTGCTGGTGGCTCTGCTGACGGTGGCGGTGTGGCTTCTCGTGGGGGGCTCAACGACGGCGGCCTTGGTGGCGGGCGTTTCTGTGCTGATCATCGCATGTCCCTGCGCCATGGGATTGGCCACCCCGACGTCCATAATGGTGGGGTTGGGGCGTGCCGCACAGCATGGGATCTTGTTTCGTCAGGGCACGGCACTGCAATCGCTGGACGGGATCAAACTGGTGGCGTTTGATAAGACCGGAACGTTGACGCAGGGGGCGCCGCAGCTGCACGAGGTCTTGTGCGCCCCGGGTTTTCGCAACGATCAGGTCCTGCAATTGGTTGCGGCTGTCGAACGGCAGTCTGAGCACCCAGTTGCACAGGCCCTTGTGCGGGCCGCGCCGACTTTAACAACGACCGCGCAATCGGTACAGGTACAGCCCGGAATGGGGATCGAAGGCAAAGTCGCGGGACAGACCGTGAGGGTTGGAAATCAATCCTTTGCTCTTGCGGGGCAACAGGTGCCAGATGTGTGGCGTGATGCAGTTGCGGCGGGCTCTTCGCGCGGTGATACGCTGGTGTTTGCAGCGTTGGACGGGCAGCCGTGTGCGGTCTTCTTCGTGGCAGACCAAATCAAACCTGATGCAAAACGCGCCATTGAGACCTTGCAATCAAATGGGTGCAAGGTCGCCTTAATCTCGGGGGATACACGAGACGCAGCAGATCACGTGGCACAGCAATTGGGGATTTCTATCGTTCATGCAGCTTGCCTGCCGGATCAAAAGCAGGACCATGTGTCGGCGCTGCGGGAACAGTATGGTGCGGTGGCCTTTGTTGGCGATGGGATCAATGATGCGCCTGCACTTGCAGCGGCGGATTGCGGTCTCGCGCTGGGCACCGGTACGGATGTTGCAATGGAGGCAGCAGATGTGGTGCTGGCGTCGGGGTCTCCCACGGGGGTCGCAGCGGCACAGAACATTAGCCGTGCGACATTGCGCAACATTCGCCAAAATCTCGTGTGGGCCTTTGGATACAACGCCATTCTGGTCCCAGTGGCCGCTGGCCTGCTGGTGCCCTTTGGTGGTCCGATGTTATCGCCCATGTTGGCAGCGGGAGCGATGGCGGCCTCAAGCATTTTCGTGCTCGGGAATGCCCTGCGCTTGCGTCGGGGGCTTTTGATCATACATGATGACCATGACGACGCGCAGCACGGCTCGGCTGTGGCGAGATGATAGGGAGGTGGTCAATGAATATCGGCGATGTGGCAGTGCGATCGGGATTGCCTGCTAAAACCATTCGTTATTATGAAGACATCGGATTGATCCGCCCGCATCGCAGCGCCAATGGATATCGGTGTTTTGCAGACACGGACCTGCACAAACTGGCGTTTTTGGCGCGGGCGCGGGCGCTTGGGTTTACCATCGAAGATTGTCGGACCCTTATGGGCCTGTACGAGGATGACAGCCGCGCAAGTGCGGATGTCAAAGCGCTGGCGCAGGAGCATCTTGGCAAGATTGCCGAAAAGATCGGGGATCTTGAGGCGATGCGGGACACGTTGCGCGAGTTGGTGGAGTGCTGCGCAGGTGACGATCGGCCAGAGTGTCCCATATTGCACGGCCTAGCCTGCGGGGACCCTAAGGTATAAATTTGCGTTAGCGGTACCGGGGCAGTGCGTGTCCCTGCGCATCAATAGCGAATAAGCCGACTGTCTTAAAATGTGCTATTAATATGTCGTAGGCCGCCACACCAACCACCAATTCTTTAATAAATTATTAACTATCGCACATCTGGCGGCTTTAATTGCAACCCGGGGTGCATTTCTTTGGTTTTCTATGGAACGCGCCGAATTTGATCCCAGCTGACCATTTTAGTGGCATGTGTCTTTCGAGCTGCTTGGTGATGATTAATGTGATACGCTTAACTCTTTGAATTAATAGATATTTTTGCGGACTAGGCTAGATCGGCGTGATGTTGCCGTACTCCCGGAATAGGGCTGGATCACCCTCTTTCAACACGCTAAGATCGCAATGAGGGCATATTAAAACTCTGCGTAGAATTATTTTTTACTACCTAAGATAGTAAAGCTTGTGATTTTTAATATAATGTACCACACTATTGAAAACCGGTGTATTTTGCATTGAGTGGGCGTGAATAATGACAGTGTTATTAAAAGTTCGGCACTTTGGTGCCTTTGGAGTATATCATGGCGATGGTCAGGGGATCCAGCTAGGGGCCAAACATCAGGCGCTTCTGGCTTTGCTGACGACAGGCGAAGGCGGTGTGCGTACACGGGCTTTTCTGGAAAATACGTTGTGGTGTCTGTCACAGCCCGAACAAGCCAAAGCCAGCTTGCGGACGGCGTTGTCAACGCTCAAACGCCATTTGGGAAGCGATGCGGCCAAGGCCTTGGTGGCCAACCGTGAACGCGTGACCCTGAAAATGGATCTTGTTGAGGTTGACGCTGACCCGAGCAAGGGAGAATTCATGGAAGGGTTTGAGCTCGCCCATGAAGAGGAATTTGCCAATTGGCTCCAAAAAATGCGAATGCAGTACGAGTCGACGCCCAATGTTCGGTCCACCGAAGTCGATGCAGGCAATATTCGTAAACCCGTAGATACGATTTTGCCATCTATCACCGTGTTGCCGTTTCAGCTGCGCGAACAAACAGAAGAAAACTCACCCGTGGCGGCCGTGCTCAGTGAAGAGTTGACTCGGACGTTAGGGCGCACCCAATCGTTTAGCGTCACATCGTTTTTGGCAGCCCGTCATTTTGATCCGGCGACCTGTACTCCGGCGAGTGTCAGTGCAGCGACGCATGCAACGTTTATAGCAAGTGGGAGCGTTTCAGTATCTGGCGCTCAGCTAGTGCTCGATTTGGATTTGAATGACGCGCGTCGTGGGCGCTTGGTGTGGTCACGGCGGTACGAAGCGGATGTGGATCAGCTGTTGAAGGGCGACACCGATGTGTTGCAAAAAATGGCACGTGACATTTCGCGCAGCATTGTCGGAGAAGCACTGGAGCAGACGTCTTTTGCGCCCTTGGGAGACCTAGAGAGCCACACGTTGCTGATGGCGTCTGTTGCCTTGATGCAAAATGGCCAGCGCGCGCTGTTTGAACGGGCTAAGGATGTGTTGACCGTTCTGGCAGACCGCGCGCCCGGACATCCTATTTTGCATTGTTGGCAGGGGATCTGGCATGTGCTGCGGGTCGAGCATGGTCTGTCTGACAACCGACAAGCCGACATTCTGGCGGCGCGGGCCCATGCGGATGCGGCGCTGAATGCAGAGCCGATGTTTTCATTGGGCCATACGCTGAATGCGATGATCGAAGCGCAGCTGACATTTCACTTTGAGGCGTCTCTTGCATCGCTGACATTGGCGTTGGAGGACAATCCAAACGAGGCGATGGCTTTGGCGATCAAAGCGTTGATCAGTGCCTATCTGGATATGCCGGATGAGGCGGTAAAGCTCGCAGAGGATGCGCGGCGCTTGATGCCGCTGGGGCCGCAGAAATATTATTTTGAAACCGTAAGCGCAATTGCACATCTCGCAGGTGGAAATTTCCCGCAGGCGGTCGAACGTGGTGAGCAGGCTTTGTCTAGCAATCCCGGATATCCGCAGACGTTACGGGTGCTGTCGGTGGCCAATCAGATGTTGCGTAAGGCTGGGAATGGGCGAGACGCGATTGCACTTTTGCTGGCGCAAACGCCGGGGTATGCCCTACAGCCGCAGCGCCGGATCCGTCACGTCACAGGACATCCCGCGCTTATGGCAGGCAGTAGCTGACGCCGATCATCAAAGCTGTACCAAAAACGGGGGCTCCGACTGGGTGCCCCTTTTTTTATGTGGGTCAGCAGAGCAACAAAAAAGCCCTGCGATTGCAGGGCTTTTGAGGTTTGGCATGGAGGGCTGACTTATTGTGGGATGTCGCCGTCCAGCCCTTCGACATAAAAGGTCATACCGGCCAATGTACCATCATCGGCCGTTTCGCCGTCTGCCAGCCACGCGCTGCCATCCTGCTTATTCAGCGGGCCAGTGAAGGCATGGTATTCACCTGAGGCCAGCGCCTCTTTCAGGGCCAGGGCTTCGGCTTTGACGTCGGCAGGCACCGCGTCTGAGATTTCGCCAATGCCGACCATGCCTGCACCGATGCCGTCCCAGGTATCAACGCTTGACCATGTGCCGTCGATCACGGCCTGGGTGCGTGCGATATAGTAGGGCGCCCAGTCATCAATGATCGAGGAAACGCGGGGGAAGGGCCCGTATTCGGCCATATCTGAGGCCTGACCAAAGGTCACCACGTTGCCCGCAGCTTGCGCGGCAGCCTGAGGCGCGGTGGAATCTGTGTGTTGTAGGATCACGTCTGCGCCTTGTTCGATCAGAACCTTGGCGGCGTCAGCCTCTTTGGCGGGGTCAAACCAGGTGAAGGCCCAGACAATTTTGAATTCAACGTCAGGGTTTACTTTCTTGGCGTGAATATAGGCCGAGTTGATGCCACGGATCACTTCGGGGATCGGGAACGAGCCAATATAACCGATGGTGTTTGTTTTGGTCATGTGGCCCGCGATGGTGCCCTGTACGGCGCGGCCTTCGTAGAAACGCGCGGAATAGGTCGATACGTTGTCCGCACGTTTGTAGCCTGTGGCGTGTTCGAATTTCACATTTGGGAATTTTTTAGCGACGTTGATTGTTGGGTCCATGTACCCAAACGAAGTGGTGAAGATCAGGTCCGCACCATCTAACGCCATTTGTGTCATCACACGTTCGCTGTCGGGGCCTTCGGCCACGTTCTCCACGTACACGGTTTCAACTTTGTCGCCGAACTCGGCCACAACCGCTTTGCGGCCCTGGTCGTGTTCATAGGTCCAGCCGCCATCCCCAACAGGGCCGACGTAGACAAATCCAACTTTGGTTTTGTCTTCTGCATAACCGGTTGTCGCGAGGCCCAGCGTCATTGCAGCCGTGGCCAAAAGGGATTTGAGTTTCATCAATATGCACTCCAGTTGTTGTAGGTGCTCATGTTTCTGAGCAGTTGTTTTATATGGTGTTCAGCGAGATGCGTGGAAAATACGGCCCAAGGCTGCGGGGGCGCGGCTTTTGTCTGCGGAGAGAATAACCAAAACGAGAATGGTAATCAGATAGGGTGACATTGCCAGATACTCGACCGGAATGGCAACGCCTGCCGCCTGAAGGTTCAATTGCATAACGGTCACGCCGCCAAATAAATAGGCACCCAGCAATGCGCGCCAGGGTTTCCAGCTGGCAAAGACCACAAGGGCCAAGGCAATCCAGCCGATGCCGGCGGTCATGCCCTCGGTCCATTGTGGCACACGGATCAGGCTGATGTAGGCGCCGCCAAGACCTGCGCAGGCCCCGCCAAACAGGATGGCCAAAATGCGTATACGGACAACCTTGTAGCCAAGTGCGTGCGCGGCATCGTGGTTTTCGCCAACAGCCCGCAAGATCAACCCCCCGCGTGTGAATTTCAGCATAGCCCCGACGGCCGCAGTAAGCGCGATGCCAAAATATAGCACGGGGTCATGGGAAAATAAGATCGGGCCCACAAATGGCAGGTCTGATAGAACAGGCAGCTGAATCTGCGCCATCTCTGGGGGGCGAACGCCGACATATGACTGTCCCAGTAGGGCCGACAGGCCAAGTCCAAACAGGGTCAGCGCGAGGCCTGAAGCCACCTGATTGGCCAAAACCACTTGGGTAAGGAATACAAAGAGCAGCGACAGCGCCGCACCTGCCGCTGCCGCGACAACAAAGCCAAGCGTGGGAGAGCCGCTTTCAACGGCTGTGGCAAATCCGGCGATGGCGCCGATGATCATCATGCCTTCAACGCCAAGGTTTAGAACCCCGGCCTTTTCGACCACGAGTTCACCGATCGCGGCCAAGAGGATTGGTGTGGCTGCCACCATAAGCGAGGCGATCAGCAGGACGGGATTGATAGCAGAAAGATCCATCACGCGGTCTCCGGTGTGCCAAAGCGAATGCGGAAGTTGGTGAGCAGGTCAAAAGCGAGAAGGAAGAACAAAAGCATCCCCTGAAAAACCTGAATAGCGGCCGAGGGCAGGCCCAGTTTGGATTGTGCGATGTCGCCGCCGATATAGGTCAGTGCCATGAGAGCCCCTGCCAGTAGAATGCCAACGGGATGCAAACGGCCCAAAAAGGCAACGATAATGGCGGTAAACCCATAGCCGACGTTGAAATCGATGCTGACCACACCGGCTGGGCCAGAGACTTCGAACAGGCCCGCAAGACCGGCCAAAGCACCAGACATGCCCAAGCAGAACAGTACCAATCGGGTTGGGTTAACACCGGCAAATCGTGCGGCGCGCGGAGCTTGACCTGTCAGGCGGATGTGAAAGCCGAGCATGTGTCGGTTTAGCAAAATATAGGCAAAGATCACAGCAATCAGAGCTGCCACGACTCCCAGATGTAGGCCCGTACCCGCGATCAGTTCGGCATTGTGGGCACTGTCATACTGTTGCAGGTTGCGGCTGCCCGGAAAGCCATACCCCTGGGGGTTTTTCAACAACCCCAACGACATAGAGGCCAGTAATTGTTCGGCCACATAAACCAGCATCAAGGAAACCAGGATTTCATTGGTGTCAAACTTGGTTTTCAACACGGCTGGGATCATTGCCCAAAGCCAGCCGCCCAAAGCGCCGACCAAAACCATCAAAGGGAATACATACCACGCCTCCAGCGGATAAAACGCCAGACCCACACCTGCACCTGAGAGGGCTCCGATAATGTACTGCCCTTCCGCGCCGATGTTCCAGATGCCAGCCTTGAACCCCAAAGATAGGCCAATGGCGATCAACACCAAGGGAGCGCCCTTGATCAACAATTGTGGGCGGTAATAGAATGAAAATTCGCCAAACAGCGGTTCCCAGAAAATGGTGCGAATGGCTTCTATCGGAGGTTTGCCAAGCGCCGCAAACAATAGCCCGCCCATAACCATTGTCGCCATCACCGCGACCAGTGGCGTGGCAAGCGACCATGCCCGTGACGGCTGCTGCCGTTTTTCCAGCCGGATCATTGGTTTAGGCTCCTTATGCCATTTTCTGCGGAAAACTGCCATCGGACGCAGGTCTGGCGGTTCACCCAATGCGGGTCGTGCGCGGCCAGAATTTTATACATGCGCCACGTCCATTCCATGAGATCCCCCCATCATGAGGCCAATCTCTTCCACGTCCAGACCGGCGGTTGGGCGTGGGGCGCTTAACCGTCCTTCGTTGAGCGCGGCAAAAGCATCAGAAATTTCCATCAGCTCGTCCAAATCCTGACTGATGCACAAGATGGCAGTGCCTTCCGCCGCCAGATCAAGCAGGGCCTGACGAATTGCAGCCGCCGCGGCGGCGTCCACCCCCCAGGTGGGTTGGTTGACCACCAGTATCTCGGGACGTTGCAGCACCTCGCGGCCAATGACAAACTTTTGCAAATTGCCGCCAGACAAAGATCGGGCAGTGTTTTCGGTGCCAGGCGTGCGGACATCAAATTCTTTGATCACGCGCTCGGCAAATCCGCGCGCCGCGCTCCATTTCAGAAATCCCCCTGCGGCCAGATTTTCGCGCACTGCTCCGGTGAGCATTGCGTTTTCTGTCAGGCTCATATCCGGGGCGGCGGCGTGACCCAGCCGTTCTTCGGGCGCAGACAAAACGGCCAGCGCGCGACGCTTGGTGGGGCCTAGATCGCCAATTGGAGCGCCGTCGAGCTGCACAGAGTTGGGGTCGGTTGTCATCTCACCTGATAACACCGCCAACAGTTCGTCCTGACCGTTGCCCGCGACACCGCCGATGCCCAAGATCTCCCCTTTGCGGAGGGAGAACTGGATGTTTTTCAACGCCGTGCCAAATTCGGCTGGGGCGGCAGCAGAGAGGTTGTGCACACGCAACGCTTCTGGGCCAAAGTCTCGCGTGCGGCGCTCAGGCGTTTTCAGCGCGCTGCCGACCATCAATTCCGCCATATCCCGCGCAGAGGTTTCCGCCGGGATACAGGAACCAACGTTTTTTCCCAGCCGCAAAATTGTAGAGGCGTCACACAGCGCGCGGATCTCTTCCAATTTGTGACTGATATACAGGATCGAGGTGCCCTCGCTGCGCAATTTGCGCAGGGTTTCAAATAAGATCTCGACCTCTTGTGGAGTGAGAACGCTGGTGGGTTCATCCATAATCAGCAGTTTGGGCTCTTGTAGCAGGCAGCGAATAATCTCGACGCGCTGACGTTCTCCTGCGGATAAATCGCCAACCGTACGCGCCGGATCAAGCGGCAGCCCATAGGTTTCAGAGACTGAACGAATACGTTTGGCGAGGTCGCGCATTTTGGGTGGGTTTTCCATACCAAGTGCGATGTTCTCGGCGACACTCAATGCGTCAAACAGTGAGAAATGCTGGAACACCATAGCAATGCCATCGGCGCGGGCTTGACGTGGCTCCGCTGGCTTAAACGGCGCGCCGTTCAGGCGGATGTCACCACTGTCGGGTTTGACCAAGCCATAGATCATTTTGACCAACGTGGATTTGCCTGCGCCGTTTTCTCCTAGCAATGCGTGGACTTCGCCCGGCTGAATGACCAGAGAGACTTTGTCATTGGCGACAACGCCGGGGTAGGCTTTGGTCACGCCAGTTAAGCTCAACAAAGGTTCTGTCACGCGCGTTTGTCCTTTTTCGTCATCTCCACAGCTGGGGGCCGCAAAAGTTCGCTGGCAACGCCCACCGCAATCATTTGCGGGTGTTTGCCCAATGCTGGATCTCCAATCGGGCATGTGATCCGGTCGATGGCAACCGGATCATGTCCCAGTGCCCGCAAGCGAGAGCGAAACCGCGCCCATTTGGTGGCGGACCCGATCAAGCCCGCAAAGGAAAACCCATGAACAAGCAAGGCGTTACATAGCGATAGATCCAACGTATGGGAATAGGTAAGCACCAAATGAGAGGCATTTTGCGGCGCATGGTGCACCAGTCTGGAAGGATCCGTCGCCTCCAGAATTGTGACGGCGTTTGGGATTTCATCCGGAAAGCGTGTGCGCCCGGTATCCACCCATGTAATCGCCAGATCTGGGAGAGGCGATAAGACCGACACGAGCGCGCGCCCGACATGCCCCGCGCCCCATATCCACAGGGCGCGTTGCGGACAATGAACTGGCTCGATAAACCAGCCCTGTTGCAACTGGTGCTTCGGCCGCTTCCCCTGACTGCGCGCTTGTGCCAAGGCGCGTTTTACGATCAGAGGCATGTCTTGCGTTGCGGAGTTGTCGACGGGGCGGGCAATCAGGTCCTGCCCTAGAGCGGCACAGCGTTTTTCATCATAGATTTCGCTTACCAATGTGACCGACCCACCGCAACATTGCCCCATATCTGGCCCCAGCGCGTGGGTGGAACAGCGGGTGAGGCAGTCTTGATGACGTGCTGAGAGAGCGGCATGATGCTCCAAGGTGCCTCCGCCAATAGTGCCAGATTGTCCGTCGCCCCAAACGAGCATTGCAGCACCCACTTCGCGTGGTGAAGACCCCCTTACGGCGGCGATTACCACCCGTACTACGCGGCCGTGCTGGGCCACTGCGTCTTGTAGCTGTTCGCGATCAAACCCCATGACGTAGCCTCTGGCAGGCGTGCCACACTTCTTCGGGCGTGGCGGGTGCATTTAGTGCAGGATACTCGCTGCCAAAGGCGGAGATTGCATCGCTCAATGCCAGAAAGGCAGAGATCCCCAACATAAACGGCGGCTCTCCGACCGCTTTGGAGCGATAGACCGTTTTGGCCGGGTTCGCTTGATCCCATAGGGCAACGTTGAACACATCTGGCGCATCAGAGCAGGCTGGAATTTTATAGGTTGATGGGGCGTGGGTGCGCAACCGCCCGGCATCGTCCCACACCAGTTCCTCGGTGGTCAACCAGCCCGCGCCCTGCACATACCCGCCTTCAATCTGGCCGATATCCAACGCAGGATTCAGCGACGCGCCCGCGTCATGTAGAATATCAGCGCGTAAAATACGGTTTTCACCCGTGAGCTGATCCACAACCACTTCGGTCAGAGCCGCGCCATAGGCAAAATAATAAAACGGTCGACCTTGGCCTTTTATGCGGTCCCATTGCAGATCTGGCGTTTTGTAAAATCCGGTGGCGGACAGGCTTATGCGACCTTCGTAACAGTCACGCGCGGCCTCCGCAAAAGAGAGTTGGCGGGGGCCAATCTGCACCTGCCCGTTCGCAAACATGATCTCTTCGACAGGCACATGGTGTGCAGTGGCCAAAAAGGTGGCCATGCGCATTTTGATCTCATCGCAGGCGTTTCGTACGGCCATTCCGTTTAGATCTGATCCTGACGACGCTGCGGTGGCTGAGGTATTGGGCACTTTCGCCGTATCCGTGGCAGTGATCTTCACCCTTTGCAGATCCACGCCAAACCGGCTGGCCGCCACCTGGGCAACCTTTTGAAACAATCCTTGCCCCATTTCCGTACCACCGTGGTTCAAGTGGATCGATCCATCTTGATACACATGCACCAAGGCCCCAGCTTGGTTGAGATGGGTGAGCGTAAACGAAATGCCAAACTTCACCGGAGAAAACCCCAGTCCCCGTTTCAAATGCGGCTGCGCAGCATTCCAGGCCGCAATCTCGTGACGCCGCTGCCCGTACTCTGCGCTGTGTAACAGTGCATTGGTCATCCCATGCAACTCAAAATCTACGACTGGCATGCCATAGGGCGTCATGGCTTCTTTTTGGCTTGAAATACCCCGGGGGGAGGCCCCAAGGGGCCGGGGGGCAGCGCCCCCCTCTTGCGCAGCAGGGTAATAATTTCGCATCCGCACCTCAATCGGATCCAGCCCAAGGTGATGGGCGATATGGTCCATCACCCGTTCTACGCCCAGCATCCCTTGTGGTCCGCCAAAGCCACGAAAGGCAGTGGCGCTTTGCAGATTGGTTTTTAATCGGTGGCTTTCGATGCGTATATGCGGCAGGTGATAGGCATTGTCGGCGTGCAACATAGCGCGATCTGCCACCGGCAGGGACAGATCCTGCGCCCAGCCACAGTTGACCAAATGGGTGAACACCAGCCCTTCGACGCGGCCAGCAGCATCAAATCCAACCTCATAAGCAATGCGAAAGGCATGGCGTTTGCCGGTGATGATCATATCATCGTCTCGGTCATAGCGCATTTTGCAGGCCTGACCCGTGGCGCGGGCAGCAATGGCGCAGGCGACTGCCAATGCGTTGCCCTGGCTTTCTTTGCCGCCAAAGCCTCCGCCCATGCGCCGTGTTTCGACCCGGACACTGTGCATCGGCACACCAATGGCCTCGGCCACTTTGTGCTGAATTTCCGTAGGGTGCTGGGTGGAGGCATGCGCATGACAGCCTCCGTCCTCTTGTGGCAGGGCAAGCGCAGCTTGACCCTCCAGATAAAAATGTTCCTGCCCGCCGATTTCAAACTGACCTGACAGCTGATGCGGGGCCAGCGATAGGGCCTGATCGGCGTCGCCAGCGTGCCAAATACGGGGCCCCTCTTCAAAGCGGCTGTTGATTGCGAGGGCGTCGTCCAGCGTCAAAATGGGAGGGTCTGAATCATAGGTCGCCTGCGCTTTACGCGCAGCCACCCGCGCGGCACGATGGCTGCGCGCGACCACCAGAAACAATGGCTGTCCGACATAATGAACCCGTCCAGTGCTTAACAGCGGTTCGTCATGCGCTGACGGGGAGACATCATTGGCAAAGGGCAGGTCAGCTGCAGTAAAAACAGCGACCACATCCTTGCTGTTGCGCACTTGGGTCAAGTTGAGATCACGCACATGTCCGTTGGCGATTTCACTGAGTCCAAAGGCCAGATGCAGGCAACCACGCGGAGTGGGAATGTCATCAACATATCGCGCCTCACCGGTGACATGCAGGGCCGCGGCATCGTGGGGCAGGGATTTTGCAACGCTCATAAGGTCACCTCCAATACGGAGGTGGCAGTGCCAGATAGATCCGCGAAATACCTTGCTAACAAGGCCTCAGCACAGCCTATGCGATATTGTGCCGAGGCGCGCATATCGCTGAGAGGGGTGAAATCGTGCGACAGGGCGATCTGGGCTTTCTTCAAAGTGTCGGACGTCATGGGGTGCCCAATTAGCGCGTCTTCAGTACTGCGCGCCCGTTTGGGGATACCGGCCATTCCGCCAAAGGCCAGCCGTGCTTCGGTGATCACGCCCTGTTCTGTGCGGATGTTAAACGCTGCCAGGACTGCTGAAATGTCCTGATCAAAGCGTTTGGACAGCTTGTAGACCCGCAGATTGTGCGCGCCACGGGGCAGGGTGATACTGTCAATAAACTCTCCCGGTGCGCGGTCCTGTTTGCCATAGTCCAAAAAGAAGTCTTCCACCGGCAGTGTGCGGCGCAGGTTGCGGTGGCGCAAAGTCATTTTTGCATCCAGTGCAATCAGAGCCGGCGCGCAATCTCCGATTGGAGAGCCGTTGGCGATATTGCCACCAAGTGTCGCTGCATTGCGCACCTGCTGGCTGGCAAAGCGGCGCAACATTTCGGCAAAATCTGGAAACTCTTTCGCCAGGGCAGTGCGCAACGTGTTCATTGTGACCATCGCGCCGATGCGGATTTCAAACGGATCACAGTGAATGGTCTGCAGGTCTCGACAGTCCTGCAAAAAAATCAATGGTGTCGGGGTTTGCAGTTTCTTGGTGACGTCCAGTCCCAGATCAGTGGCCCCCGCGACAAGAGTGGCCTCTGGTCTGTTTGCATAGGCTTCGGCCAGTTCGTCCGCAGTTTGGGGGCGACTTTCGGGCTGTGGGGCGGTTACGGCCTCGGCCTGTTCAAGCGCAGCTTGATCTGTCGCAATCCAATTGGGCACGGGCGCGTATTGGGCGGCCTTCGCCGCCCGCAAGATCGGAGCATAGCCCGTGCATCGGCACAGATTACCGGCAAACTGATCGTTGTAATCCTGAGTGCCATTGGCGTGGGCTGTGGTCATAGACATGACAAACCCTGGCGTACAGAAACCGCATTGGCTGCCATGATAAGTGATCATGGCCTGCTGCACGGGGTGAAGATCTGTGGACGAGGTCGATACGCCCTCAACCGTGCGTATTGATTTCCCCTGAAGCTGCGGCAGGAACAGAATGCAGGCGTTCAACGCGTAATGCCCCGATCCATCGCTGACCATGATCGTACAGGCCCCGCAGTCTCCTTCGTTACAGCCTTCTTTGGTTCCCGTTAAACCGCGTTCTTCGCGCAGCCAGTCCAAAAGGGTTTGTGTTGGTGGCACATCTTTCAATGCCACGCTCTCTCCGTTTAGAAGAAAGGTGATGTCCATAATGACACCCTGTCGCCATACCTGAGATTAGGCCTTGGTTGCGCTGGTCGATGCGACGTAGACCAGACGCGGCTCCCCATAATTTTGTAACAATAGGATAGGGAGCCGCCGCGCCGGATAGCAAGGAAAACATGTACAATTCCGGATGTTGCCGCCTATATATGCAGTCCTATCTGGGAATGGCCGACAAAACAAAGGCGCCTGTCTTGGCGCCTTTGCTGTCGTATGGGGTTTATTGTGCCGCCGGACGGAAAGGTTCGAGCACTTCAACATCCATGGAGCGCACCCGCGCAAAGCGTTGGGACGCATCGTTTTCGACCGTCCAGATGTGGTGGGTCTTGGCGATGAGTTTGGTGCCGTCGGGCAATAGGCCCGCCCAGTCAAACTCCATATCGATTGTATAGGTTTGATCGGTGTTTTGGGTGACGTCAAATTCGGTGATCTGATGGGTGCTGGCTGCAACCGACGATGCCGGGCCTGCAAGCCAGTCAGAAAAGCCTTGGAAATCGGTGATCGCGCCGCTGGAAAAGTTCAACGTGAAGGGTGTGGCCAAAATTTCACGCACCGGGTCCGCGGCGCGGTCAGGGTTTTCGATCAGAGCCAGCCAATAGTGCACAAGGCTGCGCATGCGGTTTTCAGCGTATAGATCAATAAACGCCGTCGGGTTCAGTGCGCTTTTTGGTGTGATTTCAACGGACTGAAGTAGCGGTTGTGGTAGGTCTGTGCCCAATGACACAGAATAGTCCAGCTCGGCGCCGCGCAGCGCGCCGTCCGGCAACATGCCTTTGTTGATATAGTTCACGGTGGCGTTCAACTGCACCGTGCCGTCGGGCTGGGGAGTGACAGTTGCCGCCGTGACAGAGTGGCTGTTTTGCCATTCCTGCGGAATCTGGGCGATCCGCGCTGAATACTCAGCATGGCCGCGGGCCTCTCCCAGCGAAGACTTCACAAAGACATCAGGCGCCAGAATATCCAGCGCGTTTTGAAGGCCACTGTCGGCGTTTTCATACAGCAAGAACCAACGATGAAACTGCGCAAGCGCTGCGTGTGTCACGTGACTTTGACGAATTTCATCGGGGGTCATTTCGGCGGCGGGTTGGGATAAGGCGGGACTGGCCAAGACGGGCAAAACACATAGGGTCACGGTGCCTGCGAGGCGGCGAAACAAAGAGGGGAACATGAGCGGTCCTGTACAGAGTTACATTAATGAGCAACAACTCATTAATCCGGTTGTGCCACTGCACGCCAGCACATTGTGTACACCTCTTCCAAATAAGCGTCGTTTGGCCGAGGACTGCCAAGCGCAGTTGCACGTGCAATCTGCGCCACCGGGGCAGCCAACAGTGTGGTAATCGCGGGCAAGGGGGCTGGACGCAATGCTCCTGAAGTCACGAAGTCTTGCAGCAGCTCTTGTAACGGCGCGTTCATCGCGGATATTTCGGCGCGGATTTCGCTGGTGTACAAAGGGGAGTGCGCCATAGCTTCGGTGAAGGCAAACATGCCCGGGTTCTCAAAGGCATGGGTGAGCAGTGCAAACCAGACATTGCGGACCCGTTCACGCGGCGTCCCGGTGTTCGACAGTGCTTGCAGCATCGCTGTGTGGGCGCTTTTTTTACAATCAAGATAGACCACCTGCAACAGGACGTCTTTGGTTGGGTAATGACGGTAAATCGTACCAACCGAAAGCCCGGCACGTTTGGCAATACGATTGACCGAGGCCGAGGCCAGCCCAAAATCGAGGACTTCGGCGATGGTCGCACGCCGTATGTCAGCGGGCTTATTGCCTGTGGGCTTGCGGGCCATGCGTAAAAGTCCTTGTTGGCGGGGCAAAAAAGCAAGCGCTACAATGACGTAAAACACGGTGGTTCGCAACGCTGCCGTGCGATAGCTTGGTGCACATGACAGCTTCTCGATTCATTCACCTGCGCACCCATACCGAATATTCGTTGCTAGAGGGCGCCGTGCGTCTGAAAAAGCTACCGGATCTATGTGCTGCCAATAATATGCCCGCCATTGCGGTCACTGATACCAATGCGATGTTCTCGGCACTGGAATTTTCGGTGACCGTGTCAAAAGCCGGGGTGCAACCCATTGTCGGGTGTCAGGTGGATTTGACGTTCCTAACGGCAGAGCCCGGGGGAAAGCCCAAATTGCCTGCCCCCTTGGTGTTGTTGGCGCAAAGCGAAGCCGGGTATGAAAACCTGATGAAGCTGTCGTCTTGTCTATACGTCGACAAGGGGGGCCAGTTGCCGCAGGTGACACTGGATGAACTGGACCGGCATTCAGCAGGGCTGATCTGTCTGTCTGGAGGGCCAGACGGACCTGTGGGCATGTTGCTGCAACTCGGCCAGCGTGACGCTGCCGAGGATCTGATGCGGCGGCTCAAATCGATATTCCCGGATCGCTTGTATGTGGAGCTGCAACGTCATCCCGGCGAGGACGGGCAACCCGAAAAGGAACGCCTGACAGAGCGCGCTCATGTGGAAATGGCCTATGCAATGGATCTGCCCCTGGTGGCGACCAATGATGTGTATTTCCCCAAGGCTGAGATGTACGAAGCCCATGATGCGCTGATCTGTATCTCTGAGGGTGCCTATGTCGACCAGATGGAGGGCCGTCGTCGCCTGACACCGCAGCACTACTTCAAAAGCCAAGAAGAGATGATCACGCTGTTTGCCGATCTGCCCGAAGCGATCGAAAACACCGTGGAAATTGCACAGCGTTGTGCATTCAAAGCCTATCTGCGCGATCCCATTCTTCCAAAATTTGCTGATGACGAGGTCGCCGAGCTGCGCCGCATCGCCAATGAAGGCCTGCAACAGCGTCTGGCAGTAATCCCCCACGCGGTGAGCGTGGAAGACTACCAGAAACGGCTCGATTTTGAGCTGGATATTATCGAGGGCATGGGCTTTCCCGGCTACTTCCTGATCGTTGCGGACTTTATCCAATGGGGCAAGGACCAAGGGATCCCGGTCGGGCCGGGCCGGGGGTCGGGCGCGGGGTCTTTGGTGGCCTATGCGTTGACGATCACCGACCTTGATCCGTTGCGCTATTCTTTGCTGTTTGAGCGGTTTTTGAACCCGGAACGCGTGTCGATGCCCGACTTTGATATCGACTTTTGCATGGACCGCCGCGAAGAGGTGATCCGCTATGTGCAGCAGAAATACGGTCGTGACAAAGTCGGCCAGATCATCACCTTTGGTGCGCTATTGTCCAAAGCGGCCGTGCGAGACATTGGGCGTGTATTGCAGATGCCTTATGGTCAGGTGGACCGCCTGTCCAAAATGATCCCGGTGGAAGGCGTCAAACCTGTCTCGATCGAAAAGGCCCTGCAGGATGAACCGCGCCTGAAAGAAGAGGCGCGCAATGAACCCGTGGTCGACCGGCTGCTGACCTATGGTCAACAGGTCGAAGGCCTGTTGCGAAACGCGTCTACCCACGCGGCGGGCGTGGTGATTGGGGACCGCCCGTTGGATGCCTTGGTGCCGCTATACCAGGATCCGCGCTCGGACATGCCCGCGACTCAGTTCAACATGAAATGGGTCGAACAGGCTGGTTTGGTCAAATTTGATTTTCTTGGCCTGAAAACTCTGACGGTTATTCAAAACGCGGTGGATCTGATCTGTAAATCGGGCCGGGATCTGCATGTCCGCGCAGACGGAACACCACTGTATGACCCGCCTGAAGGCGCGGTGAATGAGATCAATGCCATCCCGCTGGATGACAAACCCACCTACGATCTCTATTCCGCTGCAAAAACTGTGGCAGTGTTTCAGGTGGAATCCACCGGTATGATGGATGCGCTTAAGCGCATGAAACCCACCTGTATTGAGGACATCGTGGCGCTTGTGGCGCTGTATCGCCCAGGTCCGATGGAGAACATCCCGACCTATTGTGAGGTCAAGAACGGGCTGCGTAAGATCACCTCAGTCCATCCGTTGATCGATCATATTCTTGAAGAAACGCAAGGTATTATCGTGTATCAGGAACAGGTGATGCAAATTGCCCAGGTGATGGCGGGCTACTCGCTGGGCGGGGCGGATCTTTTGCGCCGTGCCATGGGTAAGAAGATCAAGGAAGCGATGGACGCAGAGCGTCCCAAATTTGAAAAAGGGGCTGCCGAAAACGGCGTGCCCACGAAAAAAGCCTCTGAAGTCTTCGATCTCTTGGAGAAGTTCGCCAACTACGGCTTCAACAAATCCCACGCCGCCGCCTATGCGGTGGTGAGCTACCAGACAGGCTGGCTCAAGGCCAATCACCCGGTCGAATTCATGGCCGGTGTCATGAACTGTGATATCCACCTGACCGAAAAACTGGCGATATATTTCGAGGAAGTGCGCAAGGGTCTGAAGTTGGGTTATGTCCCCCCCTGCGTGAATCGGTCGTTGGCGACGTTTGATGTGGTCGAGGGCAAGCTGGTCTATGCGCTGGGCGCCCTGAAAAACGTCGGCGCCGAGGCTATGAACCTGGTGGTTGATGGCCGCGATGATCATCCCTTTGCCACCCTGTTTGATTTTGCCCGCCGGGTGGATCTGAAAAAGGTTGGCAAACGTCCGTTGGAAATGCTGGCCCGAGCCGGGGCCTTTGATCAGCTGGATAAAAATCGCCGCCGGGTGTTTGACAGTCTCGAAGGCCTGGTGGCCTATTCCGCCGCCATTCATGAACAGAAAAATTCCAATCAGGTGTCTCTGTTCGGCGAAGCAGGCGATGACTTGCCTGAACCACGGTTGGCTGGGGTGCCGGATTGGTTGCCAGCAGAACGTCTCGCAGAAGAGTTCCGCGCGATTGGGTTTTACCTGTCCGGCCACCCACTGGACGACTATATGCCAGCGCTAAAGCGTAAAGACGTGATGACTTTGGATGAGGTCGAAGCCAAGGCGGCACGTGGACCATTTATGGCAAAAATGTCGGGTGTGGTGGCTGGGCGGCAAGAACGCAAATCTGCACGCGGCAATCGCTTTGCCTTTGCACAATTGTCGGATCCAACCGGCGCATTCGAAGTCACGCTGTTTTCCGAAGTTTTGGAAAAATCCCGCGAGTATCTGGATACCGGATCCAAAGTTGTGATCACCGCCGAGGCCACCATGGAGAGCGATCAGTTAAAGCTTCTGATCCGTTCAGTTGGCCCCGTAGACGCAGCGATTGCCGACGCCGGACGCAGTTCTTTGCGGTTGTATCTGCAAGATGCCAGTGTGGTGCCCACTGTGGCGCGTGTGCTGGAAGACGCCAAATCCGCCGCGTGCAGCGCCACCCCAGGGGAGATCTATGTCTATCTTCAGGATCCTAAGCTGCCGGGGGATGTGGAAATGGATTTGGGGCAGATGTTCCCGATTAATCCTCAGATCAAAGGCGCGCTCAAGTCGTTGGATGGAGTTTTAGACGTCGAGGAAATCTAACAGATTACGCACTTCCTGCCGCTTCTTTTTGGCGAAAAATACCCCGGAGCGCGAGGCAGAGCCTCGCTCACCCTTTCACAAACGAACGGGCGGGATGATTTATGCATGGGTTATACTGATAGCGCGCGGGGCACCCGGGCATCAATAATGGGGCGGGCGCTCGTCACCAAAAACAACGCTGCCACCTCCGTCGCTGTCACGCTGCGCCTCGCGCTCCATTAACATCTGCACGCGGTGCTGAAGAATGGCAATGTCGCTTTGTTGTTGCGCGACGATAGCGCTCATTTCATCGACGGTTCGCGTCAGATGGGCGATTTGCTCTTCAAGATGTTGCATAGCTGGGCCTCCGAGGGATCTGAGCCGTCTGATACGCGTTTTCAGACAGATGGTCCATTGGCCGTTTCCCGTGAAACGTCCGAGGCGGCGCGGCTGGTGTGTGACGGATCTGTAACGATCCTGCGGCGTGGCTTGCCGCGACGGGGCGCATGGGATAGACGCCTAGCCACGTTTAATGACCACCTGCGAGGAGGCCGATATGGCCAAGATCAAGAAACAACCCCGTCCCAAGGCGCAGACGCCAAAGGGGTTTCGTGATTACTTTGGAGCAGAGGTAAGCCAGCGCACAGAAATGTTGCGGGCGATCGCGGGTGTATACCATCATTACGGCTTTGACGCGCTGGAATCGGCGGCTGTTGAAACTGTTGAAGCGCTTGGGAAATTCCTGCCTGATGTGGACCGCCCGAACGAAGGCGTTTTTGCGTGGCAGGAATTCGACGAGAATGACAAAGGTGATTGGATGGCGCTGCGCTATGACCTGACTGCACCTTTGGCGCGGGTCTATGCGCAACACCGCAATGATCTGCCCAGCCCCTATCGTCGCTTTGCGATGGGGCCCGTCTGGCGCAATGAAAAGCCGGGGCCAGGGCGCTATCGTCAGTTCTATCAGTGTGATGCGGATACCGTCGGCACGGCTTCTATGGCGGCTGATGCTGAGATTTGCATGATGCTGTCGGACACGTTGGAAACCGTCGGGATCCCGCGCGGCGACTATTTGGTGCGAGTCAACAACCGCAAAGTGCTGAATGGTGTGTTAGAGGCCATGGGCCTTGCCGACGAGGATCCCAAGCGCGACGACGTGCTGCGCACCATTGATAAATTCGACAAGGTCGGCGAATCCGGGGTGCGGGAGCTTCTTGGGAAGGGGCGTTTGGATGCATCGGGCGCGTATATCGATGGCGTTGGTTTGACTGACAGCCAAGCGGATCCGGTGATTGCTTTCTTGACCTCGCGTGCAGATGATATGGCGGGCACGATGGCCAACCTGCGTGCAGCGGTGGGCGGCAGCAAAGTCGGGGCCGATGGTATTGCCGAGCTGGAACAAATCGGTGAGCTGGTCGCGGCCGCAGGCTATGGCCAGGATCAAGTGCTGATTGATCCGTCGATTGTGCGCGGGCTGGGCTATTATACAGGTCCGGTGTTTGAGGCGGAACTGACTTTTGAAATCCTGGATGAAAAGGGTCGTAAACGTCAGTTCGGCTCGGTAGCTGGGGGCGGGCGTTATGATGGTTTGGTCAAACGCTTTACTGGTCAGGAAGTGCCCGCGACCGGGGTCTCGATTGGTGTGGACCGATTGCTGGCCGCGCTGCGCGAAAAGGGTCGCATTGCGGTGGAAGCCAAAGGGCCGGTTGTTGTCACAGTTATGGACCGGGATCGCATGGCAGATTACCAAGCCATCGTTGCTGAACTGCGCAGTGCGGGCATCCGCGCTGAGGTGTATCTGGGCAACCCCAAGAACTTTGGTAACCAGCTGAAATACGCGGACAAACGCAATTCTCCGATTGCGATCATCGAAGGTGGTGATGAAAAAGCCAATGGCATCATCCAGATCAAAGACTTGATCCTAGGCGCGAAGATTGCTGAAAACGCCACCTTGGAAGAGTGGAAAGAGCGGCCAAGCCAGTTCACTGTTCCCCGTGGCGATCTGATCGCCAAGGTCCGTGAAATTCTTGAAAGCCAGGACTAACAGAATGGCAAATCGTTCAGAAATTGTGGCGCGTGCACGGCGCTTTCGGACTAATTTCGAAGCGGCGGGCGCGGTTCTTGTTGAACCGCCTTTGTTGCAACCGGCGGAGGCCTTGTTGGACCTTTATGGTGAAGACATCCGCGCGCGCGCTTATGTGACGTCTGACGCCCTGCGCGGTGAACAGATGCTGCGCCCTGACTTCACTGTGCCAGTGGTGCAGATGCATATGCAACAGGGCGCTGAACCAGCGCGTTATACCTATGCGGGCGAAGTGTTCCGGCGGCAGGAGCAAGACCCGGATCGCGCCAATGAATATATGCAGGTAGGATATGAGGTCTTTGATCGCGCGAAACCTGCCGTATCTGACGCCGAAGTGTTTGCGTTGATGACCCTGCAACTGCGCAATCTGCCCGTACGGGCAATCTGTGGAGACATCGGCATCCTCAAGGCGGCGGTGCAGGGGTTGAACACCACAGAGGTGCGCAAAGAGGCTTTGTTACGTCATATCTGGCGCCCTCGTCGGTTTAAATTTTTGCTGGATCGCTTTGCGGGACGTGTTGCCCTGCCGGAGAGTCGTGCAAAAATCTTATCGACCGAGGGCCGTCTGACGGGCACAGCACCTGAGATCGGAAAACGGCGCTCTGCTGACATTGACGCGCGCGTTGACATCTTGCGGGCTGACGCGGCCGCGCCGCTGATTGCGGATCACGAGGTTGCTGCGCTGGAGGCCTTGCTGGCAGTGCGTGAAACCGTACCATTTGCAATTGAGCAGATGCGGGATATTGCCGTTGATCTCCCGGCGATCTTGCCCTCGCTGGACCTGATGGACGACCGGGTCAATGCGATGCGCGCGCGTGGCATTGATGTTGATACGCTCGAGTTCGAGGCCTCTTATGGGCGGACCTCGATGGAGTATTACGATGGGTTTGTCTTTGGTCTGTACGCAATAGGGCGCCCGGACTTGCCTGCTATTGCCTTAGGGGGGCGCTATGATGCGCTGACTCGCCAATTGGGGCAGGGCAGTGAAATCCCCGCCGTTGGCGGTGTATTGCGCCCTGATCTGATCCTGACGCTGGAGGAAGAGACAGCATGAGCCTGAAACTTGGCGTGCCGTCCAAAGGACGGCTGATGGAAAAAACCTTTGACTGGTTCACCAAACGTGGTGTGACCCTGTCGCGCACTGGGTCCGACCGTGAATATGCCGGAGCCGTCGAAGGTGTCGGCGGTGTTGATCTGGTGTTGTTGTCAGCGGGTGAGATCCCACGAGAATTGGCGGTCGGTAACATCCATCTGGGTGTTACGGGCACGGATTTGATCCAAGAGAAACTGGCGCGTTGGGAACAGCAGGTCGAAGAACTTGCGCCCATGGGATTTGGATATGCGGATCTAATTCTCGCTGTGCCGCAGTTCTGGATCGACGTTGAAACGGTTGATGATCTGGATGCGGTTGCGGCAGCGTTTCGCGCCAAATATGGCCATCGTCTGCGGGTGGCGACCAAATACCACCGTTTGGTGCGCGAATTCCTGACGGATTCCGGCGTTGCGGATTATCAGTTGGTCGATAGCCAGGGGGCCACCGAAGGCACGGTGAAGAACGAAACCGCTGAGATGATCGCTGACATCACGTCAACGGGTGAAACCTTGCGGGCCAATCATCTGAAAATTCTCTCGGATGGGTTGGTTCTGAAATCGCAGGCGACACTTTGGCGCAGCCGTGTGGCCAAATATTCGGCTGACGAGAAAGCAGCGCTTAAAACTCTACTGGATATGCTGCGCGGCTAAGTCACGATTTATTGTTGGAGTAGCGCGTCCTGATTGATCAGGGCGCGCTATTATTCGTTTATGTGCTATTGTTACAGTGATGGGGCGCGGGGCTGGTCTGGCTCTGTGAACAGGTTTGCGACGGCATTGTGCTGCTTTCAGACGGGATGACTATGACGAATACACCAAAAACACCTTTACCGCGCGTCTCTTCGGATGAGATGGGGGCCCTGCTGCATTTGCGGGGCCAGTCACTGAACAAGGGGGATCCGCTGTCCCTGCCGCTTGTGGGAACATCGGCGTATCATCTTCCGGGACGGCCGGACGGATCTGCCGCCTATGGGCGGGCTGACAATCCCACATGGGACCATTTGGAACAGATGTTGGCCCACCTCGAACAGGCTCCAGTGGTCAGTTTTCCTTCGGGCATGGCGGCCATTTCTGCGGCCCTGTTTGCGACGCTTAAGGCCGGAGATCGACTACTGATCCCGGCCGACGGCTACTATATCACACGTCGCCTGTGCGAACGGTTTTTGGCGCCTTTGGGTGTTATGGTTGTGGAGCGGCCGACACCCGTATTTGCGACGGATGGCTTTGACGGCTTTGATGTTGTGTTTATTGAAAGCCCGTCGAATCCCGGCTTGGACATGGTGGACATTGCTGCAGTGGCGGCTTTGGTGCGCGGCGCGGGTGGGATTACAATCGCGGACAACACTACGCTGACGCCGCTGGGGCAAAGACCACTGGATCTGGGAGTGGATATTGTGGTGGCGTCGGATACCAAAGCTATGGGCGGCCATTCTGATCTGCTGATGGGGCACGTGGCCAGTCGCCGGGACGATCTGATTGAAGCCATGCGAGAGTGGCGCACATTGTCGGGGTCGATTCCGGGGCCGCAGACCGCATGGTTGCTGCACCGTGGAATGGAAACGCTAGACGTGCGCTATGATCGGATGTGCCGATCTGCGCAGATCTTGGCGGAGCGTTTGGCGGAGCTCCCAGATGGTCCGGCGGTGCGCTACCCTGGTCTTGTTGGGGATCCGGCGCACGCTTTGTCGATGGCGCAATGCCGCCGCACCGGTTTTTTGATGTCGCTGACCTTCGACACCGAGGCCCGAGCAGAGCATTTCATCGACAGCTGCCCATTGATCCGTCCGGCGACGTCTTTTGGGAGCGTGCACACCTCCGCTGAACGTCGCGCGCGATGGGGCGACGATGTGCCTGCGGGTTTTGTACGGGTGTCGGTTGGAATCGAGCCAGTTGAAGAGCTGTGGGCCGCGTTTGCACAGGCGGTAGGCTGACATCGAAAGCCAGATGCCGGAACTGGTCGGTGCAAGTTTTGAATGCGCCGGGTGACACGGCACCGTTGACCGGTGGCGGCTGGCAAGATCACACCAATTTCCGCCAGTGCCTGCGACAATTCCGCCGGGAGCACTTCGTCGGGTGTGGATCCTATTTTCAGATCTGCCGGACTGTCGTCGACGTTCAGGTAGCGCCAGCCCTGGAAGGGACGTTTGGGGGCGGTTTGGGTTGGATGAACAGTGGGATCCAATACAATGGCACAGCGGCGAAGACCGTCGTCTCCGATGACTTCATCAAGGCGCATGATGCGTTGGCGGCATTGGATTAACCCTTTGATTACCCAATAGATCGATCCACCCTTCAACAGTTCGGCTTCGCGCTTGGGCCACATGCGGGTGATGTGGCGCGGACAGCCATCGGCCCAGTTCTGACGATGTTGTTCCTGCCAAGCGCTGAGCGTTTCAATGCTTTCACTGCCGACTGAAAGTTTGATGAGATTCACAGTCTTGTCCACAGGTTGTCCCCAGAGTCGTTCAATTTTGGCATCGGCTTTATATAGTAGGTCATGATTTGTCGTGGACAAGGTGTTGTGGTATACTCGCAAAAAGAATTTTGTCAGGCGGCATGTTTTCCGTTGAGAAAGCAGGAACCTCTCGCTATCAGAGGCTGCTAGTCTGACTGCTACATCACTCAAAGGAAATGACCCGAATGAGCCGCTTTGCTGCCCCCATTGCTGAACAAATCTGGGATATGAAATACCGCTTTAAACATGCGGATGGCTCTCCAATTGATGTGACCGTGGAAGACAGCTGGCGCCGGATTGCCCGTGACCTGGCCCGTGCTGAAGTTAAGCCTGACGTCTGGGAAGATAAATTTTTTGCCGCCTTGCAAGATTTTAAGTACCTGCCGGCTGGCCGTATCACTGCGGGGGCTGGCACCGCGCGGCAGGTCACCCTGTTCAACTGCTTTGTTATGGGCACCGTTCCGGACAGCATGTCGGGTATCTTTGATATGCTGAAGGAAGCGGCGCTGACCATGCAGCAGGGGGGGGGAATCGGATATGATTTCTCGACCATCCGCCCGCGTGGCGCGGATGTCAAAGGCGTGGCTGCGGATGCCTCTGGTCCGTTGTCGTTCATGGATGTCTGGGACGCGATGTGCCGTACCATCATGTCGGCTGGTTCGCGGCGCGGCGCGATGATGGCCACCATGCGGTGTGATCATCCGGACGTCGAAGATTTTATCACTGCAAAATCTGATTCCGCGCGTTTGCGGATGTTCAACATGTCGGTTCTGATCACGGATCCCTTTATGGACGCGGTTAAGGCCAATGGGGCATGGGATTTGGTGTTTGATGGCAAAGTCTATCAGACCGTTCAGGCGCGTGATCTGTGGAACAAGATCATGCAGGCGACGTATGATTATGCTGAACCCGGTGTTATTTTTATCGATCGTATCAACAAGGCCAACAATCTGAGCTATGTTGAACAGATCGCCGCCACCAACCCCTGTGGGGAGCAGCCGCTGCCACCTTATGGTGCGTGCTTGCTGGGGTCCATAAATCTGGCACGCCTGGTCACCAACCCGTTTGAAGCCAATGCGGAACTTGATCCGGAGGCCATGAAAGAACTGGTGGCCACTGCGGTTCGTATGATGGACAACGTGGTGGATGTGTCCAAATTCCCATTGGAGGCCCAAGCGCTCGAAGCCCAGAATAAACGCCGGATTGGTCTGGGTGTGACTGGCCTGGCGGATGCGTTGCTGATGTTGGGGTTGGAGTATGGCACCGACGAGGCGGCGCGTCAGACCGAGCGCTGGTTGCACGCGATCGCCCGCGCCGCATATCTGGCGTCGGTGGATCTGGCCAAGGAAAAAGGCGCGTTCCCTTTGTTTGACGCCGAAGCTTATCTGGCCTCGGGCAACATGATGAACATGGACGACGACGTCCGCGAGGCCATCCGCGAAAATGGCATCCGCAACGCGTTGCTAACGTCGATTGCTCCTACGGGCACCATTTCACTGTATGCAGGCAACGTGTCTTCGGGCATCGAGCCGGTCTTTGCCTATGCCTACACGCGTAAGGTTCTGCAAAAGGACGGCAGCCGTACCGAGGAAGAAGTTGTTGACTATGCCGTTCAGCTGTGGCGCGACAAGTTCGGCGACAAAGAGCTGCCTGACTATTTCGTCAATGCGCAGACACTTGCCCCATCGGCGCATGTGAAGATGCAGGCAGCCGCCCAGAAATGGATCGACAGCTCGATCTCCAAAACCATCAATTGCCCAGAAGACATTTCCTTTGATGACTTCAAAAATGTTTACATGCAGGCTTGGGATCAGGGCTGCAAAGGCTGCACCACCTACCGCCCCAATGATGTGACAGGTTCGGTTCTGTCAGTCTCGGAAAGCTCCGAAAAGGCCCCAGGGGAAGGTGCTGAGGCTCCGCAGGCCAATGAGAGCGCAGATGTGGTGTATATGTCTGATCCGCTGGACCGCCCACAGTCTCTGGAAGGCTCGACCTACAAGCTGAAGTGGCCAGATTCGGAGCATGCAATCTATCTGACGATCAATGACATCATCATCGGTGGGCACCGTCGTCCGTTTGAAGTCTTCATCAACTCCAAGAACATGGAGCACTATGCCTGGACGCTGGCGCTGACCCGGATGATTTCAGCCGTGTTCCGTCGGGGCGGTGATGTATCTTTTGTTGTCGAAGAGCTGAAGGCAGTATTTGATCCACGTGGTGGTGCGTGGGTGCAGGGAAAATATATCCCATCGATTTTGGCAGCCATTGGCGGCGTGATCGAGACCCATATGGTCAAGATCGGCTTTATCGAAGGGGAGGGCATGGGGCTGAAAACGGATCCTAAAGCCGAAGTTGTCAATCTCGGCGACGCCCCACGCGGCAAACCTTGCCCGGCATGTGGGGACTTCAGTCTGCAAATGGTTGAAGGCTGCATGACCTGCACCAGCTGCGGCCATTCTAAATGTGGCTGATACCATCGACGCTTTTGTGTTCTTACAGCATAACAGTGCCAATTTTGGGCATAAGCGTGCCAATTGACTGTCAAGGGGTTTCTTGAATTTAGGGCCGGGTAGGATTTACCCGGCCTTGTTCTTTTGTGCTTTGAGGAAGCTGGATACCTCTCCGTGATCGACAAAAAGCGCTTCGTATCCAGTATGTTGCGCTGAACAAGCCAGGTGCTCAAATTTGCCCATCTGTATGGCACGAATGATCGGTGCAGGGCTGATTTTCAGCCTTTGTGCCGATTTGGCGATGTGTACCCAGGGCGCGTCTACGTGCTTGAGGCTGCGCGCATGTTCAAAGACCGATGCTAAGAACATCGCCCCGTCTTCTGGATCCCAGATGGTTTTGACGTCGGCGTTGGGCAAGCATGGGCGTAAAACACCATCGCGTACGAGCAAGTTGAATTGTGAGCGGCTCATGTTCAGGCTTGCGGCAAATTCTTTCGCGTCGCATAGGCGTGAGAATTGGCTCAGTCGCGCGTGCGTGTCTTCTGCAGGAAAGACGTCCCAGGTGTCAGCACGCGCGCCTTGGGCACCTGCGGCGGGCACCACGCCAGCGGCCGCAAGCATTTTTCGCAGGCGGCGAGGATCGATTTTATACGCTTTGGCAGCGGTGCGCACCGAGTGCAGCCGACGTTTCTTGAGGGAGGCCCCAAGGATGTCTTGGCCTGTCTCCAGCGGCCAGGTCGCACTCATATGGGAGCGAAGGATGTCCCGGTAGACATCGTATTCTGGATCATCCGCAGTGTCATAGGCGAGGCGTTCGTAGAGCTTTGGAAAGACTTTCTTTGCACCGGCTTGCGGACCAACGGGTAGGTGCTGCAGGCTTTCAAGTGCGCATCTGATCGTCTCGGGTCCGCCGCGTGCAACGTCAAACCCACGCGCGTATGCGTCGCGTTGATTATTGATGGGTTTCAGGCGCCCAACTGCGGTGCCAAGCGCAAAACAAAAGCTGGATGCGGCTTGCAAAGGGTGATTGTCGAGCCAGGTGTTTTGCGGGTTGCCTACCAACCGGTCCGCTATCCAGAGGTCAAAACGCGATGGCGCAACGGGTTCCAATGCGTTCGTAACGGCCACAAGTTTCGACCAGGTATCACGAAAATTCAACGCTGAATCATAGCGTTGTATTGGTCGCGCATGTTCCCAAAGGGGCATCAATGGAGTACCGTGACGCAAGCAGATCTGCACATGGGGCACCATCCAGGCTCCGCGCAGGGCCAATTCCAACTCGGGCTGTTTCGGATTGCGAGCGGCGTCTTCGGCCAGACAGCGTAAACAGCCCTGCACCTGGGCCGTTCTCAACGTTTTTGAAAGAAACGAATGGCCGCGCAGATCAGTCCGTCTCTCTTCAGTCTTTTGCGGTGACCAAGCCGCAAGCACTTGTGCGTCGGCCCCAGAAAGGTCAGCAATCTTGGCAAGCGTGTTGGTGTCTCCCAAAATGACAGCAGAAAAGGAAAGCCCAAGATCCTTACAAAATTCAGTCGCTGTCAAACCATTGGCTGCAGCAAGACGTGAGGTGAACGACGCTAAAGTCTCTCCCTCCTGGTGGGTGCAACAAACAGGCAGTGTCATGGTAGCCTTTGATTTTTTGCACTGAAGCTCGACTGATCAATTATGTATGGGCACATTGCAAGCAACATCCAGTGCAAGACTGGACCTGTCACGCTTTTGTGCCGCCCCAAGTGCTCGTTTAGGCCACCTTGCGTTCGAAAGCGACGGGGCTTTTCCATCCGAGTGCTGAGTGACGGCGACGCGGATTGTAAAAGCCGTTTATGTACTCGAAGATCGCGATTTCAGCCTGCCTGCGCGTTTCCCATGACCGTCGCCAGATCAGCTCAGCCTTTACGGTTTTGAAGAAAGTCTCGACCGCCGCATTATCATAGCAATTTCCTTTACCGCTCATGGACACTTTGAATCCATGCTGACGCAGGATCTTCTGGTAATCGTGCGAACAGTATTGCGATCCACGATCCGTGTGATGGATGCAGCCCTTTGGCGGTGCCCTGAATGCGATAGCCATGTTCAGCGCCCGGATCGCCAGATCGCGCTTCATGCGGTTACTGACGGCCCAACCTATGACACGCCTTGAATGCAGGTCGAGGATAACAGCCAGATACAGCCAACCCTCACGCGTCCAAACATAGCTGATGTCGCCCGCCCATTTCTGGTTTGGCCCGCCTGCTGTGAAGTCCCGATCCAACAGGTTCGGCGCAATGCTGAACTTGTGGTCACTGTCGGTCGTCACCTTGTGTTTGCGAGTTCTGACAACGGATATACCGTTCTGACGCATCAGCCTGCCAACGCGTCGGTGCCCGACATCCAAGCCGATATCCTTCGGCTCTTCCGTCATACGTGGCCGGCCATAGCTGCCCAAGCTGAGACGGGACTGTTCTTTGATATGTGCCAATGTCACTAGGGTCAGGACCCATTGATTTCCGTTGGGCTTTATGATTCACGGTTCGGAAAAACGAGCGGTGAACATGTCTG
>CANLND010000021.1 GCA_947492585.1 uncultured Paracoccaceae bacterium
TAGGGGAATCGAACCCCTCTTTCCAGGTTGAAAACCTGGCGTCCTAACCGATAGACGAACGGGACACTCTGTGTGTGAGGGCTGTTTACTCAGTGCGGCTGGAACGCGCAAGAGGTTTTTTGCCCTAATATGAAGTTTTCCTGAACTTCCGAAGTTGGGCTAAGATCTTGTAATAGCTATGGAAACACAGTGTCGTAAACGAGATACAGTTGAGATCCTGACTGGATCTGTAACGTATATGATGCCGGGGGAAATGGCATCCCGTAGGGGAATCGAACCCCTCTTTCCAGGTTGAAAACCTGGCGTCCTAACCGATAGACGAACGGGACACTCTGTGTGTGGGCGGGTTCTAGGGCTTTCAACCGGAACCCGCAAGAGGAAAATCATGCATTTCGGGATTTTTCTTATCCACAGGCTATATAAGCATTTTTTCAGGCTGGGGCGGCATCTTCGAGCCGCAATTGCGGGCTTTGACGTCCGCCCCAGGTGTTCACTTCGAGCCGTCCCGCAAAATGGAAGCGCGCGCCGCCGTGATCCAGCAGGCGTTGGCCCAGTGGGGTGTCAAAGGCACCAAAGGAAATGGCATCGACTCCGCCACCCATGCCATCGCTCAGCGACAGTTTCAGGTGGCTTTCGCCGATGCGTTTGGCAAAACGTATCTTGAGGTCGGGAAAGCCATAGCGCGGGGCTGGGGCGCCTGCACCAAAGGGGCCGGCCTGTTCGATGTGCTCGATCAGATCGACCTGTGCGGCGCCGGGCATGAGAATCCCGTCCAGTTTCAGGTCAGACGGCCCCAGATCTCCTGCGCCCTGTTTGGCCAAAAGCTCTGACAGGCGCGCCATTGCGGGTTCTAGCTGATCCCGGGCCACGGTAAGGCCCGCAGCCATTTTGTGCCCGCCCCCTTTGAGCAGCAAGCCTTCGGCGGCGGTTTTTTGAATCGAGGCCCCAAGATCAATACCGCTGACAGATCGCCCCGAACCTTTGCCCTCATTGCCATCAAGGCCGATCACCACCGCAGGGCGGCCTGTGGCCTCTTTTAGGCGCGAGGCGACGATGCCGACGACCCCGGGGTGCCAGCCTTCGCCGGCGGCCCAGACTAGAGGGGCGTCAAAGCCGCGCTCTTCGGCCTGTTCCATCGCGGCGGCGCGCACCGCGCTTTCGATGTCGCGGCGCTCGGTGTTGAGCTGATCCAACCGTTCCGCCATGGCGGCGGCTTCGTGGGGATTGTTGGTGGCCAACAGGCGCGCGCCAAGATCTGCCTTGCCGATGCGCCCCCCGGCGTTGACACGTGGCCCAAGCAAAAAGCCTAGGTGATACGTGGAGGGTGTCGAATCCATGCGCGACACATCCGCCAGCGCCACCAGTCCGGGGCGGCGACGGGCGGCCATGATTTTCAGCCCCTGCCGGACCAGCGCGCGGTTGGCCTCAATCAACGGAGCGACATCGGCCACGGTGGCCAGCGCGACCAGATCCAACAAGGCCATCAGATCCGGGCCTTTTTGGCCCGCGATACGCATTTGCCGACCGGTTTCCACCAGCATCAGGAACACCACACCCGCGGCGCAGAAATAGCCGAGATCGCCGTCTTCGTCCTGTCTGTTGGGGTTCACCACGGCGACACACTCGGGCAGGGTTTCCCCGCCCAAGTGGTGATCCAGCACAATCACATCCGCGCCTTTGGCTGCGGCGATAGGCTCATGACTGAGTGTGCCGCAATCAACGCAGATGATCAGATCGTGATCACGGGCCAGCGCCTGCATGGCGGGCACGTTGGGGCCGTAGCCTTCGTCGATACGGTCGGGAATGTAGAGTGTTGCCTCGATCCCCATGTCGCGCAGCCAAACCAAGAGCAAGGCCGCAGAACTGCCACCATCCACGTCGTAGTCTGCAAAAACGGCAATGCGTTCCCGTTTCTGTGCAGCCTGCAAAAACCGCGTGGCGGCGGTTTCCATGTCTTTCATTTTCCGTGGGTCGGGCAGCAGATCTTTGAGTCGGGGTTCCAGAAATCCGGTGGCTTCCATCGCGGGCACGCCGCGCCGGGCCAGCACCTGACAGACCGCGGAGGGCAGATTGGTTTGCTGCTCCATCATTTCAGAGGCGCGCTGTACATCGATGGAAGGTCCCACCCAGCGACGACCTGTCAGTGATTGCTCTACCCCAAGAAAGCTCATAGTGCGGATCCTTTGCGCGTGGGCGCGTCATGTAAAAAGACCGGACCCACCCAGAGCCCGGCCTTGTGTTTGGCTGGTTTTCTACGCGTTCCCACCGCGCAGAGCAAATCCTGTCTTATTGGTGTGAAGCGAGCGGCGTGCGATAGGACATGCGGCGCACCGATCCTGTTTTGGACCGCATCAAAAGCGTGGTGGTTTCCACCCAGCCGGGGGAGCGTTTGATGCGCGGCAGAAGGGAGCCGCCGGTGACGCCTGTGGCGGCAAAAATCACGTCTTGGGTGACCATTTCGTCACGGGTGTACACACGATCGAGATCGGTGATTCCCGCCTTGGCGGCACGCGCTTTTTCGTCGGCATTGCGGAACAACAGACGGCCCTGAATTTGCCCTCCCATGCATTTGAGAGCCGCTGCCGCCAGCACACCTTCGGGCGCGCCGCCGGATCCCATGTACATATCAATGCCGGTGATTTCGGCTTCGGCGCAGTGCATGACCCCCGCCACATCGCCATCGGTGATCAGGTGGATAGAGGCCCCGGTGCTGCGAACTTCAGCGATCATCGCTTCGTGGCGGGGGCGTTCCAGAATGCAGACGCTGATGTCGCCGGGCGCGCAGCCCTTGGCGGCGGCGAGGGTGGTAACGCGTTCGGCCGGCGACATGTCCAGCGTGACGATGCCGGGGTCATAGCCCGGGCCAATGGCCAGTTTGTCCATATAGGTGTCTGGGGCGTGTAACATAGAGCCGCGCGGCCCCATGGCGATCACGGTCAGCGCGTTGGGCATGTCTTTGGCGGTCAGAGTGGTGCCTTCCAGCGGATCCAGCGCGATGTCGACGCCGGGGCCATTGCCGGTGCCAACTTCTTCGCCGATGAACAGCATTGGCGCCTCGTCGCGTTCGCCTTCTCCGATCACCACAACACCTGCGATGTCCAATAGGTTCAGCTGCTCACGCATGGCGTTGACGGCAGCTTGGTCAGCGGCTTTTTCATCGCCGCGTCCGATCAGTGAGGCTGAGGCCAATGCAGCCTGTTCGGCCACGCGGGCCAACCCCAAAGACAACAAACGATCGTGGAATTCAGCAGTGCTCGACATAGATAATCCCCCTGTTCATTCGGTCCATTGAGCCTAGCGCAGGGTTTGGACATGCGACAAGCATTAGGTTTGCGACGTCCCGTTAAGACAACTTTGGGAGAGGGGGCTTGATGGCTGCCTACGAACGAGCATGCATGAGCAGAGCGACACTTGGTCCCACGAAAAACGCCCGAAACCGCAGGCGCAGTTTCGGGCGTTGAATTTCTGGGTTCGCGTGGCGCGGCTCAGACGCTTTCTATGCGCAGGGCAACGGGTTCAACCGTTACGACATCGGTGGCCTGTAGTTGAGCAAGAGCCTGATCAATGGCGGCACGGTTGATTTTATGGGTCACGATCAGCACCGGAGCGCTGGGTTCGGAATGGCTGTATTGGCGCATCCGGTCGATCGAGATGCCTGATTCGCCCAGAACGGCGGCCACTTTGGCCAATGCGCCGGGTTTGTCCTTGAGCGCCATGCGCAGATAAAACGGCGCGGGCAGTTCGGTCTGGGCGGCAGGGGCGTCCTGTAGCGTGGCGGCCGGTTGGCCAAAGGTCGCAAGACGCAAACCACGGGCCAGATCGCAGATATCACCCAGAACCGCGCTGGCGGTTGGACCTTCGCCCGCACCGGGGCCGCGCAGAACGATCTGTTCAACCGCGTCGCCTTCGATCACCACCATATTGGTGCCACCTTCAAGCTGGCCCAAGGGGGAATTGGCAGGAACAAGACAAGGTGTCATGCGTTGTTCAAGACCACGACCGGTGCGCTGGGCGACGCCCAACAGTTTGATCCGAAAGCCCATATCCGCTGCTGCGGTGATGTCTTCGATGGTGATGCGCTGGATGCCTTCCAGTTGCACATCGTCAAAGGCGGGTTTGGTGCCAAAGGCAATCGAGGACAACAGCGCCAGTTTGTGGCCTGCATCAATGCCGCCCACGTCCAGATTTGGATCCGCTTCAAGATAGCCAAGGCGGCCGCATTCTTCGAACAGATCCTGATAGCTGCCGCCGGTGGCTTGCATCTGGGTCAGGATGTAGTTGCAGGTGCCGTTCATCACGCCCATGACGCGCGTAATTTCATTGCCGGCCAGACCTTCGGTCAGCGATTTGATCACGGGAATGCCACCCGCGACGGCGGCTTCAAAGCGGATCACCTGTGCCGAGGCTTCGGCCTGCTCGGCCAGTGCCTGACCATGGACCGCGAGCAGCGCTTTGTTGGCCGTGACAACGTCTTTGCCGCTGGCCAATGCGGCCTCGGTGGCGTCTTTGGCAGGGCCTTCGTGGCCGCCCATCAGCTCAACAAACACATCAACATCGTCGCGTTTGGCCAAAGCGACGGGATCTGTTTCCCAAGCGTAATCCGCCAAGGAAACGCCGCGGTCTTTGCTGGCATCACGTGCCGAAACGGCGGTGATGGTAATGGGGCGTCCCGTGCGGGCCTCTAGCAGCGCCGCCTGACGACGGATGATTTTTACCACACCGATGCCGACGGTGCCCAAACCTGCAATGCCAAGTCGAAGCGGCTTTGTCATATCCGGAGGTCCTTTGCGATTTGAAACTTGTCTCGCCTTAGCCCGTTCGGGGCGCTGGTGCAATGCACGTGGCTGAGTTCATGGGAGGGGATTCTGCAACCGACCTGTGTCAGTGCTTAATTTTGTGCCGCATTGAGCGCAGCCGCGCGGGCCCTGAGCCGGGCAGCGCGGGCGCTGAGGTCCTGCTCCAACGCTGCACCTTGCTGCGCGGGAGACGCGGCAGGGGTGTCCGGTGTCGCAAAGACCGAGTTCAACGGCAATAACGCCGGGTAGGGCGCGTTGCGCAGATCTTTGGTCAGCTGGTTTTCGATGTCCGGAACACGAGAGCAGGCCGTGCCCAGCAAAAGGGCGGCAGAGCACATCAGGGCGACAGGTCGAAACGGGCTTGGCATTACGGTCTTTCGGCGTTGTTTTGATGTTGATGCACAAACATCATCATTCACACAAGAGGGGGTTTTATATGAACATTTGTTCATATACCATAGGGGGTATGGCACGTACTCAAGGTTCTCATTCCGATATCACCGGCCCCCGCATCCGTGCGGTGGCATTGCAGTTGTTTGCGCAGCATGGATTTGCGGCGGTCTCAATGCGCCAGATCGCCAAAGAGGTTGGGGTGCAGGCCGGGGCCTTATACAATTACACGCCGGACAAGCAAAGCCTACTGTCGACGCTGATGGAAGAGCATATGCGCGATGTGCTCGCGGCCTGGCAAGCCCGCCGCGTTGAGACCGCAGAGGCGGGGGCGCAGGCGCAGCTGGAAAACTTTACCCGGTTTCACATTCGGTTTCACATGGAACGCCCGGATGCGGTTTTTATTGCTTATATGGAGCTGCGCAATCTCTCTGAAGACAATTTCATGACGGTTGAAGTGCTGCGGCGCAGTTATGAAACTGAATTGCAGCGCATTCTGGATGAGGGCGTTGCGTCGGGGGTGTTTACCGTGCGCGACACCAAGGTCGCCACATTGGCGGTGATTGCCATGCTGAACGGGGTGATGACCTGGTATCGCAGCGGCGGGCGTTTGTCGCTGGAAGAGGTCGAAACCGCCTATTGGGATATGGTCCGCAAGGCGGTGTCTGGCTGATCGGCTGGGTCTAGTGCGCGGGTTTGATAAAGGTGCCGTTGTTGAGGTCACGAAAGGCCTGACGCAGCTCGTCGCGGGTATTCATGACAATAGGCCCGTGCCAGGCTACGGGTTCCTCAATCGGCGCGCCTGAAATCAACAAAAAACGCAGCCCCTCTGGCCCGGCCTGAACGGTGATGTCATCCCCGGTGCCAAAGCGAACAAGCGTGCGATCGCCGGACATATCGCGAATGTTCAGCTCGTGGCCCTGCACCTCTTTTTCCAGTAGAATACCCTGTGGCGCGGAGGCGTCGACAAAAGCACCGGCGCCTTCAAATACATAGGCAAAGGCGCGGCGGTAAGTGTCAATTTTAAAAGTCTTTTTGACGCCTGCTGGTACGAATACATCCAAATATTGCGGGTCGGCTGCGATGCCGTCTACGGGGCCAGTTTTTCCCCAGAAACTGCCAACAATGACTTTGACTACGGTGCCGTCATCATCGTGTATTTCCGGGATATCTGTGCCTTGGACATCTTGATAGCGAGGTGCACACATTTTTTGGTGGCCGGGCAGATTACCCCAAAGCTGGAAACCATGCATTTGTCCGTGGGTGTTTCCGTGCGGCATTTCCTGATGCAGGATCCCCGAACCCGCCGTCATCCATTGTACATCTCCAGCGCCCAATGTGCCGGAGTTGCCCAACGAATCCGAATGTTCGACGCTGCCTGACAACACATACGTAATGGTTTCGATGCCGCGGTGCGGATGCCAGGGGAAGCCTTTTTGAAAGTCCTCAGGCTTGTCATTGCGAAAATCGTCAAACAGCAAAAATGGGTCCAGTTCACTGGGGTCCTGAAAGCCAAAAGCGCGATGCAGTTTGACACCTCCGCCTTCCAGCGTGGGTACAGCAGGTCGGGTTTCAAGCACGGGTCTGATCGACATGTGACGTCTCCTTTGGGGCACAGGCGGTAATTTAGGGGACTGGCACGGTGGATCAATTCGACGTCAGGTCACGGTATCTGTGCGTCAATGCGCAGGTCGGCGCGGCGGTCCCGGCTTATGTTCGTCTGGTCTGTGGGGGAGGTGCGGCCAGCACCCGGCGATGGCTCTGTTTATGCCACGTTATTCAGGGTATGAGGAAATCCATATTCATCGGGGAGTGGCAGTAATGAGCGAAGACGTTTTGGCCAGCGTGGGGGCTTCTACGCCGCGTCGCGTTATGGGAGTGATGATGCTGGCGACGGTGGGGGTCTTTTCGGTCTATATCGCGGGCGCGGGCTCCCCTGATTTTGGGTGGACCCTGTTTCTGGTCGGGGTTGGGGCCGGAGCCTTGTGGCTGGCACAGCGCATGTGGCGGGCGACGCGACACCGGATCGAGCTGACAGAACAAGGGCTGCGTAGTTCGGATGGCACTGAAATTGCGCGGATCGATGAGATCGAAGTGCTGGACCGCGGTTTTATGGCGTTCAAACCCTCAAATGGGTTTGTGCTGCGCTTGTCTTCGGTTCACGGGCGCAACTGGCAGCCGGGTCTTTGGTGGCGTTTGGGGCGCCGGGTGGGCATTGGTGGTGTCACGCCAGGTTCACAATCAAAAGCGATGTCGGAGATCTTGGCGGCGTTGATTGCCCGTAAAGAGATGAAACCCCCGGATCAATTGTGATCCGGGGGTTTGCGAGATTTAGAGTGTGGGGAGATCAGGCGCCAGTACGGTGCCGTCGTCATGGGTGTCCCCTGGGATGATCACACCATCGAAACGCACGAGAGGGGCAAACCGGGGGCGTGTGAACACAAAGTTGACGATGTTGTAGTCGCTCAGACCCACGTTAAATGGCGGCACCGTATCAGCAATGGTCTCCACCAGAATGACCCGTTCCTGATCAGGCATGGTAGGGAGATTGTTTCTGATGTTGCTGACATGGTTGGCGTTTGTCACGTCGTCATCAACCCGCTGATCAAAGGCGTCGCCGCGTTCGCGAGACCAGTCGATATAATATCTGTCGGTGGCCGCGTCCCAGCGCACAATTGTGATCCGCATGGACAGGTTCGAGCCGCTACGCACCATAAGCTTGGCCACGTTATACATGCTGTCGATATAGTCTTCGTTCAGCTCTTGTGTTTCACGCGAGATCACGTCGGACACAGTATAAGCTGCTTTTACACCGATGCTTTCCTGACGATAGATGTCAAAGAACGAATAGATGAACATGAAGATGAAGATCAGGACCGGCATGTAGATCACGAACTCTACTGAGACGTTGCCATCATCCTTACGTCTGAACCCGATTATTTTATTGATCAGAAATTGTTTCATGAGTTACCTCGGCTCCTGAACAAAGGCGGATGATGTATGCAATTGGATGCGTCCGCTTGCATCTTTTGGCAAAGATTCCCCTAGGCCAATTATTGGGAAAAGTGGATCAAACTTAATACAGGCCCGGATGAACATCAGTTCGTTTGACATGCCGTTTTCAAAGGTCCGCACCGGTGAGACCAGTTCTGCGTTGTCGATGCAATCGGGGCTGTGGTTGATCGCGGTCCAATTGTAGGGGTCCATTTGGATCATTTCGATCCGCAGTTCGGTGTCGCAGTCCTGAACGAAATACGACCGTGCACAGACCGCATCACGAATATCGTTATGTTGTTTGACGACACCCGTACTGAGCCGCAGTTCGCGTACTGTCATATCCAGAGCGCGCTCCAGAAACATGCTACGCACTTGGATCAAGCCAAGCTCAATTGTCATCACCAGCAGCAGCATCAGCATCGGAAACAAGATGACAAATTCTACGGTTGCGTTGCCGTCTTCGCGGCGTCCAAAGACCCGCAGTTTTTGGAAGAGAGGTTTTAGTATCATTTGGTCAACCTCAGTGTACGAATGGAAGTCGCGATGGATCTAAAAGCGCTTGAGATTTCAAGACCTTCGACATCAAAGAAATGGGAGTCCGAGCTGGCGCAGTCTTTTAGGACATTCTGTCCGGCTTTGGGCGCCTCAAAGCCAATGGTGTACACAATGATGCCCTCGCTTTTTGCGGCGTCACAAATGGCCTTGGTGCGATTGTCTTTTTCATAGTGATTAATCGCAGTGAAGACCTTGTTGTAGTGCTCGTTCCAGGCGGTGAATACGGGCATCCAATCGTCGTAAAGTTTATCGGCGACATATGCCGGGGACGTATTTGCCCAGAGTTCTGCAAAGCTCAGCTGAACGGCGCTCCCAGGTTCCGAAACTGCAGAACAGCCGGAAGATGTTCCGCACGGATAATATGACCCATTGCCATAGGGGTGATCATCCCAGTGGTCAAAGCCATCCCAGTAATATTGACCTGAGGCCGGGTCATAGGTCGAATAGCGGTGTTCAGCCGCGTTGTACCATACGCCAGACAGGGCAGTGCGGTACGAGTCGTTGATGTAATATTGACTGGTATTTTGTCCGTCAGTCATCAGCACCACGATCTTCATCGTATCGCTTTTACTGTAGGGCACTGGGCGTGCTGAAAAAGCGGGATCAACTTCGGGAATAGCTTCTGTGGCCATCGCCTGAATGACGGGCTGCAATTCCGGATCCAACAAAGCTGTGCCCCATTTCATTCCCAGATCAAGCGAAGTGTTTCCACGGGCGCTTAGATTGGTGATGAAGTCCTTTAGGGTGTCTGGATCCTGCTCCATCACCAACAGTTCCCGCGAGGCAGCGTCTTCACAGACGGGTTTTGGCACCAGTCTAGAGGGGTCGTTGCGTCGGTCAGAACTGGACCAAGGTGAGAAATGCATGGTGCCAGTCAATGGGGTTGTGCTGGAGATTCCAGTCTCGTCGAAGTCGTCCTTCGCAAAGTGCACACAATTTGAATACGGTTGTACACTAGATACGTTTAAGCGCGAATACAGCGTGTCTGGCAGCGACACCTGCGTTGCGTATGGAATGATCGACATCGACATTTTGTCTGTCTCGGTCTGGGCAACCATTGTGTCGACGAATTCCTTTGCCGCAGTTTTTAGACGGGGCAAACGAGAGTATGAATTCATCGATCCCGAGACATCGAGAACTACAGAAATTTCGATATCGTCAATACGTTCTTCGGCGCGTGCCAGAGCGTTCAGCTGAAAGACATGCGAATCGGCCATAAATTGGTTCGAGAAAGGGGCCGAAATTTCGGCCTCGACCCATCTAAAGCCGGCGCCGATATCAAAGTCGGGGGTCGTGTAATGTGATGCCAGTCCCGCCTTGGTCAGATAGTCTTCGACGACTTCATCTGGGGCGAGCGGTTGATCTAGGTCTGCGGCCGCAAGAACAGCCCGGTCCAGAGTATATTGCAGGACCGTTCGCTCCCGTTCATAGCGCATAAGGTCGATGCCAATTCCCCCGACCATAAGCATTAAGAACAGGACGACGATGGCCATTTTTGCCAGAGCGCCGTCTTCTTCGTTGCGAAAGGCCCGCAGTTCTTTCAGGAACGCGGAACCGTGGCGTGTTGCAGCAGACGGTGTTGTCGTGTCGAACTTTGTCATAACAAATTGCCTTACCTACCACCCATTCTGGATGGGTTGTCACACATGAATACCATTTAGATATGCTTCACGAAGGTGACTAAATTGCGGCGCAAATCTGCCGAATACTCCCTGTTTCCAGCGCTTTTGCAGACAATCACGGGGCGGGGCTGGTGGTTGTTTCCAAGCTGTGATCAGCTGAATGTTATCAGAAGGCGAATCGCGCGGGTGCTATTCATCTCATATCGGCGCAATGCCCTCTGCTTGAAAATAAGGCGTTTTGTTAATCAAGTAGTCATCGCTGCGACTCCATCATTAGGTTCGAGTCGATGCATGACGCAGGGAGGTACCCGGATGACCAGTCAGCAAGAACCTAGTTTTAGAGAGAGTGTGGATATGATGTTCAGCAGGGCGGTGGCCCTGATGGATCTGCCGCCCGGGTTGGAAGAGAAGATTCGCGTCTGTAACGCAACCTATACGGTACGCTTTGGGGTGCGTCTGCGCGGAGAAATGCGCACCTTTACCGGCTATCGTTCGGTGCATTCCGAACATATGGAACCCGTGAAGGGCGGTATTCGCTATGCGATGGGCGTCAATCAGGATGAGGTTGAGGCACTGGCAGCGTTGATGACCTATAAATGTGCTTTGGTCGAAGCGCCCTTTGGGGGATCCAAGGGCGGGTTGTGTATCGATCCGCGTGAATTTGATGAGCACGAGCTGGAGCAGATCACCCGTCGGTTTGCCTATGAATTGGCCAAACGTGATTTGATCCATCCCAGCCAGAACGTGCCAGCCCCAGATATGGGCACCGGTGAGCGTGAAATGGCCTGGATTGCAGACCAATACGCGCGGATGAATACCACCGATATCAACGCCAAGGCCTGTGTCACCGGGAAACCCTTGAACGCAGGCGGCATTGCAGGGCGTGTCGAGGCCACCGGGCGTGGCGTGCAATATGCGCTGCAGGAATTTTTCCGCCACCCCGAAGATATTGCTGCCGCCAAGATGTCTGGCACATTGGACGGCAAGCGTGTCATTGTACAAGGCCTTGGCAACGTTGGATATCATGCAGCCAAATTCCTGAGCGAAGAAGACGGTTCGGTTATTACCGGGGTCATCGAACGGGATGGCGCGCTGGTGAATGAAGCTGGGTTGGACGTGGATGAAATCCGCAACTGGATTATGAACCATGGCGGCGTCAAAGGGTTCCCCAACGCGGAATATATCGCGGATGGCAGTGTCGTTCTGGAACACGACTGTGACATCCTGATTCCAGCGGCGCTGGAAGGGGTCATCAACCTAAGTAACGCTGCCAATATCAAGGCACCGCTGATCATTGAGGCTGCGAACGGTCCGGTTACAGCCGGAGCGGACCAGATCCTGTGTGACAAAGGCTGCGTGATCATACCCGACATGTATGCCAACGCAGGCGGTGTGACGGTGTCCTACTTTGAATGGGTCAAAAACCTGAGCCACATTCGCTTTGGTCGCATGCAGCGCCGCCAAGAAGAAAGCCGTCACCAGCTGGTGGTGGACGAGCTGGAAAAACTATCCGCTGCGATGGGCAACTCTTGGACGCTGGATGGCAGCTTCAAAGATAAATATCTGCGGGGAGCCGGAGAGCTGGAACTGGTGCGTTCTGGTCTCGATGACACCATGCGTATTGCCTATCAATCCATGCGGGAGGTCTGGCACAGCCGTGATGACGTGCGCGATCTGCGCACTGCGGCCTATCTGGTGTCGATCGGCAAGGTTGCCAGCAGTTACCGGGCCAAAGGGCTGTAACGCTGATTTCGATTGGTATTGCTTAAAAACGGGCCAGCGGTTGCGCTGGCCCGTTATTGTTTCGTTAGGTGGCGCAGGGCGTATGAAGCGCCAGTGCGCACTCTTTGACGGGGCATCTGGGCGCGCGTTTCTTGGCCTGTGTTGGGGGGCGTGCGAAAAACCCCATGGTGGCGGCGGCGGTCGAGAGATATTCTCGTGCGATCATCAACTGATTCCCGGAGCGTCTCCATGATTCGCATCTCATTCGCTGCTGTTCGACTTTCGGCAGTGGTCGCCTGTGTCGCCAGCGTAACTGGCTCAAGTGTCTGGGCCGCAGACAGTAAAGAAAACAGCTGCCGCTATCAGGGGCAGGTGATGGCGGCGGTGCAACAAGCGCGGCTGGATCGGGTCAAGGCGGCGGATGTTGCGGACAGTATCGCAGCGACCAACCCAGAGTGGCCGGATGCGTATTCCAACGCGATCCCGCAGCTGGCGGCGCATGTCTACGCTATGAAACGGGCGGACCTGAAAACGCTGGAGTTGGGGGCCGTGTTTGAAGAGCAATGCCTGAACAGTTGGGATCAGATTCAGGAACTGCAAAAGCAGTTGCAGTCCAACTGATATGTCATTGCCTCCCGGATTTTTAGATGAACTTCGCACCCGTATCAGCCTGTCTGATGTGGTCGGGCGCAAGGTCATGTGGGATGCACGGAAATCAAACATGGGCAAGGGTGACATGTGGGCGCCCTGTCCCTTTCACCACGAAAAAAGCGCGTCGTTTCATGTGGATGACCGCAAGGGGTTTTATTACTGCTTTGGCTGTCAGGCCAAAGGAGACGCGTTGAAATTTGTCACTGAAACCGAAAATGTCGGTTTCATGGAGGCGGTGGAAATCCTTGCTGGGGAGGCGGGCATGGAAATGCCCAAACGCGATCCTCGGGCTCAGGAAAAACAGGATCGTCGCTCGCTTTTGGCTGAGGTCATGGAGCAGGCGGTGCAGTATTTCCGTTTGCAGTTGAAAACCAACGCAGCTCGCGACACGCGAGACTATCTGGATCGGCGGGGGTTGAACGCACAGGCGTTAGAGCGCTGGGAAATCGGTTTTGCCCCGGACGGGTGGCAGAACCTGTGGGATGCGCTGCGTGGCAAGGACGTGCCCGAAGATCTGATCATTGGCGCTGGGCTTGCCAAACCGTCGAACAAAGGCGGCAAGCCGTACGACACGTTTCGCAACCGGATTATGTTCCCGATTCGGGATGCGCGGGGACGGGCGATTGCCTTTGGCGGTCGCGCCATGGATCCCAACGACAACGCCAAATACCTGAATTCGCCGGAAACCGAATTGTTCGACAAAGGGCGCAGCCTGTACAATCACGGGCCCGCGCGCTCGGCGGCCGGACGTGGCAACCCACTGGTGGTGGCCGAAGGCTACATGGATGTCATCGCACTGGTCGAGGGCGGATTTGCGTCATCCGTTGCGCCCTTGGGTACTGCGGTCACTGACAATCAACTGCAGATGCTGTGGCGCATGTCGCCTGAGCCGATTATCGCATTGGATGGTGATACGGCAGGTTTGCGGGCGGCGATGCGGTTGATTGATATGGCCTTGCCGCTGCTCGAGGCCGGAAAGTCGCTGCGCTTTGCGATCATGCCCGACGGTAAGGATCCGGATGATTTGCTGCGCGCCTCGGGACCAGACGCGGTGCAGGCGGTGTTGGATCGCGCCATGCCAATGGTGAAATTGCTGTGGCAGCGCGAAACCGAAGGCCGGGTGTTTGACAGCCCCGAACGCAAAGCCGCGCTGGATAAGGCGTTGCGCGACAAAATTAAGCTGATCCGAGATCCGTCGATTCGCAAACATTACGGCGAAGACATCAAGGAACTGCGCTGGCAGTTGTTTCGCAGCAACCGGCCCAGCAGCAATGCGGCGACACTGCCCCCGCGCGGCGGGAGTTTCCGCGACGGACCGCGCGCGCCGTGGAAAGGCAAAAAGCAGGTCACGGCCTCGCCTGTGTCGACCACACGGGCGTCTTTGGTGGCGGCGGCGGATGAAGGCGCGTTTGCGCGGATGCGAGAAGCGGTGATTCTGTCGACTGTGATCAGCACGCCCGGGGTCATCGCCGAATACGAAACCAACCTTGAACGTATGCCCTGTTCGGATATGGACAATGAGGCTCTGCGGGATCTGGCACTGCGGTTTGGCATTGATGCGCCGGAGCGGCTGAAAGATGAAATTGCTTATAGTCTGGGGCCCGATGCCCTTGAAAACCTGATGGCGCTTCGCCATGTGGCAATTAGTGCAGGCGTGCGCAATCCCGGCGATCTTGAAACGGCCAAGCTGGTGCTGGCCGAAGAGTTCGCAAAACTCGAAGCGGCCCGTGGACTGGATGTTGAACTTGCAGAAGCTGCTGAGGACATCAGCGGCCTGGCGGATGAGGCTGTGACGTGGCGTTTGGGCCAGGCAGCTGAGGCGCGCAATCAGGCGGTGCGCAGCGAGAGCGAGGACCGTGCCCAATATGATGTTGCAGACAACGGGGTTCGTATGGACCGTGATGAACGCGACTCTTTTGGCGCACTTTTGGATCGAATCGGCTTCTCAAAGGAGTGACAGCACGTTTGTGGTCGTTTTGCTAAGGAAGTCGGGAAGAAAATTGGGTAAACGTGGTAACGAATCACAGATCACACTCATGATTCGGGCAACCGAATCAGTCGTAGCCCCGCGTAAGGAGCATTGAATGGCCGCCAAAGACACCGACGACCGCAAACCTGACGATCAGGACGCAGAAATCTCGCTTGATATGAGCCAGGCGAACGTCAAGAAGATGATCGCAGAGGCCCGTGAGAAGGGCTACATCACCTACGATCAGCTTAATCAGGTTCTGCCGCCGGATCAGGTCAGCTCGGAACAAATCGAAGACGTGATGTCGATGCTCTCCGAAATGGGCATCAACATCATCGAGGACGAGGAAGCCGAGGAAGAAGAAAACAAAGGCTCGACCGAGCTGGTAAGCGCCGAGGCCAATCGCGAAGTTGCTGTTGCCGGTGCGGCCGCTGAAAAGCTGGACCGGACTGATGATCCGGTGCGTATGTACCTGCGTGAGATGGGCTCGGTTGAGCTGCTGTCGCGCGAAGGTGAGATCGCAATTGCGAAACGCATCGAGGCGGGCCGCAATACGATGATCGCGGGCCTGTGTGAAAGCCCACTGACGTTTCAGGCGATCACCATCTGGCACGACGAACTTTTGTCCGAAGATATTTTGCTGCGCGACGTTATTGATCTGGAGGCCACCTTTGGCAACCAGATGGACGAAGACGGTGAAGTGGATGAGCCGGTCATCGCGGGTGTTGCGCCAGTAGCAGGTGCGGTTGCGGGGTCGGCAGAAAAGGGTGAAAAAAGCCCCGAGCTGGACGCCGATGGCAATCCGATCCTCAACAACGATGATGACGATGACGAGGACGAACAGGCCAACATGTCCTTGGCTGCTATGGAAGCGGCCCTAAAGGACAAGGTTCTGGCGGACCTGGAGTGTATCGCCTCCGATTACGCCCAATTGAGCGAGATGCAGGACAGCCGGATTTCAGCCACGCTGAACGAAGATGGCTCGTTCTCGGCGCAAGATGAAGCAACCTATCAGGCGTTGCGGTCGGAAATTGTGTTGCTGGTCAAAGATCTGCACCTGCACAACAACCGTATCGAAGCCCTGATCGATCAGCTGTACGGCATCAATCGCCGTATCATGTCGATCGACAGTTCGATTGTGAAACTGGCGGATCAGGCGCGGATCAACCGCCGCGAATTTGTTGATGCGTATCGTGGTCGTGAACTGGATCCCAACTGGCTGTCCGATATGGCGTTGAAGCCGGGCCGCGGCTGGCAGATGTTCATCGAGCGGTCGACCGATAAGGTGGAAGAGCTGCGCGGCGACATGGCGCAAGTGGGCCAATACATTGGTCTGGATATCTCTGAATTCCGCCGTATCGTGCAACAGGTGCAAAAAGGTGAAAAAGAGGCGCGTCAGGCCAAGAAGGAAATGGTCGAAGCCAACCTTCGCCTCGTGATCTCCATCGCCAAGAAATACACCAACCGTGGTTTGCAGTTCCTGGATCTTATCCAGGAGGGTAACATTGGCCTGATGAAGGCGGTTGATAAATTTGAATACCGTCGCGGTTACAAATTCTCGACCTATGCAACATGGTGGATCCGTCAGGCGATCACGCGTTCGATCGCGGATCAGGCGCGCACCATTCGTATTCCGGTACACATGATCGAAACGATCAATAAACTGGTGCGGACGGGTCGTCAGATGCTGCACGAAATTGGCCGTGAACCCACGCCCGAGGAATTGGCAGCCAAGCTGCAGATGCCTTTGGAAAAGGTTCGCAAGGTGATGAAAATCGCCAAGGAACCGATTTCACTGGAAACCCCGATTGGCGACGAAGAAGATTCGCAGCTGGGCGATTTCATCGAGGACAAGAATGCTGTGCTGCCCTTGGACAGTGCCATTCAGGAAAACCTCAAGGAAACCACCACCCGCGTTCTGGCCTCGCTGACGCCGCGTGAAGAGCGGGTTCTGCGGATGCGCTTTGGCATTGGCATGAACACCGACCACACGCTGGAAGAAGTGGGCCAGCAGTTCAGCGTGACCCGCGAACGGATCCGTCAGATCGAAGCCAAGGCGTTGCGAAAGCTGAAGCATCCGAGCCGCTCGCGTAAACTGCGCAGCTTCCTGGATCAGTAATGGAAAAGCCCCCTCAGATCTGAGGGGGCTTTTTTCTAATTTGCGCCATGCAGCCAATCTGCTGCGAGGATGTTTTGCAGGTCGTTTCTGAGATTGCGAATGCATCGGCGCAGTTCTTTCATCTGCGGCTGACGCTGGGTTTCGTAATCGTTCGGCGTGGGCGCTTTGAACGATTTGCCATTTAGGGTGTCGCTGGCGTCTTTGATCGCCTGAAGCGCGGCGGGGGGCTGTTCTACGTTGGTGACTTTGAACAGGATTTCACCTTCGTCATGAAGGCTGATGAGATCGCGCCGTAACGCCCGACGTTTTTCAACAAAAGCTGATTGTTCGATGTGTTTTTCGTCGACAATCCGTAACGCCACTGCATCCGAGATGACGCGGGTGCAGCGCTGCCCCCAATCCAACAGGATTTTATCAGCTTCAATCCGCATGCTTGTTTGGGAAATTGTGTTGGCCTGTTTGGCGATGAGGTTGGTCTGTGTAGCAATGAGATTGGCTTGTTTGGCAATGACGATGGCGCTGACAGCGGTGGCCGACGTTGCAATAAGCGTGAGAAATTCAAACAATGTAATACCTTTCAAAAATGATTGATGGGCAGAACCTATGATTTGGCAGCTGTCTGTCGAAGGGGAAATAGGCGCAAAGCTTATCATTTGGGGGTGTCGAAACAGCGTTTGCCTGATCCCGCCTTTTGGCATAGCAATAGGTGGAAGGATCAACGGTGGGAGACGCCTATGTCGCTGTTTTCAAAACTCTTTGGTGGTGCTGCAAAAACCGCAACTGCCCCCGAACCGGACATGCATGCAGGTTTTTCTATTTTTGCGGAACCGCAAAAGAGTGGGCAAGGCTTCTGTGTCGGCGCACGGATCGAAAAAGAGATCAACGGTGAATTGAAATCACACCTGATGATCCGGGCGGACAGCTTCCAGGCCGCAGAGGCGGCTGTTGAGGTGTCTTTGATCAAGGCCAAAAAACTGATCGATGAGCAAGGCGAGAGCATCTTTCGCTGATGTCGTGTGGAGCAATGTTAAAACGTATTGGTATCGCACTGTGTCTATTGCCTGCGCCAGCGTTCGCGTGTCCAGATGGTGCAGAGACCTTGGTGTCTTGCACGATCGATCAGGGTGCCAAACGGCTGGAAACCTGTTTGATGGGCAATTATGCCAGCTATGCCTTTGGCCCGGCAGATCGCGGACCTGACCTGCACCTTGCGCGTCCTGTGACACAGATTGAGATGACTCCTTGGCCCGGCGTTGGGCGGGCGATCTGGGAGGATTTCACCTTTTACAGTGGGTTAATCGCGTATCGGGTGCACTATAGTTTTGATCGCAACGATGGTGACGCAGCTGAGCTTCAGGGCGGTGTGGATGTCCTGCAGGGCGAAACCGTTCTGGCAAGCCTCAGCTGTGACGTTGGATCGGTTCTGTCCTCAGGGTACGGGTTGCCGCTGTTTGATGCCAAAATCGCAGCTGGACAGAACTATTCACCTGAAACCTATCTTTGGGAATGAGGATGTCGGATGCCGTAGATGCAGAAAACGTGATTGTTTTTGATGGCGAATGTGTTTTGTGCTGCGGGTTCTTTCGATTTGTCCTGAACCGCGACCGTACCCAGTGTTTTGCCTTTGCGACGGCTCAGTCACCTGTGGGGCAGCAGATGTATCAGGACCTTGGTTTGTCGACGACTGATTTTGAGACCAATCTGGTTCGGCTGGACGGTGAAATCTACCAACGTTTGGATGCCGTGTTAATGGTGCTGACGCGTTTTGGCGGGGTCTGGCCCTGGTTCCGCGCTCTGCGTGGTTTGCCACGCGTGGTTAAGGACCCGCTGTATTTCATCATCGCACGCAACCGGTATCGGCTGTTTGGCCGACGGGCGCAGTGCATGATTCCCGCACCCGATCTACGCGCGCGATTTGTGCCCGGCGGGTTTACGATTTGAGACGTTGAAACTGTACCGGTGGAGCGTTTTCACCCCCGCCTGTCTATGTCTCCTATCCAAAGGGTTAGAGCCGTTCACCCAAAGACCTCATACGACAGCATTGTATGCAACGGCATGCTTGCGTAATCTTAACTCAAGTTAACAGAACGCGACCGACAAAAGGGGAATTCAGGATGGCTTATAACGATGTAAACGACGCTTTGGGGGTGCTGGATCGCAAAATTGAGGTTCTGAACAATTTGGTGACCGCAAATGATTTTATGATCACCTGTATGCGCGAAGAGGCGACGCGGTTGAACCAAATGGATGGTGAAGCCACGCGGACGATGCTGCGCAACCGGGCGCGCCAGACCTTTCGTCCCCAAGGTGGTCAACAGCCCAATGCCGCGGTGCTTGCGATTTTGGAAGAAGCGCTAGGCAACGGTCACTCTGCCGAAGTGATCCAATTTCCGGGAGCGTTCAAAACTGCTTGATCCGTGCCGGTGGCGCGGGGGCTTACAGCCAGAATGGCGTGAGCAACATCGGACACTACGTTATGGAGCCGCGGGCTCCTTTTTTGTTTTCTAGACATGCATTTGCATTGGAAACCCTAAGGGGTTTGGATGGAATATTCCTAGAGTTCACAAGAGATTGACCACCCGACAGCGTGGTCAAGGCGGCGTTATCGCGTCTTGACGCGCGCTGGGAACAGGCGCAGTTTGGGCGTATGAGACACCTCAAAGCACTTTCCCGCCTCGTGGCTCCTGTTCTTGCCTTGGGACTAATTGCCCCCGATGTTTCCGTCGCGCGAGAGGGCTCGTTTCGGGCGGTGAACAGTTATCGCGTTGTGCCAATCAGCCAGACTTTGTTTGAGGTCATCAAAGGGCCTGCAGGACCCGAACTAGATGAATACTGGTGCGCAATTGGTGATTACATGCGCCGTAATCGGGTGCCTTGGCACACCCGGATTTATGTCGCGTCATATATCCAAAACAGTCAGACCTCTGATGCGCGATCTGCTGTTCTGTTCACGCTGGACCCGGATGCCGATGGCATTGCGCCGCTTGAGAAGGGTTTGAAAATCCGGGGGACTTTGTCCGTTGGGCGATCAGAGCGGGTGAACTCTGCTTTTTTCTCCTGTGATACGCGGAAACGGATCGGGTTCTGAAGCGCCGTGGTGGTTCACTCACTTGAAATTAAGACCACAGGCCAGGGGCTTTATGAATTCACGGGGGCTCTGACCCGGTGGATCAAGGAACAGCCCGTGGAAACGGGGCTATTGACGGTTTTTGTACAACACACCTCCTGTTCGTTGTTGATTCAGGAAAATGCGGATCCAGAGGTGCAGGACGATTTGCGCGCGTTCTTCTCTCGGCTTGTACCCCGATCAGATGACCCATCGATGTCGTACCTTCGCCATACCTACGAGGGGCCAGATGATATGCCCGCCCATATCAAAGCGGCAATGCTACCCGTCAGCCTGTCTGTTCCCGTGATACATGGGGCGCTGGCCTTGGGCACATGGCAGGGTGTTTATCTGTTTGAACATCGGGACGCGCCACACCGACGCCGGGTTGTGCTGCACATGGTGTGAGCATTTCACAGGCGTGGGCGTGAGGTCTACTCCCAAGGTTTAGGGTGTGCATTTCACCTCTACCCAAACCTTAGCGGGTCCCCTATAGTTGTGGAGAAATATGCCAGTTTGTACACAAGCCACAAGTTTCACAGGGGTAGGGGAGACGAGACATGCGTTGCCCGTTTTGCGGAAACATCGACACACAGGTCAAAGATTCACGACCCGCCGAAGATCATGTCTCGATCCGTCGCCGCAGGTTCTGTCCTGCGTGTAGCGGCCGGTTCACCACCTATGAGCGGGTACAATTGCGGGATCTGGTGGTGGTGAAAACCAACGGCCGTCGCGAAGACTTTGATCGCGACAAACTGGAGCGCTCGATCCGTATTTCCATGCAGAAACGCCCGGTGGACCCCGAGCGCATTGATCAGATGATTTCTGGTATCGTGCGCCGTCTTGAGAGCATGGGTGACACAGATATTCCGTCCAAGAAAATTGGCGAAATCGTCATGGAAGCATTGGCGCGGATTGATACGGTTGCCTATGTGCGCTTTGCAAGCGTCTACAAAAACTTTCAGGCGGCAGATGACTTTGAAGATTTCGTCCACGAATTGCGACCAGACACGTCGCCTGAACCCGACTAAGGTCGGACAGTCAGACCCGAGCGAAAGCAAAAATCGTGACCGATACTGATACCCGCTTTATGTCTTTGGCGTTGTCTTTGGGACGGCGGGGGATGGGCAACTGCTGGCCCAATCCGGCAGTTGGCTGTGTCATTGTGCGCGATGGGCGCATTGTGGGACGGGGCTGGACACAGCCTGGCGGGCGGCCACACGCAGAACCTGTCGCCTTGGCGCAGGCCGGGGAACTGGCCCGTGGCGCCACGGCTTATGTGTCGCTTGAACCCTGCGCGCATACTGGAAAAACTCCGCCCTGTGCGCAGGCATTGATTGATGCAGGTGTCGCGACCGTGGTGGCCGCGCTGTCGGATTGTGATCCACGAGTGTCCGGCCAAGGTTTTCAGATGCTCCGCGACGCGGGTATCACGGTGCGTTCTGGCGTATTGGCGGATCAGGCTGCACGTGATCACGCGGGATTTTTTCTGCGTCTGGAACAGGGACGCCCCTTTGTAACATTGAAGTTGGCCAGTTCATTTGATGGCCGGATTGCAACGGGGTCTGGGAAAAGCAAATGGATCACCGGCCCTGAGGCGCGGCGCAAGGTCCATGCCATGCGTGCCAGTCATGATGCGGTGATGGTCGGAGCTGGCACAGCCCGCGCGGATGATCCGTCGCTGAATGTGCGGGATCTGGGGGTTGAACACCAGCCGGTGCGCGTTGTCACGTCGCGCCATTTGGACCTGCCCTTGATGAGCAAGTTGGCGCGTACCGCCAGGGATGTTCCGGTGTGGCTGTGTCACGGTGCAAGCGCAGATGTGGAACGTGTGCACGCTTGGGAAGGGGTGGGGGCCACGCTGTTGCCGTGTGCGCTTCATGGTGTGCAGCTGGACCCTGTAGACGTGATGCGCCAGTTGGGTCAGGCAGGCCTGACCCGTGTGTTTTGTGAGGGTGGATCGGCGTTGGCCGCGTCGTTGCTGGCCCATGATCTGGTGGATGAACTGGTGGGCTTTACCGCTGGGCTTGGCATAGGAGCCGAAGGTTTGCCATCGATCGGGGCTTTGGGTGTTGGTCGTTTGGATGACGCACCGCGGTTTGAACTGGTGGACACAACCGCGATTGGAGCCGACATTCTGCACCGCTGGGCGCGACGTACCCGATAACGGGATCTAGCGACGCCAGATATGGGCGTAGGTGGCAAACAGCCCTTGTAGTTTTGACAGGCTGCGCATGTGCAGGCTCGCGCGGGGAATATCATTGTGGATCAGACGTTCCACCACAACCTCAACAGGGCAGGGCAGCCCGGTCTTGGGGTCGAAATACCGTGGATAATCGATCAATGTGGCGTGTGCCAATCCCAGCAGGCCTGGCCGCGCGCGGCGCGTAGAGGGCACCTGCGCCAGATCTTGCGTCAATCCCCAACCCGCATAAAACGGTGCACCAAGCGTTGTGACCTTGGCCCCGCGCAGGAGGGCCTCAAACCCCAATAGTGATGTCATGGTCCAGACTTCCTGCACCTCATCCAACAACGCCATCGGATCTGCGTTCTGCGCGATGACATCCACCAGATCCTCGGGCAGGGTGATTTTGCCTTTGCGCAGGCCTGCCTCAACATCGGGGTGCGGTTTGTAGATGATCACCGCATCGGGGTTTTCGGCTCGCACGCGGCGCAGTAGATCCAGATTTTTGCGGGTTTTCCCAGCCCCTTTCAGGAGAGAGGCATCGTCTTCGACCTGACCGGGCACCAAGATGCGGTGCCCATGCGGCAAGTTCGGCAGGGTCCCCGACAAATTGTATTTTGAAACAGAATGACGGATGAGCGATGAGACCAGACGCTCGGCCCGCTGGGCCTGCGCAGGCGTCAGTGTTTCACGTGTGCTGATCCAGTCGTCCAAATCGCTGGTCTGGCTTGGGTCATAATAAATGCCCTGTCGATCCAATACCAACGACATTGGTGGCACCAGTTCTGCGCCCAATCCACGGGACCGAAGAAAGCCATCCTCAACGTGATAGGCCCCTGCGGTTTCGGCCGTGGCTTTGCTGGCCCAGACCATCCAGTTCTTGCCGCTTTTTTTGGCTTTGGCTGGGGTGTTGGTAAAACTGACAGGGCGGCTTGTACCAAAGAACTTCTGTAGGGGCGCGCGTTTCCATGCCCGCATACCTGACGCGGCCCATCCGGCACGATCTTGTCTCCAGGCGCGTGTCTGGGCTTCTAGGATGTCGATGCTGCGGTCCAGCGTGCAGAGTTCATCGCGAAAGGGGTCGTACCATTTGGGATAGAGCATCATCGCGCCCGCAAACAATTGTGCGCGGGTCAGGCGGCGGTGACGGCGTGGGGGCGGGAATTCATCCTGTGTCAGCCCCCATCCCGCATAAAAGGGCTGGCCAAAGACACGTGGTTTGTGGCCCGCGAGGATCGCCTCAAATCCCAAATGTGAGGACACTGTATAAACGGCAATCGCCCCTTCCAGCAGATGCCATGGAGAGACCGGCTGATCAAAAATCTCAACCCGGCCTTGTGCGTCGCTGGCGCTGAAGTAACCGGGATAGCGTCCGGCTGCATTTTGGGGGTGAGTTTTGATGAGCACGCGTGAGCCGGGGTGCTCTTCTTGAGCAAAGACCAGAAGTTCGCGAAAACGTGCCAGATCCGCGCCGGGAAAGGGTATGGATGCGGTGACCGAAGCATCCCCTCGGGGTTGATCGATAACCAGTACATAGCCGGGATCTGGCGGGGGCGCGTCAGGGGAATAGGCGTTGTATTTGCTGAGGTGCAGATCCTGAAGGCGTGTGATGTTATCGCGCGCCTGCCGCAGGACGTGACTGTCATCCAGCGGTGCATCACGCAGCAGCTGCTCCAGATCACTTGGCTGTTGGGGATCAAAATGCGCGCCTGACCGGTCAATCAGCAGGCCCAGAGGCGGCTCACCGATGTGCGGCGGGTGGATTGAGCGCAAAAACGCGTCTTCGATCCGCACCAGTTTCGCGCCGTGATCCGCGGCAATCTGTTGCCCGCGCTGCGCCGACGTGGGATCGCCCCAAACACCCACCAGATCCTCGGCGGTGGGGCGCCCGAGATGCAGGTCAAATCCGGACAGTGTTAGAATGCGCCGCAGGCGGCGTTGCGTCACAAACGCACCATTATAAACAAAAAGCCGGGACGCAGTGCTCCCGGCTTTGTTGTCGCCCAAGGTCAGGCGCATATGGTTAGCCCCCGATGGCGGAGGAGGCTGTGGACAGTGAGCCAACCGGTGTGACCAGAAGCGAGATGGTTTTGGTCCATTGCGCATAGGGAGCTTCGGTGACGTAGAGTGTGTCACTGTCGCGGATTACAAAATCACGCGCTTTGAACAGGCCGTTGGGTTCGGTCAGATTCAGGACGTACACCATGCGTTGCGCCCCCACCAAATCATCGCGGCCCAAAACTTGGTTGGCGATTTCGGCGGGTTCGTTACGGATCACAAAGACGCCAGTTGGGTCTGACAAAGTTGAGATCAACCCGCCGACCTGCGCAATGGCTTCAAGGGCGGACAGATCTTTGCTTTCGAAGGGCACACGCGCCTGTGCATTGGTGGCGCCCAATGCGGTAAAGGTGCGGGTGTCGGCTTCGACCAGAATTTTGTCACCGCCGCGCAGGGCAATGTCCAGTTCGGGGTGTTCATACAGATCTTGCAACCAGATGGTGCCACGCTGATCACCGCGAATCATGGTGATTTGGGCAATGTCGGGTTCAATCGCGACGCCACCGGCGCGCGACAACATCGACGACAAGGTGCGGGTGGGGCGTTCGATCGGATAGACACCCTGACCGGTCACCGCGCCGTTCAGGCTGACGGTGGACCCGTCACCGGCCAATCGGCGCACTTGAACTTGTGGGTCAGGGGTCTGGCCTTCCAGCTCTTTGGTGATGGTTCGGCGCAGCTGATCCGGGGTGTTGCCCGACGCGCGCACCCGGCCCGCATAAGGCACAAAGATATAGCCGGCGCTGTCGACCTGGACTTCTTCAAGGAGCGTTGATTTCTGGGCTTCGGCGGCAAACAAGCCGTCATCGACGTTTTCCCAGATGGTCAGACCCAGCACATCGCCGGGGCGGATGACATCTGATGTAATTTTGCTGGCGTTGACAAATTCCTGCGAGAAGCCAAGCGCGGGGACAACAGCGGTGGCGCGGGTCACCCGATCATTTACGGATACGATAAAAGCGTCGCCTTCGCGCTGAACCGAACCAGCAAAGATCTGGCGTTTGTTTGGTCCCACCTGTGGCAAACCACATGAGGCAAGGGTCGCGACGACGGTACATAGGGCAACGGAACGCGCCCATCCAAAGCGAATTGGTTTCACTGCTCGGTCTCCTCGACCCATTATTTTTGCCTCAATTTTTCCAAAAGGCTAATGGAAGGTTGAGTGAAAATCTAGGCTTGTGAGGATTTAATGCGTGTTCACTACGCGCAACTGTTGCCGTGGAGCCGCTGTGCCGTGATGGAGCGCGTCGTAGGGATCTTCGGAAGAAAGGATAAGATCGACCACCTGACGCAGCAGTTGTTTGCGGCCACGCTGCGAGTAATAGCCGCCGGGCAGTTGTGAGGTTTCCAGCAAAAATCGCCGATAATCGCGGTAGGCGTGCGTGTCGGGGCGGTGGGGGGCTGCGAAGAATTCCGCCAGGGGCTGCTGCGAGATCAGTTCCGGTTTGTCATAGACGGCGGTTCCAAAAATGCGCAGTGGAAGGCCCCGCCACAGCACCTGTTGGCCAGCGGTTGAATTGATGGTCACAGCGGCGCGCGCTTCGTTTAAAAGCTGGGCCAGTTTGCCACCGCGCACATAATGTACACGGTCTGAGATGCCGTGTTTTTGTGCCAGTCGGCGCAGGGTTTTGCGCACGGGCACCCGGCCGTCTTCCAGGGGGTGTGCCTTGACGACCAGATGATGATGACCTGGGGCGCCTGCGGCAAATTGGGTCAGGACAAGTTCCAGAAATTCGCTCATCGTGGAAAAGGGGGAGTGCATCTGAAATGAGCTGTCATGTTCCAGTTGTAAAAGCGCCAGATGATAGGGAAAGCCACCATTGCGCACCCGCCGGGTGGCTAGGCGTCGGTCAATCGCCTGAAAGGGCATCAGCAGAAGGCGACGCAGGTACAGTTTGAATTCCTTGGCAACGGTGAGCGCACGGTGGGGGCGAAAGTTGCGGTAGCGCTGGTTCCGAAACATTACAAACCAGTGGTAGAGCGCGCCATAAAACACGTGGTGACGCATGTCTCCCCAATGGGATGGCGGCAGCGGCGTTTCCATATCGGACTGTTCCAGCGCGGTTTGCATGTCGGCGATGGACATGTGCATCAGCTTGGAATGCCCGTTGGCGCCGTCACGCTCATAGGTTGCCCAAAAGGGGCGTATGTAACCTTCTTCGAAGATGTGCACAGTAATGCCGCGCGATTTGGCGGCGGCGATGGCTTGGGCGTGGATCGGGCGCGTATCCCCGTAGAGGACCAGATCGGTGATGTTTTTGTCCTGAAGCAGGGTTTCAATATGATCGGGCCACTCCTCGGGCATGCCGAGAAAGGGGATGTAATGAGGCCTGTCCCGCCAAAAAGCCGAGTCTCCGGCATTGAACCCGACGCGCCATACCTGACAGCCCGCTTGGCCCAGCATTCTCGCAAGTTGGGCGAAAAATGGACCGTGAGGTCCCTGCAGAAACAGGAAATGCCGCTGTTGATGGGGGGGCTGAGGCGTCATGGGCACAAAGGTAACTCGACAGACTGGAAATTTGGTTAAGGCAAAGGTTAACGAAGCACTAAGGCAAAACTATGTCGTGCGGCCTCTTGCCTGTATTGCTTCGGGTGACTACCCCTGTATCGAAGTATGACACACCTGCCCATAGGGCGGGACAAGCACGAGGATCTTCCATGTTTACAGGTATTGTCACCGATATTGGCACCATCACCGAATTGGACCAGCAGGGCGATCTACGGGCGAGGATCAGCACCAGCTACAACACGGCAACAATTGATATGGGGGCGTCGATCGCGTCAGACGGGGTGTGCCTGACCGTGATTGATTTGGGTCCAGATTGGTACGATGTGCAGATCTCGGCCGAGACCCTGTCAAAGACCAACTTGGGGGCTGGGGGGTGGTCGGTTGGCAAGCGGGTCAATCTAGAACGGGCGCTGAAGGTTGGTGATGAACTGGGCGGTCATATCGTATCGGGGCATGTTGATGGCGTCGCCAAAGTTGTGGAACTCCGTGATGAGGGGGACAGCACCCGTGTCACCTTGGAAGCGCCCGATGATCTGGCGCGGTTCATTGCGCCGAAAGGCTCTGTCGCGCTGAACGGGACGTCGTTGACGGTGAATGAAGTGGCGGGCAACCGGTTTGGTATCAATTTCATTCCACATACCAAAGACGTGACAACCTGGGGCGATGTGGCGCTGGGCGATCGCATCAACCTGGAGATTGATACGCTGGCGCGTTACGTGGCGCGTTTACAGGAGACGCAATAAGCGCGCGAGGCTGCGGCAGGGCGTGCTCCCGCCCCCGGTCGGCAGGCCGTAAACGGCCCGCCCCGGCGTTGGGCCGGGCGCGCCGCTAACGCGGCGCGCGGTTGGCGTTTCCCCATAAGCGATCTGGGCAGATAGGCGCAGGTGCGACAGAAAATTGAGGAGAGGTCGCGATACCACGTATATATGGCGTCTTTGACTGGAAGTGTGCCCCTCATTGCGGTATCCGCATGGGCAATGAGGGTGTCCGTTGGGAGGCAGTCCTCCACGTTTAGGGAGAGCCAGGCATATGAGCTTTGAAACCCCGGGTCCGGTTGAAGCCGGTCTGAAAGCTGCCATCAGCCCGATTGAAGATATCATCGCTGAAGCCCGCGCGGGTCGCATGTTTATCCTTGTGGATCATGAGGATCGCGAGAACGAGGGGGATTTTGTGATCCCAGCTGAGTTTGCTGATGCCGCTGCGATCAACTTTATGGCTACGCATGGCCGCGGATTGATCTGTTTGCCGATGACTGCCGAGCGTGTCGAAGCGCTGGACCTGCCGATGATGGCGGTGAACAATTCGTCGCGCCATGAGACCGCCTTTACGGTTTCGATTGAGGCGCGCGAAGGGGTTTCGACCGGCATTTCAGCCGCTGACCGTGCGTTGACGGTCGCTGCCGCGATCAACCCGGACAATACGATGGCGGATATCGCGACGCCCGGACATGTTTTCCCACTGCGTGCCAAACGTGGAGGTGTGCTGGTGCGTGCGGGGCACACTGAGGCCGCTGTGGACATTTCCAAACTGGCCGGGCTGAACCCATCGGGCGTGATTTGTGAAATCATGCTGGAGGATGGCACCATGGCACGTCTGCCAGAACTGGTCGATATTGCCAAACAACATGGTTTGAAAATCGGTACGATCAGTGATTTGATCACCTACCGGTCGCGTAATGACAATTTGGTTGTTGAGACCAAACGCGAGGCCGTCACGTCAGAATATGGCGGTGATTGGGAGATGCAGATCTTTACCGATCAGACCCACGGCATCGAACATGTGGTGCTGATCAAAGGTGACATCACCACCTCCGCCCCTGTTATGGTGCGAACCCATGCATTGCATGAGGCCTCCGATGTGCTGGGGCTTGGCCCAAAACCCGCTGGTGAACTGGCACAGGCGATGCGGATCATCGCAGATGAAGGCCGTGGCCTGATTTGTTTGCTGCGTGCGCCGCACAGCACGCTTTTTGCGGCTGAGGACGAGGGCCCACGTACGATTAAGCAAACTGGTCTGGGTGCGCAAATCCTGGCCAAGCTGGGCCTGAACGAGCTGGTTCTTTTGACCGACTCACCTCAAACAACTTATCTGGGTCTGGATGCCTTTGGTCTCGAGATCGTGGGCACCCATCCGATTATGAAGGACGCGTAAGATGGCTGGAACCGAACAACATTACATCCTGCCGCGCCCCAGCTTTGATAAGCCGGTGAAGCTACTGATTGTTGTCTCTCCTTATTACAAGGATATTGCCGATAATATGGTTGCTGGTGCGGTGGCCGAGATCGAGGCCGTGGGGGGCACCTATGAGGTGATCGAAGTGCCGGGTGCCTTGGAAATCCCTACCGCAATTGCGATTGCGGACCGAGCGTCGAATTTTGACGGTTATGTGGCGCTAGGCTGTGTGATCCGGGGGGAAACGACCCATTATGACACTGTCTGCAATGACAGCAGTCGTGCCATTCAGCTGCTTGGTTTGCAGGGGCTGTGTATTGGGAATGGCATCCTGACTGTCGAAAATCGCAACCAGGCTGAGGTGCGCGCAGATCCCGCCATGCAAAACAAAGGCGGCGGAGCAGCGGCTGCGGCCTTGCATCTGCTGGCGCTGACGCGTAAGTGGGGCGATCAGACAAAGGGGATTGGTTTCAAATCCCCTTCCGAGGCTATCAAATTGGCCGCCACAGACAACGGATCCACCACCGCATGACACCTTCGGACAGCCCAAGCGGTGCCACCCCCGGCACTGACAAACATAAGATGAGATCAGCCGCGCGGCTTTTTGCCGTGCAGGCCCTGTTTCAGATGGAGCAGAGCAGCCTTACCTTTGATAAGGTTATTGTTGAGTTCGAAGATCATCGCTTTGGCGCTGTCTATGAGGGCGAGGAGATGGCCGAGGGAGACACCAAACTGTTCCGCACTGTTTTGCGGGAAGCGGTGAACCAGCAGGCCAAGATTGACCAGATGACCGATCGCGCGCTGGTGGCCAAATGGCCCATCGCCCGCATTGATCCGACGTTGCGGGCGCTGTTCCGGGCGGCGGGGGCCGAACTGGTGTTGGAAAAGACGCCTCCCAAAGTGGTGATTGTGGAATTCGTGGATGTGGCAAAAGCGTTTTTCCCCGACGGCAAAGAAGCCAAGTTCGTAAATGCTGTGCTTGACCATATGGCGCGCGAAGCGCGCCCGGATGCCTTTTGATCGCACAAAACGCCCTGTTGTTATTTATAATAAGCGCATCTTTGGATGCGCTTATTGTCATTTGGGGGAAGACCTCCCGCCCGTTGCTGGCAGTGTGAAACACTGCCGCGCCCGTTGGGCGCCGCGCCGGGCAAAGCCCGGCGCGCGGCCCAAGGCCGCATGGCGCGTTCGGCGTCAGCCGGGCGTGTCACGGGCGCGGGAGCGCTGTGTTCGATAGGGCGCACGATGCCCAAACAGGGTCATGGGGTGAGACGAAGCAAGGCCTGTAATCGATCGCGTATTTCTGGATCCAAACGCTCAAGATGCACCGTTAGGCTGCGCCCGTCCGCGCTGTGCTCCGCGGCGGGATGGGAGTGTGCCTCAGGGTGAATCACGTAAGGCACAACTTCACGTGCGATGCCCTTGAAACGCTTGGGAGGCATGGCCTCTGCGGTCACAATATCGCGGACGTGTGCATAGGTTTCGTAACTCATCACAATGCCTCCCGGCGGTGCGACAGCTTCCAGCCGCGCGGCCAGATTGGCCTCGGCGCCGATGATGGTGTAATCCATTCGTTCGTCCGACCCAAAGTTCCCCACGTTGCAATAGCCGGTGTTGATGCCAATCCGGGCTTGAAAGGGGTGTGCGATGCCACGCGCTTTCCACTCGTGCTCCAATTCGGCCAGGCGTCGCTGCATTTCAAGCGCCATCTGCACGCAGGCGCGCGCGTCTTCGGTTGTTCCGCGGGTGTCCGGGGCTCCGAAAAAGGCCACAATGGCATCGCCAATAAACTTATCGATCGTCGCTCCGTGTTGATTGGCGATGGCCGACATTTCGGAAAAATACTCGTTCAGCAATCCCGTCAACTCTTCGGGTTGCAACTGTTCTGCCGTCTGCGTGAAATCTTTGATATCGGAAAAGAACACGGTGAGCTTTTTACGTTCCGTGGAAATTGCCACATCCTTTTCTCCGGAAAAGATCTGCCGATAGACCTGCGGAGACAGATAGCGGGAGATCTTCATCGACACCCCGGCCAGAAACGTGTTGTTTGACGTCAGCTCTTCGCTCATCAGGCGAAACTGTCCGGCGAGACGCAGCTGGTGCAAAGAAAACAACATGCCAAAGGCCCCCGCGCCGATCATGTAAGCCAAGACATTTTTGAACGACATCAGATTGTCCGCGAGCGATTGCTGAAACGTAAACGACTGAATGGCGCGGACATCGCCTACCTTCCAATCTGTCTTTGGGCTTTCAGGGTGGGCGTTGTGGCAGCTGACGCAGGTTTCTTGCATTACAACCGGGGTGGCCAGAGTCAGCTCATGTGAGAACAGCGACGCGCCGGACCGGTGAAACTGATGCGGGGCTTTGACGCCAGCGCGAAACTGCGCCAGTGCCAGGGCCTCGGTGTCGGTCATCGAGACAGCATCGCGACCGGCAAACGGATAGTCGGACACAAACCGGTATTTGAGCGCGACGCCGTGTTCGTTGATCCGATCCCCCAGTTCGATCGACAATGTTGCAGGGATTGGGATGGTGCCCGATTGATCATGATACTGGTGGCTGGTTTTGGTGATGCCGTCTGGATTCAGCCGCGCGATCACGTTTTCGGTGTAGTATCCGCGCACCGATTCCACCACGGCCTCCATCGCAAGCGACTGTTTGCGCAGGTTCTGATCGGTGATGGCCATCAGATCGAGCCAAATGGCGAGCGGAAGCAATAGAAGCGCTGCACCGAACCAGTAAGGCAGCAGTCGGGCGTGTCGTAGTTTTGGAAGAAAGCTCTGCATGCTAAATCCTTTGACTGCTGTATTAATCTTGTTCGTTTGATCATACTGCGTAGCGGCTGCGGAGCGTATGATTAAAATCGGTCAGGCAGCATTTGGACTTTTTTTACGACCAATTGCAGAAGGACTGGACGTCTTGAAACCTCGTGATAGGGTGTCCTTAGAATTCTGGAGGATCCCATGTTTGAACAATTGAAACAGGACGTTAAAACTTTTGGTTTGCGCATTGCCGTGGCCTTTGGTTTGGTGGACCTCCAACCGGTCTATGTGCGCCGCACTGCGGGGGCTGAGCAACAGCGCCCCCAGAATGCGCAGCTGCGGATCAGACGCCGCTGAACTCTCGGTTCAGTTTGTACTAAGAGGCTGTGGTCTCTCGATGAAACCGCCCGTTTTGGGGCGGTTTTTTTTGTACCGCAAAGAGATCAATTGGTGGGATGTGGCGGGACCACCAGGCAACCGTGCTGCGTTGATTCCCGAGGACCTGTATGTACAGGTGGGCGCCAGGTAATCAGGCCAGGACCCGAACAGAGCCAGCCCCCTCGGAATTGCTTAAGGCCACTGGAATGCTGCTAATCACGCGAAGGGCAGAACCCGCCACAGGCTTACCTAAGCGGTGGCGGGGGGCGTGACAAGAGGTCAGGCTGAAACAGGTGTGTGAATCGCAGTACGCAATTCGCCAAAATGGCCGTCCCAACCTTTGTCCAGTGCCAAAAGCAGCTCAAATCCGTCGACTCCCTGCGGCAGGCCATGATGTTCAAGCGAGAGGCGTGTACCGCCCGCGACCGCGTCCAGATACCATTTCACAACGCTGTTGGCCCCACCCATGGGCGTGATGGTGAAGCTGAACTCCAGATATTCAGGAGGGCGCGCGGTCAATACCTGGCCTGAAATTAATAAATCGCCACTGTCACGGCCAAACATTCTAAGATCCGCGCCAACCTTAAGTGTCTGATCTGGTTTGTGGAACCACTGCGCAAGATGGTCTGGTTCGGTCAGGTACAGCCAGACGGTTTCGGGGGCAGCCTTTAGGAATATGGTCTTTTTCAATACGGATTCTGTCATTGGGGTTTCCTTTCAATCGCAGTTTTCAGGGCGTCGAGGCGCGTGTCCCAGAAATGATCAAAGAACGACAGCCAGTCGAGCACCGGACGCAACCCGTCGGGATTGATCCGGTTGATCCGTGTACGGCCTTGGGATTCGCTGTGGACCAGATTTCCGTCGCAGAGGATCGTTAGGTGTTTTTTGACGGCCGCGCGGGTCATATCAAATTCTTGCGTCAGTGCAGCGATTGTCATGTCCTGCTGGCACAGAAGGCGCAGGATTTCACGCCGGGTTGGATCGCTGAGTGCGCGAAAGCTGGGTTGAATATCGTGAGTCATGGAGCGTCTTTGGATACCATTGGGTATCACAACAATTGAATACCAAATGGTATCCTGTCAAGGGGCTTGCAATGTGTTTCCCTTTTGTTCACATTCTCGACATGGCAGAGTTACATGAACTTCAACCGGGGCAAAAACTTGCACGTGGTGTGGCGCGCTATTTGCACAGCCTTGGCTTTGCCACGCTCAAAGAGTTTGTGCCCACGCGCGGATTGCGGGTGGATGTGGTCGCGCTTGGTCCCAAGGGGGAATTGTGGGTGGTGGAGTGCAAATCCAGCCGCGCCGATTTCACGTCAGACACCAAATGGCAGGGATATCTGGACTGGTGTGATCGCTATTTCTGGGCCGTGGATCCGGAGTTCCCAACCGAGATCCTGCCAGGCGAGACCGGCGTGATCTTTGCAGATGCTTATGGTGCGGAGATCATGACAATGGCGCCTGAGGATAGACTGGCGCCAGCGCGTCGCAAAAAAATGATCCAGAAATTCGCGACCGATGCGGCCCTGCGCCTGGCACACCTTGAAGATGACAGGGTCGGGCGCGTCAGTTGAACGTCGGCGTGCATCAAAGGGCAGGTGAGCCAATGCCAGCGGCTTGTCTCACCCATATAATATGCAATGGCGTTGCCGGTGGGCTTAGTCGGTGACGCTACGGGCCGCTTGCGCCGCAGCGCGAATTTCTTCTGCAATTTCCTCGGCTTCTTCGGGATCGAAGTCCATGGGGATTTCAATGTCGCCTGCGAGGATGAACAAACGCACCATGCCTTGATCGGTTGGGCCGATTTGCAGGTTCGCTTCGACGTCGCGTTCGGTGTTGATGCTCATTTCTGTCTCCGCAGCCTAGAAGGGAAGTGCATCGCTGCTAGCGTGCAGAGGTCCTAAATGCAAGGTTTCTGGGGGGGGAACCGTGTTGGCGTAGCGGGCGCGTGGCCAAATGTAAAAATTTTTTGTCTTAGCGCAAAAACTTGGCTATTCTCCTCTTGCGCTTCCTTTGGGGCTCGGTTAAATCGCCCCCAGTGCCGCCTTAGCTCAGTAGGTTAGAGCGCCTGATTGTGGATCAGGAGGTCCCCCGTTCAAGCCGGGGAGGTGGTACCACTCTCACTATTTTGATGAACTTCGGCATGATGCACCGCTTTTGCGGGAGTTGTTTGCGCGAAGATAGGCCAATTGGCAGGCCGCAGTTGGTTGGTGTTACGACTGATGTTTAGGGCGCAATGTGCAGCTCTTGCTGAATTTGCCCAGTCAGATCGTTGAGAATTAGAATCCGATCATCCTTGGTCACAACGGCGATCCAGCCTTTGCCAAAGGTCACAGCCTGGGCGTGCACGCCCTCCGGCAGGCGGACATTTTCCGGCAGATCCGGGCCAACATCAGACAAACGGATGACAAGCAGCGCAACAACGACTAAAAGCCCGCAAATCATCACTGCAGTCAGCGTGGTGATCAGCCGTCGCAGGAACTTCAGCTGCGCGGGCTCTTCTTGAATTTCAGATGGAACAGGGTCAGTCATGGGCAGCCGCCAGATCACATTTGTCATCGCGGAACATCCGCCTAAGCGGCTTGATAAAGCGGTTTCGCGCGATGTGCCAGAGGAAGCCACCCTGTCACGCACCCGTTTGGCGAAATTGATCGCCGAAGGCGGCGTTCAGGTGAATGGTCAGGTGGTGCAGGACCCCAAGGCCAAGGTTGCCGAAGGGGCCGAGATTTTGATCACCGTCGAAGAGGCGGGCGAGAGCCATATTGGCCCCGAAGATATCCCGATAGATGTGATATATGAAGATGACGACCTGATCGTCATCAACAAACCCGCAGGCATGGTGGTGCACCCGGCGCCGGGGTCACCTTCGGGGACGCTTGTTAACGCGCTGATGCACCATTGCGGAGATAATCTTTCTGGGGTGGGGGGCGTAAAGCGCCCCGGTATCGTGCACCGGATCGACAAAGAGACCTCGGGTCTCTTGGTGGTGGCAAAATCGGATGCCGCACATCAGGGATTGGCGGCGCAATTTGAAAAACATACCGTTGAACGGTATTACCGCGCAGTGTGCTATGGGTCCCCAGCGGCGACAGACCCGCGATTGCGCGGCGTGAAGGGCGCGAATTTTGAACCCGGAAATATCTTGAAAATCACCACCCAACTGGCGCGCCACAAGACGGATCGTCAGCGACAGGCTGTGTTGTTTCAGGGCGGCCGCCATGCGGTGACGCGGGCGCGGATTGTGGAGCCCTTTGGTGACCCGGCTGGATTGGCGTTGATTGAATGCTGGTTGGAAACCGGGCGCACGCATCAGATCCGCGTACACATGGCGCATGCAGGGCATGGTTTGGTCGGTGATCCTACTTATGGCGGTAAGCGGAAGCTGTCCGCAAAAGCTATTCCGCTTGCTGGGATCGACGCGGTTCAGGCCTTTTCGCGTCAGGCTCTACACGCGGCCGTGCTGGGATTTGAACACCCTATATCAGGGGAGATGAAACGGTTCGAAGCGCCGATCCCGCGTGACATGCAAGATCTGATCACATCGCTTCGTCGCTGATAGCCTTGATTTTTATTGTCATCTTTAGTCGCCCGGCCTGTGAAGGTCGGGCGGTTTTGTGTGTGCGTGCGCGAAAAAGAGATTTGAAAAGCATCAATGATTGTGACCCGCGTCACAGACCTTTTGGGGGGATTGTGGAATACATTAGATAATAGGCGCATGCCCCTTGAAAGGGAAAATAGCTTCCCCATATGTGCCTATGTTAAGTCCTTAAACATTGGGAGGGACAGATCTAATGGCAAATTATGCAAACCTGCCGGCCCCGACGCCAGAAGGCGGCCTGAACCGCTACCTTCAGGAAATTCGTAAATTTCCGCTCTTGGAGCCGGAAGAAGAATACATGCTGGCCAAGCGTTGGGTGGAAGAGCAGGACGCGAAATCAGCCCATAAGATGGTGACATCACACCTGCGTCTGGCGGCCAAAATCGCCATGGGGTATCGCGGCTATGGCCTTCCGCAGGCTGAAGTGATCTCTGAGGCCAATGTCGGTCTAATGCAGGCGGTCAAGCGGTTTGATCCCGAAAAAGGGTTTCGCCTGGCGACTTATGCCATGTGGTGGATCCGCGCCTCGATCCAGGAATATGTCCTGCGCTCGTGGTCGATGGTAAAGCTGGGCACTACATCGGCGCAGAAAAAGCTGTTCTTTAATCTGCGCAAAGCCAAGGCCAAGATCGGAGCGTTGGAGGATGGCGATATGCATCCCGACAACGTCAAACGGATCGCAACCGATCTGGGCGTGACCGAAGCTGAGGTGATCTCGATGAACCGGCGCATGTCGGGGGGCGATGCCTCGCTGAACGCGCAGATTGGCTCTGACGGCGAAGGCACCATGCAATGGCAGGACTGGCTGGAAGACGAAGACGCGGATCAGGCTGGCGACTATGAAGCGCGAGATGAGCTGGAAGCCCGGCGTGAGCTGTTGGTTGAGGCGATGGACGTGCTGAATGAGCGCGAAAAAGACATCCTGACCCAGCGCCGCCTGTCGGATAAGGTCAAGACCTTGGAAGATTTGAGCACGCAGTACAGCGTCAGCCGTGAGCGGATCCGTCAGATTGAAGTGCGTGCGTTTGAAAAGCTGCAGAAAAAGATGCGCGACCTCGCCCGTGATAAAGGCATGCTTACCCCGGCATGACCTTGTATTGCAGTGCCGCCAACACGGCGGCCAGTGGTGAGTGACAGTCGAAATCTATTCGCAATGGGCCGCCATCAGGCGGCCCATTGGTATTGTGGGGCGAAGGGCTTAAGCCTCCATCGCTTCCAGTTCATCAATCATCTCTGAGATCATCGACAGGCCTTTATCCCAGAATTTCGGGTCAGAGGCATCCAGGCCAAAGGGGGCCAATAGCTCTTTGTGGTGCTTGGAACCACCGGCTTTGAGCATGTCGAAATACTTGTCTTCGAACCCTTCTGCGCCTGACGCGTAAACCGAATACAACGCATTCACCAGCCCGTCGCCAAACGCATAGGCATAGACGTAAAACGGTGAGTGTACGAAGTGGGGGATATAGGCCCAGAAGGTTTCATAACCTTCCATGAAATCAAAGGCTTCCCCCAGGGATTCTGCCTGTACGGACATCCACAAGGCGTTGATGTCATCCGGCGTCAGTTCGCCTTGGGTGCGGGCCGCGTGGAGTTTGCATTCAAAATCATAAAAGGCGATCTGGCGCACGACCGTATTGATCATGTCTTCGACTTTGCCTGCTAGTAGAATTTTGCGCTCTTCTTGGGTTTCGGCCTTGTCCAGCATGGTGCGGAATGTGAGCATTTCGCCAAATACAGATGCGGTTTCCGCCAGTGTCAACGGTGTGGAGGACAGCATTTCGCCCTGTTCGGCAGCCAGAACCTGATGCACGCCGTGGCCCAATTCATGCGCCAGTGTCATCACATCGCGCGGCTTGCCCAGGTAGTTGAGCATCACATAAGGGTGCACATCGGTAACGGTGGGGTGGGCAAAGGCGCCGGGAGCTTTGCCGGGTTTCACGCCCGCGTCAATCCAGCCATCGGTAAAGAACGGCTTGGCGATTTCACCCATGCGTGGATCAAAGGCGTTATAGGCTTCCATCACGGTGTTTTCCGCGTCGCTCCAGCTGACGGTGCGGGTGTCTTCCATGGGCAGCGGTGCGTTGCGGTCCCAGACCTGCATGCGGTCCAAACCCAGCCATTTGCGCTTTAGTTCATAATAGCGGTGCGACAGTTTAGGGTAGGCGGCAACCACGGCTTCGCGCAGGGCCTCTACCACTTCGGGCTCTACATGGTTGGACAGGTGACGGCTGGTCTGCGGTGTGGGCATGCCGCGCCAGCGATCGACAATCTCTTTTTCCTTGGCTTGTGTGTTGTGCACACGGGCAAAGGTTTTGATATTTTCGTTGAAGACCCGCGCCAGTTCCCGCGAGGCGGCTTCCCGTTTGCTGCGGTCCTGTTCGGTCATGAAGTTCAGGGTGCCTTCGATGTTCAGCTCTTCGCCATCGATGGTAAAGGTCAGACCGGCGATTGTTTCGTCAAACAAACGCTCCCAGGCATCGCCAATAACTCCCAAATCGTGCAGGAATTTTTCCAATTCATCTGACAGTTGGTAGGGTTTCATTGAACGGATGCGGTCAAACACCGGTTTGTAACGTGCCAGGTCCGCATTGGCGGCGAAATGTGCCTCTAGAACGGCATCGTCAATGCGGTTCAATTCCAGCGTGAAGAACACCAGAGGGGTGGTGAAAATGGTGATCTTTTCCTGCATGTCCGACATGAATTTTGCGCGATCCGCGTCGGTGGTCAGCTGATAATACCGCAGCCCGGCGTAGGACATGATGCGCCCGGCAATGCCATTGATCTTTTCGTTGCGCAGCACGCAGTTCAGAAGGCCTGCGGCATCCAGATCCGCCAGTTTGCCTTCGTAATCGGCGGCAAAGGCACTGCATTCCCCGTCCAGCCAGGTCAGGTCCCGCTCAAGCTCGGGCGCGTCTTCGCTGGTGTACAGGTCGGTCAGGTCCCATTCCGGCAAATTTCCAAAACTGTCTGAGCCGGATCCTGCATTGGCATCACGAACGGGGAAGGGAAGCTGAAACATAGGGGCTCCTGAATACGTTTCTGGTTTCCCCAACATCTAAGCACCGCCTGTGCCAAGCACAAGCAACGGTGGTTTATGTGTTCTGAAATTGCGAGAAGAATTCGATGATTTTGTTGTGGGTTTCTGTGCGGGTTTGCAGATCTTCCATTAAGACTTCGTGCTGGGCATCTTGCACGATCTCCAGCTGGCCGGCCGGCCAGTGATTCATGCGTGCGTGGATGGCTTCGGTTGAAACGATGCCTTCGTTGCTGCCAAGGAAGGTTAGACAGGGCAGATCTGGTGAGGGGAGTTTGGCCAAATTCGCGCATTCTTGCAAAGATTCCCCAACCCACTGAATGCTGGGACCGCCAATTTCCAGCCGGGGATCGCATGCCAGATGATCCCGCAGATATTGGTACATTTGGGGGTCACTGGTCAGCAAATTACCTTCAAAGGCTTGATCCAAAACATAAGATCCCGCACTGGTGGACGGTGCAAGCCAGCTGCCATAGCCCAACACCGGTGCAAAGCTGCCCAAGAGGCCTGCGATCGGGCGCAGCGCGTCCGGCAGGCGGATGCCCCACATTGGTGCTGTGAACACGGCGGCCGTGACCGGTAGCCCGTTGCACAGCGCGCGCAAGGCGATTGCGCCCCCCATAGAGTGCCCCAGAACAAACCAGGGTTTGGGCAGGTCAAGACGCGTGGCCAGTTCAATTACTGCGGCCACATCGGTTTGGTAATCTGAGAATTTTCGAATATGGCCGCGTATTGGGTCGTCAATTATGCGATCCGCCAACCCCTGACCACGCCAGTCACTCGCAAGCATTGCATAGCCTGCATTGGTCATCGCTGTGGCGGTGATCCCGTATTTTTCAACATATTCGGTGCGGCCCGGAAATAACAGCAACGTGCCGCGTTCCTGAGTTTGCGCACGCCAATGGCCAACGCGCATGCGCAACCCGTCCTGTGTTTTGACCCAATGTGCCTGACCATTTGGAGGGCCCTGCGCGGTGTCGTTGTACAAGGGAGCATCTTCAAACGTCATTGGGTCGCAATCCTTCACGCCAGCGCAGAGGCCAACTGCATTGCAATGCCCATGTCACCGTCGATGGACAGTTTACCGGACATAAAGGCATTGGTTGGGTTCAGTTCGCCGGACAAAATATCCTGAAACGTGTCCGCGTCTGCGGTCAAGGTGACGTCTGCGTCGTCGTCACTGACACGCGCACCGGAGCTGTCCAGCACAATGCCCCCCAGCCCGGTGATTGCAAATTTGGCCGAGGCGGGAAAATCTGCGCCTTGCATTTTTTCGTTTAGAGCTTCAGCAGCTTGGGCGAGAATGTCGTTCATGGTGGTCTCCTTCATCTGCGTTTGGTCACAGTGGACATATCTTTGTGACGATGCTGCGACTCAACATTGGAAAATGGCAGGCCTCTGGCTACATTGATACACATCATGGTGAAAAAAACGTCGAGCTTTGACTTCACAAATACACGATTATACGCGACAGCTGTTGCACTTATGGTGGCTGCGCTTGTTTTTGGTGCAGCTGGTCCTGCCATAGCGCAGTCTGAGAAAGAGGCTGAGCTGTTGTCGGCACTTGCGTTGGCGGATCCCGAGGAGGCCGCGGCATTGGACCTTGAGCTGCAGGCGCTTTGGCGGCGCAGCGGGTCGTCTGCGATGGATTTTCTTTTGCGGCGCGGTGAGCAGGCACTGGAGCAGGGCGCACTGGCTGAGGCGGTTGAACATCTGACCGCTCTTGTGGATCATGATCCATCTTTTGCGGCAGGATGGTTTCGGCGCGCCGAGGCCTATGCCAGACTGGACCTGTTCGGTCCCGCTGTCGCAGATCTGGAACGGGCGCTGTATCTCAATCCCAACAACTACAATGCGTTGATGGCCTTAGGGCTGGTGTTTGAACATTTTCGCGACCCAGCGAAAGCCTATGACGCTTATGCGCGCGCCAAGGCTATACATCCGCATCACGACGAAGTAACCAAGTCCATGAAACGATTGGCGCCGCTGATCCGCGGGCGCAAACTGTAGCCCAAGGCAGGGCTGGCAAGGAGTGATGCAATGACGCAGGCATCGCGGGTTGTGGCCGTGCTTGGCCCAACCAATACAGGTAAAACCCACTACGCCATTGACCGGATGCTGGGCTATCGCACAGGCATTATGGGCTTTCCGCTGCGGCTGTTGGCCCGCGAAGTCTATGACAAGGTGGTGGCCATCAAAGGCCCGTCGGTGGTGGCCTTGGTCACGGGTGAGGAACGCATCGTGCCGCCGCGCACGCAGTATTGGATCTGTACGGTCGAATCTATGCCCGAAGGCATGGGGACGGATTTCCTTGCCATCGACGAAATCCAGCTGTGCGCCGATCCCGAGCGCGGCCACGTGTTTACGGATCGCCTGCTGCGCGAACGTGGCACCCATGAAACATTGTTTCTGGGGGCTGATACCATGCGTGGAGCGATCCAGGATCTGGTGCCGGGCGTTGATTTCATGCACCGCGAGCGGATGTCGGATCTGGTGTATGCAGGGTCAAAAAAAATCAGTCGGATGCCGCCGCGCAGTGCCATTGTGGGGTTCTCGGTTGACAACGTCTATGCGATTGCAGAACTGATCCGCCGCCAAAAAGGCGGCGCGGCGGTGGTGATGGGCGCGCTTAGTCCACGCACCCGTAATGCGCAGGTTGAGCTGTATCAAAACGGTGAAGTTGATTATCTGGTCGCCACCGACGCGATTGGCATGGGGCTGAACCTTGATATTGATCATGTCGCCTTTTCTTCGACGTCCAAATTTGATGGCCAGCGGATGAGGGCGCTGGCGCCCAATGAATTGGCCCAAATCGCCGGTCGTGCTGGGCGCGGTATGAGCCATGGTAGCTTTGGCGTTACGGGGGACGCGCGCCCCTTGGATGAGGGCACCGCAACCGCAATTATGGAACACCGGTTTACGCCGTTGAAAAAACTGAACTGGCGTTCGGCGGATCTGCGGTTTAGCTCGATTGAAACATTGATCCACTCGCTGGAAGTCGGGCCGGATCATGAACGTCTGATGAAAGCGCGCGAGGCCGATGATCTGCGCGTGTTAAAGGGAATGTCCGCCGATGCCACCGTGGCGGCGCGCGCGAGCAGTCCGCAAAGCGTCAAACTGTTGTGGGACGTGTGCCGAATCCCCGACTTTCGCGGCATCAGCTATGGTGAACATGCTGCTCTTTTGACGGTGATTTTTGATCATCTGCATCAGGGAGGCACTATTCCCGATGATTTTATGGCCCGCCAGATCCGACGTATTGATCGTACGGACGGAAACATAGATGCATTGTCCAAGCGATTGGCGTTTATCCGCACGTGGACTTATGTCGCACAAAGGAAAGGCTGGGTTCGTGACGAAAACCATTGGCGCAGCGAGACGCGCGCTGTAGAAGACAGGCTGTCGGACGCGCTGCACGAGCGGCTGACTCAAAGATTTGTGGACCGGCGCACATCCGTGCTCTTGCGGCGGCTCAAACAGAAGGAGGCCCTTTTGGCCGAAGTGAATGACAAGGGTGAAGTGACCGTCGAAGGTGAATTCGTTGGTCGTCTCGAAGGGTTCCGGTTTTCTCCGGACAAAAGCGCACAGGGTGCTGAAGCAAAGGCGTTGAAAACGGCGTCGCTACAGGCTTTGGCTCCGCATTTCCACCTACGGGCGGATCGCTTTTACAACGCACCCGATACCGAAATTGATTTTACCGATCAGGGTGGCCTGATGTGGGGCGAATACGCGGTCGGCAAATTGACGTCTGGCGCGGATGCATTAACGCCGCGCGTTGAAGTTTTTGTTGATGATGCGGCGGGCGCAGATGTTGCCCAAAAGGTGGAGCGCCGCTTGCAGCATTTCATCACCCGCAAAGTTGCCACGCTGTTTGAACCGCTGCAAAACCTGCAAAAGGACGAAGAGCTGTCAGGCCTGGCCCGTGGCTTTGCCTTCCGCATGATCGAAGATCTGGGCGTCATGCCGCGTGCCAAAGTGGCACAAGAGGTCAAGGACCTGGATCAGGACGCCCGCGCGGCCCTGCGCAAGCACGGTATTCGCTTTGGTCAGTTCACCATCTTTATGCCGTTGCTGTTAAAGCCTGCGCCGACACGTTTGCGTTTGCTGCTGTGGTCTTTGGCCAATGGCCTGCAGGACTTCCCTGATGCGCCACCTCCGGGTCTGGTGACGGTGCCGACGGCCAAGGACGCGCCGCAGGGGTATGACACCATGTCTGGCTACCGTGCTGCGGGCGAACGCATGATCCGTATCGACATGCTGGAACGTTTGGCTGACATGCTGCGCAACGAAGACAGCAAGGGCGGCTTTGAAGCCAAGGCTGATATGCTGTCGATCACTGGCATGACGCTGGAGCAGTTTGCAGACTTGATGCAGGGTTTGGGCTATCGCGCTGAAAAGGGCGAGCGTGAAAAGGTTAAGCAAGCTGCTGCACCTGAAACGCCGGCTGCCGACGCTGCGGAAACACCTGCTCCACAGGCTGATGACGCGCCTGTAGAAGCCGCAGCCGATGACGCGACACCCGTTGCCGAATCTGCTGAAGCTGCTGCGCCCGCGCCAGAAGCCGAAGGTGAACCCGCAGAAAAAGCGGCGGCTGAGCCTGAGACCGAGGTGTTCTATACCTTTACTTGGGGTGGCAACCGCAACCGTCCAAACGCACGTGGTCCCCGTCGGGGAGCCGAAGCGGGCGGCGAAGGCGGCGAACGTCAGAATCGGGGCGGCGCAGGCCGTGGTAAACCGCGCGGCGGCAAACCCCAAGGTGGCAAAAAGGGCGGTCCTCGTCAGCCACAAGGCGCCAAGAACTTCTCGGCACGTCCGCCTAAGAAAGAAAAGCAAATCGATCCTGATAACCCATTCGCCGCCGCGCTGATGGGCCTGAAACAGGGCGATTGATCACGGATGTCCGAAGCGGTTGCTAAGATTCGCATCGACAAGTGGCTGTGGCAGGCGCGGTTTTTTAAGACCCGCACTTTGGCTGCGAAACAGGTTGGTGCGGGCCATGTGCGCCTGAATGGACAAAAAGTGTATAAACCGGCTCAGAACGTCTCTACTGGGGACGTTCTGACCTTTGCCCAAGAGTCACAAATTCGTCAGGTACGAATTGAAAACCTTGGCGAAAGGCGTGGACCTGCTCCCGAAGCGCAGGGTCTGTACCACGATATGACCGAATGGCAGGAAAAAGTGCCGCATAACCCGCGCTATGAGGGAAAAGGTCGCCCGGATAAGAAAGAGCGCAGGGCGCTTGACCTTAGTCGTCAGCGCGACACCTATTGATACCTTGAAGAACCTGCCGCGCTGAATTAGCTAGTCGCCAAACAGAAAACGGAATCATTAACCGATGACTTACGTCGTTACAGATAACTGCATTGCCTGCAAATACACCGATTGTGTCGAAGTGTGCCCAGTCGATTGCTTCTATGAAGGCGAAAACACGCTGGTTATCCACCCCGATGAATGCATCGACTGTGGTGTTTGCGAGCCTGAGTGCCCAGCCGAAGCGATCAGCCCCGATACGGATGCTGACATGGACAAATGGGTCGAGTTCAACCGCAAGTATGCGGAACTGTGGCCTGTGATCCTGTCTAAAAAGGAGCCGATGCCCGGCTACGAAGAAAAAGACGGCGAAGAGGGCAAGCTGGAGAAATACTTCTCTGAAGCGCCCGGCGAAGGCGGTTAAGCCTGATTGGTTTCAAGGGCATGAACCGGCCATTGGTATCGGTCTCATGGATCTTTGGCGCGTAAAATGACTGTGCCACAAGGAGAGCGCCTTTTAGGGGCGCCTTTTTTGTGCTATGATAAGGTCAGTAAATAGAACTGTTGAATGGCCGCACCACGCAGAGGGGATGTTGCGTGTGCGGTTTTAGTGTTGCGACAAGGCGGACCTTAAATGGCAAGATCGCTGTTTGGGGACGTGTTGTTCGCCGTATTGTCGCCAGCAGCGCGGCAAAGAGCAAGGAAAGACCTATATGACCAAATCGAAGAAGCTCGACTTCCGCCCCAATGAATTTGTCGTCTATCCGGCACATGGGGTGGGGCAGATCGTTTCGGTTGAAGAACAGGAAGTCGCCGGCTTTGCGCTGGAGCTGTTTGTCATCACCTTCGAAAAAGACAAGATGACCCTGCGTGTGCCAACCAACAAGGCCGTGGAAGTGGGCATGCGCTCGCTCAGCTCACCTGACGTGATTGAGCACGCGATGAAAACCTTGCGTGGTAAGGCCAAAGTTAAGCGTGCCATGTGGTCGCGTCGCGCCCAAGAGTATGAGCAAAAGATCAACTCGGGTGATCTGATTGCCATCGCTGAAGTGGTGCGCGATCTGCACCGCACAGATGACCAGCGTGAGCAAAGCTATTCTGAACGCCAGCTTTATGAAGCCGCGCTTGAGCGCCTGACTCGCGAAGTTGCCGCTGTATCCGGCAATGACGAAGTGGTCGCCGCCCAAAAAGTGGATGAGGTTCTGACCTCGCGTGCCGCCTGATTGGTGACGGAGTACGACTGATAAAAGCCGCTCCATCTGGGGCGGCTTTTTCTTTAGGGCAAGAGCGTCAGAAGTACCGCGATTTCGGCTATTTGCTGGCTTGCACCTAAGACATCGCCAGTTTGTCCCCCAATTTTACGTTTTGCCAGAGCGCCAAGGCCAAGGGTAACAAGGGACACCGCGCCGGCGGCTGCAAGCACGGTTGTCAGTGGTAGAAACATCCCGCTGATCGCACCGCTAAGTAGTATCGCCGCGATGCAGTATTTGCCATCGACGCGTCCTACGCTTTGAGACAAACCAGATGTGCGTGCGTGGGGCAGGTGCCACATCAAAAACGGCATCGCCGCGCGGGATAAGATGGCAACAGGGATCAGCCCCCATACGCCCAGAGTTTGCAGGATGGCAGCATATGACAGCCACCGAAGCCCGACGCACAGGACCAGGGCCAGGACGCCATAACTGCCGATTTGGCTGTCTTTCATGATTTCGAGACGCCGCTCTTTTGTGAAGCCGCCCCAGAACCCATCAGCGGTATCCGCCAGCCCATCTTCGTGCATTGCACCGGTCAGGAGCATTTGGTGTGCAAGGATCAATCCTGCGGTGATTTCTGCGGAAAAACCCAGCGTCATAAGTAGGGATGCCAAGACACAGAGCGGCAGAACAATCAGCCCACCCACAAGCGGGAAACTCCAAGCTGAGTTCGATTGTCTTTCAAACGCTTGCGGCGGAAGGGTCGGAAGCGGAATACGGGTCAGCAATACCATTGCGATCAGAACGTCACGGCCCTTGAAATCGTTTTTTGTCATGCATGAGCCTTTGCAGGGGGTTGCGGATACGTTCCGGACCTATAAACAAACTGAGAACGCTTTAACCGCGTCGACCACTCAGATGCAACGAGGCTAAAAAATATGTTGCCAAAATTGAAGTCACTCGATCACTTTCGAACGCTGCTTGCTGCGGCACCCGGAACCGATCAGGCCGCTGAAGTTGCCGCTGCAGAGCACAACGGTCAGCTGACCAAACCTCCCGGGGCGTTGGGGCGTCTGGAGGATATCGCCATCTGGTATGCCAGCTGGCGCGGCACTGTACGTCCAGAGGTTTCCGCGCCTCAGGTTATTATCTTTGCCGGGAACCATGGGGTTACAAATCAGGGTGTTTCTGCGTTTCCCGCTGAGGTGACGGCGCAGATGGTTCTGAATTTTGAACACGGTGGCGCGGCGATCAACCAGCTTGCACGATTGGCGGGGGCTCAGCTTGACGTCTTGCCGTTAGAGCTGGACCGTCCGACGCAAGACTTTACCAAGGAGCCAGCATTGGGCGAGACCGATCTGCTGACCGCCTTGCAAGCCGGTTGGAATGCGGTTGATCCAAGTTCTGATCTGTTGGTGGTGGGTGAGATGGGGATCGGAAACACCACTTCCGCAGCGGCGTTGGCGCATGTTCTGTTTGGTGGAGACGCCGCAGATTGGACGGGCCGTGGCACCGGAGTTGACAACGATGGGCTCGCTCACAAAATCGCAATCGTTGAAGAAGGTGTCGCGCTGCACGGTGAAGGCATTCGCGATGGTCTGGACGCGTTGGCCTGTCTGGGCGGACGTGAGATCGCCGGCATGGTGGGGGCGATCGCAGCGGCGCGTCTGTTGTCGATTCCGGTTATTCTGGATGGATTTATTTGCTGCGCTGGCGCGGCCTGTCTGGGCCAGCTGAACGATGGTGCGCTGGATCACGCGATTGCGGGGCATCAAAGCGCGGAAAAAGCACATCAGATGCTGCTGCAAAAAATTGGTAAAGTACCCTTGATGAGCCTCGACATGCGTCTTGGCGAAGCCTCTGGCGCGACCCTTGCCATTCAGATTCTTCGCGGGGCCATTGCCTGCCACAGCGGCATGGCAACCTTTGCAGAAGCGGGTGTCAGCGACAGCTGATCAATGGTTTGGATTCTAAATCTTCCGAGGCGCGCGATTATCCAACATCGCGCGCCTCTTTCTTTTCTGACAGCTCCATCAGAGCGGTTTCCAGGTCTTTTTCCAGCTCTTTGGAGCGTGCCACATAGGCTGGGTTCTGGCTGGACGGGGTCCCGGGGATCCAGTGTTGCGCCAGTTCCCGAACGGTTTGCCTGTCATGGGAGTAAAACGTCTGTTCGGCCTGTGCCGCCTCGTATTCGCTGAGCCCGACATTTTCGAGCACATATCGACCGGCGCGCAGGGATCCGTCAAACATCTCACGCACGATGTCATCGGCCCCGGCACGATACAGTTCATAGACATGATTGCGATCACGGGCGCGGACGATGATGTGCAAATTGGGGTTGGTGCGGCGCGCATAGGCGGTCAAGGCAACGGATCCTTTGGGATTGTCGAGCGCGACCACCAGAACGCGTGCTTTGGCGATGCCTGCGGCGCGCAACAGCTCTGGGCGGGTCGGATCCCCTAAGAACCCCTTTACGCCAAAGCGCCGCATCAATTGGATTGCTTCCATGTCATGATCAAGCACTACAGTCTTAAACCCGCTGGCCCGCACCAAGCGGTTCACAATCTGACCAAACCGGCCAATGCCCGCGATGATCACCGGGCCGACCTCATCTATTTCATCGGATGGGGTTTCGCTTTTAGGGTCCTTTATCAATTTCGACAAGACGTCATAGGCGATAAACAACAGCGGCGTGATCAACATTGATAGCGCAATGATCAGCAATAATTTTTCCGACAGTGCGGCGGGGATCACGTTTAGCTGGCGGGTGAAGGCCAGCAGCACAAATCCAAACTCTCCGGCCTGGGCCAGCCCAAGGGTGAACAGCCAGTGATTGCGATGGCGTAGCCCAAAGGCGCGCCCCACAAAATAGAGCACAAGACCTTTGATCACGATCACCAGCAGGGCCAAACCGATCAGGTCTGCTGGGCTTGAGAGAAACAGTTGATAGTTGATCCCAGCCCCCACAGTGATGAAAAACAGGCCCAGCAAAAGTCCCTTGAACGGGTTCAGGTCGCTTTCCATTTCATGACGGAATTCCGAGTTTGCCAGAACAACGCCCGCCAAAAAGGCTCCAAGGGCTGGGGAGAGGCCAACGAGTGTCATCAAAAACGAAATGCCGACAACTATCAGCAGCGCCAGCGCTGTGTACATTTCGCGGAGATTGGCAGCGTGAATGAAGCGAAACAACGGTCGGGTGAGGTAAATTCCCGCCAGAATAATGGATCCGATCGCGGCACAAGTGACAAGGGTGACGCCCCATCCGGGCAGGCCTTCGACCAGTGACAGCTGCGACCCGTGATGGGCGGCGTCTTCGATATTGCGCTGGATTGATCCATCTGCCGCAATGTGAATGGGGGGGGCTACGGCCAGCAGCGGAAGCAACGCCAGGATCGGGATCACTGCGATGTCTTGGGTCAGTAGCACCGCGAATGTTGCGCGCCCGCCCCCCGTTTGCATCAATCCTTTTTCTGACAGCGTTTGTAAAACGATCGCAGTTGAAGAGAGGGATAAGGCCAAGCCGATGGCCAAGCCAATCTGCCAGGTTTCACCCACGACCATCGCGGCGCCCATCAACGCGAGCGTGCTGATGGTGACCTGCAATCCGCCCAGACCGATGAGCTTATGCCGCATCGCCCATAGAGCGCGTGGCTCCAATTCGAGGCCAATCAGGAACAGCATCATGACGACGCCAAATTCCGCAAAATGTTGCAGGTCTTCGGTTTCTGCGCCAACCAACCCCAAAACGGGACCGATCACGATGCCCGCAGCCAGATAGCCCAATACCGATCCAAGCCCCAGTCTGGAGGCGAGAGGGACGGAAATCACCGCCGCAGCAAGATAGATAGAGGCTTGATAAAGAAACGTTTCCATACCCAATATAAGGCAATGCTACCGTGGAGTTTGCAATGACTTAAGGCGCAAGAAGGGGGCAAAAATTGCTCCTGTTTCCCTTATTCTTCGGTTGAGCGGATTTCACCGCTGAGTTTGGCGATCGTTTCAAGCCGGTGCGAAATGCGTTCCTGAAACGCGCCCAGCTGATCAATGATGTCAGAGAGGGTTTCACCGGATTGTGGCAATCGCGCGCTTTCGATTTTACACAGAACACGGGTTGAACTGAGGCCAAGGAAGTGACGGTGCATGACATGGCAGGCCCGCACGATGCGCTCCGCCTCCAGGTCCACCGAGGCCATGCCCTTTTGCGCACGTTTGGTTTGGCTGGTCACTAGTTCCGCGAGAATGGAGCGCTCATTCTCCATATCAATCTCACCTAAGGTGCGGCGCTCGGATTGAAGCTGCGCGTCACATTCCGTGAGAATGCGGGCCATACATTCGACAAACAGGCTGTTTTCAACGGACGCACGAATGGCCGCAAAATTGCTATTTTTGCCCATCACATGTTTAGAGAACCAATCGCCCATTTCACGCGACATCGCGCCGTAGTTCTGTGACAATACGGTGACCGGGCCGCCCGAGGGTTCGATCCGCGAGGCTATCACGCGCAGATTGTGCGGGATGGTATGCATCGCATCAAAGTCCTGAATCAGCCCTTCGGTTTCCTGAATCAGCGTGCGTGCGTTTCCCATCATGGTGCGCAGGCCCGCGATTTTGCTATCTACAGGTTTCTTCAGCCCTTCGTCGCGGGCCAAAAGCTCCTGGCACAGGGCATCAACCGCAAACTGGTGATAGCTTTCAAAACCTTTTTCATGCAGCCAGGTTTTCAGCACTTCGGCGCTGTCCTCTGGTGATAGGCCTTCTTCTTGTTCTAGTTTCAACAGGTTCGCATAAAGCTTCTGAACCTCAGCAAATTGCGCACCGCAGGGTTTGATGCGCGCGGAGAGATAACCTTCGCCGCAGGGAATGACGACCGCGTAAACCCAGTAGTGCAACCCGTCTTTGGAGCTATTTTTTACATAAGCTCCAATGGTCTCGCCCTTCTGGATCGTGTCCCAGAACAGTTGGAACACGCCGCGTGGCATGTCCGGGTTTCGGATCAATTTGTGTGGTGCGCCGATCAGTTCCGACCATTCATAGTGTGAGACGCGTTGAAATACGTAGTTGCCCGCTTCGATCACACCACGGCTGTCAGTCCGGGAAAAGAATACTTCATTCAGTGCAAACGGGGCTTCGCCGGTAGAGGGGCGGACTTCAATGCGGCGGTCTACGAATGACACAGGACTGGATCCATTTCTTGTTCAACGTTCAGTTGCAACTGTTACAGAACAAGCCTTCCTAACTCGTTAAGTTGGCAGGGAAGCATCATGTTTTAATTGGGGGTGTGCGATCACGCTTAAAATTCGCGTTGTGCTCTGATTTAAAAGAGTAATATCGTGTTGAAGCGCGCCTTGATCTCGCAATCCAGAGCGCCAATCAACATCGAAATATTCGGCGTCAAAAAAAACGGGCCCTTTGTGGGGCCCGTTGAGTATCAGCCGTTTGGCATTTTTAATGTGTGATCGCGGCCACGTTTTTGATAGCGCAGCTGTGACGTCCCAATTGCAACAACGCGTCCACCATCGATCGAGTCGCCAACTTTGACGTCTTTGAACCGTCCCGAAGGCATGCGAACTTTGGCACGACGATTTGAAGCGGATCCATAGACGCCGATCAAATTGAGTTTTCGGAGGTTGATCGCGTTTTTAATCGTGGCCTGACGCGACACCGAAGCGCCACTGGGTTGGCGCGGCACAATGGCTGCCGCCGCGGGCACGGCTACGGTTGCTACAATTGGAGAACTGTCGGGGTTCTTACGCGTCCGTTCGACCAAGGCAGCGAAATTCGAGGGACGACTGAGCGGCGGTTTGGAGCGTCTCACAGCCAGCGCTGACCCGGTGTCGAGTGGCGCAAGCTCTTGCTCCAGTACGTCTTCGATGGCCTGATCAACGGCGACCTTCAGGTCCGACGGGCGCACGCGCGGGCGGGTTGTCGGTTGAACGTTAGGTCGGGTTTCTTCCACCTGCTGGGAAGAGTCTGCCACCGGTGTTCGTGCGATTGCAGGGCGGCTGCGTGGGCGTTTACTGGTCAAAATCGCGCGCGGGGCCTCGCTTTCGGGGGCCGCGTCCGCGATATTTGTAGGCGGGGCAGGACGTGCTGGCGGCACTTTAGCTGGGCGGCCCAGGTAGATTGTGATGCCATCCGGATTCACGGTACCATTGGGGGTTGCTTTGACAAGACCACGATCATCCAGGTCAAATTTGGACTTTGGTGTGGCTGGTTCCAAAATCTTGTTCGGGTGGATGTCGGTATTGAAGCTGGGCGCAACTGGCAGAGCGATTGCATCGCGCGTCAAATCGGTGCCGTCAATCGAGGCAACATGTATCTGTTCAAGATCAACCATAGACGGCGTTCCCGAGACCTCGGGCTTGCCTTGCCAGATCCCGGTTGCCGCGTATTTGGCAGCTTCAGTGAGCGCTTCTGGCGATAGATCAAGCGGCACATCTCGGGTACGGGCGAGTGCGGACGGGTCCGCAAACGCGAGCGTTTCCGGCAGATCCGTGGTCTGTGAAGCAATGCGATCCGTGGATGTTGGAGCACTAAGCGGTGTGGATGCCGGTGTGGTGGGGGCAGGGCGCTCCGGTTGGGACGCGATGTCACGCGGAGCCTCAAACGTTTGAGCCGCGTTGTCGGTTTCAGGCTGAGACACAGACGGCTGGGCGTTGACATTCAAATCCGCAGGGGCTTGCGGGTTTTGCGCCGGTGTCACTGCGACAGGTACGGTCTCCTCATGACCTGAGCCTGCCGCAGCAGGTAGGTCCTGTGGTTCTGGGGGCGTCAATGTGCCAGCTGGGGTCGCGTTTCGCAGTGGCTCATCTTCGGACCAAAGGGCGACAGCCGCGACGGCCACCATAAACAGCAGCAGCAATCCCGTCAGGATGATCAATAAATATCTTGGCTTGCCGCCCACGTCGCGTTTGGTGTCGCCAGCCGCAAACCCCAATGTGGTGGGCACCGGAACGTCGTCCTGATTGGTGCGACCCGCAACTGCATCAGCTTTTGGGGCAGGTGGAAGCGTGCGTTTGCTGAAAAATCCTGACGTGGCGGCTTTGGGTGTGTCGTCGACTGTGTCGTCTTGGGGGCCCGTCGGAAACTGTGCGGCCTGCGCCGCAGTGGCGGCCTGGGCTGCTGCGCGCATCGCTGCAATTTGTGAGGCCACAGACGGTTGTGGGGGGGGCACGGGCCGGAACGACTGGGCCTGGTACGGAGGTTTTTCTGTATCACCGTCGTTTTCAGGGCGGCGCATCGCGCCAAGCACCGGAGCGGCTGCATTGGCCCCCTCTGCTGGGGCGGCTCCCAATGGTTTTGGCGCGCTCGGGATCGCAGGGATCGCTGGAGCTGCTTTCGTGCCGACCTCGTCAGAGGGCCCGGTGTCAATTTTAGACGCATTCGCAGGGGGCTGCGTCACATCGGTATCGTTCTGCGCGATGCCTGTTGCCGATGCGTCGTCGTTGGCTGCAAGATCCGGGGTATCTGTGTCCGTGTTTGTATCGGACGAGCCGTTTGGCCCCTTGGCATCATCGTGCTCTTGCAGAGGCGCAGGTTGTGGCTCCGATATGGTGCGCATCTGCGGAATAGGGGTCTGCGTCGCCTCAGTTGCGTTTTCCTGATCTGCGAGCGCGGTCACCGTTGCACTGGCAACCGGTCCGCCAGTCGCTCCGGCGGTCTCATGTGCCGGGGTGTCCGTTGCGATTGCACCTGCAAAATCTTGCACAAAGGCTTTGGCCAGCTGTGGCGTTGGGGCCGCCTCTGGGGAGGGGTCCATTTCTGGGTCGGAGCCAGTGGTGGGCTCAGGTTTGGCCGGAAACAGATCGCGCAGATCGTCGGGCAGCATCGCCTCTAAATCATCGCCCTCGTTTGGGGCGGTGTCCTCAGGAGCTTCGGTTGGTTCAGCGGCCACAGGTGGTGGGCCGAGGTCAACAACCGGCGTTTCGTCTGGACTTACTTCCGTGCCCCGGATTGCGCGGGTCGTTCCAAAAAACGGCTCCCCCACAAAATCATGGTCTGTTGGGTTGGCAACAAAACTGACCGGCCCGAACTTGTGTTCAACCGCAAAGCTTTCGGCCTCTTCGAGCGTTTCCAATGCCACAGCTGCAACATGGGTTTTGCTGCCGTCTTCGGACAGATCAAAAGCCAGCTGCTCGACCGCATAAGGCGTGGCGCCTTCCAGAGCCGCACGGGCCAGAATAAACCGGGTTTCGCTGTTTGCGTCACCGGTGTCCAAGGTGAGGTATTTGATTTGATCATCTGGAATGATCAGCTTGGACAACAGGTCATGCCCGCTCGCTTCGCCCTTCTGGCGCAAGGAGGCGAGGTCGGCAGGTAAATCCTCCGACGTGAATAAAGCGGTTCCTAAATTGAACCAGCCGGTGTCAGCGCGGCGCAACAATGTGATGCCGTCGGCTGACAGAGAAAGTGCAAAATCGGGTTTCATCTTAGGGCAAACCATCCAAAACCTTACGAACCATAGCCAAACGCTTTGGCTCCTCTTTGTGGCGCAACCTTAAAGCAGGAAGTCGCCGAGTTAAAGAACTAGACGGCGAATGGTCTTGTAAATGGCGATCCACCGCCATCACTTAGACAAAAAGCACGGGGAGATTTGAGATGAACCTGAAAACATGGGCTTTTGCAGTTGGCCTTGGGGCGACTGTCGCACTGGGCAATGGCATGGCGGCGATGGCCGAACCGGCGGCTGACGTCCGGCACATCTCGGTCACCGGTGTCGCACGTGTGGCGATTGCGCCAACGCTGGCCCGGATCACATTGGGTGTGCGTGAAGACGCCAAAGAGGCTCAGATTGCCATGGCTGCGGTGTCCGAGACCATGACAGATGTGTTACATCAGCTGTACGAAGCAGGTATTGAACGCACAGATATTCAGACCAATCGACTGTCGTTGCAGCCGCAATGGGAGAAGGACAGGTCGTACAATGGGCAAGGCGTGCAAAAAGTTGTTGGGTTTCAGGCCGCAAACACGGTGATCGTCACCGTGCGGGATCTTGATCAGCTGGGCGCGGTTCTGGATCAGGTGCTGCAGGCGGGCGCGAACCAGTTTCAGGGGCTGCGGTTTGGGGTAGAGGACCCCGACGCTGTTCAGGATCAAATTCGAGGCGATGCCGTTCGGGATGCGCGCCGGAAGGCCCTGCGATTGGCTGAGGCGGCTGAGGCAGAATTGGGGGTTGTCCGCTCCATCATCGACAGCAACGCCGGGCGGCACACGGATCAGTTTGCGCTGCGTGAGGCGTCGAGCCGTGCCGCGATGCCAATCGCGCCCGGAGAGCTGGTGTTTGAGCACCGCGTGTCGGTGGTGTTTGATCTGAGCATTCCGACCGCAAATTAACAAACAACCCCGCCGCGTTAACCGGGGCGGGGTGAGAAATGTCAAAGGGCTGCGCTTAGATTTGAACCAACTCCGCATAGACCTGTTGGGGCAGCTTGGTCCCGTCTGGATCCGCGCTGGTTTTGATGTCGCAAAAACGTTCCGACCAATCCGAGGTGCGCACGCGTAGCGGTGGGTGCTCAGCTGTTAGCGAAGTCATCACAACTGCGGCCACCTCGTCTGCGGTTTGGTAGATGTCACCGCCCATGCGCGATTGCGCCTTGGTGATGTATTGCATCAGGATGGGTTGATACTCGTCTTCCAGAATGCCACCGGTTTGTTCGATGTGTTGCAATACGTTGGGCGCAAATTCTGTGGCAATTCCGCCGGGCTCCACCAATGTGAATTGGATGCCAAAATTCGGGGTGATGTAGCAGGCCTGTGCCTCGTGAAACCCCTCGACTGCGAATTTTGCAGCGCAGTAGATTTCGTGAAACGGCTGACCGACCAGCCCGCCCACAGACGAGATGGTAACGACGTGACCGCTGCGCTGCGCCCGCATGTGGGGCAGGACGGCCTTGGTGCAGCGCACAACACCCATGAAGTTCACATCCATCACCCATTGAACGTCCTCTTCCGTCGCCTGCTCAAGGCTGCGTGCCATGCCTGCACCTGCGTTATTGACCAGAACATCAATGCGGCCCTCTGTTTGGACCACCTGATCCACAGCAGCGTTGACACTGGCGGTGTCCTGAACATCCAGTTGCAGGACTTTCAGGGCGACACCGGCTTTGGTCGCCGCCGCATCCAGAGCCGCGCGTTTGTCGAGATTGCGCATCGTGGCATAAACCGTATGCCCGGCCTGCGCTGCCTGAATAGAGATAGAGATGCCAAGCCCGGTGGAGGTGCCGGTGACCAGTATGACTTTGGACATAATGTATTCCTTTGTTGTTAGGTCCCGCCCAGACAGGCCCAGACACGATCAAAGGTCTGCTGGGCTTCGGGGGCAGGGATCCGTTCTTTTGTCAGTGCGTATTTGCGGGCCAAATGCAGCGCGGGGCCGATCAACAGGTTGACCGCAACCTCCAACGAGGGCGGGGTCATGGCCTTGTCGTCGATTGCGCGCTGAAGCACCGCATGGACGTCGTCTTGAAGAGGGGCGACCTGATTTTTTTGTTCTTGAGTAAGAACCTGAGCCGCACCTGCATATTCAAGAAAAAGCAGCCCGTCGGGATTTTTTTTGTGAAATTCCAGCACCGCCCACCACATGCCACAGATGGCATCACGGTGAGTAGGGGCCGCGCTGGCCGACATAAGATCGGCGTGAAAGGCATGTTTCAGACGCAGATAAACCTGCTGCAACATGTCCTCTTTTGACGTGAAATGCAGGTAAAGTGTGCCTGCCGAAACCTGTGCGGCCCGCGCGACCAGCGCCATCGACGTGGCCCCGATACCCTGTTGCGCAACCGTTTCAATGACAGCTTTGACAATGCGGTCTTGGACTTGTTCTTTTGTTGGTCGCTTCATTCGGATAATTTAGTAATGAATATTCATTTCTCTAATTCGATCTACCCGTCTGACGACCTTGCGTCAAGGGTGACGCAAAAAGGCCGCCCAAGGGGCGACCTTTGAGATTGTTTGAATGTGGCGCGCCTTAGCTGGTGGCGGCTGTCAGTGCCTGGTCGAGATCTGCGATCAGATCCTTGGCGTCTTCGATCCCAATAGAAATACGTACCACATTTGGACCAGCCCCAGCGGCTTCTTGCTGTTCTGGGCTCAGCTGGCGGTGGGTGGTTGAGGCCGAGTGGATGATCAGAGACCGGGTGTCACCCAGATTGGCCACATGGCTGAAAATCTCCAGCGCGTTGACCAGTTTGACACAGGCGTCATAGCCTCCTTTGACCGCAAAGGTGAACAAGCCGCCGACCCCTTTGGGGTAACATTTCTGGCCACGTTCATAATAGGGCGAGGAGGGAAGGCCTGCGTAGGTGACATAATCCACGCGGGGATCTTGTTCCAGCCACGCAGCAACTGTCTGGGCGTTCTCCACATGGCGCTGCATCCGCAACGACAGGGTTTCAGTGCCCATCAACGTGTAATGCGCCGCTTGCGGGTTCATGGTCATGCCCAGATCCCGTAGACCAACGGCGATGCCGTGGAACGTAAAGGCCAGCGGGCCAAAGGTTTCGTGGAATGTCATCCCATGATAGGCAGGTTCGGGCTGGCTGAGCGAGGGAAACTTGTCATTTGCTGACCAGTCAAATTTGCCAGAATCCACGACGCAACCACCAGTGACTGTGCCATTGCCTGTCAGGTATTTGGTGGTGGAGTGCACCACCAGTGTTGCGCCTTGTTCAATCGGGCGGCACAAATACGGCGTGGCTGTGGTGTTGTCGACAATTAGCGGGATGCCTGCGGCATCGGCAATATCGGCAATGGCGCGCACATCGGTGACATAACCGCCGGGATTGGCAATTGATTCACAAAACACGGCACGGGTGTTTTCATCAATCGCGCCTTTGACAGCCTCCAGGTCATCGGTGTCCACAAAGGTGGCCGACCAGCCAAAGCGTTTGATGGTCTGGCTGAATTGCGTGATCGTGCCGCCATACAGCCGACTGGACGCCACCACATTGCAGCCCGGGCCCATTAGGGGAAACAGAGCCATGATTTGTGCCGCGTGGCCTGATGAACAGCACACCGCACCAGCACCACCTTCTAGTGTCGCGATGCGTTCTTGCAGCACGGCGACGGTGGGATTGGTCAGGCGGGAATAGATATAGCCCACCTCTTGCAGATTGAACAACGCTGCCGCGTGATCGGCATCCCGAAACACATAGGCTGTGGATTGATAAATCGGGGTTTGGCGCGCACCTGTTGCCGGATCGGGGCGGGCACCGGCATGAATTTGAAGGGTATCGAAGCCGTGTTGTGGCGTCTCGGTCATTGTCTCTCTCCCAGAAATTTGATGTCGCGAGGTTATGAGACAGCGGGCCGTCAAACAATGTCAGGCGCCTTGAATTCTGAAAAAATCTCAAATTAACGTTATCGAAACCAAAACCCTTCAGCTTTGATCCGTTTTCGAATGGCCTGCTCGCGTTTAGGGAGATCATCTTGATCGAATAGCGCCCGTACCTTGGCCCCACGGCCCTGATATACCATGCGTTTGATGGGCTCGTAGGTTTTCAATACGCGTTTGATCCGGTTGGGGGCGGCAATCTCGGTGAGTGCTGCGATCACACGGTCGCTTTCTTGGGCGTAAAGCAATGGGAACAGGCGATAGTGGCAGCTGGTCGTGCCGTCGAGATACCCAGCAGGCAGCGCATCCCGCCCGCCGCCGAACGAGTGAATGACAAGCGGTAGAACGATCTGATCCAGCCAGGGATCCAGCGCCTGCCCGACAAGCGCGTCTGGGGGATTGTCGCGCACGCTGCGGGCGTAGTCTAGGAACCGCGCGCCAAATTCGCGGGGGCAGGAGCCATAGAAAAATCCAGCATTAAAATACAGGTAGCGCTGCCAGTATTCATCCGGTTGTGACAGATCAAGGCTGCTGGGGAAGTCCAGATCAAATCGATCATACAGCGATTTCCAGATCCCCCCATATCCGGGCCCATACAGCGTGGGTTTGGGCCATGTGCCTTCGCGACGCAGCGAAGCCGACGGGCGATTGAAATCAAACGGCACATTCGTGATCTCATCGGTGATCAGCGTGTCACTGTCGAAAAAGACAAAAGGTTCGCCCGGAGGGAGCTCTTTGAGCGCCTCAATTTTATTGCCCTGACGGTAGCTGTCACCAAACACTTCGTTGTCAAAAGGTAAGATTTTGGCGCCGAGCCGTTTCAGTGTCTCAAGAACATCAGCGTTTCGCACGCTTGGGTCCTGCGGCCACAGTGGGCCAGCCTGTGGCACCGCAACATACAGCTGTCCTGAAAACGCGGGGGAGAAATGTCGTAATGAGGCCGCAAACAAAATCGCTTCATATTGCAGCCGCCCGTTCTGGGCGACGATCATGATATTGAAAGAGGACTGCGACATAAGCGGGGGTGGATCCGTTTGGAGACAGGGGGCACGGGCGGAAAGATGTCACGCAGACAGCAGTGTCACGCCTTGCAGGTTTTCGATGACCTCAAGGTCCTGTTCGTAAATTTGGGTCGCGTCATCGATCAGCGCCTCATTCCATTCTGGCATGTCCAGCTCTTCTTCCAAAGCCTCGTCCAGCACATACTTGTCCAGAAACGCCGCATACACCCGTCGTTTGTGGGGCTCGGGCATTTCCGAATGCGAATTCAGATAGCCCCGCAGCCGTTGCATGCCTTCCCGTGTCATGACGGAAGCCAGAAAATCCATGCCACCGTGGACCCGGACGCCATCCTCAAGGCCTCCCATGGTGCGCAAAACATTGGCCCAGATCAACGGTAGATCTTCGTAGCACCAAACAGTGATGGGGATGGACGGGACATGTTGGCGCAGACGGATCAACAGATCTGACCAACGCACCTGGGTTGGATCACAGCCATGGCGCAGCTCATGTATGCGTTGCGGGCTGGCATTGTGCAAAAGGGCTGGAATAAACCCCACTGGATTGCGCAGGGTCAGATGAAGCTGAAGCTCGTCATCCTGAAACAACCGCTGCATCAGGCTCATGCGTTGCTCAGCCGCAGGATACAGCCGGTTGTCGGTCAAGGCCATGCGCGGGGATCCCCAAAAGTGCGGGTTGGACAGGATCACACGCTGGGCGTCTTCTTCGTCCAAAATGGCATCCCATAAGGCTTCTTTTGCATCGGGAAGCAGCGCCTCTTCGTCCATCGCGTCAAAACATTCGCGCAGCAATGGGCGGTACTTTCCGGGGCCGGGCACCGCAGTGCGGGTGGCGCTATAGACAGATTTGTTGCGCAGAAGTGTTTTGAGCAGGCGGTCTTCTTCGGTCGCATGTGCGCCACAATGAACGATAACCTGCATAACCCTTTAATCCGATCGGTTGTTGACCCTGTTGGTGTAACGTTCGCATCATTTCAGGTCAATTTAATGCACAGAAGGAGGCAGATTGATGTCGGTAAGGTGATGATCAGACTGCATTATCGCTGAATGTGGTTTTTTTGAAAATTCTTGAATTTCTCTCTTGCGCCCCTCCCCACGTTTCTTTAAACGCACCGCCAGTGCCCCTATAGCTCAGCTGGTAGAGCAACTGATTTGTAATCAGTAGGTCCGCGGTTCGAGTCCGTGTGGGGGCACCATTTCATCAACTTAAGTCATTGATTTTCAAGGAATATCCTTGGAAATAGCTTATTGCATCCACCCAAATATCCCCCATTGAAGCGTTATAGAAATGCACTGCGGTTTTGATTAGCGTAGGGTTGCAACCTCAGGCTGGCCAGATATGCAGTGGATCAAAAGAATCTTTTCGAAAGACAGTGCTAAGCCCGAGGCAATCGCATCGGCCAAACACGTTGTAATAACTAGCGGGCGCGAGGTGCCTAGCTCGCTAAGCCACCTGCTTAAAGGCTATCGACTATGCGTGACTATGAGTATGAATACACCTTTAGAATTGCTTGAGCGCGATGGTGAAATAGCGGAGAAGCCCAGCAACGTGCCCCCGCATTTGGCTATTTGGAGTCCTGAACCCAAAAGCGCACAGGAACTCGGTCTGAACCTGCCTGACCTCACCCCTCAAACCAGAGCCAGCCAATTCGGGTATATTCCGCATGATGGCGGTGATGCCCTCAACTTCCTGAAGAAATACAGGAGGATAATCGAAAGCGAGGCTGCGGAAGATGAAAAACGTGAAGAACTTGACCGCTTAGAAAACACTTTTGGCGACCTCGTGGCAAAAGTTACGCATGACTTGGCTGCATACTACTTTCAGGGGCAATTACAGAGAGACCTGAACTGTGGCCCCGTGACTGCAAAAAAGCTATATGATGCAGGCCTAACTACTCCGGCCAAAGTCGAGAGTGCCCCATTGAAGGAATTGTGTTCCATCAATGGGATCGGCCAAAAGACAGCGCTCAAGTTGCAAGGAAGTCTACGACCCTAGTACCGATGCCAACATGGCTTTGCATTCTCGGAGGTGCCGCGTCAATTCTCTCAGTTCCTCTCGCGCCAGCTTTCCAGACTGTCCGTGTTTCCAATTAGGATGATTTGGTCCCGCCTTCGCACCACCGCGCGCGCCGTGCATTCTGCAAACGGTCCAGCCGCGAACTGCTGGTGCCTTGCAAGGTTTCCCTGTTCGCTTCGATGTCGCGCTGCATCTAGGGGCGTTGTGCGCGCTTTGCATGGGGTTAGCGTCACTTTTTGTCACATCCCCGCCCCCCCGCTTTCCACGGCACCCACGATGGCTTGACCACCGTTCTCAACTGTAACGCGCTCCACGCGAACAGTTTGCTGCCCCTTTGAACGATAGCGCTTCAGGGTATCCATCTGCGCGCTGTAACTACGTGCGAGTTTATTCAAGGCGCGTTCTGCTGCGTCTTGTTGTCGAAGATTCGACACGTGGTTCAATCTTCGCGCCATCATCATGGTTGCCTGATGTGTGGTCGCCATTTGGGTTAGCAACAGCACTTCTGCTGCATCCTTTGGCTCCATGGCATCCACAAAGCCGAGGACGAAATTTGCCCCGTCTGAATCAACGCGCTTACCGTGTGAGCCGAGGCTCGCAACCTGACCTATCACGCCCAGCGCCACTGTCTTTCCGTTGATTGCATTCGATAGCCGCGAATAATCACCGTCAATGTCAATTTGCAGGAGGCCGCTTTCGCTCTCCAATGCGCTTAGTGTTGGCAGTTGACGTTCAGACACTTCGGTCATGTCGGTTTGCAATTTATTTGATGTCATTGCTTTTACTCCATTCGATAGTGACCTAGGGTCTGGACTCATTGAGTTTCAAAGCCAGTAGATGACGATGGCTGCGAGAGCGATGGCTGACAGGAAGACCT
>CANLND010000022.1 GCA_947492585.1 uncultured Paracoccaceae bacterium
AGGTCTTCCTGTCAGCCATCGCTCTCGCAGCCATCGTCATCTACTGGCTTTGAAACTCAATGAGTCCAGACCCTAGACTTTCCCAAAACTGGGTCTCGAAGGCCCTTAATTTCAGGGCATGATCGAGTTAGTGGCTAAGTGCCACTCTCAGTCGTTAATCCCGCGGTTTTCGGTTGGTTTGCGCGGTTTGAACGGTTCTTCAGCGTGGCAAGTTCCGTTCCGCTAGAGGCAACATATCTGACCAAAAAGGCAGAACTATGTGATCATTAACAAAAGAAGATTTGGTGGAGCCTAGGGGAGTCGAACCCCTGACCTCTTGCATGCCATGCAAGCGCTCTCCCAACTGAGCTAAGGCCCCTAGCCATCCGCTTATGTGTTGTCAAATCTACGGTAAAACCGTTTGTTTAACTGCACGTCGCGGTGTGTGGGTGATTTAAGGGAGCTTTCGGAAGGCTGCAAGGGAAAAATGCAGCTGCCATCTCTTTTTTTGATCTGATCGAAAAATGTAAGGAGGGCCGCCGTTTGCAGTAGGTCCGCGACCTAGAAACTTGGCGGCCCGAACCTTTAGGAATCGTCTTCGGGTTGGGACATGTCTGCGATTTCGTCGAGCGAGACATTGTCTTCCTCGTCGTCGTCATCCAGAACATCATCGCCCAGATCCATGTCGACGTTTGCATCATCGTCGTCGTCGAGAACGACATCTTCTGCTTCGTCGTCTTTGTTCTTGGCGTTTGCTGCGTCAGCAGCGTCGGCTTCAATCATCCGGTTCTTACCGGTTTCAACTACCACGACCTCACCCGTATAGGGGCTGACGATCGGGTCCTTGTTCAGGTCGTAAAACCGCTTGCCAGTGGTTGGGCAGACGCGTTTTGTACCCCATTCTTCTTTGGGCATGTGGGTCCCCTTGATTTTCGCTTGAGTCGTATCGACGATTCAGTTGCCTTGCCATATGAGGGGGGGACTGTCAAAGCCTTTGCGACCCGGAACGCTGCATGACCACGCACCACTTGCCTGGGGATCCTCCCATTCCACTGACCCTGCGCCGATCTGCGCGGGCGCGGCGCATTTCATTGCGGGTTTCTGCACTGGATGGACGGGTGACGCTGACGGTGCCGTTACGGGTAACGGATCATGTTGCCGTTGCATTTGCCGCTGAAAAGGAGGACTGGATCCGCGGTCATCTGGGCCGTCGACCTGAAATCGTAAAAGTTGGCATTGGCTCTGTTTTACCCATTGATGGTGTGCGCCATCAGATCGTTCAGGGAGCGGGGAAACGGGTCGTGCGGGATGCGGGCCTATTGAAGGTGCCTAAAGGCGAGGCAGGCGCGGTTGCGCAGCGGTATTTACGTGAACTTGCACGGGAACGGTTGGTGGCGGCCAGCGACATCTATGCGGCGCGGTTGGGTCAGGGCTACAGCAGGATCACGCTCCGCGACACGCGATCCCGCTGGGGGTCATGCTCCAGTCAAAAGGCCTTGATGTATTCGTGGCGACTGATCTTAGCCCCGCCTCAGGTCTTGCGCTATGTTGCGGCGCATGAAGTGGCGCATTTGACCGAGATGAATCATTCCTCGGCGTTTTGGGCCACGGTGGGGCAGATTTTTGGCGACTATGAACCGCCCCGACAATGGCTGCGCGCACATGGGGCAGAGCTGCACCGCTATCACTTTAAAGACGTCTGATCTGGAAACAGATGTGTCGGGCTTGTAGGCGTCCATTGGGGGTACTTTCCCATGATCCCAGCAAACAGATCACTGCGCAGGTGTGCGTTTAGCCACGCCTGAAGTTGTGGCCAGTCCTGCGCATCAAACCACGCTTTGTCTATAAACGCGAACTGACGTACAAATGGGAAAATCGCAAAATCGGCCAGCGTAGGGCGCTCAAAGATCGAGGTTGTGATCTGTTGATTAAGTGCGGTCAAAAACGCGGCGGCCTGGGCGCGCTGCACGCTGGGGTCCAGGTCCGGGTAACGGGTGTGGTATTTGGTGCGGTCTAATGCGGATTTGAACGGGCCGTCCGAGCGGGCAATCCAGTCGTGCCCTTCGCCGGGCATGTCCAGCCAGCCCATTGGATCATTTTGGGCCAGCGCCCATTTCATGATATCGAGGCTTTCGTCAATGACAGTATCTGAGGCGTGCAGACAGGGCACGGTGCCACTGGGCGAAGTGTCGAGAAAGGTTTGCGGCTTGTCACGCAGAACGATTTCTCGAAGTTCGACATGTTGGCCCGATGCGACAAGGGCCAGTCGAGCGCGCATCGCATAGGGGCACCGGCGAAACGAATATAGGATTGGTGTCATGCGGTGGCTCCCGTCTGTGTCTTGTTTTGGCAACTTAAGGGGCGTCGCGGATGGGTGCAAACCTTTGATCAAAGAGGGCGTTGTTTGCAAAGGGCAGGGGTCTGGTGCACAAAGAGGTTGACCCATTTCATATTTGTGATCACTTAACGGCATGATGCAGACACACCGCAGTCCCTCCGATGCAATACCTGCCGCGCATGACCGCGTATTTCGCGCGTTGCGAACCCGCATAATGCATGGAGACATCGCGCCAGGTGCGGCGCTGACCTTGCGGGGGATCGGTCGGGAATTTGATGTGTCGATGACGCCCGCACGCGAAGCCGTCAGACGGTTGGTGGCCGAAGGGGCGTTGTTTTTGTCTTCGTCTGGCCGGGTTTCCACCCCAGAGCTGACCAACGAACGCATCGAAGAGCTGGCAGCCTTGCGCTCACTCTTGGAAGTGGAGCTGGCCAGCCGCGCATTGCCACGTGCCCATATGGCGCTGATTGATCGTCTTCAGACGATCAATGCCAGTGTGGCCGAGATGGTCGCGAAACAGGACGCTGTTGGGTATATCCGGACAAATCTGGAATTTCACCGCACGCTCTACCTGCGAGCGCAAGCGCCTGCGATGCTGGCCATTGCAGAAACGGTCTGGCTCCAGTTGGGGCCAACGATGCGTGCACTATATGGCCGGTTGCGTCGCACCGAGCCACCGCACAATCACCGCCTGATTATTGCCGCGCTCAAGGCTGGAGATGAGCCAGGTCTGCGGTTGGCCGTGCGATCTGATGTGACACAGGGTTTGCACCTGTTGACCAGCTAAACGAAAAAACCCGGCACCAGGGCCGGGTTTTGGAAGACTAGTTATCGCGCTTTTAGGTCGCCAACCCTTTGGAGCCTATGGCCAGGAATTTTTCGCGCCGATCTTTGATCAGTTCATTTGGATCCATCTTGCCCAAGCTTTCAAGCAGGTCCGCAATGGTGCCACGAACGGCGGCCAATGTGGCTGCTGCATCACGATGCGCGCCGCCTTTGGGTTCGGTGATCACGCGGTCCACAACCTCCAGCTCCAATAGGTTCTGTGCGGTCAGGCGCAGGGCTTCGGCTGCTTCACGGGTTTTTTCCGCATCTTTCCACAGGATAGACGCGCAACCTTCGGGGCTGATCACGGAATAGATCGAGTGTTCCAGCATTGCCACGCGGTTGGCGGTGGCAAAGGCCACAGCGCCGCCGGATCCACCTTCGCCGATGATGATTGAAATCATCGGCACGCCCAGTTTCAGGCACATCTCGGTTGAGCGCGCAATCGCTTCGGATTGACCGCGCTCTTCGGCGCCCTTGCCGGGGTAGGCACCTGCGGTGTCAACCAATGTGATCACAGGTAGTTTGAAGCGGTTGGCCAGCTCCATCAGGCGGATCGCCTTGCGGTATCCTTCTGGACGGGCCATGCCAAAATTGTGGGTCAAACGACCTTTGGTGTCTGATCCTTTTTCGTGGCCGATGACCACAACAGGCTGATCGTTGAACCGGGCAAGCCCGCCCATGACAGCAAGATCGTCAGCAAAGTTCCGATCCCCTGCCAGAGGTGTGTATTCGGTGAACAGCTCTCTGATGTAATCTTTGCAATGGGGGCGGTTGGGATGGCGCGCGATCTGACATTTTCGCCAAGGGGTCAGATCTTGATACAGCTCTTCCAGCAACTGTGCCGCTTTTGCGTCCAGTGCTGCGGCCTCATCCGCGATATCCATTTCCTCATTGGCCCGAGCCAGTGCGCGCAGTTCTTCAGCTTTGCCTTCAATCTCGGCCAAGGGTTTCTCGAAATCGAGGTAATTGGTCATGGGGACGGACTCCAAACACGTTTGGGCCGCTATATGGCCCCGGCACGACGCAATTGCAACATCTCAAGCCGGAAAGAACCGGGGGAGCGGGCGTTGTGCGCCGAACGCACTGGTTGTGACACCGCCTTTATCAATTCCGTAGGATTTGCATATAGCCGTCATGAAAAGGGCATGTCGCGCTTTCCTGGGCGCCGGGAGTTGCGCGCACGCGCCAGACGCATGTGCGCAGGCTGTGCCACGGATCCGCATGTATCCGACGTCGATCGAGTGGTCGCAAAACGATTTTCACCATCCTTTGCACAGTCCTGTGGGCTCTGTGCTGCGCGTAATTTGTGGCCTCAATCATGGTGTTTCTGGTCACTAGAGTTTTCAAAACGGTGAAATTATCCGCAAAACTCTTTACCATAGATTGCAACGCCATATGCCGCGATCTTGACCAGTATCTTAATATTGTTTGGTTTTTTCATTCTAACGCTATCATCCCTGTTCGTTCATAGGGGCGGGTTATGCGTGTTGTGCATGGGGGGCTGCGAAATCGGCATTGGCATGTTCACGCTGCAAGCCGGTATTGTCCTTAACGCATAGCAAAAAGACGACTTGTGGCTTCCGACATGGAGAACAACCAATGAAACAATTTCTGAGCTTTGCAGCTGCTGGGGTGATGTCTGTCGCCTTTGGTGTGGCTGCCCAGGCTGAAACAACCGTGCGCGTTGCTTATGACGCCGACCCCGTTTCGCTTGACCCGCACGAGCAACTGTCCGGCGGCACCCTGCAACTGTCCCATATGGTCTTTGACCCGTTGGTCCGTTGGACACAAGATCTGCAATTCGAAGCCCGTCTGGCAGAGAGCTGGGAACAGATTGATGAGCTGACCACCCGTTTCCACCTGCGGGACGGTGTCCAGTTCCATTCGGGTAACGCGCTGACCGCTGCAGACGTCGATTGGACCTTTGATCGTCTAAAGGCCAGCGCTGACTTCAAAGGTATTTTTGCGCCCTTTACCGATGTCAAAGTGATCGATGAGAACACGTTTGATCTGATCACCTCAGAGCCGTATCCGCTGGTCCTGCACACTGCGACTTATATTTTCCCAATGGACAGCGCGTATTACAGCGGCACCACGGCAGACGGTAAAGACAAGGCCGAACTGGTCAAGCACGGCGACAGCTTTGCGTCGCGCAACGTCTCAGGGACCGGGCCATACGTTGTTTCCGAGCGGGAACAGGGCGTCAAAGTGGTCTTTGATCGTTTTGGCGATTACTGGGACACCGACAGCGATGGCAACGTTGACAAGATCGTCCTGACCCCCATCAAAGAAGACCCCACACGCGTTGCAGCCCTGCTGTCGGGGGACGTCGATTTCATCGCTCCGGTTCCTCCAACTGATTTGAAGCGTCTGGATGCAGATGAAAACACCAGCCTGATTACCATGCCGGGCACCCGTATCATCACCTTCCAGATGAACCAAAATCGTGTTGAAGCCTTCAAAGACGCACGCGTCCGTAAGGCGATCGACTTTGCTGTGAACAACGAGGCCATCGTAAAGAAGATCATGCGTGGCTTTGGTACCGTTGGCGCGCAGGCGTCGCCTGCAGGTTACCTGGGCTATGACGAAAGCCTGACACCGCGTTTTGATCTGGACCAAGCCAAGGCTCTGATGGCCGAAGCAGGTTACGCAGATGGTTTCTCGATCACTATGATGGCGCCAAACAACCGCTATGTGAACGATGACAAAATTGCGCAGGCTGTGGCCTCGATGCTGTCGAAGATCAACATCAAGGTTGACCTGCAGACCATGCCAAAAGCGCAATACTGGCCCAAGTTCGATGAGCGCGCGGCTGACATGATGATGATCGGTTGGCACGCAGACACTGAAGATTCGGCGAACTTTCACCAGTTCCTGAGCGCTTGCCCAGATGAGGCAACCGGCAATGGTCAGTATAATTCGGGCGCGTATTGTAACGCAGAAGCGGACGCATTGATGGCGGCATCCAATTCGGAAACTGATATTGAAAAACGTTCCAATATGCTGCGCCAATTGGAAGGCATTCTGTACAACGAGGCGGCCTTTATCCCGCTGCATTGGCAGAACCTGGCTTGGGGTGCGCGCAAAGGTGTACACGCTGAAAAAATCGTGAATGCCCTGAACTTCCCCTACTTTGGCGATCTGGTCGTCGAATAATCCTAGTGTCCGGGACGCATACAACCCTGTTGCGTCCCGGCGTTTCCGTGGCTTTCACCCGTCACCTGTCGCGGAATTTTTTTCATAGGCATTCCCACGGTGGTGACATGCCTATCAAAAAGTTTTCCGCCCAATCAGAGAAGAAAATATGCTCGCCTATTTAGTGAAACGAGTCTTTCAGGCCATAGCGGTTATGTTCGCTATATCGCTTGTGAGCTTTGCCATTCAGGATAACCTTGGGGATCCGCTGCGCGAACTGGTCGGCCAATCGGTCTCAGACGAGGTGCGCCAACAGTTGCGTGACGAACTGGGGCTGAACGACAGCTTTTTGCAGCAATACATCCGTTTTATCGGGAATGCGCTACAAGGCGATCTGGGCACGTCATATTTCTTCAAAGAACCTGCGCTGGACGTGATCATGAAGAAGCTGCCAGCCACCCTGGAATTGGTGTTTGGTGCAACAATCATCATTATTGGCCTGTCTGTGCCGCTGGGTGTTTATACCGCGATCAAGCCAAACGCGATCGCCAGCCGTATCATTATGGGAGCCTCGATCATTGGCATATCTGTGCCGGTTTTTTTGACCGCAATTGGCATGATCTTTGTGTTTTCAGTTGAGCTGCGCTGGTTGCCATCCTTTGGCCGGGGGGACATCGTTCATATGTGGGGCCCCTGGAGCACGAACTTTGCCACTGTCGATGGCTGGGCGCATATTTTGATGCCGTCGATTGCCCTGGCGTCAATCATGTTGCCGCTGTTTGTGCGTCTGATCCGCGCCGAGATGATGGAAACCCTGCAAAGCGAATATGTGAAATACGCCAAAGCGAAAGGTATTCATCCCTTTCGCATCTATTTCGTCCACGCGCTGAAGAACACTTTACTGCCTGTTATCACTGTGGGCGGTGTGCAGATCGGCACCATGGTGGCCTACACCATCTTGACTGAAACTGTATTCCAGTGGCCGGGTATGGGCTTCATGTTCCTTGAGGCTGTGAACCGCGTCGATACGCCGTTGATCGTGGCCTATCTGATTGTTGTGGGATTCATATTTGTTGTCACCAACACCATCGTTGACCTGATCTATGGTCTCGTGAACCCCACTGTTAACCTTGCGAGGATGGGGGCATGAGCAGCCTGAGCACCAACACAAACCGACCGTCGCGGCTGGCCCGAATTCTGAATTCAAACATGGCGTACAGCTTTCGTCGCAACCCGGTCGCGATGGTCAGTATGGGCGTTTTCCTCCTGATCGCCATCGCGTCGATTTTTGCGCCGTTGATTGCGCCGTTTGATCCCTATGATCCGGCGAACATCGACATCATGAATTCAGAATTCCCCCCCGTATGGGTGGATGGAGCCGAAGCAGAATTTGTTTTTGGCACTGATGATCAGGGGCGCGATCTTTGGTCGACGATCTTGTATGGTACGCGTCTGTCGCTGATCATTGGTCTATGCGCTGTGGGGTTGCAGGCGTTTTTGGGCATCACCATCGGATTGCTGGCGGGGTATATCGGGGGACGTCTCGACAGCCTTTTGATGCGTCTGGCAGATATCCAATTGTCGTTTTCGACACTGATGGTCGCAATCATTTTTCTGGCAATCACCCAGGCGATGTTTGGCAGCGAGACGTTCAACCAATATGCCGTCTATTTTCTGATCGCGGTCATCGGTATCGCGGAATGGCCGCAATATGCCCGGACCGTGCGTGCGACCGTGCTTGCTGAAAAGAAAAAAGAATATGTCGACAGCGCGCGTGTGTTGGGCTTTGGGCCAATCCGGATCATGGTGCGGCACATATTGCCAAACTCCCTGTCGCCAATTTTTGTGATCTCGACCGTGCAGGTGGCCAACGCGATCATTTCCGAAGCCTCGCTGTCGTTTCTTGGTTTGGGCATGCCGCCGAGCCAGCCGTCGCTGGGTTCTTTGATCTCCTCGGGCTTTGATTACATTTTCTCGGGCAGCTGGTGGATCACCACCATTCCGGGCGTGGTGCTGATTGTGCTGGTACTGGTCATCAACCTTCTGGGTGATTGGATGCGCGACGTCCTGAACCCCAAACTCTATAAAGGATAAAACGATGTCCTTGCTTTCAGTCCGCGACCTGACGGTCAAATTTGCCATGCGCGACGACACGGTGACCGCGCTCAACCAGATCAGCTTTGATCTGGCCAAGGGGGAACGTTTGGGGATCGTGGGGGAGTCCGGCGCCGGAAAATCGATCACGGGATTTTCGCTGATGAATTTGATCAGCAAGCCCGGCTTTATTGACAATGGCCAGATCCTGTTCGATGGCGAGGATGTCGCCCAAATGAGCGACAAAGCGTTGCGCGACATGCGTGGCAATCGCATGGCGATGATCTTTCAGGACCCCATGGTCACGCTGAACCCGGTTTTGACCATTGGTCAGCAAATGGTCGAGACCCTGCGCGCGCACCGTAAGTTGAGCAAAGCAGAGGCCGCGCAAATCGCGATTGTTAAGCTGCGCGAGGTCTATATTCCGTCGCCCGAAGAGCGCATGGACCAGTACCCGCACGAATTGTCGGGTGGCATGCGTCAGCGGATCATCATCGCGATGGCCCTGTTGCTTGACCCGCAGCTGATCATCGCGGATGAGCCAACCACGGCGTTGGATGTGACCATTCAAGCCGATATCATGGAGCTGTTGCTAGAGCTGTGCCAAAGCAACAAGGTCGGCCTGATCCTGATTACACATGATTTGGGCGTTGTTAGCCAGATGACCGAGCGCACTCTGGTCATGTATGCAGGTCGCATCATTGAAGCGGGTAAAACCCGTGAGATCATCAACGATCCACAGCACCCCTATACCCAAGGGTTGATCAACGCGCTGCCGCAGCAAACGCTTCCGGGCCAAAAACTCAAACAGATTCCGGGGACCATGCCGTCACTTACGGCGATCCCCCGCGGGTGCCCATTTAGCCCACGCTGTCAATACGCGGTTGAAAACTGTCGAAATACCTTGCCTGAGGTTGTTCAATACGCAGGCATCGAAGTGGCGTGCCACGAGGTCAAACGCCTGCACAACGATAGGCTGGAGCAAAGCGCATGAACGATTTAATGCTGGATCAGCCTATTCTACAGCTGAAGGGTCTGGAAAAACGTTTTGATCTGGACCAGGGATTTCTGGAAACGGTCAAGCTGCGCAAAGGAAAATTTGTGCGCGAGCAACGGTCCGTTCATGCGGTGAACAACGTGACTTTGGATGTGGCGCGCGGCGAAGCGCTGTGCGTGGTCGGAGAGTCGGGCTGTGGAAAATCTACTGTTGCGCGGCTTGTGGCGGGGCTATTGCATCCCAGCGCAGGCGAAATTCATTATGACGGGGAACGTATCGACGATCGTTCGCGCAAATCCATGCTGCCGTTGCGCAAAAAGATGCAGATGATTTTCCAAAACCCCTATGCCTCACTTAATCCACGTATGACGATCCAGCAGGCGCTGGAGGAACCGGTACGCCACCACAATCCGTTGCTGTCACGTGGTGAGGTGCGCGAAAAAGTGGCCGACGTCATGCAGTCGGTGGGGGTCGATCCGCTGTGGTCCGGGCGCTACCCGCATGAGTTTTCAGGTGGTCAGCGTCAGCGGATTGCCATCGCACGGGCTCTAACGGTGGATCCTGAATTCATCATCGCGGATGAACCCATTTCCGCATTGGATGTGTCCATTCAGGCTCAGGTGCTGAACCTTATGCTCGACGCCAAAGAGCAGCGCGGTTTGACCTATTTGTTTATCACTCATGATCTGTCTGTGGTGGAACATTTCGGAACCAAGGTGGCGGTTCTATATTTGGGAGCGGTCTGCGAATTGGCCGAGACTACGACGCTGTTTGCCAATCCAAAACATCCGTATACCAAGGCCTTGTTGTCTGCGGTGCCGCAGCTGAACGATGACAAACCAAACCACATTCGCCTGAAAGGGGAGATCCCGACACCGATCAACATGCCGTCCGGATGTCCGTTTCACACGCGCTGCCCATCGGCCAACAATCGGTGCATGACGGAAAAACCACGTCCCTTACGGCAACCTGATGGCAGCACAGTTGCCTGTCATGCAGTTGAAGAAAATCGCGCCTGAGGTTAGCGTTAAGGCAACGCTACCGCCCATTTTTACCCAAGGTACGGACCCAGGTTTTTGGATACCATTTGGCTCAGAGATTTTGAGGCTTTGGTCGCGCACAAGAATTTCTCGCGCGCGGCAGAAGACCGTAATGTAAGCCAGCCTGCGTTTTCCCGCCGTATCCGCGCGCTGGAGGACGAGGTTGGGGTGCGTCTGATCAATCGTCAGACCCTACCGCTGTCGCTGACTCCGGCCGGTGAGGTGTTTCTGACACAGGCGCACGTGATCCTTACGACCTATGATGAAACCATTGAACGCTGTCAGATCGTGGATGCGGCCGGTGAAAATGTTATTAGGTTTGCAACGTCGCAGTCGCTTTATATGACCCATTACAAAAGCCATATTGCGCCGCTGGTCGAAGACGGGGGGCTGGATATCGACCTTAACTCTACCAGCTGGGGCGCCAGTCAGTTTGTCGCGGCACTACAGCAGCAGTATTGCGATGTCATCCTGACCTACTGGCACCCTACGATGGACTTTCTTTCGCCGCTGGAGGCGGCAAATTGCGATTTTGTGACCTTGTCGCGGGATCTGTTTTTACCCGTGTCCAAGGCAGGACCAGGTGGCCCTATGCATCATTTGGGGCGGGGCCAAAATAAGCCGGTGCCTTTGTTGTCTTATGGCAGTGCGTCTGCGCTCAAATCTGTTGTAGATGCGACGTTGCGGACGCATTTGGACGGGCCAAAAATACTGGTCGTCAACCGGAGTGCGCTGGCGAATTCGGTGAAAGCCATGATTTTAGAAGGATTTGGAATGGGATGGCTCCCGCAAGCCTTGTGTAAACAAGAGTTGGCCAGCGGAGAGCTGCAACGTGTTGGAGAGGGCAGCCATGTCAGCGAATTGGAAATCCGGATATATCGAGATCGGGACAACTCCAAGCCAACTCTGAACAGGCTATGGACCGATATTCAGGCCACTGCGATCCGCGACTGAACTGGCGTCGCTTACATGTGCTGATACAAAAGAGTGGCAAGGCTGCCATCGCGTCGCATATCCATCAGTGTTTTGTTGAAATCAGCAATCACCTTGTCGCGATCGGGCAGGTCATTTCGGACCGCCATATGGATGTTCTGCGCGGCTAGAACGCCGGGTGCAAATTCGACCTGATCCTGCAGGGAGGGATCTTCGGCGCGGAGCGCGTAGTTGACCACATCGACACTGTCCAACGTCAAATCGGTACGCCCAAAGGCGACCATCTGGATTGCCTGCAAGCTTGTGGTCACGACCACTTTGTTCAGATCATCCGCGTGATCAAATTCGGTTTGGTATAGAAATCCATCACCAACCGCGATGCTATAGGGCTGCAAGGCGGCGACCGTACTATAGCTGATGTCGCTTCCGGTTTTGCGGACAAGGCGGATGTTGGTGGCGTAAAACGGGGCTGAATAGGTCAGGTTTTCTTCTAAACTGGGATCATAGAACAGGCTGCCGATAACGTCATATTGCCCTTCGCGCGCGCCGCTCATGATCCGCGGCCACGGGAGCACCTGTGTTTCAATCTCATATCCTGCGCGCGTCATAACTGCCGAAATAACATCAAGAGACATCCCTTTCTGCGGCAAGGCCGCGCCAGAGAACGGGGGCCATTCATATGCGACAACCGTCAATGATTGCGCAGCAAGGCTGGTCGTTTGAGCGAACAATACGGCGGCCAACATGGCGCGTGTGACGTGCTTCATTCGATGGCCCTTTGCAGCTCAATATACTTGGGTGGCACCAAAACTTTGGGCGGATGGCATTGGGGGTCTAACGTGAACTGCAAACGTGTAGGTTGTATAAACGTCAGGTCAAAAAGTTGTTCTGGTGTCGCTGCTCCAACGAGAGAGATACAAGTGACCCGATATCAGGGGTTTTCACTGTAACAACTCTGTGTGGACGATTGCCCGGGGGCACGGGGGGGCGTTAAATAGCGGGAAACGACAGGACTGCCCATGCTTGACGCGACGATGCGTAAAATGATTGACCCACCGCTTAACCGGCTGGGAGTGCTGCTGGCACAGCGTGGTGTGTCGGCGAATGGCATGACGCTAATAGGGCTTGCTCTTGGCCTTTTCTCTGCGGGGCTCATTGCCTGCGGTCGTCCAGATGTCGCGCTAGTCCCGATGTTGCTGTCTCGACTGGCCGATGGGTTGGACGGTGCAATTGCACGGGCGACACGCAAAACCGATTTTGGCGGATTTCTGGATATCGCAGCTGACTTTTTGTTCTATGGCGCGGTACCCTTTGCGTTTGTGCTCTCTAATCCGGATCAAAACGGCGTTGCTGGCGCGTTTCTGCTTACCTCGTTCTATTTCAACGGAACCAGTTTTTTGGGCTATGCGATTTTGGCAGAGAAACACGATCTTCAGACCGCTGCACAGGGGGTAAAATCGCTTTATTATTCCAATGGGTTGCTGGAAGGCACTGAGACAATTGCATTTTTTGTAGTGTTGTGTCTGTTGCCGGGTTTGTTCTCGCCCTTGGCCTGGGGGTTTGGGGCGTTGTGTTTTGCGACGGCCGTTTTACGGATCTTGGGTGCCAGCACATTGTTTTCCAAACAAGACTGATCTGTCTTTGCGACCGTGTCGATAAAATCAGGCTTGGCCTCGCCAGGTCGTGCTGTCATGTCATGAGAAAATCACAAGGAGCAATCATGATTGAACGTCTTGATCCACAGCCGCGCTCTAGCGCGGTGGTTAAGCACAATGGCGTAGCTTATCTGTGCGGGCAGGTTGGCGAGGGCCCAACAGTCACCGACCAGACAATAGAAACCCTGCGGCGTGTAGAGGCGTTGCTGGTTGAAGCAGGTTCGTCGCGAGAAAAAATTCTGCGGGCTGAAATTTGGCTGGCTGATATGGCCGATTTCGCGGAAATGAATGCTGTTTGGGACAGTTGGGTCCCGGCTGAGCACGCCCCTGCACGCGCCTGTGGCGAAGCCAAACTGGCGCGCGCAGAGCTGAAGGTTGAGATCATCATCACCGCAGCTTACGACTGAATAAAGAAAAAGGGGCAGATGTCGGAATACATCTGCCCCTTTTTTTGACTGAAATTTGGGTGCGATCAGGTGATCACATCCGGTGCGTTGCGGCCCGTTTTGGCACGGATCCCAGCAAGCGCATCCGCCGCCGCGATAATGTCGGCCAACGCATCCTGCGGGTCTTTGTCCAGCTTGGATGGATCGGTTTCCAGTTGTTCCAGATAGACCCGCAGCGTCGCGCCCTGCGTGCCGGTGCCAGACAGGCGGAACACAACGCGTGCGCCCCCTTCAAAGAACACCCGTAGGCCTTGCGCTGCCGAGTGTGATCCATCCACCGGATCGTTATAGGCAAATTCATCCGCGCGTTCGATCGTTAAAGATCCAAAGGTCTGACCCGGCAAGTCCGCCAGCGCCGCCCGTAGGTCGTTGACCAAGCCATGCGCGGCCTCACTGTCTACGGCCTCGTAATCGTGGCGGGAATAGTAGTTGCGCCCGTAGCGTTGCCAGTGGTCCGCCAAAAGTTCGGCAACGGACATCCGTTTGGCAGCCAGAATGTTCAGCCACAACAGGACCGCCCACAGGCCGTCTTTTTCGCGGACGTGATTGGAACCCGTGCCGGCGCTTTCTTCGCCGCACAGGGTAACTTTGCCTGCATCAAGCAGGTTTCCGAAGAATTTCCAGCCAGTTGGTGTTTCAAAGCTGGGAATGCCTTTGGCCGCGGCCACACGGTCTGCGGCCGCTGACGTGGGCATTGAACGCGCCACCCCGGCAAGGCCAGTGCTATAAGCGGGCGCCAGATGGGCGAGATCTGCAAGCACGGCCAGGCTGTCTGAGGGGCTGACATAGCAGGATTTACCCACGATCATATTGCGGTCGCCATCGCCGTCCGACGCTGCTCCAAAATCGGGAGCATTCGCACCGTACATGCAGTCCATCAGGTCTTTGGCCCAGATTGGGTTCGGGTCAGGGTGTCCGCCGCCGAAATCGGGCAGGGGGATTTCGTTCACCACGCTTCCAACTGGTGCGCCCAACCGGTTTTGCAGCACTTCGCAGGCATAAGGGCCAGTCACCGCGTGCATCGCATCAAACCGCAAGGTAAAGCCGCTGGCGAACAATGCGCGGATGGCGTCAAAATCAAACAACTCTTCCATCAGGTCGGCGTAGTCCGTGATGGGGTCGATGACCTCTACCGCCATTTCACCGATGTGCGTAGTGCCCAGCGTCGCTAGATCTACATCGCCGCCATCCCAAATGCGGTAGTTGGTCAGGGACTTTGTGCGTGCAAAGATTTTATCGGTTGTGGTCTCGTTGGCGGGGCCGCCGTTCGGGCCATTGTATTTCAGACCAAAATCTTCGTCTTCGCCGCCGGGGTTATGGCTTGCAGATAGGATTAGCCCGCCATCAGTTTTGCGCGTGCGGATCAGATGAGAGGCCGCAGGCGTGGACAGAATGCCGTTCTGCCCCACGATGCAAGCCTTGGCGCTATTGGCTGCAGCCATGCGCAGGATGATTTTGATCGCGGTGTCGTTAAAGAAACGACCATCTCCGCCGATGACGAGCTGCTTGCCTGAAACGCCACCTATGCCGTCAAAAATAGACTGCACGTAGTTTTCCAGAAAATGGGTCTGCATAAACACACGTGTTTTTTTGCGCAGACCACTGGTGCCGGGCTGTTGCCCTTCAATCGGGTGGGTTTCAATCACTTGAGCGGTCATGTTTTGACGTCTCCCGGTTTCTTCAAAGGGTCAATTTGGTGTCGGTGTCAACGTAAAGGCCACGACCGAGGAATCGTGGATCAGAGCGTGCTCTGATACAAGCGTGGTAGCCTGAACGTGGGCGTCTTCATAGGTGTCAAAACTGCGATGCCACAATTGGCCGTCTGGCGCATCGGGCAGCGTGATCTCAACTTCGGGGCCGGTGTTGAAAACGATGTAGATCGCTCCATGCCGCGGTTCATATGGAGGGGTGCCGCGCGCCATGCGCATTTCCGCCCCCAAAAAGGTCTGTGTCGGCTGGTTCCAGTCCTCGTCTGACATGGGTTCGCCATCGGCGCGACGCCAGAATAGATCCGTTTTGCCATCCACAAATCGTTGCTGGGCGTGCAAAAACCGCTTTTGTCGCAGAATTGGATTGTCGGCACGAAAGGCGATGGCTTTCTGGCAGAAGGCCAGAAAATCAGGATCCATTTGGTTCCAGTTGACCCAGCCGACGGAATTGTCCTGACAATAGGCGTTGTTGTTGCCGCCCTGAGAGTTGCCCAGCTCATCGCCCGCCAAAATCATCGGAGTTCCCTGGCTGAGGAGCAAAGTTGCCAACATATTGCGGCGACGTCTGGCACGTTTCGCAACAAGGTCGGGATCATCACTGTGACCATCCACTCCAAGATTGTCAGAAAAATTGTGATCATGGCCATCACGGTTGTCCTCACCGTTGGCGAGATTGTTCTTCTGTTCAAAACTGACAGTGTCCATCAGGGTAAAACCGTCATGGGCCGTCAGAAAATTGACGGAAGAGGTCGCACGTCGACCATCGTGGTCAAATCGCAAGGCGGACCCTGTCACGCGGGAGGCCAGTTTTGAAACCATTCCCTGATCGCCGCGCCAGAACCGGCGTACCTGATCGCGGTATTTGTCATTCCATTCTGAAAACGGTGCCGGAAAAGCGCCCAGCTGGTATCCGTCGGGGCCCACGTCCCAGGGCTCGGCGATCAGTTTTACCTTGTTCAACACCGGATCTTGACGCACAGCACGCATGAATGGACCGTCACGGTTGAACGCACCATCCGCACGCGCCAGCGTCGACGCCAGATCAAAACGGAAGCCGTCGATGTGCATCACTTCCACCCAATAGCGCAGGCTGTCCATGACCATGCGCAGCACAAACGGATGATCCATGTTGAGCGTGTTGCCGCAGCCGGTGTCGTTTACGTAATAGCGTTTGTTGTGGGTGAGGCGGTAGTAGCTGGAATTGTCGAACCCTTTGAAACACAGAGTCGGTCCCATATGATCACCTTCGGCGGTGTGATTGTAGACCACATCCAAAATGACCTCGATGCCCGCTGCATGGAAGCGCGCGACCATTTGTTGAAATTCCGAGATGTCGCCGTCCGACATATAACGGGGTTCAGGGGCAAAGAAACCATAGGTCATGTAGCCCCAGTAATTGGTCAAACCTTTGTCGATCAGGAAACGATCATTTACAAAGGCCTGTACCGGCATCAACTCAATCGCGGTAATTCCAAGCTTGGTCAGGTGTTCCAGAATTGGATCAGAGGCCATGCCCAGATAGCGTCCCGCATGCGGAACATCGCGGCGTTCTGCGGTCAGGCCTTTAACGTGGGCCTCATACAAAATCGTTTCAGACCATGGGCGATCAATGCGGCGCTGTTCCTGTCGGCCCCAGGTGAACGCGGGATCGACGACAACGGAACGCGGCATATAGCGTGAACTGTCGCGCTTTTCATAGCTTAGATCCCCGTCCGCATGGCCGACTTTGTACCCAAACAGAGCATTGTTCCACTTGGGTTGGCCCGAGAGTTTTTTGGCATAAGGGTCGATCAAGAACTTGTGCGGATTGAACCTGTGGCCGTTTTCCGGATCGTAAGGTCCATGTACCCGGTAGCCGTATTGCTGGCCCGGACGCAGGCCTGAAATATAGCCATGCCAGACGTGACCATCCCGCTCTTGCAGATCGATCAGCTGTGTTTCATTGCCCTTAGCGTCACACAGACACAGGGTCACGCGGGTGGCGTGCTGAGAAAAAACAGCAAAATTCACACCTTCGCCATCAAAGGTGGCTCCAAGTGGGGTGGAGCGTCCGGCAGTCAGCGTCAAAGCGGTCATTGTGGGTCCGTTGTCAAATTCGAGTAAAGCGTGGCATAACGTTGTGCAGAGTGTTCCCAGCCCACCGGATGCGCCATGGCATTGCGCTGTAGTTTTGCCCAAAGTTTCGCATCGGCATAAAGATCACATAGCTTCCCCAGCGCGTTTGTCAGCGCTTCGGCGGTGACCGGGTGAAACTGAATGCCGGTTGCAACCTGACGCGCCAATGTGGCGGGCGAGGCCGGAATAACCGTGTCGGCTAACCCACCAGTCAGAGCCACAACTGGTAGCGTACCATATCGCAACCCGTATAATTGCGTCAGGCCGCAGGGTTCAAACCGCGACGGCACTAAGATGGCATCTCCGCCGGCCATCATGCGGTGTGAAAGCGCTTCATCATACCCGATGCGCACGGCTACGTTTGGCTGCTCTGCCGCCGCCAAATAGGCTTTTTCCAACGCAGGATCGCCCGACCCAAGCAACGCAAGCTGCCCGCCGCGTTCGAGCAGGGCCGGAAGCGCTTCGAGTAGCAGATCAAGGCCTTTTTGATCCGTCAGCCGCGAAACAACCACACACAACGGCCCGTCGGATGTGGGCAAACCGAATTCATCGCGCAACAATTGTTTGTTGGACGCTTTGCCCCGTGGTGTCTTATAGGGGCGGATTTCGGGGTCGGTGACCGGAGACCAGATCGTTTCATCAATGCCGTTTAAGATGCCGCTTAGATCGGCGCGACGGGCCCGCATCACGCCATCCAATCCCATGCCAAAATCGGGGGTCATCAATTCCTCTGCATAGGTCGGAGAGACAGTCGTCAGGTTGTCGGCATAGACCAAACCTGCTTTGAGTGCAGAGATTTTTCCGAAATATTCAACACCATCACTGGTGAAGTCTGTTTCGTCGATTTCGAGCTGTTCCAGTGCTTCAACCGATGTAAGCCCCTGAAAGGCCATGTTGTGCACAGTGATCACCGAGCGCACGCGGTTTGCGGCATCTGATTTTGCCAAGTAGTACGGCGCCAATCCGGCCTGCCAGTCGTGGCAGTGCAGAACATCGGGCTGCCAGTCCGTAAGCGCCCCATTGGCGATTTCGCTTGCGATCCGGCTGAGCGCGGCAAAGCGCTGGGCATTGTCGCTCCAGTCCAATCCGTCTTCGTTCAGATAGATGCCAGCACCTCGATCATACAGATGCGGCGCATCCAGCACCAAAAGATCCAGCCCCGCTGCTGTCGCCGCCAAGACCCGTGCGCTGCCACCAAACAGGTCATGAAATTGCGCAACCAGTTGCGCGGCTTTCAATTCCTTGATCACCTGAGGGTATCCGGGGAGAAGCGTGCGCATTTCAACCCCCAGCGGCGCCAAGGCCGCGGGGAGCGCCCCGGCAACATCAGCCAGCCCGCCGGTTTTCACCAGCGGTGCGCATTCTGACGCAACAGACAAGACACGGGTCACCTGAGAGGTCACAGGGTTGCCTCCCGTTTGTCGATCATGTTCTGGGTGATCAAAGTCGTGCCCTTCTCGGTCACACGGAAAAATTTGGCATCTTCAATCGGATCTTCGCCAACCACCAAGCCGTGTGGAATGATGACGCCTCTGTCGACAACACATTTCGTCAACCGGGCGGAGCGATTGACCACCGCATGTGGCAGCACCACAGATTGATCCAGAACCGCGTAGGAGTTGGTTTGGACTTGGGTGAACAGCAACGAATTACGTACCTCCGTGCCGGAAATAATGCAGCCACCTGAAATCATAGAAGAGATGGCGATGCCACGTCGATCCTTTTCGTCGTGGATGAATTTCGCCGGTGGGACGCTTTCTGAATACGTCCAGATCGGCCATTCGGTGTCCCATAGATCCAGTGTGGGCGTGAAATTGGTCAGATCAATGTTGGCCTCCCAAAACGCGTCCAAGGTGCCGACATCACGCCAATAGCTATCCGCGCCATTTGCGCGCACGCAGCTGTTGTCAAAACGGTGTGCGATGGCCTTCCCGTTTTTGACGATCTCTGGGATTAAATCGTTGCCAAAGTCGTGGGATGAATTGGGGTTGTCGGCGTCTTCGCGCAGCATCTCACGCAGGAACTTCCAATTGAATACATAGATGCCCATCGATGCGAGCGAGACATTTGGATCTTCTGGCGTCGCAGGCGGATCCGCCGGTTTTTCCAAAAACGATGTGATCCGGCTGTCTTCATCAACGGCCATGACGCCAAAGGCGCTTGCGTCTTCACGGGGCACGGTCAGGCAGCCCACTGTCACGTCGGCACCGGCCTCGACATGTTGGCGCAGCATAATCTCATAGTCCATCTTGTAGATGTGATCGCCCGCCAGAATGACGATGTAGTCTATGCCATAACTGTCAATGATATCAACGTTCTGCGCGACCGCGTCTGCGGTGCCTCTGTACCACATGCTTTCGTCGACGCGCTGTGATGCCGGGAGAATGTCGAGGAATTCGTTGCGTTCCGCGCGGAAAAAGTTCCAGCCTCGCTGACAGTGACGGATCAGGCTGTGGGCCTTGTATTGCGTGGCCACGGCAATACGACGAATGCCAGAGTTCAGAGCGTTAGACAGGGCAAAGTCGATGATCCGTGTCTTGCCGCCGAAATAGACTGCGGGTTTCACGCGGCGGTCTGTCAGCTCTTGCAGGCGCGATCCGCGCCCGCCGGCCAGAACAAATGCCATGGAACGTTGCGTCAAGCGTTTGTTTTCAGTCATAATTTCCCTCCCAAAAAAATATTACGTCAGGTTGTGCGCAGCTCAAACATGACCGTCGAAAGCGGCGGTAACGTGATTTCAAGCGCATGGGGCTGACCATCCCAGCCCTGCGATGTGGTGTGGACATCTGTTGCATTCACTCGGTTGCCTCCGGAAAATGCAGTTGCATCAGTGTTGAGGATCTCGCGCCACTGGCCAGGCCGGGGAACGCCAACGCGAAAATCGTGATGCTCCGTCGGCGTGAAATTACAGACCACCAGAACTGGCGCATCGGACTCATCTCCCCACCGAATGAAGCTGGTGATTGACTGTTGCGGGTTGTTCGAGATCCACTGGAACCCCGACGGATCGCAATCACGTCGATGCAGTGCCGGCGTGGATGTATAGATCTGGTTCAACGCGCGGATCAGCGCCTGCATGCCAAGATGGTTTGCCCCCTGAAGCGCGTCCCAGTCGAGCGATACATCGTGGTCCCATTCTTTCCATTGGGCAAATTCACAGCCCATGAACAACAGTTTCTTGCCGGGATGCCCCCACATAAATCCATAGTAGGCGCGTAGATTGGCAAAACGTGCCCATTCGTCGCCGGGCATCTTTTGCAGCATCGACCCTTTGCCATGTACCACCTCATCATGACTGATGGGGAGGATGAAGTTTTCGGTAAAGGAATAGTCGATCGGGGTGGTCATCAGGTGATGATCATAAGAGCGATGGATGGGATCTTTTTCGATGTAACGCAGGGTGTCATTCATCCACCCCATGTTCCATTTGAACCCAAATCCAAGCCCTCCGGCATCGACCGGGGTCGACACTCCGGGAAAGGCGGTGCTCTCCTCGGCAATCGTCATGATGCCATCGGAGTCCCCGTAGGCGTTGAGGTTCATTTCCTTTAGAAAATCTATCGCTTCGTAGTTGTTTCGCCCGCCATCACAATTGGGGATCCATTCGCCGTCTTTTCGGGAATAGTCGCGATAAAGCATCGAAGCCACAGCGTCGACGCGCAGGCCGTCAACGTGATATTCCTGCAGCCAGTAACTGGCGTTGGCCGTGAGAAAATTGCGCACCTCTGTACGGCCGTAATTGTAGATCAGGGTGTTCCAGTCCTGATGAAACCCTTCGCGCGGATCAGCATGTTCATAAAGATGAGTGCCGTCAAATGTGACCGGGCCGTGTGCATCTGATGGAAAATGACCGGGGACCCAATCCAGAATGATCCCCAATCCTGCGTTGTGGGCGGCCTCTATCAGATCGCGAAACTCATGCGGGGGGCCAAATCGAATGGTTGGCGCATATAGGCCTACGGGCTGATAGCCCCAAGAGCCATCAAAGGGAAATTCGCTGACGGGGAGAAATTCAAGATGGGTGAACCCCATATCGACCGCATAAGCGACCAACTCATCTGCAAGCTCTTTGTAACTGAGGCGACGATTGTCTTCGTCGGTTTTTCTGCGCCATGATCCCAAATGCACTTCGTAAATTGAGATCGGCGCATCGTGGCGATTTCGCTCTGCGCGTGTGCTCATCCAGTGGGCGTCGTCCCAGCCATAGCCGCCAATATCGCGCACCACTGAGGAGGTTGCAGGAGGGTGCTGCGCGCCAAAGGCAAATGGATCCGCCTTCATGAACGAGGGACCCTCTTGTGGCAGGATTTCAAATTTGTAGAGGGTGCCCTCGCCAAGCGCTGGTATGAAAATTTCCCAGATGCCGGTGGCCCCGACACGGCGCATGACATGTCGCCGACCATCCCACGTATTGAAATCACCAACCACGGACGCGCGCAGGGCATTGGGGGCCCAAACTGCAAAATGTGTCCCACTGATGCCCGCATGTTCCATGACATGCGCACCCAAAACCTGCCAAAGCTGGCGGTGCTTTCCTTCGCCAATGAGATGCTGATCTAATGCCCCGATGACCGGTTCAAATTTATATGGGTCATCAAACGTCCAGCTGTTGCCATCGGCAAATCCCGCCCGCAACTGATATTGGGTATCCAGCGCGGGCAGCCGCCCGGAAAATACGCCTTCGTCAATTTGCTGGAGTGGCAGCGCGGCGCCGTCAATCAAGGCCTCGACTTTGGTTGCTTGGGGGGCAAACACGCCAAGCCACGCCATGCCTTCGACCATATGCACCCCAAGCACATCAAAGGGGGCGTCGTGCCGCCCGGCCTGCAAAGCCTCGATTGTGGCGGCACAGAGGTGGGGGGGCAGATCGCTTGGCATTTGGTCCCTCAATTCATGTTATGCAAAACAACGGTGCGTGCTTTGCTGGGGGGCAGCAGCGCGGCGGTCGCCACCGCGCTGCTGTATCAGGTATTAAACGCCGGAAACTGTGGCGATGACAAACCCATTTGCTGCCAATGTTACCGATTTACCGTCTATGGTCACGCCCTGTGCCAGAACGGGGGTGATTTCCGAGCGCAGCTCGGTACTTACTGGATCGGCCGACAGATTGAACAGGCAGACGGTTCCGTTGCCACGCTGATAGCCGAGCACCGGTTCAGGAAGGTCCAGAAACACCTGTTCGCCCAGTCGTAGATCTGTGCTCTCTTTGCGCAAGGCCAGCATCTTGCGGTAAAAATTCAGTACGCTGCCGTCGTTTTCCTGTGCTGATACCGCGCGGGCCTGCTGCGGTGCCTTGACCGGCAGCCAAGTTTTTGCCGCGGTCGAAAACCCACCATGCGGCGCGTCCGCGTCCCAGACCATTGGGGTACGACAGCCGTCACGGCCGGTGGCTTCGGGCCAAAAGTTGATGCCCTGAGGGTCTGTCAGTTCTTCGAACGCCAATGTGGTGTCGATTTGCCCCAACTCTTCACCCTGATACAGGCACACAGAGCCTGCAAAGCTCAGCAACATCGCGGCGGCCTGGCGGGCCAGATCATCCTGATTGTCGGCAAATGGCATCCAGCGGCCAACATGGCGCGGCACATCGTGGTTGGAAAATGCCCAGCAAGGCCAGCCTTCGGGGGCTTTTTCGAAAAAGTTTTGGATCCGGCTGCGGAAGTGTTCGGCGCTGAAATCCGGGCCCAGCATATCAAAAGAGTAGGCCATGTTCAGACGTTTGCCCGAGGTATATTCTCCCATCATTTCAATCGCATGATGGCTGTCGCCGACTTCACCTACGGTTGCGCGGGCGTCGTATTTGTCCAACAGGGCGCGGATGCGTTCCAGAAACTTCAGATTTTCTGGCTGGTTCTTGGAGTACAGGCAATACTGCATATCATAAGGTTTCACAGCATCCTGCGACCAATCCAAATAGTTGGCAGGATTGTCGCGCAACAGTTTGTCGTGGAAGTAAAAGTTCACTGTATCCAGGCGAAACCCGTCAACGCCGCGATCCAGCCAAAACTGCATCGTGTTCAGAAGGTGGTCCTGCACCTCGGGATTGTGAAAGTTCCAATCTGGCTGTTCACGCAGGAAGTTATGGAAATAATACTGACGTCGGCCCGCATCCCATTCCCAGGCACCACCGCCAAAGATCGCCTGCCAGTTGTTTGGTGGGGTGCCATCCAGATTTGGGTCCGCCCAGACATACCAATCTGCCTTGGGGTTGGTACGTGATTTGCGGCTTTCCACAAAGTACGGATGCTCGTCCGAGGAATGCGAAATCACCTGATCAATGATCACTTTCAGGCCCAGTTCATGGGCACGTGCGACAAAGGCGTCAAAGTCATCAAGCGTGCCGAAGGTGGGGTCAATATCAGTGTAATCCGAGACATCGTATCCCATGTCTTTCATCGGAGACTTGAAAACCGGAGAGATCCAGATCGCATCCACCCCAAGGCTTGCGATGTGATCCAGCCCGGACGTGATGCCAGGCAAGTCACCGATCCCGTCGGCGTTGGAATCCATAAAGGAGCGTGGGTAAATCTGATATGTGACCGAACCGCGCCACCATTCGTTTGTTGTCGTCATAATGACCCGTCCTCGTTCGCCAACTGTTTGCAGGTCGGGATGTTAGCCCTAACGCTGCGTCATTAAATGGCGGAATAAAGCAGAGTGCTCATAAAATATACGATTATCTTACGTGTTGGTGTCTCATCTTCACGTTGAATGCTGTTTTGCTTTTTTATCAGATACTTGAGGTGTTGCGTTTTGGGTGCAACCTGTTGCGCCATCGCAACGGCTGCGTGAACCCTCTTATGTACCTCCACCAGCTGAAACGGTCGGTTTCCCGAAACGGCGTGCAATTGCGCGTCAGTTTTTTGGGGGGCAAGCCGCTGATCGGTGGAAAACTTCACCCGTCTTGGGCGCGCCGCGTCGGTGGTTTCTAGCGACGGCTTTAATATAGTAAAAACAACCGGCTATGTCGGTCAATCGACCCCATATAAACTGGCATCAGATTGGCATGGGGGCCGAGGGGCCTGACGCTTCGATATCCCAACTGGCCGTCCACTGTGCCTGTGTGCGATCCAATATCAGAAAATTGCGTTCCGCCACATAGCGATACCGCTGTCCGGGAATGCGAGATATGCGGATCGGGTGCTTTGGCACAGGCGACTCACCCAGCGAGGCCAGATTACCCAGAATACGCGCCCAGATTTTTGGGGGCGCGCGGTGGGCAATCCCTGAGGCCACCAGTTGGTGCAATACTTCGCCGTTGCGCATCTTCATCGTGGCACGGGTGGCCAGATGGATCTCACCTGACAGGGCGGTGACACTATGTTTGGGATCGTCCGCCATATCCATGACCAAATGTAACAGGCGGCACCAGCTGTCCCGGTGGGCGCGGCTTTGCCATTGATCCCTTAGGTCGTCCTCGTATTTTTGCATTTGTGGGATCACCACCATCGCCGTTTCTAGCAATGATAGGCGTGGCCCCAACAAAGGTACGCTCGACATCAAAAAGGTGCGCCCCTGAAATCCGCAATCGCGGGCCGCCTCTAGTTGTGCCCAACCGCCCGCGCCAAGGATCTCGCGTCGGGTGCGTTCAGATCGCAAGTCCGGCGCCAAAATACGCAGCCCTGGAATATCAACACTCCAGCCCAGATGGTGGCCGTTCCCATCCGCAAAGCGACGGGGCAAGTTCTGATCTGATGTCGCGTGTTGAAAGACCAGAAATGCTTCACGTGCAACGCTAAACAGCGTTTGGCCCACTGGGGAATATGTCCGCGATCGCGGCAGGCTGCCCCAGCCATCGCAGATGTCGTGGTCGTCCCATTGCATCAGTGACGGGACGCGGGCAGCGATCCAGGAAAACTCGGGTGACTGGTAGAGTGCGGCGTAGCGTTCAAAGAACTTCTCGCGCAGGTGATCACGTAAGTCGGCAAGGTCAGCGCGCGCGGGATCGCGGGGAATACTGTCAGGCCAATCCCGGCTTAGGGGGTGATCACGGGTGGCTTCATCGGCATATACCTGATCTCCGCCGTGCAGTAGCAGGCCGAAGGGGGCCTTTGCATGTGCCGATTTTAGGCGGGCCCACATGGCGTTGCGTTCAGACCCTTCACGTTCTAGATCGCCGACTTCCTCACCGTTGCACGACACATAGGCAATGCGCATATCTGCCGTTAGGTTGCCTGCCACCAAATAGGATTGACCATCCCAGTTGTAGTGCGAGGTTTTATCCGCCGGGAGTGAAAACCGGGCCGCCCACACTGTGGCCTGTGCGTATTGGGCGATCTGCACAACATCTGCGTTGCCCGCCTCGGTGCTGAGCGGAGGCAGGGATTGCCCGTTAGGCAGGATAAACAGGGCGGCCAGATGAAGGGTCAGATCGCTGATCTGATCCAAAATCAGGATGGGACCTATGATGGTGTCGGGGGCAAATTGGGGACTGCTCATATTGCGCTCAAACTAGGCATGACCGCTGGTGGGTACAAGCGGCGCGGGCGCGAATTTTGCATCAACGGGTGTTCATGGGCTGGCGGGAATGACCGGCCTTGGCTTTAGGAACGAAGGGCAGCCGAGTGGGCTGCCCTTCGCGTCGAATTTGGATGTGGTTACGCCAACGACGGCAGCCACAGCACGATGGCCGGGAAGGCGACCAATAGCGCGATGGTGATGGCATCGGCGATAAAGAAGGGCGTGACGCCTTTGAACACGTCCTGAACGGTCAGATCATCCCGGACACCGGCGACAACAAAACAGTTGAGACCAATCGGGGGCGTGATCAGACAGAACTCGGCCATTTTGACCACCAATATGCCAAACCAGATCGCACACATTGGGCCTGACATGCCAAAGGTGCTTTCGACAGCTGTAACAGCGTCACCTCCGTTCAATGCCATTACGGCAGGGTAAACCACCGGCAGAGTCAGCAGCAGCATACCGATGGCGTCCATAAACATGCCGAGGACCGCATAGGCCAGCAAGATGCAGATCAGGATCAACATTGGTGACACTGTGAGCGAGGTGACCCAGTCCGAGAATGCGCCCGGTAGATCCGCAAAGCCGAGGAAGCGCACGTAGATCAGCACGCCCCAGATGATGGTGAAAATCATCACCGACAGTTTTGCTGTTTCCATCAAAGCGTCGCGCAACTCACTCCAGCGCATTCCCTGATAGAGTGCCATCAAAAACACCACAAAGGCCCCGATCGCGCCACCTTCTGTAGGTGTGCCCCAGGCTTCACCGCCAAAGGGGTTGTAGACGAATAGGATGATCGTCAGCACTACAAACACGATGGGCAGGGCAGGGGGCAGAGACGCAAAGCGTTGACGCCAGGTGAAGCCTGACACTGGTGGGCCGAACCCTTTGATTGTCATCGCCATGGCCACGATCAGCAGGCCGTAGATCATCGCCGAAAATGCACCGGGGACAAAGCCGGCCAACAGCAGCATGCCGACGTCCTGTTCCACGATGATGGCATAGATCACCAGAATAGCAGAGGGTGGGATCAGCGAGGCCAGCGTGCCCCCAGCTGCCACGACGCCCGCAGCAAAGCGTTTGTCATAGCCAATCGCCAGCATTTCCGGGATGGCAATGCGGGCAAAAACAGCGGAGGTCGCGACCGAGGCGCCAGATACTGCGGCAAAACCTGCGGTGGCAAATACGGTTGAGACCGCCAAACCACCGGGTACCCAGGCCAGCCAACGTTTGGCAGCCTCAAACAGCGCCTTTGTCAGGCCCGCGTAGTAGGCAAGATAGCCAATTAGGATGAAGGTGGGGATCAGGCTTAGGGCTTGGCTTGAGACCTTGGAATGCGGCACCTGCCCAGCGGTTTTCGCCGCGATGGTCAAGGCTTTGCCAAACCGTGACGGATCGTAGCCAAATTTCGCCCAGAAGATCCAGACCAGCCCCACAAGGCCAGCCAGTCCCGCAGCAAAGGCCACGCGCATGCCGAGAACAACCAAAAGCAACATGCCGCCCGACACAATCAGGCCGATATCAATAGGTTCCATTGCGTGATCCTTTAGTCTTCACGGCCCGAGACGTGCTCGGCTTCCATTGCAGCCTGCGTGGCGGCGTCGGCCACCAGCGGCACGGCAATGGGGGTTTCACTGTTGGTGATAAGGGCGCGCCCATAGGCACAAAACTGCAAGAGTAAGCGCAGGCACAACACAGCAAAGGCCACGGGCGCCAGCAGTTTGGCGGGCCAGAGCGGCAGGCTGATGTCCATCGAACTGTCCCGGCTCCACAACGGCATGGCGAAATCAAACGAGCGGGCAAAGTGCGCCCAAGTGCCCCACACCAAAAGCGCCATCAGGATCAGCATGGCGAGAGTTGTGATCATTTCTGCCAGATACAGCGGACGGCCTTTTAGTGCGCCGACCAGAATATCCATGCGGATATGTCCGCCGTCGCGTTGGGTGAATGAAATGCCCATAAAGGCAATCAGCGGCATCGCCTGTTCGATCCAGTCGACATATCCGGGCAGTGGTTGGTTGAAGAAATTGCGCCCGCCAACGGACCACACCGCCAGCAGCATCAGGGAAAATACGGCAAGACCACTGAGCAGGGCGAGCTTTTGCTCCACTGCATAAAGGCCGCGGTCCAGTTTCGAGAGAGTGCTGTTATCGGTCAGCACCAGTGAAGAGCCAGCCATCGCAGATCTTTCTGTCTTTTAAATGTCAGGGGTGCGCAAAAGCTCTGCGCCGCAGATGAATGCGGCGCAGAGGCATATGCGTTACTTGGAGGTTTCAGCGATTTTCGCTTGTACCATGTCATAGAGTTCCTGCGCGGGCAGACCGCGGCTTTGGTTCTCTTCGATCCAGTTTTGTGCAATCGGCTGCGCCGTTTCGCGGAACGCGGCCAGTTCAGAGTCGGCAAATGTCACTTCGGTGATGTTGCGCTCTGCCAGAGCGGGGCCCCAGGCTGCCATAGTTTTGGAATTGTAGGTGTCCACGTAGTGGTCCAACGCCTCGTCAACCGAGCTCATGAGAGCATCACGGTGGCTGTCGGACAGGAACTCCAGCGCGTCGGCGTTCACCACGACGGGGCAGTTTACAGTGCCGGGGTTCAGGTTGGTGGTCCACCATGTGGCGTTTTCAATGGTCCCAAACGACATGTGGGCATGGGGCGCAAAGGCCACGGCCTTGATCACGCCGCTGTCCATGGCCTGACGTACTTCGGTGGCCGACATTGACGTTGGAACCGCGCCGACGCTTGTCAGTGCTTGCCCGATGCCGCCGGTGGCGCGTACGGTGAGACCTTTGAAATCAGCCAATGAAGCGGGGGTATCCCCCAAGCCGGCCAGATTGTATTGCGGCAGCGGGGAGGGCATCAGCGGCACGGCGTTCCAGCGTGCCAGATCGTCCAGAACTGCAGGGTGCTGATACAGTGCCATCGACACTTCAACCTCTTGCTCCAGCGAGGAAATGCCAAGGAAGGGCAGCTCAAGAACTGTGATCGAGGGGTTCTTGTCACGGTGATAGCCGGCGCAGAATTGTGCCATCTCAAACGCACCGATCGAGATACCATCAAGGTTCTCGCGGTTCTTGGACAAGCCCCCATAAGAGATGTTCAGAGTGAATTCGCCGTTGGTTTTTTCCGAAACCAATTCCGCTAGTTTTTCAACATGTTCGGTAAAGGCGCGGCGCTTGCCCCACAGGGACACGTTCCATTCGGTGGCCAAAGTTTCAGTGGCAAAAGTAGCGGCCAATGCCACAAGAGCAGTACGGCTCAATAGGTGACGCATGGTATCCTCCCAATTTGTTCTAATTCGTTTAAAGTTTAGACGCAGTGTTCCCTACAAAGGATCCCCAAATAAATCAGGTATGCAATACATATTTCCGCGCTTGTTTTTCATGACGCCTTGCGGCTTCATTTGGTCGGGTAGTGACGGCAGGGCTTTGGTCGCCTTGGTGCACCAGCAGCGCGGCACATTTGAGGGAAAAAAAGGCATGGCCCGGAGGCCACGCCTTTAGCAGTCATCGCAATTGGCGGCTGTTAGTCCTTAGGACGACGGGGCGTGTCAAAGGCGCCGGGTTTGCTGGAACGACGTGCGCCGGGCTTACCCGCGCTTGGGCGTCCGGTCCCTTTGCCACCCAGACGGGCGGAAGGGTTGCTTGCTTTGCCGCCAAATTTCCCGGCGGGTTTGCCTCCGGGTTTTCCAGCAGGTTTGCCTGCGGGCTTGTCAAAACCACGGCTGGGGGCACCCTCACTTTTACCTTTGAAGGGCTTGCGTGGCGCTTTGTCGTCGCGATCCGCGCGTGGTTTGCTGGAGGCGGGCTTTGCAGTGATCTTGGGGCGATCGTCGTCGTCGCGGTCCGATTTCTTGGACCAGGGCTTGCGATCTTCCTTGGGGCGATTGTCGTCAAATTTGCGCGGGCCCTTGCCTTCATGGCGTGGTTTTCTGTCGCCATCGTGGCGGGGCTTTTTGTCAAAACGTGGCTTGCTGTCACCACGCGAGTCGCGGTCTTGACGGGGGCCTTTGCGGTAGGGCTCGGCGCGGGTCAGGTCGGGTTTGCCTTCCACGAAGGACAGCTTGATGTTGTCTTCAAGCACATTGTCGGCAGGCAGCGCCTGTTTCATGGAGTCAATCGCCGGTTCGGCCACTTCCACCAATGTCTGGTTGTCCTGCACGCGGATGGCACCGATTTGCTCACGGGTCAGATTGGCACAGCGGCACAGCAGCGGCAACAACCAGCGGGGTTCAGCGCGCTGATCCCGGCCAACTGACAGGGAAATCCATTTGCTGGGTCCAAAGGCGTCGCGATCGCGCTCTTTGCGCTCAGGGCGTGCACCGGGTGCGCTCAACTCTTCAGGGGCCGAGTGACGGCTGCGGTATAGACGCAGGTAGGCGGCGGCGATCTGATCGGCGGTGTATTCGGCAACCAGTTTCGCTGCAAAGGCGGCTTCGACTTCGCTTGCGTCTTCTTTCCAGGTCGGATCGGTCAGCAGACGCTCTTCGTCGCGGGCCAGAACCTGTTCTGCGGAGGGGGCGTCTTGCCATTCCGCTGTCACCTTGGCCCACTTCAGCAGGCGTTCGGCTTTTTTGATCTGCTTTGGGGGGACGATCACGGCTGAGAAGCCTTTGCGGCCAGCACGGCCGGTGCGGCCCGAACGGTGCAGCAGGGCTTCGGTGTTGGTTGGCAGATCCGCGTGGATCACCAGTTCCAGTTTCGGCAGGTCGATGCCGCGTGCCGCAACATCGGTGGCAACACAGACACGTGCGCGACCATCGCGCATGGCTTGCAGGGCGTGGCTCCGCTCGGTTTGGCTCAGCTCACCAGACAGGCATACGACCGAAAAACCCCGGTTCGACAGGCGCGCCGTCAACCGGTTTACCGCGGCACGGGTATTGGCAAATACAATGGCGTTTTCGGCTTCGTGGAAGCGCAGCACGTTGATGATGGCGTTTTCGGCATCCTGCTGGGACACGCGCAACGCTTGATAGGTAATATCGGCGTGCTGGCCACCGGCAGACACGGTGCTGACGCGCTGGGCGTCGTTTTGGAAGTTCTGTGCCAGCTTGGCAATCATGGGTGACACTGTGGCCGAGAACAGCAGCGTGCGGCGGCTTTCAGGCGCGGCGCCCAACATGAACTCCAGATCTTCACGAAAGCCCAGATCCAGCATCTCGTCGGCTTCGTCCAGCACGATGGCTTTCAGCGCGGTCATGTCTAGTGCGCCACGGTTGATGTGGTCACACAGACGTCCGGGCGTTCCGACAACGATGTGAACGCCACGTTCCAGCGTGCGACGTTCGTCGCGGGCGTCCATGCCACCGACACAGGATGCGATGCGCGCACCGGTTTTGGCATAAAGCCATTTCAATTCCGTCATCACCTGCAACGCCAGCTCACGAGTGGGCGCGATCACCAAACCCAATGGGGCAGCCGCAGGGCCAAATTTTTCACCGTCCTCGATCAGCGTCGGGGCGATCGCCAGACCAAAGCCCACCGTTTTACCAGAGCCGGTTTGGGCCGATACCAAAAGGTCGCGTGTCTCCAGGTCAGGTGCTGTGACAGCTTCCTGAACGCTTGTGAGAGTCTCATAGCCACGCTCTTTTAGCGCGTCGAAAAGGGGGGTGGTCATAATTGGGCGGATCCGTGATTGCGAGCGGGAGGGCATGCTGCAAAAGCATGTCACGCCTCGGCAGAAGCGGCTCCATTAGCATCTGTTGCGGCAAATGTATATGCTTGGATGCCACAGTAGAGATATATTTCGTCGGGTGACTGGCTGCCATGTGTTGCTGGCATGGCTGCGCATTGTGAACCCTATGTGCCTCCTTACATGCGATGATTGTTTTGACGGGAGCGATGCACGTGAATTGCGTGCTCCACGCAGGGATCACCACATCGGTTTAATGCGCTTAGTGTTTCTTAACGGGTGCGCGTTAAGGTTGCAGCCACTGAAAGCTCCGTCTTTGGGAGGAGGAGGCATTTATGTGCGGTATGGCGGATGGTTTGTTTGATATGACAATCTTGGTGTGTGGTTCTCACCCGTCAGGGCATCACGTATGATTGGTGCGCTAAAATCTTTACGTCATGATCGACTTAGTTTGCGGTTGGTGTTCGCCTCACTGATCATCGGCGGAGTCTTATCCGTTTTTTCGACGGGCGCGCAGGTCTATTCCAGTTTTAACCGGCAGAAACAGGATCTGACATATGTGTTAGATCAGATCGAACAAACCATGGTGCCGTCCTTGCGATACGCGTTATGGCAGCTTGATTTTGGTCAGGTCGAAACCATCCTAGCGGGTTTGATAACCTCTGAAATTGTCACCTACATCGATTTGACCAGCCCCACCGGTCACCGCTGGACCCATGGAGAACCGGCGCATGCGCCTGTGTCGCGTGTGTATGCTTTGACCGAAGCCCAGCCCGACGGCGAGGTTTTGGAGATTGGGACCATGAAGGTGGAGCTGTCGCTCGAAACCGTGAAAAAACTGGTGTGGGCCCAGTTTTGGATCCTCCTGATTTCCAATGTCGCAAAAGCCTATATCGCAGCCTTGGCTCTACTATTGGTTGTTCATCGTATGATCATCCGACATCTGGTGCAAATTTCTGAATACGTTTCGGACGCAAATCCTTTGGCAACACGTGGCGCGTTGTGTTTGAACCGCTGCGCCCCGGATACTCCGGATGCGTTAGACCGCATTTGCGCGTCGCTTGAAGGGTATCGTGCGCGGGTGTCGGGACACGTCGCTGAACTTGAAACTGAAATCGCCACCCGGCAAGAGGCTGAACGCGTCGCGAAACGTGCCGACAAGGCGCGGACATCGTTTCTGGCGAACATGAGCCATGAGATCCGCGAGCCCTTGAATTCGATTCTGGGCTTGTTCCATCTCATAAAAGAAGGCGAAGCTGTCCCCGCACCACATCGCCAACAAGCGTCGGTTGGCCACAAGGCGGCGCAGCGTCTTCTGGGGCAGTTTGTGAATATTCTGGATTTGTCCCGGCTTGATTCCGGCGGTATTCAGGTCTCGTTGAAGCCAACCAATATTCGTGTGTTGGCGCACCAATGGCTGGAAGCCGCGCAGGGTATGGTTCATCGGCGCAATAAACCGTTGCAGGTGTTTTTGGAGATCGATCCGACCGTACCACAGATTTACGATCTGGACGGTGCTCGGTTAACGCAGATAGTGAACAATCTGACTGACAATGCGAGCAAATTCACCGACACCGGGCAGATACAGATCAAGATTATGCCTGGCGGCACAGATGAATATGGTCAGACCACAGGGCTAGTGGTGTTGGTCTCGGATACGGGCGCTGGCGTCAGCTATGAGCATCAGGATTACATTTTTGAGCGCTTCACACAGATCGATGCCCATTCACAAGATGTGCAAAACGACGGGACTGGGCTAGGACTGGCAGTGAGCCGCGATTTGGCGCAGTTGATGCAGGGTACTCTTACTGTGCAGCGCAGCCCATCGGGTGATTATTCAACTGAGTTCCGCCTAACCTTGGAAAATGTTTACAGCCGTGTACCTGCGGAAGTCTAATTTTCGCGTCCGTTGCTGTGGTGATGTCTGTTCCGTGGCGAATCAAGGCTGCGTGTCTCTCGGCGACCGTTCAGGCCGACGACACCAAGGTGTGGTGACCAACGTTGGTTTTGAAATTTTATCGTATTTGCTTGAAATAGAACAATTTTACCAAAAGTGACGAGAGATCTTTAAGAATTGTAAGCGCCTTATTTGAAGGGGAATTTTGGGGATTGTGTTGGAAATGGGGCGAGAGTGCCTTGATTGCCTAAATCCCAACGCATTTTTGCCGCGCCGCAATCTCAGCGTAAAAGAGCGCACATGTCCCGTTTGGGGTGCGCCCGAGCTATGAGGATGGCACCGTGCTGCATCAAACCAGTCGATCTGCAACTGTAGAACAACAAGAATTACCCACTGGGCACAGTCTGTTGCAGGGGCAGTACCAGATCGAAAAACAACTGATCGCGGGGGGGTTTGGGGTCACGTATCTTGCACGTGACAGCCTGGACCGGCAGGTGGTGCTGAAAGAGTGCTTTCCCGCAGGATTTTGCCATCGCGACGGGACCAACGTCAGCGCGCACACACCGCGTCAAAGTAAGTCGTTCCGAAATATCCTGCGTCATTTCTTGCGAGAGGCGCAATGGTTGGCGCGGGCCCAGCATCAAAATATTGTGGCTGTGCATCAGGTGTTTAAAGAAAACAACACCGCTTATATCGCAATGGAATTTATCGACGGGTGCGACCTGTATGAATTGCGCCTAGAGCAGCCTTCGCGTGTCTCGCCATCCCTGTTGAACACGATAACATGGCAAGCGTTACAAGCACTTGGTGCGGTGCATGCCTTGGGTATTTTGCACCGGGATGTTTCACCTGATAACTTCTTAATTTCGCCGTCAGACAAACTGACCTTGATCGACTTTGGCGCAGCCTGTGGTGAAGATCCCACCGAAGATACGGCGCTGTCAGCGCTGTTGGCCGTCAAAGATGGGTATTCCGCGCATGAGCTTTATCAGCCGAATACGCCCCAGCGCCCGACCAGCGATATTTATGCGTTGGGGGCAACGCTGTATTTTTTGGTGACCGCCGAGGCACCGCCCAACAGTGTGATCCGATTGAAGGCAGTAACCGCCGGTGAACCTGACCCTTATGCCCTACTGGTCGACGGCGATTGGCCGTATGACCGGACATTTTTGGCGACAATCGACAAGGCGCTGTCGATATTACCCGGCGCGCGCTATCAAAGCGCAGACGAATGGTTTGCTGTACTTCCGGACGTGCCTCTGGATTTCCCTTGCGCGCATAGTTCATCGCAGTCTTCCGAAGCCCCCCTGCCGTCTGAAACGGTGGCAGCTGAACCCGACGATGCGTTGATGTATTCGATTGCGGATCTGGTGTCTCAAACGAATAAAGCCCTAAGGGGAACACCTGCAATACAGCGTCGTCATCGCGCACCGAAACAGGAAGAAACGTTGGATGTTCCTGAGCAACTTGTTGATATTTTTGGAAATCCCGTTTCCGACATCGACAGCTGGCTGGACGAGCAGGATCGTATCGCACGCGCGACGCCCTCTCCGGTGCCTCTTGGGCCATCGCCACAACCACAAAGGCAGCTGCGCCCCAAAACTGCTGTGACCCCTCTCGCGGACGTCACAGATGTACCTCTCACGATGTCGCAAAAATTGCTCTCGTTTTTAGGGTGGGACGCATCGCAGGCCAGATCTGAACGCTATGGGGATTGGACATGAAATTCATCAAAGACATCATTGGCGAAAAACGGGAGCAGGTGGAACTGCACCGGGCAGAGGCGAGCGGGACCGAAGCGGACGCGCTGAAAAAGGTATTGGCGCAAACGCGGGGGCACGCGGCACCATTGCATTTGAATGCGCAACTGAGAGTGCCGCAAGAGGGGCCTTCACAGCCCGAAATTGTTGAGGATGAGGGGCCCGAGCTGGCGGACACCACCCGGCGGTCGGTGACGCCTGATATGCACGAAAAAGCTGCAAAGGCGCAGGACGTGGTGGCCCAGTTTATTGCGCAGCACAAGGCCGGTATCGAAACCCCTGATACTGACAACACCGTTGCCGCGCCCGAGCCGCCAAAGGTGCCTGAGCCCGTTGCGATTGATCCTGATACAGAGCACGAGCGTACGCGGAGAGTTTTTTCCCGTCGTCGACCTACTGAGCTTTTGCCCGAGCCATCGGTGAAGGCCTCTGTTCTCACCTCAGACACAGACGTATTGGAGCGCAATGCGCCCCGTCAACACGAGGATGCGGCTCCCGTAAGTGCGAAGCCTGACCACGCCGAAGTCGGGTTTCGCTCAGATGCTGCATTTCCTGAACCGGTGCATTCGGAGTTTGTGGAACAGGATGCCGCGGTTGCCCCCGAGACGGAGCAGAATGTGGAGGCTTCAGAACCTGCGCCGATGATCGGACGCGCAGCGGGGCGGGCCGGAAGGGTCAAAACGCGTTTGCTTGGTTTTGATCCTGAGCAGTTGTCAGATGATCCTTTGAAGCAGGATCAATCTGACAGCTCAGCACAGATGAGCACCTTTCCCGTCGGCTGGCTTGCTGTCGTTGACGGCCCCGGACGAGGAGCGACATTTACGCTGTTCAGCGGTGTTTCGGCCATTGGGCGAGGCGCACAGCAAACGGTGCGGTTGGATTTTGGTGACAACAGTATTTCGCGCGAAAATCACGCGGCGGTGGCGTACGACGCGGAGCAACAGGCATTTTTTATTGGGCACGGAGGCAAGGCCAATTTGGTGCGGCGTAATGGTCGGCCCGTATTGTGTACCGAAACGCTCACTACGGGTGATCTGATCCGCGTCGGAGAAACCACGCTGCGGTTTGTGCCATTGTGTGGAGAGGGGTTTGATTGGCACGCCAAGACCACCGAATTTGGGCAGGAGTCCAGCCTTGGCTAAATTTTCCTATGACAGCGCGACGGCGATCAGCCAGGGGTGCCGGGACCGTCAAGAGGATGCAATCGCCGCGGATTTTCAGGCCGGTTTTCCGTTTGGTTTTGCGGTTCTGGCGGATGGTATGGGCGGTCACGCCGCCGGAGATGTCGCCAGTAAGGTGATTGTAACCGAAGTCTTTGCAGAGCTGAAGTTACACGCAGCCGACATTGCGGCAGATCAGGGCCAGATCGGCACGGTGTTGCAACGCGCCGCTGCGGGGGCCAATGCCTGTCTGGCGGACTATACCGCCACGCGCCCCAAGGTCACGGGGATGGGGGCAACCTTACTGGCTCCGGTTATCTTGGAGGATCGCCTTTATTGGATTTCGGTCGGAGATTCACCTCTTTTTCTGTTTCGTGACGGGCAGTTACATCGGCTGAATGAGGAACATTCGGTTGCCGCGCAGTTGGATCAAATGGTGGCGCGCGGTAAAATTTCAGAAATGCAGGCGCAAAGCCACCCGGACAGGCACTGCGTGACGTCCGTGCTTACTGGGCGCAGCTTGGGGCAGGTGGATTGCCCGGGCCACCCTGTGACGCTGCGAGCAGGGGATATTGTCCTGGCGGCCAGCGATGGGGTGCAATCGCTGGCGACAGCGGATCTGGCAGAGGTTCTGCGCGCTGGGCATGCTTTGCCAAGTGCCGTTCTGGCGCAACGGGTGTTGGACCGCGTGTTGCAGCAGAACGCACCAGAGCAGGACAACCTTTCGTTTTGTGTCGTTCGAATTGTGCCCAGCGCGATCGTGGCCCAGTCGTGCGCTGCACCATCCCCGCAGGTAGCGGGCCACGGCGGGCAGCGGCCGCGCATGCGGCGTCTGACATTCGCCGCCACGGCCCATCGACGTGAGGGCCAACTTGTTTTTGAAACCCTGACCCGGAGCGCGCCGTGACCCAAGTACACTCTCATTCGCCACCGTTGGATGTCACATTAGAACAAGCCTTACAGGCGCCGGGCATCCCACAGGAATTGGACGCACGCGCACGGCGGGTGCTGGAGCGGTTGCGCACGCCTGTTCGGGTTGTGGTCTTAGGGCCAGAAAGGTCGGGAAAGTCTGCCCTGATTGATATGCTGCTGGAGCAGACAATATTGGGGCAGCAGCCCAAAATCCCGATCATTGAACTTTGCTTTGGGGACACGGCAACGGTTGGGGTCGAAGATCATGATGGCCGCATCACAACGCTCCCGGGCCATCTGGTCGATTTTGATATCACGCGTGACATCCTGAGCGTGCAGCAGCAGCTACCCTTGGAGTTCCTACGCGATCAGACGGTGACGGAAATCACCGTCGACGGAAGTGCAACGCAAAAACAGGCGATCCTGCGGTATGCGGCGGACTATGCAGACGTATTGATTTGGTGCAGCAGCACCTTTAATCCCGCCGAACAGGCGCTCTGGGCACAGGTTCCTGATGCCCGTAAAGACAATAGTTTTCTTGCACTTACCCTAGCGGATCAAACCGTAAATCAGGCGGCGTTGCCCAAGGTTTTGGAACGCGTGGCGCCGGTGGCCCAGCACGAGTTTTTGGGGATCTATCCTGTGTCTGCCTTGCAGGAAGTTCCGGCGCAAGGTGCCACACACGAGACAGGCCTTTGGCGCAGCAGTGGGGGGCAGCAATTGCGTGCGGATCTTTTGCAGCAGCTTCGCACCGGGCGTATGGCGGACGCCGATCACGCAGAATGGATGCTTCGGCAGCTGACCTTGGCGGCATCAGTGCCGGGAACAGCGTTGCGCGCTCCGGCGGGAAGGGCAGCAGACGATCCCCCCAGCGCGACGGAGGATAAACCAGAGGCCAAGGGGCAGGGTGATACTGTGCTCAATCGTGCCCTGTCTCAACTACAGTCGCGTGCGCAGGATATGTTGGCGGAGGCAGGGGATCTGGATCCCCAAAGCGAGGCTGTGTTGGCGCAGTGTTTGGAGGCCGCGCGTGAAATGACCTCAACTTTGATGGCCGCGGGTGGCACGTGCCCGGAGTTGAACGCGGCACAGGAGGTCGTTGAAGAGGGGGAGGAGATGTTGATGCTGTTACAACTGGAACAAAACGATGAGGCGGCGTTGGATGCCGTAACTGTTTTGTTGCAGCTAAAAAAGGAAATGACGCAACCCCCGCTCATGTCTGAGAGGGCTGAATGAACGTTGCCATCCCTGTCCCGCCGCCTAACGATAGCGATGATGCCGCAACCCGTATCCGTGCAACAGCATTGCCAACCAATCTGTCCGCGGGGTTTGCGCCGCTGGCGCAGTTTGCGGAACGCAAACAGGACATCTCGCGGGCACTGGTGCAACTGGAACAGGCTGCGGGCCCCCATGTCGCGCGTGCCTTGATCCGCTTAAAGCGCGATATGGACATGTTTGAACCGTCAGTGACTGTTTTGGGGCAGGTCAAATCCGGCAAAACATCGTTGGTGAACGCTTTGGCGGGGTGGTCAGATCTGTTGCCCTGTGACGTAAACCCATGGACGTCAGTTGTGACCTCGTTGCACCTAAAACCGGGACGCGCGCGCGGTGAAACGGCGGCGCGGTTTCAGTTTATGTCGGAGCGCGAATGGGATCGGTTGCTGGTCAAAGGCGGGCGCATTGGCGAAATGGCGGGCCGGGCTGGCGCCGAAGGAGAGCTGCAACAAATCCGCAGTCAGATCGAGGCCATGCGAGATCGTTCGAAACAACGACTGGGGCGCAAATTTGAGCTGTTGATGGGGCAGGTGCATGACTATGGGTATTTTGATAAGAACCTGATTGAACGCTATATTTGCCTTGGTGATGATCTTACGCTTGATGCTCCGATTGGTCAGGATCAGGGACGTTTTGCCGACATCACGCGCGCGGCGGATTTGTCATTGAACAGTGAAGTGATCCCGCATGCCCTGTGCTTGCGCGATACGCCGGGGGTAAACGACACCTTTATGATGCGTGAACAGATAACCATTCAGGCGATCCGGGGCAGCGGTCTTTGTGTGGTGGTCTTGTCGGCCGGGCAGGCGCTCACGTCGGTTGATCTTAGTCTGATCCGCATGTTGGCCACGCTCGACAGTCGTGAAGTGGTGATTTTTGTCAATCGGATTGATGAGCTGGCCGATCCGTCACGTCAGGTGCCGGAGATTGAAACCGCCATTCGTGAAACCCTGCGTACGCACCACGGGCCGCAAGAGGCCGAGATCCTGTTTGGCAGCGCCTTTTGGGCCAATGCTGCATTGACGGGAGACGTCGAAACACTGCCCCCTGCCAGTGCGGCGGCATTGTTGAACTGGGCCAAGGCGCCGTGCAACGCGCCGCAGCTGTCTCAGGCGAACCCAACTGGCGCGGCGCAGGATCTGGTGTGGTCGTTGTCGGGAATGCCCGCCCTTAATCAGGTGCTGTCAGAACGGACAGTCGCCCGAGGCGGCGCGGCGTTGCTAAAACGTGTTGCAGCATCAGCATTGGCAGCGGCATCTGGGCTGGAGGCCAGTCTTGGCATTTCTGTGGGCGCGGGCAAAAACAGCGCGGATCCGGCCAGGTCCGTGACAGGCGCGGCAGACCTTATGACGGCGTTTCTTCAACTGAAGACTGATCAAATGCGCGCGTTCGAACAGGAAATCGAAACGGTTCAACAGGCGTTTCGAGAGCGTGCAGAGCGAACACACGCCACGTTTTTGGACCGTGCAACGCAGGCCCTGATTACGCACCTCGAACGCAACGGTGATCAGGTCGCGTGGAAATATGATCCAACCGGATTGCGGGTGCTACTGCGCACAGCCTATTCCGTGATGTCCAGTAGACTGCACACCGCCGCAGAGGCCCGGCACACTGCGGCAGTCCACGAGGTGGCCAAATTATTGTTTGATCACTTCGGACAACAGGTTCAGGGGGTCCAGTTGGGGGTGCCGCAGGTCGCGGATATCACGCCTCCTGTGGCCTTGGGGCAGACGCTAGCGCTGGATTTTCAAGATGGGTGGTGGGCCAACTGGTGGCGTCGCACGCGCGGGTACGATGCTTTTGCCGATACATTTCGGGCTTTGATAGACGCCGAAACCGAAGATTTCATGCAGCAGGTCAAAAAACAGCAATTGGCCGACCTCAAAGCTGACTTTTTACAGCGACTGCAAGGATTTTTTGACGAAATGGGAGATATCCTGAAGGAAATGTCCAGCGCCCACGAAGGAGAGCTTCGCGCGCGATTGACGGACAGCGAAACCCACGCGCGCACAACGGCCATTCACACCGCGATGGAAAGCCTGCGCAACTATGTCGCCTGACACAGGAGCTTGTGATGCCAGATACGACCGCCAAATCCCGGAAACCGCGCATCGCTTTGATGGGGGAATTCAGCGCGGGCAAAAGCACGCTGACCAATCTTTTGGTTGGGTTGGAACCCTTGCCCGTCCGGGTGACCGCAACACGTTTGCCGCCTGTCTGGATTTCGCATGGTCCCGCCGCCGCGGCCCGCGTCGATCTGCGAGGATTGGAAACGCCCATTTCACTTGACGCGATTGATGATGTCCCGCTGGAGGACACTGCGTTTATCCGCCTGTCCCTCCCGGCCGAGGCACTGGAATTGTGTGATCTCATCGACATGCCTGGAATTTCGGATCCAAACATGCCCGCCGAAGTCTGGAAAGCCTTGCTCCCGGACGTCGACGGGGTGATCTGGTGCACCTCTGCCACGCAGGCCTGGCGACAATCCGAGGCTGCTACATGGAAGAGTATTCGACAGGAAATTCCCGGCCCCAATACCTTGTTGATCACGCATTTCGACGCGCTGCAAAATGACCGCGATCAGGCGCGTGTGCTGAAACGTGTGGTGCGTGAGGCTGGCGATACCTTTCAGTCTGTTTTTCCGGTGTCTTTATTGCAGGCCTTGTCTGCGGGAGATGACATGGACGTGTGGAAACGTAGCGGCGCGGACGCCTTTGTTGAAAACTTGATCGAACTTTTGGTGCGGTGGTCCGCGACGCCTCAAGAAGAGGCCGACGCGCCAGAGGCAATAGCCAGTGTTCTGGCGCGCGAAGCTGCGCGGGACCGTGGACGCAACAAGGCGCCGCAACCTGACAACCTCCTACAGGGGCGCGTTGTCCCTCGTCGTGTAAAACGAGAGCGGCACAGCGCGCGGCCCGAACGCGCTAGGTTGGATCTGGGATGACCAACTTTGCCTCGCGTGCAGATCTGGAACAGCAGCTAGGTAAAATCCGCGCCTTGGATCCGGGCTGTCGTCTGGTTGCTTTTGGCGATTTGGGCTCTCATCTTGTTCTGGCGGCAAGCCATGATCACCCGTGGCCACAAGAGCGGTTGGATGACCTGTGTTTGCAGGCCGCCGAAGGTTTTGCGATGCTTGATCAGCTGGATGACGCCAACGATTTTTTTGTCACGCTGACGTCGGGCAGCGCGCGGCTGTTTTTGCGCGCGTCTGGCGGCGAACAAGATGCATTGCTGATAGAAGGTGCGCAGCTGTCGTCTGTTGAACCTATGGTGCCCCAAGCCCGTCTGTTTCTCGCAGCTGCGACCGAGGACGCATGATATGGCCAACCGCGCGCGCCCCGCTTCACAGCCCCACCTGACGGACCATGCGCTTCGCGATGCGCTGCGCCAGCTGGTGGCCGATGAACAGGCGGCGCAGGACGTTTTGGGGAAAATTTTAACTGAGATTGAGCAAACAATTCTACCACGCCGTGTGCGCGTATTTACAGACACAACACAAGCATCTGAAGTGTTTTCGCTGTTTGTCTCTCAGCGGCGATTGGTGGCCGTTAGACCGGTCCATGGGGAAGGCACTGGGGATCTTCTGGCGCGATTTCTGGCCGCGCTAGCGGGTCTGGGATCTGGGCCTGTTTTCTTGCATGCGGAACCGGCGCTCGTGGTTGTAGATTCCGCCAGTTTAACCTCTGTGCACCTTAGAACGGTGATAAACGCGTCTGCCACGCGAGAGGTTTCAGGGTTAAAGCGGTTTTCCAATGTGATCAAACCTGTGTCTCAGGCTTGGATGTGGTGTGATGCTGACACGGGAGAGCGAGAACAAAAGGGGCACAACTCTGAATTGCAATCGCTGACGGATATCGCGGCGATACTGGAAACCTCACGCCGGTTTGGGGGAGCGATGATCGGATCTGCGAGACCGGAATGTGTGTTTTTGCCATATTCGCAGTCGCGGTACGTTGTAGTGGCGCGCGCCGGGTGTGATGTGGTGTTGGCGTTGATTGAGACTGCTCAACGTGCCGAGATTGTCTCGTCGTGGCAGGGAGAATTTGACCCGCAGTGAACGGCGCGTCGGGGTTGACCAAACACATGGGATGCGGCACAGCAGCGGCCAGCCCGAAATGCCCTGATGATGGATCTGTGACCAATGTCTGATGACCAAAAGCCCAATGCTGCCGATAAACATGCCCACGGCGCTCCTTGGCGTAACTTTTACGGCCGGACCAAAGGCAAGCATCTAAAGCAAAGCCAGCAGCGGTATCTGGCTGAAGATTTGGCGGCACTCAGCCCCGGTGCTGTGGATTGGGATGTGAACCCGGATCGCGCTCCGTTGGATTTGAACGCGCTGTTCGGCGATCGTGATGTCTGGCTGGAGATTGGCTTTGGCGGTGGTGAGCATCTGGTGCATCAGGCCGCTCAGAATCCGGATGTCGGTATCATTGGCGCAGAACCTTATATTAACGGCGTGGCCATGTTGTTGGGGAAAATTCGCGCCGTCGGAGGGGACAATATCGCGGTGCATCCGGGCGATGCACGGGATTTGATGGATGTGTTGCCTGCGCAATCTATCTCGCGGGCATTTCTGCTATACCCGGATCCCTGGCCCAAGGCGCGTCATCACCGCCGTCGTTTCGTGACGCAAGAACATCTTGAACCGCTGGCGCAGGTGTTAAAACCGGGCGCGATTTTCCGGGTGGCAACGGACATTCCGGATTATGTGCGGCAAACCCTGGAAGAGGTGCCCAAGGCTGGGTTTGAGTGGCTGGCCGAAGGGCCGGGTGATTGGCGTGAACCCTGGGGGGATTGGATTTCAACTCGGTACGAACAAAAAGCGCTGCGCGAGGACCGTACACCTCACTATCTGACGTTCCGCCGGATTTAACCTTCAGCGCCCGGTGGCCGGTCGTGGTGACGTCAGTCCAAATGCGGCGTCTTGCCAGAGGAGCACGCGCAAAAAGCAGCGGGCATTTTGGGAATGTAACAGAAGCCGCTTGGGGCGTGGACTACGGCGCAGTCATGCGGTAACAGCGGTGCGTAACTTAGACGAGGAAGCCCTGATGTCCGCACACGGAACGCCCATCCCGATGACCTCCCACCGTGCCAAGCCACTGACTGGTGTGGCGGAAGTGCCGGGTGATAAATCGATTTCACATCGTTCACTGATCTTGGGCGCCATGGCCGTTGGCGAAACCAAAATCTCTGGTCTGCTCGAAGGCGAAGATGTGCTGGACACAGCCAAGGCCATGCAGGCCTTTGGCGCCGAGGTGGTGAACCATGGTGGCGGCAACTGGTCGGTCTTTGGCGTTGGCGTTGGCGGTTTTGCCGAACCTGAAAACGTGATCGATTGCGGGAATTCTGGTACGGGCGTGCGTCTGATCATGGGCGTTATGGCGACCTCACCCATTGCGGCGACCTTTACGGGCGATGCGTCGCTGAACAAACGTCCCATGGCACGGGTGACCGATCCGTTGGAACTGTTTGGCACCAAAACCGTGGGCCGCAGCGGTGGACGCCTGCCGATGACATTGGTCGGCTCCGCAGAGCCAACACCGGTGCGCTACGTTGTCCCCGTGCCGTCGGCACAGGTGAAATCTGCGGTTTTGTTGGCGGGGTTGAACGCGCCGGGAAAAACGGTTGTGATCGAGAAAGAAGCCACGCGGGATCACTCTGAGCGCATGTTGGCGGGATTTGGCGCGGAAATCACCGTGGAAGACACCGAGGAAGGCCGGGTCATTACGCTGACCGGACGTCCCGAGCTGAAGCCACAGGTTATTGCTGTGCCGCGGGACCCATCGTCAGCGGCCTTCCCGGTCTGCGCGGCCTTGATCACCCCCGGTTCTGACGTATTGGTGCCGGGCATCGGTTTGAACCCAACCCGCGCTGGCCTGTTTGCGACGCTGCGCGATATGGGCGCGGATCTGACCTATGAAAACGAGCGCGAAGAAGGTGGCGAACCCGTCGCCGATCTGCGCGCCAAATTCTCACCCAACATGAAAGGCATTGACGTGCCGCCGGAACGTGCAGCATCGATGATCGATGAATACCCCGTTTTGTCGGTTGTTGCATCCTTTGCCACCGGCAAAACCATGATGACAGGTGTCAAAGAGCTGCGGGTCAAGGAAAGCGACCGGATTGATGCGATGGCGCGCGGGTTGCGGGCCAATGGCGTCACCGTCGACGAAGGCGATGACTGGTGGTCTGTTGAAGGTCTTGGCCCTGAGGGTGTACCTGGCGGCGCAACCTGTGAGAGCTATCTGGATCACCGCATTGCGATGTCGTTCATGGTGATGGGCATGGGCGCACAGCGGCCCGTGTCGGTTGATGATGGGACCCCCATCGCAACGTCATTCCCAATTTTTGAACGTCTCATGGGCGATCTGGGGGCTCAACTGGTTCGTGATACTGCCTGATTGCCCCATTAGTAGCCCGGAAGGAGACGTCGACCATGAGCTTTACAATTGCCATTGATGGCCCTGCGGCTGCGGGTAAGGGCACCATTTCACGTGCTGTGTCAGAGCATTATGGGTTTGCGCATTTGGACACCGGGCTGCTTTACCGCGCTGTGGGCGCGAAGATGTTGGATGGGGTGGCGCCGGTCGATGCAGCGCAAAATCTGCAGCCCGAAGATCTGGCCCGTACGGATCTGCGTGGGCCGGAGATCGCACAGGCGGCGTCAAAGGTGGCTGTGATAGGGGAGGTGCGTTTGGCGTTGGTGGATTTTCAGCGCGCCTTTGCCCGCCGTGTTGGCGGGGCTGTGCTTGATGGACGCGACATTGGCACGGTGATTTGTCCGCGTGCCGACGCCAAACTGTTTGTTACAGCCAGCGCAGAAGTGCGCGCCAAACGCCGTTTCATGGAACTTGCGGCTAAGGGGCTGGCGGATTCGCTTGACGAAGTTCTGGCGGACGTAAAGGCGCGCGATGACCGGGATATAAACCGGGCGGAATCGCCATTGAAGCCAGCGGATGATGCGGTGTTGATTGACACCAGTGAGTTGAGCATCGAAGCCGCAATCGCCGCCGCAATTGCGGCGATCGAAGCGCGCCGCTGACCAAAAAGGCCGTGCCCCTCACCAACCTGTGCATCGCCTATGCGCCGGATCTCGCCTAGTTTGGAGTAACCCGACAGGAGAGATCATTATGAATATTCTGTGTCCCATTGTTTTGTGCGGCCTTGTGGCATTTTCTGTGCCAGCTCTGTCACAAGAGCAACCGCAATCCCCCGTGACGTCCGAGGTTCCAATGACCTATGAACGACTGGGGCGCATATTGGCGGCACTTGATCCAGAACTGCAGCCAAATGGCGCGGCGTTTGCGTTGACCATCCGGGATGTGCAGATGCTGGTGATCACGGACGCCGGGGCCGATCGTATGCGGGCGATGGTGCCTATTCGTCCTGCATCAGATCTAAGCGCGGAAGAGCTGCGGCGCATGATGCAGGCCAATTTCGACAGTGCATTGGATGCGCGCTATGCGGTGGCCAATGGCATGGTATGGGCGACCTATATTCATCCCTTGTCACCGCTTGAAAAGGATCAGCTGATTTCGGGGCTTGCGCAGACTGTGAACATCGCGCGCACATATGGGACGGTGTATTCTGGTGGTGCCATGCAGTTCGGCGGTGGCGACAGCGGCAATCTGCAACGTCAGCTGATTGACGAGCTGTTGAAGCAAGGTGAAGACATCTAAAGTCTACGGGACATCCGCAAATAGGGCACGGAGCGTTTGAAAAATACCTCTCCGTCAGCGCTAAATCCGAATCTTGCGTAAAATGGTTGGGCGCTTTGACGTGCATCCATCCAAAAGGTTTCCATATTTTGCGCGCGGGCAGTGTCCAGGAGAAACTGCAACATTGTGCTGCCAAACCCGCAGCCTTGATGTTCGGGGGCCGTCGCAAATTTTCGCAGGCGGAGGGAGGCGTCGGAGGGAAACAGTGAGGCGGTGCAGATCAATTGATCGGCTTCAAAGCCGCCATAATGCTGCGCTGTTGCGTCCCCTTCAACGCGGCTGGCCTGTGGTGGATGATCAGGCCAAAGCGCCCGCTGACGGAGGGGGAGCGTCTCGTTTGCTGTGATGGTCGTAATCCGCACGTCGCCCGTCCATTTTTGGTTTGGCATCTGATTCTCTGATGCCCCTCAGTCTAACGCAGAGACAGAGGGGGATTTAGCCAAATTGGCCCACGTGGCATCAGACGGGGCGTGTCGCGCAGGGGAACGGTTCTAAATGCTTCGTCAAATCGACGTTCCCAGCGGTGCAGGAGGGCTTTGTCCTTGAACTGTGCAGGTGCGGGGCTTATACATCGCGCTGTCGAGTGAGATGTGGAAAACGCACGATTGACAGCCTGAGCAGGGTCGGGGTTACCTCCGGCCCTTTGTGTATGTTTGCAAAGGCTGTCTGTGTGAAGGCCCCATTCGGGGATCTGCAAATCGCGCTGAAGACCACCAAGACCGGCGGAGACAACCGCACGGCCAGTAAAACGTAACAAAGGATAACTACGCCAGATGGCTGATAACATCATGGAGGAATTCGAAGCCCTCCTGCAAGAAAGCTTCGAAATGGACACACCCGATGAGGGTTCTGTTGTCAAAGGCAAGGTTCTCGCAATTGAAGCGGGCCAAGCTATCATCGACGTCGGCTACAAAATGGAAGGCCGCGTTGATCTGAAAGAATTCGCAAACCCAGGTGAAGCACCCGAAATCGCTGTTGGCGATGAGGTTGAAGTCTTCCTGCGCGCTGCTGAAAACGCGCGCGGCGAAGCTGTCATCTCTCGTGAGATGGCGCGTCGCGAAGAAGCATGGGACCGCCTGGAAAAAGCATACGCAGACGATGCACGCGTCGAAGGCGCGATCTTCGGCCGCGTCAAAGGTGGCTTCACTGTCGACCTCGGCGGCGCTGTTGCGTTCCTGCCCGGTTCGCAAGTTGACGTTCGCCCTGTGCGTGATGCAGGCCCTCTGATGGGTCTGAAGCAGCCGTTCCAAATCCTGAAAATGGACCGTCGTCGTGGCAACATCGTTGTTTCGCGTCGTGCTATTCTGGAAGAATCCCGCGCCGAACAGCGTGCAGAAGTCATCGGCAACCTGTCCGAAGGCCAAGCAGTTGATGGTGTGGTCAAGAACATCACCGAATACGGTGCGTTCGTTGACTTGGGCGGCGTTGACGGCTTGCTGCACGTCACCGACATGGCATGGCGCCGTGTGAACCACCCGAACGAGATCCTGAACATCGGCGAAACCGTCAAAGTTCAAGTGATCAAGATCAACAAAGAAACCCACCGTATCTCCCTCGGCATGAAACAGCTGCAGGAAGATCCATGGGATCTGGTTGGTGCCAAGTACCCACTGTCGTCGGTCCACAAAGGCCGCGTGACCAACATCACCGATTACGGTGCATTTGTTGAGCTGGAAGCTGGCGTTGAAGGCCTGGTGCACGTCTCTGAGATGTCCTGGACCAAGAAAAACGTTCACCCCGGCAAGATCGTTTCGACCTCGCAAGAAGTCGACGTTATGGTTCTGGAAATCGATGGCGCCAAGCGTCGCGTATCCCTGGGCCTGAAGCAGACCATGCGTAACCCATGGGAAGTGTTTGCAGAAACACACCCCGAGGGCACCGAAGTCGAAGGCGAAGTCAAGAACATCACCGAATTCGGTCTGTTCATCGGCCTCGAAGGCGACATCGACGGCATGGTTCACCTGTCCGACCTGTCATGGGACGAACGTGGCGAAGACGCGATCCAGAACTACCACAAGAACGACGTGGTTCAGGCCGTTGTCTCCGAAGTTGACGTTGAAAAAGAGCGTATCTCGCTCTCGATCAAAGCACTGGGTGGCGACAAGTTCGCAGAAGCGGTTGGCGGCGTGAAGCGCGGCTCGATCGTGACTGTTAACGTGACCGCGATCGAAGAAGGTGGCATCGAAGTCGAATATGAAGGCATGAAGTCCTTCATCCGTCGCTCCGATCTGTCTCGTGATCGCGCTGACCAGCGTCCTGAGCGTTTCAATGTTGGCGACAAAGTTGACGTTCGCGTCACCAATGTCGACTCCAAGACACGCCGTCTGGGTCTGTCGATCAAAGCACGCGAAATCGCGGAAGAAAAAGAAGCCGTCGAACAGTATGGCTCTTCGGACTCCGGCGCGTCGCTGGGCGACATCCTGGGCGCAGCTCTGAACAACGACTAATCGTCGCGGTTCTGTACCTACAAAGTTTGAGAAACGGCTCCGAATTTCGGGGCCGTTTTTCGTTTCCGGATTAGCGAATCAATTAAATTAACTTTTTCCAATTTGAGGAAAATGTGATGGCTGCCACCTTGAGGCGTTAAAATTGCACCGAACAATGCGCTTTGAGAGCAAATGTGTGCGTATTTTTGTCTTTCCGGCCTACCGTAACTGTTCCCGGCATAAGCTTTTTTTCCTATAGTCATCCAAAGTGCATAACGAACAAATGGTTTGGGAGGCCCGTGAACAGCATGATCCGGTCGGAATTGATTCAGAAGATTGCAGACGAAAACCCACACCTGTATCAGCGTGATGTAGAACGGATCGTTAATACGGTGTTTGATGAGGTTACCGAAGCCATGGCGCGCGGTGATCGGGTAGAACTTCGCGGGTTTGGGGCCTTTTCGGTCAAACAACGCGACGCGCGAGTGGGTCGAAACCCTCGCACCGGGGAGACGGTCCATGTCGAAGAGAAACATGTTCCCTTTTTCAAGACAGGCAAGCTCTTGAGGGATCGGCTGAACGGAAAAGAGTAAATGCGTTACATTCGCTATGCGGTTCTTGTGAGCCTCGCCATCATTCTGGCCTCGGTTGCGATGGCCAACGGGACGTTTGTGGATCTGAAGTTGATGCCAGACGCGCTGGCCGAACTGGTCGGCTTCAATCTCGGAATTTCGCTGCCGCTGTTTGCGGTGGTGCTGGGCGGTGTTGGCATGGGGCTGATGATCGGCTTCCTGGCGGAGTACATTCGCGAGCACAAACATCGTCGCGAAGCGGGGGAGCGCAAGCGTGAAGCGCGCAAATTGGCCCGCGAAGTCAATAAGCTGAAAAAGAAAACGAACGAAGGCAAAGACGAAGTTCTGGCCCTGCTTGACGACGCTGGCTAACCCATGAGCCGGATACGTACCAAGATCTGCGGCCTGTCGAGGCCGCAGGATATTACTGCCGCCGCCGAGGCCGGCGCTGCCTATGTTGGCTTTGTCTTTTTTCCAAAATCTCCACGCAATGTGACACTAGATCGCGCGGCAGCTTTGGCCTGCGAGACGCCCGCGGGTCTGTGCAAAGTGGCGCTGACGGTGAACGCCAATGACGCAGAACTGGATGCGCTGACGGCCAAGGTGCCACTGGATATGTTGCAGCTGCACGGAGCGGAAACGCCTGAACGTGTGGCAGAGGTGCGCACGCGCTATGGGCTTCCGGTGATGAAGGCGATTGGAATTGCTGGGTCTGAAGATTTGGCCAGGATTGATCTCTATTCTCAGGTGGCAGACCAGCTGTTGCTGGACACCAAAGCGCCGAAAGGCGCGGATTTACCCGGCGGCAACGGGCAGACCTTTGACTGGTCGCTGTTGGCCACACGCAAATATTGGCAGCGGCCTTGGATGTTGGCCGGTGGCTTGACGCTGGATAATGTTGGCCAAGCGATCCGCACCACCGGCACGCAGCAGGTTGATTTGTCTTCGGGTGTTGAAAGCGCACCGGGCGTCAAAGATCCGGACCTGATCCGTGCCTTTGTTGCGGCCGCGTCAGCCGCCTAACGACACGCTGTATCTGGCGTTTCATACATCGGTCTCTTAAACGGCGCTGTATCTCACAGCGCCTTTTTCTGCGTGCGCCATGCGTCATTAGGTGATGGCTGTGGTCAGCTGATCGAGGTCGGATCTGACATTGATACGCTGACACATGAAGAAGGGTTGGTCGGCCATCATGAGGTGCGGAACGATCCATCGATCCATTCGCAGCGTGGTTGAGTGAATCAGATCAGGGCAGGGCATCCAGCTCGATGCACTCCCGCCCCTGCTTGTCCCCATCCGGGGCCATCGCAGACTTGGTCCGGGCGCAGCGCCTATGGCGCGGCGCGAGTCGTTTTGGCGCAGCCAAAGCGAAACCCCTTGTTCCGGGCGGGCCAAATGGGGGTGGTGCACGAAAACCTGCAGATGTCGTGGATTTTCTTGCAAAACTAGTTTCCACGCTGGCCTTCGCGCTCTAGAACCAACGGACACGACGATGGAGAGACCTATGGCCGAAGATCTATTCAACAGCTTCATGAACGGCCCTGATGAACAGGGACGTTTTGGCATTCACGGCGGGCGTTTCGTCAGTGAAACCCTGATGCCGCTGATTCTGAGCCTCGAAGAGGAATACAACAAGGCCAAGGATGATCCGACCTTCTGGGCCGAGATGAACGATCTGTGGAAACACTATGTGGGCCGCCCCAGCCCACTGTATTATGCTGAACGCCTGACCCAGCATTTGGGTGGTGCAAAGATCTATCTAAAGCGCGACGAGCTGAACCACACAGGCGCCCACAAGGTGAACAACGTGTTGGGACAGATCCTGTTGGCACGCCGCATGGGCAAGACCCGGATCATCGCCGAAACAGGCGCTGGCCAACACGGGGTGGCTACGGCGACCGTCTGCGCCAAATTTGGCCTGAAATGCGTGGTTTACATGGGTGCCCATGATGTCAAACGTCAGGCGCCAAATGTGTTCCGTATGCGCCTGTTAGGGGCTGAGGTGATTCCAGTGACCTCTGGTCGTGGCACGCTGAAGGATGCGATGAACGATGCGCTGCGGGACTGGGTGACCAACGTGGACGATACGTTTTATTGCATTGGCACCGTTGCGGGGCCGCACCCCTATCCTGCGATGGTTCGCGACTTTCAGTCGATCATCGGTAAGGAAGTGCGCTGGCAGCTGGCAGAGCAGGAAGGCGAAGGCCGATTGCCTGATACAGTGATTGCGGCCATCGGTGGCGGGTCCAATGCGATGGGCCTGTTCTATCCGTTCCTCGATGATAAATCGGTCAACATTATTGGCGTCGAAGCAGGCGGCAAAGGTGTGGATGAGAAAATGCAGCACTGCGCCTCTCTCACGGGGGGACGTCCGGGCGTATTGCACGGAAACCGCACTTACCTGTTGCAGGACGATGATGGCCAGATCCTTGAGGGCTTCTCTATCTCAGCGGGGCTCGATTATCCCGGAATTGGTCCTGAACATGCGTGGCTGCATGACATTGGTCGCGCGAAATATGTTGCAATTACCGACCGCGAAGCGCTGGAAGCGTTCCAGTTGAGCTGTGCGATGGAAGGTATTATTCCCGCATTGGAGCCCAGCCATGCGCTGGCACATGTGACCAAGATCGCGCCAGATCTGCCCAGCGATCATATCATCGTCATGAACATGTGTGGGCGCGGCGACAAGGATGTGTTCACCGTTGCACGTCATCTGGGGTTCGACATGTCGGACACCGAAGAAGGCCGCGACGTGGACGGTGAATAATCGGATGGCGTGTCATGCCAGAACGGTATGACGCGTCACGAATTGCACTGAGTTTTTGAAAGGGGTGTCACGGCACCCCTTTTTTTCTGGTTCGCCAAACGACGAGAGCGTGAAATCGGCGTCCGATGCATCTGCACGAATGGCCTTGCTATTTTTGGGAGCCCTGCCAAAGGCGTTTAGCACCCCATAAGTTCATAGACGTTGTCCCGTCTGATCACGAGGGAACTGCGGTCAAGCCTCGTCCTGCGGGGTGATGGCGTGGCGTTCCAGAACATGCAGCGGGACCACTTCAAGCGCGCGTTTATGGGTGGACTGCAATTGCACCTCTGGGGCGCAGCCCTCGTCTGCGGCTTGTAAAAAGCGCGCAGCGCACAGGCACCATTGATCACCGGCCTTTAGCCCGGCAAATCCATATTGTGGCTGTGGCGTCGATAAATCATTGCCGACATATTTTGAATAGGCCAGAAATTCGTCAGTCATCACAGCACATACCGTATGGCTGCCCGCGTCGCTGGCGCAGGTGTTGCAATGTCCATCACGGAAAAAACCGGTCAGGGGGCGACTCGAGCAGGGGGCAAGCGCGGTACCCAATACGTTGATGCTGTGATCTTTTTCCATAAATGCCAGCCTAGCGAATTTTTCGCGCTTGAAAAGCCCACACGGGCAATCGCCGGGTCACAGATCTGCCATTCCGCGTCCGTTTGTTCGCTGCCGGAGGTCGACAATGGATTAGCGAAATTTGTCCATCAGTTTTTCCATGGGCGATCTGGCATCGCTGTCTGGGGCGTTGTCGGTATTGGTGTCTGTCTGCTTTGGGGGTTTGGGTTTGCTGGTCGAGCTGCGCGGCGGTGCCACGCGCAGGGACACCGCGTTCATGAACTTACCGCCATCGCCGTTCGCCAAGGCCCCTGTGCCATCCGCGATCCCGCGCATCAAGTCGTCCAGCCAGGTTTCATCTGCTTTGGGAAAATCGCGCAAAACATAGCCAGACACCGCGTCTTTGTGGCCGGGATGACCAATACCCAACCGGACGCGGGCATATTCGGCACCAATGTGGGCATGGATGGAGCGCAGCCCATTGTGGCCAGCATGCCCTCCGCCCTGTTTCACCCGGCATTTTCCGGGGGCAAGATCCAGTTCATCATGTAAAACCACCACGTCTGCGGGCGTCAGTTTGTAAAACCGCATGGCTTCGCCCACGGATTGGCCTGAGTTGTTCATGAAGGTCTGGGGTTTCAGCAGTAAGAGTTTGGCACCTCCCACGCTTCCTTCGCTGATCTGAGCTTGGAATTTTGATTTCCACGGGGAAAACCCGTGATCCCGGGCGATTTCATCCAGCGCCATAAAGCCGATGTTGTGGCGATTGCGGGCATATTTCGAACCTGGATTGCCAAGGCCAACAAAGAGTTTCATGGGTTATCTCACCTTTGATCTGCTGGGGGTGTGATGCCCTGTTTTGCGACGAATTTCCAGAGCCTGCGTGTTTGACTCTTTTAGGGGCAACTGCAATCGTGACGTGGTGAGTGAGAGCAAGGCATGATCATAGATACGCCTCAGAACTCCAAAGATGACGACAAAAAACATCCTTCGCTCCGATTGAAACGAAAATCGTGGGAGGCGTCGAAAATTCGTGCCATCGAAGAAGACAGCAGTGTTCAAAAGAACATCGCGCAGTTTGGGCCGCGGTCTCTGGACACGTCGTCAAAGAGGAGATGATCCGATATGTCAGCCTTGTTGATGATCTACGCATGCGGTTTTCAGCTTTGATGGCGCCCACTGGTCGCCTGCGGGATCTCGACGTTTTGATATCGGCGCAGGACACGCAGTATACACTGATCCCCAAAGGCCTGCATGGTGGTCTGGCCGTGATGCATGACGTGCAATGCGAGATACGCTCGCGTTGTCAGGCAGACGTCGCGGCCTATTTCCAAAGCCAAGATTACCAGCGTGAGGTGAGCGCTTTGCAGGAGGTCTTTTCGATCCACACGGCATCTGGCGAGTTTGGCCACGGTAAACGCGAGGCGCGACCGGTTGTGAGCTATGCCAATCAGTTGATCTGGACACGCTATCAGAAGTTTTGCGCTGCGGCCCGTCAGATCACCGATGAGACCGATGATGATGCGGTACATGATCTGCGGATCAGGTGCAAAAAATTGCGATATCTGGTGGAATTTTTCGCGCACCAATACCCCAAGCATGACATCAAACGGGTGTTGAAACCGCTGAAGCATCTGCAGGAAAACCTTGGCCTATTCAATGATTGTGCGGTGCAGCAGGTTGATCTTCTAAACGGTGTTGATACGCAGAAACTTACTGGGGATCAGGCAATTATGGTCGCGCAAAGCACCGGTGCGTTGATCGCCGTACTGCACCAGCGTCAACAGGTCGAGCGGGCTAAAGTGGTGCACAACATTCAACAGTTCGACAGCGTGAACATCCGCGCCTTGTGCCGTCAGTTGTTTTTCCAAACCTGACAATCGGCGTATAAGGGCATGCATTCGGGCGCGGACAGATGGAGAAAAACATGCAGGAAATCGAACGAAAGTTTCTCGTGCGGGACATGCCTGATCTGTCAGAGCTGTCGCAATTTTCGGTGCGTCAAGGCTACATCACCCATCCAACAGATGCGGTAGAGATGCGCCTGCGGCAAAAGAATCAGAAATATTATCTGACCTTCAAAACGGGTGAAGGCACCGTACGCACCGAACGCGAAGCTGAGATCACCAAGGCGCAATTTGAAATCTTTTGGCCTGAAACCGAAGGGCGCTGGGTGGAGAAAACCCGCTGGGTTGGGGAGTTGTTCGACGGGTTACAGTTTGAGCTGGACGAATTTTACGGCGCGCTTGCGGGGTTGGTTCTGGTTGAGGTTGAATTTCCTTCGCTCACCGCTGCGCACTCTTTTGTGCCTCCCGATTGGTTCGGTCGCGATGTCAGTGAAAACGGGGAATATCGCAACAAAAACCTGGCCATTCATGGCCTTGTTCCAAAGGATGCAGGACAAAGCTAACGCTCAATCGTGGCTTAGGGTCAGGACCCATTGATTTCCGTTGGGCTTTATGATTCACGGTTCGGAAAAACGAGCGGTGAACATGTCTGAT
>CANLND010000023.1 GCA_947492585.1 uncultured Paracoccaceae bacterium
AAGGTCTTCCTGTCAGCCATCGCTCTCGCAGCCATCGTCATCTACTGGCTTTGAAACTCAATGAGTCCAGACCCTAATCGCCTTTACCCAACTTTGGGCCTTCTTCGGGTGAAAGGATTCCTCCTTTTCTCCTCCGCATCCACCAGCTGGGGCATGTCGACATTTTCAAGAAGGGCCTGGATCCAAGCCTTGATCAGATTGTTCGGCGATGGATGAAAGTTAGCAGCGCATTGTTGGCCAGCCAGGTGGAAAGCATATTTGACGACACGCCCAACTGCCTTGCCGAATTGGCTCTGATGGAACTTGAACTTCCACGAACCTTTCCTGGTAGTGAAGCAATGCGTCCGTTCCTCAGACCACATCCTGTTGGTTAACTTCCAGGACTCACTCCCTGGCCGGCGACGCGCCACCTCTATGTGCGCGAGGACTACGAAGATCTTCGAGAGACGATGGCAAGCCAACCCATTGGGGTCACCGCAGAAAAAATCACAAATTCCTCGGCTATCTTCGTCTGGGGGAAACTGATGGAGATGTCAGTGAAAGTTTTGATCTGAAGACCCTACAAGAGCATCTCTACAGTGATGAGGCTGACAAGTATGATGATGGATTCATTGATTTAAGATTGTCTGATCTGGGAACGCGACTGATTTCCAGTGAGGGCGAGATCAGATTGCTCCAAATTCTCATTCCTGCAGATGAGACCACCGACACATTGATAACCCGGCTGGCAGGGATGACGGGCGTTCCTGAGAATAGGTCACACTACAATGTCGCGCATTTCACGGCACTCACCACGGATGCTGAGGGGAATGACCAGGTCAAGACGTCCTTCTTACTGGTCGACAGCTACAAAATTATCGACGCATCCATTGGGTGGAGCGCGAAACCACGTGGGCATCCCCTTTTGACCGACGAGCAGGCCTCTGTTGGCGCATGGGCAAATGCCGAGCTCTTCAAGCCCCTGGGCATCAGGGCTCTTCTGCAGATGGGGCCGCCAGCGTATTTTGAGTTTCAGCTCGATGCTGTGGAAGACAATGTCTTTGACGGAGCCGACCGACGGCTGGTTGAAGAGGCGCAAGACACGGAAATTTCAGCAAGGAAGAAAACACCTCGTGTCTACAAGCCCAAGATGTTCAAGCTCGTGCGCGCCCTGCGTTATCCGCGCAGGAACCTTGTTCCAGAAGAAGTTGGATTTGAAGCAAGGGTTTTGTCTGGATCTCCACGAAAGGAACCGGAGACGCAGGTTTCGATCAAAGGGTTTTGGCGGCGTATTGGAGAGGGTTCGATCGGACGAGGCCCTGATGGCAATCCCGAAGTAGGAACAACCTGGGTTGCTCCCCATGTGCGATGGGGAGACAAGCCGCCAGGTCCTGAGTTGCCATATGCGAAGGAACCCTTGATGCCACATGTGACTGATCCGCGTCGCAAATCCAATTCTTCCTCGTGAGGTCAGTGAGCCGAGCTCGGCTCGAGAAAAGTCCGGAACTCGGTTCATATCTCTCAGAAACTCTACACTATCCTGGACAGAAAGCGGTCGGCCTCACGAATTGCTGAGAGCTTGTCGTCGAGCGCAATCTTGGCTTTTTTGAACTGCTTCCAGCGATATGCGAGGTTCACATACTCGACGACTTTCTGATCTTGTTCCCAGACCAGATCCACGTCCTGCGTTATTGCAGCGTCACCTTTGCCCTCACGAATTTCATTCAGGGTTCTGCGGATCTGTTCACCCATGACGTCGATTAGATCCTGGTCGATCTGCTGAAGCCCCTGGCGACCCTTCAGTGATCGAAGAGTGTCCAGCATGGTGGATCTGATGGATCCGTTAGGGGTCAGGCTGCCTGCGAGCCATTCTTCGGCCAGCAATCGTCCAAGAACGATTGCGTCGAGTGTCAGCTTGTGTACGTCGCGTTCGATTTCGATGTCCAATGTGGTCTCCTTCAGTTTGAGCGGTCATCTGTCAGTGGTGAGTCGGCATTGCGCTGGCTCTCAAGGCGTCAGCCCCAGTGTGACAGGGGGTGACGCTGTGCCGTCATGCGACGAGATCAGTTTCGATCAATTCGATCAGATCAGGGTCTGGGTACTGATAGATTGCTTCTTTCAACCCTTCAGTGAGCAGGCAGAGCTCCTCTACAATAGGTGAGGCCGGGTCGATTTCAGCAAAACATGCCGCTTCGAGGGTCTCGATGTCATGCACATTGCTCAGGGTTAGAAGATCATGGAGTGCGGTAATCCTGTATCTCAGTCTTCGTGTCAGACTGCGTGCGCTCGTGAGGTCGCCGAGAAGGGCTTGTGTCCGGCGAAGGCTGGGCTGGCCACCTAAAAGGAGGGAAGCATTTTGCAGGTCTTCGTTATGAGACGACATGAAATCCCGAAGGTCTTTCAGTGCGTCTTGGTGAAAGTCGAACATTGTGTTCTCCTATGCAGCGCCAAAGCATGATGCCGTGGCTTCAAGGCGACTGAATTTCCTTTCGAATGCGCGGTTGTCGTGTGAGAGGCTGCTTTTCTCTCGGTTGATGGCGGGGCTGGTTGTTTCTTCGGGGTTCATGCCGAAATCCCGAAGAAACACCTGCCGCTGCCAGTTCATCCTATTTGAATTCAAACATCTCGAGTTCTCCTTGGTCGGCTATCTCGCGGAGCTCGGCTTGTCCTTTCATGCGTTGGGCCATCGCTAAAGCTTCACCTTGGTATGCCTCAGCTGTCGCATGGTTGCGTTGTCCGCAGGATGCCATCGCCATGTCTGTTCCTGCTTGTCCCATTTCTATTCCCATGAATGTGTGCAGAACCGTACGAGCGATGTGCTCTCCGGTTCCCACTTCTCGCCGCCAGCAATCCGAAACATATCCATAGGCGACAGGGGTTCCATCGTTGTTGATAAACAGGGAGCGTTTCTCTGCGAGGCAGGCTTGGCGCATGTGATCGAGCCAAGCTGGATTGGCACCACGCAGGACGAGGGCATCGATCAGGACATTGAGCCGTGGATCAATGTCTGTTGTCCACGCATAGCCGCTCTTGGAGAGTTCGGTTTCAATTGTGTATTGGGTGCCGGTCCAGAACAGGTTTTCGCCAAAGACAAATCGCGTGTCAGCAAGGCGGACCGGCATCACGGAAAACAATCCCAATGCCGCAGCGCGGTTGCGTTGCGCATGGCGGCTTCTTGGGCAGTCGAGTTCTTCCGCACCCTGCAGAGTGTCACGAGCTTGCTCGATCAACGCCACCGGCGAGTATCCGGTTTTCTGCAGATGGTTGAATTTCTTGCTTTTCACCTTGCGGGCTTGAGCTTCGTAAATTCGAACGAGATCGGCCAGCAGATCGCGTGTTTCTGTACCAGCCGCCACGTATCGAGCGAACTTTTGCACCGCTGCGAACGAAGACCGGAGGGTTCCCGGGGCCACTCCTCGGTTTCGAAGATCGCGTGCATATGCGCGCACTGCTTCCGTGGACAGAGCTTCCGGTAATCCAGCTGCGCGGGCCGAAAAAAGGAGCTGACGCATTTTCATTTTGTGGGTATCCATCATTCCTTCTGCAGGGGGGAGTTCTCCGTTTTGATCGAAACCCGCATCCATGTCTGCGAATGCTATTCGCCAGGCCGGCGGCAATTGGTCGAACTCCACGGATTTGGACAGTCGGCGCGACTTGGGTTTCGACTTCTTCTTGCGTTTTGCTTCGCGCGATCGGATGGCTTCCTCCAGGGCCAAAACCGAAGGGTGGCCCGGGAAAATCACCATGATCGCATGTTTGAGACGACGAAGCCGGCTCTCCGATCCATTCCTGGTATCAAACTTCAGGAATTCCTGCACAGACAGGGCTTCCATCGACGAAATTCCGCGTGTTTCGAGAAAAGCCAGAAGATCATCGACCAACCTCAATTCCTGAACCGTGGCCGCGGCTATATTGGGATCTCCAATCAGGAGATCCCAGCGTTGAAGCCTAAGAATGTCGTTTTTCGAGCGGTAGTCTGGGGTTTTCATCGGCTGAGGCTCGACAGATCCAGAATGAATTTTTGAACTTCCGTGCGTTTGGCGCGTTCATTCACCCAGGCATAATTCTTGCGAACGGTTGCGGGGGTGTCGTCGAGCAATCTCTCGAGGAGGTCCCATCTGCCTGGGTTGTGTTGCAACAGAAGCGAGGCGAGGCCATGCCTGAATTTGTGCGGTGTCATTGGCAATCCGGCGCTACGGGTTTGGCGCTTGAACCAGCCCAGGAAGGTTCTGTATTCCAGTGCTTCCCCGTATTTGAAACCAGGAAACAGGTGAACGCTTTCTTCGTGGTTGGGGAAGAGGGGGCGAATTTTTTCGAGATACCAGAGGATGACTTCGAGGCCATTCAAATGGTTGGGCTGTATCGGGGCCCAGATCTCCACATCGTTCTTGGTGTGCTCGGGCCCGAGATCGATTGTTGCATGCTTGGTTTTTCGTGACGGGAGATGAAAGGTTCTGCCCGGGCCGCGAAACACCAACTCCAAAGCACTTTCGATTCTTATGGGAGCCCCGCGTGTTTCGAGGGCGCAGATGGCAGCGACCGTTCCGATCTGTCGGATCCGCGTAATCTCCTGCGATTTCGGATTGAATTCAACGCCAGTAAGCCGGTTGAGCAGTTCATTGACCTGATTGCGCAAATGAACATGCATCGACAGGAATTTCATTGTCTGCTGTGGTGATGCCAATAGATGCTCACAGAATTTGCGTGAAGTGGGTGACATGTCGTTGCTGGCCTTCTTCCCATTTTTCAGGAACCGGTTGGCTCTGAGATGGCTTTTCATGAGGGAAGGATCGACGTCATTTCTGGCCATGACGACATAGTTGGATTTGAGGTAGTCATACGCTGTTCTTGCCGAGATATGCCCCCTTTGGTCTTCATGTTGGCTCCAAAACCGAACGACATCGGTCGCATACTCAGGCGTCATGAGGTCCTGCAGACCCAAATTTGTATGTGGCGGCAGCCGACCACTGCGAAAAAGTGTGCTGACGAATTTCCGCATCGCTGCCAGCTTGAAATTTACGCTCGAGACCGAAGCGGTATTCACATGTTCCTGCTCAACAGGATCGAATTCGGTCAGCGTGGCGTCGCGCACCCAATCATCGATTTCATCAGCGATATGAGGAGGAATGAGATGAAGGTTTTCCTGGCGGCGAGGTTCAGGGGCAGGAAAGGGAGCAACGGGAAGATAGCGGCACAAATTGTCGTCGTGGCGATATTTGTTCAGCGTCTTGAACGCCCGCTGAAGAGTTTTCCGCTCGTTGGTTTCCAGGGTTGGGGAAACGGCGTCCAACCATTCCTGACACACCTGGCTTGGTTTGATATCGCTTGCCCGCGCTACGTCAGCCAGCTTCCTGACAGGGATGAGAATCTGTTTGGCACGGTGTTTCCGTTCGCCTTCTGTGACGGCGTGAGGTTCCAGGGCGGTCAGAAGTTCCGCCCATTCGTCGGCCCGGGCACGGCGTTCTCTGGCTGCTTCAGCTTCGCCTGTCGCGTTTTTGACCGCTGCAATGATCTTTCGCCTCGTTGCTTTGTAGGCCTTCTCTGATTTGCTGAGAGAGGGATCGAACCCATGGATTGGCAGTTGCTGTTTTATCAACGTCAGATCTGCGGGGATTTGATTGAGAACTGCACCATCAGTCAGGTGCGGGTAGCGACCTACAGCGTTGGCGTAGTCATTATTGCCTGCCGCCACCTCTCGGTCTTGAACGTCTTGCAGGGTCATTGCGGTGATTGATTTATGAAAGCTCATTTGGGCCTCTTTTTTTGTCCGCTAAATGACAAATTGGCCGTTATCTCTGAAACCGAAGCGAAAAATGACAAAAACCTGCGGATATTCCAGAACCGAATATTCGACGGTGTTTGTCATTTTGCCCGCTATCGGTGTCATTGACCGATAATCATCCAATTCCGCGCCGGAGAGTCATTTTGCGAATGGAATTTTGTTCAACCTTTTGGCGCTTGGTGTCGCAAAAGATTTCTTCAACGACAGGATGGAAGTGGGTCCAAATGACGGTTCCCGGAAGTTATTCTGAGATCTATTTTGCCGCGTTCGGAGGGAGAAAAATGGCGGTGGCCGGTGAGCGTGCGCCTGTGGGAGCAGGCTCATGCCTGGGGTTGTCCGTATAGTGCGTTGGTGGCCTCTCTCCGCGAAGGAAGGGATGCATGAACTCATTCTTCCGGACAAATTTGGGATGGGCGCCTGAGAGCCAAGCCTCAACTTCAAAAGGAAATATCATCCGTTTGCGGGGACCGAAACATAAGGAATTGGTGAAGCTTTTGTCTTTGTGAGTGCCTTCGTACATGCGCCCAATTGTTTTCTCACTTTGCCCGGTCTCCTTCGCTACTGCTGGAGCATCAAGCAGGGTACTCCAAACGCCCGGAGCATGGATCGGGTATGGTTTTTCGAACCCGAATACTGCGAATATTCGAAGCCTGGGATAACCTTTACCACGCTTTGGAATGTCGAGATTGTTCATGAGAATTCGAGCAAACCCTTCCGAAGTATTTAGAAATTCAGAAAGATCTTTGGTGCTGATTAGCAGTGTATGATCCATTGCTGATTGATCTGAACACATCTCGATCTCCTGACGTCTCGTCGGGAAGATGGGTGCATCGGCGTCAAACGAAAAACTTCTTTGGGCCTCAGATGGATTGGCCGTGCGTTGGTTCAAGCAGTTGGGCAACATGTCTTTGTGGCTTTAGGGGATTCTGGTGAACAATTAGCGCACTCGTTGGTTGAGTTGCATCAATGAAAGTGGAAGAACTGTGTGCAACAAGAGAGTTGCCAGAAAGACGATACCCTCAGATTTGGAGACGAAATGAATTTTGAAAGCGTAGGCGTCTGGGTTCGGGACTTTATCCTGTCGGCGGCCAACATGATCGTTGACGAGCACTGGCCTGGAATCATCAGCGCGGTTCTTTTTGCAGCTATGATTCTCTTCGTCATTTGGGTCTCATTCATTTCGCAGTCGCGCAAGCGAGCGCTTACTGCCGCGCTGAAAGATGCAGAACGCGCCTCCGACAGTTCAGGTCATGGCCTGGATGCAGAAGCTCTGAGAGCGGTACTCAAACGCCGGAAGGGCGCAGCCGACCGTGCATTGTCGACTGGATTTTCGGAATACTGTGAAACGCTTACAGTTGTCGGCAGGGGCGACGAGGCGCGGGTTCACAACTCAATACGCCCATCAGCATTCTTGAACGTGGATGACCTTGGGTTCTCTTTGAAGTCCTTGCGATGGGTGCCGGGAGTCTTCGTTTCCCTTGGTCTGTTATTGACCTTCCTTGGTTTGGTGGCAGTGCTTCAACAGACCCAAAGTTTGTTGAATGTCGACGATGCCGCGACAGTAGGTGCGTTACGTGAACTTCTGGGGCAAGCGTCAGCCAAATTCACTATGTCTTTGAGTGGGCTGGCCTGTTCCATCATGATAAATTTTTGTCTGCGGTACTGGTCGAGCAAGGTCGAAAAGGGAGCCGATTCCTTTGCCGCTGTACTTGAGAAAAATATGGCGTTCATCAGCTTGGAAGATCTCGCAGGAAAGCAGTTGAGGGCAATCGAGGACCAAACAGTACAACAGGCTGAACTGAATACACATTTGGTTGCGAAGCTCAGCGAACCATTGAACAAGGTGGTGGAACAGTCGGTGCAGAATGTAGGCACCATGGTCGATCAACTGGGAAAAGACATTACCTCGGGGATTGGCGGCTCGTTGGACACTGTTTCAGAGAGGATGGAAGCTGCTGCAAATGCCTTGTCTTCAATCGGCGACAACTTGAACCTGGCAGGTAAACAATTTGATGAGGCTCTTTCTTCTTCAACTAAGTCCCTGATGTCCGCTCTCTCGCGTCTCGAGGACGTGTCCGATAAGCTGACAAGCGCAAGCGGAATGGTTGGCGACTTGGCCCCAACGGTCATGGAAACCGTCAAAGAAGGAAATGCGGCAAACTTGCGGGTAGCCGAAGGCGCAACAGAAATGGTTCACGCCGCCAAGACCGCGATCTCGGAGGAGAAACAGGTCGTTTTGGAGGCGATGCAGTCTATCAAAGGCCTGATTGAAGCCTTCGAGAGCCGAGCAGTCGCCTATGATGGGCAGCTCGAGAAAGCCTTTCAGACCTACCAGGTCGAAGTGGGCAAGACGATCGACAAGCTCGAAGATCACGGGAGTGGCGTACAAGAGAGGTTCGCCAATGCGTTGTCAACTCTCCAGGCGGTCATTGAAAACGCTAAGGCGTTCGAGCCGGAAAGCCAGCCCAAGCCGTTGGTTGAGGCGATTGCAGAATGAGGCATGCGTTTCGCCAGAGGTTGTCGGAAGAGGAGGAAGAATCGGTCTTCGTGTCGATGACGGACATGACGGTGAGCTTTTTGTTCATCGTCATGATTTTGCTCGCCTTCTTCGCCACTCAGATTACATCGGGGGAAACAGTTCCGAAACATATGCTCGAGGAAGCAGAAAGCATCATCGATAAGCGGGATCTTCAGGTCAGTCATCTCCTTGAAGAGTTGGAAAGCTATCGTTCAGGAGGCCCAGGCATCATCCCCATGTTGCAGGCTGGAAAAGTGCAGCTTGAGGCCAGAGTGCGTGCGCTGGAAGAAGATATCGACGCAATTCATGCGGAGTTGGAACTGGCGGATGGGGACACCGCCGTGGCACGTATTTCACTGCTACGAAACGAACTGCAACGCTTACACGCGCTTTTAGCTGCCAGTTCAGATGAGAACTTGATCGAAAGATACAATACCGTTGTCTCTTTGCAGCGAGCCAAGATCCTTCACATTTTGCGAGAAAGGATCGTTTCGGCTGATCCCTCGATCGATGTCAGCATTTCGCGCAACCAGGATGCACTCCAATTCAGAGGTGATGGACTTTTTGCGTCAAATTCAACGACACCATCGCGCCAAGGACGTGCCAAAATGCGGCTCATTGCCGGTATCCTCCAGGATGTCATAGCTTGTTTCGCTCTGGGAGAACCATCGACACTGGGCAGTACTTGCAACGAAGATATTGGTGTAATCGATGCGTTGCAGATTGAAGGTCACGCGGACAGTGTTGGAAGTGATAATCACAACATGGACCTGAGTGCCCGGCGCGGTGCGGCAATCTATGGCGAAATGATTGCGGCCAACCCGCAGCTGCTGGGGTTTATGAACCTGCGTGCACAGCCCGTGCTTTCAGTGTCAGGCTACGGCGAAGGCCGACCAATTGCGAATGAAGCCCTACCAGGTGGCCGGGATGCAAACCGGCGTATCGACATTCGTTTCATAATGTTCTCGCCGGTGGATGAAGCTTCGATTCCGTTCGGTCTGGATGATCTGGCGCGCATTCAAAAACTTCTCCAGGGAGGAGAACTCGAATGAGCCTGGCCGATAGACTTGTCCTCAAACCTGATTTCAGTGTTCGCGTCAAAGATGGAGCCCTGGATAAGGCCGCAGAACGGATCGCAGAAGCCTTTCCTGGGCTCGAGAAACGTGCGCCAGAGGATGTCCCAATCATTCTTCGTAAAGTCGAGGGGGCGTATACGGCGGGACATTGGCAGGGAGTGACGTCCGGCGATGTTGGTATTGCGGTATATGAGCATCTTAGAGACAAGATTGAACTCCCAGAGGAGTTTCGCCATTTCCTGGATCAGGAAATGAAGGTTACAACGAACCCGACCCTGATCGATGCCATGTGCCGGGGATACTTTGTGAGTTGGTCAAAACGAGCGGCCAAAACACGTGCTCTTTCAAATCTATTGCTTGAAAAGGCCTCCGTACTGCCGACACGTTGGAAGACAATATTTGTAAAGCACCCGGCCTTTCTTGATATTGAAGATGGCGCAGAGAAGATCGCTGCACGAATGGTCGAAGCCACGACACCTTACCAGTGGCTCAAGTCTGAAGGTTTACCTGCCCCTCACGAAGAAGGCTTGATGAGAGAAACCCATCTCGCATTTCTCAGGCAAACCCCCATGCCACAGACTGAGATGGTCGTGGACAAGCTTCTGAGATGGGTAACACCGCCAAACTGTCCGAAACTTTTTGACCCTTGGGCTGCTGAGACTGTAGAAAAAATTCTATCCCCCTGGGTTTCCACCGAGTGCCCTCAGAAGCTCCGCGAATTCAACCTGGAAAGGCTGGTGAATAGGTTCGGCGACCCTCGGATTGATCGCCCAGCATTTTGGTCCATGGTTGGGCAGCCTTATCGTCGGATCCTGCTGAAATGGTTGGCTCGCAAGAGCATGGAAGCGATTTTCGATATTGTGACCAGGGCAGAAGGAGGATCGGAACAGGGGCACCAATGGGCAAATCGAAAACGGTTCTGGATGGGGGTCTATGACAAGGGCCGTATTGATGAAGCGTGGGTCGCACTTGGAAGCAAAGCCGTGCCCCATGCAAAGGAACTTTATGCTCGCACGGGTGATCCATCCTACATGAGCTTTGGCCACCAAGGCACTCGAAGTGATACCTGTCTGCTCATGATGAAGATCGGATCGAAGACGGTTGTCGAAGGCTCGCATAGTTTTCGGGTGCATATTTTTCCGACACAAACTCGAGCAACTCCTGAGCTTTATCTCAGCAACTACGATCTCGACGATATCTTGCTGCCAGTGGGTCACCAGGATGCCAGAAGGCATGATCCACCCGGCCATTGGATGCAGTGGGTGCAAAGGCGGGTTTTGTAATGCATGAGTTTCAGTTTGATATTGAAGAAAATGGCCTTCGCGTACGAATTTCACACCAAAAAGCAGGATTGTTTGCACGCTTTCGGAAACGGGAAGCTGTAGATCTTAAGACACTTGCGGGCACTGAAAGAACACTTGCAATTGCCCTTTCGAGGATCCGAGCTTTGGATCGTGTCTCCGATCACCATGAACTTTCGGCTGATTACTTGTGGCTGGATCACTGGATGGTGTCACGGCTGGATGAGATGTCGGCTTCTGTGCTTGGGATACCCCAGAAACTCTCAGGTGTAGTGTTCCATGCGGAAATGCGAGGATCCCTTGGGAGCGAGAGCTTTGCACTGCAGTGGTGGTGGGAGCGTGACAAGCGGCAAATTCGGCTCAATCGTACGGGTGCGATAGTAGAAACTGGCGGCGTTTTCATGCGATTGCCTGTGCAGATCTATGACGCAATCATCTTGTCTGAAGCCTTCGACAGCGGCAGACCTCTTCCAGAACATTGGCGCGCTCTTTCGGAATTTCGCGCGGCATTGGGTGATCTTGAGGATCACGGGTTAACGCGGCCAGAACGTTATCTGGAAAAAGTGGAAATCGTCCCGTGTGATAAGGTGGGGTTGGCTGTCGATCCTGAGGATCCATTGGGGTTTGCGCCGTTACCCTTTGTATCTCAACAAATCCGGCAAGGAGAAATGGCGTCGGAGGTTTCCGCCGCGCTCCAGGGCAATGAGCTTTCTGCCTTCAAAGACGTTTCCAACCGCCGAGGTGCTCAACCAGCATATCGGGTAGGAGAGAACAGGTTCCTGATCCTGGACAAGTCTGTTGTGCCGGTTATCGATGTGATTTCGCGTCACGCGCGAGGAACAGACCAGGAGAAGAGAAATTTCCTCGAAAATGCGGATCGCTTAGTTGCAGAAGCAATTGAGCAAGCTTTGATAGATGAGGGTCGGCTGAACGAACTGATGCCCTCCGCCGATCTGGTAGATGCGGTTGAAACAGAGTTCGAAAAAGCGTGGGCTGAAACGCGGGAGTGGACTGATCGCGTTATCGAGATCAGGAAGTGGAGCAAACCCGAGATCGAAATTCTTGAAGGATCCGGCACGTCATGGTTGCCTGATGACATTGACGCTGTCGTTGGTGAGATCCTGGGTACCATTCCAGAAGAGGATCTGGATACGGTTTTGAAGACACTCCTTGCTGCGCAGGAAAATGGGGATCTGGAGGTCCTGCTTGAACAAGGAGTTCTTCCTGTCACGGAATTGGTTATCCAGGCAGTGAGACGGCGTCTGGAGTTGTATCTCAATCGAACCAACCAGGATCAGGCAGAAGAAGGCGAGGTCACGGCCATTTTGCCGGTGACGCATGACAATTTCTGGGAACTCGAATTTCGCGAAAGGTTACACGACAGGCCATCAGCAACGGAGCAAGAGTTGCCCAGTTCGCTAAAGACATCTTTGCACGCGCATCAGAGAAACGCCTTTGATTGGCAAGTATCTGCATGGGAGGCCGGTCTCCCTGGAATCCTGAATGCTGATGAACAAGGCCTTGGAAAGACCGTTCAAACGCTTTCTTTTCTGGCTTGGTTGAATGAGCGGATGACGAAAGAGGAGTTGCCCACCAAACCGTTTCTCATTGTCGCTCCCACATCCTTGCTAAGGAATTGGGAAGATGAAACCAGGAAGCACCTTATGCCGGGTATTTTCGATGAGCCGGTTCGTCTCTATGGCCGCGAACTCAAGGCGTGGCGCGTTCAGGGTGAACGGGGAAGAGACATTCAGGATGGTCGCGCGAAACTTGACCTCTCCAGTCTTATTGATTGCTCCGAGCCGCGTCTTGTAATTACCACATACCAAACTTTGGCAAATTACGCGGTGACCTTTGCCCAAACTCCTTTCGAAGTCGCCGTGTTTGATGAAATCCAGAATCTCAAGAACCCATCAACGCTGCGTTCGAATGCGGCGAAGGCTGTCAACGCTGACTTTCGAATTGGTTTGACAGGAACTCCCGTTGAGAACGCTACCCGCGACATTTGGGCTATTATGGATCAGTTGTTTCCCGGGGCTCTGGGTGCGCTCAACGATTTTCGTAGCGCCTTTGACATTCCAAAGCAGGGTAACATGCGAGAGTTGCACCGTGCCGTGTTCTCGTCGATCAACGGGTACCCGGCGTTGGGCATTCGACGCACAAAAGAGAAAGCCGCATCGGATCTGCCACCCAAAGTGAGGGTGCTGCATCCACGCATCATGCCCGAGATCCAAGCGCTCAGATATGATGAGGCTCGTAAACCCGGGCAATCCCTGTTTGGCCTCCTGCACCACATCAGGAGAACATCCTTGCATCCTGGTTTGTTGGAAGGTGAAGCGCCTGAAACTTTTGTCGATGCTTCAGCCCGTATTGAGGCGGCCATGGATGTACTTCGAGCGATCCAGGTAAAGGGGGAAAAGGCGCTCGTGTTTGTCGAGAACAGAGATGTTCAAGCCTGGTTTGCTGAGCTGGTCAAAATCGAATTCGGGTTGCCACGCCTTGACATCATCAATGGGTCAACACCGGTGTCATATCGAAAGGAAATCACAGATCATTTTCAACGCCATATGCAGCATGATGAAGGTTTCGATGTCCTGGTGTTGGGGCCGCGTGCGGCAGGTACGGGGTTGACCCTGACAGCGGCAAACCACGTGATCCATTTGACTCGCTGGTGGAACCCCGCGGTCGAAGAACAATGCAACGACCGAACTCACCGCATTGGACAGACCCGCCCGGTTACTGTGCATATCCCCTTGGCTATACACCCGCGCCTCCAGCGCGGTTCTTTTGATTGCCTGTTGCAAAACTTGATGAAGAACAAAAGATCCCTGGCAGACAGCGTTCTATGGCCTCCTGAAAGTGATGAAAGTGAGATCCGCGCGCTTTACGACGCAATCGTTTCCGCTGAGGAGGAGAATGGTCTCCCCGCTGGTGACGGGCTCGTACTGTCCGGTCGTCCAGACTTGGAGACGCAGGAGCTTGGTGAAAATATGCTGCGGGTGGGTCTAAAGGGGGGAGGAGCCTCGGTTGTAGTAGCCCTGGATGGTGCAGACCTTCAGCGGGGTATCTTAAGGCCAGAGACTGATGCTGCGGCAATCGTCCTTTCTGGCTTCGACAATCTTCCTGAAGGCACGAATGTTCCAACGTCAATTCTGGGTGGGTCAGCACTCTGGCCAGAGTTCGTATTGCCGGATTGATGATTTGAAGTCAGTTGCTTTCCTTCCGCTCGTCCTTTCGGATCGACACGAATTCTCGTGGATCCGAAAGGTAAGGCGGCTCTGGACACTATCTCTTCAACTTGCGGCTTCGAATATAGGATCTTCACCCTCGCCAAATGGCAGTTGGACGTCCAGTACGTTGGAGGACGTCGAAGGTGTATACAAATCTGCCGACCGGTAGGCCTCAAGCACCCTGGAAAGACGCTTGTTATTTCTCCAGTATTCCTGTGTGTCTTCGTGTTTCTTGGTTGCCATGTGCTCCGAATGCAGACGATCGGCAATCGTTTCATTCTCCTGATTGAACAAGGGTTGGTTATTCGGTTTTTCGAGGCTTGCAAGCAGTTCCATGATTTCCTTGATCTGGGCTGAGTTGAGGATCTGACGAGCTTTGGTACTCAGGTTTTTCTGGATTTCTCGAGCGGTTGGCTCTTTGCCGGTTCTTTCGCGGTGACGCTCCCGCCGCTCAGCTACAATACGAACCGGGTCTGACCAACCGGTGTCGTATTCACGGATCATCACCAATGCGCATTCCATGTGGTACTCTGCATAGCGCGTAGCGATCCGTGCCGTTTCAATGTCGATTTCCTTCTGCGATCTTCCGAGCAGGAAGTGAATGACCACCAAATACGACAGGACGGAAAAACCAATCCGGCGAATGAAGGATCCTGGCAGGAGGCTATTGCTCCAAGTAGGGCGAAGCTCCTGCCACCACGCTTCAATGAAAGGCAGTGTCTCAGGGGCCAGCGTATAGTCGCCGCAGGAGTTCTTCTGCGCACAAAGTGCATGCCACATTTCACGAAGGCCTTCCTGTTCTATTTTGTTCTTTTCTCCCTGGAAGAAAAGAAAATGATCGAACATATCGGTGTCGGTCCGATTTTCAGCTATGACATAGTTGAAACGCTGACAAAGGCCGTCGAGCATGCTCGGGAGATCAATGTTCATCTTCCACGTTTCGCGTACTGTTAGGCCCAGAAATGTGAAGTGCGGGTCGGTAACGGTGAGCTTGTTTTCCTCACTCTTTAGCCTGTTGGCGATTTCCTCATGAGAGTACGCGTCGAGAATCCATGGTTTGATCCGCGCGTAATTTGAATGAGTTAGAACCAATTTGAAGAATTGGCCCACCTCGTCCTGAAACCAATAGGACCCGTTGTTATTTTTCAGGTCGATGATCCATTGCGCGTCGCTGCTGTATTTCGGGAACATCCGAACCGGGGTGGTCTGGTCTTCACCCAACAGAGTGTCCTTGACCCGGTTTGTGGCCAGGGTTTTGGAACTTGCAGAAGAAGCCATGGCGATAGTCCAGAGGATCGGACGATGTGGCTTCATTCCTGGGATCACCAACGAGGCACCATTCTGTGTCAGCCAAGAGGACGCGATCATGATCAACTGAAACAAGGGTAGGGCGTAGCTGGTGTCTGTGGTGTCGAAGTGCTTTAGCATGCGTTGGATGTAGGAGCCACGAGGCACAAGTGGCCGGATGTCCAGTGCTTCCGGGCGTTCCTTGACCGTGAGCATGGCGACAAGGTCGCATTTCTCCTTTTCGGTCAAGGCTCGTTTGCTCTTGCCTTCCTTTATCCGAAGATCGGAGAACAGGCTCGGCTTGGTCTTACGGCTTGTTGGGGTCTTGGATTTCTGTTCCATCTGCACGCCTTTCTACTTTTTTGCGTGCACGGGAGGTGTTGTCATGAACCCTGATCAGCTAACTGGGTTTGATAGGCTGTCGAACTCCGGAAAACGCCAGCGGGTGCCGACAGCCGACACTATCTGCAAGTGACTGTTATTAAGTTGAAAAACGTCCATTCGCATTGCCGACAAACCGCCGACAAAATCTGTTGAACGAGATGTGGGCAAGAAGTTCCAACTTTTTTCTTTTCGATCCAAATCATTGAGCCACCGACAAAAATCGGCCAAAACTCATCGCAAGTTGTTCCGCCTCCTGGGCAGACCAGAAAGAATTTTCAAGGACAGATCATGAGCATCGAAAAGACGTTATTTGCCGCCGCTGACAAGATGCGCGGCTCAATGGATGCCGGCGAGTACAAACACATAGCCCTGGGTCTGCTGTTCCTGCGCCACGTCTCGATGTCCTTTGAGCGCCTGCACCATCAACTCTCCAAGGAGGAATATTCCGACCCGGAGGATCCGGATGAATACCTGGCGGAGAGCATTTTTTGGGTGCCTGAAAAGGCGCGATGGTCGACGCTGGCCAAGCAATCCAAGGACCCCAGGATCGGCATCATGGTCGATGACGCCATGCGCGCGATCGAGGCCGACAATGAAACCCTCAAGGGGGCGCTGCCCAAGGTCTTTGGCAAAGAAAGCATCGACCGCACGATGCTCACCGGCCTGATCGACCTGTTTACCAACCTCAAGATGGAAGGCAGCAAGGCGGATTTCGACCTGATCGGTCGCATCTATGAATACTGCATCGGTGAATTCGCCAGTTCTGAGGGAAAGCGCGGCGGTGAATTCTACACCCCCAAGTCCATTGTCGACACGCTGATCGAGATGATTGAGCCCACCAAGGGCCGTGTCTATGACCCATGCTGCGGAACTGGTGGCTTCTTCGTTCAGTCCGAAAAGTTCATTGATGCCCACTCAGGCCAGCGCAATGACATCGCCATCTACGGGCAGGAGCGCAACCACACCACCTTTGGCCTCGCGCGCATGAACCTGGCGATCCGGGGTATCTTTGGCGACATCCGCTGGAACTCCGAGGGCACCCTGGTCAAGGACGCCTTTGCGGACGAACGGTTCGACTATGTCCTGGCAAATCCGCCGTTCAACATTTCAGACTGGTCGGGCGAGTTGCTGCGCGAGGATCAGCGCTGGAAGTTTGGTGCGCCGCCGGTGGGCAATGCCAACTTTGCCTGGATCCAGCATATCCATCACCACCTTTCGGCATCCGGCATTGGCGGGGTGGTCATGGCCAATGGCTCCATGTCTTCAATGTCGAGCGGGGAAGGCGACATCCGCAGGGCACTGGTCGAAGGCGACGCGGTGGATGCCATGGTGGCGCTGCCAGGACAGCTGTTCTACGGCACCCAGATCCCTGCCTGCCTGTGGATCATGGCCAAGGACAAATCCAACGGCATTGCGAAGGATGCCAAGCTGCGCGACCGGCGGGGTGAGGTGCTGTTCATCGACGCCCGCAAGATGGGAGCGCTGGTGCCGGGCAGCCGCAAGCAGAAAGAACTGTCGGAGGACGAGATCGCCCGCATCGCCACGGCCTATCACGCCTGGCGGGGGGAGCCGGACGCAGGCGAGTATGAAAACGTTCCGGGTTTCTGCAGATCTGCGGAAAAGGAGGAGATCGCCAAGCACAACTTCGTCCTGACGCCAGGCCGCTATGTGGGGTCAGGGGCCGTTGAGGACGACGACGAACCTTTTGAGGAGAAATTCACCCGCCTGATGGGGGAGTTGCGCGCCCAGTTTGTCGAGGGGCGGCGGCTGGAAAAGGAGATCGAGGATCGACTGGGGGCTTTGGGATGACTGATCTGTCCGACGCCGTAGGTGGAAAGCAACGAATTGTTGGCGGTCCCTTCGGCTCAAAGCTCACGACGCGCGACTACACTGATGAGGGTGTGCCGGTGATCCGTGGCTCGAACATGGAGGTGAACGGTCGCTGGATCGGAGGCGATTTTGCTTTCGTCTCAGATCAGAAGGCGGAAAAAGACCTGAAGTCCAATGTTGCATATCCCGGCGACATCATGGTGACCCAGCGTGGCACTCTCGGTCAGGTTTCGATTATTCCTGAGGATGGGGGCTTTCCCTTCTATGTCGTATCGCAAAGTCAGATGGCAATCTCGGTCGATACCGAGTTGGTCAACCGGGATTTTGTTTACTATTTTCTGAGGTCTCCGGCGTTCGCCGATTACTCCCACGCACAAACAATTCAGACAGGTGTGCCCCATATCAATTTGGGGATCTTGCGTGATGCGCCGACAAGCTTCCCTAAGAAAGAGGTCCAACGAGAAATTGCTACGATCCTTGGGGCGTTGGATGACAAGATCGAGCTGAACCGCAAGACGGCGGCGACCTTGGAAGAGATGGCGCGGGCGCTGTATCGGTCCTGGTTCGTCGACTTTGACGCCGTCAACGCCAAAGCCGCAGGCCGCGCCCCAGCCCACATGACCTCGCAAACCGCCGCTCTCTTCCCTGACAGTTTCGGTGATGATGGTCTCCCGGAAGGTTGGCGAGTGCAGCCATTACTTGAAGTCGTAGAGTTGTTGTCAGGTGGAACGCCAAAAACATCGGTGCCGGAATTCTGGAATGGCGATATCCTCTGGGCCAGTGCAAAAGACGTCAGCCAGTGCGGGAACGCTTTCTTGATAACGACTGAACGTAAGATCACAGCGGAAGGCTTGAAGAAAAGTAGCACGAAGATCATTCCAAAGCTTTCCACGGTCGTCGTCGCTCGTGGGGCCACGACAGGGAGAGCCTGTATGTTTGGCGATGACATTGCGATGAATCAGACCTGCTACGCACTAAGGTCTCGAAATGATCGACCCTTCTTTGCCAATTGCCTGTTCATGACCGAAGTCTTGGGCATAACTCTTGCCGCACATGGTTCGGTGTTTGACACGATCACGACAAAGACACTTCAAGCAGTTTCGGTGGTTTCGCCGTGCGAGGGACTGTCCGAGGCCTTTGAGAGGGAGGTTTCCCCCATGTTCAATCGAATTCTGGATTTGACCCGAGAAAACCAAACCCTCGCCACCCTCCGTGACACGCTCCTACCGCGCCTGATGTCTGGCGAATTACGTGTTGGAGAGGCGAAAGAGCGGGTGGAGGAGATCGTGTGATGGCTTTTTCGCCGGGAGATCTTCGAGACTATCTTCGTCACGTTTCCGCTTGGGTATGGCGAGAGCAGGATGATGCACTTCACTATGGCTTGAAGCTCCAGGAAGAAACGATCACTGAAATGCTCCTTCTTCGCATGGCGCGAGAGTGTTCTTCTTCGGGTTTGAACGTCAAGATGTTCAGTCGAACCGAAGAAGGTGGAAATAAAAAATACAAAAAAATCGGAAACGGAGCTGATTGGGAGTGGTTCGTCGAAACCCCATGCTGTTCAGTCGGATTTCGGGTGCAGGCTAAGGTGTTGTCTTCTCGAATTACTCCCGTAAAACGGAATTTGTCGTTTGGTAAATACGAGGGTTTTCCCCGTGACAAAAAGCAAACTGACGAGTTGATTTCGAGTGCCAGCAGCGCTGGGTACAACCCGATCTATGTTTTCTATAACCATCCCTGGATCTCTGACCGATCGATGTTTTCGTCGGCCTCCCACCCATTTTCCATAGCAGGAAGCGATTGGGGCTGTTCCATTGCTACAGCAAATTTTGTCAAATATGCTCCAGACTACAAGTTGTCGTCTCTTATTAAAGGGATGTTGCCCTGGCACTTATTTTTTGGTGTGGATCGTGGATGCGTGACAAGGCGTGCGATGGGACATTTGCCTGGGGGGCAAGATTTCATACCCGAAGCACCTCGACCAGAGTGGTTGTACTTTGCACATGATGGCCCTCATGCAGTCAATGAATACCTGATCGAGAGAAAACTCTCCGGGGTTGCGTATTTTCAATTTCAAGATTTTTGGGATGAGTAGATGTTCCAAGTAGACCTTTCAAAAAACCGTATTCAAAAACTTGAAGAAAAACGCTTTTCCGCCCTCAACCTGCGCGAACGCGAACATTTGCAGGAATGGCTGGCCGGGCAGCCGGATGCCCTGGGGGAGGAACTGTTGATCATCCAGAAGGAGTTCGATGGGTTCGCCGACACGCGCGAACGGCTCGACTTGCTGGCGCTCGACAAGGACGGGCAGCTTGTGGTGATCGAAAACAAACTCGACGACAGCGGCCGAGACGTGACCTGGCAGGCTTTGAAATACACTGCCTATGTTTCTGGGCTCACCAAGACGCAGATCATCGACATTTACCAGCAGTACCTGGACCGGTATTGCGGGGGCGGAAATGCTGCGACGCAGATCTGCGAATTCCTGGATGTTGAAGAGCTTGGAGAGGTCATCCTGAATCCGGGGAATGACCAGCGTCTGATCTTCATCGCTGCCAACTTCAGGAAGGAAGTCACCTCGACCGTCCTCTGGCTGCGAGAGCATCGCATTGATGCGCGGTGCTTCAAGGTCGTGCCGTATGTGTTTGGAGAAGAACTCTTTGTTGATATCCAGCCGGTGATCCCCACGCCCGAGGCGGCGGATTTCATGATTGGGATGGCGGAGAAAGAGACCGAGGCGCGCGGTGCACAGGGCGAACAGAAGAACCGACACAAATTGCGCCGTGACTATTGGGAAATGGCCCTGGAGGCTTTGAAGGAAGCGGGGGACACGCTTTATCAGAATATCAGTCCCAGCAAGGATCACTGGTTGAGTGCTGGGTCAGGCGTGCGCTTCTGCCAATATGCCATGATTTTCGGCAAGGCGCTGCTTCGCGTTGAATTTTCCTTTGCTCGCGCTTCCGCTGAAGAAAATAAATGGTTGTTTGACCGACTAATTCAGAAGCGGGAACAAATCGAGGCCGACTTTGGGAACAAAATCGAATGGCTGAGGCTGGATGACAAAAAGGCTTGCCGACTTCAGTATGAGATCCCCTGTGACGGGTTCAATCGAGATGAATGGCCTAAACATATTGCCTGGCATGTAGAGCACATCCAGAAGTGGGAGAGAGCGTTGAAAGGGCCACTGGCTGAGGTCAACCAGGAGCTGAAAGCAAACGGTGGTGTTTCCTGATGGCCTGGGCAAGCGAAGCGGACCTTGAAGCTGTCTTCATGGAAGACCTTGGGGCGCTGGGGTACTCCGTCGACCACGGTTCTGAAATTTCGCCTGAAATGCGCAATCCGATGCGAACGAGCTTCCGGGAGACTTTTCTTTTGCCGGTGTTCTTCGATGCGCTGAAACGACTGAATCCTGAGCTGCCGATCACTGTGGTCCAGGAGGCCGCGACGCGGGTACATGATGTCGTGTACGCCACTGATGTTGTCCAGGAAAACCGGCGTTTGCATGACCTTCTCGTCAATGGTGTGGCTCTGACCTATTTCGCCGATGGTGAAGAACGCAATGCGCGTGTTCAGATTGTCGATTGGGAAAACCAGAAGAATGACTGGCGTGCCGTCAATCAGGTGGATGTAGTCGGAAAGAATCCTCGGATACCGGATGTGGTACTATTCCTGAACGGCCTGCCACTGGTCGTTGTTGAGCTGAAGGGGACGGAAGGGGCCGGAATTGACGCCGCCTATCGGCAGATTGACACATACAAAGAAGATATCCCTGATCTGTTTCGCACATCGCTCCTTACCGTGATTTCGGATGGGCTGAACGCCCGCTATGGCTCGTTGTCAGCCGGACTGGATCGTTTCATGCGATGGCGTACCATCGACGGCGAAACTATAATCGAAGAAAATACATCTCTTGCCCTCCAAACTCTGACCCAAGGGCTTTTGGATCCACAGACGCTTCTGGACCTGATGCGCTGGTTTGTAGTGTTCGAGGATGAGGGTAGAGGACCAGTCAAGAAAATTGCCGGCTACCATCAATTCCATGCTGTACGGAAGGCCATCCAGACGATTCTGACGGCTCAGGGGGGCGATGGCAAAGGCGGTGTCATCTGGCACACACAAGGGTCTGGTAAGTCTCTGCTGATGACCTTCCTTGCCGGGCGCGTTATGCGGCACCCTGGCCTTGATAATCCGACCCTGGTGGTTCTGACTGACCGTAATGATCTGGATAATCAGCTTTTTGCGACCTTCGGTCGGTGCAAGGATCTGTTTGGCGAAGATCCAGTCCAGGCCGACAGTATCAGTGATCTGAAAGACCTACTTAATCGCGAAGTGGGTGGCGTTGTCTTTTCCACGATTCAGAAATTCCGTCCGGAAACAGGGGAAGTTTTCCCGGCACTGACGGACCGGTCCAACGTTATTGTCATGGTCGATGAGGCGCACCGCACTCAATATGGGTTCGAGGCGAAGATTAAGAAGGAGACTGGGGAAGTCCGTCATGGCCTTGCATACCAACTTCGTCAGGCGCTCCCCAATGCTGTTTACATCGCCTTCACAGGAACTCCTGTTGAGTTGGTCGGAGCAAACACAAGGGGTGTGTTTGGCGAATACATTGATGTGTATGACATCGCCCAAGCCGTCGCGGATGGAGCGACGGTTCCAATCTACTATGAAGCACGAGTTGCCAAGGTCGAGCTGGACGAGGAGTTTTCCAGGGAACTCGACGAGAAATTCGACGAAGCCACCTAAGTGATGGAAGATACCGAGGCGGCGGCGATCGCTCGAAAATGGTCGCGTGTCGAAGCATTGGTTGGAGCCAACAAGCGCCTGGATACGGTGGTCGAAGACATCCTGGAGCATTTCGACGCGCGGCTTGAGGCGATGGATGGCAAGGCGATGATTGTCTGCATGAGCCGACGCATATGCGTGGAAGTGTACAATAGGATCGTGGAACTGAGGCCTCAATGGCATGGGGACACTGACGAAACTGGTCAGGTCAAAGTCATCATGACCGGCAGCGCAACAGATCCCGCAGAGTTTCGGCCCCATATTCGCTCGAAGTCCCGCCAGGAAGCGATCAGGAACCGCACCAAGGATCCAGCGGATCCGTTGAAGCTCGTCATCGTCCGTGACATGTGGTTGACCGGATTTGATGCACCCTGCATGCATACACTTTATGTCGACAAGCCGATGCGTGGGCATGGCCTCATGCAAGCTATCGCCCGGGTGAACCGTGTATTTCAGGACAAACCTGCAGGGCTGGTCGTTGATTACATTGGTATCGCTGCGGAATTGAAAAGTGCGCTTGCCCACTACAGTCAGTCCGACCAGCAACAGACAGGGATCAGTGAAGCCGAGGCCGTCGCGGCTTTCCTGGATGCGCTTGACGTGGCGCGCACCCAGTTCCATGGGTTTGACTATTCTCAAGCCTTGGGAAGGACGCCTGCGGAACGGCTTCGCGTACTACCGAGTGCTATCGATCACATTTTGCAAAGCGATAGACTGGGTGAAGGCGGGGCAGTGAAGCGCTTCAACGATGCCATGGCGGTCCTTGTAAAGGCCTTCAAACTCGCCTCAGGCAGTCCTCAAGCTACCGACCACGCAGAAGAAGTAGCCTTTTTCTCTGCCGTCAGAGCAGGTCTGGAAAAGGTTGGGGCGGTGCCGGTCGGGCGGTCATCCAGGAATCCGGATTTCGCAATTCAGCAGCTTGTGAACCGTGCAGTTGCTTCAACAGAAGTTGTTGATATCCTTGAAGCTTGCGGCTTTGATCGTCCTGATATCAGCGTTCTGTCTGACGCCTTCATGATCGAAATCCAAAATATGAAGTACAAGAACCTGGCGGTTGAAGCTCTCAAGAAGCTTCTGAACGGTGAGATCTCTGCGAAGACCAGAACGAATATCGTTCAGAAAGAGGAGTTTTCCTCTCGCCTGGAGCAAGCGATTGCTAAATATCACAATAGAAGTGTCGACGCCCTTCAGATCCTTCAGGAACTGATCGAAATTGCGAAGGACCTTCGGGATCAACCTGACGACGGTTTGTCTGCGGAAGAACGCGCATTTTATGATGCCCTGTCGCAAAATGACAGCGCGGTTGAGATCATGGACAATGATAAGTTGCGTGTAATTGCCGCGGAATTGGTAAATACTGTGCGAAAGAATTCAGGTACGGATTGGTGGCGCCGGGATAATGTGCGAGCCAGGATGCGTATTGCAGTGAAGAAAATTCTTCAGCGGCATGGGTACCCGCCAGATCTTGCATCTGAGGCTGTGAAGACCGTTCTTCGTCAAGCCGAAGCCCTGGCAGTCGAGTTGCGTTGAGCGCTCTGTAAACCCGGCCAACGCGTGCCGGTGCAAATCTGCGGCGTCCTTGCCTGCGCGCAACTCTCGTGCTCTTCTTCGTCCGACCAAAACCGCTTCTTCCGTCTGCTCACAGAATGCCTCATGGTGTCCACTATCGTATTTGGATACTTAGACCACTCTGAAGGACGTTGGGGCGGGTTCAACGGACCCTTGCGTCAAACGCGGCTTCTTCCCAGATTGAAGCGAATTTCTCCTGCGCAGCTGTGAACTGAACGTCAATCAGTCGAGCAAGATCCGTGAGCTGTATGAACTTCTGAGCCTTCTGGCTGTTGTTCTCCACTCCAGTGTAGGGCAAGCGGATGTCGCCGCCGTCGATCTTTTGCTTCAGCGTATCCGGCTTGTAGTTCAAATACTGCGCTACGTGTTCCAGCGGGATAATCGGATTTCCGCCAAAATGGGCGAGCAGCATGTCGATGGTTTTCATCTTGGTCTCCTTTGCTTGTGGAGAGGAAATGCGTTTCTGCTTCAGAAGACGGAAAACTGGTTGGATAGGAGTTTGATGGCCGATGCATGGAACCCGGCCATCGGTGTTATCAGTGAAGTGACTTGCATTTCTCCAGGATCAGTTGATGCCAGTCCCAGTTGGCGAATTTGTCGCCTTCTTCTTCGACGTGTTCGTAGCGGTAAAGGCAGCCACCATTCTTGTGACCTGAGATCTTTCCGGCGAATGAAGCAGACTTTCCCATCTCGAAAAGCCGACTTATGGCTTCGTGCCGAAAGTCATGGAAGCGCAGATCGACGACTCCGACCTTGTCGCGGTGGCGGCGGTATGCTGTCCCAACCGAGCGCGGGTTGTAAGGGAAGATGAACTCAGATGTCCTGGGCATTGCCAGGATAATCTCCAACGCTTCGCTCGGGAGAGTGCACCAAACGTTGTTTCCCTTTTTTTGCATGGGATGTTTCATATCGCGCACGAGGATCGTGCCACTATTCACGCGCAGATCATCCCACCTCAGTCTGCAGATTTCGCTCAGACGACGCGCCGAATAGATCGCAAAGACCGCCAGGATATCGGCGGGGATCTTCTGCCGAGGATTTTCCGAGATAGCAGTCAGGATTTTGTTCAGCTCACAGAGTTCTGGTCGGCGATCTCGCTCTTCGGATCGAGCCAGAACTTCATCTTCCCAAAGAGTTCGCATGGCCAGAGTGACCACTTCAATCGGAATCAAGGCACCCCGGTCTTTGGCCCAGGAGAGTGTCCTCGCCAGGTGAGTCATGTATCCCGCGACAGTCTGTGGCAATCTTTCACCAGCCGACAATAGATCCGCATAGTCGTATAGTTGTTGCTGGGTTAACGTTGATACCCTGGTCTTTCCGAACTCGTCGGCTTTGATGAACCTCAGCACTTGGAGGGCAGATCGGCCAAGGCTTTTGCCGCGCTTCAAACGATCGTCGATGATATTTGAGATTGTAGTTTCCGTCACGATTTGAATTGGAAACCCGTTTAACTCGATGTCGCGGAGTTGGTTGTTTCGCCATTTTTTTGCGTTTGGCAGGTGCTTGAAGGTTTTCGTGAGGCTGTGTTGTGTGCCATCCACACGCTTGCGTATTTGTACCCGGTAGGAGAACTTTCCATTCTTATCTTCAAACCGGGTGATGTTCTGTTCCTGAAATTTTTTCTCTGGGGTCTCCTTACGAGGTTTCTTTTCTTTCTGCTCGGCCGAAGAAACCGGCATGGCGCTTTCTGAAACTCCGGCAACAGTCACAGCGGTTGCTTGAGAAGGGGAGCGCTGGAAGAGGTTCTGGGCAGTAATCGCTGCGAGCACATCCGTTGTGCTGTTGTTGATATTGGTCATGGAATTCGTCCCATCTTGATTTCGATGATAGGGAATTCGGTTCGGCCGCACGAAAAAGTTTCCGGGGTTTGATATCCAAATTCCGAGGGAAGAACGGAAGATGGAACCGGCGGTGCCCGGGCCGGGAACCAGCTGCAATTGGGCCGCTGTTTGTAGGCCTTGGATGTGCTACACCGTAGCACGCTCGAATCGAGAACCTCCGAAAACCCCCGGAAATACGGTGAAATCAGGGGAAATCGTGCTACGCTAAATTTGGAATTGAATGGGGTTAACGCCTTGAATAATAACGCACAAAAAGCGGCGCGTTTAAGCGTGGCACCCATGATGGATTGGACCGATAGGAACTGTCGGGTGTTCCATCGCCTGCTGAGCCGCGAAACGCTATTGTATACTGAAATGGTGACGGCTCCCGCCTTGGTGCGTGGTGGCGCGTTGCATTTGCTGGACTTTTCGCCCGTAGAACATCCCCTTGCCTTGCAGCTGGGGGGATCTGATCCGGTGGAGCTGGCGCAGGCGGCCAAGCTGGGCGCGGATGCGGGCTATGATGAAATCAACATCAATTGTGGCTGCCCCAGTGACCGGGTTCAGTCGGGAGCATTTGGTGCGGTGTTGATGCAAAACCCGGATCTGGTTGCCGAATGTGTGGCCGAAATGCAGGCTCGGGTGGATGTTGAGGTCACCGTAAAATGTCGGATCGGCGTTGATGAGCAGGAGCCGCGGGACATCCTGCCGGTGTTTCTTGAAAAAATCCGCGCTGCGGGCTGCATACGGGTGACGATCCATGCCCGCAAAGCCTGGTTGCAGGGGTTAAGCCCAAAAGAAAACCGCGACATTCCGCCTTTGGATTATGACTTGGTGCATGAGATGAAGGCAGCCTTTCCCGACCTGCATGTCTCTATCAATGGCGGTATTGATACCCTGACAGCTGCCAAAACCCATCTGGAGCGTGGGCTGGACGGGGTTATGATTGGGCGCGCCGCCTATCATCAACCCGGTGATGTTTTGCCGACGGCTGACCCCGAAATTTTTGGCACTGGGCGTGCGACCACGGCCGAAGATGCGGTGCGGGGGATGCTCCCCTATATCGAGACTGAACTGCAAAATGGCGCGCGTCTGAACCAGATCACCCGGCATATGCTGGGTGCGTTTGCAGGTCGTGCGGGGGCGCGCCAATGGCGGCGGACACTGTCGGAAGGGGCGCATAAGCCGGGGGCAGGGCCTGAGCTGGTGGAAGCGGCCTTGCAGGAAGTGGTGCGCCGCGTGGCGTAAATTGCCGCAGGAGCCTGTGTCGGTCTGGACATTTGCTGAGGGACCGAGTTCAGGTGTGGCGAAGTTAACCACGACGAAGGACGGCGCCGGATGCCCGATTATGGATTGTTGATGCTCATGCTCGCCGTCTTGGCGGGGATCGGCGCGGTGGCTGGAGTGCTGGCCGGGCTGTTGGGCGTTGGGGGCGGCATTGTTTTGGTGCCTGCGTTTTTCTATGCGTTTCAAACTCTTGGCTATGGTGGCGATCAGCTGATGCAAATGTGTCTGGCGACGTCTTTGGCCACGATTGTCGTGACCTCGCTGCGGTCTGTGTCTGGCCACCACAAAAAAGGTGCGGTGGATTGGGAAATCCTGCGGCGCTGGGGGCCGGGCATTGCCATTGGGGCCTGTGTGGGGGTGGCTGCCGCTGCGTCGTTGCGCTCTGGCACGTTGCAATTGCTGTTTGGGGGACTTGCCCTGGTCATTGGCGCCTATATGGGGCTGGGGCGGGCGCATTGGCGTTTGGGTGACGCGATGCCAACCGGGACGAAACGCGCGATTTTGTCGCCTTTGGTTGGGTTTTTATCGGTGTTGATGGGGATCGGTGGCGGCAGTTTTGGCGTGCCGTTGATGAGCCTGCACAACATCGCCATTCACCGCGCGGTGGCGACTGCGGCAGGGTTTGGGGTAATCATCGCGGTGCCATCGGTGATTGGGTTTTTGTGTCTACCGCTTGATCCCGCCACCCGCCCTCCGCTGACGATTGGCGCGGTTAATCTGGTGGCGTTTGGCGTGGTGATTGCCATGACGTTGATCACTGCGCCGCTGGGGGTGCGATTGGCGCATGCGATGGACCCCAAGCCATTGAAGCGGGTGTTTGCGGTGTTTCTGGTGCTGGTGGCGTTGAACATGTTGCGCAAGTCAATCGGGATGTAAGGCCATGAGCAAATCTACAGATTTTATGCGTGACGGCTGGCTGATGTTTGAAACCGACCCGGCGATCAAAGCCTGGGCCGGGGCGGCACATCAGGCGGGGCGTGCAGCGCTGCAAGATCCGGCCAATGCGCCGTGGCACCAATGTGAGGGCACGTGGTTTATCGGCGTTGATGCGCTGCCCAACGATGCAGACGGGCAGCTGCCGGGTGGCCCCCCGCTGATGGGGGCCAGCGTTGATTTTGTGCGCCGCACGTATGGCGCTTTGCCTCCGTTGCATCGGGCGCAGATCTCATCGGTGTTTCCCGGTTATCCACGGGCCCGTCCGGGCGAGGGCGCGGCGGCGTTGCGCTATCGGATCAAGCGGGACGCGGCACATGTGGACGGCGTCAAGATGATCGGTGACACCCGTCGCAGATCGGTCGATGAACCGCACGCCTGGGTGCTGGGCGTGCCCTTGACCCACGCCAGCGCAGACGCTGCGCCTTTGGTGGTGTGGGAGGGCAGTCACGTGATTATGCAGCGCGCCTTTGAGACGGTTTTGCGGCCGCGTCCGGTGGCCGAGTGGCGCAGTACGGATATCACCGAGGCATATCAGGCGGCGCGCAAAGAGGTGTTTGAGACCTGCAAACGGGTGTGTGTTCATGCGCAGCCCGGTCAGTCTTATGTCATGCACCGGTTGACGTTGCACGGGGTTGCGCCGTGGGGGGAGGGCGCCACGGCGCCGCAGGAAGGGCGCATGATTGCCTATTTCAGGCCTGAGGTTCGCGATGATCGGGCCTGGCTGGCGGCGAACTGATCGTCTTTGTCACGCTCCGCAGTGCTGCGCGTTTGTGCTCTCAGAGAACCTTAACCTTGAATGTGTAACGTGAGGGCTGGAAAAACGCGCGGAGCGCGTGCGTTTGGCACTGCAAGGATTTGTGCGTTGGTTGTGATTGGTGTTTTATGTGTTCTGGCTTGGGGGCGGGCACCTTGGGGGACATGTTTTGGGGGCGGGTCTTCCGCCGGTTGGACGAAAAAAAAGCCCGCAGGGGGCTGACGTTTCACTGAGCCTGAACATTCACGGTCTGTCGAACATTAAGGTTTGCGCTGCAGTCGGCCTGCGCGGCCACCGCGCCGGTTTTTGGGGGCCGCTTCGCGCTGGGGCAGGTCTGTCATGATCTGCAACCGTTCATCGTCTGACATTTTGGACCAGCTGGTGATCTCATCTATCGAGCGGGCGCAGCCGGTGCACAGGCGGGTCTCGGGGTGGATCACGCAGATATCGATGCAGGGGGATTGGATTTCGTCCCGTTTCCAGACTTTTTTTGACATATCTGCAATCCTCAGTCGTTTTTGAGATGGCGCAGCCGATCCAGCGCACCTTGTAGAATATAGGAGGCGGCGACATTGTCGATCAGCTCAGCGCGACGTTTTCTGGACGTATCCGCCTCCAGCAGCGCGCGTTCGGCGGCCACCGTTGACAGGCGTTCGTCCCAAAACCCAATGGGCAAGTCGGTCAGGCGCGACAGATTACGCGCAAAGGCACGGGTTTTCTGGCAGCGCGGACCTTCGCTGCCGTCCATGTTGCGGGGCAGACCCAACAGGATCCCATCAAGATCACGGGCTTTGATGATCTCGAGCAGGCGTTCACTGTCGAGGGTGAATTTCTTGCGTTTGATGGTTTCCAGCGGGGTCGCCGCGGTGCCCATGCGGTCCGACACGGCCACGCCTATGGTTTTGTCACCCAGATCCAACCCGGCCAGCGCATTCATTGGGGGGAGGGCGGCGGCAAAATCTTCGATGTCGTCATGGATCATTGGGACAGTCCTGCTTGGGCGGCGGCGGCATCAATCTGGGCGCGCGCTTCGGTGTTTTCGGGGAAACGCGCGTAGGCTTCATTCAGCACTGCACGGGCGTCATCGCTTTGCTTTAGCACAGACAGGGCGACGATCAGCTGCCCCCATTCCTGCGCACTCCCGCCCTCAGTGGCCAATCGATCTGACAGGCTGGTGACCATGGCCTGAATCATCCGCTGCCGTTGTTCGGGGGTGAGGTCTGCGGCGGCGTCGACATCCGTCGCATCTGGTCCGCGCAGGGCGCTGCCGGGTTCAATCGGCGTATATTCCTGTCCGGCGCGTTGCGCCATGTCTTGGATCTGGGCCTGAATGGCAATGGTCCAGCGCGCGCCAGCCGGGCCTGCGGCCAGCGTGTCGCGCCAGATATCAACCGCAAGATCGGGGCGGCCAAATTGTCCCATCATCAAACCCCAGTAATACCGGGCCATGCCGTGGCCGGGATTCAGATCCAAGGCCTTGCGCAACACATGTTCAGCGTCAGATGACACCAGACCACCCGCCGCAATGATCATCAGTTCGGCCTGTTCGATGAAATCATCACCAGTGGCCAAATCGCCTATCAATGCAATCTGGCGGGCCTTGGCCTGATAGGCCGCCGTCAGATTGCCCAGCCGGGCCTCGTGTCGCGCCAACAGCGCCTGCCCCTTGGCGTCGTCCGGGCGTTGCGCGGCCGCGTCGCGCAATTGCGCAACCAAGGTCAGATAGGTCTCTTGAACCTCAGGTCTGGTCTGGATCGGGGCCGCCGCTTCCATCTGAGCCTGTGTTGGACGCGCATTGGCGCGCGCGCGGGCCTGTTCCAGCCGGGTCTTCAGGCCAAAATCCGCATATCCCGGCGCCCCGAGATTTGTGTATAGCATAAAGGTCCCCACAAGCAGAAACCCCACCATCGCGGCCCCCGTGATCCATGAGATCAGGCGCGGCTGGGCGTCACCATCACGGTATCGACGCAATGCGGCGTCTGCTGCCAGAATGCGGCGGGAAATCTCTGTACGGACCCGTTCGGCATCGCTGCTCGGAATAATACCACGGGCCAGATCTTTGTCGACGTCGCGCAACTGCTGTTGGTACAGCCGCAGATCATAGGCGGCGGGGGCCTCGGCGGTGCTGCGGGCTCTGATCAGCACCCGTGCCAAAAGAAGCCCGATGGCCAGCGCCATTGTCCCGGTAACGATCCAGAAGGTCATGTGATCTCCGCGTTTGAGCCCAAAGGTGTCGTGCCCTGTCTATAGGCGCTGGGGCGCAGACAAAACCCTAAATGCCTGCGACCTGGGCGCGCGCCTTTTTGGTGTCCCTGCAACATGTTGGGTGGTCGTTGCGGTGCCTTGATGTCGCAAAGTTACGGGAAACCGCCGATTAACGGCGCGATTTCCCTCATGGGTCAACGGCATACAGGGGCCAGACACGAACCATCGGATTCGCACATGAAACGCTACTCTGCCTTTGCAGTTGCGCGGGAAGCCCTGCGCTATCACACCGGATGGGAGCGCGCTTGGCGCTCACCAGAACCTAAACGCCGCTATGATGTTATCATCGTAGGTGCCGGTGGTCATGGATTGGCCACCGCCTATTTCTTGGGCAAAAATTTCGGCATCACCAATGTTGCGGTGATCGAAAAAGGCTGGCTGGGCGGTGGCAACACCGGTCGAAACACCACCATCATCCGGTCAAACTATCTCCAGGATCCGTCCGCTGCGATCTACGAAAAAGCGCGCAGCTTGTATGAAACCATGAGCCAGGACGTGAACTATAACATCATGTTCAGCCCACGTGGTGTAATCATGCTGGCGCAAACGGAACACGAATGCCGCGGCTATAAACGCACGGCCCACGCCAATGCGCTGCAAGGTGTGCAGACCGAATGGATCAGCCCCGAGCGCGTCAAAGAGCTGGTGCCGATCATCAATCTGGAAGGCCCCCGCTACCCGGTTCTGGGGGGGCTGTGGCAGGCCCGCGGCGGCACCGCGCGTCACGATGCGGTGGCCTGGGGCTATGCGCGCGCTTGTTCGGCGATGGGCATGGATATCATCCAGAAATGTGAAGTCACAGGCGTGCGCACCGAAGCGGGCCGTGTGGTTGGCGTTGACACCACCAAAGGCGCGATCGATTGCGACAAGCTGGGCATGGTTGTCGCGGGCAACGCGTCGGTTCTGTCGGAACAGGCGGGTTTCCGTCTGCCGATGGAATCTGTGGCGCTGCAAGCCTTGGTGTCAGAGCCGATTAAACCCTGCATGGATGTGGTTGTCATGGCCAATACCGTGCATGGCTATCTGTCGCAATCTGACAAGGGTGAAATGGTCATCGGGGGGGGGACGGATGTCTACAACAACTACACCCAACGCGGATCTTTCAACCATGTCGAAGAAACCGTGCGCGCTCTAAACGAAACCTTCCCAATGATGAGCCGTCTGAAAATGCTGCGTCAATGGGGCGGCATCGTGGATGTGACAGGCGACCGCTCGCCAATCATCTCGTCGACCCCCGTTGGCGGATGTTTTGTGAACTGCGGCTGGGGCACGGGCGGCTTCAAGGCCATTCCGGGATCCGGCTGGGCAATGGCAGAACTGATGGCCACGGGCCACTCAAAGCTGGCCGAAGAGTTCACCATGACCCGCTTCCGCGAAGGCAAATTCATCGACGAAAGCGTCGCCGCAGGTGTGGCGCATTGATCAATACGGCAACGATAGGTCGCGTTTTCCCGCAAGATTACGCAGCAGGAAACTCCGGTTTCCTGGCCTATGGTGCCACGATGAATTGTGTCTCGACGGTCTCCGCTCAAAGCGGTCTTACGCTTTTGACTGACAATTGAATTTCAGATGGGCGGCCAGCCTGTCTGCTGTCAATAGGATAAAGAAATGCTGATCCTTGAATGCCCCTACTGTGGGGTGAACGCCGAAGAAACCGAACTGAGCGCAGGCGGCGAAGCCCACCTGAAACGCTTTGGCCCCGGCTCTTCTGACGATAACTTTCACGACTATCTGTTTGTGCGCGAAAACCCACGGGGCGTGCATCTGGAACGCTGGCGCCATGCCAATGGCTGTGGCAAATGGTTCCACGCGGCCCGCTGCACCACCACGCTTGAGGTCTTTGGCACCTATAGCGCGCAAACAACCGAACCCCCGCAAGAGATCAAAGACAAAATCTCCGCCCGCCGTCCAGGCTGGTCGTGGAGAGAGTTCTCCTGATGCTCTTTTTGGCCCCCAATACCCCCGCCGGAGGCTCTTCAGCTCTCCAGCTTGCGAAAGGTTTCGTGTAGATGAGTACCCGCATCGCATCCTCCGCTTCTGATAAATTTGGCCGCTTGATTGACCGCAGCCAACAGATCACTTTTACCTTCAACGGTAACACCATGACAGGCCATGCCGGCGATACGCTGGCGTCTGCGCTTCTGGCCAATGACCAGATGCTGGTGGGCCGTTCGTTCAAATACCACCGTCCGCGTGGCCTGGTCGCCTCTGGCTCCGAAGAGCCAAACGCCTTGGTCGGCCTTGGGCGCGACAACCGGTTCGAACCGAACCAGCGCGCCACCACCACCGAGCTGTTTCAGGGGCTTCACGCCCAAAGCCAGAACCACTGGCCTAGCCTGGAACACGACATTGGCATTTTGAACAGCAAACTGTTCGCGCGCTTCCTGACGGCCGGCTTCTACTACAAGATGTTCATCCATCCGCGTCCGTTCTGGAAACACATCTATGAGCCCTTCATCCGCCACTCAGCAGGTCTTGGCAAAGCGCCGGACAAAGAGCTGAAAGACGCCGACACCTACGAACATTTCTACTTCTTCTGTGATGTTCTGGTGATTGGTGGTGGTGTGGCTGGCTTGCAGGCGGCCAAAACCGCAGCTGCGTCAGGCGCCAAAGTGCTGGTGTTGGAGCAAAACGCCCATTGGGGTGGCCGTGCGCCGGTTGATGGCGGTTTGATCGATGGCAAAGCCCCCGAGGTGTGGATCGAAGAGACCCGCGCAGCTTTGGCTGCGATGGACAATGTCACTTTGCGCGACCGTTGCATGGGGTCCGGGGTCTACGATCACGGTTATGCCCTTGGCTATGAACGCCTGACCGACCATGCGCCAAACCAAGGTGGCCCACGTCATCGTCTGTGGCGCATTCGGACCAAACAAATCGTCACCGCCACCGGCGCGATCGAACGTCCCCTGTCCTTTGCGGGCAATGATGTTCCGGGGGTTATGCTGGCCTCGGCGATGCGCGACTACGCGGTCAACTGGGGGGTTACCCCCGGTCAGCGTGTATTGGTGGCCACCAACAACGACGATGCCTACCGCACAGCTTTGACGATGCATGAAGCTGGCGTGGAAGTCGTGTGTGTTGTCGATGCACGCCCCAACGGCGGTGGTGCCTTGATGGACAGCGCCAAGGCCGCAGGGATCCGGGTCGAAACCAACTATGCGATCAAAAAGGTTGCAGATGGCAAGCGTGTGACCAAGGTCGCGCTCTGTGCACAAAACAGCGATGGCAAAGACTTTGAAGAGGTCGAAGTGGACGCGGTCGCCATGTCCGGTGGTTGGTCTCCGGTGGTGCACCTGTGGTCGCATTGCGGCGGCAAGCTGAACTGGGACGAGACACAGGCCCATTTCCGCCCCGACGCCAATCGCCCCCCCACCAGCCATGATGGCCAAGGGTTTGTGATTGCCGCTGGCAGCGCCAACGGTGACATGTCGCTGGCGGACTCTGTGACGGACGGCGCCGTCGCTGGGGCCAAGGCCGCCGAGGCTGCTGGTTATCCTGCACAGACCGCTGATGCACCTGCCTGCACCGACGTGGACGAGGCGCCCATGCTGGCGGTCTGGTCAATGCCCGCACAGGCAGGCATCAAGCTGCGCATGAAGACCTTTTTGGATTATCAAAACGACGTTAAGGTCTCGGACGTCCAGCTGGCGGCTCGTGAAGGCTATGAAAGCGTGGAGCACACCAAACGCTACACCACGCTGGGCATGGCAACTGATCAGGGTAAGTTGAGCAATATCAACGGCCTTGCGGTATTGGCTGACAGCCTTGGCATGGATATCCCGCAGGTGGGAACCACCACGTTCCGTCCCCCTTATCACCCCATTTCCATGGGTGCGATTGGTGGCGAAGCGCGCGGCGAAGTCTTCCAGCCGGTGCGCAAAACACCGATCTACGACTGGAACGAAGCCAACGGCGCCGATTGGGAACCCGTCGGCCAGTGGCGTCGCCCGTTTGCCTATGTAAAATCCGGTGAAACCGTTCAGGAGGCGGTGAACCGCGAGGTGAAAAACACGCGCGAAAACCTGGGCCTGCTGGATGCGTCCACCCTGGGCAAGCTGATCGTGAAAGGCCCCGATGCGGGCAAGTTCCTTGACATGTTGTACACCAACATGATGTCGAGCTTGAAAATCGGCAAATGCCGCTATGGCTTGATGTGCTCAGAGAACGGCTTTCTGACCGATGATGGCGTTGTTGCGCGCATCGACGAAGACACCTGGCTGTGCCACACCACCACTGGCGGTGCTGACACGATTTATGCCCACATGGAAGAGTGGCTTCAGACCGAATGGTGGGACTGGAAGGTCTACGTTGCCAACGTGACCGAACAGTTCGCGCAGATCGCCGTGGTTGGCCCCAACGCCCGCAAGGTGCTGGAAAAGCTGGGCGGTATGGATGTGTCCAAAGACGCGCTGCCCTTCATGGAATGGCGTGATGGCACAATCGGTGGCTTTGATGCGCGCGCTTATCGGATCTCGTTCTCGGGTGAGCTGTCGTATGAAATCGCCGTTCCCGCCTCACAGGGGCAGGCCTTCTGGGATGCGCTGATGGAAGCCGGTGCAGAGTTTGGCGTGATGCCTTATGGCACCGAAACCTTGCACATCCTGCGCGCCGAAAAGGGCTTTATCATGATCGGCGACGAGACCGATGGCACTGTGATCCCGCAGGATCTTGGGCTGCATTGGGCGCTGTCAAAGAAGAAAGAAGACTATTTGGGCAAACGCGCCCATCTGCGCAGCCACATGGCCGATCCCGACCGGTGGCAGCTGGTTGGTCTGGAAACTGTCGACGGATCCGTTCTGCCCGATGGCGCTTATGCTGTTGGCGGCGGGGTCAACGGCAACGGCCAGCGCAACACGATTGGTCGTGTCACGTCAACCTATTACTCCTCCAATCTGGGTCGGGGTATCGCCATGGGACTGGTGAAGCATGGTCCCAAACGCATGGGTGAGGTGATTGAATTCCCCGGCACCGATGGCACGATCTACAAGGCAAAAATCGTTGATCCGGTGGTCTACGACAAGGACGGAGAAAAGCAGAATGTCTAAGGCAGTAAGCGCGCTGAACGGCGCATCCTTCTCCGGCATGGCTGATGTCATAGAGACAGGCCTGACCGGCATGATCACCCTTCGGGGAGCTCTGTCGGACGCCACGTTCCAGCAGGCCGTTGTTGACGCCACAGGCTGTGCGGTGCCCGCACAGCGCAAGGTCATCCAAGTGGGCGGCAATGTCGTTGTCTGGATGTCTCCGGATGAGCTGTTGATCGTCACCGACCACGCCAAGGCGCCTGCCATGGTGGACACCTTGAGTGCTGCGCTGAAGGGGCAGCACGCTCTGGCGGTAAACGTTTCAGATGCGCGGGCCTGCTTCACATTGAAGGGCGTCGGCGCACGCGAGACACTGGCCAAAGTGGCGCCCGTTGATTTTGACGGCGCCGCGTTTTCCACGGGGGATGTCCGCCGCAGCCGTTTGGCACAGGTCGCAGGTGCGGTATGGCTGAACGCAGACGGTTCGTTCACCATCGTGTGCTTCCGCTCGGTTGGGCAGTATGTATTTGACCTGCTGAAAACCGCGGCGCACCCGTTGTCGGCGGTGAATGCACTGGGTTGAGTATCCCAAAATCAAATTTCAAGGCCCCCAACAGAGTATCGGGGGCCTTTTATTTCTCTGCCCTAATAGCAAATACAATCGATCGACAGACTATAAAACGCACTATATTGTCGGCAGAATTTGCTCTTTTTGCGTGTGGCGCGCAGGCTGAGACGCTGCAGTGTCACTAAAAAAATGCACGCGGTACCAACACGATTCCATCAGTTGTTATGGTAAAAATTTCTGAGGATGACTCCTCTGCTGTGATTGACGACGCGACATTGCGTCACCACAAACAGGCCCCAAAGGACGCAAGTTTTGTTGATGTGAATGCGAAACTCACGCGGGTCCGTTGGAAGATTCCAGGCGCGATCGGGCGTGGTGGCGCCCTCGCGGATCTTGAGTACCGGCTGTACTACAAACACAAAAACGGACGGGCGCATCTGGATTTCCGTGCACGTGGCTATCCAAATACGGAGCGTGGCAATGGGCGCTGTGAGGTAATAGGATAATATTGCTGTCGGTCAGGCACCCACTTGTTTGAATTGAAGCTTCCAGCACTTGACCTGCCTGCGCAGGCACCGCATGTATCTGCGCAGGACAACAACTCTATTTGACAGGGGGCCCACCATGGCATTTGAACTTCCCGATCTTCCATACGCTCACGACGCGCTGGCCGACAAAGGCATGTCCGCAGAGACAATGGAATTCCACCACGATCTGCACCACAACGCTTATGTGACCAACGGCAACAAAGCGATTGCTGGCACTGAGTGGGAGGGCAAGACCCTCGAAGAGATCATCAAAGGCACATATAACGCGGATAGCGTTGCCCAAAATGGTATCTTCAATAACATTTCGCAGCTGTGGAACCACAACCAGTTCTGGGAAATGATGGGCCCTGGCGCATCTGCCATGCCGTCTGAGCTGGAAAAAGCTTTGGTTGAATCCTTTGGTTCGGTTGATGAGTTCAAGTCGCAGTTCTCTGCTGCTGGCGCTGGTCAGTTTGGTTCTGGCTGGGCATGGCTGGTGAAGGACACCGACGGTGGCCTGAAAGTGACCAAAACCGAAAACGGTGTGAACCCACTGTGCTTTGGCCAAACCGCGCTGCTGGGTTGCGACGTGTGGGAGCACTCCTACTACATCGATTTCCGCAACAAGCGCCCTGCCTACCTGTCGAACTTCCTCGACAATCTGGTGAACTGGGACAACGTGGCATCCCGCCTGGGCTAAGCCCTAGCAAGACATACAGAAAAGCCCCGGTCATTTGGCCGGGGCTTTTTTGTTTGGGTGTTGACGTAGTCTAAATCTAGCGGAGTGGGCTGTGCGTGCCGCAGGCTGACATCTCGCGATGGCGTGCGACGTGTCGACGGGGAGCTGTTGGCGCGGCTTGGGGGGAGCGGGTGTTGAGGCTGGGCTTGCGTCAAATCGTGAAGCGCAATACACACAATTGGATTTAATGATCAATTTTGGCCCTTTGTAATTGTATTCCCCTGGGAAACACCGCGCTGTTGGCTTCGGATCGTGAATTTGAGACACTGGGACAACCGCGCGTTGGCGCATCCTGAAACAGGCCCTGCTGCAGGCCGCACGACGGGAAGGACACTTATGGCTGATACATCCGAGTCTGGCGGGTTGGGGGGACTTGCCATTGGTGGGATCGCCACTGTGGTGGTGGTTGTGGGCGGCATCGCGTTGACCCAAATGGGCCTGTTTGACCGATCGTCTGGACCGGAGGTGTCAGACCCCGAAATACGTCAGCAGTCAGATACACAGCGCGCTACGCCGGATCTGGTGGACAACGGCGCGCAAGATACAGCGATTACAGAGGCTGAACCTGCACCGCTGAAAGGATCGTCGCAAATTCCGCAGGGCGGTACAGCTAGTGACGGGCCGGAAGCTGCACAGGTGCAGACTTCCGAAACCCAAACCCAGTCCAATGACGACATTGCAGCGGTTGACCCGTCGGCTGCGCGCCCCGTCGCGCCGAAGGCCTCGGCGGTGGTGGCGGTTGATACCCCAGAGGGCCCCAGTCCGACAGACCCATCGACCACGCGCACGCCCGATGCCGCCATAGCGGATGCGCCGCAAACCACTGACGCCGGGGAGGATCTGCGGGCACCTGAAATCGACATCATTCGTTTCGCAACAGATGGCTCGGGGTTGATTGCAGGGCGCGGACAGGTTGGCACACAGGTCGTGGTGTTGTTGGACGGTGAGGTGATCGGGCAAGTCGACATTCCCGCAGGCGAAGAGTTTGTGACCTTTCCCTTTATTGCGCCAACGGATCACCCGCGTGTGGTGACCATTGAAACCCGGCGCGGGGCAAAGCGGCAGGTGGCTGAGGCCTCGTTTATCCTTGCTCCGGTGTCCCCAACACGACAGCACGCTGAGGCTGAGGCCGCGTCTGATCCGGCGGATCATGAGACCAGTGCCGACCTATCTACGGGTGCTGAAACGGTGGTGACGGGTGACGTGGAGACCGCGTCTGAGGACGTCGTGGCAAAAACTGCGCAACTCAATCAGGATGTTGCGGATCCGGCCCGTCCTGCGACGGAAGCGCAGGCCGCGCAGGCGGACACTGCGGCGATAGATCTCGCAGAAGGGGCTGTCACCTCTGCGGTTGCCGCTCCTGCTGCGACGCCGGATGTGACTGAACTGGCCCGTGCACCGAAGACGTCTGCGGTCCCTGAGATCGAACCGGCCCCCTTGGTGGCTGTGTTGAAGTCTGGTCCAGATGGCGTCGAAGTGGTGCAACCCGCAGCGCCTGCGGTGCCCGAGCTGGTTGGGAAGGTGGCACTGGACACCATCAGCTATTCTGACGTTGGCGATGTGCAACTGGCCGGTCGGGCGCGCCCGCAGGCTTTGGTGCGTGTCTATGTTGATAACATCGTGGTCGCTGAGATCGAAACCGCCTTGGATGGGCGGTGGGAGAGTGATCTGGATGGCGTGGATCCCGGCCTGTTTACGCTGCGGCTGGATGAAATCGATCCGGTGATTGGGACCGTCACCAGCCGGATGGAAACCCCGTTTAAACGTGAAGCCCCGGAAACGCTCGCGCAGTCAACAGGTTTGGATGAAAACGGTCAAACGCGCCCTGTTGTGCGGGCGATCACCGTACAGGAAGGCGATACGCTTTGGGCGATTTCGCAGGAGCGCTATGGCAACGGATTACTGTTTGTGCGGGTGTTTGAAGCCAATAAAAGCGTGATCCGTGACCCGGATTTGATCTATCCCGGTCAGCTCTTCACCCTCCCAAAATAAGGATAGCATGAGACGTGCCCCGCCGGGCGCGTTTGTGTCTATATGGGCCGTCTTGGTGCGGACCCTGCTCCCAAAAAGGACCCCACATGAGACCCGACATCGAGCCAACTGCCAAAGAAGAGCGGCAGTCCAGCCTTAGAACCCTGCGTCGCGTCGTGCCTTACGTCTGGCCCAAATCGCCCAATTGGGTGCGTCATCGGGTGGTGATCGCGCTGTCTGTTCTGGTGCTGGCCAAGATAATCGCAGTCTATACCCCTGTTTTATACAAAGGGGCCGTGGACCATCTGGCGGGCGAGGGCGTGTCGCCGATGGCCTTGGGCGCTGTGGGGCTGACCGTGGCCTATGGTTTGGCGCGGGTGATGACGGTAGGGTTCCAGCAACTGCGGGATGCGATCTTTGCGCCGGTGGGGCAGCGGGCGTTGCGGCGTCTGGCACTGGAAACCTTTACCCACATTCACCGCCTGTCGATGCGCTATCATATCACCCGCAAAACCGGCGGGTTGAGCCGTATCATCGAACGCGGGGTCAAGGGCGTTGAATTCCTGCTGCGCTTTTTGATCTTTTCGATCGGTCCGTTGATCCTTGAACTGGCGCTGGTGGCGGTGATCCTCGCCCTACTGTTTGATGTCCGCTATCTGTTTGTCGTGGTCGCCACCATTGGCGGCTATGTCTGGTTCACGTTTGCGGTCACCGAATGGCGGGTCAAGCTGCGCCGCCAGATGAACAAACAGGACACCGACGCCAACCAAAAGGCCATCGACAGCCTGCTGAACTATGAAACGGTGAAATATTTTGTCGCCGAAGAACGAGAGGCGGCGCGCTATGACAGCGCGATGAAAGGCTATGCACAAGCGGCGTTGAAAACCGCCTATTCGCTGGCCTTTTTGAACTTTGGTCAAAGTGTGATCATCACTATCGGGCTGGTGACCGTCATGGTTCTTGCAGCGATTGGCGTGGAAAATGGCACGTTGACGGTGGGGGATTTTGTGATGGTCAACGCCTATATGATCCAGATCACCGTGCCGTTGAATTTCCTTGGGTCTGTGTATCGCGAAATTCGCCAAAGCCTGGTGGATATGGGCGAAATGTTTGATTTGCTGGAACAGCCTGCCGATGTGACCGACGCGCAAAACGCCGCCGAACTCAAGGTCAGCGCAGGGGCGATCAGCATGCAGGACCTGCGCTTTTCTTATGACCCCGCGCGCGAAATCCTAAAAGGGATTTCGATGGAGGTCGCTGGAGGGCAAACTGTCGCGATTGTCGGATCGACCGGGTCGGGGAAATCCACCATCGGGCGGTTGTTGTTCCGCTTTTATGATGTCACCGGTGGTGTGTTGAAAATTGACGGGCAGGACATTCGCGATGTCACCCAAAAAAGCCTGCACAACGCCATTGGCGTGGTGCCGCAGGATACGGTGCTGTTCAACGAGACCATCCGCTATAATATTGCCTATGGCCGGGATGGTGCCACCGAAGACGAAATCCGCCAGGCGGCCCGTGATGCGCAGATCCATGATTTCATTGTGAAACTGCCAGAGGGCTACGACACCCAAGTCGGGGAACGCGGGCTGAAACTGTCAGGGGGCGAAAAGCAACGCGTGGGCATCGCGCGCACCTTGTTGAAAAATCCCCCGATCCTGTTGTTGGACGAGGCCACTTCCGCGCTGGACACCGACACAGAACAAGAGATCAAGGACGCGTTGACGCGGGCCGGGCAGGGGCGCACGGTGATCACTATCGCCCACCGTTTGTCCACCGTCGCCGAAGCAGATTGTATTGTGGTTCTGGAACAAGGCGAGATCGCGGAAACCGGCACGCATGATGAATTGCTGGCGCGCGCCGGGCGCTATGCACATCTGTGGCAACGTCAGCAGTCCGATCAGGACGTTGCCTGATGAGCGGTCTTTTCGCGGATGTGGCCTATACCTGGACGCTGGTGCGTTCAGGGCCTTTAGCTTTTGCTGTGGTCTGACGTCGGCATGTGCAGCAGCTGTAATAGGTTCTGCACAACCGCGTCATAATCCTTGCCCAGGTGATGGCCACCTTCAAATGCTATGGCCTGCATGCCGGGAAGATCGCTGACAGGGCACGCGCTTACGCGTTCTTTGGTGCCATACAAACACATGATCTGCGCGGGCGACAACACCGTGTCGAGTGCGGCAATCGCTGGTGCGACCTCAAAGGCGCCAGTTTCCTGTCCGAGCCATCCGCCGACAACAATTTCAAATCCGGTGCGGGTTTCGGGGGCGATCAACCCCAGACCCGCCAGCCGGTTTTGCAGGTCTGTGGGGAGATGCGGGGCGGCAAAGGGCAGGGTGTTGGCGCCCAGAGAAAAGCCAAGGATCAGAACCCGGTTGCGGTCAAACTGTTTGCTGAAATGCTGATCGATACGGGTCAAATCATGTGCAATATGTTCGGGCGTTTTCTCACGCCACATGTACCGCAGGCTGGAAATGCCAACCACAGGCACGCCCTGCGCGGCTAGGCGCTGTGAGATCTCTTTGTCGAAATTGGCCCAGCCGCCATCTCCAGACAGAAAAATGGCATAGGTGTCGCTCACAGGAGCCTCAGCAATGTGATGCAGGGTCAGCGGCAAATCCTGTAGATCCGCTGCGGTGCTGGTGGCACGGGTGTCAAAGGCTGAATCGGTGCCAGCAAGCCGCAGATAGCTTTGATAAAAGGCGCGCCGCGCAGTTGGGGTTGGCGGGATGACGCTGGCGCCTTTGATCCCTTCGGCCGCCGAGGCGGCGCCCAGTTCCACGACATCCAGCCATCGCAATGGGGCCTTGTCGGCGGTTGTCATTTTTTCGTCGCCACACAGCGATGCGCTGTCACCCGTAGAAACCGTGACCAACCCCTTGAACCGCTCCGGTGCCGCGTCAGCCGCCAACAGTGCCAACTGCGCAGCACTGCCATACCCTGTGAGCACAGGCGTCCGCGCGAGCGCTCCTTCGCGGGTCTGTACCGCCAACGCGGTTTCAAGGATCAGTGGCGCGGTGGCGGCACAGGATCCATCAGCGGCCTCCAGCAGGCTTTGCCCGTCGAGCCCGACCACAAGCGTGTGCATTTCAGACAGCTCGTTGGCGCGCGCGGCCAGCTCTTCGGTCCAGCCTTCGCGACCGGTGAGCAGGATCGCGGTTGAGCGGGCCACTTTTCCGTCGGGCGCAATCACGTCCAACACATGGGGCGGTGGCATTTTATGCGCGAGGGTCACGACGGCTGCTGCAATCGCCAAAGCTGACACAAGACCGCCGACACCCCATTTGCGGTAGGATCGTTGTGTTGGGAGTGTCATGTTTTAAGCTCCAGCCAGATCGTTGCGGTTCGGGGATAGCAACAATTGTGCTGAACACAAATGAATAAATCGCGAGCTGTGCACGGGGGTAGGCGTGATTATAGGTGTGAAAAAGCCCCGCACATTGGCGGGGCTTTTTGTGTTTTGTTACTCTGCCGCGCGAAGGGAGCCGGGGGCAGGATCTTCGGTGGTTGGCTGTGCAACCTCTTCATCGGCTTCTTGCTCTTCCCACTGGATTTCCGTGGTGCGAATTTTGCGGGCCTGTTTGGCCAATCGCATGTCCTGAGCAATGTTGCTGCTGTGACCTTTGGTGGCGCGCGCCAAAGCACGGCCAAGCCAACGGGCATAGGTGGTGAACCAGATCCGCACGGCCAACAGTGACGGGGTGACAACCAATGTCAGAACCGTTGCAATCCCCAGACCAAACACCACCGCCGTCGCCAGCTGTTTCCACCAGAGGGAGGTCGGGCTGTCGATAGAGTAACCGCCATTGATGAAATCAAGGCTGAGGCCAAACATCATCGGGGCCAGACCCGCCATGGTGGTGATGGTGGTGAGCAGCACCGGACGGATACGCGCTTCGGCAGTGCGAATGATCGCCTCGATGCGCGGCATATGCTGGCTGAACTCCTGATAGGTGTCGATCAGAACAATGTTGTTGTTCACCACAATTCCCGCCAGCGCCACAATCCCGGTGCCGGTCATGATGATCGAGAAAGGTTGCTGCATCACCATCATGCCAATCAACACACCGGTGGTGGACAGGATCACCGCAAGCAGAACCAATACTGAGTTGTAAAAGCTGTTGAACTGGGCCAGCAGGATCACAAACATCAGCCCCAAGGCACCCGCAAAGGCGTTCATCAGGAAGGCACCAGATTCTGCCTGTTCCTCTTGGTCGCCTGTCCATTCCCACGCCACGTTTGAGGGCAACGGATCTGTGTTGAGCCAGTTGGTGATGATCTCGATGCGCTCAGTCGGTGTGACCGGAACAAAGCGGGCGTCATCTGCTATGGTCTCACGAAGCGCGTCAACATCGGACGCGCCGGTCAGTTGAACCAATTCCAGTTGTTCCCCGTTGGGGCGATCAAAGATGGCCGCATCTGATCCGTACTCCGCAGGTTTAAGCAGGGCGAGGGATTGATCTTCTCCGCTGACGGCATCGGTGCCGACCACATTGATCAGTCCGGGTACAACATCGGCCTTCACGTCATAAAACCGCTCTTGATCGATGCGCGAAATGGTAGCGAGTTTTGCCACGGGTTTGCGTTCGATAAAGTTCGACAGGGGAACCAGACCGTCCGCTGTGCGCACTTTCAGCGAGTCCAAGGTGGACAACACCCGGTCTTTTTCGGGCAGGCGGACGCGGATTTCCATTTCTTCGTCCGAATTCCCCACACGGGTGTCATCCAGATAGATGCCGCGCGTGACCAGCTGCACCATCGCGCCGACGGTGGCCACGTCCGCGCCATAGCGACCGGCTTTGGCAACGTCGACGTCGATCTGCCAATCGATGCCGGGCAGGGGCAGGGTGTCTTCGATGAGAGTGAGGCCGGGCACGGTTTCAAAATGCGCACGCGCGGCAAGGGTTGCGCTGTCCAGCGTGTCCCAATCATCGCCTTTGATGCGCAGGTGAATGGGTTTGCCCTGACCGGGACCTTGCTCCAGCGCTTTTAGCTCGGCGATAAAGCCGGGCAGTTTGGCCAGTTCGACTTTCAGTTCATCGATGACGGTGTTGCCATCAAATTCGCTGGCGGTGACTTGTCGCGTGAACATGTCAAAGAACCAGGTCTGGTCTTGGGTCGGGCGATCTTCCCATGGGATGATTTCAAACTGAACCTGACCTACGGTATCTGCCGGAGACTGACCACCACCGGGGCCCCCGGTGTCCAGCCCGCCTTCGCCTGCAAAGGCAAACACATTCACCACCGCCGGATGGGCCGCGATGATCGCTTCGGCCTGTTGCACCATCGCGTCGTTTTCCATCAACGATGTGTTGCCGCGCACGCGAATGTAGGCAGTGGCCTGTTCTGGCTCGGTGTCGACAAAGAATTCAACGCCGTGGTTGTTGTCGCTAAAGGTGGCAAAGACCGCCATGATTGCTATGCCAACCACAGCCAGAGTGACGACGGGCATGATCGGGTTTCCGACGATGAATTTGATAACCCAACCAAACGGCGTATGGGCATGACCGGGGCGTACGATGTTTTCAGTGCGGCGGATTTGCGCAGCGCCGAGCACAACCGAGGCGGCAAAGGCGGACAACAAAAAGATCAAGCCACCCAGCAGGATTGGGGCGACGCCTTCGGCCCCTTCGGCCATCAGGTATTCGGGGTTCAGCATCTGCATTGCGCCCACAAACATGCCAAAGATCACCGGCAGCACCAGTGCGGCGCAGGCCCACCATGGAAGAACCGCGCGCAGACCGTCGGACATATGTTCAAAGGTACGGCTGACCCGACCGGACACGCCGCCGATGACGGGCAGGTAAATCAGGGCCACCAACAGTGAGGACGACAGAACAAAGATCAGCGTGATGGGCAGCATGCTCATGAACTGGCCGGGAACGCCGGGCCAGAACAGCATGGGCAGGAAGGCGCAGAGCGTGGTGGCGGTAGAGGAGATCACCGGCCAGAACATGCGCTGAGCCGCCTCGACATAGGCATGCATGGGGCCGACGCCCGATTTGATACGTTTGTCGGCGTATTCCACCACCACGATGGCGCCATCGACCAGCATGCCAACCGCTAGGATCAGACCAAACATGACCATGTTTGAAACGCTGACGCCCATCAGGGCCAGAAAGGCAAAACACAGCAGGAAGGAGGTGGGAATAGCAAAGCCCACCAATAGCGCCGCACGGCTGCCCAGCGACGACAGAATCACGATCATCACCAAAGCGACAGCCGTCAGAACCGAACCTTCCAGCTGGCTGACCATCGAGGCAACAACCCGGCTTTGATCGTTTGAAGTGCCGACTTTGACGGCGGCTTGCAACTCGGCGGGCCATTTGGCTTGCGCTTCGGCCAGGGTTGCTTTGACTTCATCAACCGTGTCGATCAGGTTGAAACCTTTGCGTTTTACCACTTGCAGAGCGACGGTGCTTTCTCCGTCGAACCGGGCGGTGCCTTTGCGGTCCTCAAAGGTCAGGTTGATGTCGGCCAGCTCACCAAGGGTGACAATCCGGTCGCCGTTGATCTTGACGGGCAGGTCATAGATGTCGCGCACCTCATTAAAGGATGAGGGGATCTTGACCGAAAACGTGCCTTGCGCGCTTTCGATCTCACCTGCCGCAATCAGTTGGTTGTTGTTTTGCACAACCGAGATCAATTCCAGCGCCGTCACATTATAGGCTTCGAGCCGCAAAGGATCGATCAGCACTTCAACCATTTCGTCGCGATTGCCCGCGATTCCGGCCTCAAGCACCGAATCCAGCGCTTCAAATTCATCCTGTAAGTCTTTGGCAATGCGCGCCATTGTGCGTTCAGGCACGTCGCCTGTCAGGTTGACGATCACAATTGGAAATTCAGAAAAGTTCAGCTCGGTTAGCGTATATTGGTCCGCGCCTTCGGGGAATTCAGCCTGTGCGGCAATCATTGCGTCGCGCACGTCGGCCATGATGGCGGTCTTGTCCCAGCCGAAATCAAATTCCAGCGCTACCCCGGCATAGCCTTCGGCTGCGGTTGCAGTCATCTTATCGAGCCCGTCCAGATCGGCCAGCTCGGTTTCCATGGTTTTGATCAACAGGTCTTCGGCGTCCTCGGCGGAAATGCCGGGGAAGTTGACAGAGATGAACAGCGCCGGAATTTCAATGTCCGGCTCCCCTTCTTTGGGGAGGGCAGAATAGGCAAAGCCCCCCACCAACAGAGAGATCATAATAAAGGCAATGACCATTCGGGCCCGTTCTGCGGCCCAGGCAACAAGACCTGTCATATCAGAGCGCCTCTTTGTATGTTGGCGTGACGGCGACGCCTTGGGTTACAAAATCCTGACCAACTACAATCACGTCGGCCTGTTCGGGCAGACCGCTGAGCCAGACGCCATCGCTTTCATCGCGTAGCAATTTGACCGGCACAAAGCCGACAAGGTTGTCGTCTGCCACAACCCGCACGCCAAGCCTGCCGTCGTTGTTCAGCGTCAGCGCCGATTGCGGCAGCTTATGTGCTTTGGCGCCATCGGCCGAAATGACGATGTCAGCGGTTTGGCCATCGCGGATCGAAAGATCCGGGTTCGCCACCTCGATCTCTACTTCAAAGGTGCGGGTGTTGGGATCCGCCGAGCGGCTGACAAAGGTCACACGCCCCTGCACCCGGTCGCCGGTGGCCAGCTCTGCCCCCGCCATAGCTCCCATTTCCACCCGGTTCACTTCGGCTTCGGGTACAAATCCCACCAATTTTATGGTGTCCAGCTGGATCACTGTCCCGCAGAGGCTGCCGGGCTGCATCAGGCTGCCCAGTTCGGCGGTGTCGCTTTCCAGCAGGCCGTCAAAGGGCGCGTGGATGCTGAGACGGTCGATTTCTTTTTGTGCAGCGGCCACAGCTGCCGCCGCCGATTGAATGCCGGCGGTGGTGGATTGCAATCCGGATTGGGCTGTTGCAATGGCGGCAATGGCGGTGCGTTCGCCTGCTTCGGCGGAGGCCACGCGGGTGTCCGATGCATAGCCATCTTCGGACAGGCGCTGCGCCGCGTTCAGATTGATTTCAGCTTCGCGCAACCGCGCGTGTGCTTCGTCCAGACGTGCGCGGGCTTCTGGAACGCGGGCTTCGGCTTCGATCAAACGGGCCTGCGCTTCGGCAAGCGCTGACGGACGGGTGCCCGGATCCAGCTGGCACAGGATTTCACCGGCCTTTACTTGTGCGCCTTTGCGCAGAGGCGCCGAGATGACCGTGGCGGACACTTCTGCGCGCACTTCCACCTGACGAATGGCCTGTGTCTGGCCACGCAAGATCACCGCGCTGTCGATGGTGCGCGCAGTGCTGCGCAGGGCAACAACCCGAACGCGCCCGTCCTCTTCGACGGTTTCAACGATTTCGCTGGGCGCGGACACGGGATCTGCGGTGGCCAGCGCGATTTGCGCGGTGTCTCTTTGACGGGCTCCGTGGTGGCGGTGTCCTCGCCGCGCGCAAATGCCATGACGCTGTCGCGTTCGATCACGAACAAATACGTACCGACGGTTACCGTGGCTGCGGTAATCAGAGGAATGATGCGCATGGCAGGCCTTTCTAGACACTCAGCGCGCGCAAAGTGGCACAAATTTTCCACGCAAAATGCGCACGCGCTTAAAACAGATGTGTGGGGTATATACGGAATCGTTTCTGAACTAAGTGGTTTAGATCACATTTCTCACACCTATCGTCAGTTTTCTTTGTGCCGAGAGGGGCACGCGCCACTTGGCTTGGGGGGCTGCACGCGGTAATAGGGGCGAAAGATTGCAATTTCACCGGCGTCGCCGGCCTGCGCGGGAGACCATTCACATGAGCGACACAGACAGCTTTATCGATGAGGTAACAGAAGAGGTCCGTCGCGATCATCTATTTGTGATGCTGAAACGCTATGGCTGGATTGGTGGCGTGGCCGTGGCCATGATCGTGGGTGGGACGGCCTACCGTGAATATAGTGGTGCCCAGGAACGTGCCGCAGCTGAAACACTGGGAGATTCCCTGATTTCCGCGCTGGCAATCGAAGAGGCGGCACCGCGCGCCGAGCAGCTGGCCACGATTGCAACCGAAACGGCGGGCAGTGCCTTTTTGGTACAACTGACCCAAGCCAGCGCGCTTGCTGATGTCGGTGAAACCGCAAAGGCTGTCGCGCTGCTGGACGGGGTTGCCACAAATGGCGATTTGGAACTGGTCTATCGTCATCTGGCCGCGTTCAAGGCGTTGACACTGCAATCTGACAGCCTGAGCGTTGACGATCGCCGTTTGCGGTTTGAGGCTTTGGCCCAGCCCGGCGCTCCGTTCGGGTTGTTGGCGTCCGAGCAGCTGGCGCTGTTGGATGTTGAAGCCGGCAATCAAACCGCGGCAATAGATCGCTTGCGGGCGATCGCCGAAGATGCCGGTGTGCGCGCGGATCAAAAAGAGCGCGTGACGCAATTGGTGACCGCACTGGGTGGCAACATTATTGCCGACAACCAAGGTGATGGTTGATTAAAATCATATTCTTAGGGCACAACGTGTCTAATGTTTTTTTACGGGTAGGGCAGATACGGCATGACAGGCGCAAAGAATTTTTCACAGTGGCGCGGAATTTTGGGCACAACAGCCCTGGTGTTGATGGTCTCCGCCTGCTCTGAACCTGAGGTGATCCTACAGGGGGAGCGTGAGCCGATCCGCCCTGAAGAAATCACAACTGTGGAAAACCAAACGCGCGCGATTTCTTTGGCGCGCCAAACCAAGAATGCCGCTTGGCCCCAGTCCCACGGCACAGCGGCGTTCCGCACCGCGCATCCCGCGCTGTCGGCGGCGCCTCAGTTGCAATGGTCGACGTCCATCGGCGAAGGTGACGCGCGTCGCCAACGCATCACCGCACAGCCTGTGGTGGGAGAGGGGCGCATCTACACGCTGGATAGTTCCGCCCGCGCAACTGCTGTATCCGCAAATGGGAGCGTCGTGTGGAGCGTGCAGATGACCCCGGCCGCGGACAGCGACGGAGAGGCCACAGGCGGCGGTGTCGCGTACCACGACGGCGTGGTTTATGTCTCCTCGGGCTATGGCGTGCTGACGGCACTCAAGGCCGACACCGGCGCGACGCTTTGGCGTCAGGAACTACAGGCCACCGGCTCTGGCCAGCCCGTTGTGCGCGATGGGCTTGTATATCTCGTAGCTGGCGATCAGACGGCCTGGGCCGTGCGCACCAAAGATGGCCGAATTGCGTGGCAATTTGATGCAAGTCCCAGCGCCGCCAATGTTCTGGGGGCTCCTGCGCCCGCATTGACCAAAGATCTGGCCGTATTTGCCTTTGGCTCTGGTGATGTTGCCGCCACCTTCCGCAAAGGCGGCCTGCGCCGTTGGAATGCTTCGGTGTCCGGACAACGCGTTGGTCGGACCATTTCGCAGATCACGGATGTGACCGGCGCGCCGGTTGTGTCTGGCAATTCCATCTTTGTCGGCAACCATTCTGGTCGCACGGTGGCCTTTTCGGCCGATTCCGGTGAACGTCTGTGGACCGCCCGTGAAGGGGCAGCGGGTCCCGTTTGGCCCGCCGGCGGCAGCGTGTTTCAGGTGACGGATGTGAACGCGTTGGCCCGTCTGGATGCCGGCACCGGTGAGACCATCTGGTCTGTGAAACTGCCCGGCTACCTGAAGGATAAACCGCGCAAACGGGCGGCAATTGTTGCTCATCACGGCCCCATTCTGGCGGGCGGGCAGGTGATTGTCGCGTCCAATGACGGGGCGATCCGCTTCTTTGATCCTACCGATGGCCGTCTGGTGCGCAGCGTTGTTATTCCCGATGGCGCCACCACCGCACCGGTCGTTGCGGGCGAAACTTTGTATGTTGTCTCCACAAAAGGTGAACTCCACGCTTTCCGTTGACGCAAAGATGCGCTATTGGGCGCGTCTCTAGTCACTGAAAGTGGATGCCATGTCCTTTACCCTCGCCATTGTGGGCCGCCCCAATGTGGGAAAGTCCACCCTGTTCAACCGTCTTGTCGGTAAAAAGCTGGCGTTGGTCGATGACCAGCCCGGTGTGACGCGTGACCTGCGCGAGGGCGAGGCCCGTCTGGGCGATCTGCGGTTCACCGTGATCGACACCGCCGGTCTGGAAGATGCCACCGACAATTCGCTGGAGGGCCGCATGCGCCGCCTGACCGAACGCGCGGTGGATATGGCAGACATCTGCCTGTTTATGGTGGATGCCCGAACGGGCGTGACACCCACCGATGAAATTTTTGCTGACATCCTGCGCCGCAAGTCCGCGCATGTGATCCTGGCCGCCAACAAGGCCGAAGGCAACGCCGCCGAGGCGGGCGTGCTCGAAGCCTATGGTCTGGGTCTTGGCGAGCCGCTGCGCCTGTCGGGCGAACACGGCGAAGGTCTGCCGGATCTGTATTCCGTTTTGTTGCCACTGGCCGACAAATACGAGGCACAAGCCCAAGAGCTGAACGCAGTTGTCGAGACAGATACAGATCTGGAAGAGAACGAAGACGAGGACGAAGATACCGTTTACGAAGTGGCGATGCCCACGGTGGACAAGCCCATGCAGGTGGCTGTCATTGGTCGCCCCAACGCCGGTAAGTCGACGCTGATCAACAAGATCCTTGGCGAAGACCGCCTGCTGACCGGCCCCGAGGCAGGGATCACCCGCGACGCGATTTCGTTGCGGATCGATTGGAACGACGTTCCAATGCGGGTCTTTGACACGGCGGGTATGCGCAAAAAGGCCAAGGTACAGGAAAAGCTGGAAAAGCTTTCCGTCTCTGATGGTTTGCGGGCCGTGAAATTTGCCGAAGTTGTGGTGGTCCTGCTGGACGCAGCCATTCCGTTTGAACAGCAGGATCTGCGCATCGCGGATCTGGCCGAACGCGAAGGCCGTGCGGTGGTGATCGCAGTCAACAAATGGGACATCGAAGACGAAAAGCAGGAAAAGCTGAAAGAGCTGAAAGAAAGCTTTGCCCGTCTTTTGCCCCAGTTGCGCGGCGCACCGTTGGTCACGGTTTCGGCGAAAACAGGCCGGGGTCTGGACCGTTTGAACGAAGCGATTATTCGCGCCTATAAGGTCTGGAACCGTCGGATCCCCACGGCGGCATTGAACCGCTGGCTGACGGGCATGCTAGAGCAGCACCCACCGCCAGCCCCGCAAGGCAAACGCATCCGCCTGCGCTATATGACACAGGTCAAAACCCGTCCCCCCGGCTTTGTGGTGATGTGTTCGCACCCTGACAAAATGCCTGCGAGCTACACCCGGTATCTGGTGAACGGCCTGCGTCAGGACTTTGACATGCCGGGCACGCCGATCCGCCTGACCCTGCGCGGGCAGGGCGACAAGAACCCCTATAAGGGCCGTAAAAAGGCGCCACCGTCCAAGCTGCGCAAACACCTGGAAGGGCGCCGCGACTAAGTTCGCGCTGTCGTCCGTTGGATGGACATCTACTTTGACACTCCAAAGCCCAAGGCCACGAAAATTGGTTTTGGGCTTTTTTGTTGTTTCTCGTGCTAGTGTGTGCTGATCCGTCTGCGCGGCGCAGGTGATCTGCGTCTGGCATTGTCGCAAAAATTTTACACCCGTGTCACTTGTCGGGCAGGGAACCCAAATTAGCTTATGGGCGAGGGGAGGCGCAGGGGACAACACCTGCGTCAGGTGATTTGTTGGGGACAGCATGGATTTGCGCGCCCATACGCGTCAGTATTGTGACAAGGACAACCGGCTTGGAGCGCTTAGCTTCTTCGGGACGTTTGTTGTGTATTTCGCCGCGCTTTCCCTCACGATAAAATATGCTGAGTATCTGGTTGTGATGGTGTCGACAGGGCTGGTGTTTTCCGTCGCTGCGGTACGGTTATATGTATTGCAGCATGACACTGGGCATCATTCATTGTTTGAAAAACGTTGGCAAAACGATCTGGCGGGGCATGTGCTGTCGCCGTTCACCTTTGCCCCGTTTGAGGTCATGAGGCAAAATCACAATCTACATCACGCGGGTATTGGCAATCTTGAGCACCGTGACACGGGCGAAATTCACACAATGACCCTGCGGGAATGGCGCGATGCACCCGGATGGCATCGGCTGATGTACCGTCTGTATCGCAATCCGCTGGTGCTGATCACGCTGGGGGCGGCGTTTACCTATTTTATTCGCTACCGCTGGCCCAAAAACACGCTGCGCTTTGGCATGATGGGCGTAGTGGTGCACAACGGGGTGATCCTTGCACTGTTGTGGGCGCTGTACCGGCTGGCTGGCGCGCAGGGCGTCGTGCTGTGGTTTGTGTTTTCATTTGTCGGCGGCATGTTGGGTGTCTTTCTTGTCTATCTCCAGCATAATTTCGAGGACACCTACTGGGACCGTCGCCCGGATTTAAACCCCGTTGATGCCGCGCTGGTCGGCTCGTCTTGTTTGGATTTTGGCTGGCTGTTTGATTTCGCCGTGGCCAATATCACCCTGCACGATATGCATCATTTCAACGCCCGTATCCCGTCATATCGGTTGCGGGCGTGCCATCACAGTTTGCCCGCAGACATCGCCCCGCGTCGGATCAAATTCCCCGAAGCTATCAGCGCACTTTCGTTGAAATTATGGGATGAAAAAAATAAGCGGCTGGTGCCTTTTCCGTTACCCACTGGCCCCAGACATATTTCTTAGACTGTAGTCGGCACGATGTTAGCGAGACAGGTTCAACCCGACACAATATTTGGTGTTCCTGAAAGGCCTCGCAGACTGAGGCTTCTGCAGCATTAATTCTTTGTAGCAACTTTACCGGTACTTAGGGTCAGGACCCATTGATTTCCGCTTAGCTGCGTGATTCACAGTTCGAAAATCGAGCGGTGAACATGTCTGATC
>CANLND010000024.1 GCA_947492585.1 uncultured Paracoccaceae bacterium
ATTCAAAATCTCCTCAGATATCTTGCCGAGAAAATTCTACTTTTGAACACCACTAATTTTAGGCGGGATTACCGGGGGATTACCCTTTTCAACCACAAACGGCGCCATCACCGAAGACATCGTACTTCAGTACCTCGACAACCATATTAAAGATCCTACCGGCGTCAGCCGGTAGTCGTTCAGTCTACGCCAGAACCTGTCCAATAAATGGGGAGTAGTTCAGCTCACAGTTCTCAAATTGAGAGTGCGTTCCACAGACGCAGCAACGTTTAGCAACGCGTGGTCGCGATGCGCTGTTGCAATGAGCATGATACCTATTGGTTCTTTGGCTGTGCCCGAAGGAAGTGAGACGCTGCAGCACTCTAGGACATTGGCGAGGCTTGGGTTTCTGAGGGCAAGAAGATTTGCCCGGCCATAGGCGTCGTCTTGTTCGAGATCAGAGAATTTTGGCGGCAAGATCGGAGTGGTGGGCAGCAACAGAGTGCGCCCTCCAAGCTCGGCGTTAAATTCTCCGATTAGGCGAAGACGCTGATCCAGCGTTTGTCGGTAGGTGACCGCGTCGACCTCGCTTGCGCGCGCCATGCGTGAGGCGACGCGAGGATCCATGTCTTCAGCGTGTGCCTGCACGGATGCGCTGTAAACCGCCTGAGATTCCACAGCAGAGAACTGCCAAATTGGAAGCTGTTGATACGCATCCAACGACGCGAAGGTGTTGCGTGAAATCGAGTACCCGGCGTCGTTCAAACGCTGAACAGCCTCCCAGAATTGTCTATCAACTGCGGGTTCAATCGCATCAAAGCCGAAGTTATCGGGAATAACCAACTGTGGTGTCAGAGGCAGCGCTGGGTGGCCAGAGGGGCGACGGATTACATCATATGCCATCCGACATCCTGCGACGTTTTTTGCCATCGGGCCGACGCTGTCCAGTGAGACAGAAAGCGGTTTGCAACCGGCGCGTGAAACGGTGGCTTGTGTCGGTTTAAATCCGACAATTCCGTTAAAGGCTGCAGGGATACGCAATGAACCTCCGGTGTCGGTCCCGATCGCAATATCCACCATCCCTCGCGCGACGCTGAGCGCCCCGCCCGCGGTTGACCCGCCGGGAATTTTCTCTGAATCAAACGCATTTGCCGGCGTATCATAGTGCGGGTTCAGGCCGAGGCCGGAATAGGCCAGCTCTGTCATATTGGTATGACCCACAATAGACGCGCCCGCTTGACGCAGCTTGGCAACGACATCTGCGTCAGATGTTGCAGGGTCATCCTGCCCCATGAAACGGGTGCCAGCGTGGGTGATTTGCCCCTCGATATCGAACAGATCTTTGATCGAAACCAAAGCACCTTTTAGCGGCGTTTCAGGCGCGTCGTGCAGTTTCTCAGCGTCGTGAATTGCTTGTGGTATATAGGTGTGCGTAAAGATGTGCTGATCTGAAGGCAGCGATTGCGCAAGGCGCGCATCAAGATCCTGTAAGCGCTGTTTTGCGGTGTGAGCGTTCCAAGGCGTATCATTCATGTGTTTATCTTTCATCCAGAGATGTGCAGTTCCATCAAGCTTTGGGGGAATTGTAAAAGCGGCCGTGCGCGCGCGTGTTCGACAACATACATTTCGCCTAATGCGGCCCCTCCGATCGAAGGCACAAAGAGGTTGGGGTGAAGCTCAAAAACAGAGCCATTGGAGATATTGATGTGCGGAGTTGGGCCTTTGGGCGCAAAGTCAGAATGCCAGTCCTGTGCAAAAGGCAGCGTTGCCAATGGCTCTTCGTAGGAGGTTCCCAGACCATGTCCGGTTCTAAAACGACGGGTGTTCTGCCAGCCAAACTCCCGAAGCCCGCCCTCAAGTGAATTGGCCACAGCCGTCACTGGATCTGAGATCGGTTGGTTTGGGCGCAGGGCTTCTTGGCCACGCAGCAGGGCCTGATGGACGACCGACCAAAGCCTGCGGTGATCATCGGTGGGGGCTCCAATCGTGCCCATACGAATTCCATGCGCCCAATAGCCGTCAACGGTTAAGGCGATGCCAAATAGAACCTGATCGCCGGGTTCTGGGCTTTGATTAGCTTCCTTTGGCCAGTAACGTGGTCGGTCGGCGCAACTGTCGATCGTCAGCCAGGTCTTGCAGTAATCCGCCCCAGCGCAACGCGCCCGATGTTCCAATTCAAGCTGTGTGCGAAAGGCCGGGCGTGCCATATTGAGACAGGTGGGAAGCGCGCTGAACAGTTCATCACAAATCGCCGCACCGCGTTCTAAAACAGCTATTTCTTGTGCAGACTTACGCAGGCGCTGGACAGCCAGAACAGCGTCCCCCTCAACCATATGAACCGGCGAAATTTTGCGCTCTATCGTTTGGTAGACCGTGTGTGGCAATTCCGAAAATCCGACAGTCGAATAGGGGCCATTCCGGCCAAAGATGCGCGTGATGATCCCGCCCCAATCAGCCGGTGGGGCAGGTATGATTTTCGTGTCGACAAAATGCGCATTGGCGAGGGGTTCAAGAAAGGGGCTGCTTATCAATAGGATGCTTTGTTCTTCGGTGTATGCGTAAAGAGACATCGCCTCATGGCTGTCCCACCCCGTCAAATAGCGCATCGCTCCATGGGATTGCGTTCCCGCACCAAGCGCACTGCCATACCCAAAGACCATCACGACCTTTGGATGCTCAAGTGCTGTAAATAGTGCGGCTTGACGGGCGGCCCATTCGGATTTCGCAATGCCCACAGTCATGTCAGGCGACGACTGGAAGGGTTCTGACAGAATAGGTCAATTCGATGCACTGATTTCGCACCGGGTCGCTGAGGCGCATCTTATAGTGTGCCGCCGGTCGAACGCCGCCCTTGGCGCCCAGTGTGCCGCACAGCATGGCTGATTGATCCGGCATGTCCGCGCCCATCAGCAAATCTGCCAAAGGACGGATCGCGGCCAAAGACCCCCGCTGGTACGGCACCCAGGCCCCGGCTTCAAAGATCTCACAGGATAAGGTGAGCTGATCCAAGTGCTCTTTTACGTCGGCAAATTTCCACAGGTCTTGGGCCGCTGGTTTCACGCAGGCCTGTTTTGACGCCGCGACAGAATAGGCCTCCAATTCGCGGTCCGTGTGGTCGGATGCCAGACCCAGCCAAAGCTGACCATCCGCAAGCAGCAGCATCGGCTCCACTTCACCTGAAGATGTCGCGCCCACGACCTCGATCTCGTCGGCCTGTGTCAGCAGGTTCTCAGAAACGCGGTAGTACAGCGGCACCTGCGATGGCGGCGCAACGCCAAGTTCGGCAAGCTCATCAATGTGATGTTGCACAGCTGCGGCGTCTCGTCCGGTCCAGCCTGCAACGTATAGATGCTGGATGTTTACGTCCAAGGGTTGATTTTCACAGAAAAACTTCATGTTTCATTCTTTATAGATTTGAAGGAAGAAAGAGTGCGATTGCAGGGAAGGCAATCAGCAGGCCAACCATGACCAGCATCGCAAGCGCATAAGGGATGACGCCAATGATCACGTCTGAAAACGCACCTTTTTTGCGGGCGGCTTGGACGACATAAAGGTTGAGACCTACCGGGGGTGTGATCAGTGCCATTTCCACCAGAATGATCATCAAGATACCGAACCACAGCCGATCGTACCCCATCTGTTCGACGATCGGGACGATGATCGGAATGGTCGCAACCATCAGCGAAAGCGTTTCGATAAAGAAGCCGAGAACGATGTAGATCAAGATGATCACCATCAATGTAGCCAACGGCCCCATACCTAAGTTTTGCAGGAAGTCTTGCAGTGCCCGGCTTACGCCTGCCGCCGTCAGAACAAAGTTCAAAACATAGGCTCCGATCACCACCAACATGATCATCGCTGTTGTACGAACGGTGCCCTTCAGGCTTGCAATGATCATTTCGCGGTTCACGGCTTTATGCGCAAAGGCGATGGCAAAGGCCATGGCGACACCAATGGCTGCCGCTTCAGTTGGCGTCGCCCACCCGGCATAAATTGCGCCAACAATAGAGCCAAAAAGTGTGAAGAGGGGCAGCAAATCAACGAGTGACGTGAAGCGACGCGACCAGCTTGCAGAGATGCCTGGACCTCCCAACGAAGGTTTGGCCAGACAGAACAAGACGGTGACCACCATGAACAACAACGCCAGCATTAGTCCCGGGATCAAGCCCGCTACAAACAACTGTGGGATCGAGGTTTCGGTTAGAAAACCGTATACGATCAGGTTGATCGAGGGCGGGATCATGATGCCCAACGTCCCACCAGCCGCGATTGCGCCAGAAAAGAGTTTGGGATCATACCCAAGTTTTTCCGCCTGCGGCGTAGCAACCGAGGCCACAGTCGCTGCTGTCGCAACAGATGAACCAGACGTCGCTGAGAACAGGGTTGCCGTCGCAATGTTGGCGTGGATCAGCCCGCCCGGCAACCAAGAGACCCAGGCTTCGAGCGCAGAGTAGGTACGGCGCGCAATACCGCTGCGCACCAAAAGCTCACCCAACAGAACAAAGAACGGGATAGCGATCAGGGCGGCGCTATTGGATGATGACCAAACAACCTGACCCAGCCCACGCATCAACGGGAACGGGCTAAACAGGCTATCGATCCCAAAGGCGAGGAGAAACAGAACAATCCCAACCGGGATTGAGAGAGAGAGAAGGGCCAGTAGCCCACCAGAGGTAAATAGGATCATTCTTCTTCGCCTCGAAGTCCGATAAATTCATCGATGTTGTTGTGTTGGGACGTCGCCAGGAACCAAAGCGCGCCAAGCGAAAGAAGAACGGCTGAAACGGCGAACCAGACCCAGCCTGCCAGCCAAAGGGTCTGTGGGATCCAAAGAGGTGTTTCCAGTGTGGTGTTTGCGGTCGCGCCGGATTTGATGGTTTTGCTCAACACGGGCCATGCACGATACGCGACCGCCAGGGAAACCACCGCGACCGAAAGGATCGCGATCAAATCAAACCAACTTTGCAAACGTGGGCCGCTGCGTGCGCGCAAAAGATCAATGCGCACATGGGCCTGCATCGTAAGGGCGTAGCACACCCCCCATCCTGTCGCGATTGCCATGGCGTAGCCTGACAGCTCATCCGTTCCCCCCAGTGACATGCCCAGTTGGCGTGCCACCAAATCAAAGAGGGTGACACAAACGCTCAGCAGCAATAATCCACCGGCAGCAACGGCCAATCGTTCGTTGGTTTGTCGCAATAACGACAGGATAGGGTGCATGACGATTGTCCTTAGTTCAGAGGAATTTGAACACCTGTGGCAACGCCAACAGTGTCATTCCAACGTTTGCCCCAGTCACCACCTGCGCGCTCTGCCCAATCTGGCAGCACTTCAGAGACAAGGATGCCGCGTGCTGTGTCAACGTCAGCCTGTGTCACGGGAACCAGTTTCATTCCGCGTTTGTCACTGGGGCATTCACCCTCGCCAGTTAAACATGCGATATCTGTGGCCAGCGCGTTTTGGGCTGTTTCCCATGCAGGCGTTTCCAGATCCGCTGTTACAGCGGCCTGAATGGTTGTCTGTTGTTCAGACGTCAGATCGGTCCATTTGTCCAAATTGATCGCTGTCACAACGGGATCCCAACCACCAAGCGGTACGGGCATCAGATGGGTGGAAACTTCCCACCAACCGGCACTATAGCCCGAGCCAGCACCGGTCACGGCACAATCGACGACGCCTTTTTGCAAGGCGCCAGGAACTTCGCCAAAGCTAATGCTGACGGCTTCTGCCCCCAATGCTTCTAGCAGCTTACCGGTCATACGCCCGGAGGCACGGATTTTCAGACCTTTGAGGTCTTCTAGCGCGGCAATCTCGGCGTTACAGAAAACAACCTGCGGCGGATAAGGGGCAACGCCCAGCACCTTGGCGTTAAAGACATCTGCATAGATATCATCGATCATCGGACGAGCAGCTTCGACCATAACCTTGGCCGCGGCAGCATCGGTGGCAATAAGGGGAACGTCCAGGCCCTCCAGCGCCGCAGAATCTGCAACCGCATAGTCCGCAACGGTCATGCCAACGTCGAACACGCCATCTGACAGCATGCGGAACACGTCGCCGCCCTTGATGCCCATCTGATCATGCGTTGTCAGTGCTGCGGTGATGCCGCCTTGGCTCGCCGCAGGCATTTTTTCGTCCCAGAACGGTTTCTCATACTGCTTGTGCAGGGGCAGGCCGCTCCAGCTGCCGACGACGGAAAGCTGTTCGGCGTGAACCGCAGCGCCGGTCAGGGCCAGCATGGCGGTCAATAAGCCTGTCGAATGTTTCATGGATTTTTCCCTTGTTGCATAGTTTGTTATTGGTTGCGCGTCGGGACGCGTTCGTCGTCCGCATTCAAAATCAACATGGCCCCCGGCGCATGGGTGATTGCGAATTCTGGTTTGGCGTTTTTAAGGGCGATTTGCGTCGTTACACCGCATCCCCAAAACACCGGCACTTCGCTTTCGTCGATTGGGGTCGCATCCCCCCAGTCGGGTGCCGTCAGATCGGCAATGCCAATTTTTGCCGGATCACCGATGTGAATAGGCGTGCCATGTGCGTGTGGATAGGCCTCACAAATGCGAACCACCTGGGTGACGTCTTTGGCGCGGATCGGACGCATGCTGACCACAACAGGACCAGAAAACATGCCCGAGGGGACGCATTGCATCGTGGTCTGATACATGGGAACGTTTCGTTGAAGCGCATGATGACGCAGAGGAATTCCCGCTGCTGCAAGAGCGCGTTCAAAGCTAAATGAGCACCCGATCGCAAAGGCGGTGTGCTCGTCTTGCCAAAGGGACATGATGTCACAAACGGCCCGTTCGAACTGACCATCTCGATACAGATGATATGACGGCACGTCCCTGCGCAAATCGGCGTCTGCATCGAGTGATGGCAAATAGGGTTGCCCCGGCTTTGAAACAGCAAGGAGAGGGCAGGGTTTGGGATTTCTGTCACAGAAATTTTGGAAGTCTGCTGCAAAACTGTTGGGAAGAACAACAAGGTTGCATTGCAAATTCCCAGGACACATCCCAGCAGTATGGCCCGTGTAGCGATTAGATCGCAGCGCGTCCCGCAGCTTTAGCAACGGCAATATCTGCATCTCTGAATAGCTGATTTGAGCGGCGGCGGCTGCCATATTCCCATCCCTATTAATCGCTCATTAGGATGCACGGACGGGAGATTGACACAAACTGTATTACTTAATCGGTGCTGAACAGGATTTTTCATCAGCGATGATGGGGCACGGTGAATTGCCGTATCATGAATGCGTGTTTCGTTGGCAATCTCAGGTATTTCACCCAAAACATCTGCAGGCGGGGCCGGATTGCGCCTGTCTTTTTTTCCAATAATCGTTAACCTCCGTGAGCTAGATGTTGGGGGCACGGGCGTGAATATTCGTTTTTTGGAATCATTTGTTTGGGTTGCCAGATTAAACAGCTTTCGCGCGGCAGCAGAAAAGCTGAACGTCTCGCAGGCAACTATATCCAGCCGCATTGCCACCCTTGAAGATGAGTTGCAATGTCGGCTGTTCGACCGGGATCGCAACGACGTGGCCCTGAGCGCACAAGGCGCCGCGCTCATGCCAAAAGCTCTAAATGTGCTACAGGCGGAGCAAGATCTAAAAAACTCTTTGTCTGAGCCGCAGGACATGGTTGGGCGTGTGCGCATCGGGATCATCGAGTCCATTGTCCACACCTGGATGGGACAGTTTCTAAATCGGATCAGTCAAAGCTTTCCCAAGCTGGAGTTCGAACTTACGGTTGAATCGACCCCCAATTTGCAAGGGCTTTTGCAACGTGGCAGTCTTGATGTTGTGTTGCAGACAGAGACGATTTTGGATGAAAACGTTTTGAACGCGACCTTAAGCCCACTGCGGTTGGGGTGGGCGTGCCGTAAGGACCATCCGCTATGTGATGATGGCCCGGTGACACTCAAAGATATTGCGGAACATCAAATCGTGACTTTCACACGAGGATCGCGGCCCCACCTTTCGGTTCTTACGTTGTTTGAAAATGCAAACCTGCGCAATCGGCAGATTCATTGCGTGACATCCCTTGCTGCAATTGCCCAATTTGTACGCGCTGGATTAGGCGTCGCAACCGTCCCAACCCGTTTTTTGGAGGACAGCCAGCTAGGTGGTGAATTTCGCCTGTTAGACGTCGATGACACCCCCCCTCCGTTACATCTTGTTGCAAGCTGGCACCGCGAAGCGTCGGCTGGCGCAATTGGTGAACTTGTGCAGATCGCAGAACAGGTCTCACGGGAATATGCAGCGCGGATTTATTCCAGCTGATTGGGATTTCCAATCACCCCCAATAAGTATTTCCCATTTGCTTTCATAAAAATCGCAGCGTTAGCTCCACGTTAACGCTGCTGGTTTTGCTCTGACGGGCACTCAGCCGGATCAGCTCTGAACATCTGCTTTTCATTAAACCGAGGCGTTTCTCGGAACAGAGAAGCTTTGCTTAATGCGGGCGAGGATAAATGGAATTTCAAAAAACACAAAATGCGCAATTGTTTGTATGGACGGACATCGATCCAGCGCATGAAGGCGATTTCAACCTTTGGTATGATCAGGAACATATGGAAGAGCGCGTCGCGATTGAAGGCTTTAGCTGGGCACGTCGCTATCGCAATCTGTCAGACACCGGCCGTCGGTATCTAGCGATTTATCGCACTGAAAGCATTCATACTTTTGGAACCGAAGCCTATGCACAGGCTTTCCGTCATCAAACCGATTGGTCCAACACCAATTTCGCTCGCATGACCAACACCAGCCGTCGTGTGATGCATGTCCCGTTACAAGGTGGATTTGGCTGCGGCGCGCGGGCGGCGTTGCTCACGCTTGAAGACACAGACACCGACCTTGAAACGATCGTCTCTCATCTGCGGGGTATCGATGGCGTTCTGGGATTTCATGTCATGATTCCAGATGAAATCCTATCGACACCGCTGCCATCTGAAGACCCGGAAAATCGCAAATTGGAAACTTCCATTTTGGTGGACGCAACCAATACGGCTGCTGCCCAAGCCGCAGGTGCGGCCCTTCTCGAACACCTCAATCTTGCCGAGGACCGTGCCTCTTACTTCGATCTTATGTGGGAACTGCGGTCTGAGGACTTGGACAACAAAGCAGCAAATCAAGCTGCGTAACGACCCCAACCTGGAGACTAAAATGTTCAAAAACACTCTCTCATCCCTGGCGTTGACCTGCCTCGCTTTGCCCGCTTTTGCGACTGAATGGACCATGTCAGCACACGCGCCAGACGGCAATTATCACACCCAGAACGCGGTGCAGTTTGCAGCAGATGTTGCACGCTTGTCTGACGGTGAGTTGACCATCAACGTTGTGTCCAACAGCGCCTTGTTGAAGCGTCCAGAACTGAAGCGTGGCGTTCAAAAGGGTATTGTTCCAATTGGCGAAGTCCTGATTTCTGCATTGGGCAACGAAGATGCGGCCTATTCTGCCGACGCTGTGCCTTTGCTGGCGACCACTTTTGAAGACGCATTGAAGCTTTGGGACGCCAGTAAGCCGATCTACGACGAAAAACTCTCGGATGACGGTCTTGTTTCGTTGTATTCCGTGCCTTGGCCTCCACAGGGTATCTATATGAAAGACGAAGTCGCAAGCGCATCTGATTTCGACGGGGTGAAGTTCCGGGCCTACAACGCGTCGACTGCGCGACTGGCCGAGTTGCTTGATGCGATCCCAGCGACGATTGCCTCTAGCGAGATTTCTCAGGCGTTTTCGACGGGCGTCATCTCGGGCATGATTACGTCACCGACCACCGGTGTGGACAGTCAGGCGTGGGATTTTGTCAAAAACTATTATGACGTTAAGGCCTTTATCCCAAAGAACTTCGTTATTGTGAACCAGCGCGCATTGGACGAACTTTCTGCCAATTCGCGCGCGGCGTTGATGGAAGCGTCAGCACTTGCAGAAAAGCGCGGCTGGGACATGGCTGTTGCGGCAACTGCGGACGCGACAGAAACCCTATCTCGCAATGGCATGACGGTTGCTGCGACGCCGGCCGCATTGGCTGAGGAGTTCAACGCCATCGGTGCCACCATGCTGGACGAGTGGAAGACAAGCGCGGGCACAGACGCGGAAACAATCGTCCAGGGCTTGGAATAATTCAACAGGAACAGGGTGCGCAATGCGCACCCTGTTTGCATTTGGGGGTCACATGTCGATCACGACATTCATCTATAAACTATCCGGCTATTTTTCAGCGGCGTTTCTCGCAGGCATCGGCGTGCTCATTCTGGCGCAGATCGTCGCGCGTTTGCTTGGGACACAAATTCCATCTGCCGATGATTTTGCCGCGTGGAGCATGGCCGCAGCAGTGTTTTTGGCATTGCCTCAGACCTTCTTAAGTGGTGGCCACATTCGTGTGACGCTGCTGTTTGGCTCCGTACCAGATCGTCTGCGTAGGCTCATGGATGTATTTGCGACGGTGGTGGCCATTGCAACTCTGTCGTGGAGCACCTGGTATGGCGCTGAATATGCATATGAATCCTATGTGTATCACGACGTGTCGCAGGGGATCATCGCGGTTCCGCTGTGGATCCCGCAAATCTCGATGGTTTTGGGTCTGCTGTTGATGACCGTGGCGCTGACAGAGCGCCTGTTCTCAGTGCTGTGCGGCAAAGACATCATGATCAATCCTGACGAAGATCTCGTCGGGCAAGAATAAGAGCGTACATTATGGAAAATTTGCTCCAGGCGATCACCGTCATCGCTGTCCTTTTTGGCCTGCTTGGCATGGGGGTCTGGGTGGGTGTCACTTTGATCATCTGTGGGTTTGTGGTCATCACGTTTTTCACCTCGACCGCCAGCGGCCCGATCTTTGCGACTGTTGCCTGGGGGTCGACCGCCAGTTGGACGCTCACGGCCCTTCCGTTGTTTATCTGGATGGGGGAAATCCTGTATCGAACAAGCCTTGCAAAAGACATGTTCAAAGGCCTGAGCCCCTGGGTGCAAAACCTGCCCGGCCGATTGGTGCATGTGAACGTGGTTGGCTGCGGGATCTTCGCGGCCGTCAGCGGGTCGTCGGCAGCAACCACGGCGACGATTGGCCGAATTTCGCTGCCTGAACTCAAAAAACGCGGGTACGATGAAAAGCTTGCGATTGGGACGTTGGCAGGATCGGGCACCTTGGGGCTCTTGATCCCACCGTCGATCATCATGATCGTCTATGGAGTCGCTGCGCAGGTGTCCATCAACCGGTTGTTTGTCGCCGGTGTTATTCCCGGCATATTACTGATGGCCCTGTTTTCAGGCTATATCATGCTTTGGTCGATGAAAAACAAAACCAAAGTGCCGGCGGAAACCGAAACCCTGTCCCTTTGGGGGAAAGTTCAGCGCCTCAGATTGTTGATCCCGGTTGTAGCGTTAATTTTCGCCGTGATCGGTTCCATCTACACAGGGGTTGCAACCGCAACCGAAGCGGCGGCTTTGGGGGTTGTCGGGTCTTTGGTCATCGCTGCTTTTGCTGGCTCGCTCACGACCAAGAGCTTTTTCGACAGCTTACAAGGCGCCGCTCGGTCGACCTGCATGATCGCGTTCATCCTGTTGGGGGCGGCGTTTTTGACAAATGCAATGACCTTCTCTGGGTTGCCCGCAGATCTGTCAGCATGGATCGTCGGCCTCGACCTGAACCACTTTAGCTTGATCGCCGTGCTGACGGTTTTCTTCATCCTGATGGGCTGCATTTTGGACGGTATTTCGATTGTGGTCCTGACGACTTCGGTCATCCTGCCCGCGGTGAAAGCCGTCGGAATAGACCCGCTGTGGTTCGGCATCTATCTGGTCTTTGTCGTCGAAATGGCACAGATTACACCACCGCTTGGCTTTAATCTGTTTGTGATCCAGGGGCTTACTGGAAAGAATATTCTGGAAATTTCCAAAATGGTTCTGCCCTTTTTTATCCTTATGCTTTTGGCAACCGCGATCATTACTGTGTTTCCGTCGCTGGTGACATGGCTGGTCTTTGTAGGTAAATAATCATGCCCCACGCCTCTGCTCCGTTGATCTGTCTGGGGGAGACACTCTTTGCGGCCCACGAAGTTTCCTGCCCGCAAATATTGCCACAGGCGGTCACCGATCTGTCAGACGTGGCGGTGCTTGGCGAAAAAATCATTGTGCTGCGACGGTCTACGCCGCAGCTCGTCTGCTTTGATCTGGAGGGCAGGTATGAAAGCAGCTGTTCACTTCCGATGGTGGTTTTGGGGCACGGGCTGCGCAGCTTGCCCGGAAACCGCTTGGCGTTGACTGATCTGGATGGTCATAAGGTCTTGATTTTAGACGCATCACTTTCAGTGATTTTGACACTTTCCCCGGATGGTCTGCCGCGCCATCTAAGTCCCTTCAATCATCCAACCGACTGCACCCAATCAAACGATGGAGTCTTCTACGTTGCTGATGGTTACGGAAACAGTCGCGTACATATGTTTGATGATGAGGGACGACATTTAGACAGTTTCGGAGACGCAGGCAGCGGCCCGGGCCAGTTCTCGACCCCGCATTCTGTTCTCATAGATCACCAAAACAGGGTCTGCGTTGCAGATCGCGAAAACAACCGAGTGCAACGATTTGATCTGGGCGGGCGGTTTCTCGACGAAATTGGAGGGCTGTATAAACCAATGGCGTTGGGTTTGCGCGCTGATGGAGCATTGCTTGTCACCGATCAAACCCCGCGTCTGTCGGTGTATTCCCCCGACCGAGACTTACTTGGCCGCTGCCGAACATTTGGCACCTACGGTCACGGGATTGCGCATTTGGCGAACGCCGACATCGTGTTGAGCGAAATGTTGCCGCCTAGATTGCGAATTCTCAAAGCCCTAAGCCACCAAAGCGAATAGTCTCTTCGATGATGCAAGGGGCACGACGTGATCGCCTTCGACCCAATTCAGGCCCGCCTGAATTGGTGCTTCAGGTGTGTTCCGCGGCTTTCACGCAGCGATTTACCAGAGCCTTTACATCAAGGATTAAGACCGAAGAGATACCTCCACCCGTCGAATTGTGTCGGAGGCAGCCGATGACATCTTCGGCGACGTTGCGGGCGGTGTCGCGCTGGTCCATGCCTTTCAATTCGGCAACACTGTTTTCCGTGGTCATGATGATTTCGTCTACCGAGTCGACCAAGATCCCAAATTTCTGATCTTCATGCCGAAAGATCACCACCTTTTGTCCCTCTCCTGTTGCCGGGGATAGGCCGTACAACAGACGGGGATTGACGAGCGTGATCAACTCGTCCCGTAGATTGATGATGCCTTCCACAAAGTCTAGTGAAAATGGCGGTTCCAACAGTTCGCTTGGCCGATCGATCACTTCGCTGACATGGGCGGTATCAAGCGCAAATTTCCTTTCGAAGGTAAACTGAATAAAGGTCCGCCGCGCGCTCCCGCTGACTTTTTTGGCATCTTTTTTGTCAGCTGTTTTCGCCGGATAGACTTCCTGACAGGACTTTGCCGTCGCCAGAAATTCAGGTTCGTTCATGAGCTTGTTTTGATCCAGCATCATGACGATTTTGTTGTCGTCATCGATAAGGCACCCATTGACAAAATCTCCCCGTGGCAGCGCGAGCTTTGCAAACGGCAGTACTTCGTCTTCGAAGTAAGGGAGGATGCTGTCGATCGAATAGACCATCAACCCAATAGGGCCATAGGATGTTTCGATCACCAGCATACGGCGGTCTTTGGGGCTGATTTTTTCCAGGTCAAGCTTGGCGTCATCCCCCATAAAACCGCGAAAATCGATCACCGGCAAAATGACGCCCCGCAGATTACTGGTGCCCAGAACGTCACCATGCGCAAACAGCGTGCGATCCACCTGTGGCATCTCCCGGACTTCCTTGACGTAGCGTAGGTCAATCGCACAGGACGTATGGCCGGTTTGAAAGGAAATGCAGTTGCGCCGTTTACCACGGGCCGCCTTCGTCACATTGGTTTGTTGACTGCTGCGGGCACGGGGCAACTTTTCGAGGCTCAAAATCTCATAAGGGTCAAGCGTTTGCACCAGACGTTCGCCATCTTCGAATTTCAATACTCCCTCAATGACGATGTCTTTGATCCCGCGATTGTTGGGCTGAAATTCAACGCGTGCCGCATGGTGTTCGTTCAACACCTCCCCGGTTTTGTCGAACATCAGGCCGATGCAATGTTCCCCGTGTTCAATAATGGCCACTTTGCGCGTTTGTGGGTTCTTCATCTCGGGATATTCTAACAATCGGCGTAGATCGACGATTGGGATAATCATGCCGCGCAGATTGAACAGGCCCAACATATAAGGAGGGGACAGGGGAACAGCGGAGATCTCTCTGGGTTCATTCACGACCTCTTTTACGGCCGAAACAGGGATCGCAAATTCACTCTGGTCTATCATGAAGGAGCCGTAGATTTCAGCCTTGTCTCGCCCACTGCTGTTCTGTGTGGGTTGGTCGATCTCCCCGTCCAAAATTGGGGGGAGAGCAGGGCGGTTGGCTGCGGCTGTCTCTGACATTTGTGAGGGGTCTAAGGTCATGATGATGTTCCCAAGCGCGGTATGGCGACAACAGAAAAGTCGCCAGTGGTGCAGTTGATAGTAACCTGTCGGCCCAGCAGGCCGCCCACATCCTGATGAATGTTGCGCAGCCCAAGTTCCCGGAGGGCGCTATAGGCGAAACGGGCGTTGATACTTCCGACCAATCGTTCAGGTGCGGTGCCTTCCGGCATGGTCATATTTGCGCCGCCGACAACTATGGCTTGAAGTCTTCGCAGGTCTTTTTGAGGGATGTCCATTAGTGTCTGAAGTGACCGCAGCGCCTGGTCGACGTGCCGACCACTGATTTCATCCGTTGTTGTTTTGGACTTGGACAGCAGGCAATGTGCCAGACCGTAGACCCCAGTTTTTGGGGACAGCAGGCCTAGCCCGATGCACGACCCCAAAATAGCGTTCAGAGTTTGCCCCGCGTGGCCAATTTTGACCTGCCCGATCTGCACGTGAATTTTCTCTGCAACAGTCACGTTTATTTCCCGCCGCCGCGTGATGTTGGACGATAGATGATCGGAGCCACCTGGTCGAAACCGGTATTCAGGTTTTTTAGCGTTTCACTTTCACCGATAAACAAGACGCCGTCAGGTTTTATCTGATCGCGGACATGGCGCAAGATTTTCTCTTGGTCCTCGTCGGTGAAATAGATCAGCACGTTGCGCAGGAAAACAACATCAAACGGGCTGGTGCCTTTTAGTCTTTTCAGCAGATTGTGAAGTTTGAATTTGAGCCGCGTTTTGATGTCTGGTTGAACCTGAAATCCGTCACTGTCATTTCCAACCATATGTTTGGCAAACAGATCAGGTTTTTCTGATCTGAAACGGGCAATGGAGCGGCCCTTGTACAGGCCCTGTTGGGCGATATCCAACACCCGAGAGGACACGTCGGTGCCCTGCACGGTGTAGTCAAACCCGTTGCGGGTTTGGCGTTCTTGTTCTAGCAAAACACCAATCGTATGCGCCTCTTCACCGGTTGATGCCGCCGCCGACCAGACCCGAAGGGTCTGGCCTTGGTTGTTGGCGTGATACTCAGGCAAGAACACATCCTGAAAATAATCCCACACCCGCGGTGTCCGGTAAAAATAGGTCTCATTGGTTGTGACCCGGTTGGTCAGCTCCTGCATTTCGTCAGGATCGCTGGACAGCCGATCGATGTAGTTTGAAAAGCTTGAAGCCCCCACATCGTGCACCCGTCGGCGTAAGCGGCTGAACAGCATAGATTTTCGGGTTTCGCCAATGGTGATCCCAGTGTGTTTATGAACGATAGCACGCAGTTTTTCGAAATCGCTGTCGCTCATGCTGAGGTCGGATACGTTCTTGTTCATGGCAAAGCCCTCCTTGCATTATTGTGACGGTTCAGCAGCCCAGTTTGGCGACTTCGGCTTTCAACTCCTGCGCCCCGGTATTCAGGCTGTCTGTTGACGAGGCGATGGAATCTGACGCAATCACCGCTTCTTCGGACGCGTCGACAATGCTTTGAATGGCTTCTGCGACATCCCGCGCGGCGGTTTGCTGTTCGTTTGCGGCGACCGAAATCTGAGTGATGGAATCTGTGGTGTCAGAGATGCCCGTCAGAATTTTGGTAAAGGCTGCCCCAGCTTCACGGGACACTTCGCTGCCTTGGGTGACACGTTTCACCGTTTCATTGATCAGCTTGCTGATTTCTTTGGTGGATTGGGACGAACGCTCCGCCAATTTGCGGACCTCGTCTGCAACCACTGAAAAGCCAAGCCCGTGTTCGCCAGCGCGCGCGGCTTCGATTGCAGCATTGAACGCCAGAAGGTTGGTCTGGCTGGCTATTTCACTGATCGTTTTAACAATTTCGCTGATCTCTTCGGACGAGGCATTGATAAGATCCATTGCTTCGATGGACCGTTCGATGGCTTTGGCACCTAGATCGGCTTCCTCTTTGGTTTTTTGGGCGATCTCATCCGAATGGTTGCTGTTTTGTGCAATAGAGTCGATCGATGCGCTGAGTTCTTCGATTGATGCACTGATTTCTTCAGTTGTACAGCCTAGCGTTTGCGCGCCGGATGCAACTGTTTGCGCCCGTTCCGATATGTCTCTGGATTGGGTCACAAAGTCGCTGGCGATGCGCGTGACCTCTTGTTCGACTTGTTTGGCAGCGGTGATGTTGGTTGCAAATTTGACCACTTTGACCGGCTGGCCGTCGGCGTTTAGCACCGGATTGTAGGAGGCGTTGATCCAAACGTCTTCACCACTTTTTGCCAGCCGTTTGTATTCTCCCGCAGAAAATTCCCCAGAGGCCAGATCCTTCCAGAACTGCTGATAGGCAGATGTTTGGGTGTATTCAGGGTCGCAGAACATGCGGTGGTGCTGGCCTTGGATTTCATCCATGGAGTAGCCAACCGTCGCCAGAAAGTTTTCATTGGCCGTTAGAATGGTGCCATCGAGATCAAATTCAATCACCGCCTGTGCGCGGTTGATTGCGGCCATTTTTCCGTCTAGTTCGGCAGCGCGCAGTTTTTCATCCGTGATGTTGGTGGCGAATTTGATCACTTTGACGGCTTTACCGTCTGCATTCAGAATTGGATTGTATGACGCGTTGATCCAAATTTCTTCGCCCGATTTCCCGAAGCGTTTGTATTCCCCAGCGGAAAACTCTCCAGCGGCCAAATCTGCCCAGAATTTTTTATACTCGGGCGAACTCGCATACTGGGGGTCGCAGAACATGCGGTGGTGCTGGCCTTGGATTTCATCCATGGAGTAGCCCACGGTTGCCAAGAAATTCTCATTGGCAGTTAGAATGGTGCCATCGAGGTTAAATTCAATCACCGCCTGTGCGCGGTTGATTGCGGCCATTTTTCCGTCTTGTTCGGCAGAGCGCAGTTTCTCATCGGTGATGTTGGTGGCGAATTTGATCACCTTGATGGGTTTGCCATCAACGTTCAATATGGGGTTGTATGACGCGTTGATCCAGACTTCGGCGCCGCCTTTTCCATAGCGTTTGAACTCGCCCGCTGAAACGCCACCCATGGCAAGCTGCATCCAGAAATCTCTGTATTCATCCGATGCAGCATATGCAGGGTCGCAGAATATGCGGTGATGTTGGCCTTTGATTTGGTCCAGTGTATAGCCGACAGTTTTCAGGAAATTATCATTTGCTGTGATGATTGTTCCATCCAGCTCAAATTCGATAATCGCCTGAACCCGATTGATTGCGTCAACGACCCTTTGAAGGTCTGCACTCTCTGGACTGACGTGTGTGACCACTTCCGTTTCCTGCGCACCCATTTTCTTACCTCACTAAAAAACAATCCCGGGCCTAAATTGGGCTATAAGGTTTAATAATGGGCTACGGTAATTCTTTCGGGGCTCTTTTTGTTTTTAAAATTAAATACAAGGGGTGCGACTTAAGTTGACTCTAGGTTGTGTTTTTTATTTTTGGTGGTATTCAGTCATGTGTTTGAAGTGGTTTAAGTTGCTGTATTGGATTGGGTTTTTTAAATTCGGCAAGCATGATTGTGATGCCACTGGGGGAGTTCTGCGCTTCGTAATCACATCAGCTGGGTTCAGTTGCGCGCAGCTATATTCCGCGTTGCAAATTGTGAGGCTACAGGCCGGCAGGTAACTGAATGGGCCCCACAGTCTGCGCCATGGTTGGGGCAGGCTGCGGGGATTGGTGTGTGTGTGGGCGCGCTAAGTAGCGGGTGCTGCGTGTTTTATTCGCGATTGGACTGCACGCGCCGTCAAAATACCGGCGATCAGGGTTGCTACAAATATGAATACCTCAGGCCGCCCGGTGCCGAGAGCGGGCAGAGCCCCGCCCGGGCAAAATCCAGCGATGCCCCAGCCAATGCCAAAGATCACCGAACCCAGCACTAGGGGCCGGTCAATGGTTTGTCGTGTGGGCCGTTGAAAGGTTTCCGCCATGACCGGGCTTGGGCGTTTCAGGACAAAGCGGTATCCAAGGCTGGTCACAGCCAGCGCGCCGCCCATCACAAAGGCAAGGCTGGGATCCCAGTGTCCTGCAACGTCGAAAAAATTTGTGACCTTTGCTGGATTGGCCATGCCAGATAGGGCGATCCCGGTGCCAAAGATCATCCCTATCCCAAAACAGACAAGAAAACGCATGATTTAACCTCCCAACACATGGCGGATGACAAAGACTGTGAGGGCCGTGGCGATCATAAAACTTAGGGTGGCCACCAAGGAACGCGGAGACAGGCGCGCCAGTCCGCAGACCCCGTGACCCGAAGTGCAGCCCGCGCCAAAGGTCACGCCAAGTCCCACCAAAAAGCCGCCAACAGCCAACATTCCGGGCGGCATGGGGACCTGTACCGTGGGCAATGCGCCCGTCAGCAACCACAGCACGCCGGGGCCGCAGATCATCCCCAGCAGAACCGCCATGCGCCAGGACCAGTCTTGCCTGTTTTCTGGCAAAAGGGTGCCTGCCAGAATGCCGGTGGCGCCCATGATGCGCCCAATGCTGGCCATCAATAATACCGCGGCCAGCCCTATCAGGCCTCCGCCTAGGGCGGAACTTAGGGGGGTGAACTCTGTTTCGATCACGAAGGTTACTCCTCATGGGAAGGACTGCACAGCAGGGTGTACAGTGTTCTGATGTCGTCGAAGGGTCGGTTGGGGGGAGCGGCGCCAGCGTGCCGTGTTTAGGAAGCGGCTTTCGCCAAGTCTTGCAATGCGGTGGCGTTGCAGACTTCGATTTGGCCACGCGTCTGACGGATCCAGCCTCGGCGTTGGAATTCCTGCAATTGGCGTGAAATCACCTCGCGCGCGGTGCCCAGTTCAACCGATAGTTTCTGATGTGTGGTGCGGATAAGGTCGGTGTGATCCGACAATGCGATCAGACACTGCGCCAGCCGCACGTCAATGCGTTGAAAGGCGACCTCATCCACCATGCGGAACAGATCGGTGATCCGTTTTGAAAAGGCTGCAAAGACAAAGTTGCGAAAGGACTTAGATTCCGCCACCAGCGTGTCAAAGACTGCGCGCGGCAAAGCCGCTGCATGAATTTCGGTCTCGGCAATGCCATCGGCGGCATAGTCCTCATAGGCCAGCAGGCAGGCGGTTGTCAGCACGCAGCTTTCTCCGGCCTGAATACGGTACAGGACAATTTCATGCCCGGTTTCCGATACCTGTTGAACACGCACGGTGCCCTCTAGAAGAAACAGCATGTTTTCCGGCGACTTCCCCGGCCCGAACACCAGCGTATCACGGGGCAGTGTCAACAGGGCGGCGTGACGTAACAGTAGGTGTTGCGTGTCGGCCTCCAGCTGGGACAGACCGGGGAAGCGGTCAACCCAGGGACGCTTGTCATGCTTGGTGTGCGGGGATGTCATGGGGCAATCCGGTGTGTGGTTCTGGGGCAACCCTAAGCCCATGCATTAAAAGAGCCAAGATCGCAGTCAGCACGTGGTGCAGGTTTTGATCCCAATAATACGATACAGCGGGCAGAAGTTTAGTGCAGAGGTGGCGAGTAATATTACTCCTATCCACCCCCAAATACCGATGGTTCCGCTGGCGGTCAGGCCAATCAGCACAAGGCCGGCGATCAAACGGAGCAGGCGATCCGCGCGTCCGAGGTTCTTTGTTATTTGCATCTTATCTCTCCTACGATGGTTCGTTGTTCATGACAGAGCGTGCGGCAGCGCACTGTGACTTTGTCACCAACCGCAGGGATTGGAGATGACATTGATCAAACCGTGCTGTGGTTTTTTGAACCTTAGTGCACCCAAGCTGCCCTTTGGGATGTGGTTTTGACGTTGAGAGAGAACATGCGGGGGCGAAGACGCGATAGGGGTGAGGTTTGAGCGATTACTCAAGGTGAGGGGATGCCCTGACCCGTGGATACGCGAAACACGGAAAACCCGGTGGCCTCGTGCGTACTCTACGACGAAACAACACCTCCAGATGCGGCCAAACCGCTGCTCGCGGCCGCCAACAAAGCCTATGGGGCCGTTGCCGGTTTTTATGCGGTGACGGCGGGCCCCCGGCATTCGGTCGCGGCGTCTGCCGGGGCATCACATGTCTGGCATGTGAATGCAGGTGCGATTGAGTTTGGCGCTACGACGCTTAAGAATACCGTTAAACGCACAGTTATGGGTGCAAGGAGTAGATATGACACAGCGACCCTCTCCGCTTCGGATCGATATGATTTCGGATGTGGTGTGCCCGTGGTGCATCGTTGGATATCAGCAGCTAAAACAGGCGCTGGACGCAGCTGATATCGCGTATGATCTCCACTGGCATCCGTTTGAGTTGAACCCTGATATGGGAGCGGACGGCCAAAACCTGCAAGAGCATATCGTTGAGAAATACGGTGTTTCGATTGAACACTCGAACCAGACCCGTCGACAGCTCACAGAGATCGGCGAGGGGCTTGGATTTGCGTTTGAGTTCGGGGAGGATACGCGTATTTACAACACGTTTGCCGCGCATCAGCTGTTGCATTGGGCTGATCAGCAGGGGCGTCAGCATGATCTGAAACAAGCGTTGTTTGCGGCCTATTTCAGTGACGGTATCAATCTGGCCGATCCTGAAGCGCTGGCAAATGTGGCGGCCAAGATTGGCCTGTCACGTGACGCCGCCCTACAGGTATTGGACGATCAACGGTTTGCTCAGGACGTGCGACATGCCGAACGCCATTGGGTGTCTCAGGGGGTGCGTGGTGTTCCCGCGATTGTGTTTAATCAGCGCCATCTTGTCACAGGAGCGCAAGGCGTTGATAATTACACCAACATCCTATCGCAATTGGCCGAAATGGAGGGGTGATCAAATGTCCCGCGCCGCTGCCTATGATCGAGATACTGCTCTTGATGCCGCTATGACCCTGTTTTGGAACAAAGGGTTTCATGCGACGTCGTTGAAAGATCTGGAATTGGCGCTGAACATGAAGCCGGGGAGCATTTACGCGGCCTTCTTAAGCAAGGAAAACCTGTATCTGTTGGCATTGGACCGCTATTTTCACAACGCGCGTGCCTTGTTTGACTGTCCGGGCGCGTCTGACATTTCCCCGCTTAGCGTTCTGGCTGATCATTTGCGATCTTATGTTGATCTGTCGACCGAGGATATTCGGCGGCAGGCCTGTATGTTGACCAAAACCGTGGTGGAGACCGGGACTACAAATGACGTGATCGCCGGGCAGGCGCGTCGTTTTTTGGATGAGCTGCGCGCGTGTTTCGCCAGCTTGTTTGCGCAGGCCCAGAGCCGCGGTGAACTTCCGGCGTCGGCGGATCCACAGCGTTTGGCGCGCAGGTTTCAGGCCAATGTGAATGCGCTCCGTATAGAACTGCATCAAGGGATCGATCAAGCGGCGCTTGCTGATTTGGCTGAAGACATGGCGCAAGAGGTGGAGGCGCTCAGACCCTGACGGCTGTTCCCGCACGGTGTTCAACGCAAAGGGCGGCAGGGACCCGCCGCCCGTTTTCATGTCGGTTTTTTTGTTGTTTAGACGAATTCGCTCATCTCGACGACACGTTTTTCTGCGATGGAGCGCTGGGCAGCCATGCCCATTTGCACCGCGATTTTTCCGTCATTCAGGGTGACATCCGGCTGCGTGCGTTCGCCGCGTACGACTTCGGCAAAGCCCTGATGTTGGTAAAAGGTTGATCCGTTGTGATCTCCAGCCGCCAGCAGGGCAGGGTCGACGGGGATTTCACGCAGTTCGGGGCCTTTGGGCGCACGGGGGCTGACGATCAGCTGCGGAATAGGGGCGTCGCCAAGGTGTTCGGGCCAGAACCGACCGGGGCCGGGCACCAGGGCCTCGATCTTGCCTTTGGGGCCTACGGCGGCGATCTCTTCCTGATAGCGGGCGCCTTCGGCAAACATGCACAATTCCAGCATCGCGCGGGCGCCGTTGGCAAAATCAACAATCACATAGCCATTGTCGATGATATCCGGCGTTTCCCCATCATAGGTTTCGTCCTGATGGTTGATGTCTGCTGCGCCGGACGCCATCACGCGCAGCGGTTCAGATTTTAGTGTCAGGCGCATCAGGTCAAAGAAGTGGCAGCATTTCTCGACAAAGGTGCCACCAGAATAGCGGTTAAACCGGTTCCAATCGCCGACCTTTTGCAAAAACGGAAAGCGGTGCTCGCGGATGGTCAGCATCGAAATGCCCCCCGTGGCCGCCTCGACCTCGTCCAGCAATGCCGCCACGGGGGGCATATAACGGTATTCCATCGCCACCCAGACTGGCGCGGGGTAGTTCTCTTGGAATGTGGTCAGGCGGGTGATGTCATTGGGATCGGTGAACAGCGGTTTTTCGACCAATACGGGCAGGGGGCGTTTCTGCGCCAGCAGTTCCAGCTGGTCCATGTGGCAGTGATTGGGGCTGACGATGACCAGACAGTCCAGATTTTCCACCGCCAACAGCGCATCGATGCTGTCGACCAATTGGGCGGTGGGGGCGAACTCTTTTGAAATCCGGGCCATGTCAGCGTCGGGTTCATAGATCGCTGCAACTGATGTGTCGGGCAGCAGCGCGATGTTGCGCAGGTGTTCTTGTCCCATCATGCCGCAGCCGATGATGCCATATGCAATGTGACGAGCCATCTTCGTTCCTTAGATTAGGCGTTGTACGTAGCGCGCCTGATTGGTGTCAAACCAGGTGCGGGAATATTCCACCGCGACGGGGCTTTGGGCCCAGCTGAGGCGTTCGATGTAACCGGTGATTTGCCCCGCAGGCAGGCCAAATTCATCCGGGGACCAGCGCGGGACCGCGCCGATTGATACGCTGTCTTGCGCACGCGAAATCCAAAACCCCAATGTGCGACGATAAAACTGATACAGGGAGTCCTGTAGCGCATCGGGGGCAATGCACCCCGCATCGCCATCCAGCCAAATTTCTTCAACCGCGATGGGGGTCTGGTTCAAAAAGCGCAAGCGACGAATCCGTGTCGCCTCTTTGGCGGTGCCAAAATCCGGCAAGTCAGACGGCTTGTCGCAACGATCGACAGACAACACATCGGCGGTGGGAAGACCGCCGCCATTGATCAGTTCCAGCCTGAACATCGAATAGATACTTTCGACGCTGGTGCTGTGGCGGATGTAGTTTCCGGATCCTTGAATGCGCTCCAATAACCCCTTTTTTTCCAACTCGTTCAGTGACTTTCGCAACGTGCGCACAGTGGTGCCATGGTGTTTGGCCATGTCGCGTTCCGGGGGCAAGCGTTCGCCGTCCACCAATCGACCCGCCGCAATTTCGCGGATCAGCATTTCGCTGATTTGAACATAAATCGGAAGAGCAGTGGGGGTGGTTCGGCGGGGTGTCATGGGTTCATTCGATGATGCAGAAAAATTGATACACCATTGATCTACATCAAAGAGCGCGCTACGCAAGAGAAAGATTTTTGGGAATATCGGAGGAATCACCCGTGACAGTCGTGCCAATTACCTCGCCGGATCTTGATGCTGTTGAGGTCTCCTGGTTCGCCGCCCTGTGTTCGGATGACTATCAGTTTCTGGGTGTTCCTGACGGCGATTTGCGGTCGTCATGGGCGCATTGCTCGGACATTGTAAAAGAAGCCGAAGCCCAAGGGTTCCGCAATATTTTGTGTCCGTCGTCCTATCAGGTGGGGCAGGACACGCTGTCCTTTGTGGCGGGCTGTGCACCTATTACCAATAAGATCAACATGCTGGCGGCTGTGCGCTGCGGTGAGATGCAGCCGATCATGTTGGCACGTACCATCGCGACGCTGGATCACATGTTGGAAGGCCGATTGACGGTGAATATCATCTCGTCAGATTTCCCCGGCGAAAAGGCAGACAGCACCTATCGCTATCAGCGGTCACGTGAAGTGGTTGAGATCCTGAAACAGGCCTGGAGCCAGGACGAAATCACCTACAAAGGCGAGGTCTATGATTTTGAAGGCCTGACAACTGACCCTGTGCGCCCCTATCAAACGGGCGGTCCGTTGTTGTATTTTGGGGGCTATTCGCCGGCGGCCTTGGATCTGTGTGGCCAGCATTGCGACGTCTATTTGATGTGGCCAGAACCCAAGGAGCAGCTGGCTGATCGTATGAGGGCTGTGCACGCGGTTGCGGAAAAATATGATCGCACGTTGGATTATGGTCTGCGCGTTCATTGTATTGTGCGTGACACAGAAGCCGAAGCACGCGAATATGCTGATTACATTGCATCGAAACTGGATGATGAATACGGCCAGTTGATCCGTGAACGGGCCCTTGATTCCGGTTCGCTAGGTGTATCGCATCAGGCGCGGGCGCGGGAATTGGCCGATCAGTTCGGGTATGTCGAACCCAATCTGTGGACCGGAATTGGTCGGGCGCGGTCGGGGTGTGGGGCGGCGCTGGTTGGCTCCACCGATCAGGTGATGACCAAATTGGAAGAATACAAAAAAATGGGGATGCGGGCCTTTATCCTTTCGGGGTATCCGCACCTCGAAGAAGCCAAACATTTTGGGGCTCGGGTTCTGCCGAACCTGAAAACCTGCTCGCTGCCCGAGGCCTATGGTCGCGTGCCCGTCAGTGCCCCGGCAACCCCTTTGGGTGTAGGAGAACGCCGCTAATGCAACGTATTGCACTGAATTCTGATCTGTCCTTCAGCCGTCTCGTCTACGGCATGTGGCGCATCGGTGATGTCGACGACACATCGCCAGCTACGGTTGAAGCCAAAATCCAGACCTGTCTGGAACAGGGCATTACGACCTTTGATCAGGCTGACATCTATGGCGACTACGGCGCCGAGGCGATTTTGGGCGGCGCGATGAAGGCCAACCCCGGATTGCGGAGCCAGATGGAGATTGTCACCAAATGTGACATCGTCGCACCCTGTGGTCGCTATGCAGACAAGCCTGTCAAATATTACGACACCTCGCGCGCGCATATCGAACAGTCGGTGGAAACCTCGCTGCGCGAGATGCATATCGAACAGATCGACCTCTTGTTGATCCACCGCCCCGACCCGTTGATGGATCACCATGAAACCGGCGCGGCCCTGGATGATCTGGTGGCGTCAGGTAAAGTTCGCGCGGTAGGCGTGTCGAACTTTCGCCCGTATGACTGGGATCTGCTGCAGTCTGGCATGAAAACCCAGATGGTCACCAATCAGATCGAAATCTCCCTGTCGGAAATCGCGCCTTTCACCAATGGCGATATCGCGTTCCACCAAAAAAACGATCAGGCGATGATGGCGTGGTCACCGCTGGGCGGTGGCAGCCTGATGACCGGTGACAGCGCCGTGGCAACCCAGCTGGATAAAATTGCAGCGGCTCAGGGTGTGGATCGCGCGGCTGTGGCTGTGGCCTTCCTGCTGCGTCACCCGTCCAAGATCCTGCCGGTTTTGGGCACGAACAATCTGGAGCGTATCAGCAAGATTTCCGACGCCATGAAGGTGGAGCTGGACCGGGAGACTTGGTTCACCCTGTATGAGGCGGCGCTGGGCACTGAGGTGCCATGAACATTATGACTTCCGCAGCTCCAAAAAGGTTTGTTCCAGATGCAGATAATACCCGCTTGCTGCGGGATGCCTTTGGACGCTTTGCGACCGGTGTAACCATTGTGACGACCGACAGCCCCGATGGGGCTGTTGCCATCACAGCTAACAGTTTTTCTTCGGTGTCACTCACGCCGCCGCTGGTTCTGTGGGCCCCCGATAAAGCTTCGCGCCGGTTTCCGTATTTTGAGAATGCGGAGCACTATGCAATCCACGTCTTGGCCACCGAACAAAATGACCTGTGCTGGAACGTTGCCAAAGATCTGGGCTGCCTGCGTGACATGGATCTGAACCGAAACGTGGAGGGCGTGCCGGTTCTGGAAAATTGTCTGGCGCGGTTCGAATGCCGACGCAGCGCAGTCTATGAGGGCGGCGATCATATCATCGTTCTGGGAGAGGTTCTGCGTGCTGAAATGCGCGAAGACGGGGATGCTCTGGCTTTTTTCAAAGGCCAGGTCGGGCAATTTGCCGGAGACTAAGAAAAAGACCCGAGCGCTCTCTGTTTAGTGGGGGCTCGGACAGGGAGGGGACAGAATGAAGCCAGTTTTGGCAGCCACGCATCTATTGTACGTGGTAAATGACCGACTGCTGATGGCGGGACGGTTTATTGGTGTATTGGCGGTCGGGGCTATGGTTGTCGCGATCCTCGTGCAGGTGTTTTTTCGCTATGTGCTGAACAATGCCTTGCCCTGGCCGGATGAAGCCGCACGGTTTTGCATGTTGTGGATGACCGGTCTGATGGCCCCTACGGCGTTTCGCCGCGGTGGGTTTGTTGCCATTGATACGTTGACGATATTGCTGCCCAAAATGGTTGCGGCGCTGCTGTCATTGGTGCTGCTGATGTTGTCACTTCTGGTGCTCGTTGTGGCACTGGACATCGGTTACAATGAGGTCACGGGGCTGGGGGGGCGTTTTGCGACGGCTTCTTTGTATGTGCCAACCTCGTTTGGGTTTGATCAATGGTATCGTGTGCCGCGCAGCTGGATGATGTTGTCGATGGTGGTTGGTCTGGCGCTGCTCATTCTGGTGAATGTCGAACTGATCCTGCATCGTCTGTTGACCCTTCTGGGGCTGGACGCCGCATTGCCGTCGCTTGACGATGTGACTGTGGGGGGGGCTGAATAATGCTGATTTGGTTTCTGCCCCTGTTTTTGCTGTTTCTCTTGATCGGCTTACCGGTCTTTTTTGCACTGCTGTCTGCGCCGGGAATATTGCTGTACCTCAATGGTCAGGAACGCGATCTGACGCTTTTGTACCGCAATCTTTACAACGGTATGGACAGTTTCCCACTGATGGCGATCCCGTTCTTTATGTTGGCGGGTGAACTGATGAACAAGGGGGGCATCACGCTGCGCCTTGTGGAATTCTCGCAGGCCTTGATGGGCCATTTGCGCGGTGGCCTGGCACAGGTAAATATCCTGTCGTCGATCCTGTTTGCCGGTCTGTCTGGATCCGCAGTGGCGGATACTTCTGCACTGGGGTCTATGCTGATCCCTGCGATGGAAAAAGAAGGCTATTCTCGTAAATTTGCCGCCGCGATCACTGCCGCCAGCTCTGTCATTGGACCCATTATTCCGCCGTCGGGCATCATGATCATCTATGCCTATGTGATGGGCGAAAGCGTGGCCGCCTTGTTCCTTGCGGGCATTGTACCGGGTATTCTGGTTGGCCTTGGTTTGATGGTTATGGTGCGCGCTATGGCAGATAAATACGATCTGCCCGCGGCCAAACGTGTTGTTCTGACAGGGATAGAGTTGGGCCCGGTGGAATACTGGTTCTCGCTGGCATTGGTGCGTCTGAACCTTGGCCTGCTGTTGGCGCAGTTTGTGCCGTTGGGCGGGGCAGCCACTGGAACCGCCAAGTGGCTGGCCTTTGGTGGTGCGCTTTTGGCCGCGCATGGCCTGATGCTGGGGGTGCGCCGTATCGTGAGCCATGATTTCCGCATGGTTTGCAAACGGGCCGTGGTGCCACTGCAAACGCCCATTTTGATCCTTGGCGGTATTTTGGCTGGTGTTTTCACCCCAACCGAAGCCGCAGCCGTAGCTGTGGCCTATGCACTGATCGTTGCCTTTGGCATCCTGCGGACCATGTCGCTGCGCGATCTGCCCGATGTGCTGATCCGCGCAGGCTTGACCTCGGCCGTAGTGCTGCTGTTGGTTGGTGCGGCGATGTCGTTCAAGACGGTGGTCAGTCTTAGCCACGCGCCGGAACAGTTGGCTGAATTTATTCTCAGCCTGACAGAAAACCCGCTGATCCTGTTGTTTCTGATAAATTTGTTGCTGTTTGTGGTGGGCATGTTCCTGGATGCCGGTCCGGCGATTATTATTCTGGGGCCCATTTTGGGCCCGGTATTTGCGGATCTTGGCGTGGATTCAATCCACTTTGCCATCATCATGTGTGTGAACCTGACCGTGGGTCTGGCGACGCCGCCCATGGGGTTGGTGCTGTTTGTCGCCTCGGCAGTGTCACAGGAGCGCGTGACCACAATTGCACAGGCCATTCTGCCGTTTCTTGCGGTTGAGGTGGCGGTGATCTTTTTGATCACCTTTGTGCCGGAAATTTCCATGACCATTCCCCGTCTGACGGGGTTTGCAAACTAACAATAACGTTCAGAGCATAGGGAGGAAACACATGCTCAAGAAAGCCTTTAAAACGGTCGCGGTTGCGGCGCTGATGGCCACAACGGCCCTGTCGGCATCGGCGGCGGATTATACCATTCGTGCCACTGCCAACTCCAATGAAAATGACGAAGACTATGATGGTCTGGTTGTGTTCAAAAACTACGTAGAGGCGGCGTCAAATGGCGCCATTGAGGTGGAACTGTTCATCGGCACGCAGCTGTGTTCAAATGGCGCAGAGTGCTTGCAAGGCGTTGCGGACGGCACTGTGGACGTCTACATTTCCACGTCGGGCGGCGCGTCGGGCCTGTTCCCTTATGTTCAAGTTCTGGATCTGCCCTACCTGATGGCAGATGACCGCGTGGCGGAACATGTGTTGCAGGGAGATTTCACACGCACTCTGCGCGAGATGGCGCTTGAGGATTCTGGTGATCTGATCCGCTTGATGACCATCGGTAACACCGGTGGCTGGCGCAACTTTGCCAATACCAAACGGCGTGTGGCTGAGCCTGAGGACATGAAAGGCCTAAAGATCCGCACCGTGGTCGCAGACCTGCCTCAAGAGCTGGTCAAAGCGCTTGGCGCAGCTCCGACGCCGATCCCGTGGCCTGAACTGTTTACGTCGTTCCAGACCGGCGTGGTAGAGGGGTCCAAAAACGGCATCACCGATATTATGGGGATGAAGTTCCCGGATGCAGGCCTGCAATATGTGACGCTGGACGGCCATGCCTATATGGGGGCTCTGTGGTGGATGTCGAACGACAAGTTTAAGGCCATGCCCGAAGATATGCGCCGTGTTGTCGTCGATGGGTTTTACGCGTTGCAGCAGGCGACGTTCGCCTCGCCCAAGCGTAAATCGATCCAAGCCTATGCTGATTTTGTCGCCGGCGGCGGTGATCTGTATGTCCCGACACCAGACCAAAAGGCCGCATTTAAGGAGGCGGCAGCGCCTGTTTATGACTGGTTTAAAAGCAATGTGACGCGTGGAGATGCGATCTTTGCCGCGCTGACGGAGGGGGTCGCTGAAGCCGAAGCCGCGATCAATGCGGACCGCAACAGCGATCTGAACTAAGCCAGCTATGCAGGGCCGCTTTTGGGAAAGCGGCCCTGTGTCTGTGTTAAGCGGAGCGCCGTGCGGCGCACAGGTTTTGGCGCTGGCGCGCCGGCTGACGCGTTACAGTCGCTAATGTGTCTGACTTTTGCGTGTTCATGTTTGAAATACTTTGGGGGAAGGTCCAAAGGGGCAGTACCCCCGGCAACGTTTCAGCGAAACGGATACATCCAGGGTTTATAATCGGCGATCAAAACATGCGCTTTTTCGATCTCTTCCCGAGACATCTTTTTTACAACCTCTTCAAGGCTGATCGCCGCGTCGGGGTCGCCGCCGATGGCGGACAGTGTGTACCACATATAGGCGCGCACCAGATCTTTTTCGACACCGCGCCCGATCTCATAATACCAGCCGATACCAGATTGCGCGCCGGGGTGGCCCTTCATGGCGCTGCGCAGATACCATTCAAACGCGCGCTGGTCGTCGCGTTCTACTCCAAGCCCCATGGCGTACATGACGCCGATCAGCTCTTCGGCATCCGCATTGCCCGAGCGCGCCGCGGGTTCCAATGCGGCTTTGGCCTGTGCAAATTCGCCCGCTTCCATCAGGTCGCGCGCCGCTTCGATTTCGGCAAAGGCAGGAGACGCACAGAGGGCGAGAACAAGCAGAACAGAGCGCATCGGGTTTTGGTCCTTTTGTGGGCCGGGTTTGCGGCCGGTGGTGCGGTGGCGCAGACCTTGCCATCGCCGCTGACAGCGCAGGATTTCCCATCGGTTTCGCAACAACAGGCAGCGCTGGGCCACCTTTTATTCTATGATAAAATTCTATCGGGCAACAGAAATATTGCCTGTTCGACCTGTCATCATCCCAGCCTGGGCAGCAGCGACGGATTGTCGCTTGGCGTTGGGGAAGGCGGCAGAGGGTTGGGGCCAAAACGCAGCACCGGTGTCGAGCGGGACCGGATCGAAAAACGCGTCCCACGCAATGCGCCTGCCTTGTGGAATCTCGGCGCACGGGATCTGCACACGATCATGCACGACGGGCGCATTGCCCGTGATCCAATTTATGGCAACGGGTTCAACTCTCCGGCTGAGGAATGGTTGCCGCAAGGATTAGAGAGCCTGCTGGCGGCGCAGGCAGTTTTTCCGCTGACCTCAAAAACTGAGATGGCTGGGGCGTCTGAGGAAAACGAAGTGTCTGGCGCGGTGAATGATCGGATCGACAAAGGGTGGCCGATCGTTGCAAAACGGGTGCGCACGATCCCGGAATACGGGCGTCGTTTTGTGGCGGCGTTTGATCATATCGACACCCCGGAACAGGTCACAATTGTAGAGATCGCAAATGCATTGGCCGCCTTTGAAACGGTAGAGTTTCAAAGTCTTAGCAGTCCGTTTGATCGCTACCTTGCGGGTGACAGCGCTGCGTTGAACGCACGGCAAAAACGCGGAATGGATTTGTTTTTTGGACGGGCCGCGTGCAGCCGGTGCCACAGCGGTACATTGCTGAGTGATCAGAAGTTTCATGCTCTGGGGCTACCGGCCTTTGGTCCCGGCCGCACCCGCCGGTTTGATCCTTATGCACGTGATGTCGGGCGCATGGGAGAGAGCGATGATTTGGCTGATGCCTATGCCTTTCGCACGCCCATGCTGCGCAACGTGGCGTTGACGGCGCCCTATGGCCATAATGGAGCGTTTGCCACACTAGAGGGCATTCTGCGTCACCATATGGATCCGGTCGCGTCCAATGATAAGTGGCAGCCCAAGGAGGCTGCGTTGCGCCCGGCGCCGTGGCTTATGTCGATTGATTTTGTCATTCAGTCTGATACCCGTGAAATGGCGCGGCAGGCGGCGGTCCGTCGCCCGGTTTCGCCGTTGCTGGCGGAGGCCGAGATTGGCGATCTGGTGGCGTTTCTACATGCGTTAACAGGGCGGACCGAAGCGGATTTGCCATTTGGGGTGCCCAAACATGTGCCCAGTGGACTTCCTGTGGATTAAACGCAGATCTGACGCGATGTGGTGTTGACTCTGCGCCTCAGTCTTTTATACGCGCCGGACTATTGGTGTTGGTGGCCTCCGCAAGGAGATGCCTGTCATGCCCGGATCTTAGGATGTGGAGCAAGAGGACAACGCCCTTCAGTGCCATTCATGAGAATGGTGAACCATTTTGAAGGAGAACAGCCGTGACTAAGCGTACAGCTGCCAAGTATAAAATTGACCGCCGCATGGGCGAAAACATCTGGGGTCGTCCTAAGTCCCCAGTAAACCGTCGTGATTATGGCCCCGGCCAGCACGGTCAGCGCCGTAAAGGTAAACTGTCCGACTTCGGTATTCAGCTGCGCGCGAAGCAAAAGCTGAAAGGTTACTACGGCGACCTGACCGAGAAACAATTCCGCCGCATCTACGGTGAAGCTGAGCGTGTTAAAGGCGACACCGGTGAAAACCTGATCGGCCTGCTGGAACGTCGTCTGGACGCAGTTGTGTACCGCGCCAAATTCGTTGCAACTGTTTTTGCTGCACGTCAGTTCGTGAACCACGGTCACGTTCTGGTCAACGGCAAGAAAGTGAACATCCCCTCCTACCGCGTAAAAGAGGGTGACGTCATCGAAGTGCGTGACAAGTCCAAGCAACTGGCGGTTCTGCTGGAAGCCACTCAGCTGGTTGAGCGCGATGTTCCTGACTACATCGAAGCCGACCACAACAAAATGACCGCAACATTCGTTCGCGCACCTGGTCTGGCTGATGTTCCTTACCCGGTCATCATGGAACCAAACCTGGTCGTGGAATTCTACGCGAAGAACTAATCTTCGCCGGACCATTTGGAATTTTGAAAAAGGGCTGCCAACGGGCGGCCCTTTTTTGTTTTCTGAGAACTGGATCCTGTGTGATACCAATGGGCACGGTGAGCCACCGTCAGAGTGGCCAGCGCATGATAAGGGAGACAGAGATATGAGTTCACGTGTCGCGGGGCTGGCCCTCGCCTTAGGGCTTGTGATGGGGGGCATGGCCGGGGCCGCGCCGTTGCTTTTGCAACCAGCCGATCCACAACCCTCGAACCTGAAGCCTGGGCTAAATGTACAATATGCCTATCCAAGCGACGTAAAAACGCTGAGTAACGCCAAGGCCGCGCTGAAGCGATCCAAGCCCGGGCCAGCGTTGAGCGGCTTGGATTATCGCGATACCGACATTGGTGAAAAAGTCCTGACATCTGAGCGCGCCGAACGTGTGGCAGCCGAGATCACTGGCTACGTCAAAATTGACAAGCCGGGCGTTCATGTAATCGATTTTCTGGTCAACGATGGGATGCGCGCCACGGTGGGAGGGCAGATTGTCGGTGAATTTAATGGACGTCAGCCCTGTGAAGAGACCTTTGCGGTTGAAGTTGAAGCCCCCAAGGCGGGGTGGTATCCGCTGCACTTGATTTACTATCAGCGTACCAGAACCGCGTGCCTGCATATGCGCATGGGGGCGGCTGGCAAGCGCGTGACATGGATGCCAGATGAGGCATTTGGGCGATAAAGCCTACAGGGGCCGCGAGCGATCTTCGCCCCTGTTTTCCATGGTAAAGTAAGGCGTTAGGTTGCATCACTCGCTCCCTGAAAACAGCCGTTGGTGGACGCGATCATGACTGGGCATATCTTGGCCGACGCCTTTCAGCTGATCGCCGCAATCACCGCCAATACGGTGGAAATCCACCGCTTCGGGCATGGTGTGCATGCGGCGGCGAAGCTGTGCCAGCCAGTCGGCTGAGTGATGGCGGGTGCGCCGCATCACAAACGCCAGCAGATCCAAGCCGCTTTTTTGCCGATCTAGGCTAGGCGGCGGATCAGACACCCGCCCGGTTCCACATCGCCGCAGAACAAGAGAATGGGGTGCAATAACTGGGCGGGGAGTTTCGCTGAAGCCATCTTGCGGCTTTTCCAACCGGGTTGGGGCCTGTATGACTGGGCAGATTAAAGGAGCCCATTCTCATGACGCAGATCATACCGCAGCCCGGCATTCTGGACATCGCTTTGTATCAAGGTGGTGCGAGCAAACTGTCTGGCCATGCGGAGCCTTTGAAGCTCAGCGCCAACGAAAACCCCTTTGGCCCCAGCCCCAAAGCAATTGCGGCTGCGACCGAGCAACTGCAGCAGATGAACCGCTATCCCGGCACCGATCACGCCGCGTTGCGGGCTTCAATTGCGGCGGTTCATGGTCTGGATGCGGAAAAAGTGATCTGCGGCGTCGGTTCGGATGAGATCATCCACTTTTTGTGTCAGGCCTATGCGGGGCCGGGCACCGAGGTGATCTACACCGAGCACGGGTTCTTGATGCATAAAATTTCGGCGCTTGCTGCTGGGGCAACCCCCGTAGAAGCGCCCGAGACACAGCGCTGTGTCGACATTGATGCGATCCTCAATCTGGTGACGGAGGCCACGCGTATTGTTTTTGTCACCAATCCGGCCAATCCAACGGGGACGTTTTTACCAGCGGATGAGGTGACACGTTTGGCAGATGGCATCCCCGACAGCTGCCTGCTGGTGCTGGATGGCGCCTATGTGGAGTTTGCCGAAGGCTATGATGGCGGCCTTTCATTGATCGAGGCACGCGACAACGTGGTGATGACACGGACGTTCTCCAAACTATATGGGCTTGGCGGCTTGCGGGTTGGTTGGGGCTATGCCCCCTTACCGGTGGTCGAAGTGTTGAACCGCGTCCGCGGGCCCTTCAACCTGTCCGTGGCCGCGTTGGCCGGGGCTGAGGCGGCGCTGGCCGACACGGATTGGGTCGCAAACTGTATCCGCACCAACGCCGCTGAGCGCGCGCGGATGACAGGCGGGCTGCGACAGTTGGGACTGTTGTGCGATGACAGTTCCGCCAATTTTGTTCTGGCCCGGTTTGCGGATGAGAGTGAGGCCGAAGCGGCGGATGCGTTTTTGAAAGCACAGGGCATCATTGCCCGTCTCACCAAAAGCTACAAATTGCCAGAATGCGTGCGCATTACCGTTGGGCGACCTAAGGACAACACCCGCGTTCTTGCCGCTCTCACAGAGTTTAAGGAGCAGGTATGAGCCAGCCGATCTACAACCGCGTGGCGCTGATCGGTCTTGGTCTGATTGCGTCCTCTATGTTTTGGGCCATCAAACGTGCTGGACTGGCGGGGGAAGTCACGGGCTATGCGCGCAGCGCTGAAACACGCGACACCGCCCGCCGGATTGGTCTGTGTGACCGAGTCTGCGACAGTGCCGACGACGCCGTCGATGGGGCTGATCTGGTGGTGCTGTGTGTGCCGGTCGGCGTTATGGGGGCTGTTGCGGCTGAGATTTCCGGCGCCTTGAAACCCGGCGCAACCGTGTCAGATGTGGGATCCGTCAAACGCAATGTGATTGAACAGGTCGGCCCGCATTTGCCCGACGGCGTGCATTTTGTGCCTGCGCACCCGATTGCAGGTACCGAACATTCCGGCCCCGAAGCAGGTTTTGCCACGTTGTTTGACAATCGTTGGTGCCTGCTGGTGCCGGTTGACGGCAGTGATCCAGACGCGGTCGCGAAGCTGCGGGCCCTGTGGGAAGCCATGGGGGCCAATGTCGATGAGATGGACGCCGAACATCATGATTTGGTGCTGGCCGTGACGTCGCATGCTCCGCATTTGATCGCCTATACGATGGTGGGTGTTGCCGACGATTTGCAGCGCGTCACCGATGGTGAGGTGATCAACTACTCGGCGGCGGGCTTTCGGGATTTCACCCGTATTGCCGCATCAGACCCGACCATGTGGCGCGATGTGTTTCTGACCAACAAGGAAGCGACTTTGGAAATCCTCGGGCGCTTCACCGAAGAGCTGTTTGCGTTGCAACGTGCCATTCGCACCGGTGATGGCGACCATTTGCACGCCTATTTCACCCGCACGCGCGCCATTCGGCGCGGGATCATTGATGCGGGGCAAGACACAGCTGCGCCGAACTTTGGCCGAGAGCCTTTGTCATGAAGGGGGGTGTGCACGCGGTGTTGACCTGCGGTCTGATGCTGGCCGGCACCTCGCTGTGGGCCGCTGACGAGGCTGCTCCAGTTGCGCTGGCTTCTGTGTCTGCACACGGTATCGTTGAAATCGGGGGGCCAGGGGGGGCTGCCACCGAGGTTCTGTTCAAACGCCGAAAGCTGCGCAAAACCTCGGTTTGCGATGATGTCGACATTCAGGGTGAGCGTGTAGGCGCTGTTGCCGCCAAACTGCCGGGGTGCGGTGCACAGGAGGCCGTGCGGGTTCGGTCGGTCGTGGGGGTCACACTGAGCCAGCCGTCGATCATGACCTGCGACACCGCCAAAGCCCTACGGCGCTGGGTGGAAAACGGCGTGCAGCCCGCATTTCGCAATCGTGTGGTGGGGCTGAGAGTGGCGGCACATTATTCCTGTCGCACGCGCAACAATCGACCGGGGGCCAAAATTTCCGAACATGGCCGGGGGAAAGCGATTGATATCTCAGGGTTTCAGATGAAAAACGGTGAGACCGTTACGGTTTTGCAAGGCTGGAAAAAGGGATCGTCCCGACGTCGGTTGGAAAAGGTGTGGAAAGCGGCCTGTGGGCCTTTTGGGACAGTTCTGGGGCCGCGTGCCGATCGGTATCATCAAGATCACTTTCATCTTGATACCGCGCGTCACCGCGGCGGAAATTATTGTCGCTAGTTGCGCAGGCGACGGCTCCCGCGCCTGAAGGGGGCTGTGCCCCATTCCAGCCTTGGGCGTGGCATCGCGCAAGGCGCGATGCGCCAGTGGGCAACAGGTATGACACACCAGTTTGCAATGGCGCCCCTGAGGCACCGGGCCTAGTCTGGTAACAACGGCGCAGTGATGAATGACGCCAGGCAAAGGAGCAGCAATATGACAATGTGGGTGTTTGGATATGGCTCGTTGCTGTGGAATCCCGGTTTTCCTGTAGCCCGGCACGAAGTGGCGACGCTGGCAGGATATGCGCGCTCCTTTTGTATGCGTTCGATCCATCATCGCGGAACCGAAGATCACCCCGGATTGGTTCTTGCGCTTGACGCGATTGAGAGTGCGCAGTGCACCGGGGTGGCGCTGGCGGTCGAAGACGGGCACGAAGCGCAGACATTGGCAGATCTGCGGGAACGCGAGCTGGTTTCCTCAGCCTATCTGGAACGCAATCTTGAGGTCACGCTGGCCTCGGGGGAGGTGGTCACCGCGGTGACCTATGTGATCGATCCCAATCACGACCAATACTGCGCACTCTCGCTGGAAGAGCAGGCGGGAATCATTGCCAGTGCGGTTGGGGGACGGGGTCCGAACACCGAATATCTGTACAATACCGCCAGCCATCTGGCGGAAATTGGTCTACAGGACCACGATCTGGACTGGCTGGCGACACGTGTGCGCAGCTTGACCGCATAAACCCTTGGCTCTTTTGGGGCATTCCTTATAGGCTGCGGGCTGAACACGAGCAGATTTTAAGTGTCAGGAGCCCCGATTATGGCGCAGAATAAGCGTGAGGCAAGGCCGCAGTTTTCCCAACCTGTCCGCCAGATCATCATGATGTTGATCGCCTTGGGATTGTCGGGGTTTGGGGCGTTTGTGGCGCTGCCGCGCGTACTGCCGGTTTTTGAAGCCAACCCTTGGCTCAATGGGTTTATCCTCTTTGTCTTTGTTATTGGGGTTCTGGCCTGTTTCTGGCAGGTGGTGCAGTTGATCGGTTCGGTGCGCTGGATCGAACAGTTTGCCAGTGACGAAACCATCGAGGGCCAACGCATTCCATCGATGCTGGCGCCTTTGGCGTCTTTGTTGCGCTCGCGCGGGGCACGGATGCAGCTTGGCTCATCGTCGACCCGGTCTATTCTGGATTCAGTCGCGCAGCGAATTGATGAAGACCGCGAAATCACACGTTATATTGTGAACCTGCTCATTTTCTTGGGCCTTTTGGGAACCTTCTACGGGCTTGCCACCACGGTGCCAGCGGTTGTGGACACCATTCGGAGCCTTGCTCCGCAAGACGGTGAAGAGGGTATCGCCGTATTTAACCGATTGATGACCGGGCTCGAAGCACAGCTTGGCGGCATGGGCGTTGCCTTTGCGTCGTCCCTGTTGGGGCTGGCGGGATCGCTAATTGTCGGGCTGCTGGAGCTGTTTGCAGGGCACGGACAGAACCGGTTCTATCGAGAGCTTGAGGAATGGCTGTCCTCGTTTACGCGGGTCAGCTTTTCGTCCGGCGAAGATGGCGCAGGGGATGGCGGTGCCGTGAGCCAAGTTCTGGATACAATGGTCGAACAGATCGACACGTTGCAGGGTATGTTTGTGGAAAACGCACGAGGGCGAGCAGCCGTGGACGAACGTCTGGGGGATTTGATTACCGCAATTTCGCAGATGAATAAGCGGCAGGAACGATCTGAAAACCTATCGCAGGCCATCGAACGGGTTGCTGTGGGGCAGGACGCTTTGGTGGAAATTCTGCGCGCTCAGGGCGATGTTGGGATCGACGCCGAAAGCCGGATGCGGCTGCGCTCTATCGATGTGCAGATGCTGCGCATATTGGAAGAAATTTCAGCAGGTCGTCAAGAAAGCCTGGCAGAGCTGCGCAAAGACATCGACGTGCTGGTCAAGGCCTTTGGACGGCCTGGACCGAGCGCGGGAGTGTAAACCGCCATGGCTTTGTCACGACGCACCGGACAGAGGTTTCAGAATTCGATCTGGCCGGGATTCGTGGATGCGATGACCGGGCTATTGTTGGTCCTGATGTTTTTGCTGACCATCTTTATGGTGGTACAGTTTGTGTTACGTGAAACGATTTCCGGTCAAGAAACCCAACTGGATGATCTGGCCAACGAAGTCGGAGCGCTCGCCTCCGCCTTGGGGTTGGAAGAGCGTGAAAACAGTCAGCTTTCGGCGCGGCTTGGGGCGTTGAATGCCACGCTGAATAGTACCAGTGCTGAACTTGAGACCGCGCGTTTACAGGTGCAGGATCAGTCGCGCACCATTGCTGCGCTTGGCGCTGAACGTGATGATCAACGGGCCGCACTACAGGTGGCGCAAACCCAGATTACCACATTTGAAGCGCAGGTTGCGGCGCTGATCACAAATCGGGATGAGGCGGCAGAGGTTATCGCGACACTGACCCAAGAGCGCGATCAGTTGAACCAGGAGCGTGGTCAGATCCTGACCGAACAAGACGCGCTGACACAGGCGTTGGCGGCATCACGCACAGAACTGGACGCACAGGTTGAAACCGCCCGGCTTGCCGCAGCCAAACGCAACGCCCTAGAGGCGCTGGTTGCCGATCTGGAGCAATCAGGTGCAGCGCGGGAAGCAGAACTATCTGAACTGAAATCGAAAATTGACGCCGCCGAGGCTAACCGATTGACCGAAACAGCGGCGGTCGCGGCGTTGCGGTCACGTTTGGAAAATGCCGATGCGGAATTGACGGCAATGACCTTGGCGCTGGAATCACAGCGACAACGGGCAGAGAACACGCTGACCTTGTTGGCGGCTGCGGATACGGCAAAGGCACAGCTGGACGAAAAGCTGGGCCAGGCTTTGGAACAGCTCAACGCGACACAGGCCCAAGCCCAAGACCGCGATGAGCTCGCGGAACGGTTGACGCGGGTCTTGGCGCAAATGGAAGTGACGCGCTCTGACGCAGAAACTCGGGTCACCGCGCTGACCACGGAACTGAACCGGATCCGCGGCGAAGCGGAGCGCCAGCGTGAAACGGCTGCGACGTCTTTACAAACGGCCCAAGCGGAAACGGAGGCAATGCGCCGAACTTTGGATCTGGAACGGGCCCGCCAACAGGCTACTGCGCTTGAAACTCAGACCGAATTTGAAACGGCGTTGCAGCAGTTGGCGACCGATCATGCGGCGGCGCGCGCTGATCTGGATGCACAGTTGGCCGAGCGGGCCGCCCAGGCTGAACAGGATCATGCCGCACTGTCAGCAGATATCCGTAATCTACAGGCTGAGTTGGAACGCCAAGACGCGCGTGCCAAGGTCGAGCTGCAACAGGCGCAGGCGGATCTGGATGCCGCGCGCGCGGCAGTGAACGCGTCAGGGCAGGACCGGGCTGCGATCGAAGCCCGTTTGTTGCAGGCCTTGGATGATTTGGAGCAGGCCAATGCTGGGGCCACGGATCAGGACCTGTTGCAAGCTCAGCTCCTGGCGGCCTTGGACAACCAAGCCGCGGCTGAGCGGGACAGTGCAGACCAACAAGACCTAGCACAGCAACGTGCTGCGTTGTTGGCGCAAGCACGTGCGACTTTGGCGGACGAGCAAGCGACCTCTGCGGAGGCACAGCGTCAGACGGTGTTGCTCAACCAACAGGTTGCGGCGCTGCGTGAACAACTGGGGGGATTGCGGGCGGCGCTGGATGACTACGAAGATCGAGATACCGCACAAGCCGTTCAGTTGCAAAATCTTGGGCAGGATCTGAACGCGGCGCTTGCACGCGCAGCATCGGAAGAGCGCAAACGGCGTTTGCTCGAAGAAAGTGAGCGCAAGAGGTTGCAGTCAGAAGCCGACGCTTTGGCGGCGCGCGCGCAGGCCCTAGAAAGTGAAAGCCAGGATTTGGCGCGGTATCGTTCCGAGTTCTTTGGGCGGTTGCGGGATGTTCTAGGCTCGCAAGATGGCGTACGAATTCAGGGTGATCGATTTGTTTTTGCTTCGGAAGTTCTGTTTGCTCCGGGCAGTGCTGACCTGTCAGGGGTCGGGCAGCAGGAAATCGCCAAAGTCGCGCAAATATTGCAAAGCGTCGCTGCGGCAATTCCGCCAGAGATCAACTGGATCATCCGGGTGGATGGTCACACCGATGATGCGCCGTTGCTCGGGCATCCGAAATTTGATGACAATTGGGAGCTGAGCCAGGGGCGTGCGCTTTCGGTTGTGCGCTTTATGGTGGATGCGTTGGACATTCCGCCGCAGCGATTGGCCGCCAATGGATTTGGTGAATATCAACCTGTCAATCCAAGCGACAGTGCACAGGCGCGATCGCAGAACCGTCGGATTGAGCTGAAATTTACAGAGCGCTGATTACATTTCTGGCACCGGGCGACGGTGCTGATCAGATGTTCTCCCGCCCGTTGCAGCCCATGTGGACTGCGCCCGTTGGACCATGCCGCGCAGTGGGCCGGTGGCCCCCTGCACGGCGGTCGCGTGTAGACGATACCACGCGTCTAGGGGGCAGCGATGGTCATGCTGCGGATTTGTGTGCTGATGACATTTCCATCGCGTACAAGGTGTGCCGTGCCGACGTAGTCTCCTGCCGGCCAAGTTTCGGTGCGTCGTTTTTTCCCACCTGCCCGAAACAGCTGGGCTTGTGCTTTGGTGAGCGTGATTGCGTTGTCCAAAAGCACCGTATCTGGGCCTTGGATGTGCAGGGTCAACACATCCCCGATTTGACTGCCATAGGCAGACGCCCAAAACACCAAAGCGGCGGCGTCGACCTCGAGTGGCGCCTCGTCCGCATGTCCGCCGCGAATGGATGCAAGTGTGGGGATGGCGGTGGAAAACCCCGCCGTGATGAGACCGCCGGGTTGGTAGGCAATGGCACTGTCCCACAGGTCAGCCTGATCACTGCCACAGTTGGTTTCGGGGTCGGGGCGAAATGGATCAATCACCTTTTTGTCTTTACGAACAGAGAGGTGCAGGTGCGGAAATTGTGTCTGACCAGACAGGCCGACGTCTCCAATTGGATGTCCAGCCGTGAGGCGCTGGCCTTTGCGCACGCGCACTGAACCCTGTTTCAGATGGCAATACTGGGTGACCCAGCCGTCGCCGTGGTCCATCACAACGCCATTGCCACATTCGCGACCTTCAACAGTTTCCGCAGTGTCCTTGGTGTAAAGCTGATCGACCATTCCGTCGCGTATGCCACGCACGATACCATCGGCCGCAGCCAGGACCGCGACGCCGGGTTCCAATGCCGCAAGGGTCGGGAGTGCCACATCGGTGCCTTTGTGCCCATCATAACTGAGACCGCTGCACATGAAATCCTGCACGCCAGAAGAGGGATCGTGATCGACATATTGCTGGATATGGCAGTCCTGTCCCAGCTGACAGTCAACCGGCCAGGATAAACGAAATTCGCTCGCCACCGCGGAGGTGGCGAGCGTCATGGAGACTGCGAGGCAGGCTCGTTTCATGTGGGTTACTCCGCAGTAAGAAGTGGCGGTTTGTCACCTGAGATCCGCGGCTTGGTAGGGCCTTCGAGGCGCAGGTCAAGCTTGCCATCTTTGATGCCGACTTTGACGATGCCACCTTTGGTCAACTTGCCAAACAAAAGCTCTTCGGCCAGTGGTTTTTTGATGTGTTCCTGGATCACGCGGCCCAAGGGGCGGGCGCCCATTTTCTCATCATACCCTTTCTCGCCAAGCCATTCCGCCGCGGGGCGCGTAAGCTCGATCGAGACATTGCGATCCATCAGTTGCGCTTCGAGCTGCAGAACGAATTTCTCAACCACCTGCAAAATGGTCTCTTTTGGCAGTGGCGCAAAGGAGATGACTGCATCCAGACGGTTGCGGAATTCTGGCGTAAAGGTGCGTTCTATCGCAGCTGTGTCTTCGCCTTCGCGACGATCACGGCCGAACCCGATTGCGGCTTTGGCCATATCCGACGCGCCCGCGTTTGAGGTCATGATCAGAACCACGTTGCGGAAGTTTACGGTGCGACCGTTGTGGTCGGTCAGCTGGCCGTTGTCCATCACTTGCAACAGGATGTTGAAGACATCTGGATGCGCTTTTTCGATCTCGTCCAGCAAAAGCACGCAGTGGGGGTGCTGATCCACACCATCGGTCAATAGACCGCCCTGATCAAAACCGACATAGCCCGGAGGGGCCCCGATTAGACGGGAAACGGCGTGTTTCTCCATGTATTCCGACATGTCAAAGCGCAGCAATTCTACACCCAGCGTATCAGCCAGTTGTTTTGCAACCTCCGTTTTACCCACGCCGGTGGGCCCGGCGAACAGGTAGTTCCCAATGGGCTTTTCAGGTTCGCGCAGACCCGCGCGCGCCAGTTTGATGGCGCTGGACAGCGATTCAATCGCCTTGTCCTGCCCAAAGACCACGCGTTTGAGCGACTTTTCCAGGTCTTTCAGCACCTCAGCATCGTCCTTAGAGACGCTTTTGGGCGGAATGCGCGCGATCTTGGCAACCACGGCTTCGATCTCTTTGACACCAATGGTTTTGCGCCGCTTGCTTTCGGGCACCAGATGTTGGGCCGCACCGGCTTCATCGATCACATCGATGGCTTTGTCGGGCAGTTTGCGATCGTTGATGTAACGGGCCGACAATTCAACCGCAGATTTAATCGCATCAGAGGTGAATTTGATGCTGTGGTGGTCTTCGAAATAGGGTTTGAGCCCCTTCAAGATTTGAATAGAGTCTTCTACCGTGGGTTCGCTCACATCGATTTTCTGGAACCGGCGGCTCAGCGCACGATCTTTTTCGAAATGCTGGCGGAACTCTTTATAGGTGGTAGAGCCCATGGTGCGCAGCTTGCCGCCCTGCAAGGCAGGTTTCAGCAAATTGGAGGCATCCATAGCACCGCCCGAGGTGGCACCAGCGCCAATCACCGTGTGGATTTCATCAATGAACAAAACGGCATCTGGGTGATCTTCCAGCTCAGTCACAACCGCCTTGAGGCGCTCTTCAAAATCACCGCGATAGCGGGTGCCCGCCAACAGCGCGCCAAGATCCAAAGAGTAAATAGTCGCGTTTGACAGGACTTCGGGTGTTTCGCCGGCCACAATTTTGCGGGCCAGACCTTCAGCGATGGCGGTTTTACCAACGCCGGGATCCCCGACGAGCAGCGGATTGTTTTTGCGACGACGGCACAGAACCTGGATGCAGCGCTCAACCTCGTGGCTGCGGCCGATCAGTGGATCGATGTCGCCGTCACGGGATTTGGCGTTCAGATCAACGCAGTATTTGTCGAGCGCGCTTTCTTTCTTTTCGCCAGTGTCTCCGGCTGGGGCTTGCGATGTTTCTTCAAAATCTTCTGCGCCACTGACGGTACGGCTCTCACCAAAGGCGGGATCTTTGGCGACGCCATGGGCGATGAAATTCACCGCGTCATAGCGGGTCATTTCCTGATCCTGCAGGAAATAGGCGGCGTCGCTTTCACGTTCGGCAAAGATGGCGACCAGAACATTGGCGCCGGTGACTTCGGTGCGTCCCGAAGATTGGACGTGGATGGCAGCGCGTTGAATGACCCGCTGGAATGCGGCGGTGGGCACCGCTTCGGAGCCGTCAACGGAAGTGACCAGATTGGCCAGCTCCTCATCGACAAACTCGACCAGCGCGCGGCGCAATTCATCCAGGTCAACACTGCAGGCCTGCATCACACGGGCGGCGTCCGGCTCATCGATGAGGGCGAGCAACAGATGTTCAAGGGTTGCAAATTCGTGTCTGCGCTGGTTTGCCAAAGCAAGGGCAGCGTGGATGGCTTGTTCAAGCGTGTTCGAGAATGAAGGCACGGGCGTGCTCCTCTGTCTTGGGTTGGTGGGCCGACCGGCGTGTATTTACCAGTTGGTCCAACATCAACCATGTCTCCATAGTGTTAGAGTTTGGTTGATCAGGCGGCGGCTTCAAGAGGTTTCTGATAAATTTGGGTCACAAAATGCGTGACCGGGTGAAATTATGCCGTCAGATTTCAGAATTGGTCCTTACGCCGCCGGATTTCAGCAAAAACCGCGGCATCGGGCTGGTCTTCCATATTGAGCGCAGCTTTGACCGAAGGCTCAGCCGCACGCAGAAACGGGTTTGTGGCGCGTTCTAAAGCCAGTGAGGATGGAACTGTTGGGTGTCCATTTGCACGGGCATTGGCGATGTCTATGGCGCGCGTTTTCAGTTCGGAGTTATCTGCTTCGATTGTAAGGGCAAATTTGAGATTTGATTGGGTGTATTCATGCCCTGAATAAACAATAGTGTCTTCTGGCAGACTGGCAAGGGAAGAAAGACTTTGCCACATCTGATCGGCGGTACCTTCAAACAATCGGCCGCAGCCCAGAGCCATCAGACTATCTGCGGTAAACACGGCTTTTGCTCCGGGGAAATAAAAGGCCACATGGCCTAAGGTGTGGCCGGATACATCGCTGACGTGAACCGTTTCGCCCAAACAGCTGAATTCGGAGCCATCCTCGACCATTATGTCCAGTGGCGGCAGCCGGTGGGCATCCGCAGCGGCACCGATGATCTTTGGCGAATGCTGCTCTTGAAGTGCGGGCAGGCCATCAACGTGATCCCAGTGATGATGCGTCAAAAGAACAAAATCCAATGACCAACCTCGGCTGTCCAGCACCGCCAAAATCGGCGCGGCTTCGGGGGCATCGACCAACGCTGTTGTTTTTGTCACATCATCGTGCAGCAAAAAGGCGTAATTGTCGGAAAGACACGGGATTGTGACGATTTCAAGGGGCATGGCCATTCTCGATTAGATTGCTAAGGTGTGGTCAGTGTGGCGAATGGAGCAGTCGGCTGCAATGTATCTGGACGTACAAGACCTGAGGAATTTTTATTACCGCAGCATGTTGGGGCGTGCGGCGCAGGCGTCTGTGCGCTCTCGCCTGACTGAAATGTGGCCAGATGTATCGGGTGAAACCGTTGCAGGCTTTGGCTTTGCGGCGCCCTTGTTGCGGCCGTATCTGCGCAGTGCCCGCCGGGTAGTGGCGTTGATGCCGGGTCCGCAAGGCGTCATGCAATGGCCGGCGGGGCAACCGAATGTGTCCGTTTTGTGCGAAGAGACATCATGGCCGTTGGAAACGGGGCATGTCGATCGACTGGTTGTGCTTCACGGGCTTGAAACGTCGGAACGGCCCTCCAACCTGTTAGAGGAATGCTGGCGGGTGCTGGGGCCGGGGGGGCGTGCGGTGTTTATCGTGCCAAACCGGGCGGGTCTGTGGGCCAGATCAGATCGCACGCCGTTTGGCTTTGGGCGTCCCTATACGTTAACACAGGTCGAAAATCAGCTGCGTGCGCATCGATTTGACATCGTGAAACACAGTGGCGCTTTGTACCTGCCTCCCAGCCACAAACGATTTTGGCTGAAATCGGCGCGTGTGTTTGAGCAGGCCGGTCAACATTTGCCCGCTATTTTGGCTGGCGGTGTTTTTATGGTGGAAGTCTGCAAGCAGAGCTTTCCGCAATCGGGAAATCAGGTCCGCGACAGCAAGCAAAACCCCATTCGCGTGCTCGAAGGTCTGTCGAACCCTCTGCCCAAACCGGCCTGGAGGCAAAGCGAAGGCTGATTCCCGGCCTTTTCCTGAACGTCCAAAATTGATATGAATTGAACCGTTTTTGATCAAATGCGGCGGGTGGTTTGCGCGAAACCCTGCGATCTTCATATATTTTTTAGGTAAGTTTCGGCGCCAAAATCGACCCAGTTCAGGCAAGCCGTTGAAAACATAAGCATCCCGTAATTTAATTAGATGTTTAAGCCTGTTGATAGGAACGGATCGCTCTGCTACATCCACGCTGATTTCAACGCCTCGCCGACCACGGGGGGCTGACTCACGCCCCCGGACGCTACCTGTTGTAGGTTAGCCAACCGGGGCCAAATATCGGAAGGGTGGACGTGTCCGAACCAGCTTCGATTTCCGCAGGCATTGCAGCGCGCTATGCCACTGCAATCTTTGAGATTGCAGAAGAGAATAAGGCTTTAGATAGCCTTGAAACCAGTTTGAACGACCTGGCCGCGGCTTTGGACGATAGCGATGCGCTGTCGACCTTGATTACTTCGCCGGTTGTCACACGAGAAGAACAGGGCGCAGCAATCATTGCTGTGGCGGATAAGATGGGACTTGATCCCACGCTCCGCAACACCCTGGCACTGATGGCCGAAAAACGCCGTCTGTTTGTGCTGCCTGCACTGATCGAAGCGCTCCGCGCTCGTTTGGCTGAGGCACGCGGCGAGATCACCGCAGAGGTGATTTCGGCCAAGGCCCTGACCAAGACCCAAAGCGAAAAGCTGGCCAAAACTTTGGCAGAGCGCGTGGGCAAGAAAGTCACAATTAATGCAACCGTCGATGCCAACATCATCGGCGGTCTTGTTGTAAAAGTGGGCTCGAAGATGATCGACAGCTCGATCCGCTCCAAGCTCAACTCCCTACAGAATGCAATGAAAGAGGTCGGATAAATGGGTATCCAAGCAGCAGAGATTTCTGCGATCCTGAAGGACCAGATCAAGAATTTTGGTCAAGAAGCAGAGGTGGCTGAAATTGGCCGCGTGCTGTCCGTCGGTGACGGTATTGCGCGTGTGTACGGTCTGGACAATGTTCAGGCTGGCGAGATGGTCGAATTCCCCGGCGGCATCATGGGCATGGCGCTGAACCTGGAAACTGACAACGTTGGTGTTGTTATTTTCGGGTCCGACCGCGACATCAAAGAAGGTGACACTGTAAAGCGCACCAACTCGATCGTGGACGTCCCCACCGGTGACGGCCTGTTGGGTCGTGTTGTTGACGGCCTGGGCAATCCCCTGGACGGCAAAGGTCCGATCGTTTCGGACAAACGCGGCGTTGCCGACGTTAAGGCCCCTGGCATTATCCCACGTAAATCGGTTCACGAACCGATGGCAACCGGCCTGAAATCGGTTGACGCGATGATCCCAATTGGCCGTGGCCAGCGTGAGCTGATCATTGGTGACCGTCAGACCGGTAAAACTGCCGTTGCTCTGGATGCGATCCTGAACCAGAAATCCTACAACGAAGCCGCTGGCGACGATGAGTACAAGAAACTGTACTGTGTCTATGTTGCTGTTGGCCAAAAACGTTCGACCGTTGCTCAGCTGGTGAAAAAGCTGGAAGAGACCGGTGCGATGGAATACTCGATCGTGGTTGCTGCAACCGCGTCCGACCCGGCTCCTTTGCAGTTCCTGGCCCCTTACGCCGCGACCGCAATGGCCGAGCACTTCCGTGACAACGGCCGCCACGCTCTGATCATCTATGATGATCTGTCCAAGCAAGCTGTTGCCTATCGTCAGATGTCCCTGCTGCTGCGTCGTCCACCCGGACGTGAAGCCTATCCTGGTGACGTTTTCTATCTTCACTCCCGTCTGCTGGAACGTTCGGCCAAGCTGAACGAAGACTTCGGTGCTGGCTCGCTGACCGCGCTGCCCATCATTGAAACCCAAGGTGGCGACGTTTCCGCGTTTATTCCAACCAACGTGATTTCGATCACCGACGGTCAGATCTTCTTGGAAACTGAACTGTTCTACCAAGGTATCCGCCCTGCTGTGAACACCGGTCTGTCGGTTTCGCGTGTTGGTTCGTCCGCCCAAACCAAAGCAATGTCTTCGGTTGCTGGTCCGGTTAAACTGTCCTTGGCTCAGTACCGCGAAATGGCTGCGTTTGCGCAGTTTGGTTCCGACCTTGACGCCGCAACTCAGCAGCTGCTGAACCGGGGTGCCCGTCTGACCGAGCTGATGAAACAGCCTCAGTACGCGCCTCTGACCAACGCTGAAATCGTTTGCGTGATCTATGCTGGCACCAACGGCTACCTCGACAACGTCGACCTGAAAGACGTCGGCCGTTACGAGGCAGAAATGCTGACGCACCTGCGCAGCAAGAACGCCGACCTGCTGGAAGACATCACCAACAACGACCGTAAGGTCAAAGGTGAATTGGCTGATAAAGTCAAAGCAGCTTTGGACGCGTTCGCAGCTGACTTCGCATAAGGGGAGAGACAGGGATGCCTTCTCTCAAGGACCTAAAAAACCGGATCCAGAGTGTTAAAAACACTCGGAAGATCACAAAAGCCATGCAGATGGTGGCCGCGGCGAAACTTCGCCGCGCCCAGGAAGCTGCGGAAGAGGCTCGTCCTTACGCCAAACGGTTTAACGCCGTTATGGCCGGGCTGGCCGGTTCCGTAGGCGGTAGCGATACCGCGCCCAAGCTGATTTCCGGCACCGGCAGCGATCAGGTACAACTCCTGGTCGTTCTGACCTCGGAACGCGGCCTGTGTGGTGGCTTCAACTCCAACATCTCGAAACTCGCGCGCCAAAAGGCAAACGAGCTGATCGCAGCTGGCAAAACGGTCAAAGTTCTGACCGTTGGCAAGAAAGGCCGCGATGCGCTTAAGCGTGAGTTTGGGGATATGTTCGTTGGGCACGTGGATTTGTCAGACGTGAAACGCGTCGGCTATTCCAATGCTCAGGACATCGCCAAGGATGTGCTTGGTCGGTTTGATGCGGGTGAATTCGATGTCGCAACCCTGTTCTATGCAGAGTTCGTCAACGTTGTGACCCAAATCCCAACCGCCCAACAGATCATTCCAGCCTCTTATGAGGACAGCGAAGACGAAGGTCTGGCGGCTGAATATGACTACGAGCCCAGCGAAGAGGCCATTCTGGCTGACCTGCTGCCCCGTGGTGTGGCCACCCAGATCTTTGCAGCGCTGCTGGAAAACGGTGCCTCCGAACAGGGTGCCCGTATGAGCGCGATGGACAACGCGACCCGCAACGCGGGTGACATGATCGACAAGCTGACCATTCAGTACAACCGTTCACGTCAGGCCGTTATCACCAGCGAACTGATTGAAATTATTTCGGGCGCTGAGGCGCTCTAAGAGAAAACCGGAGAACAATCTCATGGCAAACGCAAAAGGTAAGGTGACCCAGATCATCGGCGCCGTTGTGGACGTCCAGTTTGACGACCAACTGCCCGCGATCCTGAACGCGATCACCACCGAAAACAACGGTAAGAAACTGGTTCTGGAAGTTGCCCAGCACCTCGGCGAAAACACCGTTCGTACCATCGCAATGGACGCGACCGAAGGTCTGGTCCGTGGTCAAGAAGTCGTCGACACCGGCGCTGCGATCACCATCCCCGTTGGGAACGCGACCCTGGGTCGTATTCTGAACGTTGTGGGTGAGCCCGTGGACGAAGGTGAACCTCTGAAGGTCACCGAAACCCGCGAAATCCACCAGGAAGCTCCAGAATTTGCTGAGCAGTCCACTGCATCAGAAGTTCTGGTAACCGGCATCAAGGTCATCGACCTGCTGGCACCATACTCCAAGGGTGGTAAAATTGGTCTGTTCGGTGGTGCCGGTGTTGGCAAAACCGTTCTGATCATGGAACTGATCAACAACATCGCAAAAGTGCACTCGGGTTACTCCGTGTTCGCGGGCGTTGGTGAGCGTACTCGTGAGGGGAACGACCTGTACCACGAGATGATCGAATCCAACGTTATTAAGCCTGATAACCTGGAAGACTCGCAGGTTGCTCTGGTTTATGGCCAGATGAACGAACCTCCCGGAGCGCGTGCTCGTGTTGCTCTGACAGGTCTGACCCTGGCGGAACAGTTCCGTGACCAATCCGGTTCCGACGTTCTGTTCTTTGTTGATAACATCTTCCGCTTCACCCAAGCGGGTTCCGAAGTTTCGGCTCTGCTGGGTCGTATTCCTTCGGCGGTGGGCTATCAGCCAACACTGGCAACCGACATGGGCGCGATGCAGGAACGCATCACCTCGACCAAAAACGGTTCGATTACTTCGATCCAGGCGGTCTACGTCCCTGCGGATGACCTTACCGACCCTGCGCCTGCAACCACCTTTGCGCACCTTGACGCAACGACCGTTCTGAACCGTGCGATCTCTGAGCTGGGCATCTACCCTGCTGTTGACCCGCTCGACAGTTCTTCGCGTCTGATGGACCCGCAAATCGTTGGTGAAGAGCACTATCAAGTGGCGTCCGACGTTCAGCAGATCCTTCAGCGTTACAAATCGCTGCAAGACATCATTGCGATCTTGGGCATGGACGAACTGTCAGAAGAAGACAAACTGACCGTTGCCCGTGCACGTAAGATCCAGCGCTTCCTGTCGCAGCCCTTCGACGTTGCAAAAGTGTTCACCGGCTCTGACGGTGTTCAGGTTCAGCTGGAAGACACCATCTCGTCGTTCAAGGCTGTTGTGGCTGGCGAATACGATCACCTGCCCGAAGGCGCCTTCTACATGGTTGGCGGCATCGAAGAAGTGATCGCAAAAGCCGAGAAAATGGCTGCTGAAGCAGCCTAAGGAGCATTCCAATGGCTGAACTTATGCAATTTGACCTCGTCAGCCCCGAGCGAAGCCTGGCTTCGCTCAAGGCGACGGCGGTCCAGATCCCTGGCGCGGATGGTGACATGACGGCTATGCCGATGCATGCACCAACCATCACCACACTGCGTCCGGGTCTCCTGAAGGTCGAAAGCCCCGAAGGAAACTCGGAGTATCTGGTCACCGGTGGTTTTGCTGAACTCAACGCTGAGGGCCTGTCGGTTCTGGCCGAGAAAGCAATCCCAACCACTGAACTGACCCGTGCGCAGCTGGATGAGCTGATCGAAGAAGCCCGCAACGCCCACAAGGCCGCGGTCGACAACGACCAGCATGATCTGGTGACAGACGCCGCCAAGTTGCTGGCCGATATGGAAGCCCTGGGCACCCACATCGCGCTGTAAGCACAGGTGATTTCGAAATTGAAAGGACCGGCCTTCTAAGAGGGTCGGTCTTTTTTTTGTTCAAGGCCCGCGCTTTTTGCGGCCACGGCTATTGCGTTGCCGATTGCGTTTCATAGGGTGCGCAAAAGCGAGGCGTTCATATGACTTTTCCCGATCTTCTGCGTGTGGCGGCCATGGTATTTCTGGGTGTGACCAGTGTGGTGTTGGGGGATACGGCTGCCAAACTGCTGAGCGCAGAGGGGGTAGAGCCAATGTTTGTCGCGTGGTCTCGATTTGCTCTTGGCGCCGCGATCCTGCTGCCGGTCAGTGGCATGGTGTTTTCAGAGCTGCGGCTGTTGGTGAACCGGTGGATCTTGTTGCGTGCAATGTTGATCGTCTGTGGTGTCTCATGCATGCTCATCGCCTTGAAATTTGAACCGATTGCAAATGTTTTTGGTGCGTTCTTCGTCGGGCCGATTGTCTCGGTCGTGCTGGCGGTGTTGTTTCTTGGTGAACGGCCCTCATTGGGCAAATCAGTGTTGCTCATGCTAGGGTTTGGCGGTGTGATGTTGGTGGCCAAGCCGGGATTTGGCATGACCGTCGGCCTGGGATTTGCCGTTGCAGGGGGCTGTTTCTATGGCAGTTATCTGGCTGTGACCAAACGTGTGGCCTCCATGTATCGCCCTCGGCTTTTGCTGATGTCACAACTGATGATTGGGGCGGTGGTCCTGCTGCCAGTTGGCGTAAGTGCACCCTGGCCAACACCAGAGCTGAGCCTGTGGGCGTTGGTCCTGGCCAGTGCCTTTGGGTCGGCGTTTGGAAATTATTTGTTGGTGCTGGCTAACCGGCGTGCCGATGCAAGTCTGATTGCCCCCTTGGTCTACAGTCAATTGCTGTCTGCAACGGTCATCGGCGGGGTGGTTTTTTTCAGAGTGGCCCGATCTCTATTCTCAGATCGGCCTGTGTCTTATCGCGGCGTCTGGTGTGGGATCGCTGCTGCTGAGCTGGCGGAGGCCGACATACACACCAGCCACAACGGGCCCATGAGAGATGCGCAGGCGGGATCCGTCATGACGACTACAGGCTTAGCACTTCGTTCCGGTAGGCCTGTTCGTTGATTTCAAAATAGCTGTGTCCCACAGTCATGAAACCTTTGGCATGGTAAAATTCGAGCGCGAGCGCATTCTCGGAATTGACCAACAGCCACGGGCTGCGATTTCCCCGTTCGCGACACACTTTCAGCGCTTCATCCATCAAGGCCGCGCCAATACCTTTGCCTTGATGACGCGGTTGCACATATAGCGTCGAAATCTCGGTCTCATGACAGCCGGGCACTGGGGCAGGGCGGTTGAACGACAGGCGCAGATAGCCGTCGACCCCTTCTTTGTTCTCTGAGACGAGGATCACCTCATCTGGATCCTGCACAAGACTGCGAAAGCGTTCGGGGGAAAACTCGGTAATCGCGTAATCGGCGAAATGGGCGTTTACGCCATCGTGAATATAGGTGCCAACCCAGACTTCGATTGACAGCGCGGCCAGCGCTGAGGCGTCCGTTTCTGTTGCAGGTCGGATAAACATGAAGTTCGCTTGCTGTTCAAATTATCACTCAACTGTGAGTGTGTCCGGCCCAACGTGCCACAGCAACCTTCAATTTCGCAGCCACGATAACTCGCGGCTGTCCAGTGCAAAGATGCCGCAATTTTTACAGAGCAGCTCCTGTGGTACTCCCCCCATTTTTAATGGGGCTCAGCCGTAGAACTCACGCGGCTGTTTTTAGTTTCATAGCGGGTGTTATT
>CANLND010000025.1 GCA_947492585.1 uncultured Paracoccaceae bacterium
GATCAGACATGTTCACCGCTCGATTTTCGAACTGTGAATCACGCAGCTAAGCGGAAATCAATGGGTCCTGACCCTAACAAGGCTCCGATATCTTGCTACGAATGTGGATACCGACAATCCCGCTGCATCGTGATCAAGGCTTCATCAGCTTTCTCAACGCCCTACGATCGATTTTGGAGGCGTGACGATTGTCCGTTGGCATCTTCGTTATGGCCTTCACACGGAGGATCCCCAACTGAGCCGCATTCTGCTGCCAGTCTGGGAGATGTCGGTCGTCTCCTTCAATCGCCAGACATGTTACATCGCCAATGGTCGTTAGGGCACATTGCGTCACCCCCTCCCATCCGCGTGCTGCGATCTCAATCGAAAAAGGAAACTTCGGCGCGCCACCCACATCGACCTCTGATCCCAAACGTCCCAACAGCCACAGTCGGCCTTGGTCGTCAAAACACCCCGCATCACCTGTGCGGTGCCAAATCACAGCCCCCTCATGAATTTTGTTTTCAGCGTCATTTCGGGGATCGAGATACCCGCTGTTCACATGCGCGCCTGCGACCTGAATTTCGTCCTTGACGACCCGAACCTGTAGACCGTTGACTGGGTGACCGACTAGCAGCCCTTTCCCCTCAGTCATCTTCGCGTGATCCTCAGGGGTTATCTCGTCGGAAATGAGGTGGGCGATTGGTTCTGCCTCGGTAGAGCCATAAACGCATACGATCCGCAAATCAGGCTTCACCGACTGCAACTCGTCTAAAAGGTCGGGGAAAACGGGACCGCCACCTGTAAAGACAGTGTGTAAGGATCCAGGAATTTTCGTCCTCGCCAGTTTTTCGCACAGCGAAGGCGGTAACAATGCACGCGAGACGTTTTGGCGCGTGATCCAATGTTCGAGCTGCGGCGCCTGAAGCATGGCCAGGCGTGACATTTTCCAGTTTGGCAGAACAGAGGTCTGGCCGTTTGCAATGTTGATAAGAACGAAGACCGGGAAGGCGATGAGGTCTCGCTCATCCGCTTCACTGTGCAGTAAGGGGGCAATAGCCCGGTGCTGCGCTGTCAGAAATCCGTGACTGCGCGGGATCGCTTTTGGCACGCCTGTGGTTCCGGAGGTGAAAGATATCAGCGCGATGTCAGTCTCATCCGGGGGAGGGATAACAAGCGGTGCACCATTAGTTTCCTGGGGTCTCAAATGGCGCAATCCCCACAATTCTGGGAGCACGAATTTCAGAACCCCATATAGGCCCGAGCTGCAAAACGCAGTCGCCCCCGTGACCTTTGCAGCATGGCGCAGACCAGCGAGGCCCATAGCGGATTCTGAGAGCACAACAGTGGCCCCCAGTGACCAAAGTGCTGCAAGGCTGGCATATAGGTCGGTCTCTACCGCCATCGCAAGCACCACACGATCACCTCGACGAATACCGCGCAGGTGCCATGTCCGCGCGAAGCTATCTGCACGGGCCTTAAGGTGTTCGAAGGTGGTCTCCCGCCCTTTACCGTCAACGATCGCGACCCTGTCGGGGTGAAGTGCAACCGCATCGGTGAACTCTTCCAAGATGCTAGTCATCCAGCTTTAGCCCAAACAACCCGTAGCGTCGGAACACATCGGCGCCCTCAGATGCACTGCGAAGGGCCGAGAGATTATCATCATGGATTAGCGCATGGATCGCTGTGTCATATCCTTCGGAGGCCGCGGTCTTGTGAAACGCATAGGCCATATGCTGACCTGCCCCTTTCGTGAGGCTGGCATAGGTCTTCAAAATGACGCTGCTCGGCTTTGGCCCTTCTGCGTAATTCGGTGTGCCAAACAGAAACCCCGCCAGAGTTTGATCTGGTCGTCTGGCGAAGAAAATCAACTCACGCTTTAGCATCGGTACGATCGGCATATATATCGCCAGAAACGCCTCGCGGGTGATTGGTTTGTAGAATGCGTTGCGGGAAAACGCCTGACTGGACAGGTCGAACACTTGGCCAAACAACCGCTCGGGATCAGTGCCATCCCAAGATTCAATCGTGAATTCGGTCGTCACAGGTGGAACGGTCAGAGCTGTTTGCGTCAGCGGAACACGGGCTGAGAAGTAGCTGCTAATCTCGGAGAACCCGACATCTTTGAAGACATCAAGCGCATCGTGTGTATTGCGAGGCTCCAGCAAGAACGCTGGGCTCTCATCTGTCTGCGTAACGAAACGATAGCTGTGCCATGTATCTCCATCCATCGGGCCAATGACCTGCCTGATGCCATTTTCACGGATAAAGGCAATTGCCTGTTGCAACACATCCGCTCCGTCTTCTTTTGTTTTGCATGTGAACGCACCCACCGTGGCTGTTGGCTTGCCATCCCATACCGGGCCTTCAAGATAAGCGGTGATCTTTGCGTCGTGGGTGCGGAAAATGTGTTGCGTCATGTCAAAAAGCCCGAATAGTCGATTGAAAACAGATAGGTGGCAAGTGGGATCACAAGCGACAGAAATGTCAGTTTTGTCACCCGCGCCTGTGCAAAGGCTTGTGGTGCCAGTGAGGGCGCAATTGCGGTCACGGCAAGACAGGTCAAAGTGATGGACCACATCGGGCCATTCCAGTTTGCAGTCTCTGGGTTCAGGTCGATGACCATGAGGCGGACCGCGCAGGAAGCCACCGCAATACCAGACAAGATGGCAATCCGTGTCACAGCTGTACGTCGCGTCAGGGCGAGGGCAGACAATCCAATCAACATTCCCATCGCCGTCATTCCGTAAAACGAAATCGCATTCCATCCAGTTGCAGTGCCCAAGACCAGCCATCCGAAGCTCACCACGGCGAGCGCCGCCACTATGTCCAAATCGGGATACTTGCTTTCACATGGGCTGGCGATGCGGCTCCAGGCATGGGCGGCGAGCACGAGAGTGGGGACCAGCGCATTTTGAACGGCCGTCACCGCAAGCAATAAAAACACTGCCGTCACATAGACCCGTGCCGCGTGATTGGTCAGCCCGATTTTGGGTGAGATTGTTTTAAACGCAAGAATGCTGAGCGCAAATACTGCTGCGAGCGCCGCCAAATCTTGCAACGGACTTGTCGCATGAACTGAAAGAAAAATTAGCAGCCCCATTGGCAGGAATAAATTGTCATAGCCGCGCCAGCTTGCGGCCTCGACCAATGTGCCAAACCCGGCAACCATGAGAGATAACACGATGATGTTGAGCGGAGCGAACGATGTCATCAGCATCAAGCAGAACGTCGATATCAACAGGGTTACAACGAAGAAAACGGTGCTACCCTCGATGCTTTTCTCGCCGTTTTCCACTTGGAAAAAACGTGTGCCGTATGTGCTGCCAGCTAGTGCCGCGGCAGCATCAGCAAGAGCCAGAACCGCTATTGGCAAAACATAGAGATAGAGTTCGTCCTCGGACAGAAACAGGCATACCCCCACGGAAACTGCCAACAGCAGATCACCATGAGACTGTCTCTCAACCCCATGCAATGTCTTGCCCAGTTTCGAATTTGGCAGGCGCAGCACCATCATAACAATCAGGGTTAACACCACAAGGACGTAGACAGGCCAGCGATCGGGAAACAACCATGGCAAGCTGAGAGCATACAGCCCAGTTCCGACATGCACCAGCTTGCGTTGCACCTCCGCGCGGATCTGCCAGATATGTGAAATCTGGCGCACGATTGCCATCAGGCCCAGCAAGGTCGCGACAGATCCTAGTGCCAAAGCAATCTGCAAAACCGGGCTCATCCGGTCACCTTTTCCACGACAAAATCAGAGTAGAAAAACGCCTTGTCACGTGCTTTCAGATGGTCTTCAATATCGCTCAAAGTTTCGACCTGAGCCGAAAATTGCGCGGGCACGCGACGTGGTGCCATCATATTCCAATAGATCAACCGCGCTCCGGGTGCTGAGGCGGTTAGAATGCTGCCATAGACCTGCGCGAACATTTCGGGCGACATATATTCAAAGATGTCCGATAGATTGAACCCATTGGCTTTTTCCCCGGTTGAGATAAACGCCTCGAGCGATCCGGGCCGAATGTCTATTCGGTCGAGCCGTGCTTTGATGACATCGAAATACTCCTGTCGCCAAGTCATTGGCAGGGCTGCACCATGGGTGCCTTTCATGATCCAATGTAAATAGGGGTTGTCTGCTGGATCACACTCGACGGCGGCGTGATGGATGCGGCGAGCAACATGCTGCGCAGGGCTCCCGTCTACATGATCAAAAAACGCTTTGTCTCGTCCCATCCGTCCCATCACAAAACGTGAGAAAAAGACGTTTAACAGCAGGCGCCAACGCCAGGTGTTAAAGCGCGTGTCGAGGAAAACCTGACGTTCCGCCCTTGGTCTTGAGACAAAAATTGCGTCAATCGTCTTTTGCGAATGGACCAGGGGCAATAAACGCTTGCGGAAAATACGGAAGTACCGCTCAAACTTGCCAACCCCCCCGGCTCCATGCCGGGTGACATCCTCAGAAAGTCCCTGCCAATAGGCGCAGGTCTGTGCATCACTCTCAGTGAGTGCTTTGGTCAATAGTGATGCGCGTTGTGTGCTGGGGCGTGCGCCCATCAGTTCCAGGAATTCAAGGTGGCTGAGATGCTGAAATGCCCCAATCCGCAACTTGAGACAGGCAATTTGCGCCGGAGACAAATCGACAACCACGACCTTTTTCGGATCCAGCGTCAGCATCGCCAGTGCGTTGTCCCCGGCAGAGCAAATCGACACGAGCGTCCCCCCGGCACAGTCCCCAAGGCCCTGGGTCAAGATATCGGCGTCCTCCCAAAGCTGGGCATAACGAATGTGATCAAAAGCGGCCTTGGCTTCAATTTCAGAACTCTGCATCGCACCGCTCCACCAGACCTGTGGCACCATCGACGGAAATCAGTTCGCCGTCCGAGATCCACTGCGTTGCACCTTTCAGGCCGACGACACAGGGGATGCCCAATTCACGCGCAACAATGGCCGAGTGCGACAAAAGTGACCCGCGTTCGACGACTATCGCAGAGGCGTTGGAAAACACTGCAATCCATCCGGGGTCTGTGTGGCGCGCGACAAGAATGCTCCCAGGGGCAAGCGTTTCTGTTCGTGGGTCGCGAATGACGCGCGCGCGCGCTTTTACGTGACCGGCCGAACATCCGGTCGCCTTGCGTTGTTTTGCGGTGTCGCTTTCGACGGGAGTGTCGTCCCAAACCGGGGCGATTGCCGGTCCTCTGAGCTCGATCCGCTCGGGCGGGTCCGGACGGTTTTCTGCCGCCACATCTTCGCTTTTGCGTAAGGCGACCAGTGCTTTCAAATCGGAAGACAACCCAAATCCCTCAACAGCGCCAAGTACTTCGTCGGTCCTCAGAAAGAAAACATCGCGCTGTGTATCTAGCAATCCACGCGCTGCAAATTCTCGTCCCAAGGCGAGAAATACCCTGCGGGTATGGCCAAAGATGCGCGTGCGCTCAAATCGCAGATTTTCGCGATCTCGAACACGGGCTTTGGTCCATGAAATGAGCCATTTGGCGCACAAGCGTTTGATCGGGTTCTTGGGGAAATACCTTAGCCAATCGGGATTTTGCATTTTGTGGCCTGCAACCGCGCCGCGCGACGCACTGGCCGCAATTGCGTGGAGCAGGCTGGATGGATCATCGCTAAGTGGAATACTTTCCAGTTTCAACTCTTCCGTGCAGCGATCGCCGAATTTTTCAAGGTAGGATCGGACTTCTCGTGCGATTTCCGGGTGTTCATCAAGCGCAGTCAACCCGTGTACAATCAGCGCGTTTGCAAGCCCTGCATCCATGACCATTTGCCCTATCGCGGCAATGCGTTGGGCAGGCTCAGCCGAGATAATATCGCCCTGACCGATCATGACGTCATTGTGCAAAAGAAGCCCCTCGGGTCCGAGCCATTTTTCCATCAAATTCCGCGATGCGCCAAAGGCGATCATGCACAGAAAATCGTTCACAAGAGGAGCGTCCCAACGGTCCAGTAACGTAGTTTCGATCCTGCGATATTCAGCTGCCAGCGCCGTCGGCCCTGCGGTCTCGGTGTCGAACCCGTTGTTCAGTGCGTCATTGAGCCTGTCGTAAAATCGGGCTCGTGTTTTTGGTAGCCATGCTGCGTGCCAGACAAGACCCGCGCCAACTTTCACGAGTTTCAAGTACTCCAATATGCGCGACGTCCCTTGCGCCGGCGACGGCCCAATTGCGTTGGTGATTTCATCTGGCATCGGGGTGGCAACCCCCATCATCGTTTCCATATAGGTGCGGTTCAGCGAGAACCCCGGAAGCAAGGCCAACGCACGATACCAATTTACCAAATTATAATACACGCGCCCGTCGACCCGGCCCAGCATGTTGCCAAAGACGGCAGAATTCGCAGCGATGGTTCTGTCAGACACCCCCAAAAGAGAGACAAACGCTTGATACACCCGCGCGTAGACATGGACAGCAAACGAGTAGGTCAGCGGGCTGACCATGCCAGGATAGCTTTCAACGATGTTAGAGTTATCAAAGATTGTTAGCGTGGTGTCGGACTGGGCCTCGGGCAACAGCGCCGTCGTTATTGGTCGCGATTGCAAGATGTGTAGCCCGTCTGCGTCAAAAGCCCATTCGATGTCTTGCGGTGCGCCAAACGCGGCTTCGGCTTTGCGCGCAAGAGTGGCCACGTCGTGCGCCTGTTCTTTGGTCAAGACCTCGGGCGTTGAAGGTCCGATAGCGGTTGTGCCTACGGTCCAATCTTCGCCATCTTCTTCACCTGAAACCAAGCCTTCGCCCAAACCCGCGATGGCGGAGATCACGACCTGACCGCGCTGACCGCTGACGGGGTCGGCCGAAAACGCTACCCCGGCAGACGTAGCACTGATCATCCGCTGGACGATAACCGCGGGTCCTTCGGCAGCGCCGCCGGACTTGATTGCGCGATAGGTTGCGACGGTTTCAGAAAATCCTGACCGCCAGACCTGCTGGGCGGCGTGCCAAACATCGTCAGCGGCCACATTCAATACAGTATCGAATTGGCCCGCATGGCTATGTTCGGCGCTGTCCTCCTGGCGGGCGGAACTGCGGACCGCAAAGGGACCCTTGCCCAATTCATCAAGAGCCTCGGTGAGGCCCGCGACGGCCTCTATCTGTTCTAGGGCCTCGGCACGGATCACGAAGAAATCGGGCGGATTGAACCCGAGTCTGGACAGCTGTGACAAGGCCACCGCTTTGCCGCCAACCTCTTGGATATCCAGCGCCGCGGCTTGAGCAATAATATCGGACATCAAATAACTTTCACCAAAATGGGCAAAAACCCAGCAATTGCATAGCACGCAAAGACCCACAGTCCTGCAGTCGTATCCATGCGCTTTTCGGCCTTGGCCGTCGGGGATTTGGCATAGCCGGCGGCGCTGGCCAGACATGTCACCATGCCTCCGCCGCCCAGGACCGCAATAATCCAAAAAACGCCTGTCACCGCCCCTACGCCGAGCAACAAAACAAATGACAGCAGCAGGCAGGCGCACCAGATGCGCGCGGCTTTTTGCGGCCCCCACATCCCCGAATAGGTCTCTACGCCAGAAATTTCATTCTCAGGCGACCAGAGTTTGCGGCCGATTTCCAAGACGCAGCCGTTCACAAAGGACAACGCCAGAAACAGCCATAGTCCCGTTGCCGCGCTGCCACCGGGCATCCATTCTAGACTGGTCAGCAACAGATCAATCAACGGCATGATCGCCATGTGGCTCAGCAGGTAAAGCACTGGTCGCGCCTTGAGCCAGCTTGCAACGCCAAACTCCGCTGTCATTGCCCCAAGCCAAAGCCAAACCAGCACCAATAACCACAAGACGGGTGGGTGCCAAAGCCAGGCGGCCATAGCAGTGAGGGGCAGCGACGCCGCGCCCAGCAAAAGGATCAAGCGCAGTGAGACAAGCCCACATGGGATCGGGCGGTCTGGCCTGTAGCGCTGATCATCCTCAAGGTCTTTGAATTCGTCACATACTCGCATCTGAAAAAACAACAGCATCGCGATAGCAAAACCAGCCAGATACCCGCCCCATCCGGGCAACGGCCGTTCAGCGAGTTCTGCGGACACGGAGAGGCTGGCGGCCGAAAATACCGCCAAAAGCGGTGCAGTTTTAACGAGTGGAAATCGCTCTTTCTGATAGATCCAAAGCGCTGAAAAATTCATCTTTTGCGTGCCAAATTCTCATGTGCGCGAGAGAAGTGCCCCGCAGCAATCGCTGCAACGATTGAGATCTCACCGCACAGACAGGTTGCCGCAGCGACTTCGGCCAAGGCGGCACCATGTCCGGTGCCTTTTAACCCGAGAATATTCAAACCAGCTGATTGACTGGGCAAAGATGTGCCTCCGCCAACCGATCCCACAAGGATATTGGGCATTGTAACCGAGCAGAACAGATCGTCGCCACGTGGCTCCATCCGAGTGAAGCCCATCGCGCTTTCCGCAACACAGGCTGCGTCCTGCCCCGTCGCGATGTAAAACGCGGCCAGTCCGTTTGCGAAATGTGCCTGCGCTCCAAGCTGGCCAGAGAGGTGAGACCCCAGATTGGCGACCTGACCGTATTCTAACATCGCCTTTACGGTTGTACCCAAGGTTTTTTCGACCACGTCCGCAGCGAGCGTAACAGACGCGCTGACTTTACGGCCGCGCCCGGTCACCAAGCCTAGAAAGGACGCTTTTTTGTCGCCCGAGAAGTTTCCCTCGATGTACCAGGTTTTGAGCGCAATCGGGCAGCGGGACTGGATATCTTCACAGAGCGCGTTGGTCGCGATTGTGACCATGTTTTGGCCAGCCGCATCGCCAGTGGTATAGCGGCAAATCAGAAAAACGATGTTGTTGTCGATCATCGGCTCTACGGAGACCAGTTTGCCGTATCGGGTGGTCGCCTCTGCAACGGCTCCGAGTGTGTCAATTTCACTGACAACCCACTCTACGAACAAACCGGCCTCCAGAAGGCCATCAAAAACAAAGGCGGGCGTGCGGATAACGCCCTCATATTGCAACGCGGTACTGATCCCGCCAGATTTCGTCGCCGCATATGCCCCGCGCGCATAAGAGGCCACCAAGGCGGCCTCTGTCGTCGCCATAGGAACGTGATAATCCCCATATGCATTTAGCCCATTTACCCGCATAGGGCCGATGATGCCGACGGGCATTTTCACCGTTCCAATGAAGTTTTCGATATTGGCACTGAACTGGTTCGGATCAGCCATCGTGAGCGGGTCAGCAAGTGCATCGCGATCTTCTTGCGATGCTGTTTCGTACAAGCGCGTCCAATATTTCGCGACCGAAGCCTTGCTGGTTTTACGCACGGGGCGCAGGGTGGTGAATTCAGCGTCGCTGGGCAGCATCCGTTCCTGCAAAGGTTCATTTTGGAACCGTCCGCGGATTTTTTTCAATAACTCAATGACATGAGAGGGAATAATCAAATGCCGCCTCCGGCTTTACTTTTGAAATGTTACTGCACCATATGTTGTCATTGTACTCAAATGCACAAGGGGCGCAGATGAATAAGGACCTCAAGCACCGCTGGAGTATTGGTCATAACTATCTGACGGGCATCACCTTTGGCAAATGGTGCAAGTTGCTCGCCGAGAACGGCTTTCAGATTTCCCCGGCCTATCTGCACCGGGCTGTGGTGATCACGCTGGCCAGCCTTTCGAACTCAGCATGTGCCGCCATCGAGACGTTGCGCTATGGTCGAGCTATTGAACAGGCACGGGTTCCAGAGGCGCCGTTGTTCATTCTTGGCCACTGGCGCAGTGGTACGACGTATCTGCATGAGCTGCTGGCGCAGGACACTGCACAATTTCAATTCCCCAACACCTATCAGGTTGTTAACCCGTACACCTTTTTCACGACCGAGAACTTCGCGACCCGTATGTTCCCATGGTTGGTTCCAGAAAAACGACCAATGGACAATATGGCGTTAAAGTTCACCTCACCGCAAGAAGATGAATTTGCGCCTTTGCTGATGACTCTGACATCGCTTTATCTCGGCACCAGCTTTCCGCGTCGAATGGCGCACTATGACCGCTACATGACGTTTCGCGATGTGGACCGACATGTGGTCGAGGCATGGAAGACCGCCTTTGTACAGTTTTGCAAGAAACTGTCGCTTCATGATGACCGAACTTTGCTGATTAAGTCCCCCCCGCACACCGCGCGCATTCGCACAATCTTGGAGATGTTCCCCGACGCACGGTTTGTCCATATCCATCGCCACCCTTATCGCGTGTTCCAATCGCAGCAACATTTCTTCGATACAGCAGGTTGGTATACCTATCTGCAAAAACCGGACATCGACGCGATTGATGAAGGTATCCTGCGACGCCATGAGGTTATGTACGACGCCTATTTCGAGGATCTACCATTGATCGCGAAGGAGCGTATCATCGACATTCGCTTTGATGATCTTGAGGCCAACTCTGTAGATGAAATTGGCAAAATCTACGAACATTTGGCGCTGGATGGGTTCGCGTCCTTTAAACCAAAGCTGCGCGAATATGTTGATAGCCTCAAAGGGTATCAGAAAAATAAGTTTGCTGATCTTGATCCCGCGACCAAAGCGGTCGTGGCGGAGCGTTGGAAGCGCAGCTTTGATCACGGGAATTACGTCAAATGAGGCGCGCACCGGGCCCAAAAGGGAGCGTGATCTGGGGGTCGCTGTCTGAATTCAAGGCGGATTCTTTGGGTTTTTTGTCCGACGCCGTGTGCGAATATGGTGACATCGTCAGGCTGCGTTTTGGGCCAGTGACCACTCATTTAGTCAATCACCCCGACTACGTTGAACACGTCTTGTCTCGCAAATTGGTCAACTACGACAAGGCGACCCGCAGCGCTGCTCGAATTGCGGCAACCACGGGCGACAGCTTGCTTTCGGCCGATCAAGTGGCCTGGAAACGGCACCGGCACTTGATTCAACCTGCCTTTCAACCGTCGTGTTTTGATGACATTGGAACTCTCATCGATACGCTGATGGGGCCCATGTTCGCGCGTTGGCAAAGGGAAAGATCGATCGATATCGTCGATGAAATGATGCAACTCGTCATCGCCATTGCGATAAAAATTATGTTTTCTTCGGATATAGATCCGCAACAAATCAACGCAGCGCTCGAGACTGTTTTGGGCGATACTTGGCGTCGTATTGAAGCCCCGGTTGATGCATCAATGATATCTGCGCGGCTCCATCGGCCTGCGTTCAAGAAAGCTGTGGGTGACATTGACGAAATCGTTTTCGATCTGATCCAGAACAGACGCAAATGCGCGCAACGCCCTGATGATGTGCTGTCACGCTTGCTCGCGGCGCATGAGGCTGATGGTGAGATTCAGCTCAGCGACAAAGAGCTACGCGATGCAGCTGTTACGCTATTGCTCACAGGTCATGAAACAACGGCGAACGCTCTGTCGTGGGCCTTCATCCATGCCTCCAACGGGTTTGAAAACTCCGATCCGGCACATATCTTTGCCGAGGCGATCCGGCTTTATCCGTCAATCTGGATCATTGAGCGGCGCGTTGTCCACGATGACACCATCAATGGATACCATATTCCCCGCGGCAGTTCGGTCCTGATATCTCCGTATCTTTTGCATCGCCATAAAGGGTTCTGGCCAAAGCCCGACCGTTTTGACCCTTCGCGGTTTGCTGGCGATCAACCGCGCGTGCGCGACGCCTATCTGCCCTTTGGTCTTGGCCCGCATCGTTGTGTGGGGCTGTATCTGGCCAACAAAATCGCAGCCCATATTATTGAACGGGTTTTTGGCCAGTTTAGGTTAAGGCGTTTGCCCGACCAACCAATTGGAACCTCACCTGGCATCACTTTACGTCACAACGGACCGGTTTGGATGAGGGCTGAGCATTGCGAAGCCTGAGGATTTTTCCCCAATCTTTAGCGAAAGGAAATCGTCAAAGATGCAGGCGGCTCGATAAACGCGAGCAGTTATGCCTGAACTGCGTGGTTGAAACGCCCGCGTGCCTGTGCCGTGGAACGGGTGGTTTGAGTGCTGTGCCAGCTTTCTGTCATGCGGCTACGCACTTACGTGCGCGGTAATCTATATTATGTTCATATTAGTAGTAATCGGAAATGGCAACGCGCAACCGGATAAGAAACTTACTGGGAATTGTGCGTGTTCTCTTGCCTGCAACCTATTAATGATGCGATGTCATAGCTTAACGTTTTAACGGGCCTTCGGGTTCACGATTTATTCTTAGTATAGTGGCGCGGAACCGTGGATTTACAGCACCCAAATCAGTCGTCTTCTGCCGGGCATGGTCAGGATTTTGACGGCGACAAGACGCAGCCGCCGTTGTCGGCCTTGCGATATGAGACTCCCAGCGAGCTTTTTGCGGAAATGCCACAAGTGGCGCAGCTGTGTCAGAACAGCCCCCGCGACGGTGAAGCTGGACTAGACTTCCTGCTGCGTTTACGTGCCTCGACGACACCGGAAGACGCGGTGACTTACGCTGCGTTTATGGCGTTGCCAAAGATGGCGATCTGGTGGGCGTATGAATGTTTGCGTCTTGCGGGGGATGACTTATCACCTGCGGATCGCGCGTTGATGGAGCATATTGCGGTCTGGACCACCTATCCTGACGATGCCAATCGCTTCCGTACGGCGCAGGCGGCACTATATGCGCCGGTGCGGTCTCCAGCAGTGTTTCTGGGGCTTGCTGTGGCCTGGTCTGGCGGGCAGATCGCGCCAAACGATCCGGCCTTGGTGCCGTTGCACCGGGCGCCGCGCGCGATCAACTCGGCGGTGCTGTCCTGTCTCAGTCAGTCCGAACTGGCGCAGCGTCCAATCCGACTGGCGCGTTTTATCGACCTCGGTGCCACCTTGTTTCGTGCCTTTTGACGTCACGTTGACGAACCCTTCCTTTGCCCCGCGAACTGGCATACTTAGACCATGACCCTGACATTAAAGATCGACAATTACGATGTTCTCGAAAACGGAGGCCCAGCTGCGCTGCGGCTGTCCGGGCAAGGGGCAAGCGTGGGACGAAACACCGCGATGGACTGGGTTCTGCCAGATCCTTCACGGCATGTATCGGGGCACCACTTTGACATTGTCTATCGCGACGAACGCTACTGGCTACGTGATGTGTCGACCAATGGCACCTTTTTGCAAGGGCAGAGCCATCGTTTGCAAGATGCCCATCCGTTGACGCCGGGGGATCGGCTGATTGTGGGACACTATGTCATTCGGGTGGAACTAGGTGTGGGCGAGGTCGCGGCGCCGCCGCCTATGGCCAACCAGATGGTTGAGGACGATCCCTGGAGTTTTGGCACGCCCGCGCAGCAGCCGGTCAATCCATATCCGCAGCGCCCGGCAGATGCCCGCGCGTTTGACGATGTGGCACAAGACTTTATGCAATTGTCGCCCACCCCGCCATCTGTCCCCGCACCGATGCCACCCGCCGTGCCACATCCGCCCGCAGCCTTGCCCGGGGTGGCGCCCGTGCCTATGCCGTCGCCTATGGCGGCGCCCCCGCAGGCGGCGCCCGTGCCTCCCGTTGCCCCAACGCCCACCCCAGTACCTGTCGCCGCGATGCCTGCCCCGGCGCCACAGGGGCCGTCTGGTGATGCGATCTTGCGCGCATTTTGTGAGGGAGCGGGTCTGGACCCTAGGGCGGGTACGGATGTGGATGCCGAAGTCATGGCGCGCACTATGGGACGCGCTATGCGTGTTGCCACCGAGGAAACCATGCGCATGTTGCAGGATCGTGCCAGCATAAAACAGTTCACCAAAGGGGGGGAACGCACCATGCGCAATGCGCAGGGCAACAATCCGATGAAATTCCTGCCCTCGGCGGAGGAAGCGTTGGTTGCGATGTTTCTGACCCCACGTGAGGGGTTCATGGCTGGTGACGATGGCTTTGAAAATGCGCTTGGAGATCTGCGCAGTCATCAGCAGGCGGTGTTTGCGGCCTTACAACCGGCGCTTGCGGCGGTGCTACAGGGGCTGTCGCCAGAAGAAATCGAAGCAGATCTGGACACGCGCGCGTTGCTGGGGGCCGGTCGCCGCAAAAAAGCCTGGGAGGCCTATACGGATCGTTGGGACACAAAAGCCACGAGCGGCGACCACGGTATGCTGGATGTTTTTCTTGAGGCTTTCGCTGCGGCTTATACTGCGTCGCAGCGTGGAACTGATTGAAGTTTCGCGTTAATACGGCTTGACCTTAGAACAATTAGGGCTAGGGTTGCATAAGATATGTCAGGTTGTTTTTTAAAATAGAATTTTTCGCGAGACTTTCAAATGAATACCGAGAAAGTTGTCACGCCCGTTTCTGATGACGCACCCTGCGGTCCAGATTTGTATGCTGACATTGATGCGGCCTATGAAGAATACTACTTTGGTGCGCTGGGGCGTTTGCCGGGATTTTATATGCAACCCGGTGTGCAGCGGCCCGACGGGACGCGCTCTCCTGACCGTTTGTTCGACAGTAAATCCGTAGACCACCGCGCCGAAGCCAAAGAGATAGACACGCTGTTGGCGCGCAGTCGGGATTTGCGACTGTTGGTGCTACAGGTTCAATGGGATGCGTTGGCCGGTCGGTTGGCCCCGGTGGCGGCATCTATTGATGCCATTGCAGCGTTGCTGGAACGCTTCCCCGACGACGTGCACCCAACCTTGGCAGATGGCCCGACAGACCGGCGCGATGCGTTGAATGATCTGAACCAGCAGATCACCGTCGCACAGCCACTGATGTTCATCGGCCTCTCTGGTACGGATGAGGTGACGCTGCGTAAATTGCGTGTCGCCGGCGGTCACGCCACACCGATGCTGACCGAAGAGGACCTCGAAACAGGCCCGATGATCAGCGCGCTGAAGTCTCCCGCCAATCGCAAGGCGGTTGAGGCGACCCACGCCGAGTTTTTGCGTATCTCCAATGCATTGACACGCATTCAGAAATCCTGTTCCAGCCATGGAAATAGTGCCTTTTCACCGACGTTTGATCATCTGACCAGCGTTGTCGATGAGGTGGTGACAGTGTTGCAAGACGCGCGCCCTGATCTGCGTGGCAGTGACGTCGAGGCGGCCGATGTCCCGGCAGAACCCGAGAGTGTAGCCCCCGCATCTGGTGCGCTTCAGGCGCCGCCAAGCCTGACGCAGGCCACGCCTGCGGTCGCGCCAAGCGCGGTGGTCAGCCACGTGCACGCCCGGCGTATGTTGGAGGCGTGTGAGCTGTATTATCGCGCGTCAGAGCCGTCATCCGCCGCGTTGTTGTTGGTGACGCAGGCCCGGCTGTTGATCGGAAAACCGCTGATCGATGCTGTACGTGCGTTGTTGCCCGGCGAGGCCGACAAGGCGGTTGTGGATTTTGGTGCACAATCTGGTTTCCAATTGGCCGCAGATCGTTTGGGTGAGCTTAGCGAAGCCTTGCCCGATTCGGCGGGAACACGGACAGAACTGCCGCAAAATCCTGGCCCCGACCCCGAAGTGGCATCCGCGGCCCAAGCGGCGCAAACCATGCGCGCGGTGGAAGACTATTTCCGCCGCACCGAACGTTCCAGCCCGGTGCCGCTTTTGCTGCAACGTGCCAGAAGTTATCTTGACCGTGATTTCCAATCGCTCATAGATGAACTAATACCGACTCAAACTTGAAATCGCCTTAAGCGAGAATAATTAGCAATCTCTGGTAATTTGACTTATTTTTGCCTAGGTCTGACATTAACCATATATTCAGAATTGAATAGACACGTAACGGGAGTAACAAAATGGCTTCAGATTCAGGATCCAGCTTCATCAAAAGAAACCGCCCTCCGCGTGTTCAGATTCAATATGAAGACCCCTATGACAGTGAAAAGATGGTGGAACTCCCCTTTGTAATGGGGGTGATGTCTGACCTGTCCGGCAACAATCCGGGTGTGGAAAAAGAAGCCACCGAAGACCGCTCGTTTTCGGATGTAACCAAAGACACGCTGGATGATTACGTCGCTGCGGTACAGCCGGGCATGACCTTTATGGTTGAAAATCGCCTGGACCCAAACAGCGACAGCAAGATGGGCGTTGATCTTAAATTTGAATCGATGGGTGATCTGGAACCCACCGCGATCGCCCGTCAGGTGCCCGCGCTGGCAAAACTGCTGGAGGCGCGCGAACAGCTGGCCAACCTGCAGCGGTATATGGCCGCCAAGCCCAAGGCGCAGGATCATCTGAAAAAGCTGTTGGAAGATCCTGAGCTAATGGCGGCGCTGGCTGACAGTGCCACATCAGATGAAACCGACGACGCATAAGCGCCACATCGAAAAGACAGGAGCGGGTGAACGCTATGGATAACGAAGCACAGGTTGTGGCCCCAGCGGCCGGCACAGAGCTGAATGAACTGTCGGAATTTTCTGAAATTCTGAAGCAGACGATCAAGCCGCGCACCGATGTTGCGGCCAAAGAAGTCGACAACGCCGTTGTTGCATTGGTACGCGAAGCGCTGGATGACCAGTCCTTGGTGGCGGATGACGTCATCGACACGGTTGACGCGATGTTGGCCAAGCTTGATCAAAAGCTGTCGGATCAGATGAATGCGATCCTGCACAACGACGAGTTCCAGAAGTTCGAAAGCAGCTGGCGCGGTCTGGCCTATACGCTAAACAACGCGGAAACGGACGCCAGCCTGCGGGTTAAGGTTCTGAACATTTCAAAACCTGAACTGCAAGCGATGATGCGCCGTTACCCCGGCGGCAAGTGGGACAAATCCCCGCTGTTCAACATCGTGTACGAAGAAAACCTTGGCACCCTGGGCGGCAGCCCCTTTGGCTGTCTGATTGGTGACTATCACTTTGATCATTCCTCGGGTGATGTGAACCTGCTCAACTCGATCAGTAAAATTTCCGAAGCCTCGCTTGCGCCGTTTGTGTCGGGCGCGTCTCCAAATCTTTTGGGTCTGGATGAATGGGGCGAAATCTCGGTCCCACCAGATTTGTCAGAAATCTTTGCAACCCCGGAATACGCCCAGTGGAACAGCCTGCGAGACAGCGAAAACGCCCGTTTTGTGGCCCTGTCCCTGCCCCGCGTTCTGTCGCGTGAGCCCTATGGTCAGAATTCCAACGCTGTGGTGGAAGAATTCAACTTTGAAGAAGAAACAGACGGCCACAAAGGCAACATGTATGCGTGGATGAACTCTGCTCATGCCATGGCAGCCAATATCAACCGCGCGTTCAAAGAGCACGGCTGGACCGTCCGCATCCGCGGCGTGACCTCAGGTGGTGAAGTGACCAACCTGCCAACGCATACGTTTGACACTGGCGACGGTTCCAAAGACCTGAAATGCCCGACCGAAGTGTCGATCACCGACCGACGCGAAGGCGAGCTGAGCCAGGCGGGCCTGATTGGTCTGATCCACCGCCAGAACACCGACAAGGCCGTGTTTATCGGCGCGCAAAGCCTGTACCGTCCCAAAACCTATGTGGATGATCAGGCCACCGCGTCCGACAACATGTCGTCACGCATCCCATATATTTTTGCCGTGTCGCGGTTCAGCCATTATCTCAAAGCGATGGTGCGCGACAAAATTGGCCAAAGTCCTGATAAGATGCAGCTGCAACGGGATTTGCAGACCTGGATCAACAAATACGTTTCGGGCAATCCTGAAAGCGCGAGCGAGCTGGAAAAGGCCAAAAAGCCTTTGGCTGGCGCCAAAGTTGAGGTCGTCGAGGACGAGCTGAACCCAGGCTATTATCAGGGCAAATTTTTCCTCAAACCGCATTTCCAAATGGAAGGCATGGACATCGGCATGAGCCTCGTTTCGAAGCTGCCAGCCGGAAAGTAATTCGCTCCCTTGTTTCGGGAGTGGAGTGTAACGCCTTAAGGAGTATTAACCATGGCGATTGATTGTTTTTTGAAACTTGACAACAACATTGTTGGTGAATGCCAAGACGACAAACATAAGGATTGGATTGATATCCTGTCCTGGAACTGGGGCATGGCCCAGTCCGGCACCACGCACACCGGTGGCGGTGGCGGCGGCGGCAAAGTTGACGTTCAGGACATCCAAGTGTCCAAATACGTCGACAAAGCCACCCACGACCTGATCAAGCGTTGCTGCTCGGGTGAGCACATCAAGTCCGGCCAGCTGGTCGTACGTAAATCCGGTGGTGCCGCACCTGTCGATTACCTGAAAATCGATTTTGAAGACGTGATGATCACCAACTACCAAACTGGTGGCTCCAAGGACGGTCTGGACCGCGTTCAGGAAACTCTGACCCTGAACTTCCGCCGCTTCCAGGTGACCTACACCTTCCAGGAACAAGACGGTGCCGCAGGCCCCGAAAGCCTGGCCGGTTGGGAAATCGCCGAAAACAAAGAGTGGGGCAAATAAGCACCTCTCTGTTTGGCAGAGCGTCAAACGGTGTTACAGCTTCGGGCCTTGCAAAGGGCCCGAAGATCTTATCCTTTTCGCAGGTCAGGTTACCCGGCCGTGACGACAGGATCCGAAGTCCGGGGTAACAATGCTGAACAGCAAACCTGATCAAACCCGCAGCACACATCGCCAGTGGCGCGCCGGTGAACAGACCAAAAGCTCTATATTTCAGGCGTTCCGGGCCGCGCATCATGCCGGTGATGCACGCCATGAACGTGCCCGTGCTGACGACGGTATTACCGAGCTGACAACCGTGCGCAAACAGCGCCGGTTTGGGATTTCCGAGGACGAATTGCGCCGCCATCTGGAAGCGGATTTGGCAGCCCTTTTGAACACCACGCATATGGAAGCGTTGGTTGATCTAAGCGACACGCCAAACGTTGCCAAATCTATCGTGAACTACGGTTTTCGCGACCTCAGCAGCCTCGGCGCGGCAGAGCTTGGCTCACCTGATGTAGTGAATTCTTTGCGCCAGTCTCTGCTGGATTTCGAACCACGTCTGATCCCTGAAACGGTTGAGGTCACGATCCGAGACACGGCGGTGGACAGCAAACATCATCTGGCGCTGGTGGTCTCGGCCGAACTGGTAGGGGACCCCGTGGATATCCCGCTCGATTTTGACGCGGATGTCGATTTGGGGGCCGGCAAATTGAAGTTGTCGGAATTGAAGGTGCACAAATGAAACGTGCCTTTCGTGATGCCTATAGCGTCGAACTTGGATTGCTCAAGGAACGCGCCGCAGAATTTTCCGAGGACTATCCCGGACTTGCGGATCGGCTAGGCGGGCTGCTCGAAGAAAATCTGGACCCCACGGTGGCGGGCCTGCTTGAGGGCAGCGCGTTTATGGCCGCACGCGTGCAGGTCAAGATGGGCGAAGAATACCGGACCTTTACTCATGAACTTTTGGATCAGGTCTTTCCCGACGCGCTAGCGCCAACGCCCAGCCTGATGATGGTACAGGGCCAAATTCCCGACGACGCGCCCGAGATCGAAAAGGGCCTGTCTTTTGAACCGGGCGCATATATGGATGCGCGATTTCAGGATGCGCAAAAGCGGGTGAACTGCCGCTACAGGCTGGCTGCACCGATGACGCTGTGGCCCCTCGAAATCGCAGATGCAGCCTATCACGCTGGCATTGGTCCAATCGGATCGTTGGGGCAGGAAATCGCCCCCAACACCAAAGGCGGGCTGGTGATTGATCTGGCGTGTTCCATGGCAGGTGAAGATGGCACTGCCGTGCCGCTCACGTTGAATGCGTTGTCGCTGGACGAGCTGACGCTGCATCTGAACGGCCCGATGGACGAGGCCGCACTGCTATATGAACAGATCTTTTGCGATTGCACGCGGGTTAGCCTGCGCTGGCACAGTGCCCAAGGGGATCCTGTGTTTGCGCATTTGTCCCCGGATCAGATCGAACGTATCGGATTTGCCGAAGGTGAACGGCTGTTTCCGCATCAGGACCGCATGTTTGACGGGTTTGCACGTCTGCGGGAATTCTTTGCGTTTCCACGCAAGTTCCTTGGCGTCCGTTTAAAAGGGCTGTCGAATATTTTGCGTCACATTCGCGGGAATGCCGTGCAGGTGATCTTTGAATTTGGCAGCACACGTCAGCGCCTATCCGCCCGGTTAGAGCCACAGCACCTGATGTTGAACGCCGCGCCGGCGGTGAATCTGTTTACGGAAATGTCCAGTTCACTGCACATCAAGGAAAAACACCACGCCCATGTGGTGACACCAAATTCCAGCCCGATCACCCACTACGAAGTGCACGAGATCACCGATGTCTGGGCGCATTTTACTGACCAGCGCCCAAAAGCACGTGTCCACCCCTTGTATGCCTTGCCGCCAAATGGCGAAGATCCGCGCCAGTCGTTTTATTTCACGTCGCGTCGCAAACCACGTCGCGCCACGCTGAATGAACGTCGTCACGGTGCCTCGCGCAACGGCTACAAAGGGACCGAAACGTATCTGAGTTTCTATCAACCGCCTAACATCGAAAACTTGCAGCGGTTGCAGGTGCAGACTCTCTGCTCCAACCGCCACCTCCCGGAATACCTGCCGATCGCCGGCGGACGGGATGATTTTCACATGTGTGAAAATCAGGGCGTGGCACTGGCCTGCATCTCTGGGCCGACGCCGCCACGTGACAGTCTAGCTGATCTGGAAAACGGCGCCGCGCACCGGGTCACGTCCGGGGAAACCTATTGGCGGTTGCTGTCGTATCTGTCGCTGAGCACCTTTGGGGTCCAAAGCCGTGATGACAAGGATTCCGCTGCCGCGCTGCGCGAGATGTTGTCACTGTTTGCAGATCTGTCCGACAGTGTGAACGAAGCTCAGATCGCTGGGGTGCGGAGACTGGAAACACGCCCCATCACCCACACGATTGCCCATGCGGATGGCTATCATACCGCACGCGGCCTTGAGGTTCGCGTGACGTTTGACGAAAGCGAGTTTGAGAGCAGTGGCATCGTCCCCTTGGGCGCGGTGTTGGATCGGTTCTTTGCCGAATATGCAGCCGTAAACTCGTTCACCCAGACGGTGATTTGCAGCAAGCAACGTGGGGAAATCACGCGATTTGCACCCTGCACCGGAGCAGGCCCACTGTTATGACCCTGGCCCCCTTGCATAAAGACAGCACGACCGAAGTGCTGAACCGCCACAGCGCCGAACAAGGCGCGGCGGTGGGCAAGGGGTTGTTTTCAATCTTACGCGAACTGGAACGCCGCGCCGGCCATAAGCCGCGCATCGGTAAAAACACGCGGTTGCGGGATGCTGTGGTGCAGCTTGGACAAGATCCGTCGCTCACCTTTCCCACTCGTGATCTGGCCCGCGTCGACCTAAATCACAGCACTCCGCGCCTTAGGGCGCAGTTTATGGGCCTGTTTGGCGCATTTGGCGCGTTGCCGCTCAACTGGAGTGAAGAAGTTGAGGGCTGGTTTTCGCAAGGTGACGAAGCCTTTGTTGCCTTTGCCGACATCTTTGTTGCCCGCTTCCAAGAGCTGTTTTTCCGCAGCTGGTCCGACGCGCAGGCGATCAGTCAGTTTGATCACGCCGAAGGTGACCGGTTTCAGGCCTATATTCTGTCGCTCTTGGGTCTTGGGACGCCCGCTGTGCGCCATCGCGATGGTCTGGGTGATCTTGCCAAAGTGCGCTTGGCCCCTTTGGCAATTGGCCGGGTCAAAAGCCCGGTGCGGCTGCAACAGATGTTGGCCCTGCATTTCGGGACAAAGGCGACTTTCGAAATCGAAGAGCACGTTCCCAGTTGGCTGGCCTTGGAACCTGATGCCACAAACGCAGTGGGCCAGCGTGCCAGCACCTTGGGGCAAAATCTGTTTTTAGGAGCGCAAGTGCAGTCCCTGGGCGCGAAAATTCGTGTTCACATTCGTTTGCCGGACATTGATCGATATGATGCCTTTTTGCCGGGCGGTTGTGATCACACACATCTGCGCGACATTATCTTTTGGTATTTAGGGCAGGCCTTTGAAGTTGAAATTGCGCTCTGGCTGCCACGCTATGACATCCGACCTGCCGTTTTGGGCGAGACCGCGCATCTTGGCTGGATGGCCTGTATCGCCCCGGATCCCGACGTGCTGGACCCTCAGGTCCGCGTCACCCGATACCCGCTGGACGCGGACCCGACATTGAACCCCCAATTTGAGCCCAAAGTAGCCTGATCTCAGGCGCCTATATGAGTACGCATTATGACAGAAATTTCGGTTGAGAAATACGCAGGCAAGATGAACCGCGCAGGGTATGATGCCTTTCTACATGCCATGCGGCAAGCGCGCGGCGCGCGAAATCGGAATGTGGATCTGTGCCACTGGCTGTTTCATTCGGTGTCCAATCAGCATGCCGACATTTCCGTATCGCTGCGTGCGATGGGGCTGGATCGCGGTCGTTTGCTCAAAGATTTGGCGGGCGCGGTGGATGCGCTGGACAAAAACGTCACCGAAACACCCGGTATCAGCGAGTATCTGTCAGACGCACTGAACCATGCCTGGACCTATGCAACGCTGTTTTTCAACGAGGCGCAGATCCGCACCGGCCACGTGCTGACAGCCCTGTTGAACGATCCGTCCTTGCGCCGCCAATTGCTGCGGTATTCGCCGGTGTTCGGTGACATCTCTGCAGAACAGTTGGGACAGGACAGCCGCACGTTATGGGCTGACAGCGAAGAAGAGACCATGCGCCCGATGGATGGCAGCGGTCTCGCTTCGGCGTCGGATGACGCCAGCAGCGACGGCGCAACTGCGGGGGCCACAGCTCTTGGTCGGTTTGCCAAAGATATGACCGCTGCGGCAGATAAAATGGACCCGATCAAAGGGCGTAATGATGAAATCCGCAAAATCATTGATGTGCTGCTACGTCGCCGTCAAAACAACCCCATTCTAACGGGTGAGGCGGGCGTCGGAAAAACCGCTGTGGTCGAAGGCTTTGCCCAGCTTTTGGCCGCTGGTGACGTCCCACCAAAGCTCAAAGGCACCCGGCTCTATGAACTCGATATTCAGGCCATGCAGGCCGGGGCCTCGATGAAAGGTGAATTTGAGCAGCGATTGAAATCGGTGATCGATGAAGTTCAATCCAGCCCCGATCCTATCATCCTGTTCATCGACGAGGCGCATTCGCTTGTTGGTGCGGGTGGTCAGGCAGGGACCGGTGACGCTGCCAACCTCCTAAAGCCTGCATTGGCGCGCGGCACATTGCGCACGATTGCGGCGACGACATGGAACGAATATCGCCAACACTTTGAAAAAGATCCGGCACTGACCCGGCGGTTTCAGCCGGTCAACGTGGATGAGCCCTCGGTTGAGGTGTGCTGTGACATGCTGCGCGGCATTTTGGGCCCAATGCAAATCCATCACAACGTGCGGATTTCTGATGAAGCCATCACCGCTGCCGTCAGCCTGTCGCACCGCTATATCCCTGCGCGGCAATTGCCAGACAAGGCCGTGTCCTTGCTGGATACCGCCTGCGCGCGTATTGCCATCAGTCAATCGGCTGTGCCCGCCCGCATTGGCGATATTCAAGCCCGTATCGAGGCGCTGACTGCCGAGCACGACAGCCTGTCTTCGGGGCGTGATCTGGCCGAAGGCGACGCCGATCGTGAAGCAGACATTCAAACGGAAATCTCCGCATTACAGGGCGAATTGGCCGAAATGCAGGGGGTTTTTGAACGGGAAAAAGAGATTGTTGATCAGGTGCTCGCCCTGCGCGCCTCGTTAAAGACGGAGGCTGAGGGTGAGGACGCCGAAGATCTAAGCATCGACGACATCCACGCCGAAATTCAGGCGAAAATGGAAGCCTTGCATGCCAGCAAACCCGAAGATCGCATGGTGTATGCCCATGTCGATGCGCAGGCGGTGGCTGCGGTTATTTCAGACTGGACTGGTATTCCCGTCGGCCGCATGGTGCAGGACGAATTGCAGGCCGTATTGACCCTGTCAGACACGCTGCGCGAGCGGGTGATCGGTCAGGATCACGGGCTGAAAGCTATCGCCAAGCGGATCGAAATCAACCGCGCTGGCCTGTCGAACCCCAACAAACCCATTGGCGTCTTTATGCTCTGTGGGCCGTCGGGCGTCGGCAAAACGGAAACCGCGCTGGCATTGGCCGAAGCCTTGTACGGTGGGGAGCAAAGCGTCATCACCATCAATATGAGCGAATTCCAAGAGGCACACACTGTGTCGCTGCTCAAAGGAGCGCCTCCGGGTTATGTCGGTTACGGCGAAGGCGGGCGGTTGACCGAAGCAGTCCGCCGCCGTCCCTATTCCGTGGTTCTGCTGGATGAAATGGAAAAAGCCCACCCCGACGTGCACGAACTGTTCTTTCAGGTGTTTGACAAAGGCATCATGGAAGACGGCAACGGCCGGGTCATTGATTTCAAAAATACGCTGATCTTGCTGACGTCCAATGTCGGCACGGATGAGATTATGGATCTGACCGCACAAGGACAGGCGACCCCTGAATTAGAGACCTTGGAAACCGCGCTGAAACCCGCGCAGTTGCAGGTATTCCCGCCTGCCTTGCTGGGGCGATTGGTCTCCATTCCTTATGTCCCACTGGGGCAGGAGGTTCTGGCCGGGATCGCTCAACTGAAATTGGCTGCGGTGGAAAAACGCCTTATGGATGCCCACGGCGCTCAGGTGGTTTATGGCGATGGCGTCATCGATCACATCGTATCGCTGTGCCGCGACCCTGACAGCGGCGGCCGGATGATCGACAACATTATTACCAATTCCATTCTACCCGATCTCAGCCGCCATCTTCTGGTGGCCCTGACCACCGGCAAAGACATCGAACGCATTACTGTTTCCATGGGCACTGATGGATTTGAATATCAACTCTAACCAACTCTTTTAATTGTTTTTATCGAGGTACACAGATGAGCCAGCCTAAGATTATTAACTCTCTCGCTGCGATGAATATGAAGCGACCCGTACATCAATTTCAGGTTGCGGATACGTTTTCCTGCACCAGCGCAACCCAGAAGGTGCAAAATCTTCGGAATCAAATCCGCGAGCTGGAAAACCGGATGCACGACATCAACCGGTACGACAGCAAGATGGAATTCCTGTCAGCAGGCCTTTTGGTTGCGACGGTTATTCAAGAAACCAGCATTGGGTTTCTGGATGTTGCGGCCGCCATTTTGTCTACGGTTCCTGCCTTCAAGGGTGCGGCGGAGGTGGCCGAAAAGGGGGCAACCTCGGTGAAAGCTGCAAAAGATTTTAGCGAATTCCAAACCGGCCAGATCACCAAAGTTCAGCTTACGCTGCGCACAACCCAACACGCCGCCACCTTTGCGCCAAAAGCAACGATGGGTCAGAAGGTTGCGATGTTTCATGCCAAGGCCTCAATGGACGCTGTTGCTCTGGCCATCGGCGACAAGCAAGGCGGGGCTTATGTGCATGACACCCTGTCGAATACTCTGGGGATGGTCAAAGATTCCGCAGAAGGCCTGAGCGAAGCGGCCAAAGCCACCAAAATCCTGAACGGGATCGCGGCATTTGACAGCGTGTACAAGGCCATGAATTCCTACGATGCGGCTCTGCAAAAAGCAGGCGACGTGCGCATTGATGAAAAAATTCAACGCGCCAATTATGTACGCACCCAGCGTCAGAACACCAAGCACCTGATGGGACTGGTCCGCGACCGGCTGAACGTCGCGCAAACAGCGCTGAACGATTGCGTCGTCGCGAATTATTCACGGCCCACCACGGCGCAGCAGTAACGGGGTCTGTTCCGGCTGGGGGCAGAATGACACCGTAAGCCCGCCGTTTAGGATGGCGCTGTTTCCTTCATCAATCTGTAAGCTGTTGATCTTGCGATCCCGAGTTGTTTTGCGGCCTGCCCGGCGGTCATTCCGGCCCCAACGAGGTTTTGCAGGGCCAAGACGGTTTCGGCTTCGAGGGGCGGTCGCCCTGGTTTTCGGCCCTGCGCTCTAGCGGCTTCGATACCGTCTTTTGTTCGCTCTGAGATAAGGCGGCGTTCAAAATGTGCGATGGCTCCGAAGACGTGAAAGATCAGCTCACCGGCGGCGGATGTCGTGTCGATCCGTTCTTCGAGGCTGATCAGCCCGATATCCTGTACCTTCAGGTTTTCGACGGTTTCTAGGAGTTCTTTCAGCGAACGCCCGAGGCGATCCAGTCGGGTGATGGCCAGGCTGTCGCCGGGACGGGCGTGGTCAATTAGGGCCGATAGTCCTGGACGGTCGAACTGCTTTCCGGACCCAACATCCTCGAATACCCGAATGGCTCCGGCGTCTTTGAGCCGAGTGGCTTGGCCACTCAGGTCCTGATCGGCGGTTGAAACTCGCGCGTAGCCGAGGATGTCACCTGTGCGTGGCGTCATGTTTCCAATGGTCTTAAGAACTGCCGGTCATATCGTCTGATGCAGTTCATCTTTTCTGCAAACTCAAATGCCTTTTGACATTCGGGATCACTTTTGCTGGCGATGCGATATTCTTCATAAGCCGCAAGCGACGGAAATGAGAACAGCGTGACGGCTAGGTCGTTGGCGCTTTCGTGGGGCAAATAGTACCCATGATGTTTCCCGCCATGCTTTTCCACGAGAGGGATCCACATTCGGGCATATTCTTCAAACTCGTCAATTTTGTCCGGGTTCAGTTCGTATCTGACATAACAGGTGATCATAGCGTGTCTTTTAACCGTTCGTTTTAGAGGCAGGATTTCCGGTAGTCCGGATGACTGGGGTTTTGCCCATCAAACCTGTCTCATTATTCGTCTTAATATTATGGGCTGTCTCAAAATGATCAACACCATTTTGAGGACACTCCCATGCCAAGACGAGCCATCCTGACCGAGCGCCAGCGTTCAGCACTCTTCGATCTGCCCACCGACGACGCGTCAATGATGCGTCACTACACCCTCGCCGATGATGACCTTGAGCATATCAACGACCGAAGGCGACCAGAAAACAGGATCGGCTTTGCCTTGCAGCTCTGTGCGTTGCGATATCCTGGACGCATTCTGTCGTCTGACGAGGTCATCCCGGAAAAGGTATTACGCTTCATCGCGGCACAGCTTGGCCTGACCGGCGATGATATCTTGCCCTATGCTGCGCGTCGTCAAACCCGTCAGCAGCACCTGCATGCTCTTCGCCAGATTTACGGCTTCAAGATGTTCTCGGGCCAGGGTGCGCGGTGTCACAAGGCTTGGCTTGCGCAAGAGGCCGAAACAGCCCGTTCGAACGACGATTTGGCGCGCCGATTTGTCGAAGAGTGTCGCCGAACACTGACGATCCTACCCGGTGTCACAGTGATCGAGCGTTTGTGTGCCGACGCGCTTGTCGCGGCAGAGCGCAGAATAGAGAGCCGGATTGCTGCCAGGCTGGATGACCAAACGAAGGAACGGCTGGACGCCCTTCCGACCGAGATTGTTGATGGTAAAGTCAGCCGGTTTGTTTGGCTGCGACAATTTGAGGTGGGAGGGAATTCGGCGGGTGCGGCCCGGCTTTTGGATCGCTTGGAATTCCTCCAGGCATTGGGGCTATCACCCGATATTCTGGACGGCATTCCGCCCCATCGGGTCACGCGCCTGCGCCGCCAAGGTGAAAGATACTTTGCCGATGGCCTACGCGACATCACAAGCGACCGGCGTTTGGCGATCCTCGCGGTATGCGCAATCGAATGGGCTGCTGCTATCGCAGATGCCGTGATCGAGACCCATGACCGGATCGTCGGCAAAACCTGGCGGGATGCCAAGAAGCTGTGCGATGCGCGGATCACAGAAGCCAGATCGTCCCTGCAGGTAACGCTGCGGAGTTTCAAAGACCTTGGTGCGGCGCTGCTGGAGGCCAAAGGAGATGGCGCATCTCTCGATGATGCAACAGAAACTGCCTGCGGTTGGACGCATCTCGAAGGCATGGTGGCAACCGCTGCTGAGCTGACAGACACGATGGCGGCCGATGCCCTGGCGCATGTCGTGCACGGATATCATCGGTTCCGGCGGTACGCGCCACGCATGCTGCGCGTGCTCGATATCCGGAACGCCCCCGTGGCCGCGCCGTTGATGAAAGCTGTCAGGATCGTTGCCGAAGATCAGGACGACACGCCCCGCCAAACCGCATTCCTGCGCAAGAGCTCAAAATGGCATCGCCACCTCAATACGCAGGAGCCCGGTGACAACCGGATCTGGGAGGTCGCCGTCCTGTTCCAAATCCGCGATGCGTTCCGGTCAGGTGACATCTGGCTTGCCCATTCCCGGCGTTATGCAGACCTGAAACAGGCCCTCGTGCCGATAGAAGCTGCCCAAACAACACCTCGCCTGACCATGCCATTCGAGCCGGAGGTCTGGCTAGCCGACCGAAAGGCACGGCTGTACGAAGGGCTTGAGAGGTTGGCTAAAGCCGCGAGAACAGGTGCGATTCCAGGTGGGGCCATCGAAAATGGCGTGCTCAAAGTGGATCGCCTGACCGGTGCCGTACCTGTTGAGGCTGATGCCATGGTGCTTGATCTCTATAACCGCCTACCTCCGGTTCGGATCACCGATCTGCTACAGGAAGTGGATGACGATATCGGATTTACCGAAGCCTTCACCCATCTGCGCACAGGCGTTCCCTGCAGGGATCGCATTGGGCTGCTCAACGTGCTGTTGGCCGAGGGGCTGAACCTTGGCCTTAGCAAGATGGCCGAGGCGACAAGCTCGCACGACTATTTTCAGCTCTCCCGCCTGTCGCGGTGGCACATCGAAAGTGACGCCATCAACCGGGCGCTAGCCATGGTGATCGCTGCGCAGTCAAAGTTGTCGATGGCGCGGTACTGGGGCAGTGGCGTCACCGCATCCAGCGACGGGCAATTTTTTCCGACGACACGCCACGGCGAGGCCATGAACTTGATCAACGCCAAATACGGCTCCGAACCAGGGCTGAAAGCCTATACCCATGTCTCCGATCAGTTCGGGCCATTCGCGACCCAGAACATCCCGGCCACCGTCAACGAGGCCCCGTACATTCTGGACGGACTGCTGATGAACGAGGTCGGACGGAAAATCAAAGAGCAATACGCCGACACGGGCGGCTTCACCGATCACGTCTTCGCCGTCACCGCGCTGCTGTCATACCGGTTCATTCCCCGTATCCGCGATCTACCGTCGAAGCGGCTCTACCTCTTCGATCCCACAACTGCACCGAAGGAATTGCGCGGTCTGATCGGCGGTAAGGTCAGGGAAAACCTGATCGTCGAGAACTGGCCGGACGTCTTCCGCGCTGTCGCCACAATGACGGCAGGCGTCATGCCACCAAGCCAACTCTTGCGAAAGTTTGCGTCATATCCGCGTCAGCATGAACTCGCCTTGGCGCTGCGGGAAATCGGCAGGATAGAAAGAACGCTGTTTATCATAGATTGGCTGCTCGATGCTGACATGCAACGCCGGGCCAATGTTGGCCTGAACAAAGGCGAAGCCCATCATGCTTTGAAGAATGCTCTGCGGATTGGGCGTCAAGGTGAAATCCGCGACCGCACCGCCGAGGGGCAACATTACCGAATGGCTGGGCTGAACCTCTTGGCCGCCATCATCATATTTTGGAACACCAAACACCTCGGCCACTCAGTCTCCGCCCGAAAACGTGCTGGTCTCGATTGCGAGCCGGAACTTCTCTCGCACATCTCACCGCTCGGCTGGGCACATATCCTGCTCACAGGCGAATACAGGTGGAAAAATCGATGAAACCCGGCCTTAAGGTGTCATTCTGCCCCCAGCCGGAACAGACCCCAGTAACGCGCGTATTCACGCAGACGGGTTTACCCGCGCCCAGATCAGCAGTTTTCCAGCAGGAAAGCTGCTGATTTTTAGGTGAGCATTACTGCGACACGGTTTTTTTTGGGGTCAGCAATACATAGTCCACAGAGGCCGACACCAAATGGCCACCTGATGTTATATCCGCCAACAGTCTTGGAAAAAAGTCGGCGGCCAAAGTTCCATCCCGCACGGTTGCCGCACGCGGCAAAGGTGCATCTGATGCCAACGTCAGCAACAGTTGCGGCGCAGACACCGCGCCATCGGTCAGGTTCAGACCAATATCCAACACCCGCCCGCCCGCGGGTCCGCGCTCTAACCGGTTGCTAAGATTGTACAGCGCGCCAGTCGGGGTGATCAGGGCAGTCCAGATTTGCTGCCCCTGCGGCGCGGAGATTTCGGCGCGCAAGCTGCCTCCGCTGACCATGGTATCCTCCGATATGTCCATGGCCACGGTGTCGGCCAATCGGCCCTGTAGCGCGTGGGTGAAATCCACAACCGCACATTGCGGATCTTGGATTACGCGCGATTTCAGCGCAGGGCTGGTCCCAAATCGCTCTGCATAAGTCGCCGACAGGGTGGCGAATTTATCGGGCGTGGTCCCGTAGGTTTCGAGCATGCCCGAATTTTCACCTTCTGTTATGCGCGTTGCATAGGCACATGGGCCAGACGTCACGCTTGCCAAAAAACCTTCGCGTGTGGTGGCCTGCACCGGTGGCAAACCGCCTGACGTACGGGTTTCAGCCACTGTTGCCGCACTGTTGTCGGTGTTGAGCACAGAAGAAAGCCCCCCGGTTTGCCAGATCACCCCGCCAATCCCTGCCACAACAGACAAAACCACAAAGGCGACCACTGCCCCCCGGATTTGAGTCTTTGGCTCTGGATGTGGAGTTGGTGGAACAGCCCCTCCCAACACCGTGGGACGATGTGCGACCGGCGTGGCCCCCAACGTTGGGGTTTGCAGGCCAGATGTGGTCCCTGTACCCGCAAATGTTTGCCCGACGCCGGGGCCAGCCGTCATTGCGCCTGTGGTGGGTGGCATTGGCCCCTGATCGCGGTACTTTTGTGGCAGGAGGTCCGGCTGATCAAGCATCTGCAACAGGTGGTGCAATGTTGCGGGACGGTCCGCCGGATCAGGCTCTAACATGTGGGCCAACAAGGCGCGCAGATCCGCGGGTACGCTAGACAGATCGGGAATGCTGCGCCGGGCTTCAACCGCCTGCACAATCGAAGATCCCATATCAAGAGGCGCACCTGCGACTGCGGCTGCAATCAACAAGGCCAGCCCATAGACATCCGTTGCTGCAGTGATCGTTCCACCAAAATGACCCAGCTGCTCAGGCGCAACAAATTTGAATTTACCGGCAAATTGTCCGGCAACCGTGCCTTCGGCCAGTGCATTTGATTTGGCGATGCCAAAATCAATCAACCGCGCTTCGCTGATGATACCGTTGGGCAGCATTACATTGTCCGGCGACAAATCGCGGTGAATTACGTCTTGCCCGTGCGCCTTGGACAGGCCTTTGGCCAACCGTTTTAACAAGGTCACAGCCGCAACAGAAGAAATGGCCCCGTTCTGTTTGATGTGATCCGACAAAGGTGTGCCGACGATAAACTCCATCACCAGAAAGTAGCGGTCCAGATCCCGGTCGTGCACGTAGTTGTAATACCGCACAATCGCATCATCCGACAGCTGACGCAGGGTCCGGGCCTCGCGTTTAAACAGCTGACCCGCCTTTTCGTCGGCAGCCAGTTCTGGCAGGATTGCCTTGATTGCCACCGGATCGCCGGTGCCGATTTCCACCCCACGGTACACTTCACCCATACCGCCGGCCTTGAGAATTTCAAGGACCTGGTAGTTGTTGTTGATGGTGGTCCCGACGTCGACTTTGATCGGCGTCGACGTGGCGGCCGAGACCGGCTGCGGTAGCGGCGCAATGTCCGCCACAGGCGGGGCGGAGGGCGTTACAAAAACGGTGGCGTCGGTGTCCGCAACACTTTCAGCCAATACGGTACGATCCGCGAGATCCGCCGCGTTTGGGTCTGGTTTGGGGGCGTTGGTCGTATCAGTCATGCCAGATCATCCAAAGTGTCGGCATCCAACCAACCCTCCGCCGGATCTGCGGCCTGACACGAAATCGCGATGACCGTGACGTTGTCCTTGGCCCCGCGCTGTAGCGTGGTGTCAATCAGGTCAGCGCAGACCTGCGTCATGGTCCCCCGCCCCATGCTCTGGGAAATTTCAGGGTCGCTGACGTGTTCGGTCAATCCGTCCGAGCACAGCAAAAATACATCTCCGGGCTCCAATCGACCGGTGACCATATCGCAGTTCAGCTCGGCGCTCACGCCAACGGCCCGGGTGATGACGTTTTTACGGGGCCAGGATGCCGCCTCGTCCTGCGATATACTGCCGGCATCAATCAGCGCCTGAACCTCGGTGTGATCACGGCTTTGCTGGACCAGTTGATCGCCGCGCAACAGGTAACACCGGCTGTCACCTGCCCAGATACATATATAGCGCGGCCCACTGACCAAAAGGGCAACAACAGTGGCCCCAATGCTGCCGCGCTCAATCTGCGCAGCGCGGGATTGTATCCGATCGTTGGCCCGCGACAATCGGGCCATGACACGGGCGATCAGGTCGTCTTCGCTCACGGCGTGGCCAACAGAGTTCAGCTCTTCGACGATAGCCTGACTGGCGAAATCTCCGGCCGCATGGCCGCCCATTCCATCGGCGACCACCCACAGGCCGAATTCAGCCCGCGTGAGATAGGCGTCTTCGTTGACCTCACGTTTGCACCCAACATCGGTCGCTGCACCCGTTTCAAATTTGAAAAACAACTCGTTCATCATGATGCGGGCTCGGTCACTTGTTTCGCGGCGCCGGCCAAAAGCCAATGCAAGGCCTGTGTGCTGGGAAGGCCAGCGCACCCCAACCAAGCCGCCGCGTGCGTGTCGCTGCCGACGGACCACCAATAGCTGCGTGTCAGTTGTGCCCGCGCGCCATCAGGTTCACCCGCCGCCGCAAGCAAGGCCGCCAGATCACCATTGGGTTGATGCGCCCACAGGGTGTCCCCGATTTGCGCCAGTGCCGGATCTTCGGCCGGCAGGGGCAAAGTCAATCCATCCAGCAGTGCCGCACCGCCCTGCCCCGGCTGCATCACTGAAAAATGAGTTGTCAGCACCTCGTAGGGAGATTGATCGGGATCCACAGTCGGCGCCGCAACATCAGCGCCCTGCGCGATCAGGAGAAGTGGATAGCGCCGCCCGGCTCGATCCCGTGACGTGCGTAGTACCCCCATTACGCTTTGGCCCAGCACCGCGCGCCCAATCCAAAACCTAAGATCCTGCGCGCCGTCCCAAAATCCAGCCCAGCCTTGCCCCATCTGATCCCGTATCGGCGGCAAAACCTGTGCTAGCCACCCTTCAAGCTGATCGTTTAGATCCGGAGCGATCCCCGCGCGCAGGAAATCGCCATAACCCGGATGTTTGCCCATCAGCCCCAGTTTTGCGGTGTCAGCCATTGGTCTCACTCCAACGTCAAAGGACAGGAAAAATCTGACAGTTCCGACATCAGGAACGGCACCGTGGTGCTGTCAAATTCAATGCGATAGCTGATCGAGCGTCCGCCAATTTCGTGACGAACGTCCACCACATTACCGCTGACTTTGGACCGGCCCTGACGCAGGAAATCAACAATGTCCCAGCGCCCTTGTGAAAAGCTGAGCACAGAGTTGCGATGCCGTTTATTGGGGAACAGTTCAATCGAAACCCCCGATGACTGACCCGGCCAGGATTGGGCCAAGGGTGTGCTGTCTGGCTGGGTTCGGACCGCTGCACCGTTGATCGACAACACGCTCAGTTCAACCGTCGGCGACGAGGTGACATGGGTCACGGACATATTGACCTCTGGCTCGGGTGATCCAGAGGCAAAGAACGCAAGCCGGATTGCCTGTGCGCGATCAAATTGGCGCAGAAGAGCCGGGGACAGACGTTGGCCCACCGCGCTTTGAGGGGCAGGTTTCAGACCGTTTGCACCCCGCACTACATGCGGTTGCAGATACGAGGCATAATACCGATCCATACGTCCGCCCGGGCCAAAGAACTGGCCAAACACCGCAGGCGATACATGGCGGCCATTCCCAAACGGGTACAGCGGCGCAATGAAATCACGACAGAACAGGCCGACCTCTTCGTTCAACGCGCGTTCCATCTGTGCCAGAGTGGCATCCTGTGCTTCTGCCCGGAATTCGGTTTCTATTTCATTCAGCAACCGGCCCATGACCATCGGCAGGGCGGTGTTGTTCAGCGTAAGCGCCGATAGGGTCTGGCTCAACATGGCTTCATCCGCCGGTGTTGGCGCAACAGCCGCCTGGCGACGGTTTTCCCGCAGATCGCCGATGTTTGTCAGCAGCAGGTCAACCGGACGCTGCCCGATTTCACCGTCAAGCAGACTATGCCATTGGGCAAAGTCATCGGTGATACGGTCGACCTGACGACGTTGAACATCCTCGCCGGCCCCGCCGCCGCCGCCCACGCGGTTTTGAACTTTGCCTTTGTTTTTGAAACTGTCCAACGCCACCCGCTGAAACACGCCCGATGTGCTGTAGATCCTGCTGAAAATCGCATCGCCCATATTCGCACTCAGATCCCCTCCCGACGCGGCCACCGCCGCTGGATCCAGATTGTCCAACTGTTCATACAGACGCGACAGGCGGGTTTCTTCTTCGACGGCTTCGACCAGCTCAAGCAAGGGAGAGGCAACCCGAGATCCGGCCGCCGCTAGTGCGTTAAACTGCGGTCCATCCGCCGACATACGCGCAAGACCAATCTGATCGAACATATCTGTCCACTCAGATTTGAACTCCAATCGATAGACGCGGTGCAGCTCAGCCTCGAGGCCCGCCAATTGGGTGTCATACCCAACCCGTCCAGCCGCGGTCCCGAGCACCCATTGGTCTTCGCGCAGACGATCACGCGCGGCGCTCAGCTCTTCTAGGAAATACCCCCAATAGCCCTCAAAGGTATAAAGCGCGGGCACGCCAACGGTTTCCAACGCGCTGCCATCCGTGGTGTTCAGCACCTGTGCCACCTGCCCAGACAGGCGATCCGCCAGATTGAAATTCGGCACGCCAGACGTGGCCGAGCGCTCTTTGATCGAGGCATACGCCTGTTCCGCCAGCGGCAGGTTAACGATCGCTTCGCGCGCAGTGCGCACGATTTCGGGATCAATACCGATCTGCGGTTTTCGGTCCGTATCAAGTTTCAGCATCGCGGCCAAATGGCCCATCAGCTGCTCGCGTTCGTCGATCTGACCGGGCGCATTAAAGATGCGTCGCCAGTGGTTTTCGAAATAAGCCAGAATTGCGGTGTCATCATCCGCGCCGCCACCTTCGCCCTGCCCCCCAAGCAATAGATAAACTTTGAGCGCGCGGTATACTTCGGCGGTTTCTTCGTCAGCCACCAGCTGTGGCAGGGTGTTTTCCATATGCAAGATCATGCGCGGACGCAGCATGCGCTCTAACCCATCTGAATATGCACGATGGGTTGCACCGGCCAGTTCATCCCGACGGGACAGCCCCAAACCTTCCCCAAACTGATCTTTATCCGTGTCGCCAAAACCGGTGGTCAAGTTGCGCAAATCCTGCAACGGCGCCATCACCGGTGACGGATCTGGATCCTGAATGACCGTGCGATCCAATTCGGAACGTGCGGCCACCAAAAAGGCGCTGGTGTCCTGTGCGGTTTGTTTGATCAGTGTTGCGTTTTGCCAATAACTGTAGCCAAACGAGGCCATTGCCCCGCCCCCAGCCACACACAGGGCCATCAACAAAATACCGCGCAAGATGTTGGTGCGGCGAATGAACACCCGATCAAAGCCCACCCAGTCACGCTCTTCAAAGATTACCTTTTTCATCAAATCATGCAGGAAAAACGACTTTCCCTGCCCGGACATAAAGGCGGGCTGGAATAGACCGGGCGCAGCGTTGTTGCGCGCCATTTCCCCCAGAACCTGATCAACTGGAGTGCCTTCCTGGGTGCCCGAGGTGAAATAAAATCCGCGCAAGATCGCGTTGGTTTTATAGCGGGTCGGCTCAAACACCACGCGCAGGAATTCGGTCACGTTGTCGCGCAGCATGGCCATTTGCCCCGGCAGCCCAAAGATCGCAATGCGGCTTGCGCCATCGGGTTCTTCGTTCATCCGATCAATGACTTCATCTGACAAGCGACTGATCAGCTGATCGAATTCGTCGCCGGCCTGTTTGTAAGTCTCCATCGCACGGTCTTTGGTCTGAAAGGTCACCCCCCAAACCGATTTGCGCCGCGACTGACTGAAACTCGCGAAATATTCGCGAAAGCCAGAGATCAGGTCAGCTTTGGTAAACAGCACATATACCGGAAAATCGATTTTCAGGGTTTGGTGGATTTCCCCCAAACGTTCGCGCACCGTCGCGGCATGTGCGGCAATAGAAGAGGGCGAACCGCGCATCATATCTTCGATAGAAAACGCGAGAATAACGCCATTGACCGGCTGGTCCGGGCGGCCTTTTTTCAGAAGTTCCAGAAAAGACGCCCAGCTGGCCTTATCTGCGGCACCATCGCTGTCGTGCATGGTATAGCGCCCGGCAGTGTCAATCAGCACCGCGTCTTCGGCGAACCAAAAATCACAGTTGCGCGTGCCGCCAAACCCTTGGGCGCGATCCGGCAGGACGTCTTGACCTGGGAATTCAATGCCCGCATTCGACAGCGCGGTGGTTTTGCCAGCGGCGGGCGGGCCGATGATCACATACCATGGGAGATCGTACAGATAATTCTTGCCGCCGGTCTTCTTCAGCTTGGCCATCGCCTCTTGAACACGTTCGGATAAAACCGAAGCATCCCCAACGGGATCGGGCAGCAAACTGTCTTCGAGCGCTTGCGCCTTCTTGCGGCGTGCGCGCCAGTGCAGACCATAATATAGGACCAATCCGGCAAAAAAGGTGCCAATCACCGTAAGGCGCAGCCACGTGCTGGCCAGCAGATCGATGCCAAACATCGGCAGGCCAATCCAGACCACTGCGCAAAAGGCGACAATCCCGATCACGATGAGTGGAATACGCATCCAGGGCTTGCGCAGAAATTGAACGGGCAAGCTAAAGAAAGAAAGGAGCCGGAACATGTTAATCTTCTCTCGGAATCATAATTTCGACGCGGCGATTGCGGGCCCGCCCGTCTTTGCTGCCGTTGTCTGCGATGGGATCCACCGCGCCTTTGCCCTCAACGCCAATGCGGTTGGGCTGGGCCAGCGCGGCGGCCAGAACCTCGGCCACGGCTTGTGCGCGGGCCTCTGACAGGCCTTCGTTGGTTTTATAACGACCACGTCCTGAGGGTGGGATGCTGTCCGTATGACCAACCACACGAATGGGTCCGGCCTCTTGGTCCAATACAGACCCCATACGGGCGGCCAGCGCAGAAATGTCGCTGGTCAGGTCGGCCGAACCAGAACGGAACCGCAGGGTTTCCCCAAGCCGCAGCGCCACCCAGTCGTTGGTGCGATCCAACTCGATCTGACCTGTTTCAATCTCGGTCTCAAGTGACAGGCTGATCCGTTCCAGCTGGCTGCTTTGCGGGGCCTCATAGGGGCGCAAAATGGGCTGAGTGCGTTCAATCGCGATCGCAGGCTGCTCCCCATGTATCGCCAGAATGTAATCGCGCGTTTCGGTGCTGTCGCGTGTCAGCAGTGTTGACAGCGTCGCGAACATTGCGGTCACACACACCGCTGCCAGACTGACCGACACCCACAATGGCATACGGCTGCGATTGCGCGCTCCTGTCAAAACGACGGGCATCCAGCGCACCGAAGGGTCATCATCTGGACGCGGCTTGATCCGACGCAAGGTTTCATAAATCGCCGCGCGAATACGGGCGCTTTCGACAGTGCCGTTGGGCATCGCGCGATACTGTCCCTCAAACCCCAGCGACAGGCACGTCAGCATCAGTTCGAGCACCAGAAATTTTTGGGTGGGCGAGCGCATCGCCTCGTCCATCTTCTGATAAAACCCAACGCCAGAGGCACGATCTCCAAAGAAACGCGCGGCCATTGAATATTCCTGCCAGAGCCCCCGGTCGGTGCCCGGCAGGTTCTGAACAATGTCGTCTGCTGTCGCAGACAGGATGTATTTTGCATCCGACACATCCTGCGCCGCCAGTCCAGCCTGAAGTGCGGTGCGTTCAAACCCGTCAATCTCACGGGTGACGTGATCAATCAGCGGAGCCGCCTGCATTTCCACCAAACCGGTGCGCAGTCGCCCCAGCAAGATCAACAAATCAGACGCGGCCGCCAACAATGGGTTGGACGCGCTGCCAGCGCCGCTCCCTTGCGCCTTTAGCGCATCTGACAGCGCAATCCGGGGTGCCATGGCCGCCGCGGTTGGTGCCTGAGGGGCCGTGGGTATTTCTGGAAAAATCTCAGATCCCGCCGGGCGTTGACCGGTGCCAGGCACATACAGCGGCTGTTGCGACGGTTGCGGCGCAGCCGGAGCGACAGGCTGATGCTGTGGTCGCGGCGCAAAGGCGCCGCCCAGCCATGTGTCGTCTTGGGCCGGCGCCGATGTGGGGGCTACGCGCGCCGGGCCACCGCCTGCGGGGGGCAAGGGTTGCCCAAACACGGTTTTACCTGCCGGTGTCATGCCACCAGGTGCAGGCGACGGGGCAGGTTGCGGAGGCGGCGCGATCGGGCGCGGCGCGCCACCCGCAGGGGGCAACGGTTGGCCGAATACGGTCTTATCGTCATCGTTGGACATTATGAGCCTTCCGGTACTGCCCAGAGTTCAAGTTTTAGATCTGGCCAATTGCCGGCAAAATGCATGCCGACTGCAGGCGCCGTGGAAAATTCACGCCAAAGATCTGTGGATTTATCCAGCAGGAAGTAGACATTCGTCGACACCACCCGGATCTGGCGGGGCGGGTTGGGCAGATGCACCAATCCGATACCGGGCAGGTTGTTGCTGACAATTTGCGACATGCTGGTTGAAGGGCCGACTTTGCACAGCTGAGGGAACTGTTGCTGGACTTGTGTCAACGGCAGGCCCGATGAAACTTCGATGACAAAGGTCGCTTGGGCAAACAAATTACGATCTTCGACAAGTGCAGCATAAGAATTGGTTCGGATTTGGTTCAATGGAAGACGCACCGCGCGTCCGACATCGCGCGCCAGCAACTGCTGAATGTCACGCACCAACGGGGCAAAGCTCTCTTTGCCGTCCTGGTGGTCATACTGTGCATATACCGGCGCCATGCGCGCACCCTGATCAAAGGTCGACAGCTCACCCGCAAGGCCCAGCAATTTTTCGTACAGCCGTTCGGGATGCAGATTTGCCTGCCCCCGGAGATGGCGCAATACCGGCAGTTCGCGGTTCAGCACCATCAGCATCAGATAATCCGTCGCCTGCATGCCCCCCCCCGATGAGGGATCCGACGCATAGCGCGCCAGCGTTTCCAGCTTGGCTTCAATCCAGCCAATCACCCGACTAAGATAGCCTTCATAGGCCGGGTGCACGCCAAGAACCAAACCGACGGGTGGGACGCTGTCATCCAGCGTCACAATGCCATCGCGCATTTCAATGATGCGGCCGATGCGGATGTTCTGATATCCGGGCCGCGGCGTTTTACGCAGCGCCAGCTCTAGCCGGGGCTGCGCAATTTCAACCAAATGCTCCGCTCGATTGGCGGAGGCGTTGTTGGCCACGGGTTTGGCATCAAGCACATAGCGTGTTGCCGCATCAACAGCCGCTGACGACACATCCTGTCCGCCGATGCTGGCGTCCGGCAGGGTCAGCCAGATATCCAATCCCTGCACTTCGTCTTCGGGCACGGGCACGGGCGTCGGCAACGGGCAACTGCCGGGTGCATCAAAGGCCAGACCGTCGGCCATAATTCCGGCAACCGCCCGCAGGCCAATCTGTCCTTGTTGCGCCAGATCCCGATCAAAACGCAGCTCGCTTACCCCCCAAGGGTAAGGTGAAATTTTTGCCGTGCGTTCGCGCAACTGATATTCAAGATAGCGATCCGCCTGTTGCAGATGATGGGGTTGTAGAAACAGACCTTCACGCCAGGCGACTTTGCTGAAACTCGACATCTTGATGTAATCGCTTTCGATTGAATAGGGCTTGGGCCCGTCTAATAGTAACTTTGCAACTCTTAGGCCAAGTTGGGCCGTGGTCAACACGGCCCAATAGAAATACCTTAGAACTGCAAACGAATTTGTGCCGTGATACCCACACTGTCCAATCCGCCGCTAAACCGGCTGTCTGCGCGCAGGGACGCATCCAGTTGACGCCCCCCGCCCGCACGTCCGGGTTGCAGGATTTTCGTGTAGTTCATCCCGAGGCTCAATTCGCCGTAGGTGCCAAGATTGCTACTGATACTTTCCAGTGATTCAGACTGACGCAGGCCGGTATCGGGATCAAACGGGAAGAAGTTAGAAACCGCTTCGTCGCCAAAATCATGATACACAGTTGCTGTACCAAAGAAGTTCATCGCAGAGGTCCCGGCAGGCGAAATCCGCGTTTTGGCAAGGGTCACCCCGGCAAACCCCACACGGCTTTCGATGTCGTCGATCTCAAGCACACCATTGTCAAAGTTGAGCGTATCCGTCCGGACATTCGAGAAAGAGAACCCAACTGTCGGCACCAGACGCAGATCTTTGGCTTCGTTGATGGGCAGGGAATACCCCACAGACGCGCCCAGCGTGGTGCCTCGACTTGAATAGGTTTGATCAGTGATGCCCACGCTCAAATCTTCTCGGGTCAGGGTGAAATCGTTGGTCAGCCTCTGCACCGCGGCCAAGGCCCCCGAGTTTTCCACATTTCGCAGATCAAAATTGGTCTGGTCCGCACGCAGCTGAAGATCCGCAAACACCACACGCCCGCTGTCGCCCAGACGGCGCGAGGTGGCAACATAGGCGCTGCCATAGCTTTGATCAAAATCACTAAAGTTGGTGCTGGTGCGGATGTTTTCATTGATCAAACCCGTGTTGGGATCAAAGAAAAACACAGGCTGTTCGGTTGAACCGGTGTTGTGTCCGATAATCCCGCCAAAGCTGAGATCCCAACCGTTGAAATGCCCATCAAAGCACGAATAATCGCCGCCGATTTGAAGGCCTGCATAGTTTGCTGTGATTTCACTGTCAAACGTCCCCAGCGCGGTGGTAGAGCTGCCCGCCGCCGTCGCGCGACCACCTGTGGCCCGCGACCAGCCGCCAAATCCACAGGGATCATCTCCCGGAACGGCCAAACCTGTCACAAATGGGCTGGTGGGCCGGTTCACGACGCTGCCGATCAACGACTGCGTCAGCGCAAGCCCTGCCGACAGACCACCAATCGCCGGGTTTGCGCCACTGGCCAACACATAGGCGCTGCTGTCCTGATCGTTGCCAACTTCATATACAATCGCGCCTGTGTTCGGCAGACCATTCACGGTAAAGGCGTCCAACTCACCCGAGCCATAGCGCAGCAGGTTATACCCGCTGGACAGTTGGTTGGTGTCATCGCCAATGTTGTTCAGGTTAAACGTGGCAGTGCCAGAAAGGTGCCCTGTTACGTTCAGGACATCAGCTGCCGCCGTATCGCCGCTCAGATCAACGTCAAGTTCAACCACACCGTTCAACACAGCATCCCCATCGACAGTAAAGACATCATCCCCCGCGTCATCACGCAAATCAATGACACCCGTCGCCGTGTTGGTCAGATTTCCCGCGCCCTGTACCGTGCCATTGGCAACGATCACGCCGTCATTGACCACATCCGCCCGGATCACCGCACCTTCATGCAAGCCCAAGGCCGACTGGTTGGCAAATGTACCACCGGACAAGACACCGCCTGCCATAATCTGGGTTTCAGCATCACCCACAACGGCGCTGCCGTCGGTCGCAATTGCCGTGACGGCGTTGGTAAAGCTGCCAAAACTCAGAGCAGAGCCAACGTTCAATCCACTTTCATTGATAAAGGCGCCTGAAACGCTTGACGCGCTTGTCACCGACGCAGTGCCGGTATTGGTCAAATCCCCAGTAACGTCACCGGCCAGGGTCAACGTACCTGCGTTGGTGAGTGTACCGTCAACGACGCCGTTCAAATCCAGCGTGGCATCATTTGCGTTTGTCACATCACCGATGACGCTGGCCGCACTCCCAACTTCGACGATGCCTGCGTTCAACAGCTCCATTTCCAGAGTGCCAGATCCATCAAACGTCAAAGTTGCGCCAGATTGGTTGTCAAATGCAGTTGTGCCGGACCCCGCCAAAGTCCCATCGGTGATCACAAACCCTGACCGGTTCTGCACCACGCCATCCGCGTCAACAACGCTGCGCCCGCTGGCCACTGTCAGGTCCTGCGAGCTGCTTTGCACCAGACTATCAATCCCCGTTAAAGGCCCGGTGATCGTCAAGACCGATGCATCCTGATTGCGAACTGCGCCCGCTACAACCCCTTCCAAGGACGCAACAGCAGATCCCGTGTTGGTAAAATCACCTGAAATGGTCCCGGTAGATACAACGTTGCCTGCGTTGGTCACCGCGCCAACTGTGGTCGAGCTGCTCAAGGTCGCGCCTGTCGCGATCGTCGCCGCTCCCAGAGATCCCGTGTTGGTCAGCGTGCCGGCATTCACGGTGGTTTCGCCCGCAACACTGCCCGCGTTGGTCAGGTTAACCGAGGTCGT
>CANLND010000026.1 GCA_947492585.1 uncultured Paracoccaceae bacterium
ATCGGTGCCCGAAGGTTTTCCTGTCCGCCATCGCTCTCGCCGCACTCGTCATATTCTGGCTATGAGTCCTGACCCTAGTATTTTTGGAACGCACGATGGGTGCACTGGCGTCGTTGTTTAAACAGTGCGGCGCATCATGTAGATATCCATCAGCCAGCCATGTGCCGCCCGCGCCTTGGCCCGGGTTTGGATGATGGTCTCTGTCACCTCAGCCAAGGGACCGTGAACAGAGATTTCGTTCTCCATCCCTGCATAGGCGGTCCACCAGATTTGGATACCGTCGCTGGGCAAAGACTGAAACGAACACTGCCCATCCAGCATGACCACAACTGTGCGCGCGCTGTCAGGCCAGCCCGCGTCGCGAATTTGACGGCCGGTTGTGATTGTTACGGCGTCGTTGATTTCATTCAGGGGCGCGCAATGGGCTGCAGTCAGTGCCTGAATTGAGGTGATGCCAGGGATCACACGCAGACTCAGGTTCGACTTGTCTTGCAGGCGGGCAGCGATGCGAATGGTGCTGTCATATAGCGACGGATCGCCCCATACCAAAAAACCGACCTTACCGCAATTTGGCCGCGCAGCGCTTATATGCTGCCACCAGATGTCCGCGATCGCATCGTGCCAATCGTCCACACGTTGGCGATAATCAGCGGTACGCTCGTCTCGTACCGGGAGGTCGAATTCTACGATCTGGGGCCGTGCCGTTGTGATAACTTCGGCGCAGATCTCATGGCGCAAGCCCGCCAGATCATCTTTGCCCGTGCCTTTGTTGGGGATCAGGATGAGATCCACCTCGTTCAGCGCAGCCACCGCTTCGCGGGTCAGGTGGTTGGGATTGCCGGTGCCAATGCCCACTAGGATCAATTCAAACATGTTGGCCTCCCCAAACGAAACACGGCCCCGTCATGGGGCCGTGCATGAAAATCTGCAAGCCGTAATCTGAACAGATTAGGCTGCGTTGTACAGGCGTGGGGTCACGAAACCTGTGCGTTCCGCACCGCGTAGCGCTTTGGCACCGGCCAGAACGGCCAGATCCGCGAGAGGCTCGATCAGAACAACCAGCATATAGGCGCCGCCAAATGACAGGACCGATGCCACGTTTTCCGCGCCAAAACCCTGACCGTAGAAGGCCCAGAAGGCAACCCAGACAACAACGCCACCTTGGTATGCTGTCGACAGTGCCAGCGCTTGGCTGTACTTTAGGTCAACATATGCGGTGCCCGGCGCAATGATACGGTTTGCCAGCGCGTTCAGTGCAAACAGGGGCACCAAGAGGGTGGTCAGGTTGACGAAGTACATCGGCAGATCGGATGGCGCAAACAGCGCGCCTTGGATCAGCAGGCCCGCCGCCAGACCAAAGGCCGCAGGCGCGGCGCCTAGGATCAGGAACAGGGTTGACCCCAGAATGAAGTGTACTTCGGAAATGCCAACCGCAAAGTGGGGCAGAACTTCGAAGAACAGAAATACGCCAACGGTCGCGATCAGCGCACGTACGGCATAAGAGACGATGTTGCTGCTGCGCAGATCATCAAAGGTTGCTTTGGCAGCATAGGCACAGGCGCCAGCGGCGGTGCCAACGGCAAGCGTCATTTTTGCGGCGTCAACGACACCGGGTTCGATATGCATATTGGTTCTCCCAGCCGTCACACCCGACGGCACTTGAATTAAGTCCGTGCATGGCCGGTCTCCTGACTCGCGGATCAAAGCCGGGCTTCCTCCTTCCCAGCCAATAGCCAGTGGATTGTGGAAGACGGCTCTCCGCATACAGTCGCGGGGGCGGTTGAGGTTAGGGTGCCGCGATTGGGTCCACCCGTCCTCATTCCCGTTTCAGCTCCGACGCTTGGGCGTCTAATGGGGCACCATACCGCTGCTTTGTGCCTGTCACAGCGGTATGGGGTCAAGTTTGAAACCGGCGCGGGGGAAGAGTTTTGCGACGAAACCGGCTCCGCCACTGGATTACTCTGCTTTTGCGAGAGGTCCATAAAGAATCAAAACCGGAGCGTTGGTGTCCATTTTCGGCAGAAGGCGCGGCAGGTCACCAATTGTGTGATGCATCAGGTGTTGCTCGGGCGTCGAAACGCCCAACGCGAGCAGAGCGGGGGTTTCGGCTGGCAGGCCGTTGTCCATCAGCAGGGTCGCCAGCGCGGCGAAGGTACGCTTGCCCATATAGACCACGGTCGTGGCTTCAGGATCTGCCAGTGCGGCCATGTTCAGATCGTCCGGCAGATCGCCCGTGACGTCGTGGCCAGTGATAAACTGCAGGCGCCGTGCGGTCATCCGGCGCGTCAATGGTATGCCCGCCGCCGCCGCCGCGGCCGAAGCCGCCGTAATGCCGGGGACAATCTCAAACGGGATGCCTGCTGCGCGTAACGCGGTGATCTCTTCTTCCAATCGGCCAAAGACGCCACTGTCACCAGATTTCAACCGCACAACTTGCGCACCGCTTTGGGCGTATTCCACCAGAAGTTTGCTGACGTGGTCTTGTTTTGGTGACGGGCGGCCCGCGCGTTTGCCGACGCCCACCAAATCGGCCTCTGGGTTGGCGTGCGACAGGATCGGGCCGGACGACAAATCATCAAACAAGATCGCTTCGGCCCGTTCCAACCGTTTGACCGCCTTTACTGTCAGCAATTCGGGATCGCCGGGGCCTGAGGAGACAAAACTGACAAATCCACTCATGTGCGCTCTCCGGTGATCAGGTGGAAAAACGTGCCAGTCACATGGCCTTTGATTGATCCGGTTTCGGACACCGGGTTGCCATCTGCGTCAAACACATTGGCCAAAGGCGCATCGGGTTCGTCCAGAATTGTGGAATAGTGGAATTCATGCCCGCGCAGCGCCTGACCTGCGTCAAAGCCTGGCATTGATGATTGCAGCACCGCGCGGCGATAGCCGAGGTGAAATTTGCGCTTTTCATAAGACGTCACAAGACCCAGCAGCCCGGCCATCTGGTGGCGGTTGCCCTGTTTGTCGATCAGCGCCTCCCCCAGTGCCATATAGCCGCCGCACTCACCATGCACAGGCTTGGTTTCGGCGTGTTTTTGCAGGCCGCTCCGGAAATTGGCAGCTGCGGCCAAAAGCCCACCGTGCAGTTCGGGATAGCCACCGGGCAGCCAGACCAGATCCGCATCCGCAGCCGGGGCTTCATCCGCGAGTGGCGAAAAGGGTAGAATTTCAGCGCCTGCGCGACGCCAGCCTTCCAGCAAATGCGGATAGGTAAATGAAAACGCCGCATCACGCGCCAGCGCAATGCGTTGCGCGGGCGGTGTTGGCAGGGTGCCCGTTTCAGGCACGGCATGGCCTGCTGCCGCCGCCTTGATTGCCTCCAGATCAACATTGTCGCGTAGGAAGGTGGCATAGCCGGCAATAGCGGCTTCGAGATCGGGATGTTCGACCGCCTGTATGAGGCCCAGATGGCGTTCCGGCAGGGCGAGATCTCCGCGCCGGGGCAGGGAACCCAGAACCTTGATGCCTGCACGCTCCATACCCAGACGGGTCAGCCGTTCATGGCGCGGGCTGGCGACGCGGTTCAGGATCACACCTGCAAAGGGCAGATCGGGATCATAGGCCTTAAACCCCAGCGCCGTCGCCGCGGCAGATTGCGCCTGACCACCGACATCAATAACCAGGACAACGGGCCAGCCCATGCGTTTGGCAGTTTCTGCTGAGGTGCCAAATCCAGACTGTCCGCGCGTGGCAACACCGTCAAACAAGCCCATGGAGCCTTCTCCAACGCAAATATCTGCGCCGTTGGCTTGGGCTGAAATCGCACCAAACAGGTGCTCATCCATCGCCCAGCTGTCCAAATTGAACGAGGCGCGTTTTGCCGCCGCCAGATGGAAGGCCGGATCAATGTAATCTGGCCCGCTTTTGAACGGCTGGACTGACAGACCGTCTTCGGCCAGCGCTCGCAGCAGACCTAGCATCACCGTGGTTTTGCCGGTGCCGGACGCCGGGGCTGAAATCATCAGGCCTTTGGTCATTCTTCGGATCCTTCTGGAAAGCGCGGCTCGGTGCCGACTGGACGATACCGGCGATCATAGTCTCCGGCATAGAGGCAGCTTTCGTCAAAGTCTTCGGCGCCAATGGCGCGGCCAACAAGGATCAGCGCGGTGCGGCCGCGTTCACCCTCGGTGGCCTCTTCCAACGTGCTCAAGGTGGCTTTGACAATGCGTTGATCCGGCCAAGTTGCCCGCCAGATCACGGCCACCGGGCAATCCGCGCCATAATGGGGCGTCAGGCGGGTGATGACATCTTCCAGCACATGCACCGACAGGTGGATGGCCAGTGTGGCCCCCGTGCGGCCAAAATTTTCCAGCGTCTCTCCATCTGGCATGGCCGAGGCGCGGCCAGAGGTGCGAGTCAGGATCAGTGATTGAGCCACTCCTGGCAGCGTCAGTTCAGAACCCAACGCAGCCGCAGCGGCTGCAAAAGACGGAACGCCGGGTGTCACGTCATAGGGAATGCCGATTGCCCGCAACCGGCGCAGCTGCTCGCCCATGGCGGACCACACCGACAGATCACCGGAATGCAAACGCGCCACGTCCTGACCTGCGTCATGGGCGGTTTTGATTTCAGCGATGATCTCGTCCAGCGACATCGGTGCGGTGTTGATGATCTTGGCACCGTCTGGGCAGTGTTGCAGCAGCTCTTCGGGCACCAAAGAACCGGCGTAAAGGCACACAGGGCAGGCTGCGATCAGGTCGCGGCCGCGTAGGGTGATCAGATCAGCAGCACCGGGGCCTGCTCCGATAAAGTGAACGGTCATGTGGTCGTCTCCGCAATTGCCACGGTGGCGAGGCCATCCGAGGATACGTATCTGGGACAGATCAGGCGCGCTGGCGTCTCTGGTTTGGTATGACGGCGAGCTGCCACAAGGGCCAGTGCCTCAGCCACCGAACCGGTGCCAAAACGTGCCTTGATCCGGGGGGAACAGGTTTCTGTGTGTTCGCCGGTTATGTCGGCGTCGTCAAGCAGGATCACCGGCCGACCAAAGTCTGCGGCGAACTGCTGAAATGTCGGGGTTTGCCCCTTGCGCCGCAAAACGGCGATCTGATCAGGAACGTGCCCGACCAACGAGAGAACGGCCCGCAGATCTGCCGGGGTCGCTGTGCGTCGAAAGCCAAGGCCCGCTATTTTCATCGGATGACGCTCCATTGCAGGACGGGGCGCGCACTGTTCCAGCCGCGCATGCGACCCAATGGGGCAACTTCGGCAAGCTCAACTTTTAACAGATGTCCGCCCCACCGCGCGTGGGCAGCCATCAACACGGTTTCTGTTTCCAGTGTAACACCGTTGGCGACAATGCGCGTGCCCTCGGGGAGAAGGCTCCACAGGTGGTCCAATAGGGCTTGTGATCCGCCACCGCCGATGAACACGCAATCAGGCAGAGCAAATCCATCGAGCACGTCAGGGGCTTTACCATGCACAGCACGCATGCGGTGGCTCAGGCCAAACTTGGCGGCATTGGCGGTGATGTTTGTGATCCGGTCTGCGCGCGGTTCAAAGGTGATGGCGCGTGCCGTGGGGGCGGCAAGGCACCATTCAACAGAGATTGAGCCGGACCCCCCTCCGATGTCCCACAATAGTTCACCCTGACGTGGCGCAAGTGCGGACAGTGTCAACGCCCGCACGGGTCGTTTGGTGATTTGCCCATCGCTGTCGAAGTGCGAATCCGCCAGCCCCGAGGCCTGCGGCAGCCCGGGACTTGTGGCCTCCTCGATGGCTGCAAGGACCGGAGCGCCCCCCGGGGGAACATCAAAGTTCTGCGCCGTGCTGGCGGTGATACGTTGCAGGGGACCGCCAAGCCGCTCAAGTATGTGGATCTTGGCCTCGGCCTGTTCATTGTGGACCAACCAATTGGCCAGGTCCTTAGGCGCGTCTGCATCGCGCAACGTGCACAGTATGCGCACTCCGCGGCCCATAAGGGGCACCAACTGCTCATAAGGGGCGGCGTGGAGGCCCAAACACAGGGTTTCTTCCAACTTCCAGCCCAAGGCATTGGCAGCCAACGAAAAACACGATGGAGCAGGGTGTGAAATCCATTCCTCCGCCGCCAGATCTCGCATCAGCGATCCCCCCGCACCACACCAGAACGGATCGCCGGACGCCAGGACAACCACCCGCTGACCGCGTTGCGCCAACACTGGCGCGGTGGAAAAGGGAACGGGCCACATGGCGCCCCGTGACCCGGCCTGTACCAGATCTAGATGACGCGGGCCTCCAAAAATAACGTCCGCGGCCGCCAGTGCAGAACGACTTGCATCTGTGAGACCCGCCGGTCCATCTTCCCCCAAACCAACAATGGTCAACCAAGGATCAGACATGACACGCATCCTTTTGCTGGGCGGAACTACAGAAGCCTCGCGTATGGCAGACACGCTGGCGCAGGATTGGACCGGGGCCGGGCGGGACGCGGTGTTTTCTTATGCGGGGCGCACCGCACGCCCGGCGCAGCAACCTTTGCCCCTGCGGCTGGGCGGGTTTGGGGGCATGGCTGGGCTGGTCGACTACATTCAACGCAATGCCGTCACACATGTGATTGATGCCACACACCCATTTGCCGCACAGATGAGCCGCAATGCGGTTGCAGCCTGTGCTCAATCCGGGGCGGCGTATTGTGCGCTGCAGCGTCCTTCGTGGCAGGCAAAAACTGGCGACAATTGGCACCATGTGGCGGATATTGACAGCGCGGTTGCGGTTTTGCCCGACACAGGCGCGCGCGTGTTCCTGGCGATTGGCAAACAGACGTTGCAGCCCTTTGCCGCCAAGCCCCAGAACCTGTATTTGCTGCGGCTTGTAGATCCGCCTGACGGGGATTTGCCGTTGCCCAATGCGACAGCGATCATTGCGCGTGGTCCGTTTGATTTGGCGGGTGATCTGGCGTTGCTGCGCCAACATGCGATCACGCATGTCGTTGCCAAAAACGCAGGTGGCAGCGGTGCGGAGGCCAAATTGGCAGCGGCCCGACAGCTGCAACTTCCCGTCGTTCTGATCGACAGACCACAGGTGCCTGCGCGCACCACATTCGCTACGGTGGCCGAGGTTATGGACTGGCTGCGCCGTCATTCGACTGAGCGCGGTGTGTAAACGTGCCGACCAATGCGGCGGGTGTCTCGATTGCCCACAACGACCATGGTGCGCATGTCGGCCATTTCTGGCGTCGCTTGCCCCAATGTGACAGTTGTGATCGATTGCGTTGGTTTGGTCACATCACGCGCAAAGGAAATCAGCGTTTCAGCCCCGCAGGCCTCGCGGAGGATGTCCAATGCACGGGCAAATTGGTGCGGGCGAGATTTGGAGCGCGGATTGTAGAACGCCATGGCAAAACCGGCCTCACCTGCGGCCCGCAGGCGCGTTTCGATCAGATCCCAGGGTTTTAGATTGTCGCTGAGGTTAATCGCGGCAAAGTCATGCCCCAAGGGCGCCCCGATCTGGGCCGCCGCGGCCAGCATCGCGGTGATACCGGGCAGCACACGAAGATCAAGGTCCAACCAGGCTGGATCCCCAGCCTCCAGTGCTTCAAACACAGCTGAGGCCATCGCGAATACACCGGGGTCCCCGGATGAGACCACAACCACGCGTTTGCCAGCAGCCGCCATTTCCAGTGCATGGGTGGCGCGCTCCAACTCAACCCGATTGTCGGTGGCGTGCAGCGTCAAACCGGGACGCGCCGGGATGCGTTTCACATAGGGGATGTAGCCGACAATATCGGTGGCCTCTGCCAGGGCATCGCGCACCTCTTGTGTCACCAAAGCCTCATCGCCGGGGCCAAGGCCTACAATCACGACCCAGCCAGTTTTTGCGGTGCTCATGGGCGTCGTCCCTGTCCGTGGATCAATACGATCGAGAAATACGGAACCTCACCTGTGACCTCGGAGAGGCGTTGCACGGTTTGGCCCGGCATAGTGCCACGCTCCACCAGCCACGCGTCGCCAGCGCGGCCAGCACGCTCTAACGCACGGCGCAGTTTGGGCAGGTTGCGGCCGATTTTCATAACAACCAATGCATCGGTTTCGGCGGCACGACGTGTCAATTCGTCTTCGCTCAGCGTGGCCATGGCCACGGTCAATACATCATCGCCCCAGGTGATGGGCTGGCCCGAGGCCGTCCAGCAGCCGGACATGCCAGTGATGCCGGGGATGACCTCAACCTCCGCGCGTCCCTGCAGGCGGGTGTACAAATGCATGAACGACCCATAGAGAAACGGATCACCTTCGCAAAGAACCACTACTTCTTCTGTGGTGGCCATTTCCGCCAGCGTGTCAGCCCATTGGTCGTAAAAAGCCGCGAGCTGGCGGTTGTACTCAGGGTCCGAGAAATGGATTTCCGTGGTGACCGGGTATTCCATCGCGTGTTCTTGGACGCTGTCTGGCAGAATGTCAGAGACCAAAGTGCGCGCCTGTCCCTTGCGTCCTGCCTTGCGGAAATAGGCCACATGACGGGCGCCCTGAATGGCCCGGTACGAGCGCAGGCTCATCAAATCCGGATCGCCCGGTCCCAGGCCTGCACAGATGATTTTCCCGGTTGCCATTGTTATTCCTTCCAGCTGGCCAGCGCGTTTACCGCGGCCACGGTGATGGCCGATCCGCCCAAGCGGCCTTTGACGATCATCGATGGAACGGGCCGGTCTTGCATTAGGGCATCTTTGGACTCGCGTGCACCCACAAAACCGACAGGGCACCCAATAATGGCGGCAGGGCGCGGGCAGGACGGGTCTTCGAGCATATTCAACAAGTGAAACAGAGCGGTCGGCGCGTTGCCAATCGCCACCACCGCGCCGTCCAGTTTCGGACGCCACAGTTCCAAGGCGGCGGCAGACCGCGTGTTGGACATGTCTTTGGCCAGTCCGGGCACCTTGGGGTCGCGCAGGGTACAGATGACCTCATTGTTGGCAGGCAGACGTGGACGGGTGATGCCTTCTGAGACCATATAAGCATCACAAAGGATGGGTGCGCCATCGGCCAAGGCCGCCCGCGCAATGCGCGCCACATCATCGGCAAATTGCACATGCTCTTCCAGTCCGACCATGCCAGCGGCATGGATCATGCGCACCACGACGCTTTCTTCGTCTTTGGTGAACCGGTCCAGATCGGCTTCGGCACGGATGGTCGCAAAGCTTTCGGCATAGATCGCGGCGCCGTTGGTTTCGTAGGTGTGGGGCATGGGCTATAAGCTCTTTGTCAAAAGGTCAGGGGCGGCGCGCAGGGCATTGCCAGACAGGTTGCTGTGCGCGGCAGGCGCGGCGGCGGTGTTATTGTGGATCAGGTCATAGGTGTCAGGACCGGTGGCTCTGAGAACATGTGATGCCGGGCGTGGATGGGCGCACCCCTTGGCGCAGCCAGAGATATGCAGCGTGGCACCGGCGGGTAAATGTGGTGCCAGATCGCGGGCCAGAGCGCGGGTGGGGCCAAGCGCCTGCAGGCAACCGGGTGTTCCGGTGCACGCGACCACATGCAGGCGCGGATCTGTTGCATCAAGGATCAGGTCGGGCAGGGGGGGGAGGTTCTGGGTCGTTTCAGCCAGTATCATGCGCCACGGTGTCAGGCGGAGGGGGGCGATGCCGGACAGGGTTGCAAGCGATTGAGCGGTGATCTGGCCAAATTCCAACGCAGCGAGAACACCGCCAGCCAATGGGCCGGGCGTTTGTCGGGGCGCGCTGGTCGCCCGGGGAGCGGTATGCGATGCGGGTGGCCTACGGCGCGCAATAAGAGCGTGCATTCGGCCACGACCGTCAGGCGCGCCGCCTTGGTTTAGAAACCAGCGGGCCAGATCAAGGGCGGCAGTGGCAGCCTTTTCGATCGCAACCGGAAACCCAATAGATGCACCGTCGGCCACCAGTAGGACCTGCGTGGCAGACAGAGGTTCGATCCGGATGTCCGCTGCGGTGTCCTGCAAAACTGCTACCGGGCCGCAATCGACCGCAAAACCAAATTTTGAGGGCAGCTGTAGGTCCCCAGAAACCACCAGGGCGTGGCTAAGATCGCGCGCGACGTGCCAACACGGATCACCCGCTTCCCAAAACGGCGCATGGGTGATGTTGCGGCGTGCCTCTGCTGAGACGTCGTTGTCCAATAGCCCAAGAATTCGAAGCTCTGCCAGAATTTCAGGATGATCGGCCGCTGACACACCGCGGAGCTGCAGGTTGGCGCGTGACGAAAGATCAAGCCGCCCATTTCCATAGTGCGTTGACAGATCCGCCACACCCTTGGCCTGCGCCTGCGTCAGCCGGCCCATTGGCGGGCGGATACGCACCACAAGCCCATCGCCCGACATCATCGGGCGGAGTGCGCCGGGGCACCAGCCATAGGTCTGGGGGCCTGAGTTCATTCCGCCGCCTCAAGGGTTGCAATAATCGAGTTGCGGCGGGTGATCCACAAACCTGCGTCTTGCAAAGCCCGGAACCGATCGCGCATCGCCTGTAGCGCGCCGGGATTTTCGGTCTCAAGAAAGGCCACCAGATCTTCGCGGCCCAGTGTGGCCTCGAAATAGAGATCAAACAGATGGGCGGGCACAGCCTGCGCCAAATGGGCAAAGGCGGCCATGTGATCCAGCGTTGCCGCAATTTCTGCCCCGCCTCGGAACCCATGTGCCATCATCGATGTGGCCCAATCAGGATTGGCGGCACGGGCGCGGGTTACGCGGGCAATCTCTTCGCTCAGATCACGCGCCTTTGGCTGGTCGGGGCGGGTGGCGTCCATGTGATAAAGCGCAGGCTTTGCCTGACCCAGACGCGCCATGGCAGCGGCAAACCCAGCCTCATGCGCGGCATAATCGCTGGCGACCAGAACATCCGTTTCCGGTAAGTCCTGAAGATGCACAAAACTGTCCGCCGTTTGCAGGCGGGTTTCCAATGCGGCGCGTGCAGGGGTAATGTCGCCTTTGGCGTCGATCGCATGGGAGGAGGCCGTCAGCCAGGCCTCACCGGCGGCTTGGCGCGCCTCGGGCGTGTAATCCTCCAGATATGCCCCCATCGATAGCCCGTATTGGCCGGGCTTGGGGCCAAAGACACGGGGGGTCGCGGTGGCGTAAGGGTTGTCCGCTGCGCTTTCATCGCGCTGCGACAGGGCCGCGGCGGCGGTTTCAAACATCTGCGCCAGGCCGGGAAAAACATCACGGAACAGGCCGGAGACACGCAGGGTGATATCAATCCGCGGACGGCCCAAAAGGGCCAGTGGTACAATTTCAAACCCTGACACACGTTCGGATTTAGCGTCCCATTCTGGGGCCAAGCCTGCCAGATGCAGGGCCATGGCAAACTCTTCGCCGGCCGTGCGCATGGTAGCAGAGCCCCAAAGATCGATCACCAGACCTTTGGGCCAGTCACCGTGATCCTGAAGGTGGCGGCGCAGCAGCTCTTCCGCCAGTTTGACCCCTTGGGCATGCGCCGCGCGTGAGGGTACCGCCCGTGGGTCGGTGGTAAAGAGGTTGCGCCCGGTGGGCAGAACATCTGTGCGCCCGCGAAACGGAGAGCCCGACGGGCCGGGCGGTACCAGTTGACCATTCAGTGCGGTCAGCAGGCCAGCGCGTTCATCTGCGCCACAATCGCCGGTGCCAAAGACATGCAAACCTTCGCCGTACTGGCTTTCTTTGATGTCGCAGACAAAGGCATCGATGCGGGTGATTGCTTCGGCGGGGGAGGTGTCAGGCGTTAGGCCTAGATCTGCCTCAACCCCTGTGCCCTGCGCCTCTGCCCGGATGTCGTTGATCAGACGGTCGCGGCGGGCCGGGTCAAGACCATCGGCGGTGGAATATTCATCCAGCAGGCTTTCAAGCCGGGCCATGCCTTCGGGCAGGTTGGTTTGCGCCAAAGGCGGTGGTACATGGCCCAGCGTCACCGCACCGATGCGGCGTTTGGCCTGCGCGGCCTCTCCCGGATCGTTGACAATGAACGGATAGATCACAGGCAGCGCGCCGGTCAGGGCCTCGGGCCAGCAAAGGTCAGACAGGGCCACGGCCTTGCCGGGCAGCCATTCCAGCGTGCCATGGGCCCCGATGTGGGTGATGCAATCCACCTGCGTCTGCAGCCAAAGATAGAACGCCACATAGGCGTGGCACGGGACGCGTTCGAGATCATGGTAATCATCCACGCGGGTGCTGACGTCGCCGCGTTCGGGCTGGAGCGCGATCAGGGCCTTGCCTGCCCGCAGGGCTTTGAAGTGGAAAGCGCCATCGCGGACGTTTGCATCCTCGATGGGCAGACCCCAAGCGGCGGCGAGCGTATCTTGTAGCGGCTCAGGCAGCTGTTGTAGCGCGGCCTCATAGGTTGCCAAAGGCAGCGTGATTGTTTCCGTGGACAGGCGTTTTCCCAGATCCGTTTCCGCGGTGACCTCATAGCCCTGATCAGCCAGCGTTTGCAGGACCACGCCACATGAAGTGAGGGCATCCAGCCCAACCGCGTGAGCGAGATTGTGATCACGTCCCGGGTAAGTCGACAGCACCAGCGCCAGTCGTTTGTCCGCATTGCGGAGCCGCGCCAGCGCCAACCAGCCGTCAATCCGGTTCACCACAGACGACACACGGGCGGGATCGGCACGGTGAGCAAAGCGGGAATATTCCAAATCCGGGTCGCGACGCTCGGGGGATTTGAAGCTGACAACACCGGCAAACAGGCGTCCGTCCACTTCGGGCAGGACCACATGCATGGCCAGATCCGCAGGCGAAAGCCCGCGATCCGCCACTGCCCAGTCCTTGCGTCGCGCGGTGGACAGCGCCACCTGAAACACGGGACAGCCGGTGGTGTTCAGTGGTGATGCACTTCCGTCCGAGCCTTGGGCGCTGAATGCGGTGGCGTTGACGATGGCGGCCGGATGCAGATCTGGCAGACATTGCCGTAACCAGCGAGCGGCAGCCGTGGATTTCAAGCTGGCAGCAAAAATGCCATAGGCCGCATATCCGCGCGCGCGCAGTTCAGCGATCAGCGCATCAATTGGGGCAGTGTCTGCGGCTGTAAGGTAGGACCGATAAAAGCTGACCAGAACCAAAGGTTTGTCGCATCTCTCAGGTTGAGAAATGATGCCTTTTTTGGGGTCATAGAAGCCCTGTTCCGGCATGGATTTTACGCCCATCACCGGTCCGGCATAAAGCCCGGCCGCCAGCGCAAACTGCGCCAATGCCGCCTGAGCCGCCACAGCGCCACCTGTGTCACACAGCGCCTGAAGACGGCGTAGAGTGGAAACCGGCAGGGTGGACAGCTCATCCAGACGCGCGTCTTCGCGGCCGTCTGCGGGCAAGATCGCCAGCGCGATCCCACGGCGACGGGCGAGGTCCTGCAAGGTTGCCAGACCATATGGCCAATAGCTTTCGCCGCCAATCAGGCGGACGAGAATGCCTTTGACTCCGTCCAGTGTTTGTTCGGCATAGACATCTACTGACAGCGGGTGCTTCAGTGCGACCAGATTGGCCAACCGCACCGACGGAAGCCGACCGCGTCCACGATGCCAGCCTGCCGCAAAGGCGCCAAGGTCACTGTCGGAAAACGACAGTACCACCAGATCCGCAGGCGTTTGCCCAAGATCCTGCGGGGTATCGGTTTCCCCCAAACCATGGCTTTCGCGAAAGACGACGTGCATCAATCAGCTTCCTTTTGTAACGTTGAATGCCCCGGCCCGGCACAGATGCCGGGCGCAAGGATCACATTCAGCGTTCTGTTTCAACACCGCAGTCAGGCGCCGAGATCCGCGCGAATAGCGGCCGTGTTGATATTGTCATGTTCGGCGATGACCACCAGTTGCGTTTTGCGCTCTTGTGCCCCCCAAGGTTGGTCATATTGCGCGCGAATGCGTTCCCCTACGGCCTGCACCAGCATCCGCATTGGCTTACCTTCGACTGCAACATAGCCTTTGACGCGCAGGATATTGCGGTCACGAGCCAATTTCACAATGCGTTGTTGCAAGTCTTCGGGGGCGGCGATTTCGCCCATTTCCACCACGATGCTTTCGAAATCATCATGGTGATGGTCGTGGTGGTGGTCATGATCGTGATGATGGTCGTGATCATGATCGTCGTCATGGTGGTGATGGTGGCTATCGTGATGGCTGGGGCGGGCGTCCAGATCGTCTTCGGCGGCGGCCTCAAGGCCCAGGATCACACGCGGATCGATCACTCCTTCGGACATTGGCAGAATGGGCAGCTTGCGGGGGCTTTCTTTTTCGATCACAGCACGCGCGGTTGCTACACCTTCTTCACCTGCCAGATCTGCCTTGGACAACAGGACAATATCGGCGCAGGAGATCTGATCTTTGAACAGCTCGGATAGGGGCGTTTCGTGATCGATGCCTTCATCCGCGGCGCGTTGCGCCTCAACTGCGTCCAGATCGGTGGCGAACTGACCCTTGGCCACGGCCTCGGCATCCGCCAGCGCAATCACGCCGTCGACAGTGATACGTGAGCGGATCGCGGGCCAGTCAAACGCCTTGAGCAAAGGTTTGGGCAGGGCAAGGCCTGAGGTTTCGATCACGATGTGTTCGGGCGCCTCAGGCAGCGCCATCAGCTGTTCAATGGTGGGGATGAAATCATCAGCCACGGTGCAGCAGATACAGCCGTTGGCCAGCTCCATGATGTTTTCAGCCGGGCAGTTGTCATCGGCGCAGGATTTCAGGATGTCGCCATCGACGCCGGCAGTGCCAAATTCGTTTACGACCACGGCAAGACGTTTGCCCTGTGGGTTCTGCATCAGGTGGCGGATCAGCGTGGTTTTGCCCGCGCCAAGGAAACCGGTGATGACGGTGACGGGGATTTTGTTCAAAGTGGTCATGATATCAGTCCTGATCAGGCAAAGTCAGTGGAGGAATGCGGGCGATGGATTGTTTGCGAAACACCACCGGGCGCTCCCGCCAGGGCACAAGCCCATCCGTGGTGTTGGCATAAGCGGCAGCGCCTTGCAGGATATCATCAACATGCAGTGACGGATCCAGGTCGCCGTAAACATAAGAATAGCGATCTGCTCCACCGCTGAGCACCATGGAGCATCCACGTGTGCAGGCAGACAGGCATTCTACGCCGCGGATACGCACGCCGTCGGGCAGGCCTGCCTCAGTCAAGGCGTCCAGCAGGATCGATCCCGGGCGCGGGCCCTCGGGGTCCACATCCGCGCGGCGGCAGGTGGTGCAGACGGTCAGCAAGACCTCTGCCGGGTTGGTTTCATCAGCCATCTGGGCGCAACTCCTTTTGCGTCCGGCAGGTTGGGGATGGCCAGCATTGGGCCGCATCACGGCACCGCAACCGGTCGCGGAACACCCCGTCCGCCCGTTGTCATCAGTGTTGGCAGGTCTCCCGGCTTGCGGATGTCAAGGCGCTTGCGCCTTGGCGGGTGCCTGCCTTCCCGGGATCTCCCAGTGGCGTTTGGCGTCCTCATCCGGTCACGGTCGCGGGGGCGGCTGTGCTTTTGTGGCGGTCGCCACTGTCACATTCCCTCTTCGCCCGGGGGATCCCGGGAACCAACAACAATTCCCTTGCGCCAAGGGGGGCTTCCTTGTCAAGAGTTCTGAAAGCTTGAGGAGCACAGCCATGAACGACAATTCTGAACCCGGCATTTCTGAAGAGGACGCGGCACGCCATGCGTCCAAGATGGCCAAGAAGAAAGCCGCCCGCGACCGGATGATGAAGACCAAAGACGGCGAAAAGGGCCTGATCATTGTTCATACAGGACCGGGCAAAGGCAAATCGAGCTCGGGTTTTGGCATGATCATGCGCTGTATTGCACATGGGATGCCCTCGGCAGTGGTTCAGTTCATCAAAGGCGCATGGGCCACGGGCGAACGTACGTTGATCGAGGAGAACTTTGGCGATCTGTGCCAGTTTTACGCCATGGGCGAAGGCTTTACCTGGGAAACCCAAGATAAGGCCCGCGATATTGCAGCGGCGCGCAAAGGCTGGGAAAAGGCCAAGGAAATGATCCTGGATGAGCGCAACACTATGGTGTTGCTGGATGAGATCAACATCGCACTGCGGTATGAGTATCTTGATCTGCAGGAGGTGCTGGAGTTTCTGGTTGAGCACAAGCCGCCGATGACGCATGTGGTTTTGACGGGGCGCAACGCCAAGGAAGATTTGATTGAGATTGCCGATCTGGTGACCGAGATGGGGCAGGTCAAGCATCCTTTCCGCGCCGGGATTAAGGCGCAAAAAGGCGTCGAGTTTTAAAACAAGCCACGGGTTCAGCTTGGAGGGCCGGAGAGGCCTTGCGCTTTGCTACGCAAATCGCCGGCCCGGCCCAACGCTTTTATGGGAACCTCTGGTTCCTGTCGAAAGGGGCGGGAGAGCGCCGGGGTCTAGGCCACCAGTTGTGCCGCGTTTTTGGTGATATAGGCGTCCACCGCCGCGCGCTGATCTGCGGTCAGGCGCAGTCCCAGTTTGGTGCGGCGCCACAGGTAGTCCTCTCCGCTGCGCACCCATTCTCGGGAAATGGCCCAGTCCAGCTCACGCGTGGTGATGGTCGCGCCGAACTCTTGGCCCAGCGCTGCCAGTGACGTCGCATCTCCCAGCACATCCCATGCTTCGGTGCCATAGGCGCGGATCAGGCGGCGTACAGCGTATGGTGTCAGGAACGGATAATCCGCCATCAGTTTTGCGCGCAATGTCTCTACATCGCCAACCGGGAAATCTCCACCGGGCAGGGCGACACCTGCGGTCCATGCGGGTTGCACATCCGGCAAAGCCTCGCCGATCTTGACCAGTGCAGCTTCGGCCAGTTTGCGATAGGTGGTGATCTTTCCGCCAAATACATTCAGCAACGGAGCGGCCTTTTGGTCCAGCGTCAGCACATATTCACGCGTCGCTGCCGTGGCCGAGCTGGCCCCATCATCATACAGCGGTCGTACGCCAGAGTAGCTCCAGACCACTTGATCTGCGGTCACGGCCTTGTTGAAATAGTTCGACACAAAATCCAGCATGTAGTCGCGCTCGGTGTCCGAGCAGGTCGGTTTCTCGTCTGGGGTGGTGTGGTCGGCATCTGTGGTACCGATCAGGGTAAAGTCTTCCTCATAGGGGATGGCAAACATGATCCGCCCATCTGTGCCTTGGAAGAAATAGCAGCGGTCATGATCATACAGTTTCGGCACCACGATATGACTGCCGCGTACCAGACGCACGTTTTCCTTGCTGTTCTGGCCCAGCTTTCGATGCAACACGTCAGCGACCCACGGACCGCCAGCGTTGACCAGCAGTTTTGAACGGCGCTCAAATTGGTGTCCCGTCGCGGTGTCTTCCAGTGTGATCACCCAGTGATCCTGCAACCGATCAGCGCTGATCACCTTGGTGCGGGTCATGATTTCGGCGCCGCGCGCCTCGGCATCTCGCGCGTTCATCATCACCAAACGCGCATCTTCGACCCAGCAGTCGGAATATTCAAAGGCCGTCTTGAACTTGTCCTTGATTGGTTTGCCCAGATCGCTGGTGGTCAGATCCACTTTGGTGGTGCCAGGCAGAATGCCGCGTTTGCCCAAGGTGTCATACATGAACAGTCCCAAGCGGATCAGCCACGCTGGGCGCCGGCCCTTCATCCACGGCATGAATTTGGTCAACAGGCGCGAGGTAGGCGTTTCACTGTCAAACCGCATGTCCTTGTGGAAGGGCAGCACAAACCGCATCGGCCAGGAAATATGTGGCATCGCTTTCAGTAGCACTTCGCGCTCGATCAGGGCTTCCTGCACCAGTCGAAATTCAAAATATTCAAGATAGCGCAAGCCTCCGTGGAACAGTTTGGTGGCCGCGGACGATGTAGCAGACGCCAGATCGTTCATTTCCGCCAGTGACACGCTGAGGCCCCGGCCTGCCGCGTCACGGGCGATGCCACAGCCGTTGATGCCGCCGCCAATGATGAATAGGTCGGTGATATTGGTCTCAGTCTGGGTCTCTGTCATAGGACTAACTTTCGCTTTCCGGGTAAGAACCCCCGGTTGTCAGAATTTTGGTTCCGGCCGCATCAGCCGCCTTTTGGAATGGGGCAGGCACCGTGCGGTCGGTGATCACCACATCCAGATCCGCGACATCGCAGATGCGCACGGGGGCGGAGTGATCAAATTTGCTGCCGTCGCACACCAGCACCTTGGTGCGGGCGTTTTGCAGGATGGCGCGGGCCACGGACACTTCGCGGGTGTCGTGGTCCAGAATGGCGCCATCCGCGTCCAGAGCCGAGGCGCCGATGATGGCAAAATCCACTTTGTAGCGGTTGATGAAATCGACGGCGTCTTCGCCCACAATCGCGCCGTCGCTTTGCCGCACCGTGCCGCCCATCAGCACCAACTCTTTTGCGGGGCCTCCCATCATCAGATTGATAATGTTGATGTTGTTCGACAGCACCGTCAGATCGCGATGGCCTGACAGCGCGCGCGCCACCTGTTCGGTGGAGGTGCCGATGTTGAGCGTGAGTGAGCAATTGTCCGGGATCAGATCCGCGGCCATCGCGGCCATTGCACCTTTGCCATCCGCGTTCAGTCGACGCCGGTCGGCATAATCACGGCTGGCCCCGGCGCTGATCCGCACTGCGCCACCGTGCACCCGCGACAGCGCGCCACGGGCGGACAGATCTCGCAGGTCGGTACGAATGGTCTGCAAAGACACAGAAAAACGCTGCGACAGGTCGTCAACCTCAACTCGATCTTGGTCGTTCAGCAGAGCGAGGATTTCGTTTTGTCGCGTATTGGCGTCCATGGTCTTTCCTTTTGCTTGCGATTTATTATCGTTTTGGGCGAATTGAGTCACGTAAAATTTTCGCGACACTTTCCCAAGTGCGCGTTTTCACGAAGAAAGGCTCCAAACGACTTTTGCTCAGGGCTATGTGATGGGAACCAGATGGTTGTCCCACTGAACCTTTGATTTCTGCAGCACCGACGCGCGATCAGTGATCCGCGTGATGTGACCGGTGCCCGAGGTTGTGATCCATCCGACGGGCAACGCGGCGACGCCACAAACGTCTGGTAGGTGGTGCTCGCGCAAGATTTCATCGGTGGGCACATCGATCAGCGTCAAAACACCGCCCCGAGGGGAGGTCACCGCTAGCTGCTGCCCTGACTGATCAAAGGCAACAGATCCACCATAGCCACGCAGGTTCCGCCAGCGCGGGTCTTCGGGGGCCAGATTGCGGGCGCGTGAGCCGCGCTGATGGATCCCGGCCAGCGGCAGGCCTCTGCCAAAATCGCCCTGCCACTGCATCGCAAACCCCACGCGGCCATCACTGGCCACATCCAGATGGCGGATGGAATTCAAACGAAACTCAGACGAAAGCGCCATGCGTTCGGTGATCTCGCCCTTCTCGGACAGATAACTGAGGTTGGAGCGCATAGTGGCCAAGTTCAGCTTGGCGCGCCCGGTGTCCGGGTGAGTTTCAATACCCCCATTGGCCACCACAAAGGACCCATCCGGAAGGCGGGCCATATCATGCGGTCCAACGCCGCCTGATCCATAGTTGGCGATGCGGCGATACCCGTCAGCAACCGACCAGGCGCCAATGACACCGCGCGCGTTTTGAAAATCGTTTTCGGTGGTGAACAGCCGTGTGCCGTCCTGTGAAAAACAGCCGTGGCCATAAAAATGATGCCCGTCAGGGGGGACCATCTGTGCCAGGCACTGGCCAGTGCGACAGTCCAGAACCTGTGCAAACCGACCAGGGCGCCGGGCAAAGGCGACGACATGCGGACGTGTGGGGTGGGCGCAAAACGCATGGCCTCGGCCGGGCAGGGGTTGGCGAAATACTTCCTGCCCTGATGGTGTTAATCCGACCACGCTGTCTTGCCCCGAAGGTGCGCGCGCGGCGGACAAAAAGGCGGGGTTGCCCAGATCAGCCCAACTGGGGGTGGCATATGCACTGGCGGCCAGAAGACCGGTCAAAAAACCGCGACGCGATGGGCCGCGCATCAATCACCATCCAATGAATTAAACCCCGCCGACACGCCCAAATGGGGTCCTAACTGGGTGGCTACGGTGACACGTAAATCGCTGATCGTTTGCTTCAAGGCCTCAATCCGCAGACGTTTCTGCGGGTCCACCACCCCGGCAAACACCGGATCTTCCAGCGCCGCAGCGCGGGCAAGGGCGTGGTCAAACTGCGTTTGCAGTTGGTGGTGAATCTCTGGTGCATCCTGTGCCAAGGCCAGCGCCAAAGGTTTCAGGCCCTTCAGAGACAGGACCAGATGGCGCAAGGATCGCCCTGATCGCCACGCTTCGGCCCGTTTGGGGCGGGGGCGATCAAAACTGCCAAGGGGGCGTGCCAGACGCATGTCATCGTTGATCTGCAATCCAGTTGTGAGCGCTTTGAACAGGTCCTGAGTGGCATCATCGGCGCTGGCATAGCGGGCAGTGGGCGCGTGCATCTGGGCCGCAAACGCCCCATGCCATTCATCACGAATGGCCTGTGTGGTCTGGGCAATTTCTGTTGCGATCGCCGCGGCCACATTGCAGCGAAAGGCAAGCGTCGCAGCGCTCTCAGCCCTTGGGTCAAACAATAAAAAATCTAACGCATAAAACCCCTTGGCGGCAATGCTGTGCTGGGCAAATTCATCTGGCGTCAGCGTTGTGGGATTTGCAGCGCGCAGCAGGGCCATTACGGCCTTTGGGGTTTTGCCGCGATTGTCGGGCCAAAACGCCAAGGAAAACGCGCGCATGTCGGTTTCTGTGGGGCCAAATCGCCAATGACTGGCCGAAATCCAGGCATCAAACGCGCGCCCATAGGCGGATTGAACCGCCGGCGGATTGTCCAAACACTGGGTGCGGGTGACATGTTCCAGATCCTGTGCCTGCACTGATAACGTCGCAAAGGCAGGTTGGATCTGCGCCTGAACGATCTCTTGCATCCAGGGCGATGCCTGCAGTGGAAGCGCCGAAAAAGTCAAAGCAAAAACAAGAGGTCTCAACATCACAGGCTCTCCAGAAATTGGATCAGGTCGGCGCGTTCCTCCGGCGATAGAGCCACCACATGATCACGGGCTGGCTGTGCCTCGCCGCCGTGCCACAGGATGGCCTCTAGCAGGGAGCGCGCGCGTCCGTCGTGCAGGAAACTCGCGATGGGAGAGACTTGTTTGGTCAACCCGATGCCCCACAAGGGCGGCGTGCGCCATTCGTGCCCCGTTGCGCGGCCTTCGGGGCGGAGATCTGCCAGACCGTCCCCCATGTCATGCAGTAGCATGTCGCTGTAAGGCCAGATCAGCTGGAAACTGTGCTCGGGTCGATCTGCCAGACGGTGGGTGACAAATTTTGGCGTGTGGCAGCTGATGCAACCTGCGTCGTAAAACAGTTGCTTGCCGCGCAGCACTGCCGGATCATCGACATCGCGTCGTGCAGGCACCGCTAGGTTTTGGCTGTACAGCGTCACCAGATCCATATTGTCCTGATTGATCTCAGTACCGCGCGCATCACCGTCGCCATGCGGCGCGGCGCGGCAGCTGTCCTGCGCCGTGGTGCAGTCTCCCCAAGGGGCGGGGAACAAAGGCGTGGAAATGCCAAGATCCCCGGCAAAAGCCCCGGCAGATTGTTCGTGCACCGTGGGCATACCCGCCTTCAGACCAAACCGGCCCAGCATGATCTGTTGGTGTTCAACCGACCACGTCAGATTGGCACGACCTGAAATGCCATCACCATTGCGATCCTCGGGATCTGCAAGCGCCAGAATATCGGCAGCGGGAATAGCTTCTAGCAGGCCAAGGCCTATCATCGATGGTGCGATCCGGGGCGATAGCATGGCGTCGGGGTGCAGGGGGCCATAACCCAGATTGGCCGCACGGTAGGTCGGCACGCGCAGGGACGCGGTTTCGCCTCCGTTCAGTTCTACTGTTTGTTCCGTATATTCGATCTCAAGCTGATATTCAGCAGGCAGGCCGGGCGCGGCAAAATCCTGCATCTGCCCACCGTAGCTGGGGTCAGGCTGGGTGCCGATATAGCCGTGCACCTCGGCCAATTCCGCAGGTGTGGGACCGGGGATGGAGACGCGCAGAAACATCGAAACGCTTGTGTCGTCAGGACTTTGTGGCACATGTCCACGCCCGTCTTTGACGTGGCAACGCTGGCACGAACGGGCATTGTACAGCGGGCCCAAACCGTCGGAGGCCAGTGTGGAAGAGGGCGAAAACACCCAGAGTTTTTCAAACAGCGCATTACCCAGTTTGAAGCCCAGCTCTTGTTCAAACGAAAGCGTGGCGCTGGGTTGCGAAAAGGCATCGCGATCGGTGCGGGCACGCGTTGTCGCGGCTCCTGCCGGACGGGCTTCAAAGGCTTCCGCAGTTGTGAAATCTTGGGTGGGTGCGGTGACGGATTTGACCCGCCCGTGTTCTGCGTCCGATCGTTTCGTGACGTTCAGATGGGGGTCCAGAAAGGCCGCAGCAGGAAGCTCAGTGGCCTGTACTGGCATCGGGCCAAACAAGGTGGCCGTCGCGATACTGGTCAGGCAGGCGCGCAAGGGGGTCGTATACATATCAGTCCGTTCGAAATCTCTGGCAACGCGTCGGGGCAGTGTGTCCCTACAGGATACGCGTCTGGCTGGTCACAGCGAAGCGGGAATGTCCGGGGGGAAAGGTGACGCCCCCCGGACATAAGATTTTATTGGAACACAGCGGTTGGGTCATCCAACGAGTCGGACCCTTCGATGGCGACACCATCCAATTGCAGTGCAACAATGGCCCGTTCAAACGAACGGGTTTGGTCGATCAAACCGTTGACACCGCTCATGATCAGCGCCTCGCCCTTGGCATTGCCCGCTTCCAGCATTTGATCGTAGGAGAACCCAGCCTCAGCCGCGGTCTTGATCTGACCCAGCGCGCGCATGGTGTCGGACAGTTTGACACGGACCTCAGCGTCCAGGCTGGTGTCTTGTGCGGCAACCAGATCCGAGACCGAAGGACCCGAGATCAGCCTGCCATCGACGCGAACATATTGACCCAGATAGACATTCTGCACTCCTAGGCCGTCATAATAATGGCTGTTATGGGTGTTGTCGGAAAAACAGTCATGCTCTTCTTCGGGATCATTTAGCATGACGCCAAGACGCATGCGTTCGCCAGCGGTTTCACCGTAGGACAATGACCCCATGCCCGTCAGGATGGCTGAGATACCGGCGTCTTCATCGGCCAGCAGCGTGCTGCGGGCAGCCCCCGTTGCGGTCCACTGTGCGGCCATCCATTCCAGATCGCTGACCAGCAAATCGGTTGCCGCTTGCAGGTATTCGCCGCGACGGTCACAATGTCCGCCGGTGCAGGCGTCACCCGCTGCGTAATCACTCCATGGGCGATCTCCGGCCCCGTGGTTGATGCCGTTCAGATCTTGGCCCCACAGCAGGAATTCAACGGCATGGTAGCCGGTGGCCACGTTGGCCTCAACGCCGTCGGCTTCGTGCAATGCGCCTTCCATCAGGGCTGGGGTGATGGCACTGGTGTCGATGGTTTTGCCGGACAGGGTAAAGGACGTGTTGGCCACAACATTCAACGCCGCCAGTGCGTTTTCATCTGTTGCGCCGCCGTATGCTGCGTCCACATAATCGATCAGACCTTCGTCCAGCGGCCATGCGTTTACTTTGCCTTCCCAGTCATCAACGATCGCGTTGCCAAACCGGAACACCTCGGACTGCTGGTAGGGCACGCGCGCCGCCAGCCATGCGCTGCGTGCAGCGTGTAGATGTTCAGCTGAAGGTGCCTCAATCAGCGCGCTCACAGCGGTTTGCAACGTCTTTGCCGTCAGCAGGCTGTCCTCATATTTGGCTGCTGCGATATCCGCGTAGGTGTTCAACACGTCGGTTTTTTCAACGGCAAAGGCCGTTGTTGCAGACAGGCACAGGGCTGCGGCGGTGCTGGTGCGCAAGGCAAAAGATGTCATCAGGGGAAGTCCTTATCGTGAGGCGCCAGGCCCGCGATATTCGCGCAGGGCCCGGCGTATGGTTCAGAAACTCTAGGTCCCGGTGGCGGGACCTCGTTAATTACTTGGTCAAAATCAATTTCCCGGCGCGGGTGATGCGCAGGCTGTAGACTTGGCCATTCAATAGAATACGGGCCTGTGTGCCGTGTTTGGTCAGATCTTCAGCGTGGTAGGTGGGGAAAACTTCGGTGGCGGTGGTCATCGTCGGAGTAACAATCTGGTTCATGTCAGTCGCCCTATGTTTGGTTTCAGAATCTTGGGGCACAGTTTGCGCACCTCAAAAAAAGTGTTTCTGGTTTCGTCCTCACATCGGGCTGATCTGGTGGGCCAGACTGGCTAGATGAGTTATACCTGACTTTTTTTGTTTGCTTTGTCAATCTGACTTTTTTAGTCATCTTTTAAGATTTTGAAAATTAAATAAAAAAAGCGCCCCAGAGGGCGCTTTAAAGAGTTTGAACTGTGAGGTGATTCAGTCGCGGGTGCCGGAAAAACGTCCCTGCCATTCTTCGCGCTGCTCATCCGTGATCTTTGCGAACAATACCTCAGGTACGGTAAAGGCATGACCTGCCTCCAGTTTGCCCAAGAAGGCCGCCACGTCGTCGGGCCACGCCCGATCATCGCTGTTCAGGGCGGCCATCAATGTGTCGGTGGCCGCTGGAATGAACGGCGCGCTGAGCACGGCATAGAGACGGATCAGATTCAGACCCAGGCGCACCTGACCGGCGGCGCGTTCGGGATCTGTTTTGAACACGGACCACGGCGCGGCGGACTGCAGGTATTCATTGCCCGCAACCCAGATTGCACGCAATTCCTGCGCCGATTTGCGCACGTCCATAGCATCCATATGGGATTCATAGGCGCGGATCCGTTTGGTCAGCTCAACGATCAGGGCCTCTTCTTGTTCACCAAAGGTGCCACCGGCGGGGACTTCTTCGCCAAATTTAGAGCGGCAGAATTTGGTGATGCGGCTGACAAAGTTGCCCAAAACATCCGCCAGATCTTTGTTCACCGATTGCTGGAAGTTTTCCCAGGTGAATTCAGAATCTGAACTTTCGGGCGCGTGGCTCAGCAGCCACCAGCGCCAGTAATCGGCTGGCAGGATCTCAAGCGCCTGATCCATGAACACGCCACGGCCCTGTGATGTGGAGAATTGGCCGCCGTCATAGTTCAAATAGTTGAACGATTTCAGGTGGTCGACCAACTTCCACGGCTCGCCTGACCCCAGAATGGTGGCCGGGAACGACAGGGTGTGGAACGGCACGTTGTCCTTGCCCATGAACTGAACATATTTGACATCATCCGCGCCTTTGTCAGTGCGCCACCAGCGTTCCCAATCGGCGTCTGTTTTGCCGTTGGCATCGGCCCATTCCTTGGCTGCCGCGATGTATTCAATCGGCGCGTCAAACCACACGTAAAAGACTTTGCCTTCCATGCCGGGCCAGTCTTCGGAGCCGTTTTTAACCGGAATGCCCCAGTCCAGATCGCGGGTGATGCCGCGGTCTTGCAGGCCGTCGCCGTCGTTCAGCCATTTCTTGGCGATAGAGGTGGTCAGAATTGGCCAGTCACCCTTGCTGTCGATCCACTCGTTCAGCGTGTCTTTTAGCTGAGATTGGCACAGGTACAGGTGCTTGGTCTCGCGCACTTCCAGATCGGTGGAGCCCGAAACGGCAGAACGGGGATTGATCAGGTCCGTAGGGTCCAGCTGTTTGGTGCATTCCTCACACTGGTCGCCGCGTGCGTTTTCATAGCCACAGTTGGGGCAAGTGCCCTCGATATAGCGATCCGGCAAAAAGCGGCCATCTGCGTTGGAATAGACCTGTTTTTCAACCACTTCGCGGATCAGACCGGCCTCGGCGAGTTTGCCTGCAAAGTGCTGCGTCAGGGCATGGTTCTGCGGGCTGGAGGAGCGACCAAAGTGATTAAACGACAGACCAAAACCTTTGGCAATGCCGGCCTGAACCTCGTGCATTTCCGCACAGAATTCGGCCACTGGTTTTCCTGCCTTGGCCGCAGCCAGTTCGGCGGGTGTGCCATGTTCGTCGGTGGCACAAAGGTACATGACCTCGTTGCCGCGCCCACGTTGAAAACGGGCGTACAGATCCGCAGGCAGCTGGCTGCCGACGAGGTTGCCCAGGTGTTTGATCCCATTGATATAGGGGATCGCCGAAGTGATCAGAATGCGTGCCATGCCATCGGTCCCGTTATGCGTTTTGCTGCTCATCTAACGTATGGACACGGGTACGGGAACCCCAGACAGAGGGGCGGCGTGGTCTGTGGATCACTTATGCACCGGGCATGCACCGCCTGTGCACCGCTGATGCAGCTTTTGCTTTCATTCAAGGGTGTGAATTGCAATTAAAGCGCGTGTGCCCCTTGAAGGGTCACAGACCCGTTACCATATAGAATGTATACTAAGGTATACTGATTTGAGGATCTGATGTTCGACTTTCTTTTGTTTCCCGGCTTTGTGCCCTTCACCACCGCGCTGGCGCTGCTTTTAGGCCTGACAGGTCTGGAGCTGGTCGCCCTGTTGTTGGGGGGCAGCCTGATGGGGGGCGAAGCAGAGGCGGACATCGACGGGCCAGATCTTGATGGCGCTGATCTTGATGGCGCGGAGCTGGATCTGGCGGATTTGGCAGATCTGCCTGATCTTGATCTTGCGGATGTCAGTGCAGATTTTGGTGGCGTCGAGGGCTTGGACAATCTGGATACTGCCGCGTTGGAAGCCGCAGGTTTGGACGCCGCGCCTGAGACCAGCGTGTCCACCGGCACCGGGCCCGCCAGCTGGCTGGGTTTTGGCAAGATGCCGTTGCTGATCTGGCTGGCGGTGTTCCTGATGACCTTTGGTCTGGGCGGCACCGGGGCGCAGCTATTGTGCACACGCCTGATGGGCGGCGTGGCGCCGTTGTGGCTGGTGATCCCATGCGTTGGTGTTGGGGCGGTGATGTTCACCCGCAGCTTTGGCACGGTGTTTGCGCGCATGATGCCGCAAAACGAAACCGAAGCCTTGTCCGAGCGTAGCCTGGGTCGTCGACGTGGGGTGATCACCCAAGGCACCGCTGCAACAGGGCGCCCGGCCGAGGTCCGAGTGATCGACGGCTATGGCAATAGCCACTACCTGCGCGCGGAGCCCTTTGAAAAAGACGCGCGTCTGCGTCAGGGCACTGATGTTCTGGTGATGCGCGACCGTCGCAATAATCGGTATGTTTTGATCCCGCTGTCGGAGTAATCCGCAGTATTTCCCGAACCTTTTCGAATTTTAACCAAGGAGGAATTCTAATGGAATTCATCATTTTAGTTGTGGCAATGGTTGTTGTTGGCCTTATCTTTTTTGGCATCGTTATGTCGCGCCTATATCGTCGCTCGACCCGTGAGATCAGTCTGGTGAAAACGGGTGCTGGTGGCAAAAAGGTCATCATGGACGGCGGTACAATCGTGATCCCGCTGCTGCATGAAGTCAGCCCTGTCAACATGAAGACCCTGCGTCTGGAAGTGCAGCGCAGCGGCGACGCGGCCATGATCACCCAAGACCGGATGCGTGTGGACGTGGGCGTGGAATTCTACGTTTCGGTTATGGCCACCGTCGAAGGCATCGCGCGTGCGGCGCAAACGCTGGGCGATCGCACCTTTGATGTGGATCAGCTGCGTGAGATGATCGAAGGTAAGCTGATCGATGGTCTGCGTGCGGTTGCGGCACAGATGACCATGGACGGGTTGCACGAAAATCGCGCTGATTTTGTACAAGAAGTACAAAACGCGGTCTCTGAGGACCTGTTGAAAAACGGTCTGTCGCTGGAATCTGTTTCGCTGACAGCCCTGGACCAGACCCCATTTGAAGCATTGGACGAAAACAATGCGTTTAACGCGGTTGGTATGCGCAAACTGGCTGAGGTGATTGCCCAGTCCAAGAAAGAGCGCGCGCAGATTGATGCGGATGCCGATGTTTCGGTGCGCCGTGCCGCGATGGAGGCGCAGCGTCAGAAGCTGTTGATTGAACAGGACGAAGCCAAAGCACGGATTGAGCAGGAACAAGAAGTTCAAACCATGCAGGCGGCGCAAGAGGCTGAAATTGCCGCCCGCTCAGAAGACAGTATGCGTGAAACTGAACGTGCCCGGATTGCACGGGAAGAGTCCATTCGCTCGGCAGAAATCGCGCGGGAGCAGAAAATCCGTGAGGCGGAAATCGCCAAGGAACGTCTGCTGCGCGAGGCTGAGATTGCCAAAGAGCGTGAACTGGAAGTTGCTGAACAGGAACGCCAGATCATCATCGCGCAAAAGTCCGAAGAAGAAAGCCGGGCGCGTGCCTCGGCGGATCTGGCCCGCGCTGAAGCGAAAAAGGCGACCGAATCCGTGGCCACGGCCCAGCAGGTTGCCGAAGCGGAGCGGACCAAACAGATTGTTCTGATTGAAGCCGCGCGTGAAGCGGAGCGTCAGGCGACGGCCATCCGTCTGGCCGCGCAGGCCGAAAAAGAAGCGGCTGCTGACCGTGCTGAAGCCCGCCGTGAAGAGGCACAGGCCGAGGCCGACGCGTTGAACATTCGCGCCGAAGCCAAGAAGAACGACATGCTCGCCGAAGCGGAAGGGAAGCGTGCGATCGTTGAGGCCGAAAATGTGCTGTCGGCGGAGCTGATCCAGATGAAGGTCGATATGGCACGTCTGGAGGCCATGCCGGGAATCGTGGCGGAAATGGTCAAACCGGCGGAAAAGATCGATTCGATCAAGATCCATCAGGTGGGCGGCATTGGCGCCGGCCCCGTCAACGGCGGTGGCGCAGGCGGCGGTGACAAGCCGGTGGTCAATCAGGCACTGGATTCGATCATGGGCATGGCGGTGCAGATGCCCGCGCTGAAAAAACTGGGCGAAGAACTGGGCATGTCGATGGACAATGGCGTGTCGGGTGTCGTGAACGGCGCGCTGGGTGTTGCCGCTTCTGAAACCCCCGATGAGATCCGCGAGATCAAAGAGCGCGATCCAGCCAACGCGTAACTTTGGTCCAGATAGATCGTGACGAAGGGCCGCTTTTTGCGGCCCTTTTTACATGGAATACAGACGTGATGAGACCGCGGAAAGGCGACGCGGCGCCGGTTGGGGCGATATTGTGGCCTTTTGTGAATGGTCACGTGAACAAAAGGGCAGAAATATATTCCAAATACGCGTAAGTGTGGCGTGGCATGAGGCCAGGGGATCGCCGTCTGTGTTGAATTGCACCAAATTGGGAGCGTCAGACGTCGCGTGTGCGGGAGCGTTTGGCGGGGCGCGTTTGGGTGCAGAGCAGGCGCGCATGCCTCGGGTATCGGAACACACAGAAACAACAGGGAACTGGGATATGAAAATGAAACGGCTGGGGCGCACCGATATTATGGTTTCAGAGCTGTGTCTGGGCACCATGACCTTTGGGACGCAAACCCCTGAGCACGACGCGCACCGCCAGCTGGATCTGGCGCTTGATGCGGGGCTCAACTTTTTGGATACGGCTGAAATGTATCCGGTCAATCCGGTTCGGGCCGAGACTGTTGGGCGCAGTGAAGAGATCATCGGGAACTGGATCGCCAAATCGGGTCGGCGGGCGGACTATGTTGTGGCCACCAAACATTCGGGGGAGGGGTTGGACGCTGTGCGCAATGGCGCGCCGATTTCCGGGGCGACGCTGAACAGCACCATAGAAGGATCGCTGAAGCGGCTGAAAACCGATTGTATTGATCTGTACCAATTCCATTGGCCCAACCGCGGCAGCTACTGTTTTCGCCGCAACTGGGACTATGATCCCGGCACGTCAGGCATGACGCGTTCTGATGTTGTGGCCAATATGGAAGAGGTGATGGAGGGCCTGAAGGCGCAGGTGGACAAAGGCAATATCCGTGCGTTTGGTTTGAGCAATGACAGTGCCTGGGGCACGGCGCAGTGGTTGGCACTGGCGGAAAAAACCGGAGGTCCGCGGGTCTCAACGATTCAGAACGAATATTCGCTGTTGTATCGCATGTATGACACTGATCTGGCGGAGCTGAGCCACTATGAGGATGTGGGGCTGCTGACCTATTCTCCGTTGGCGACGGGTTTGTTGACCGGGAAGTATCAAAACGGGCAACAGCCCGAGGGATCACGTCTGGCGGTGAGCCTTGAGCATGGCGGCGGTGATCTGGGCGGGCGTCTGACGGCGCGAGCAGGTGCTGCGGTCGCCGCCTATCTGGAGATTGCCGAGCGTCATGGATTGGATCCGGTGCATATGGCGCTGGCGTGGTGTAACACGCGGCCCTTTATGGCGTCGTCGATTTTTGGCGCAACCACTGAGGCGCAGCTGAGCCGGATTCTGGCGGGCAAGGACGTAACATTGACTGACGCGGTACTGGCGGACATCAACGCGGCCCACCGCGCCCATCCGATGCCGTTTTAGTCTGCTCTTCGGGGGATCTCCCGCCCGCTTTTGGGTCCCTTTGTAAAAGAGATCCAAGCGGTTGGGCCAAGCGCCGCGCAAGTGCGCGGCGCGGTGGCGTGTGATCAGTGATGGCGTGCCCGGACCGTGAAGCCTGGGATCACGCTTGCGCTGGTTCCGGCAGAGGATCCAGCAGTACGCAGCAGAGGCGTGGTGCTGCTGGCGGTTTCGTTTTGACGCAGCTCGCGCGCGGATTGCCCATGTGCGGTGCGAAAGGCGCGGGCAAAGCTGGATTGCGAAGTGAATCCCGTGGCCATGGCGACGTCGATCAATGGCAGATCCGTGTCGGTGACCAAACGTCGGGCTTCGGCCAAGCGCAGTTGCAGATAGTGATCCTGCGGCGTGGTGTTCAGCCGCAGACGGAACTGTTGCTGAAGGCTGCGGGCGCTGGTGCCCAACTCTTCGGCGATCTGGGCCAGTGGCAGGGGATCGTTGAGCGAGGCTTCCATAAGCGCATTGGCTTTGGCGGTGAGCGAATTATGTTTGTGGCCGCTTTGACCAGCCTGTCGGCTTTGTGGACGTGCGGGCGTGGTCTCGCCTTCGTACAGAAACAGGCCGGCCACGCGGGCCGCAAAGCCAGCGCCGTGGCGGGTGCTGATCAGATGCAGCATCATTTCTACGGCGGGCGTGGCGCCGCCAGAGGTCAGGCGACCTTCGGAGAGGGTAAAGCGGTCGGAGCGGCACTCCACATTGGGGAAACGGGAGGTGAAGTTTTCCAGATCTTCCCAGTGGCTGGTGGCCCGGTGACCGTCCAGCAGGCCGGCCTCGGCAAGAAGCCAGGGGCCGCCGTCAATGCCTGCAAGGGTGGCACCGGTGGCCGCGATGCGGCGCAAGCCGGCCAAAAGGCTGGGGGTTGCCTGCCGTGCCATCTGGAAGCTGGCCACAACAATCAGCAGATCACAGTCGTCGAGACGGGCCAGTGGAAAGCTGGGCACGGTGAGACCTGAGGTCAGCATCGGATCTTCGTCCGTGGCGCTGACGTAGTCCCAATCAAAGGCCGGGCGCCCCGCCAATCGGTTGGCGGCGCGCATGGGATCAACGGCCGCCGCAAAGGACAGCGTGTTGCTTTCGTCCAGCACCAGAACGGCGGTTTTCAGCGGCCGATGTTCGGGCTGAAGGATGTTTTTTGCGGATTTCATCAAGTACGATTCGCATGTTGTAAAGTTTCTGCCCTAAGGCTGCGCCACTGTTGAGGGAGTCACAAACAGGAATCGGGGGACGACTCTGGGGATAAACCACAGGAAAAGGGGGTATATCGCGGAGTCATGGGAAATGCGGCGCCATGCCGGTGAATCCCACGCGGGTATGGGTGCGATCGCGGCTCAGGATTGACGCGCAAACAGGCGCAGATTTGGGACTGAAACCGCCGTCTTAGGCCGCCGCGGGGTGCGGCCGGAATTACGATCCCGCGCTGTCGGTGATCTCGGCGCGAAGGCGGCGCAGGAAGGCGGGAACGTCCCGCGCGGTAATGTCGGCTTCGCGGACGAGATTGTCAAAGTGACGGGTGAAGAGTTCGACCCGGCTGCGGTCGCGAAAGGCCATATAGTGGCTGCCGGCGTAAAACACACACAGCAATGGGCCAAAGACGGTGACGGGAGACGAATAGAGCCGCTTTGCGTCAAAGAGATACAAACGCAGACGAGGATAGAGCTGTTCGGTGAGACGTTCAAACTGGTCCAGCTGTTCCATACGCAGATCCGCAGGCAGGCCTTCGTAATAGCCGGTGGCGCGGGCAAAGTTTTCCAGTTCATAGACCGGCAGAGCAATTTCATGATCCGATTGCGTTTGCCGCATCAGCTCCAGTCGGTCTTGTGAGGCGCCAATGGCCTGATCGGCGCTGCGCCCCAGATGCGGGGCATATTCCCATTCCAACACCGCGCGGGTTTTGAGCATATCGGGCAGGGCCGCAGGCACATGGCGGATTTTGTAGCCCTCTGCCTCAAGATACCATTGGAGGATCCGTTCATCGACCAAGGCGCGGGGGGCTTCGCTGAGACTGAGGCTCAGCGCCAACAGCTCTGCTGCGCTTTCGGGACGGTCCGAGAGGCTGAGCAGCCAATCGGCAGACACCCCAAGCGCGGCGGCACAGCTGCCGACCACATGGGCGTTGGGCAAGCGTGCGCCGTCACCGCTCAAAAGTTGCGAAATGGTCGAGCGGTCAACATCGATGTGCCGGGCGAGCGCGCTTTGGCTCATGCCGGAGAGGTTCAGCGCCTGAGATAGGCGGCGGCGAAATTGTTCAGATCTGATGCGTTTGTCGATATTATCCGTCATGTGTTTTATATTATCACAGTTTGCGAGTTTTGATAACTATATTCAGGATGGTATGCGCGTCCTCAAAAATCTACCTTTGGGTGTATCAAGCGAAAGAGACCTCCCAATGGAAACTGCAAAACGATCCCTGACCAAAGCCGTCATCTGGAACCTGATTGGGTTGCTGACCATGGGGATTGTTGGGTTTCTGGCAACGGGATCCCTGATGGTCGGGGGGGCAACAGCGTTGATCAACACCTGCGTCGGGTTCTGCTGCTATCTGGCCTATGAGCGGGTGTGGTCCCGCATTCAGTGGGGCCTGCAATAGAGCTGGTACAGGGGGAGGCGCGCTGACATAAGGGGCATATGTTTATTTGGATCTTTGTCTCTCTCGCCGCTGCCAGTTTTCAAACCGTGCGGTTCATGCTTCAAAAGGTATTAAGCAACGTCTCGCTGTCGCCAGCCGGGGCCACGTTTTCCCGTTTTGTTTATTCAGCGCCGTTCATTTTGGCGGGGCTGTTTACATACCTATATGTCAGCGGCCAAAGCCTTCCGCCCTTATCCGCGACGTTCTGGGTCTATGCTTCGGTTGGTGGATTGTCGCAAATACTGGCGACGGTCTGCGTCGTGGCCTTGTTCAAACAACGCAATTTTGCAGTGGGCATCACGTTTAAGAAAACCGAAGTCATTCAGACCGCATTGGTTGGACTGTTGGTGCTGGGCGATCAAATGAGCCTTGGCGCGTGGGGCGCTATTTTGATCGGGCTGAGCGCGGTACTGATCCTGTCAAAGACACCCGGATCCGAGGGCGCCTGGTGGCAACATCTGACCAATCGGGCCTCACAGCTTGGACTGGGGTCGGGCGTGTTGTTTGCCTTTTCCGCTGTGGGATATCGGGGGGCGTCGTTACAGTTGGGCGATTTGGACGCGGCGTTTCGCGCGGGCGTCACACTGGGCATGGTGGTTTGCATGCAGACGCTGATGATGCTGATCTGGCTCGGCCTGCGGGATCCGGGCGAAATTCGCCGCGTCTGGCAGGCGCGCCGGGTGGCGGTGTGGGTTGGGATGACCAGCATGGGCGGTTCGTTCTGCTGGTTCTGGGCTTTCAGCTTGCAAAACGCCGCCTACGTCAAGGCCGTGGGGCAGGCAGAGCTGTTGCTGTCTCTTCTGGCTTCGGTGCTGTTTTTTAAAGAAAAAATCACCCAACGCGAGGTCGTGGGGATGGGGCTTTTGGTTGTGTCGATCCTTGCCTTGGTGCTGACCATTTGATCCCCAAAGCCCCATTAAACCGCGTTATGCGGCACCATAGAGACGCAAAAATAGGCTCTCGTCGTCATCGTTTCGGAAAAACGGCACACTTTCGGGGGGCGATAAATCGGGCAGACGCGCACCAATTTCGGCCAATACCACTTGTGTGATAAAGGGCAGATCATAGCTGCGCATCTGGCTGAGCGGCACCCATTGCAGATGCGACAGTTCATCGGACGCGTTTGAAAAATCATCCGGGTCGCTGACGATGGCTGCGGCATCAATCAGGAAAAACCGCGCATCAAACCGGCGGGGGCGTCCGGGGGGCGTGATGGCGCGAAACACAAACTGTAGCGCATCAGCTGCCGGTCGGTAGCCCTGCGCGGCAAAGCTTTGCCAGTCGGGGCCGGGAGCCGTTTCCCACGCGCCGGGGGTGCCAAGGATTTGGCCGGTTTCTTCCCACAACTCGCGAATGGCGGCCACAGCAAGCGCCAGCGCTAGGGCGGGATCGGAGTCTTCGCTCAGCTTGGCTTGCGTTGAGGCCAGCAACGGTTTTCCCAGCGTGACCGATGCGTCTTCGGCATCTACGGCACCACCGGGAAAGACAAATTTGTTGGGCATAAACGCAGCCTTTGCGCCGCGCTGGCCCATTAGTATTTTGGGGTCGTCCCCATCGGCATCGCGCACAACGATCACGGTGGCGGCATTGCGGATGGCGGTTTTATCCGGTTTGGGGGCTGGTTGGGCAGTGGAATCGGACGGTGTCATGGGGCCTCCCTGGTAGTGATGCCCCATAGGGCTGTAATCAGGCGTCCTTGTCAAACCCGTGCATCTTGCGCGCCCATTGATATGCGATCACCATGCCCTTCATGCGGGGCAACAAAAGCAGCGAGGAAATGACACAGCCGAGACTAAAGACGGTGAAGGTGATCATGGGGGCGGGTTGCCATTGGAAATAGACCACATGCATGATGGGGGCCATCAAATGCCCGACGATCAGGATGGTCAGATAGGCCGGACCGTCATCGGCGCGGGCTTTGGACAGGTCAAGATCACAGCTGTCGCAGGTGTCATTCACCTTGAGATAGGAATGTAGAACTTTGCCCTCTCCACAGCGCGGACATCTGCAACGCCAGCCTTTCAGCAGGGCAGGTTTGGTCGCGCGGTCGTCGGTCTGGTGGAGTGCGATATCAGACATATCAGATGTTCCTAGCTGTTTCGACGTATGTGGACCACTTGTGCCACGGGGGGAAGGGGGCAGATTGACACTGCGGCGGCATGCCACAACGAGGCAAGCAGAAAAAAGTTGAAATTTCTTCGACGGAACCCGCGTGCCGATGCGTTTCTTCTATGCATCAGGCAGCGACGGGCTGCCGCAGTCACAGGAGACGGGCAATGAACAAGGTGAAACTGATCGCAGTGCTGGCAACGGCGACGGGAATTGTTGCGGCGGGCGCGGTGGTGGCAAAGCCGGGCAAAATGGGCGGCCTTGGCCTGCCGTTTGAACAGATTGACACCGACGGCAATGGAGAGCTGTCGAAGGCCGAGCTGTCTGCCATAAAAGACGTACGTTTTGCCGCCGCGGACGGCAATGGAGATGGCAAGCTGAGCCTGGAGGAAATGCAGTCCCATGGGGCCGAGCGAGCGTCGAAGCGGGCCGAAAAGATGATTGAACGGCTGGACGCCGATGGCGACGGCCAGTTAAGTTTGACTGAGCTGCCCCAGCGCAGTCGCGAGGGGCGGATGTTTGCCCGTTTGGATGCGGATCAAAGTGGTGGCATTTCCAAAGAAGAGTTTGAAGAGGCGCGCAAACATCGCGGGCATAAGCGGCGGCACAGTTCTGGCGACACAGGCGAATCAGAACAGAACTGACCAATTCCGGTGGTCCATGACACGCAAACCTTTCATCGGTGCTCCCCGCCTGCGGGGGCATCATCTATGATGACGCAGACAGGCAAAGCTGGGACAGGCGTGCTGGGAGATGATGCGCTGTTGGTGCTGTTTGCCAACGGGGATCCCGGCGCGGCGTCTGAGCTGACGGCGCGGTTGGCACCGCGCGCGCTGGGGGTGGCGTTGCGGGTGCTGGGCAATCGGGCCGAGGCCGAGGATGTGACGCAGGAGGCCATGATGCGCCTGTGGCGCATGGCCCCCAATTGGCAACCGGGGCAGGCGCAGGTCTCGACCTGGATGTACCGGGTGGTGATGAACCTGTGCATCGATCTCAAACGGCGCCAGCGCGGCGGGCATCTGGATTTGGACGCGGTACCAGAACCCCAAGATGAGGCGCGCGACGCGGTGCAACAGTTGCAAGACGCCGCCCGGTACGATGCATTGCAGGAGGCGTTGATGCAGTTGCCTCCGCGCCAGCGACAGGCGGTGGTTCTGCGCCACATAGAAGATTTGTCCAATCCCGACATCGGGCAAATTATGGACATCAGCGTCGAAGCGGTTGAAAGCCTGACATCACGCGGCAAGCGTGCGCTGGCCAAGGCTTTGGCAGATCGGCGCGCAGATTTGGGGTACACAGATGGATGACAAAGACACATCTATAGCGGATCTGGAGGCTTTGCTGACCTCGGCCCGGACCGCGCCACCGGCGACGGTGCCTGAGGCGTTGACTCAGACAATCCTGTCCGATGCGGCCCAGATTCAGAAAGAATTTCAGATGGTCGCCGAGGTCGGGGCTGTTGGGGGGGCTGCGCCCGAGCTGTGGCGGGGTCTTATGGATGCTCTGGGTGGCTGGTTCGGGGTGAGCGGACTGGCAGCGGCCAGCCTTGTTGGGGTGTGGATGGGCGTTGCCCCGCCCGAATTTTTACCGGACCCGGTGTCGCTGGCGTCCTCAATGTCATCTGAGGCCTTGCTGCCTTTGGACAGTTTTGATCTGGCCGACGTACTGGCCGAGGAGGTGCAATGAGCACTGAGACATCCCGAAAAACCAAACCCTGGCTGCGCGTTGTGCTTGGCCTGTCGCTGGCCTTGAATCTGGTGGTGGTTGGAATTGCGGTGGGCGCGACCTATCGCATGTCTGGCAAACATCGGGGGTGGGACCGGCCCCCGGCGTCATTTGGGGTGATGTTGTTTCGTGATCTGGACCGGCAGACCCGACGGGATCTGCGACGTTCGGCTGAGGGGGATCACAGGGATTTCCATGCCCGCCGCAAGGCGGAGGCCGAGGCGCTGGCTGCGGCGTTGCGGGCGACGCCATTTGATCCCACGGTGGTCGCAGATCTGTTGAATGCTCAGGTGATGACCCGGCAGGCATTTCAGGAGCGAGTACAAACGGCATGGCTGGAGAAAATCACTGAAATGAGTGACGCCGAGCGCGCCGAAATCGCCACGCGGATGGTCAAGGGCGGGGCATGGCGCAAACCGCCAAAACCCTAAAGGGGGATGGTGTCAGGCTGCAACCGGGCTGGAGGTGTCAAGGTTCACTTGATTGCGTCCTGCGTTTTTGGCGGTGTACAGCGCGCGGTCCGCGTTTGAAATCAGGGCTGCGGCGTCAGGGGTTTCGGCGCCGTCGCCCGCCGTGCCGCCGCCGATAACGGCGCCGATGCTTACGGTCATCTGGATTGGTGTATCGATGCCCGTGATCCAAAAGGACCGACCGTTGATTGCCTCACAAAAGGCGGCGGCGGCCTGTGCTGCCGCGATGGCATCGGTGTCGGGCAGAACCATCATGAATTCTTCGCCGCCAATCCGCGCCAGCAGGTCCTGTGGCCGGGTCAGCGCCGCAAGTCGTTTTGCGGTCTCGACCAGAACGGCATCCCCCACGGGATGGCCGTATTTGTCATTGATGCGTTTGAAGTGATCGAGGTCCGCCAGCAGGACCGCAAAGGGTGTGCCGCTTTCGAGGGCCTGCGCGCGGGTGCGTTCCAAAAAGGGTTTGGCATAGCGGCGATTGTGCAGGCCGGTCATGGGATCTTCGACCGATGCGCGCAAACCTTTGCGCAAGGTGGCGCGCAGACGATCGTCGCGACGTTTTTGATTTAACAAGGTGGCCACCCTCAGAGCCAGCTCAGCGGCGTTGAACCCGGATTGCAAGATGTCATGGGCGCCGCGATCCAGCGCCTCGGCGGTCATTTCGGGCGAAAGTGCATCTGGCACTGCAATCAAGATCGAGTGGCGCGTGGTCGCCCGGGCCCGTAGATCCGCGATCAACCGCAGGCCCAATCCATAGGTGTCGGTGTTCAGTTCAATCAAAATCACATCCGGCACCGGTTCTGTCATCAAACCGCTGACATCGTGCAGCGGAAACGGGACAAGATGCGCGGGGCATCGCTTTTGCAGCTGCGTGATCCAGGATGTGGCGGTTGCGGGCTGCGCTGTGACCAGAGCAATGCGCGCGTCACGGGTGTCTTCGATGCTGGTGGTGTCGGTGTAGGGCAGGACAAAGGCCTGACAGGCGTCGCGCTGAAGCTGCAATTCGTCCTTGGAGCTGCGCGCACGCAGCAGGCTGCGAATGCGGGCTTGGAGGATCAGGTCATCAATGGGCAGGCACAGAACGTCGTCAACGCCGGTGCGCAGCGCCCGCAATCTGGCCTCCTGGCAAACCGATGTGAGCGTGGCAATCACCGGGATTTCCGCCAGCGCCGGGTCCAGCCGCATGTCCAGTTTCAATGTTTGGGCGGTGCCGTCGGGCAGATCCAGTGCGGTGAGCACAAGATCAGGTGCGGCCTGCGCCATCGCCGCACGCGCGGCGTTCAGGCTTTCGACCAGCACCACATCAAAATAGGCGGCTGCCAGCTGCACCTTGAGCAGGATCCGATTGGTCGCCACACCATCTATAACGAGGATTGTGCCCTGCACCTTGTTAACCTTTCAACACTTGCAATCTCGTACGTCTGAGTCTTTATGACACTGGTTAACAAACCATTTCCCTATCTCTTAAAATTGTCGTGACATGCAGATATCCGCTGATACCGCTGAAACATTTGCCCTTAGGGTTTTAGCCTGGCTGGTGGGCAACGATGAATTGCTGCCGGTGTTTCTGGGCGCCAGTGGTGCCAATGAGGCCGACCTGCGGGCCCGTGCGGCGGAGCCTGAGTTCCTAGGCTCGGTTCTTGATTTTCTAACGATGGACGACACTTGGGTGGTGCAGTGCTGTGATGTGCTGGGGGTCGGCTATGAATTGCCGATGCAGGCACGTCAGATGCTCCCGGGGGGTGATCAGGTCCATTGGACCTGATACAGACGCGGCTGCCGCCCCATTCAAAGGAAAGTTGATGCCTATAGACGCCTTGCTGTTTGATAAGGACGGAACGCTGTTTGATTTTGCCGCGACCTGGAACAGCTGGTCGTCAAATCTGATTCGCGCCCTGGCTGACGGGCAGGGGGAGCTTGCGCAGACGTTGGCGCAAGTGCTGCGATTTGATCTCGCAGCTGAAGTCTTTCATCCCGACAGTTTTGTGATCGCAGGAACCAACGCCGAGGTCGCGGCTGCACTGTGCCCGCATCTGCCCGCGTGGTCAGCGGCTGAGCTTGCGCAGTTTCTGGAGGAAAGCGCGGCAGAGGCACCCGTGGTGGAGGCCGTCCCCTTGGCCGCGTTTTTGGATGGCTTGCGGGCGCAAGGACTGGTGTTGGGGGTGGTGACCAATGATTCCGAGGCCTCGGCGTTTCAGCAATTGGATGCGGTCGGCGTGCGGGACCGGTTTGCGTTTGTTGCGGGATACGACAGCGGGTACGGGGCGAAACCGAATCCCGAGCCGCTGCTGGCGTTTTGCGCGGCGACAGGGGTGGCGCCAGGGCATTGTGCCATGGTGGGCGACAGCACCCATGACTTGCAGGCGGGGCGCGCGGCGGGGATGAAACGCATCGCCGTTTTGACGGGCCCTGCACAACGCAGGGATCTGATGCCCTATGCGGATGTGGTGCTGCCGAATATTGGCGAAATCCCTAGGTGGATGGCGCAAATGACAGAGAATTCCCCTTGAACGAAAGGGGTTAGCGCATCCAAAATGGGCGTGTAACCAGTGCGATGTGAAATCGTCTGGTCTGGCTCCTTGGATGGAACAGACTGGCGATTTCACATCGTTGTTTGTTTGCGGGGGAGGAGACCTCGTTACAGTATCTCTGCGAAAGCATCGAGAGTTTTAATTGTTGGCCCTTTGTTAATGAAGGCACGCCAATAATGGTTCAAAGAGTAACAAGGGGCCAGGCAATGCACGGTCTGATCAACACTGCCATTCAGGCATTTGTCACAAGCACGCACGGCGAAGATCGCTGGAAAGACGTGATGGAGCACGCTGGACTTGGATTCACTGAATTTGAGGCCATGTTGATTTATCCAGAAGAGCAATCAGCCAAGCTGCTGGTTGCATTGGAAACTGTGCTGGGTCGCCCGTTGGTCGAAACATTGGAAGATATGGGAACCTTTCTGGTGTCCAACCCTCGGGCCGAGGCGCTGCGACGTTTGCTGCGATTTGGCGGGGTGAACTATATGGAATTCCTGCATTCGTTGGATGATTTGCCCGATCGCGCACGGCTTGCGGTGTCTGATCTGCAATTGCCGGGGCTGGAGCTGGTTGAGCAGGCGCCGGGGCAATTTGATTTGTATTGTCAGGATGGCCTGCCCGGCTATTCCAGTGTCATGATGGGGATCTTGCGCGCTATGGCGGATGACTACGGGGATCTGGTGATGCTGGAGCACACTGGCAGCCGGGAAGGCGCAGAAATTATCTCTGTTTCATTGGTTGAAGTGCAATTCGCCGAAGGGCGCGCATTTGATTTGGGAGGGCACTCGTTATGATTTCAACGCAAGATCTGGCCAAGCTGGCCGACCAAATTTGCCCAATGCATGTGATCCTTGATTCGGCAGGCAATATTGTCTCCGCGGGTCCAACGCTGAAAAAACTCCGCCCAGATCAGCCCTGGGATGGTGCGCCGTTTTTTGATTATTTTGACGTGTCCCGACCGCGTTGGGTGCATTCGGTTGAGGACCTTCTGAAGACCGCCGGATCTAAACTGCATATGAAGTTACGCACCGATCCGCAGACGGGGCTAAAAGGCGTGCTGGCGCCATTGCCCTCTGGTGAGGGCGCGTTTGTGAACCTGTCTTTTGGTATTTCCGTACTCGAGGCGGTGCAGGACTACGATCTGACCAGTGCGGATTTCTCCCCAACGGATCTGACCATCGAAATGTTGTATCTGGTTGAAGCGAAATCAGCTGCAATGGAAGCATCGCGTCAGTTGAATTCCCGCCTACAGGGTGCAAAAATTGCCGCAGAAGAACAAGCGTTTACGGATACGTTGACCGGTTTGAAAAACCGTCGGGCGATGGATCATGTTTTGGGACGTCTGGTGAAATCGGGGCGTGATTTTGCGCTGATGCATGTGGATTTGGATTTTTTCAAACAGGTCAATGATACCATGGGCCATGCTGCCGGGGATGCCGTGTTGCAGCATGTGGCGCAGGTTATGGTGGAATGCACCCGTCAGTCCGACACCACCGTACGGGTTGGCGGCGATGAATTTGTTTTGGTTCTGGATTCGATGACGGATCGCCCAACCTTGCAAAAAATTGCCACCCGTCTGATCGCGCGCTTGGAAGAGCCGATCCCGTTTGAGGACAAGCTGTGCCATATCTCAGGCAGTGCAGGCACCTCGGTGTCGACTGATTTTGAAAAGGTTGATGTGGCGGTGATGTTGCATCAGGCGGATGTAGCCCTTTATGCGTCCAAAAACGCCGGTCGCGCGCAACATTTCTTTTACGATCCAAGTATGGAAGAAACGGATGGTCCGATCGGAGCGGCTCCGGTGGAGCGGGTCAACCAAAGCTGATTTTGACAGGCGCGTCGATCTTTTCAAGATCGGCGCGTTTTCCATTATATCGGGCGCGGGTGGTCAAGGCGATGGAAACGGCGGATGCGAACGAGTGTCTCTTCATACGTGGAGCATGGGCGACATATCTAGATGGGCAGCGGAAAAACGGCGACCATACACACACCAGCGCAGGGAACGCGGATTTTATCGTATTGATGCCTGGGAAAATGGCATCCCGTAGGGGAATCGAACCCCTCTTTCCAGGTTGAAAACCTGGCGTCCTAACCGATAGACGAACGGGA
>CANLND010000027.1 GCA_947492585.1 uncultured Paracoccaceae bacterium
ATCGCCTGCCGTGCAATGCATGATCTGCGCGTCGCTGTATCGTCCATTCTTCATTCAAAATCTCCTCAGATATCTTGTCGAGAAAATTCTACTTTTGAACACCACTAATTTTAGGCGGGATTACCTTGTGGCCCGGTCTCAGGTTCGGGCCGCCAACTTTTACAGGACTTGATCTTTGGTTTATTGAAATTCATACCCAGAAAATTCACAGTTTCACCTATAGGGTTCATTATGAAGCGATTGCGCAATCCACGCACCGGCATTGACCAAGGTGATATTCAGATTTTTTCTGATTTTCAGCACGGCGGCGCCATGTGGACCGGCGAAGGGCAGCGTGAGCGCAGGCAGCGCGTCACCTTTGAAACCCGGTTTGCTGATCCGCCAGCCGTGCAGGTTTCCATTTCCTTGTGGGATATGGATTCGTCGGCCGGGCTGCGCGCAGAATTGACCGCAGAAGAGATCACCTGTGAGGGCTTTGAGATTGTGTTTCGGACGTGGTCTGACAGTCGTATCGCCCGCACGCGCGTCGCATGGATGGCGATTGGTGACTTACCGTTTGAAGACGACTGGAACGTCGACGAATGGCCCTCTCACAGTAGATAGTTGATGCACATGTATCCCAAAGTCCTCCTGACGCGGGCTCGTGCAGCGCAGAACACAAAAAAACGCAGCCCATCGGATGAGGGCCGCGTTTCATGTGACGAAATTGGTCGCGTGGCTTAGTTGCCGCCTGCCAGTGTTTCGTAGATTGGAACCAGTGTCTTGTCTTCGAACAGAGATGACACTGAGGTACCGTGCCAGATGTTCATGATCGCTTGTGTGAACAGCGGAGCGGTTGGCAGAACGCGAATGTTTGGCGCGTCTTGAATGGCTTTGGTCGGCTGAATGGAGTCGGTCAGAACCAGTGACTTCATCACCGAGTTCGACACGCGCTCTACTGCGGGGCCAGACATCACGCCGTGGGAAATATAGGCGTGAACTTCCTTGGCGCCGTTGTCCAGCAAGACCTGCGCGGCTTTGCATAGGGTGCCCGCAGTATCAACCATGTCGTCGACGATCAGGCAGGTTTTGCCTTCGACGCTTCCGATCACGGTCATCTCAGCAATTTCACCGGGTTTTTCACGACGTTTGTCGACAATCGACAGCGGCGCATTGATGCGTTTGGCCAGTTCCCGGGCGCGTGCAACGCCACCCACATCAGGCGAGACCACCATCAGTTCGTCCATGCGGTCGGAAAATTGGTTTTTCACGTCCAGCGCAAAGATTGGTGACGCGTAAAGGTTATCAACTGGAATGTCGAAGAAACCTTGAATTTGCGCGGCGTGCAAATCCATGGTCAAAATCCGTTCAACGCCAGCTTCGACCAGCATATTGGCCACCAGCTTGGCTGAAATCGGTGTCCGCGCCTTGGTGCGACGGTCCTGACGGGCATAGCCGAAATATGGGATCACTGCGGTGATACGCTGGGCGGACGAGCGGCGCAGGGCATCGGCGATGATCAGCAGCTCCATCAGATTGTCATTGGCCGGGTTAGAGGTCGGCTGAATGATGAACATGTCCTCACCGCGGACATTTTCAAACACTTCAACAAAAATTTCCCCGTCGTTGAACCGTTCAACACGGGCATCAACAAGCCCCTGATCCATGCCGCGATGCAGGCTCATGCGGCGTGCGATAGAGTCGGCAAGTGGGCGGTTTGCGTTCCCAGCGATAAGCTTAGGTTCGTTCAAAGTCGGCATTGGCTGATATCCCCGGCAGCAATGGCAAATGTGACAGATTCTTGATGTCGGCCCCCGCTTAGCATGGGATCTCGCGCGCGCATAGTTCTAAGGGCCGTGAAGGGTTAAGAAGTTGATCCCGCGGTTCCGATTAACGGGCTGTGACAGCGGCGCAGATGCCCATGGTTGCAAATCTGGCGTGTTTGCCACTCTCTTCTAACCAAGGGATAACAATTGCCCCCCACGTCCATTAGGGGCAGCCGGGGATATAGGAGCGCCAGAAAGATTTGAGCGTCTTCTGCGCGCATCCACGGCTTCATCCGTGACCTGTAATTTCGGGGGGCTCATCCTTGCGTTGGCTGATCAAAGTCAGCCTCGCCCTCCGGCGAAAAACTCAGATGCGTTGCATGTGTCTTTCTGAATGCTGCACCGGCGCGTGTCCGGCCATCAGCCCGTCCTCTGGCACCGGGCCGGAGTGGTCTGAGGTGAAATTTATCAGATCGGTTCTTCGATGATGTGGTCTTCCCACTCTTCAACGGGGGTTTCAAATTCAGAAACCGTGATGCCTTGAACCGATACACCTGCTGCGTGGACTGACGCCGGGTCTCCCGTCAACAAAGGATGCCATTCCGGCAGCGGTTTGTTTTCCCACAGCAGGCGGTAGGCGCAGGTCTGTGGCATCCAATAGGCATGGGTGTCCAGATTGTCGGGCTTTAGCACGATGCATTCCGGTACAAATTGGTGACGTATGGGATACTGCACGCATTGGCAGCTGTCATCATCCAAAAGTCGGCACGCCACGCGGGTCAGCACCACCTCACCGCTGTCTTCATCTTCCAGCTTGTTCAGGCAACATTTGCCACAGCCATCACACAAAGCTTCCCATTCAGTTTCAGTCATCTTCGCCAAAGGCTTCTTTTCCCAGAAGCGTTTGGTCAGACCGGCGCGTTTGATGTTGTTTGTCATAGAGCTTCCAGTAAATCGCGCGCTTGCGTGCAGTCTGTTTCCATCTGTTTGATCAAGGCGTCCAGGCCCTCAAACGTCATCTCAGGACGAAGGAAGTTCACCAAGCCAACCGAAAGGGTGGCGCCGTAAAGATTTCCGGAAAAATCAAATAGAAACGTTTCAATGTTGGGGTGGTCTCCATCAAACATTGGACGCACGCCAACCGAGGCCGCACCATGGTAACTGCCTTTATGGGGGCCATCCAGCACATCAACCAGCACGGCGTAGACGCCAAATTTTGGCGGATGCAGCCCATCAATTGACATGTTGGCCGTGGGAAATCCCAATTCGCGCCCCCGCTGCTCACCGCCGATCACTTCACCTTCGATACGATGCCAATGACCCAGCATAGCAGCCGCATCCTTTGGGCGCCCGTCACGCAAGGCGTGCCGGATCGCGGTCGATGACACGGTGGTATCGGTATATTCCATTAAGGGCGCGACAGTGACACCAAACCCCAAATCAGCCCCAAAGCGCTGAAGGTCATCGATGGTGCCCTTGCGCCCTTTTCCAAAGCAGAAATCGGCCCCCACAACCACATGTCGCAGACCCAGTCCTTCGGCGATCACCTTTCGCGCAAAGGCATCCGGCGTCAGGCCGGATAGGGCGGCGTTAAAGTTCAGTTGATAGAGATGCGAAACGCCTAACTTTTCCAATCGTGAGGCCCGTGCCTCCGCAGACATCAGTCGAAACGGCGGCGCGTCTGGCGCAAAAAAGGCGCGCGGATGCGGTTCAAAAGTCATGACGCCCAGGGGCGCGTCAGGCGCCGCCTGTCGGGCCAGATCAATCACGGATTGATGCCCGCGGTGCACGCCGTCAAAATTGCCAATGGCAACGCTGGCGCCCCGGTCCTGGGCTTCGACAAACTGATAATCTCGGATGATGCGCATGGGCCATGCCTAGCCGTGCGTCGATGTTGTTGCAAGAGCCGCCAGCGACAAAAACAGGCCCAGTCTCCGCCCGGTGAACCCCAAGTCACATGTCGGTCTTTCCCACAGGAAATTGGAACAGGCATGGCTTCTTTTTGGCGAATAAATACCCCCGCCGGAGGCACGCCCCACCTCGGGTGGGGCGTTTGTCGGTCGCGTTTGCAGGCTTAGTCGAACTTGCGCGATGGCGCCATGACGGTCGCTTCACCAACCAGCACCTTCTTGCCGTCCACCATACAGCGGCAATCCAGCTTAACCCGGCGTTTGTCGATCTGGATGTCGGTCACTTCAACCTCGGCCAGAACCAGATCGCCGGGACGAACCGGGGCCAGAAACTTCAGGGACTGGCTCATATAAATGGTGCCGTGACCGGGAAGTTGCTCGCCGATGACCGCGGACACCAGTCCGGCGGTCAACATCCCATGGGCAATGCGGCCCTGAAAAATGGTGTCTTGCGCATATTCTTCGTCCAGATGGACAGGATTGCGATCGGTCGAGACCTCCGCAAATTTCTCGATATCTTCATCGGTGATAGTTTTGCGAATATAGCGCACCATCCCCATTTCGATGTCTTCGATACAAATGGTTCCGCGCGGCAGATTGTCCAACATCTGGGCCTCCTTGCAAGGGTCGCCTTGAAATTTTCAGGCTGACGAAGTCTGTTTCTGGAAACTTTATTACTTCGCACTTGCAGAAAATCAAGGCTAATCTTGCTTAGCGCAGGAACCCGATGCTGTAGGTCGGAGCTGATTTTTCCTTGTCCAGATAGGATTTCAACGCCTCCGGGTCAGGCTGGACTGATGTTTTTGTCTCACTGGCTGCAAGACCGCCGGTGATAAACAGCGTGTCGATGCCTTCACCCATGCCGCCGGCGATGTCGGTGTGGGGGCCATCGCCAATGGCCAGAATGTCCGCATCGCTGATTCCCGTGGTCAGATCTGACAACCGCCGCCGTGCCAGATCGTAGATCGGCGGGTGCGGTTTACCAAAATACAGGCTCTCGCCCCCCATTTCCGTATAGAGCTTGGCCAGGGCACCGGCGCACCACTCCCGCGTTTCACCCCGGTCGACGACAATATCAGGATTGGCACACAGCAGTTTCAGCCCATGTGTTTTGGCCCATAGGAAATCCGCCCGGTTCACGTCCGGATCTGCTTGGGTGTCAAACGGACCGCAGCACACAATGCCTTCGGCGTCGTTCAGGGGAACGCGGGTGATCTCGATGGGGTTATGGATCACGTTCAGCGGCTCAAAGAAACCGGCATCGCGCTGCCATTCTCCCATAAAGTATACCTTGTTGCCCACTGCGCCCGTGAACATGGCCGAACGTGCGCTGTCACCGGATGTGGCGATGGTGTCATAGGCGTCGCTCGGCACACCAAATTGCCCCAGTTGCTCTGCCACGCCGGCGCGCGGTTTGGGCGAGTTGGTCACCAACACCACGATCCCTCCCTGTGCACGGTAGGCCTGCAGCGCCGCGACCGCGTCGGGAAAGGCGGTGATCCCATTGTGGACACAGCCCCAAAGATCCACGAACAGGGCTTTGTATTGATGTGAAATTTCGGACAGGTTGGTGATGATCTGAGACATAAAGCATGGCCTTTGGCACGAAATTCGTTTGAGGCAGATATGACAGAGGATCCGGGAATTGGCCAGCACGCTGTCGTTTTTGGGGGGACGCACCCGCGGGATGCCAAACGGCGTGCCACTGTTCTTGCGACGGCTGGCTGATCAAATTGGAAACAACGTCGGAGCCTACAGGTATCTAAAAAAAAGGCGCCCCGTTTTGGAGCGCCTTTTGTCTTTATGAGATCGCACTCAAACCTTCAGGTTTGGAATGATCTGTTTCTTACGGCTCATGATACCGGGCAGAACAACGCTGTCGCCGCTGGCATCCGCGTCAAAGGATTTCTTCGCAACGGTTTTTACCAGATCGTTCGGCACCATCAGCGTGGCTTCTTCGTTCAGGATATCGACAACAAACAGCAAAACCTGATCCACACCATCTTCGGCCGCCACGGCGGTCATGCTGTCCATGATCGACGCTTTGCGGTCCAGAACAACGGCTGGTGCAGTTGTTTCCAGAACAGAGACGCGGAATTTGGTGCCGTCGACGGCGTATTCTTTGGAATCCATACGGATCAGCTCTGCATCCGAAAAGGACGATACATCCGATTTGGCCGCGAACATTTCTGCCGCATACTCTGCAATGTTCAGGCCCAGATCTGCGGCCAGTTTTTCGGCAACGGCGCGGTCGTGATCTGTGGTGGTCGGCGAGCGGAATTCCAGCGTGTCGGACAGGATGCAGGTCAGCGCTGCGCCTTTGATGGCGTCGGGCATCTTGGCCGCATCGTCGCCCATCAGATCAATCATGATGGTTGCGGTGCAGGCCAAGGGGCGGATGGTGATGTCGATAGGGCCTTTGGTTTCCAGGCCGCCGACCAGTTTGTGGTGGTCGATGATCGCCTGAACGTCGGCGCCGTTGATGTTGGCGGGCAGTTCAGCGGGGTTGTTGGTGTCGACGATCACAACTGCGGCGCCATCTGCAACGTCTGCGATGATTTCAGGCTTTTCAAAGCCCCAGCGTTCCAGCATGAACGCCGCTTCGGTATTGGGCTCACCCAGCAATTTTGGGGCTGCGGCAACACCTTTGACTTCGTTCAGGTACCAGGACCAGATGATTGGAGACCCGGTGGAGTCTGTGTCGGGGGATTTATGGCCAAAAACCTGAACGGTCATGTGAAGCTCCTAAAGACAGAAATATGCGATTTGCGGGCCTTATAGACCCGCCACATTGCCTTGTCACCCGTTCACAAACGCGGGCGCCCTAAGGTAAAGCGGCATTGCACTGCCGTCAGGGCTGCCTGATCACCGGCTCAGCCATTTGCCTGCAAATATGTGCCGGCACAAAGGCTTTAGAACGGGGCGGCCTCAAGATGATAGCCTCTTTTTTTCAACAGGTTAAGGATGCCGCTTTTTCCGGGAAGATGCGCGGCCCCCACGGCGATTACGGCTGTTTCGGCCGTTATCTGCGAAATGGGACCCATCCAAATTTTGTTGCGCCAGTCCAACACACTCTTGTTCAATGACGCGTGCAGACGTTGGTTTTCGGCGGCTGAGTATTTTGAATACTGCTGTGCGATCCAGGGCTGTAGCAAAAACGCCTGCCAGGTGCTCTGATCAAAATAGGCTTCGACCGGCGTGGCATCATCGGGCGCTTCAGACAACAGCAGCGCCAGGTCGTTTTCCAAAAGACGGGCCTGATCACGTAGGGGCACGCGGGCCAAGGACTGCAATCCGATTTCCACGGTTTCCAATCCGGCGATTGGGATGCGTTTGCGTCGGGCGAATTGTTCGATGCGGTCGTCCAGTCCCCGGCGGATGCCAAGGCCAAAAGGTCGACAGCCGTTTTGAATGATGAAAGTGGTAATCATCCACGGTTGCAGCCGTTCCACCACAGTGAGATCCAAACCGACAATGGTCGCCCATGTTCTGAACTGGACCCAACCGTCGCGTGACATGACAGAACGCAGCGTCTGGCCGGTGGGTAACAACGTGTGCTTTCCGTGTCCTTTTAGGTCCAGATCCAATCTGCCATTCGGATCCGAGTGCACTTCGAAATAAACCGCATCGGCTGAAGCGATGACGGGCCGTAGCGTGCGCATGATACGCGCCATGCGGCTGTCGCCACCGTGCATCGTTCCAATAATATGCAACGTTTGCCGACCTTTGCGGGCGATCCAGTGGTTGCCCGTCGAAAACGGTGTCGCGGCCATTTGCTGGGACAGACGGGTTTCAACCGCGCTTGGCAGGTGGTTGCGGTAATCGACTCCGCGACAGGCGGCCTGCGCGGTGACTGCCATCAGGCTGAACGTCAGGAAAATGAACAATCGCATCATCATAATTACTGCTCGTAAAGGGTGTCTGAGGGCCAAGCCGCTTGTTTTGAGTATAACAACCTGACAGTCATATACCATGAACCGTGAAGATGAGCTTTATCCCCCCATAAAGAAACTCCTTGAACGACAGGGGTATACTGTCAAGGGCGAAGTTGGCGCTGTGGATGTCATGGCTCGGCGCGGAGATGAGCCGCCGGTGATTGTTGAATTGAAGCTGCGGTTTTCTTTGGCTCTGTTTCATCAGGCGATAACGCGACTTGCTGTCACCGACCTGGTCTATATCGCGGTGCCGCGCCCCACGGGTCGCTCGGCGCGCCGGGTGCTCAAGGACAATGTAACACTGTGCCGTCGGCTGGGGCTGGGGTTGATCACCGTTCTTGAGGATGGTCGAACCGAGGTGCAATGCGATCCCGGTCCCTATGCACCGCGCAAATCGCAGAAACGGCAAATGCGGTTGTTGCGTGAATTTGACCGCCTGCGCGGTGATCCCAACGCGGGCGGGGCCACGCGTCATGGTCTTGTGACGGCCTACCGGCAGGACGCACTGCGCTGTGCCGCCTTTCTGGCCACCCATGGCGCCAGCAAAGGGTCAGTGGTTGCCAGCGGGGCTGCGGTGCCAAAAGCCACGCAGATTATGGCCAAAAATCACTATGGCTGGTTCCTGCGGGTGTCGACGGGGATTTATGATGTTACAAAAGAAGGCCGCAAGGGATTGATCGACTGGGCTGAAAGTGATGCGTTTTCGACCTCGGAGTGATGCGTCAGGTTGTTGATATTAAGCGATAAAAGTCACATCCTCTGTTGCGCCTCGGGCCTCTCGTTGTGATCCATCTTATGTGGGGGGGAGTTTGCCGAGGGCGGTCCGGAATTTGTCATCAAATTTTCTTGGGATCGCCTGTTGACAGGGCCTGCACCCCCACATAGCTTCCTCATCGTTAGCACTCAATGAAGGTGAGTGATAATGATCTGATCTCGTTGCTTGATAAGGGCGGGGCGGATGTTTGGATAACAACCTTTGAGTTTTAAGGAGCTGCAAAGATGGCATTGAAACCGCTTCACGACCGTGTCCTGGTGCGTCGCACCGAAAGCGAAGAAAAAACCGCTGGCGGTCTGATCATTCCCGATAGCGCAAAAGAAAAGCCTTCCGAAGGCCAAGTCGTCGCCACAGGCGAAGGCGCGCGCAAGGACAGCGGTGAGCTGATCGCAATGGCAGTTAAAGCTGGCGATACAATCCTTTTCGGCAAATGGTCCGGCACCGAAGTGACCGTCGACGGCGAAGAGCTGCTGATGATGAAAGAAAGCGACATCATGGGCATCATCGAGTAAGCCGCGCGCTTCTCTGATCCCTTGAAACTGCATTTAAACATTTATCTCTGATAGGAGAATTGAACATGGCTGCTAAGGACGTCAAATTCGACACCGATGCCCGTAACCGCATGCTGGCTGGCGTAAATGTACTGGCCGACGCTGTTAAAGTGACCCTGGGCCCCAAAGGCCGCAACGTCATTCTGGAAAAATCTTTCGGCGCCCCGCGCATCACCAAAGATGGTGTATCGGTTGCCAAAGAGATCGAACTGGAAGACAAGTTCGAGAACATGGGCGCACAGATGGTCAAGGAAGTTGCTTCCCGGACCAACGACGAAGCGGGTGACGGTACAACAACCGCAACCGTTCTGGCCCAAGCGATCGTCAAAGAAGGCCTGAAGCAGGTTGCTGCTGGTCTGAACCCAATGGATCTGAAGCGCGGCATCGACCTGGCAACTGCCAAGGTTGTTGAGGGCATCAAAGACATGGCGCGCGAAGTCGCTGACTCTGCTGAAGTTGCACAAGTTGGCACCATCTCCGCCAACGGCGAAGCTGAAATCGGTCAGCAAATCGCAGGCGCAATGCAGCGTGTTGGCAACGAAGGCGTCATCACCGTTGAAGAAAACAAAGGTCTGGAAACAGAAACCGATGTTGTCGAAGGCATGCAGTTCGACCGTGGCTACCTGTCGCCATACTTCGTGACCAACGCTGACAAGATGACCGCAGATCTGGAAGACTGCATGATCTTGCTGCACGAGAAAAAACTCTCGTCGCTGCAGCCAATGGTTCCGCTGCTGGAGCAAGTGATCCAGTCGCAAAAGCCTCTGCTGATCATCGCAGAAGATGTTGAAGGCGAAGCGCTGGCAACTTTGGTTGTGAACAAACTGCGCGGCGGCCTGAAAATCGCAGCGGTCAAAGCACCTGGTTTCGGCGATCGTCGCAAATCCATGCTGCAAGACATCGCGATCCTGACCGGTGGCCAAGTGATCTCCGAAGATCTGGGCATGAAGCTGGAATCTGTGACCATGGACATGCTTGGCACCGCCAAGAAAGTTCAGATCACCAAAGACGAAACCACGGTTGTGGACGGCGCTGGTGAAAAAGCTGAGATCGAAGCACGTGTTGCTCAGATCCGCACTCAGATCGAAGAAACCACATCCGACTACGACCGTGAAAAGCTGCAAGAGCGCGTTGCCAAACTGGCAGGCGGTGTTGCTGTTATCCGCGTTGGCGGCATGACCGAAGTTGAAGTTAAAGAGCGCAAAGACCGCGTTGACGATGCCCTGAACGCGACCCGCGCGGCCGTTCAAGAAGGTGTTATCGTTGGTGGTGGTGTTGCTCTGGTTCAAGCCGGTAAAGCACTTGCCGGTCTGGAAGGCGCAAACGCTGACCAGAACGCTGGTATCAAAATCGTGTCGAAAGCCATCGAAGCGCCTCTGCGTCAGATCGCTGAAAACGCCGGTGTTGATGGTGCGGTTGTTGCGGGCAAAGTTCGCGAATCTGCTGACAATTCCTTTGGCTTCAACGCACAAACCGAAGAATATGGCGACATGTTCTCCTTTGGTGTGATCGACCCTGCCAAAGTAACCCGTACCGCGTTGGAAGATGCGGCTTCGATTGCTGGTCTGCTGATCACCACCGAAGCAATGGTTGCTGACAAGCCTTCCAAAGACGGCGCACCTGCAGGTGGCGGCATGCCCGACATGGGCGGCATGGGCGGCATGATGTAAATCACGCCATCCATCTGGATGAATAGGGGGTCGCCTTCGGGCGGCCCCTTTTTTGTTTTGCCCAGAGCAATTGACCTAGAAACAGATACCTGGCAGCTTGAGGGAAATTTCCAAGAAAATCAGATTGATGGCCAAAGCAGTATTCATTCAGTCGTCGCATTCCCAGTATGACGATCAGCCAGGGATTGCCTACCACTTTCCCAAAAGAAGTTACCTCAGCCGGGTTGCTCAAACAGTAGGAGACTGGGTGGTCTTCTACGAAGGACGTGCCGGAGGCGGGCGGGGTTACTTTGGTGTACAAAGAGTGTTGCGGATTGAGGATGACCCGGCGGATCCAACACATGCATACGCGATTTTACACCAAGGGAGTGAACTGTCCTTTGAAAGCGCCGTACCACGCTTGCAGGAAGGCGGTGCGCCCTACGAGACAGGTTTACCCCGTTTCGGCGGTTACAACACGCAAGCTGTCCGGCTGATCTCTGACGCGGATTTTGATAAAATCTTAGCTGCGGGTTTTTCTTCGAAAGCACACCCCGACCGACTACCGCGTACGGGTGGCATTGAACGGCGAGCCGAAGGTTTTGCCGACATCCAAGAGGCCTTCGATCCTGCGCCGCGGGCGCGCATACTGACGTCCCGCACGTTTCGCGATCGGAGTTTTGCCAAACAGGTGAAGTTTGCCTATGGCGGTGTGTGTGCTTTGTCAGGGTTGGAGCTTCGCAATGGGGGGGGGCGGCCAGAAGTTGAAGCGGCTCATATCATTCCCGTAGAACACAACGGCCCTGACGTCGTCCGCAACGGCATGGCGCTGTCTGGCACCCTACATTGGATGTTTGATCGCGGGTTGGTCAGTGTTGACGACGATCACAGCATTTTAATCGCGGAACGTTCGGTCGCTTCAGACAGTTTGGCGCGTCTGATTTCACCAGATCGAAAGTTGTTAACGCCCAACGCGGTGCACTTGCAGCCGCATCGCGACTATTTGCGCTGGCACCGCGAGAACTGCTTCAAAGGATAGTGCGCAGTGCAGGCGGCCTTCGCAGATAGGACGTAGGTGGCTGGAATACAGTAGAACCACCCGGATTGGGCATGCCTGATTTTTCTGCGGTGTAGTGACACCGTCGTGAAACCACGGAAAAACCGCTAATATCCGTCAGTTTTGCTCACTGGTGTTGCGGATCCGCTCTTGGCACACGACAAAGTTGAACGCTAAGCTGGACCTATGGACCAGCTAAAGCCGGATATATGGCGGGATCTCGCTGTTTTGCTCGCCGTTGGCGAAGCGCAGTCGTCGTTTGCGGCCGCGCGGGTGTTGGGGATCAGTCATCAGGCTGTTGCGATGCGGGTTGAACAGCTGGAAACTCGCACCGGCGAAACATTGGTAGACCGCAGTGGCGCGCAATGGGTTTTGACCGACGCGGGCCGGGGGTTGGTGCAAAAAACCCGCAGCATTGTCGATTTGGTGGAACGCGGTGCGGCGGCGGGTAAAGGGCATAGGACCGAGGCGCAGACCTTGGTGTTCAGCTGTCCGGATCTGTTCTTTGAATATCTGATATTGCCGCTGTGGTATCGGCTGGAGGCGCAGGTGCCTAATGTTGGTATCGAACTTCATGCCGTTCAGGGCATTACCGACCAGCACCACAAGGGCTATGATCTGGCGTTGTGTCTGTCTAAATCACTTGAGCCGGGACTGGTCGGGCAGAATGTCGGCACATTGCGGTTTCGTTTATATGGTCATCGCAAGCTTTTGGGACCACAGGCGCCGCAAAGCGCGCCCAGTCACTTCACCGTCGATAACCCGCTGCTTTCGGTGCCGGATCTGGTGTGGCCGGGCGGGCAAACCACCCGCCGGGTAATTTGTGCCGATTTGCTCACCGTTGCGACGGCGATTAAGGCGGGGCGTGGGATTGGCTTGATGCCTTGTTTTATCGGGGACACCGATCCAGCGCTTGTGCCGCTGGAGGGCGCCGACGTTGCCCCGTTGACGCTGTGGATCTTGACCGGCCCCTCCAAAAAATCCGTGCGGCCCGAAATCTCGGCCCTGCGCGCCTTGCTGAGCCGGGAAATCTCAGCCGTGCTGCAAACCGACAATCTTGGCGCAAGAAAAGGGTGACCGGGCCGATTTCACAGCCCTGTCTGCGGCGGCGCAGTCACTGTTCACAAGCCCGTGGGCGTGGTTGCAGCAGCAACCGGCCCAATGGTAGCGGTGCACAACTGTCATAGAAAAGCGCCGGCTCCCCGGCCTGAAGAGAGGTCGGACATGCGCCTGATTGCGTTGACATGTGTTGTCATGCTGGCTTTTGCAGCCAATTCGGTCCTGGGCCGGGCCGCCGTGGGCGGTGGATTTATGGATGCCATTGCATTTGGCACGGTGCGGCTGGTCTCGGGCGCAGCAGTTCTGGTTCTCTTGTGCTGGATACAGGGGCGACCACGGCAACGCTCTTGGCAACAAAACCTCATGGGGGCGTCGTCTTTGACACTCTATGTGGTTGGGTTCTCACTGGCCTATAAGGATCTTGATGCCGGTCTCGGGGCGCTGGTTCTGTTTGGCGTGGTGCAGGTGACGATGTTTGCGTGGAACGCCGCGCGAGGTCAGCGCAGCGGTGCCTTGCAGGGGGCTGGGGCCGCGATGGCATTGGCGGGGCTTGCCTATGTTGTTTGGCCTCGTGAGAGCGTTCAGGTGGATCTTTGGGCGGCGGCGCTCATGGCGCTCAGCGGCCTGGGGTGGGGGGCCTATAGCCTGCTTGGAAAGGGCGCACGCGACCCGCTTGTGGCGACCGCGATGAACTTTCTGTGGGCGTCTGTGTTCATGCTGCCGGTTCTGTTTTTTGCGGGTGGCGGCGCGGTGGTGACAGCAGCTGGGATTGGATTGGGCATCGTGTCAGGCGCGCTGACATCTGGTCTTGGGTATGCTTTGTGGTATCGTATTCTCCCCCAATTGCAGGCCGAGGTGGCCGCAACGGTGCAGTTGAGCGTCCCGATCATCGCCATTTTGGCAGGTGCAATCTTACTGGCGGAACCCGTTGGATTCGCGCTGATCGTTGGGGCCGTTCTGGTCCTTGGCGGAATTTTTCTGGTCATCCGCGCCCCGCGCTGTACGTCTATTGCTGCGCCACCTTCACAAACGCAACAACACTGACTACGTGACAGGGCATGTGGAAAATACGTCTCTTGTCTTGCCTGTTCTATGCGCTCTTTAGCTTTGCGGCGCAGGCCCAATCCATGTCCAAGGACTGCGTGATTTTATTACACGGCTTGGCGCGTACGGATGCGTCCTTTGCGGTGATGGAGCTGGCGCTGGAAGCACAGGGATACCGTGTGCTGCGCCCCGGGTATCCGTCGACCAAACTGCCGGTGGATCAGCTGAGCCAAAGCGTGGTGCCAAAATCCTTTGCGGCTTGCGGCGATGCACCCACACATGTTGTGACCCATTCCATGGGTGGGATTTTGTTGCGCACATGGCTGCGGGATCATCCGCAGCCCAGCCTGCGCCGGGTCGTCATGCTGGGGCCCCCCAATCAGGGCAGCGAAGTTGTGGACCGTTTTGGAACATGGTGGGTGTTTGATCAGGTCAATGGCCCGGCAGGCGCGGAACTTGGAACCGGGCCAGACAGCCTGCCAAAGGCCCTGCCGCCGGTGGAATTTGAACTGGGGGTCATTGCAGGGCGTCGCAGTCTCAACCCGCTGTTTTCTCGGGTGATCCCCGGGCAGGATGATGGCAAAGTCTCGGTGCGAAACACCTATGTCTCTGGAATGAAAGCACATCTGACCCTACCGGTGACTCATACCTATATGATGAACCACCCGGTGGTGATTGCGCAGGTGCATAGCTTTCTCAAACATGGGCGATTTGACAGCAGCCTCAGATGGGGGCAATCCCTGCGCCAGATACTTCACTCCCCTTGTCGCGCCGACGGTTCCTGCGCTAAGGGCGACCAGAATGATGGAGCAGGCAATGGCGCACCTTGAACTGACACTGGCAGGGGCCGATGTCCTACATCCCGACGGGCTTGAACCCTCGGGGCAGTTGTCGCTGGGCAATGGCTGCGTGGTCAAGGATCTGCCTGACCGCAGGATTGACCTGTCCGGCTTTATTGTGTTGCCGGGCATTATCGATGTGCATGGAGACGGGTTTGAACGTCACCTCGCCCCCCGGCGCGGCGCGATGAAGCAAATGAACGAAGGCGTGATCGCCGCTGAGGCAGAACTGGCGGCCAATGGTATGTCAACCGCCGTGTTGGCGCAGTTTCATTCGTGGGAAGGGGGCTTACGAGCACCTGACTATGCCGCACAGGTCTTTCAGGCCATCCAGAGCGCACAGGCGCAGGTGGTCACGGATCTGGTGCCGCAATTGCGTTTTGAAACTCATATGCTTGATGACTACGCGACATTGCCGGACCTGATCCAGCACTGGGGCGTGTCTTATGTGGTGATGAACGACCACCTGCCACACGACCGACTGGCCGCCGGGAAAAAACCACCGCGCATGGTCGGTCAGGCGCTAAAAGCGAAACGCAATCCCGAAACCCATCTGGCAATGATGCAAGAGATGCATCGCCGCCGCGACGAAGTCCCCGCAGCCCTAGACGCTCTTTGTACCACACTGGCGGATCTCGGTGTGCAGATGGGCAGCCATGATGACACCACCGCCGGCCAACGTGCGGATTGGCGTGCGCGCGGCGTTCGGATCTCCGAATTCCCCGAAACGCTTGAGGCCGCCGAGGCCGCGCGCGCCGGGGGGGATCATATCATCCTTGGTGCCCCCAATGTGGTGCGCGGCGGATCCCACAATGGCAATGTTTCAGCGCTGGAGTTGATTTCCATGGGGCTTTGTGATGCGCTGGCCTCGGATTATCACTATCCCAGCCCGCGTCGCGCTGCCTTAATGCTGGCGCGCAGTGGCGTTCTGGATCTTGGGGGCGCCTGGGATCTGGTGTCCAAAGGTCCGGCACAACTCTTGGGCCTCAACGATCGCGGCACGCTGGCACCGGGCAAACGCGCCGATCTGGTGATCCTGGAAAAACACAGCCACCGCGTCGCCGCCACGCTCTCGGCTGGGCAGATCAGCTATATGAATGGCGCCATCGCCACGCGCTTCCTGACATAAAAACAGACCGCAGCTCAGCGCAGCGGCCTTGGTCTCATTTTGGTGGAAAATACCCCGGGGGAGGCCCAAAGGGCCGGGGGCAGCGCCCCCATTCCCCTATCGTTTAGACCGCTGAACCCGATTGATGTGGGCCATCTTGCGTCCGGGTTTGGCCTCCAGCTTGCCATACAGATGCAGTGCACAGTCCGGCTCTCTGGCCAGGTCCGCGATCCGCTCCATATCGTCGCCGATCAAGTTCTCCATCACCACATCCACATGACGTTGACCATCGCCCAAAGGCCAGCCAACAACTGCACGAATGTGCTGTTCAAACTGATCCACCGCGCAACCGTTTTGCGTCCAGTGGCCCGAATTATGCACACGCGGGGCAATCTCGTTCACGATCAACCCTTTGGCTGTCACAAACAGCTCCACGCCCAGAACGCCGACATAGTCCAGCGCATTCAGAATCTTGCTGGCCAAAAGCACGGCATCCATACGCTGGCTTTGACTCAGCCGCGCAGGTACGGTGGTGGTGTGCAAAATACCATCGCGGTGAACGTTTTCGCCGGGGTCGTAACACGCAACCTCGCCGGAAACACCACGCGCGGCAATCACGGACACCTCATGGGTGAAATTCACAAATCCTTCGAGCAGGGCCGGGGCGCCCGCCATATCGTCCAGCGCACCTTGGGCATCATCGGCAGCCATGATCCGGGCTTGCCCCTTGCCGTCATAGCCAAAGCGGCGGGTTTTCAAAATGGCAGGGGTGCCAATTGTGTCCAGCCCGGCCTCAAGGCTCGCAAGGTCTGACACATCCGCAAAAGGCGCGGTGGTCAGGCCAAGGTCTTGCAGAAATGTCTTTTCGGTCAGGCGGTCCTGACTGATCCGCAGGGCTTCCCGGCCGGGGCGGATGGGTTTCAGGCTTTCCAGCAGGTCCAGCGCCGAGGTGGGGATGTTCTCAAACTCATAGGTGATTACATCCACAGTTGCGGCAAAGGCGCGCAAGGCGTCGGCATCGTCATAGGCGGCGCAGGTGATCTGATCGGCCACATGGCCCGCCGGTGGATTGGCGCTCGGCTCAAACACATGGGTGCGAAAACCAAGTCGCGCCGCCGCAACCGACAGCATACGACCCAGCTGGCCACCACCAAGAATGCCAATAACGGCGCCCGGAGCAAGTGCGTCAGTCATCTACAGGTTCCTCAGGGATCGACGCCGACAAAGCGTCGCGCCAGGCGTCCAGACGGGTTGCCAGATCGGCATCCTGGTTGGCAAGAATACCGACGGCCATCAGGCCTGCATTTGCCGCACCAGCGGCGCCAATTGCCATGGTGGCAACCGGGAATCCTTTGGGCATTTGCACGATGGAGTATAGCGAATCTACGCCTGACAATGCGCGGGTCTGAACCGGAACGCCCACAACGGGCACGCGGGTTTTAGAGGCCACCATACCGGGCAGATGCGCGGCACCGCCTGCACCTGCAATAATCACCTGCAATCCGCGATCCGCCGCGGACTTACCATATGACCAAAGCCGATCGGGCGTGCGGTGCGCCGATACGATCTTGGCTTCATACGGAACGCCCAGCTCGTCCAGAATGTTGGCTGCTTCTTTCATCGTGGGCCAGTCGGACTGGCTCCCCATGATGATCCCTACTTTGATATCGGCCATCTATACGCCCTCTGATGGAAGGAGCGCGCACCTTAGCTATCTTTTTCAAAATGGCAATCCGGTATCGTGTTCCGCTTGGGTCGGACAAGCTGCCGCGCAGCGGCTGCTCTGCAAGAGTGCGCCGCAAATTCCAGAACCTCGGAGAGATTTGGATCACGCAAGATGATAGTCGTGTTTTCGAACTCTACCCCGACCTCAGACCGGTGTTGCGACAATAACAACTGATCAAAAGAACCAACAGTGCGAATGTCAGGGTGGGGCCTAGCAAGAGGTCAGGCAATGATATCCGGTGTCAACCGATCTTCGATTGACGCGATCTGATCTTTCAGATGCAGTTTTTGCTTTTTCAGACGGCGAATGGTCAGCTGATCGCTGACAGGACGCTCCTGCAGGGCAGAAATGGCTTCATCCAGATCCCGGTGTTGCCTGCGGAATACTTCCAGTTCGACCTTCAGGACCTCATCGGTCTTCATCGAAATTTCGGTGGGCGCGTTCATAAGAGGCTCAGACCTTGGTGATTGAATCGTTTCTATTCATACGCTGTTAACGGGTTTTTCGCTAGGCCTACGCAAGGATGACCTTGTGAATTCTACATAACTTCCCATATTCTTTGGGACGGGCTGCCAAATGGGGCCCTCAAATCAAGACGTCGCTTTGGATAAAGGACGAAATACGTGTCGAAACTCACTTTGGGCGCTTACCCACATCTCTTGGGGTTTGAGCAGCTGGAACGCCTTTTGGAACGCTCGGCTAAGTCGGGCAATGAAGGCTACCCTCCCTACAATATTGAACAAACGTCGGATTTTTCCTACCGTATCACTCTGGCTGTGGCTGGATTTGCCGAGGACGATCTGGCCATCACCATCGAAGACCGCCAGTTGGTGATCCGGGGTCGTCAACGCGACGACAGTGAGGGGCGTATGTTCCTGCACCGGGGCATTGCCGCACGGCAGTTCCAGCGCATGTTTGTGCTGGCCGATGGGGTCGAAGTGGGCGAAGCGGTGATGGAGAACGGGCTATTGCACGTTGATCTGACCCGCTCGCGCCCGGAAACCGTGGTGCAAACCATCAACATAAAAAAAGGGTAGAGGCTATGCAGAACACACAAGAAACCATCGCTGCGGATGATACTCGTATGGCTTATGTAAAAACTGTGGACGTTGCCGCGTTGCCGCAAGAGGTCCAGGACAGCGCCGACGGGCGGACGCATCTATATGCAGTGCACAATGATACGGGTGAGCAGCTGGCATTGGTCGCGGACCGCCGGATGGCTTTTGTTCTGGCGCGCCAGAATGATTACACGCCTGTTGCCGTGCACTAAGGCGGGCGACATTGTAACGATACAGCAAGGCGGGTTTAGGTCCGCCTTTTTTGATGCCATCCTTTGCGTGGGTAAACGAAAGGATGGCGATCATGAGCGCGCACACAAAACGATTTGAGTTTGACTGGGTGGATGCCTTTTCGGATCGCGCCTTTGGCGGAAACGGTTGTGCCGTTGTCCATGCAGGTGCGACCCTGTCGACGCAAACCTGTACCAACTTTGTCAAAGAAACCTCTTTGGTGGAATGCACCTTTACCGGGCCGTCTGATGTGGCCGATGTGCGGGTGCGATATTTTCTGGCGAGCCATGAAATCCCCTTTGCCGGGCACCCCACAATTGCCACCGTGGCGGCGTTGCGGGACCGGGGGCTGGTGGTCAAAGATCAGCTCACCCTGGAAACGGGCGCTGGGCTGGTGGCGATCTCAGTGCAGGGGGAGGAGATCGAAATGACCCAGGTCGCACCCCAATTTGGTCCCGTGGCGGATCCGGCTTTGGTGGCGGCGGCGGTTTCCTTGCCGGTTGAGGCAATCGTGGGGCAGCCGCAAAAGGTCTCAACGGGATTGCCGTTTTGCGTCACGGTCTTACGCGATCACGCGGCCTTGGCGGCCGCGCGGCTGAATGTGGCGGCATTTGAGCGGTTGAAAGCATCTTTGGGGGCGGAGGGGGCTGACATGATGGAGCCGTTTTTGGTGACACTGCAGGGCGCGACCGCAGCCGGTGATACCTATGCCAGATTGCTGATGGCCCCGCCCAGTCCAGCCGAGGATCCCTTTACCGGGTCCGCCACAGGCGCAATGGGGGCCTATCTGTGGCGTCATGGGCTGATGTCGTCGGAGGTCTTCGTGGCAGAGCAGGGGCATGGCATGGGCCGTCCCGGTCAGGCACAGGTGCGGCGTGTGGGGCCTGTGGAGGGGATGACAGGGATCAAAGTATCAGGAACCGGCTATGTGCTGATGCGGGGCACGGTTGATTTGCCCAGCTAAGATAGTGCCGATGAGAGGCGATCCAATGAAAAAGGCCCGCGCGATGCGGGCCTTTTGATATTGTGAGGTGATCAGGGTTTAGCCTGTGATCAGACCCATGCTTTCCAGCTTCAGGATCACCTGATGGGCGCAGTTGTCCACCTCGGTGTTCTCTGTTTCAAGACGCAGCTCGGGGTTCTCAGGCACATCATAGGGGTCAGAGATGCCGGTGAACTCTTTGATCTTGCCTTCGCGCGCCAGCTTGTACAGGCCTTTGCGGTCACGGCGTTCGCACTCTTCCAGCGAGGTCGCAACATGCACCTCAAGGAACGCACCCAGACCTTCGATCTCTTCACGCACATGACGGCGTGTCGAGGCATAAGGTGCGATAGGCGCACAGATCGCGATGCCACCGTTTTTGGTGATCTCGGATGCAACGTAACCGATACGTTTGATGTTCAGGTCACGGTGCTCTTTTGAGAAACCCAGCTCAGAGCTGAGGTTTTTGCGCACGATGTCACCGTCCAGCAGGGTTACAGGGCGACCGCCCATTTCCATCAGCTTGACCATAACCGCGTTTGCGATGGTGGATTTGCCCGAACCAGACAGGCCGGTAAAGAACAGGGTAAAGCCCTGCTTGGAGCGAGGTGGCTTGGTTTTGCGCAGCTCGGTCACAACTTCGGGGAAGGAGAACCACTCAGGGATTTCCAGACCTTCGGCCAGACGACGACGCAGTTCGGTGCCAGAAATGTTCAGGATGGTGACGTTGTCGCGGTCTGCGATTTCGTCATTGGGTTCGTACTGGGCGCGTTCTTGCACATAGACCATGTGCTTGAAGTCGACCATTTCGGCGCCGATTTCGTCTTGGTTCGCACGGTACAGGTCCTGCGCGTCATAGGGGCCGTAGAAATCTTCGCCTTGGCTGTTTTTGCCGGGGCCAGCGTGGTCGCGGCCCACGATGAAGTGGGTGCAGCCGTGGTTGGCGCGGATCAGACCGTGCCAGACAGCCTCACGTGGGCCGGCCATACGCATTGCAAGGTTCAGCAGTGACATGGTGGTGGTGGACTGGGGGTATTTGTCCAGAACCGCCTCGTAGCAACGCACGCGGGTAAAGTGATCAACGTCGCCCGGTTTGGTCATGCCAACGATGGGGTGGATCAGCAGGTTTGCTTCGGCTTCACGGGCCGCACGGAACGTCAGTTCCTGGTGCGCACGGTGCAGCGGGTTGCGGGTTTGGAAGGCCACAACCTTGTTCCAACCCAGCTTGCGGAAATAGGCGCGCAGCTCGTTTGGCGTGTCGCGGCGACCGCGGAAATCGTAGTGAACCGGCTGTTGGATACCAACAACAGGGCCGCCCAGATAGATTTTGCCGGCCTGATTGTGCAGGTAGTTCACCGCAGGGTGGGCCAGATCATCAGCGCCAAATACTTTTTCGGCTTCGCGCGACTTGTTGGGTTCCCAGCGATCGGTGACGGTCATGGTCGCCAGAATAACGCCTTCTTGGTCGCGCAAAGCGATGTCTTCGCCCACTTCCAGCGAGGCGGCGAAATCTTCGGACACATCCAGGTTGATGGGCATCGGCCACAGGCTGCCGTCTGCCATCCGCATGTTTTCAACAACACCGTTGTAGTCTTCCTCGGTCAGGAAGCCTTTCAGCGGGTTAAAGCCGCCGTTCATCAACAGTTCCAGGTCACAGATCTGACGGGGGGTCAGGTCGTGGCTTTTCAGGTTGCCTGCTTCGATCTTCAGCTTTTGCGCTGAATCGTAAGAGACATACAGTTCTGGGATCGGAGCCAGATTGTTTTGCATGAATGTAGTCCTTGTTTTCAAAGGGGCCAATCCGCTGGATGAACCAGTCAGTTCAGCATGAAGGGCGTCATATTCGGCCAGTTTCTTGGCAAGAAACCGATCCGTGAGCTTGCGTTTTTGCGCCGCACCTTTTGAGGTGATGGAATAGGCAAAGCGCTGTCGTTTGTCCGGGCCGTTGCGCTCGGACACCGTGATCAATCCCGCAGCGGCAGCCGCACGCAATTGCGTGTTCAGCCCGCCCAGTGAAATCCCCAATTCGCCCGCGATGGCACGCTGGGAGGCCTCAGGTGTGAGGTCCAGCTGCCGCAGCAAGCGAAAGCGCAGATCTTCGTCTGCGGTGGTTGGGGTGTCAGAGGTGGCGGTCATTGGGATCATATCAAAGTGTGTTCACGCGTGAACTAATTACACAAAACGCAGCACCGGCCAAGTGAAATTTTGACGACACTTGGTCTTGGTTAATGGCGAGGGGCGGGCGTGCTGATTTGGCAACGCTGTACTTTAACGTGTCTCACAGCCAAAGGTGCCACTATGTGAACCGTTCCATCAGTGCAGCCCGCTCAAATGGCGCGGCGGGGATCTGTTCGGCCACTCCACGCAATTCATATGAGCGCAGCAGGGTCGATTGCACGGTTAGGCCGGCGGCATCAAACATGGCTTTTGAAATCAGCAGTTCAACGCCGAGATCTTTTGTTTTGGCCTCGAGGCGGCTTGCGATGTTGACCGTGTCGCCAATAATCGTGCGCGGTGCTTTGGCGGTGCTGCCGATTTCCCCCAAAACGACATGCCCCAGATGCAGCCCCATGCCAATTTTGACGGCCGTCTCTCCTTCGCGCTCAAGGTTGGCGTTAAACCGCTCCAGGGCCAAACCGATGTTTTGCACCGCACGCAAAGCTGCCCGCGCTGAGGAGGCCGCATCCTTGGTTTCAAACAGCGCCAGAAGTCCGTCGCCCATATATTTATCGATATGGCCGCCCTGCCGGGTGATCTCGGGGACGATGGCGTCAAAGAATCGGTTCAATAAAAACACAACGTCATAGGGCAACAGCCCGGCAGTACGTTTGGTAAACCCGCGCATGTCCAGAAACAGGACGGCCAACTGGCGCTCTTCACCCTGACTGGCATGGGCCCGGCTGCGACCGCCTTCGGGGCGAAAGACACGGTGGGCGGTCAGCGGCTTTTCGGGCCGGATCTGGCAGGCCAACCGCACATTTGAGGCGGCGCGCACCGCCAATAGGCTGCGCGCCTCTGCGGGGGAGGGCGCGGTCAGATGTTCGCCCCCGTGCTCCAGGACAACCCGGCAGGTGGTACAGCGACCTTTGCCGCCGCACAGGGCCGTATGCGGCACCCCGTGGGCTTGTGACATTTCCAGCAGCGTCATGCCCTTTTCTGCCGTGACAACCGGTCCGTCGAGGTAGCTGATTTTCACCGATTGCCGATGGCGCAGGAGCTTGCGCAACAGATAGGCCCCGGCGGTCATCGCCAGCAGTAGGTAATAGATCAAATTGGTGGTTTCATAGACGTCAAGGAGGGCGCGAAAGGTTGCACCATCCGGCCAGTTGAAATCCGCGCGCATCTCGGGGGCGAACCCGTCTTCATAGGCGAGATCCTGTAATCTGCGCCCCTCAACCAAGAGACCCGCGAGTGCAAACAGGGGGACAAACACCGCGCCGCCAATCAGCCACGGCACCAGTCGCCGCCACCAGCGCGTCAGCCGCAGCCAGAAATGCAGGCCGATGCATCCGTGGATCCACACCACCAGCAACAGCGCGCTTTGCCACCACACCGAAGGACTGCCCCAGATCAGCAGTAGCAAATAGCCGTATTCGTCATTTACGCCGTGCAATTCATGGGCATAGCGAGTGAACACGATGTGGCCGATCAGCTGTAGCGGAATCAACAAGCCCAGACCCGTTTGCAACGCCGTCACGGGAGACAGGCGCAGGCTGCGGCGCTTGGCCAACGACCACAGGGCCAACCCGCCATGGCTGATCAGGGCGGCGTATACTATTACAGAACCTAAGGGAGATCTGACAATGGCCTGGCGAACGTCCTGAAATGCATCCATCCAAACCGGGGACAACAGACCCAGCCCAAGATTGAGAAAATGCAGCAATGCATAGACAAACAGCACAAGACCAGACCAGATGCGCACCCGCGCGCTCCAACTGCCCTGAAATAAGATATGTGTCATATGCTGTGCTCCGGTCTCTAAGATCCGTTAGACCGGGAGCCATAGGGTGCGGTCAAGGCCCAGCACGCTTGCGCAGGGCCCTGTCCATGAGACACTATCAGGCTTCCAGGCCCCAACCATCCGGGGCAAAACCATGCTCCAGCGCGTGTTGGGTGGCGACTTCCTCGCCGATCCAGATGCCCTGGGCCGAAACCGCCTGATCCAGCAAGGTGGCCGTCAAATAAGGGCTTTCGGCGTCCTGATCTTCGTCAAAATATTCACAGGCATAGCCCTGCCGCGTCAATACATCGGCCAAAGCGCGCCAGTTGGCGTCTTCGGCGACAGGGATCAGAAAATAGTCAATATCAGCGCTGTCGGGCATGCCGTTCTGGGTGCTCATCTCTTCAAACACCCGAACGGTTTCAGCTTTTTGCGCGGCGTAATCATGCGACATGGGGGGGCCTTATTCTTGTTCTGCGAGGAAGCGCTCGGCGTCCAGCGCCGCCATACATCCCATGCCTGCCGAGGTCACAGCCTGACGGTATTTGTGGTCAGTCAGGTCGCCTGCGGCAAAAATGCCAGGGATAGAGGTTTCCGTGGTGCCCGGTTTAACCTTCACGTAGCCGCCATTGTGGGTTTCCAGCACATCTGACACCAGTTCTGACGCCGGGGCATGGCCAATGGCCACAAACACGCCTTTGGCGGGAATGTCGGTGATTTCACCGGTCTTGGTGTGTTTGACTTTGATGCCTTCGACGCCCAGCGGTGTGTCGGTGCCGTAAACTTCTTCCAACTGGTGGAACCACAAGGTTTCGACTTTGGGGTTCTTCATCAAACGATCTTGCAGGATTTTTTCGGCGCGCAGTTCATCGCGGCGGTGTACCAGCGTGACTTTGGAGGCAAAGTTGGTCAGGAACAGCGCCTCTTCAACGGCGGTATTGCCGCCGCCGATCACGACAATCTCTTGGCCGCGATAGAAAAATCCATCACAGGTCGCACAGGCCGAAACGCCAAAACCTTTGAATTTTTCTTCGCTTTCCAGGCCCAGCCATTTGGCGCGCGCGCCGGTGCACAGGATCACCGCATCCGCCGTGTAGGTGGTGCCGCTGTCCCCTTTGGCCACAAAGGGACGTACAGATGTATCAAGCGACGTGATGATGTCACCGATGATTTCACAGCCCATTGCTTGCGCGTGGTCTTGCATCTTGATCATCAAATCGGGGCCTTGCACCTCGGTAAAGCCGGGGTAGTTTTCCACATCGGTGGTGGTGGTCAGCTGGCCCCCCGGCTCAATACCCTGCACCAGAATAGGCTCCAGCATGGCGCGGCTTGCGTAGACGCCCGCGGTGTAACCCGCAGGACCAGAACCAATGATCAGAACCTTTGTGTGGCGCGTTTCGGACATGTGTTTTCCTCGCATGCAGTAGGGGGCGATCTTGCCGTGGGTCGCAGATGCATATAGCTGCACCGGGCGAGCTCTTAAACCCCCGATAGCACGGCTTATGCTGTCGGTTGGTTTGTGATAAATGCCGTATATTGGGACTTGTACTTGTGGGTCATCACTAATATTGCGCGTTCGTGAAATATTATTGCGCGAAAGAGCGTAGCTGCTATAAGAAATGTCATCTGACAGGAGCATAAACATGGTCACAACGCGACTGGACCCGATTGATCGTAAGATTTTGTCGGAGCTACAGGCGGATGGTCGAATGACTAACGTAGAGCTGGCCAAACGGGTCGGCATTTCTGCACCTCCCTGTTTGCGGCGGGTGCGGGCGCTGGAAGAAGCAGGGTTTATCGGCGGCTATCACGCCGAAGTGAACGCGCGCGAGTTGGGATTTGAAGTGCAGGTGTTTGCCTCGGTTGGGCTCGAAAGCCAGGCCGAAGCGGAGCTGAGCGCCTTTGAGGAAAAATGCCGCAGCTGGCCCCTGGTTCGGGAATGCCATATGTTGAACGGTGAAGTCGATTTCATCCTGAAATGCGTCGCGCCTGATCTTAGCACCTTCCAAAGCTTTTTGACCGGTGATCTGCTGACCACCCCCAATGTGGCCAGTGTCAAAACATCACTGGTCATTCGTGGCGCCAAAGACGAACCGGGCGTTCCCTTTGATGTGCTCGAAGACCGTTTGGCACGCGAAGCGTAACTCACTTCGGTGATGTCTGAAGTCCAAAGGCCCCGATTTTCGGGGCCTTTTTTTGGTGAAGATCACATGTGATCAATCCGCTTCGCGCGGCGGCGCATGTCTGGGGTGGCCCGCCGTGCGGTGATCTGTGGTCAAACGTGATGAGGTTCGCGGTCCGGGCCCTGATCTTTGGTTGCCGTGCGCGGGTGGGCGAGAGGGCCAAAATCCGCCGGGCTGTCAATATGGCTGAACAGGTTCAGGTACAGCGTGCGGATCGCGTGACTGACCAGCCGCAATGCGTCCGGGCCGGGGTGATAGGTTTCAAACTCCAATCCGCCGACGCGGATCACTGCATGTTGGGGCAGGACCAGATGGAACAGCTCCACCGGGGTGGGCGGCGCGGTTTGCACGATGTTCATGCCGTCTTGGAACATTTCAATCGGGGTCAGCAGCGGGCCACCAATGGCAGCTTTGCGCAAATGCGCCGGTGTGCACAGCAATCGCGCGGCCGCGCCCACCACCACACAATTGGCAGGTTTTCCATAGCCCATGCTGTCTGGCATAAGGCTGGTCAAGCGGTGGCTGCGTCCCTTGGCGTCGGGGCGTGACGGAACCACCGTGGTGCGGCCTTTCCACATCAACGGCATGAAATCCCCATCAACCGTTGCGATGTTGTCTCCGGGCAGCAAATCTTCGACGGCAATCGGGCCTTGGTCTGTGTCCACCATGGATCCGCGGCTAAAGGCGGTAAACGCATCTTCGAACAACGGCATGGCGGGCGCGATATGGCGCGTTTCCGCGATGTTGCCGTTGGGCAGAAGGCTGGCCACATCGTAACGGCGCAATTGCGGTTTCGCCGCACCGCGCAGCGCGGCCGGGTCCTGCAGCAGCGCCTGCTGATCCAGCATGTTTGTGGCTGCCCGTTGCAGCGAATATGGGATGGTCATATTAAACGACCCCTTGTTCTAAGCGTGCCATGTGACTGGTCTGGTCGAAATCTCTTCCGCAGCGGAAGCAGTCCTGGGATGGTTTTGCCCTCAGCAGCAGAGGGGACACCAAGCCTGGTCATCGGAAAAGACCGAAATCAGTCGGGCACAAAATCAACAACAAATTAGAGGCGATCCCCTAATGAAACGTCACCGGAGGTGCGATGTGGTCAGGCCGGGATGAAAATTCATCGTGGCTCAGCCAACCACGCACGGCGCAGTAGACGCTCTGGTCAAAAGCCCGCGTTATACGGTCTTTGTCGACGTCTGACAGCGGGTCCACGGCAGGGGGTGCGCGGGGGTTGCGGCCGCCGAAATAATCGAACGAAGAAAACGATTGTTCATATTTAACTCCTTTTTGGGCAGGTGGCATCTGCCGAACTGGAGTTTATAATCGGTAATCAATGTGCCGGGATTGTGGCCGACACGGGGCGATTGCAGGGAATGCAGCCTGTATTGTGCACGGCTTTTACGACAAATTCCGTGAATTGCGGCGAGATCTGCGCCGCTCTGCCATACTCTGGCCTTGGGCGTTGATCTCAGTCCTTAACGATGTCCAACATTTGCGCAGGCGCGGGGTCACAAGCGGATGCAGGATATCAATCGGCCATAGTCGGCCTCTTTGGCATGTGTTGCGCGGCGAAATGAATAAAACCGGCTCGGATCAGAATAGGTGCAATGGTTGATCCAATGTGCGGCGCCAACGCCTGCGCTGCGCAGTTTCTCCAGACCCAAGGCCGGTAGGTTAAACAGATGTCTGTCATCAGTGCCTTGGGTGAAAAATTGTTCGTACTCAGCGCTTTGGGAGATGAAGCCCTCCACAAACTCAGGACCGACCTCATAGGCGCGCTGCGAAATGCTGGGGCCGATGACTGCAACAATATCGCTGGCGCGTGCGCCCAGATCCACCATGGCGTTCACGGTGGCTTCCAAAACGCCGTCCAACGTGCCGCGCCAGCCTGCGTGGGCGGCTCCCACCACTTGTGCGTGGGGATCGGCAAACAGGACGGGCTGGCAATCAGCGGTCAAAATAGACAGGGCGATGCCGCGTTCTCTGGTGACCATAGCGTCGGCCTTTGGTCGGGTATCTCCGGCAGTCTGAACGGTCACAACGTCGGGGGAATGGATTTGATGCACGGCCATCAGGGCTTGTTCGGGCACGTCCATTGCCTCTGCCACGCGCTGCCGGTTCAACAGCACCGCTTCGCGCTGATCGGTAGAGCCAAGACCGCAGTTTAATCCTTCAAATACCCCAGAAGATGCGCCGCCTCTGCGGGTGAAGAACCCGTGTTGAAACGGCGTCAGTAAATCGGCAGTCAGAATTTCAAGCGTCATGCTTCAAGCCCCGGTGGTGGTGTTGCGCAGTTGGGATATAGCCCCATGACTTTGAACAGGGTTCCCATTTCGTCAGGGTGCGTCAAACGGCGGTGCGCGGCAATCAAATTTTCATGCGCCGCCCCGTCAAGCCGCGCCGCCAGCGCACGGGCGCGTTCGGTGATGCCCAAACGTTCCAGAAATACGCCCTGTGGGGTGATCCGGCTAAAAGCACAGCCCGCAGCAGAGGCGGCTTGGGTCAGTGCTTCGAAATCGACATGACAGGTCAGATCTGCCGTGCCCGGATCCAGAAGGGGATCACAGGACGCATGGGCGCGCAGGGCCTGCAATGTATCGCCAAGCGAGCGCCAATCGCCGTAGTCCACCACCAATGCCGCGCCGCCATGGTCAGCAATGCGCTGGGCCACGTGGTTTAGGATGGGCAGGGCGGGTTCACACAGTTCAACGAGATCGCCCTCTTCTGTGTCCTCCAATCGATGCGCCAATGCGGCCTGCGGCAGGGCTTGTCCCAATCCAAAGGCCAGTGTTCCGTCGTGTAAACCCACCCGGCGTTCGGCCCAGGCCGCGCCCACACGCTGAAACTGGCGCACCGGCAGGGCATCAAAAAATTCGTTGGCTATTAGAAAAAGCGGCTGGTTGGGCAGCGCGGCAACTGTGTCATGCCAAACCGCATCATAGCCCGCCAGCGCCCGCTCCTGCGCGCGGCGCAGGGTGGGGGAGGCCTCAATCATGTGGATCTTCAGTGCAGCGTGAAAGCCGGGAACCGCCTTGGTGGCGCGCAACAGATCCGCCATCAGGGTACCGCGACCGGGACCAAGTTCCGCCAGTGTAAAGGGCGCAGGTGCGCCTTGATCCAGCCAGCTTTGTGCAAGTGACAGGCCGACAAGTTCGCCAAACATCTGGCTGATTTCAGGCGCGGTGGTGAAATCACCGCCCGTGCCAAAGGGATCGCGAGTGGTGTAATAGCCAAACTGCGGATGCAACAGGCACAGGCCCATATAGTCGGCCAGCGACAGGGGGCCATCTGCGGTGATGCGCTGGATCAGGTGGTCGGTCAGGCTCATTGCGCGCGCGCCTTGCTGGGCTGGGCGCGGGGGCGCAGGACGAAAAACAGACCCAGCAGGATCATCGGCAGCGAGAGAGTTTGCCCCATGGTTACGCCAAATCCGTCGATGTGAAAGGCCAGTCCCAGAGGATTTCCTGCGGTGACAAACTGCGCATCTGGCTGGCGCGCAAACTCAACCAGAAAACGGGCCAATCCATAGCCTGCCAAAAACACACCCAAAATGCGCCCCGGTGTCTGAAACGCCTGTCGGCGATAAACCATCCACAAGATCACCGCGCCCAGGACCAGGCCTTCGAGCGCGGCCTCATACAGCTGCGACGGATGGCGCGCACATAATGTGCCAATGGCTTGGCCGCAGTCCTGTGCTGCGCGCCCCGGAAAGGCCACGCCCCAAGGCAAGGTGGTCGACCGCCCCCACAATTCCGCATTGATGAAATTCGCCAAACGTCCCAGCAACAGGCCCGGCGCAACGGCATGGGCCACCAGATCGGCCATTTGCAATTTGGCAATGCCATGGCGCCGGGCAAAGATCCATGCCGCCAGCACCACACCAATCAACCCGCCATGAAACGCCATGCCGCCCGTCCAGATCTGTAAAATCTCTATCGGGTGCGACAGGTAATGGCTCGGTTGGTAAAACAAGACATAGCCAAGCCGCCCGCCCAGAACCACACCAAGGATGATCCAGGTGATCAGGTCTTCGACGTGGCGCGCGTCCATTGGTGGGGTGTCTTGGGGCCACAGCGCGGGGCGGCGCACCGCCATCACGGCCAAACGCCATGCGATGAGAATGCCAGCGATATAGGCCAGCGCATACCAGCGCAGGGCAAATTCAAAACCACCCAGAGACACTGAGAAAATCTCGGGCGACAGATTGGGGAAGGGGATCATAGACTGCATAAAGGATCAATGCCTGTGGGAGGAACAGAAAGTCAACGACTTGCCGAATTGCGTTTGCTTGCCCATATAGGGGTTAAGCTTCAGACGGAGAAGACAATGCAAACACGCAATAAGATTCTGGACGATATTTCCCAGTTGATGACCAACGCCATGGGCGTGGCGCAAGGCGCGCGCGACGAGGCGGAAACCGCCATGAAAAGCGTCATCGACCGCTGGTTGGCAGAAAACGATTTTGTCACACGTGAAGAGTTCGACGCCACCCGCGCCATGGCGCAAAAGGCGCGCGAAGAAAACGAAGCGCTGAAAATTCGCATCGCGGCGCTGGAAGACAAGCTTAACAACTAAGGTAAGCGCCCACAAAGCAGTGCGCTGTTTTGAAACGGGTGATGACGCAAGAGAACAGACCCGCTGCGCGCACAGGCGCTGGCGGGCTGTTGTGGCCGTTTCGGGGCACCCCTCTTTAAATTCAAATGCGGCGCCCAGGTGGTCATTTGATCTGTGGGCCGTCTGACGTCATCGCCTATGGGTCCAATTTGGGCCATTAGATACGAGCGTGTTTCTGGCCCATCGTAACCACTGAAGAGTGGGGCATGAAACAGACGCCTAAGAGCTCAGAGACAAGACGACAGTCCCCACACCCCGCTACACTGGGACGTTGGCCCTAGGGTCAGGACTCATAGCCAGAATATGACGAGTGCGGCGAGAGCGATGGCGGACAGGAAAACCTTCGGGCACCGA
>CANLND010000028.1 GCA_947492585.1 uncultured Paracoccaceae bacterium
TGTAGCTCAGCTGGTTAGAGTACCGGCCTGTCACGCCGGGGGTCGCGGGTTCGAGCCCCGTCAACCGCGCCACTTTCACCTCACCTTGCAGGCCGCAAGGACCGCCCCGGAGGGGACGCCGAAAGGCACATGAAAGTTAGATGCGCGGTTGTAGCTCAGCTGGTTAGAGTACCGGCCTGTCACGCCGGGGGTCGCGGGTTCGAGCCCCGTCAACCGCGCCACTTTCCATAAAAAAAGGACCTCGCCATTGTGCGAGGTCTTTTTGTTTTTACCCCGTGCGACATCGATACCTTGGCTTTACCTTTGATGGGTTTGGTAGCGCGCATCGATGCGGTGGCGTGGAGGCGTACATTGGCTTCTTTTTGGCGAAAAATACCCCGGGGAGAATGGGGCTCAGGGTTTCCTGAGCCCCAGAGGGGCAGCGCCCCTTATTTCTGTGCCAGCGCTGCCAGAATACGGGCCCAGCTGCGGGTGCCTTTGTAAAAGCTCTCGACGTCGTATTTTTCATTGGGGGAGTGCATAGCGTCGTCATCATTGGCAAAGCCAACCAGCATCGAATCCAGATCAAGCTCGGTCTTGAAGTAGCCAACCACCGGTATAGACCCGCCCATGCCGCTGAACACGGCTTCCCGGCCCCATTCATCCGACAATGCGCCGCGGGCGGCTTCGTATTCGCTGCGTGCCAGGTTCATCACTGATGCGCGTGATCCTTTCATGTCGTTTTCCCAACGCACCTGAAGATCTGGGCCCAGCTGGGATTCGACATGGGCGCGAAGGGCTTTGCGCATCGCCTCTGGGTCTTGGTCCCCAACCAAACGGCAGGTCAGTTTGCAATGTGCTTCTGATGGAATAACGGTTTTGGAGCCGGCGCCATTGTAACCGCCCCAAAGCCCGTTAATTTCCAGCGTTGGCCGCGCCCAGAGCTGTTCTAACGTGGAGTAGCCCTGTTCCCCGTGGCGCTGGCTGTAACCGACATCCCCCAGAAAGGTCTCTTCGTCAAAGCCACTGTTTTCCCACTGACGCAGCTGGTCGGCGGGAACCTCGTGGACGCCGTCGTAGAACCCTTTGATGGCGACTTTTCCTGTGTCTGCGTCATAAAACGAATCCACAATGCGGGACAATTCACGCAAGGGGTTCAGACCGGGGCCGCCGTATAGACCTGAATGCAAGTCAATGCGGGGACCAAGCAGGGTGAATTCATCCTTCAGCATGCCACGCAGTTGCGTCGAGACCGAGGGAACTCCACGGGACACCATGGTGGTGTCACAAACCAATGCCAGATCTGCCTGTAACTCTGCTGCGTTCTCGCGCAGGAACGGCACCAATGAGGGAGAACCGGACTCTTCCTCGCCTTCAAAGAAAAACGTGATGCGGCACGGCAATTTACCGGTGACAGCTTTCCACGCGCGGCAGGCTTCCACAAATGTCATCAGCTGACCTTTGTCATCCGCCGATCCCCGACCGCGGATCACTTTGCCATTTGGTGTGTCTTGGATCTGGGGATCAAAAGGCGCGGAATTCCATTGCTCCAAAGGATCTACCGGCTGCACATCATAATGGCCGTAAAACAGAACATGCGGGACGTCGTCGCCCAGATCTTCGCCGATTTTACCAACGATCATAGGATGGCCGGGGGTGGTGCGTTTTTCTGCGGAAACGCCAATTGATTTCAGATCTTCAACCAGCCAGTCGGCGGCCGCGTCTACATCATCTTTAAAGGCGGGGTCGGTGGAAATCGACGGGATGCGCATAAAGGTCATCAACCGCGCAAGTGCGGTATCCAATTCTGCGTCGATCCGGTCCAGAACCTGGGGCAAAGACATTGGGTCTCTCCTGTAAATCTCGTGTCGCGGCAAAACCTAGCAGCGCCACTGCGGAGGAGCCAGAGACAAGCACCGAATGGAACGGGATAATTTAGGCTTCGTGCTGCAGTCGTCAGGTTTCCGATAAGCGTTGTTTTTGGGTCGCGCTTCGGGTGTGTGGGGCGTTTTGTAGCAGAATTGCGACGCAGCACTTCTTGCTGCAATGCAAACAAAGGTCTATTTGACCTGTATCAAGGCTGCAAAGCCGCCACTCAATTAGCCACTTTGTTGCACCGTTCCTCATCTACCGGATTTGTGCTACACCCCTTGACCGGCCGAGCTGCGACCAGCCCGGTATCCAGCTATGGAGAAGCCCGTGGACTATACCGCGCAACTCGACGCAGCGATCGATCGTCTTCATGAAGAAGGCAGGTATCGTACGTTTATCGATATCGAACGGCGCAAGGGGCAATTCCCACATGCGGTGCGCACGCGTCCTGACGGCAGTGAACAAGACATTACGGTCTGGTGTGGCAACGACTATCTGGGGATGGGGCAGCATCCTGTGGTGTTGAACGCAATGCACGAGGCGTTGGACGCGACGGGCGCTGGTTCGGGGGGGACCCGGAATATTTCGGGCACCACCGTGTACCACAAACAACTCGAGGCTGAATTGGCAGATTTGCACGCGAAAGAGGCGGCATTGCTGTTTACTTCGGCCTATGTGGCCAACGATGCGACACTGTCGACGTTGCCAAAGCTGTTTCCGGGACTGATCATCTATTCCGATGCGTTGAACCACGCGTCGATGATCGAAGGCGTGCGCCGCAACGGTGGCGACAAACGGGTGTTCCGCCACAATGATATTGCGCACCTGCGCGAACTCTTGGCGGCGGATGATCCATCCCGCCCCAAGCTGATTGCGTTCGAATCGATCTATTCGATGGACGGAGATTTCGGCCCGATCAAAGAGATCTGTGATCTGGCGGATGAATTTGGGGCACTGACCTATTTGGACGAAGTGCACGCTGTCGGCATGTATGGTCCGCGGGGCGGCGGCGTCGCCGAGCGGGACAATCTGGCTGACCGTATCGACATAATTAACGGCACTTTGGCCAAGGCCTTTGGTGTCATGGGGGGCTATATCGCCGCCAGCGACAAGATGTGTGATGCGATCCGCTCTTATGCGCCGGGTTTTATTTTCACCACCTCTTTGGCGCCCACTGTGGCTGCGGGCGCGGCTGCGTCCGTCAAGTTCCTGAAGACCGCGCAGGACTTGCGCGAAAAACATCAGGAACAAGCAAAAATTTTGAAACTGCGGCTCAAAGGGATGGGGCTGCCGATCATCGATCACGGCACCCATATTGTACCCGTGATCGTTGGCAATCCGGTGCATACCAAAAAGTTGAGCGACATGCTGTTGGATGATCATGGCATTTATGTGCAGCCGATCAACTATCCAACGGTGCCACGCGGCACCGAACGGCTCCGGTTTACCCCGTCGCCGGTCCATGGAAGTGGCGAGATTGATAGTCTTGTGCAGGCAATGGACCGCCTATGGTCTCATTGTGCGCTGAATCGCGCCGAATTGGCCGGGTAAAAGACTGTTCTATGTAAAAAACTTATTAGTGTGTTATCGTTACCCTAATGAATGAGCGCGGTTGAGTCGTCTTGCACGATTCGGTCGAAGCCCGTTCTCTTTGGGGCATGTTACGAATGGGACATCAGGGATGATTGGGCGCCTTACTCAGCGCAAATCCAAGTCACGGACAGATACGTCCGGTCCCCGGAGCTTTGACGATTTTGAGTTAAAGCTCGGTGACGTTATGCGCGGTGAACGCGCGACGATGGGCAAATCCCTGTTGGATGTGCAGCGAGAGTTGCGGATCAAAGCCTCGTATATTTCTGCCATTGAAAACAGCGACCCTTCGGTGTTTGACACTCCGGGTTTCATCGCGGGTTATGTGCGGTCTTATGCACGCTACCTGAATATGGACGCTGACAAAGCCTTTGCCACCTTCTGTACCGAAAGCGGTTTTGAAGTGGCGCATGGAATGTCGGCCGGAGCCGCAGGACGCAATGTCGGCAAAGATGTCGTGGTGGCCGCCAGCACGGTGCCTGGAACGGATCTGTCGTCAACGGCGATGCCATTTTTGCCTGCCGAAGCAGGATTTCTAAGCGATATCGAACCGCGCGCTATTGGGTCGTTGATGGTGCTTGTGGCGCTGATTGGCGGTATTGCCTATGGCGCGCTGTCTGTCGTGAACGAAGTGCAGCGCGTGCAGCTGGCCCCTGTCGAACAGGTGCCCTTGGTGCAATCCGATCTGGATCCCCTAAACGGCGTTACAAGCATTGCTGCGGCCCCGTCGAACCCACAGCTGGAAGCCTTGGACCGCCTGTATCGACCACAGGCGCTGGATGTGCCTGTTCTGGTCGCGCGGGATGCACCAATTTCCACGCTTGATCCCAGCCGGGTAGGCAGTTTTGCGGAACTGGATGTGCCCAGTCTCTCTTTGGCCGAAGCCCGTATCAATGCTGAGGAACCGACGTTCACCGAAATTGCCGTTGCGCAGGCGCAAACGCAGCCACAGGTCGTTGAAGATGCGGCACCAACGCTGACAATGGTTGCGGTGCGGCCCTCTTGGGTTCAGGTGACGGCTGCGGATGGCAGCGTGATCTTTGAAACGATCATGGAACCGGAACAGACTTTTGAAATTCCATTGACCGAGAATCCCCCGAAATTGCGCACCGGCGAAAGCAGCGGGATTTACTTTGCCACCAACGATGCGCAGTTCGGCCCAGTGGGCGCGCGCGGGCAAGTCAGCAAAAATGTAGAACTGTCAGTGAATGCCGTGACTGAGGCGTTTGCGCAGGTTGATATCGCGGAGACGCAGCATCAGGTCTTGGCCAAAGTTGTGGCAAGCCTGCATCCTGACCTTCGCGCGCAATAAGCTCTCTTTGAAATGAACAAATTCTATACCGCGCTGCCATTGCAGCGCGTAGCGACAGCACGTATTTAACAGGCAGTCAGTAAAATTGGGGATACGACAATGTCGATCAACCACATCCGCCCATGGCGTTCTATTGAACGCCGTAAGAGCCGCCAGATTATGGTGGGTAATGTGCCCGTGGGAGGGGACGCCCCGATTGCTGTGCAAACGATGACCAATACGCTGACCACAGATGTGGCAGCGACCGTGGCACAGGTACAGGCCGCGGCCGAAGCCGGGGCTGACATTGTTCGTGTCTCGGTTCCGGATGAGGCCTCCTCCAAAGCGCTGAAAGAGATCGTGCGTGAAAGCCCGGTGCCGATCGTTGCTGACATTCATTTCCACTATAAACGCGGCATCGAAGCGGCTGAGGCGGGGGCGGCCTGCCTGCGGATCAATCCAGGCAATATTGGCGATTCCACCCGTGTCGCCGAAGTGGTGCGTGCCGCCAAGGATCACAATTGTTCGATCCGTATTGGCGTGAATGCCGGCTCTCTGGAGCGCCACCTGCTGGAAAAATACGGCGAGCCGTGCCCGGATGCGATGGTCGAAAGTGGGTTGGAGCACATCCGCATTCTACAGGACCATGATTTCCACGAATTCAAAATCAGCGTAAAAGCCTCTGACGTTTTTATGTCCGCCGCAGCCTATCAGATGCTGGCCGAGGCCACGGACGCGCCAATCCACCTTGGGATCACCGAGGCGGGTGGGTTGATGTCGGGCACCATCAAATCCTCAATTGGATTGGGGCAGCTGTTGTGGATGGGCATCGGGGACACCGTGCGCGTATCGTTGAGCGCGGACCCCGTCGAAGAGGTAAAAGTCGGCTATGAAATCCTGAAGTCCCTGGGCCTGCGGCACCGCGGCGTGAATATCATTTCCTGCCCGTCCTGCGCGCGCCAGGGGTTTGATGTGATCAAAACCGTTGAACGGCTCGAAGACCGTCTGGCTCACATTAAAACTCCAATGAGCCTGAGTATTATTGGTTGCGTGGTCAACGGTCCCGGCGAAGCGCTGATGACAGATGTTGGGTTCACTGGCGGCGGCGCAGGGTCTGGTATGGTATATCTGGCAGGCAAGGCGAGCCACAAAATGTCGAACGACGCGATGGTCGATCATATTGTTGAACAGGTCGAAAAAAAGGCCGCAGAGCTGGACGCTCTCGCCGCACAAGACGCGGCGGAATAACGCCAGTTACATCGTGACTGTCTAAACGAAAAAAAGGGCGCTCTTGGCGCCCTTTTGTGTGTGATCTGTTGTGATCAGCTGCGCTGTTCGCGTTGCTCTGCGATCATCTGCTTCATTTGATCTGCAGGCAAGAAACCCCGCAGCAATTCGTCGCCCAACACAAATGAAGGGGTGCCAGAAATCGCCATTCGCTGCGCCAGCGCGCGGGTCCGGTGCAGCTCAGAGGATACCGCTTCGTCATCCATTTTTGCCAGGATCGCCTCAGCGTCATATCCCAAGCCGTTGGCTAGACGCGACAGCGACACTTCGTTCGGCTCGCCGGGGAAATCGAGGAGCGCATCGTGCATCGCCTTATAGGCGTCGTCACCCGCAACAAGTTTTGTGGCCACGGCAAAACGCGAGGCGATCAGTGACGCTTCGCCCAAGATTGGAAATTCCTTGATGACCAGGCGAATATTGCCATCTTCGGCCAGCAGTTTGGCCACTTCGGGCGCAGCGCGGCGGCAATATCCGCAACGGTAGTCCATGAATTCAACCAGCGTGATGTCACCATCAGGGTTACCGCCGACCCATGAAACACCGTCGTCGACGAGTTCCGCCAGATTGTCCTGCACCAGCGTTTCGTCGCGCTGTGCTTCGGCGACATGTTGCTGTTGTTCCAAAACGTTGATCGCTTCTAAGATCACCGAAGGGTTTTCCAACAAATAGGCGCGCACTTCCTCCCCAAAGGCGGCGCGCTCTGCATCGGTCATGGAGTCTAGATCCAACGCGTGGACTGGGGCTGACAGTGCCAGCGCAGCGGTCGCAGCCATCATTAGAGTTTTGAGGTGGATCTGTGGGAAGGCGATCATTTTCTTTTTTTCCTTTTTTCGTGTTGCTCTGCCGCGATCACAACATCCTGTGCGCGTCGCCACGAAGCAGAGCCTCGGGGCAGAAGGCCCGAGGCGCGTTTTGCGTGTATTCCTGCATCATCAAGCCGTCCGCGCAAGGCGTATCTTTCGGCTGTCACCAGTGCAGCCATGCCGTTCTGGCCGGTCTTGGCGTAAGCTTGTGCCATATCGCGCAACAATGTGTTGTTGCGAAAATCTAACGCGCGCGCCCGTTCCATGGTTTTTAGCGCGGCCTTGCTTTGACCCGCGGCAAGTTGCGCACGTCCCAGACTGGCGAGCACCAGCGGGTCTTTAGGCTGCAAGGAGGCCGCGCGACGATAGGTTGTCAACGCCTCGTTCCAGCGTCGGTTTTCTATCAAAATCTGGCCGCGCAGCTCGTGGTAAAACCCATCCTTGGGACGAAGAGCGATGGCGCTGTCGAGCGCGCGGAGGGCTTTTTTCGTGTTGTTATTGCGGTGGTGTCCAATGGCCTGTCGCATCAAACGCACATCGGCATAAGTTTCAGCCTTGGCACGCCGCAGCGTCCATTTGGGTGCGCGCGTAAAGCCTGACAGCTTTCCTTGAACGCGGGCCAGCCAATAGTTGGCGTTTGCAGAGCTTGAAGTCGCCCCACCTTGGGCCGCGACAAAGGCTTCGGCCGCGCGAATACGGTCGCGCGTCAGGGGATGTGAACGGGTGTAGGGATCCTGGTTGGCGCTGCTGAGCAGCTCTTGACCGGCGAACAGTTTGTGCACGTCCACCATGCCTTGGGTGCTGATCTCGGCCTGTTTCAAAAACGAGATGGCCGTGCGGTCGGCAGAGCTTTCTTCGGCGCGCGTGTGGGACAGGAAGCCACGTAAGGCAGAGTTTTGCGCGCCGACGGCGACGCCTGCCGCGGCCTCACCTGCGCCAGCAGCCGCCGCCAAAATTGCAAGCGCCGCGCCCAAACCCGCAGCGGAATTGGCCGAACGCAGGTTTTGCGTGCGGCGCGCCAGATGGCCGTTGGTGATATGTGCTGCCTCATGGGCGATAACGGCTTGTAGCATTTCGGGCGATGTCACCTTTAAGATCAGGCCGTAGTTGATGAAAACGGTTTGGTGATCGACCACAAATGCATTCAGCGAGGATTGGTTCACCACCAGAACCCGCACTCTATTGGGATTCAATCCGGCAGAACGAAAGATCGGCGCGGCCAGTTGAGTCAGCCCGTGTTCGATATCTGCATCCCGCAGCAGCGAAATCGATGCCGCGTGTACCGAAGTGGCCACGCAGAGGAAAAGTCCAAACACCAAGGCTGGGATTGACGCCAGCCGGGAGAAACGCTCAAAAGTCATGGCCACACCTTGGGAGATGACAATGCGAAACTCAACCCGATCTAACGTAGATCCTTTCATTGTGATGGATGTGATGGAGGCCGCACGTCAGGCGGAAGAGGCCGGGCGTGAGATTATTCACATGGAAGTCGGGCAGCCTGCAACGGGCGCCCCTGTGGCCGCACGGAACGCCGTGGCGCGCGCGCTGGAGCAGGACAGCCTAGGATATACAGTTGCGCTAGGCCTGCCAGCGCTACGAAAATGCATCGCTCAGCTTTATGGCGACTGGTACAATGTTGATCTGAACCCAGATCGTGTGGTGGTGACGCCAGGCTCGTCCGGAGCGTTTATTCTCGCCTTTACGGCCTTGTTTGACACTGGGGATCGGGTCGGCATCGGGGCGCCGGGCTATCCGTCTTATCGCCAGATCCTTAGCGCGCTCGCGCTAACCCCCGTGGACATTCAAACTGCGCCCGAAAACCGGCTACAGCCGGTGCCTTCGGACTTTGCCAATTTGGATCTGGCGGGGTTGATGGTTGCGTCACCGGCCAATCCTACAGGAACCATGCTGGACCTTCCTGCCATGCGCGGCTTGATCGAGGCGACGCAAGCGAGTGGCGCAAGTTTTATCTCGGATGAAATTTACCACGGTATCGAATATGAGGCTAAGGCTGTAACTGCACTGCAAGTTACGAATGATGCCTATGTGATCAATTCCTTCTCTAAGTTCTTTTCGATGACTGGCTGGCGAGTCGGTTGGATGGTGGTGCCCGAAGACCATGTCCGGGTGATTGAGAGAATCGCTCAGAACATGTTCATCTGCGCGCCCCATACCAGTCAGGTTGCGGCTCTGGCCGCGTTGGAATGTGAAGATGAAATGCGGGACAATCTGGCGGTTTATGCCCGCAATCGGAAACTGATGCTGGAGGGGTTGCCGCAAGCAGGTTTCACTAAAATTGCGCCGCCAGACGGGGCGTTTTATGTGTATGCGGATGTTTCAGAGTTGACGCAGGACAGCCGCGCGTTTGCGCGGGAAATTTTGGATCAGGCGGGGGTTGCGGTCACACCTGGGCTGGATTTTGACCCGGTTCGCGGGGCCACCACGTTGCGATTCTCTTATGCGCGTTCCACCGCTGACATTCGTGAAGGTTTAGCCCGGTTGAAGACGTTTATGGCAGCCCGTGGATAGGGTGGTTTCCCTTGTCCGTTTTTCCGCGTAGGTTTTGCAAAAATATATAGGCCAGTGAGGCAAAATGAAGCGAAAGCTATGGGCGGCGATATGCGCCACGCTCTTATCTGTTCCGGTGCTGTCTGCACAAGAATTCAGCGGCTTAGCCCGCGTTGTTGCGGACAAAAGCCAAGTTTCGGATACCGACGCGGGCGTCGACATCACTTTGACACTCAGTCAGGGGGTGCCTTATCGATTGTTCACTTTGGAGGAGCCCTGGCGGCTGGTTGCCGACTTTCAGGAAGTCGATTGGACCGGGTTAGAGGCGGCGGATTTCTTGCGCTCTGAACGCGTGTCTGATGCGCAGTTTGGGACCTATGTACCCGGTTGGTCCCGTCTGGTTCTTGAGATGGTTGAACCCCTGTCGGTCGAACAGGCGGCGCTGCGGGTTGATCCGGTGAGCGCGCAGGCGGTTTTGGATGTCAGCCTTGCGCCGGTCACCGAACAGGCCTTTTCCGCAGGCTCGGGGGCCCCGCAGGATCCGCGATGGGATTTGCCGTCTCCTGAACCGCTGCCGTTGCCTGCGGTGGAGGAGGATGACCGTCCGATGCGTATCGTGTTGGACCCCGGACACGGTGGTATTGATCCCGGCGCACAGGTGAAATTCGGCAACAAGCGCGTTAACGAAAAAGATCTGATGCTGACCTTTGCACGCGAGCTGTCCGACGTCTTGCTCCGTTCGGGGCAGTTCGAGGTGCAGCTCACCCGAGACGAAGATTATTTTGTTTCACTCGAGCGCCGTGTCGCTTTGGCCCATCAAGGGGGGGCGGATCTGTTTTTGTCTTTGCACGCAGATAGCCTGTCGCAGGGTCAGGCACATGGGTCTACCGTTTATACCCTGTCCAAAGAAGCGTCGGATGTTGCGTCGGCCAAACTGGCCGAACGTCAGGACCGCAGCGATTTGTTGTCGGGCACTGATTTGACCCGTGCAGATGACGTGGTGACGGATGTTCTGCTGGATCTGGCGCGACTTGAAACTCATCCGCGTTCAGAATCACTTGCCCGGTCGGTGGTCGGCGGACTTGCGGAATTTAGCGGACCGATGAATCGGCGACCTCTGCGGTCGGCCGGGTTTTCGGTGCTAAAATCGGCGGATATCCCGTCCATATTGTTAGAGATTGGATTTTTGTCCAGTCCGCGTGATTTGGAAAACCTTATGGATCCGGCGTGGCGAAAGACGGCCGCACAAGGCATTCTTCAGGGCTTGATCCGCTGGCGGGCTGAGGATTTGGCGCAAAAGTCATTGGTTCGTCAGTAGAGCACGTGCCTACATGCATATTTGGTCTGTTGAAAACCGTCCTGAACGGCGCCGGTCAGGGGCGGGACAGGCGGTGCAGACGAAATTGTGATACAGTAATGTGACCAGACCGCCATTGTTCTGCGTTTTCCCGTTTTGACCCCGCGAGGTGGGGCGACTATACAGGCGCAATCCTGCGAGAGAGGCTTCAGCGTGCTTAGGTTCATACTTTCCTTTTTTGGGTCCATCTTCAGCCTCCTTACGATGGGGATTGCTGTAGTGGCTCTGACGATTGGTGCCATTTTTTGGATCTATGGGCGGGATTTGCCCAGCCATGAATCTTTGGCGCAGTATCAGCCTCCGACCATCAGCCGAATCTATTCAGGCGAGGGCGCGTTGATTGACGAATTTGCCAAAGAACGCCGGCTGTTCACCGCGTCCGAGGATATTCCAGCCCTGATCAAGCAGGCATTTATTTCGGCGGAAGACAAAAATTTCTATACCCATCAGGGCTATGATATGCGCGGCATCGCTGCCGCTGGCTTCGAAGCTGTGCGCTCGCGCGGCAGCAATGTGCGTGGTGCGTCGACCATTACGCAGCAGGTGATGAAGAACTTTTTGCTGGATGGCAGCCGTCGCGCCGAACGCAAGATCAAAGAGATCATCTTGGCGTCACGTCTTGAGGAAACTCTCGACAAAGAAGCTATTCTTGAACTCTACCTGAACGAAATTTTTCTGGGGCAGAATTCCTTTGGTGTGACGGCGGCGGCACAAACCTATTTCAACAAAACCCTTGGTGAGCTGGCCCCACATGAAGCGGCGATGCTGGCGTCCCTGCCCAAGGCCCCGTCCGATTTCCATCCGGTGCGCCGCAAAGAGCGCGTGACGCAGCGGCGGAACTTTGTGCTGAAAGAGATGATGGAAAATGGCTATATCAGTCAGGCCATCTATGATGTTGAGGTCAAGCAGCCGCTAAGGTCTGTCCAGAACGGAGATTTTGACAGTTTCCGCACTGCCTTGCCACCGCGAGATTATTTTACGGATGAGATCCGTCGCCAGTTGTCTGTCGATTTTGGCGAGGGGGAGTTCTTTACCGGTGGGTTTACTGTCCGCGCGACAATTGACCATGAAATGCAAGCCGAAGCTGCGGTCTCGTTGCGCAAGGAATTGCAGCGCTTTGACCGTCGCAAGGGGCTGTGGCGGGGCACTAATGTGACGTTGCCAGCCGAGGCGTTGACCTCAGAAGAAGCCTGGCGTGCGGCGCTGGCAAAGGCACGCGTTCCACGTGATATTGAACTGGGCGGAACATGGTATCCAGCTGTCGTTCTGGCCGTGGGCGACCGCACCATGGGCGTCGGGGTCGAAGGGCAGGAGGGCACCGGAACTGTGCCACGTGCCGACATCAAATGGATGAAGGGAAGTTTCATAGACAACTTCACCGCCGGGGATGTGGTTTTGGTGCGCGCTGTGACAAAAAACGGCAGTTTTAGCCACTGGTCTCTGCGTCAGGTGCCAGAAGTGCAGGGCGGTTTTGTAGCGATGGATGTCGAAACCGGACGTGTTCTGGCGATGCAGGGCGGGTTTTCTTATCAGCATTCCGTGTTCAACCGTGCGACACAAGCACAGCGCCAGCCAGGCTCTAGCTTTAAACCCTTTGTTTATGCGGCGGCACTCGACAGTGGCTATAGCCCTGCGACGGTTGTTGTGGACGCCCCGATTGAGATCAATACACCCCAAGGCCTGTGGCGTCCTAAAAACTCATCGAATAAATTCTATGGCCCGACGCCGCTGCGCACCGGGATTGAGCAATCGCGGAACTTGATGACCATTCGTCTGGCCGAAGAGGTTAGCATGGAAGTTATCGCGGGGTATGCTGAACGGTTTGGTGTGTACGACAATATGGGGGCGTATCTCGCGAACTCGCTGGGTGCGGAAGAGACGACGCTGTACAAAATGGTCGCGGCATATGCGATGTTTGCCAATGGCGGGGAACGCGTTGAACCAACGCTGGTCGACCGAATTCAAGACAGATCAGGCCATACGATCTACCGCCATGATGATCGGAACTGTGTCGATTGTTCTTCACCTGTTTTGCCCTTGGGCGAAGCGCCGCGCATTGTCACAAACCGCGAACAGGTGATGGACCCGATCACAGCCTATCAGCTGACATCAATGATGAAAGGCGTCGTAGATCGCGGGACCGCGAGTGGTGTGATCAACCTCCCGGTGCCGACGGCGGGGAAAACCGGAACCACCAACGATTCCCGTGACGCATGGTTTGTGGGCTTTACTTCCAATATCGTTGCAGGGTGCTACATCGGGTATGATACCCCGCGGCCAATGGGGCGCGGCGCCTATGGTGGCACACTGTGTGGTCCGGTGTTCCAGCAGTTCATGACCAAGGCGACGGAAAAATACGGCGGTGGCCGATTTGCCGTGCCTGAGGGCGGACATTTCATCAAAATCGACCGTTTCACCGGATCCCGTTTGGCCGACAATGCCTCGGGGGACTATGTGGTGGCGGAATATTTCCGCGACGGAGACGAGCCGATTTTTGGTCTCGCGTTTGACGGTGGTTTTGCCATGGGCTCGAACCTGCCGCTTGTTGAAGAAGTGCGGGAATCGGGTCGTCAGGTAACCACCTCCAGCGGGGGCACAGCTGTTTTGGGACCCAAAGCAAGTTTTGGCACCATCAGTTCGGGCGGATTGTATTGAAGCAACGTGCGGGCCTCCATGCCGGTCAGGCAGAGGCGCGCGGTTTCTGTGTATTTCGCATTCCCGCTGCGCAGTTCAGGATGCGCCTGAAATAGGCTGTCCCGCATGTCTGGCGGGAGGTTTTCGATGGCGCTGCTGCCGGGAAAAAGGCTCTCAGTCGGGGCGCCTTCGGCATAGATGATTTCCTGGTCAAACATGAGATGCACGTAGGTCACTACCTGGCTGGGCAGTTGGATGATGTCAGTCCCGTTGACCAGATGGCGCGCTGACGCCAAGATTTCTTGTGCGCCAAATAGCAATGCGGCGGCAGGGCTTTTGATCAGCATCCGATGTTGGGGGGAAACGTTTAGCGCGCGTTTGTTTCCCAAAAACCCGGCAGCGAATTGGGCGGGTGCCAGATTTTTTTCCGCAACAAACGTGCTTTGGCCGACCCAGCGTATGGGTTGTGGGCCATGATCTCGGGTCAACACACGATCGCCGTTTTGTAGGGTTTCGATTGCACGCGCGCCATTGAGCGTCCGAATGCGGGTGCCTTTTTCAAAACAGATGATGCGCTCGATGTCAGTGAATACCAGATGCGTGCCATCCAAAAGGTCCGCAGTGCCGTTCATGGTGCCATCGTTGCTTGTACTGGTGATTGTCAGCGATCCGGGATCAAGTAAGCCGTTGAAATCAAGACTGTCGTAATCAGAGCCGCCTTCACCGCCCTGCACATATATTGTTCCGATATCGTTTCCGGTTTCGATGTCTTGGAGTTCGAAATAGTCATCGTCGTCACCGCCCGTTGCCGTGTCGCCTTCGCCAACGGCAAACCAGTCGTTCCCTGTGCCGCCCTGGAGATTATCATCGCCCTCGTCGCCGCTGATCGAGTCGTCGCCACTGCCCCCGTCAATCACATCGTTGTCGGTGCCACCGAACAGAGAGTCGTCTCCACCTTCACCATAGATCGTGTCGTTTCCACTATCGCCGTAAATGGTATCGTCGTGATCTTCGGGCTCTTTGGCGGGCACATCGAAGGTAATTTCCGTAACAACGTAATCGGAACCGTCGGTGCCGTCGGTTTGCAGGTTGGCGCTGAATACGATTTGGTCAAATTCGCCAACATTCGAGATTGTGACGTCGCCTGACCCGGTGTGGGCACCGTCTTCGGTGAAATCGCCCTCGGCGACAAGTACGCCGTCGTTGTAGACCGCCCAATGCCCTTCTTCGCCAAATCCCGATGTTTGCAGGTGTTGAAACGAAAACGCTGCGTAGTCTGTAGGATCGTCAAGATCGACCTGTAGCTTTTCTGATTGGCCTGATTGTTTGTCGTATCCGATTTGCTGTTGGACGCCGCCGTCTGAATCCGAAATCGTGCCCGACACACCAAACCCATCGGCGAAGTAGGATATTGTGTCGGTCGCGCCGCCTGCGGAAATTGCAGAAACCGAAAACCCCTGATCGACAGCCCCGACATTTGAGGCGTTGATGGTAACAGTAGAAGGCGTATCAGAGCCCGGTCCGCTGCTGTCGCCATAGACCAGATCGTCGCCGCGCGAGGTGTAGAGGAAGTCCTTGCCCTCGCCACCATAGACGGTGTCGTTGCCTGATCCGGAATAGACTGAATCATCGCCGTCATTTGCTGTGACCAGATCGTCGGTGCCGTTGAGGCCGCCGCCCATCCCGTTGTCGACAGCGTCGTTTTCGGCATCTGCATATCTAAAGGTGATGTAATCAGCGTCGTCCGTGCCATCAACTGCGCCGTCTTTTGCAGTGAAGGAGGGTGCGTTTGCGACGCTGCCATTGGTCAAATTATCGACGGCGCCATTGTCCGGAACAAAATAGACATTCCCGTCAGTTTCCAGATGGTATTGTCCGGATTCTACTTCGTCAGTGTAGCACTGGTTGGCATAGATGCCGCTCCAGGTCCAATCGCCGGATCCAAGGTCAGTGTCAGACGTAAAGCTCGTGTATGCCCCTGCGATATCGTCACTGACACCGAGAGATTTGTCGCCCAATATGACGACATAACCCTGAGGCATATTCGTTCTCCAAACACTTCGTAGTTTTCAGAAGAACAACATATGGGTGTGGCATTTATTTTCGGTTTGCCCGAAAAAGAACAACATATGTCGGGTTCCGGGCCTGATGGGCCTGCACTCTCCTTGCCCCAGCGGCAGGGGTGCGGTATCAGGCCAGCCTGAGCACCCAGCCTGAACTCATCGACAGGAAACCGACCATGCGCGCCGAGACCCAGAACATTGTGGCCGAAATTGAAAACTCGCTTGAGCTTTTGGCGCAGCGGTTAAACTGGGAAACAGCTGAATACCGGCTGGAAGAGTTTGACGCCCGTGTCGAAGACCCAAACCTGTGGGATGATCCAGAGGCGGCGCAAAAGCTGATGCGCGAACGTCAAAATCTGTTGGATGCGATCAATATCTACAAAGGGATCAAGCAAGATCTCGCGGATAATATCGAATTGATCGAACTGGGCGAGATGGAAGATGACCAGGAGGTGATCACCGACGCCGAGGATACGCTGAAAGCCCTGAAGGTGACAGCGGCCGAAAAAGAGCTGGAAGCGCTGTTGAACGGCGAAGCGGACAGCAATGACACCTTTCTTGAGATCAACTCAGGTGCTGGCGGAACCGAAAGCTGCGACTGGGCCTCTATGCTGGCGCGTATGTATGTGCGTTGGGCAGAGAAGAAAGGCTATAAGGTTGAGCTGCAATCCGAAAGCGCGGGCGAAGAAGCGGGGATCAAATCTGCGGCCTATAAGATTTCGGGCCACAACGCCTATGGTTGGTTGAAGTCTGAATCGGGCGTTCACCGTCTCGTGCGGATCTCGCCGTATGATTCCGCTGCAAAACGCCATACTTCGTTTAGCTCGGTCTGGGTCTATCCGGTTGTGGACGACAATATTGAAATCGAAGTGAACCCGTCTGATATCCGCATCGACACGTATCGCTCATCTGGTGCGGGTGGTCAGCACGTGAACACGACCGACTCGGCGGTGCGGATCACTCACAACCCGACTGGTATCGTGGTGACCTCGTCTGAGAAGTCGCAGCACCAAAACCGTGACATCGCGATGAAGGCGCTGAAATCGCGCCTGTATCAGCTGGAGCTGGACCGTCGCAATGCCGACATCAACGCAGCTCACGAATCCAAAGGTGATGCAGGCTGGGGCAACCAAATCCGGTCTTATGTTTTGCAGCCCTATCAGATGGTCAAAGACCTGCGGACCAGCCACGAAACCTCCGACACCAAAGGGGTTCTGGATGGGGACCTTGATGGGTTCATGGCAGCGACGCTGGCGATGAATGTTTCCGGAAAAAGCCGTTCAGAAGCGCAGTCAGACGACTGATTTCGCGCGAGACGGTAAGAGCAGGGCGCCTGCGCCCGTTCTTATCCTTCGTTTGTGCGTAACAGATATTGGTGAAACGGCTCCAGCGCATCACGTTCCATAAAACCGGATTTTCGGGCGGTTGCCAGAATTTGGCGGTGGTTTTGTCCCAGATATTCGTAAACCACACGTGTGACACGCGCGTTGGCCCGGTCGTCGCGCCCCGCGCGCGAGACATGCCCAGACCAAAAGTTGTTTTGGATCGAGGGCACGCGGGCAATAAACGTAAACGCGGCGGTCTGCGCTTTTCTGCGGGACGTTAGAAACGACACGCCTTCATCATGCTGAACCGCATAGCCTCGATACTCACGTGAGTTTTTATCGGGTGCCATCCCCTGAAATTGCACAGCCTCGCGGGATTCGTAGCCTTTGATAAAGGTCACATTATTTGAGCCCCGAAACACCTGAATAAGCCCTTGGAGGTATTTCTGGGGCATCAAAAAACTGCGCCGACTAAAGGCATACAGACCTGAGGGGAGTGTTTCGGTGTGAATTGCGACCGCGCGCTGGCCCATGAAATCTGACAAAAACGGCGTATTCAGGATCAGGCTTTTTTGCTGAAGAGACTGGAGGGGCTCCAGTAGAATACGGGCGTCCACGTTGAAAAATGTACAGATCCTGTCCAGTATATCTGGCCTGGGGAAACTTTCTCCGGATAGATACCGATTGAACTGGGTGCGGTTGATTCCCAGTTGTCGTGCCAGTTCAGATCGAGACGGATAGGCCTGACTAAGCCGCTGTAGGTTCGCACCAAACATGCTCCGCAGCTCTGCGGGTGAGCGAGTAGGGTGTTTCATCTCTGGGTCGACCTCGAAAATTGGAATGCAATCTATAGCCTAACTTACAGCGAAGTCTATATGTTTCAACCAAACTCCGACGCTAAAGAGCGTCAATGATGCGCTTTACTGTGTCAAAATTCGATTTTCTGACACAAATAAGGTTGGATTTCCGCCAATTCGGCAGTGTGGTTACTATTTTTTTTGTCAAGAAATAGGATACGGTTTCTCGATAACGTGAATTGTTGGAGCTGGAATATGTTTGGGTATATTCTTTGGTGCGATGCCGCCTCGACGCACGCTATCATATGGTGTGAGGATCAGGGGGACCTGGTGTTTTTTCGGAATAGTTCGGACAATACGCTCCACCTACAAAAAGGTGATAGCGTAACATTTGATCTAATAGTGCAAGAAGGGCTGCGCTACGCGTCAAACCTTAGAACCGTGTCTCAGCTGGCTTTGGTAGAGCTTGCTGAGCACTTACAAGATCAAGTTCAGACACAGGGCCGAACTGCAATCGCACCTGTCGCCGAGATCACGCCAGATACAGCTGATACCGGGAAGACATGCCCGCGAGATGCGGGTGAAGGAAACAATGTCCTAGAATTTCCGCATACCTCGGACGGCGAAAAAGCGGCTCAGTCTCCTGAGCCGCTTCAGAAATACTCGCAATAGCAGCCGCTGTATTTAGTCTGCCTCGCCACGTAGTAGGGCTGCAACCCCTGTACGCGCAACTTCCGTGAGGCCCAGAGGGCGCATTAAATCGGCAAAGGCGTCGATTTTCTCGGGTGACCCGGTGATCTCAAAGATAAAGCTGGACAGGGTGCTGTCGACGACATTGGCGCGGAAGATGTCCGCCAAGCGCAGCGCTTCCACGCGTTTTTCACCGTCTCCGACGACTTTAAAAATAGCAAGCTCGCGCTCGACCGCGGGGCCCTCAACGGTGAGGTCATGGACATCATGTACAGGGACGATGCGGCCCAGCTGGGCTTTGATCTGTTCGATCACTTGGGGGGTGCCAGTGGTCACAATTGTGATGCGGCTCAGGTGACCGGTGTGATCAACTTCGGCCACTGTGAGGCTTTCGATGTTGTAACCCCGACCTGAAAACAGGCCAATCACGCGGGCTAGAACGCCAGGTTCATTTTCCACCAACAAAGCCAAGGTGTGCCGCTCCTGAACATCCGAGAAATTCGGGCGCAGGTTGTAGGCAGAATGGCGCGTGGAGCCTTTTTTGATGTGTAGAGCAGACATGTAATGTGTCCTTTTCGGTTCCTCGGGACCCGGAAATGTTCAAATTTCCGGGCCGTTTTCTGTGTCAGAAAACGGATACTGGTTAAACCAGTACCGCGCCGCCTGCCTGAATGACGCCTTGGGTGTCCGCATCACCCAACAGCATTTCGTTGTGGGCTTTGCCCGACGGGATCATCGGGAAGCAGTTTTCGTGCTTTTCTACCAGACAATCGAAAATAACAGGGCCGTCATAGTTGATCATTTCCATGATCGCGTCATCCAGATCTTTTGGATCCTTGCAGATGATGCCCTTGGCGCCAAAAGCCTCCGCCAGCTTTACGAAATCTGGCAAAGATTCAGACCAAGAGTTGCTATAGCGTTCGCCGTGCAGCAGTTCTTGCCACTGGCGCACCATGCCCAAGCGTTCGTTGTTCAGGATGAACTGTTTCACGGGCAAGTTATACTGCATGGCCGTGCCCATTTCCTGCATGTTCATCAGCCAGGACGCTTCACCCGCAACGTTTACAACCAGCGCGTCGCGATGTGCCATCTGCACGCCAATTGACGCAGGGAAGCCATAGCCCATGGTGCCAAGGCCCCCAGAGGTCATCCAGCGGTTGGGATCTTCAAACCCCAAATACTGAGCGGCCCACATCTGGTGTTGTCCCACTTCGGTGGTGACATAACGATCCATGCCTTTGGTCAACGCTTCAAGGCGTTCCAGTGCATATTGAGGTTTGATGATCGTTTCTGACGGCTTGTAGGACAGGCATTTGATGGCACGCCATTCGTCGATCTGCGCGTTCCACTTGGTCACGGCCTCGTGGTTTACTTTGCGACCGCGCGATTTCCACAGCGTCAGCATATCCTCAAGCACATGACCAACGTCACCCACAATTGGGATATCCACACGGATCACTTTGTTGATGGACGAGGGGTCGATATCAACATGTGCCTTTTTCGAATTGGGGCTGAAATGCTCCAACACACCGGTGATGCGGTCATCAAAACGCGCCCCGATGTTGATCAGCAGGTCGCAGCCATGCATTGCCATGTTGGCCTCGTACAGACCATGCATACCCAACATGCCCAGCCAGTTTTTACCGGACGCAGGGTAAGCGCCAAGACCCATCAAGGTGGATGTGATTGGAATACCTGTGGCATCCACCAGTTCACGCAGCAGCTGACACGCGCCGGTGCCGGAGTTTATCACACCGCCACCAGTGTAGAATACCGGGCGTTCCGCTTTTTCGAGTGCAGCCACCAGCTCTGTGATTTCTTCGATGTCCCCTTTCAGGCGAGGCTGATAATGGGAGGCCGAGGGTTTGGCGGGCTGGTAGGTGCCGGTGGCAAACTGCACATCTTTTGGGATGTCGATCAACACTGGACCCGGACGGCCAGAGGTTGCGACATGGAAGGCCTCGTGCAAAGTGCCGGCCAGCGCGTCCGTTTCCTTTACCAACCAGTTATGTTTGGTGCAGGGGCGGGTGATACCAACGGTATCAGCCTCTTGGAAGGCGTCGGATCCAATCATGAAGGTTGGCACCTGACCCGTCAGGACCACCAGGGGAATGGAATCCAAAAGCGCGTCCGTCAGACCAGTGACAGCATTGGTAGCACCGGGGCCAGAGGTGACCAGTACAACGCCGGGCTTGCCGGTTGATCGCGCATATCCTTCGGCGGCGTGAACCGCGCCCTGCTCGTGGCGGACGAGAATGTGGCGAATGTCGTTTTGCTGGAAAATTTCGTCATAGATCGGCAGAACGGCGCCGCCGGGATAGCCAAAGACAGTATCCACCCCCTGATCCTTCAGGGCCTGGACAACCATTTTTGCGCCGGTCATTTCACGTGTCATCTGATCTTGCTCCAAATTGGCGACATCGTTTTACGCAGTGCGGTGCGCATAAAAAAACCCCCGATCTTCATCGGAGGCGCATGGGGTCAAATATGGACAACCGTTACCGGCCCATGCGCGTTTTTCCTACGACTACGACTAGGGAAAGCATTTTCCACTGACTCCATATTGCGTGAGGGGACATTATGCGGGGGCAAAAGGAGCGTCAACCGCCAAAGCGGTCGAATTTTGCGACTTTTGGGACATTTTCTTGCGCTAGGTGGGGTTGGATTGGAATTAATGGCAATATGAGGCAGTGCTGTTGACCAAATTTGATCTTCTCTGACGTGTCGCGCCAGGTCGTGCTAGGGTGTAAGGTGTGTCAAACATGGAGCGTGGGGGCGGGATACACTGTTCGCGCCTCTCTGATGGAAACGAAGCTATGGTAGAGTGTATACAGATTACGCCATTTGTGCTGTGCCGGGATTTACAGCGCCAGATAACGTTTTACGAAACCTATCTGGGATTCACGCTGGGGTTTCAGGCCGACAATTATGCGTTTTTGAAACGGGAACAGGTGGCGGTTCGGTTACTTGAGTGTCCGCCGCGGACGGACGGGCTGCCATTGGGGCATGATCAATCCTTTTATATCGATGTGCGCGGTATCGATGCGTTGTTCGTGGACCTGAAGCCTGCGTTGGACATGCTACCGCCTGATCGGGTACGGCCCCCCTTTGACCAACCCTATGGTCAGCGAGAATTTCATGTATTGGACGAAGATGGCGCAGTTGTCTTTTTCGGGGAGGCGATCGCTGCGGATATGGTCTGACGGGGGATGTTTTGCGCGCATGTGACGATGCAGCACGGGTCGGGGCACTCCCGCCCCGGTGTGGGGCTGGCACGCCAGACCCATCCCCGCGTTGGGCATAGCAGCGCCCTTTGGGCGCTGCGGTTGGCGTGGGATGCACGCGAGATTCGTGTATTTAGAAGGTTGCGCTGCCCTGTAGCACGCCATGTTCCAACGCGTATCGGGTGAGGCCCGCAGTAGAGGAAATCCCCAGTTTTCGTTTGATGTTCTTACGGTGAGTTTCGACGGTGCGCACCGAGATGTCCAACTCCTGCGCCACTTGTTTGTTGGATTTGCCCTGTGCCAGTTCGAGCAAAATGGTCTGTTCGCGACCGGTTAAGGCCTCTCGTGTATTGCTTTCTTTTGGTTGCAAAGAGCCAGCGGCGCCGGTGCACAGATAGGTTCGCCCCTGCATGACAGCATCAACCGCCTGTTTGATTTCATCCGTCGGCACATCTTTGAGCACATAGCCCATCGCGCCGTGGCTGAGGGCGGTAGAAATGTATTCCGGGCTGTCGTGCATCGTCAGGATAAGAACGCGCGTCTGTGGGGCGCGTTCCAGTATCATTTCTGTTGCCGTAAGCCCGCCCACGCCGGGCATGTTCAGATCCATTAAGATCACATCAGGTGCGAGCGTCACGACCTGTTCCACAGCGTCCTTGCCATCGGTCAGCGTGCCCACGATCGAAATGTCATCGTAGCTTTCGAGGATGGATTGGATGCCTTCGGCGACCATAGGGTGATCGTCTACAATCAAAACGCGGGTGCTGGTGTCTGGCATGGGCACTCTTTGGTTTGTGTTTGTCTCGGGAGCCGCTGCTGGTCTCGGAACGGTGCGCCGGATGTATTGCGGGCCTGTTGTGTCTCTTAAACAGATTGCCCAGTCACGTTCGGCGCGGTTCCTAAGGTGGCTTCCCCCGGGGGCAGCAAATGGCTGAGCGGCAGGCGCACTTCGATCGTGGTGCCGCTATTTGCGCCCCGTGATGACAGAAGACGCAGGGTGCCGTCAAGTTGCTCGATCCGTTCCTGCATGTTGCGCAACCCAATTCCAGAACCCACGCGCGCGTTTGAGGGCGGCAGCCCGCAGCCATCGTCTTTGATGGTCATGGTCGCGCCTTTGGTGTGGCCGCGCAGGTCAATTGTGACGCAGCTGGCATTGGCATGGCGTTCGATGTTGGTCAGGGCTTCCTGGGCAATGCGGTACAATGCGATCTTGCTGTTCTGATCCAGACGGTTGCGAAACACGACGGTGCTAAATTTGGTGTCGATGCCGGTGCGCTGGGCAAAATCATCGGTTAGCGCCTTGAGCGCAGGGCCAAGCCCGAGGTCATCCAGTACACCGGGGCGCAAATCGCGGCTAATCCTGCGGACTTCGATGATGGCAGTGCCTAGGTTTTCAATCCCCCGGTTGAGCGCGGTCTCTGCGTGCGTTTGATCTGGGTGACCGACGCGCCGTCGCGCGACATCAAGCGCATATCGGACCCCGACCAAAATTTGACTGATCCCATCATGCAATTCCCGTGCCACGCGGCCGCGCTCTTCTTCTTGGGCATCAAAGACCCGCTGCGTCAGCTGTTTCAGTTTGGCGTCGGCAAGGCGGCGTTCGCGGATATTCAAAACCATGCCCGAGGCAAAAACGACGATCAACGCAGAAAGGGTAATGCCTCCGATGGAAAAGAATGTACGGCGCACGCGGGTTTCAACATCGGCACGCGCCGCTGCAACTGTCGACAGCACATCATCAATAAAGACGCCGGTGCCCACGGCCCATTGCCAATCCTGTAGGCCAACGACATAGGCCACCATTTGCGCCTCTTCTCCGGTGGATGTCTTTTCCCACAAAAATGAATGCCATCCTGCTCCACCGCGTGCCAGATTGATTAACTCATCCACCACGGGGGTGCCGGTGCTATCGGTCAGGCCACTCCAGTTGCGCCCGATGTACCTGGTCTGACGTGGGCTGACCAAATTGGTGCCGGTATAATCGTAGACAAAGAAAAACCCATCTTTGCCATAGATCATCGCGCTGAGTATCTGGGTGACTTGTTCTTTGGCAATGTCATCATTTGGCGCTGCGCGGCCATAAATATGGGAAAAACTGTTGCGTGCTTGTGTCACGTAATTGCGCAGTTCAGCCTTTTTCGCCTCAATGAGCTGATGCTCCAAAGCTTGGATCTCGCGCTCTGCCAGATTTCGAGATTGTACTGCCACGACCATTGCGATGGCGACCCCTGCCAAAATCAACGGGAAGGTCGCGAGCATGGAGAGTTTTTGGGCGTAGGTTGGGCGGAACAGAAAGTTGGTGAGGCGCATGGGCGAATCGTTACGAGATCGAGACAGGGAATCAAAGGGTAACATCACCCATATTGCATTTCTTGAAATATCAAGAGCGAAGGCGGCACAGTGTTTGCAATAAAAACCCATATTCTACTGCGCGTTAATCATGAAATTGCGGCCTGTACGTAATTGTAGGTATTCCCTTATCAGCGCGCCTGACTAGGCTTTGCCACACCTGAACTGGTCCGCTCGGATATTATCCGGAGCCGAAGAATTTCTATGGGAGGAAATATTAATGGATCGCCGTTCTTTTCTGAAAAACACCGCATTGGGTGGCTCGGCCGCCGCCGCTTCTACGACGCTGGCAGCCCCGGCTTATGCGCAAGGCAAACGCACGCTGACGATGGTAACGACCTGGGGTCGCGGTTTGGCCGGTGTGCACGATTCTGCGCAACGTGTTGCTGATACCATTACAACCATGTCTGATGGGACGCTGACCATTGATTTGAAAGCATCTGGTGAGCTGGTCGGCGCGCTGGAAGTGTTTGACGCTGTGACCTCTGGTCAGGCGGATATGTATCACGGTGCGGATTACTATTTTACCAACCAACATAAAGCCTACGCTTACTTCACTGCTGTGCCCTTTGGGATGACACCGCAAGAAATGGCGAACTGGTATTATCAAGGCGAAGGCCATGCCCTGCACGATGAACTGGGCCAGATTTTTGGTTTGAAATCCTTTATTGGTGGCAACACTGGCCCGCAGGCCGGTGGCTGGTTTAATAAGGAAATCCAGGGTCCAGAAGACTTCAACGGTCTGAAATTCCGTATGCCCGGCCTCGGCGGTCAAGCGCTGGGCAAGTTGGGTGCCTCGGTCCAGACAATCCCAGGTTCAGAAGTGTACCAAGCCTTGGCATCAGGCGCGATTGACGGCACCGAATGGATTGGCCCTTGGGCGGATGAAAAGGCCGGTTTCCAGGAAATCACCAAAACCTATTACACTGCAGGTTTCCATGAACCCGGCGCGGCCCTGTCGGTTGCAACCAACCGCGATGTCTTTGAAAGCCTGTCTTTGGCGCATCAAAAAATCATCGAGATTGCAGCCGCTGAAGGCCATCAGTGGAGCCTGTCGCAGTTCATGAACAACAACGGCGCAGCATTGCAACGTTTGCAGTCTAGTGGTGTGAATACCTTGGAATTCCCTGACACCGTATGGGAAGCCTTTGGTAAGGCAACCAAAGAAACCTTGGACGAGTCGATGGACGACGAGCTGTTTGCAAAAATCCGCAACAGCGCCGAAGCCTCGATGAAGGCCTCTTCTGGATGGTTGACCAAATCCGAGGGTGCATATCGCGTTCAGCGCGACCGTATCTTGGGCTAAACAAACTAGTCAGCTCTAATCGGATCTTTCGCCTCAGGCGAAAGATCCAATTTCTGTTGTATCACGCCGTGCCCCGCTTAAACGCGTCGTTGATCGCGCCTTGATACGGCGAACTTTGAGGTAAACATGCAGGACGATAGTGGGATTTCCATTTTCGCCGCGATTGGAGCCGGTCTTTGGTGGCTGGTGCAAAACATTGCTGGCGCCTTCTACAATTTAGGCTACGCTTTGAGCCACACTGAAAGCTGGCTGGGCTGGCTTTCATGGGAGAACAGCCTAGAAGACAAACAATCCTTGATGCGGTTTGTTTACTATGGCGGCTCGGTTGACTTCTTTTTTGTAGCTTTCACCGCCTTTCTGGTACTGACTGTCGTTGGCCTCTATTATCGCAACGTCTTATGGGCTGTGGTGCGGGGGTTAGAAGGCTTTGCAAATGCCATCGGCCGTTTCTTTGCTTGGGCAGGATTGCTGATGGTGGTGCAACAGATCATCATCGTCTTTATGCAGCGGATCTTTGCGCGCCCAGACATGAGCTTTGGGCTGGGCATTGCGCTGGAAAAAGACATCAGCTGGTACGCTGAAGAACTGAAGTTCTACAATGCGATGGTTGTCTGTCTGTGCGTCACTTACACGTTTGTGCAGGGGGGCCATGTGCGGGTTGATTTGATCTACGCAGGCATCAGTTTCCGCGCAAAAAAGGTAATCGATATGATCGGTGCGCTGGTCTTCATGATGCCGGTTGCTGTCTTGGTGTGGATGTATGGTTGGTTTTTCCTGTGGCGTCATCTGATCGTTCCAAACCCCTCCGCATCCGACAGTTTGGACCGCCTTGTGCTCAAGGCACGGGCGTTGCGCTGGAATGTTGAAACCGCCGGGTTCAGCCCCAACGGGTTCAACGGGTATTTCCTCTTTAAGATCCTGCTGGTTGCTTTTGCCGCCACCGTCTTTTTGCACGCGATCGCCTTTTTCTACCGCTCCTATCTGGAGTTCGTGGAAGGTGAAGAAAGCGAAGACAAATACCTCGACAAGGACGGTCTTGGCGCAGGTGAAGAAGCCTATGAAGGCGCTCATTAACTAAGGGACTACGGATATGCTATTCGGTCTTGATGGCGTCGAAATCGGCCTCATTATTGTTTTTTTCTGCCTCTTCGGAGGTATCCTGTCCGGGTTTCCAGTGGCGTTTGCCATTGGTGGTGCGGGCATCATCTCATTTGGTATTATCGCGTCGTTGGACAGCGCAGGCCTGTTGATCCATCAGGCCATTGATACGTCGAGCAAGGTCTACAGTGATCTGGTGAATTCCGGTGTGAAGCCGGACACGATCTCGGTGTTTCGATACCCCGATTTGCCACGTGTGGCCGAACCTGTGTTCACCCAAGGGTGGGAATACGCGTTGGATCGCAACGTGTCCTTTATCGTCAACCGCATAAACGAGCGGGTTCTGGCGGGGGCATCCATTGAAACACTGCTTGCGGTTTTGATGTTTGTCTTGATGGGTGTCACCTTGGAACGCTCTAAGATTGCAAATGATCTGCTGACCACGATGGCACGGGTATTTGGCCCGCTTCCGGGGGGCTTGGCGGTCTCTATTGTTGTTGTTGGCGCGTTTCTTGCAGCGTCGACCGGGATCGTGGGGGCCACAGTTGTCACTATGGGATTGCTGGCGCTGCCGACAATGCTGCGCAACAATTATAGCCCAGAACTGGCGACGGGCGTGATCGCCGCATCTGGCACGTTAGGGCAGATTATTCCGCCGTCTATCGTGATCGTATTGCTGGGCACATTGGCGGGGGATCTGTATTCCACCGCGCAAGAGGTCCGGGCACAGGAAGCGGGCTGTTCGGACGCGTTGACCTATCTGGGTGAACCTGCGGTGGTGTCAGTTGGGACCCTGTTTCAAGCCGCATTGTTGCCGGGCATTTTGCTGGCGCTGCTGTATGCGCTTTATGCCTTTGGCTACGCGCTGCTTAACCCAGAAAAAGCACCACCAGTTGTTCTGGAAGACACCAGCAACGAACCGATCACACGCGGCGAGGGGCTGACCTGGTTCCTTGGCGTTCCCGCAGCTCTGATTGTTGGCGTGGTGTTGTTGAACACTCTTGGGCTGGTCGGCAGTCAAAATATCGTTGTGTCGTCTTTCTCCGAAGCGGGGCAATCGGCGTCGTTGCGCACCAATGTGGGGGCGCAGTGTCAGGCGTCGATGATTGATCTGCACGGCCAGACCGCATGGGATGCGGCCGTGGCGGAGCAAACCAAAATCGATGCTGCCGGTGGCGTACAGCAGGCGGCCAAACTGACTGAAGAGCAGTTGGTCGAAGCCCGCATCGCCAAAGTCGCGGCGGCCGCGCCGATTGGGTCAGGTATTGCGACGGTGATCGTTATGCTGGGTCTGGTTCTGGCCGTCGGGCGGGGCGTTGCGCCGTCACGCGAGGCAGCGCCGTTGATTTTGGGCGGTATCGGTCTGTTGTTGCTGGCGTTGGTCGACATCGTGTTGATCGCCCCAACCACTTCGGCGGGTGTGACTGTGGTTTTGATGGCGCTCCCAACCGTTCTCGCGTTGTACGGCTGCAAGACGGCAGCGGCGCGATGCGCTGAAAACGATCTGATCCGCGTGGTTTTTCCACCGCTGATTTTGATTGTCGCGGTGCTGGGGTCCATCCTTGGCGGGATCACCAATCCAACGCCTGCAGCGGCCTTGGGGGCGGGGGGGGCGATCATGCTGGCCGCCTATCGCAAACTGCAAGAGCGGGGTCAGTCTGGCTGGGTCATCATCTGGTCGACCTTTGCAGTTGCGGCGGCAATTCTGATTGGTGTGAACTTTGATCTGCGCATCAACCAAGGCAATGTGAGCGTAGAGACAACGATTGCGTTTGCAGCGGCCTACGGCAGCTACCTGTTTGCGCTGTTTGGTCTGCTTTATGCCTGTTGGGTCCTGTTTCAGGGCGGGGTGCTGACACCTGTGGTGCGCGAAACCGCCAAGGTTACGTCGATGGTGTTCACAATCCTGATTGGGTCGCAGTTGCTCAACCTCGTGGTGATCTCCTTTGGCGGGGAACACTATATTCAGCAGTTCTTGCGGAGTTTTGACAATGAGCTGACGGTCTTTTTGATCGTGATGCTGGTGCTCTTTGTGCTGGGGTTTGTGTTGGATTTCCTGGAAATCATTTACATCGTGATCCCGATCGTCGGGCCAGTGATTTATGGCGGGTCGTTTGATCCCAAATGGGTGACGATCATGGTGGCTGTGAACTTGCAGACGTCTTTCCTGACGCCTCCGTTTGGCTTTGCGCTGTTTTATCTGCGCGGTGTCGCTCCTAAGGAAGTGACCACAGCGCATATCTATCGCGGGGTATTGCCCTTTGTGCTGATCCAGGTCGCGGGGCTGGCCCTGTTGTGGCTGTTCCCGTCGATTGTGACCATCGTGCCTGCATTGATCGGGCATTGATGTCAGGAGCAATTTGAAACTTATGCAAAAGGGCCCCACCGGGGCCCTTTTTTGTGTTGGGGAACAAAAAATACGGGAGCCGCACGCACACAAATCGCCTCATTTTGGGAGTACGTTTAGGAACGGCACTTGTGCGGTTTTATGGTAAGCGTTGCATATAGGGCCCAAACTAGCACCTGCTCGGCACCCGTCTACCGTGACATACTACCGAGAAAAATGAGGTAGTAGCCATGGGGGCTTTTCCACAATCCTTCGAAGTCTACGGCTTCACGATCGAGGTCCACGCTGGCGGTCGGCGCGTTTGGTCGCCTAGTTTTAAACGGTTTGTGAAAGAGAAGCTCGACAAAGGTGAACTGACCCTCACTGACATCATGAAAACCTGTAACGTCTCCCAATCTCTCGTCTACAAATGGCGCGCGGACATCAAAACATCGCGTATACGGTCGACCACGGCGACAGAGGAGACTTTTTTCTCCGAAGTTATTGTAAAAGAAGAAAGAGCCAAAGATGATGCCGCCCCCGTGCGGCAAGATCAAATTCATATCTGCGGACGTGCATTCAGTTTGTCCCTCCCGGCAACTTACCCTGCCGAGGATGTGGTCAAAATCATTTTGGCCGTTGAGGGGCATGCATGATCTCACCATCTGGAAATTTCAAACTTTATCTGGCCTCTAAGCCCGTAGACTTTCGGAAGGGTATGGATGGTCTCGCAGCCATCGTCAGTAATGAATTCGCCCTGGATCCGTTCAGCGGAGCCATCTTCAGATCAAAGCGCGCAGATAGGATGAAGATCATTGTGTGGGACGGAACCGGCCTTGTGATGACTTACAAGCGTATCGAAGGCGCTGGTTTTGTCTGGCCACGGATGAGCAATGGCGTCATTGCCATTAACAGATCTCAATTTGAGGCGCTGTTCGAAGGACTGGATTGGCAGCGCGTGGTACCCCGCCATGTGCGTAAGCCTGTTTCGGAATAATGGCTGTAATTTGTACCAACACCTTTCATCTACGGCCCAAGACGAGGTTCATCTATGTCTGACATCGTGATCAAGGATATTCCAGAAACCGTTATTCAGCAGCTATCATCATTGGGGTCACAAGCGGGTATTGGGAACGAGGAATTTGTAAGACGCCTCATTTACGACGCGGCTGCCGATCAAAGTGTCGAAGGTGGCAATGAGATCACGATTGAGCAGTTCCAAGACAGTATGGAAGCGTATCTTCGACTTGCCGAACGCAAGGACCTCCTTATAACGGATGAAGCGGGACAACGGTTTGTGTTGATCTCAATTGATGGGTACTCCCCCCATTTTTAATGGGGCTCAGCCGTAGAACTCACGCGGCTGTTTTTAGTTTCATAGCGGGTGTTATTC
>CANLND010000029.1 GCA_947492585.1 uncultured Paracoccaceae bacterium
GCCATCTGCGCATCCGTCAGCCAAAAAAGATCAGACATGTTCACCGCTCGATTTTCGAACTGTGAATCACGCAGCTATGCGGAAATCAATGGGTCCTGACCCTAGGGGACGTGACCTAAATAGATGTACCCAGCGAGTAATCGCCCGTACTCTGAATGCAATCCACAGTTTCAAAGGTCATCCTGGCGCGATTGTTGAGGTGGGTGAGGTCATCGACTTACGCTTCCCGGCGGGCGGAAAAATGTCGAAGCTTGGTGTCAATCCGTCCCACCCTCCGCAGTTCGTCAGCGTGCCTGCGACAATCCGTCGGATATGGGGCAGATCCCGGACATTAATTCTTCTGACAATCTCTTCTATTGGGTGGTGATTGAGGTAAAAAACATTTAATATCAATTGGATACTGAGAGGTGTTGTGGTTGTTTCAGTTGTTGCGGGCTAGGTGGAGTATCCTAGGGCTGATCATGCTAACCGCATGTGTCGTTGAGCAAAACAATATAGCCAGTACTTGCGGGATGGAGCTGGAAGTACTCGACAAGCGTCAGAGCGGTCCATTTGAAATTGAGGTGATCGGAACGGCAACCCTTTGCCTTGAGGCTGATGGGGATGCAAACCTTGGACCATTCACGGCGACCGCACGTATAACTAATCGTGGATCGACGGCGACAACGGTACACTACAGGCGTGGTGTCGCGAGTGCTTTCCAATCGGTTTCTTACTGGGAAAAAGGGCGTCGTGATGAAGTAACCGCTTTTGGTGAATGTTGTGGTGAACCGCAAAGTGGGAGCATCGAGCAGAAGACTTTGGCGCCCGGCGAGGTTCATTTAGTCAGTAGTTGGACACGTCACCATACCGCGATTTGGTCCGAGATGTCGCACGGCCTCCAGTCAATATCGCCTGCTCGTACGGGCGTTTACGTCGTTCGATTTTCGCTCAGCCTTGCTTATGGGGGCGATTCCGCTCTTGTCACACTACTTGAGGAGTTCGACGTCGTTATGCGAGCAGATTCTAGCTAGCCTGCACTTTGCATAATTTGCCCACGCAGCTGAGCGTGCTTCGCAAGTATGGCGCGATACTGTTCTATCCTGTCAAACTGACAGCCATCCTTAACCGTGTGAAACAGCGCAAGGTCGAGACCGATGCCAACAGACCGGCCGACATTCCAAAGCCTTCAGGAACGGCGGGAGTCTGCCTTTCGCCCTATATGGGCGACAAAGCCCCACCAACCGGCGCTGACGGCGGCAGGTGTTGGGCACGCGTAGACGGAGAAACCGTCAGTTGTGAGAGCTTAGTTGAGCCGCGTTCCGCTGAGCAACAGCGCATGCACGTCTTCGGGCAGCTGGCCAAGCTGTTCAAAGAAGCTGAGCATGTCGAAAAACGGATAGCTTTCTGCCTTGAGGTCGCCGTCAAAGCGAAACATGATTTGCTGATGCACCGTAACCGGCGCGCCTGTGTCGCGGCGGCGGCAGTCAAAGCGCAACATCATGGACAGCCAATCGCCTTCTTCGATGCTGTGGACGACGGTCACCTTGATGTTGGTGACAAAGCTGCGCACAACCGAGACCCATTCGCGGATTTCACTGGGCACAATCTGTTTGCCAGACACTATATAGTTTCCGTGGTCCTGTGGCGTGAAATAGCTCTCAATCACGCTGAGATCGCCTTTTTCCCAAACTTCGTGGTAGTATTGCTTCATGCGATCTATTTTAGCTGACATGTTTTGCCCTACAGTTGCGACAGTTTTCATTATGCACAGATAGGGTGCAAAGGCCCAGCCTGTTGTTTTTTGTAAGAGCGCGCAGGTTGGCATGTCTGATGTACGATTGGGATTTGGCACCGTCTGGCCAACAAAAAACGGGGCCCCGAAGGACCCCGTTTGCATCTGCCAAAACTGGCGGACGACTTATGCTTCGGCAGAAACTTCTGCTTCGTCTTCTTCCGCTTCGTCGTCGGACGACGCCAGGCCAGCCGGGGCTGCAACGTTGGCGATGACGAAGTCACGGTCGATGGTTGGCTTGGCGCCTTCGGGCAGCTCAATGTCCGAGATGTTGATCACGTCGCCGATGGCTTTGCCAGTCAGGTCAACAGTCAGTTTCTCAGGGATGTTGCCGGCGGTTACAACCAGTTCAACTTCGGAACGCACAACGGTCAGAACGCCACCGCGCTTCAGGCCTGCGCACTCTTCTTCGTTGACGAATTCAACAGGGATGAAGAGGTTCACTTTTGAGGTGCGACGCAGGCGCATCAGGTCAAAGTGTGTGGGCAGGTCTTTTACAACGTCACGCTGAACGTCGCGGCAGATGACGCGGACGTCTTCCTGGCCTTCAACTTTCAGGTTCCACAGAGTGGATTTGAACTGACCAGCCTTCAGTTTTTTCAACAGAACGTTGAAAGGGATCTGGATCGCTTGGGGCTCAACGTCGCCACCATAAACAACACCGGGAACCATGCCTGCACGACGTGCAGCGCGAGCGGCGCCCTTGCCTGTCCCCGCGCGGGAAGCGGCGACGAGATCGGGAATCTCTTTTGCCATGAGTAATCTCCAATTTGATAAGGGCAGGGTGCCTCCAAGGCTGTCACCCCGCGTGAAGCTGTGCCCTTAGTACGGTTTTTGGATTTTGACAAGGAGAAAACGGTTGGGGGCGCTGCCCCCGGCCCGATGGGCCTCCCCCGGGGTATTTTGAGCCAATAAGAGACAGGAACGCATTTGGAAAGGGGCTGTTAAAGGGGGGGAGCGTAACATAGGGGCGTTTGAATAGGAGAGTGTTGATTGTGCTGCGCCTGATATCTCTTTTGTTGCCGGCCCTGATCCCGTCCTGGCGGTTTTTCAAGACGGTAGCGCCATCACCGCGGGTCGAATACCGTGTGTATTGTTCGGGACAGGCGGGGGATTGGCAAGAAGTCGATCCCCGCCCTATGCGGGTTACGATTGCGCAGGGGCTGCAGCGGCTGGTGTGGAACCCACACTGGAATGAACAGCTGTTTATGGTCAGCTGTTCAGAGCGATTGATCGAGGTGCCAACGCCACACAGTTTTGAGATGATTGCGCGCCGGGTTGCAGCGCAGCTGCCGGATCACGTGTGCGAGTTGCAGTTTCGACTGGTGTTTGTGTCTCGGGTGCAGGAGCAGATTGTGAAATCGGTCGAATATGAAAGCGCATGGGTTTCCCTGCGGGAGTGGCGCGCATGACCGTGATGGAGGTTGTGCGCCTGACCGAGGTGCTGCTGGCGGCGGCGGTGGCGCAGCAAAGTCTGGAACATCTCTTTGCCGGGCATGGGCGGGGGCTGTTTGGTCTACGACTGGTGTTGTGCGGGTGTCTGGCGTTTGGGGTCGGCGGAGCATTTGCTGTTTGGGGTTTGTGGGGCGCCAGCCTGGTGATGCTGTGGCGGTTTCAGGGACCTTACAATGGCGGCAGCGACAAAATGACCGTGCTGATCCTCAGCTGTCTGTCGCTGGCGCATCTGGCGCCGTCACCATATTGGGCGGAAATGGCGGTGTCATATTTGGCGGTGCAGTTGGTGCTGTCTTATTTTGTGTCCGGTTGGATCAAGATCATCAATCCTGAATGGCAATCGGGGCGAGCATTGTGTGATGTGTTTCGGTTTTCTGCTTATCCCGTCAGTGAAGGGCTGCGTGCCTGGGCGGATCAGCGGGCTGTGCTGTTTGCGATGTCTTGGGCTGTAATGTTGCTGGAGGTGTTGTTTCCGCTGGCGTTGTTGCATCCGGATGCGTTGAAGCTGGCGTTGGTTTGTACTGCGGCGTTTCATCTGTCCAATGCGGTGTGTTTTGGTTTGAACCGGTTTTTCTGGATCTGGCTGTGCGCGTATCCGTCGCTGATCTGGTTTCAGGATCGGATTTTTGGCGGACCAACCTGACATTTCAAGGGGGGAAGCGGCGACAAAAGCGACCCCTGTGGGGTCGTCAACGCGCTTGCTGTGCGGAGGGACCCGTGCGAGCTGTTTGGCATGAGCCTTCGTGATGATCTTTATGCCAGCCGTATTCCTGCCCGCGCCTTTGTGGCGATGGGTCTGTATTGGGGGGCGTTTGGTGCTTATGCGCCGTGGATCAAAGCGCAGGCGGGGTTGAATGATGCAGATTTTGGTCTGGGCCTGCTGTTTGGTGCAGCTGGGGCCTGCGGTGCGATGTGGCTGGCGCCTAAGGTTGATCGCGCCTGTGGGGCGCAGGCGATGCGTATCTGTGCTGTGGCGGTGGTTCTGGCATTTATCGTACCGGGGCTTGCGGGAAGTTGGGGCGTGTTTGCCATTGCGATGACGCTGGCAATGGGCACATCCGGCCTGTTGGATGTGATCATGAACACGCGGCTGAGTGGCATCGAAACGTCCAGCGGGCGTTCATTGATGAACTTGAACCACGCGTTGTTTTCTTTTGCATATGGCGCATCTGCCCTGTGTGCGGGGCTGCTGCGGGAGGCGGGTGTTGCGCCGTTGGTCTGCTTTGGCATGATTGGCGTGATGACGCTTGTGCTGGCTTTGGGGCTTTATCACGTCGAAGAAGGTGAGGCCGAAGACGCCACCAATCCGGCGGCAGGTCTGGGAGTGCCAAAGGCGCTGTTGATCTGCGCAGGTGGGATAACATTGGTCGGGTTTATGGCCGAACAGGCCACAGAAGGTTGGTCGGCCCTTCATCTTGAGCGTAGCCTGGGCGTCGGGGCGGCCGAAGGGGCCATGGGGCCGGCTATTTTGGGGCTGACTATGGGGCTGGGCCGTTTGACGGGGCAGGTGCTGACCCGCTGGATGAGCGAAGGCCGCGCGTTGCAGGGCGCTGGGGCGCTTGCGGCCATTGGGGCGATTTCAGCGGCCTGGGCGCCGACACAGACACTGGCCTATGCTGGATTTGCTGTGCTGGGGTTTGGGGTGTCGATCATCGCGCCGATGACACTGGCCTGGATCGGGAAGGCCGTATCCGCAGGCCAGCGCAGCCTCGCGATTTCGCGGGTTGTTTTGGTTGGCTATACCGGCTTTTTTCTCGGCCCCCCGATGATGGGTTTTTTGGCGCAGGCCTTTGGGTTGCCGATGGCGTTTACCATTCTAGGCCTGCTGTTGGGGCTGATTTCTGTGCTATTGGTGCCGGTGCTGCGTGTGTTGCTGCGTGGTCGAACCGCTGTGCGGTCGCCGTCAGTCTGAACCGTCAGTTTGGCGGTCAGTACCCTGCCAGTTACCTGCAAAATCATTTGGGATCAAAAGGTTGTGACGTCCTAGGCCCTGTACGGATTTTTCACCACATAAGGCCATCGTCGTGTCCAGTTCTTTGTGCAGAATATCCAGCGTCTGGGTCACGCCCTGTTGTCCCATCGCCCCAAGACCATAGACAAACGCGCGGCCTATCATGGTGCTTTTTGCGCCCAAAGCCACCGCCTTTAGTATATCCTGACCCGTGCGAATGCCGCTGTCCAGATGGACCTCAACCTGTTTCCCAACCGCGTCGATGAGTTCGGGGAGGACGCGGATAGAGCTGAGTGCGCCGTCCAGCTGGCGCCCACCGTGGTTGGAGACCACGATCGCATCCGCGCCTACTTTGGCTGCCATTTTTGCGTCTTCGACGTCCAGAATACCTTTTAGGATCACCTTGCCGCCCCACATTTCCATCAGGCGTTCCACCTTGGACCAATCCAAGCTGGGATCAAACTGTTCCGCCGCCCAGGCACCCAAAGATGACGTGTCGGAAATGCCATCAACATGACCAACGATATTGCCGAAGTTGCGCCGCTTGGCCCCCAGCATCTCGATGCCCCATCGCCATTTGGTCATCAGATTGGCGACGGTGCGCGGGGTCAATTTTGGCGGCGCCGACAGGCCGTTTTTCAGGTCCTTATGGCGCTGGCCCAGAATTTGCAGATCCAGCGTGATCACCAAGGCCGAACAGCCCGCGTCTTTTGCGCGCTGCATCAGCCGTGCGGTGTAGTCGAGGTCACGCATGGTATAGAGCTGAAACCAGAAGGGTTTAGAGGTCGCCTCCGCCACCTCCTCAATTGAGTTTATCGACATTGTCGATAGGGTAAAGGGAACGCCAAAGCGTTCGGCCGCACGTGCTGCTTTGATTTCACCATCGGCGCATTGCATGCCCATCAACCCCACAGGGGCCAACGCCACCGGCATGGTGACGTCCTGACCAATCATCTGCGTCGCGGTCGAGCGCCCGGCCATATCCACCGCCACCCGTTGGCGCAGGCGGATCTGATCAAAATCGTTTGAGTTGTCCCGAAAGGTCTGCTCGGTCCAGCTGCCGCTTTCGGCATAATCGTAAAACATCCGCGGCACGCGTCGTTGATAGAGGCGTTTGAGATCTTGGATATTGGTGATGACAGGCACGTTCACCCCCTCAGGATTTATTGGTTATATTTTTTTACCAATATACATCTCGTTCAGCAAGGCTCAAGGCTGGGCTAATATTTTGGGTGTTCAAACGTAAAACAGCCCGCCAAAAGGCGGGCTGTTTCAAACGGATATCGAAAAGGCTTATGCCAGTTCGATCGAATCCGCGCTCTCACGACCATCACGGCCGGCGCGCAGTTCGTAGGTTACTTTCTGGTTGTCGGCCAGACCGGTCAGGCCAGCGCGCTCAACAGCAGAGATGTGTACAAACACGTCTTTGCCACCTTCGTCAGGTGCGATAAAGCCGAAGCCTTTGGTTGAGTTGAACCATTTTACTGTACCTGTAGGCATAGTAGTCTCCAATATGTTGGTGCTGCCCGCGACGGTGCGGCAGCCTGGCGTTCGCCTTGATCGAAAGACTGAACGCCGCCCAAGGGGGGAGACAGAACGTCGATTAGAAGCAGTAGCAGGTGAATCTATGACAGGTGAGTCGGGCCGGGGCAAGGAAAACCGTCTGATTGGGGCGGGGGTACAGCCATCTGTGATCTTCACGCCGTCTGTGATGGGAACAAACGGCGGACGCGCTTCCTGCGAGCGAAATTTTGGGCAAATTAATACGGCAACTGCGAAACATTTGGTCATGGGTTTTTGCGGGTCTGGAGGGCGGTGCGCGTCGCAACACCCCGCGCGGGGCGGTGCGATGGTGCACGATTGCTGCTTGTAGCAACCTGCGGGCTAAACTATTGGACAAGGCACCTCGGGGAGCGTGTATGGCGACATATGAGCTGAGATGCATCTTGCAAACCCGCTGAACCTGAACCGGCTAGACCCGGCGGAGGGAAGGTTGGCATGTTGGATGACGCCTGACACTCCGCCCACACATATGGAGATTGCGATGAGAGCGCTTCCTTTTGTTGCGGGCATGATGCTTGCCAGTGCGGCGGCGGCGGAAACGCCTGTGCTGACTGTTTACGCACCCGATTATTTTGCCTCGGATTGGGGCCCCGGTCCCGGCATTGAGGCGGCGTTTGAGGCGCAGTGTGGCTGTGATCTGCAGTACAAAACTGGTGAACTGTTGCCGCGCCTGCTGCTGGAGGGCGCAAACACCGAGGCCGACGTGGCCATTGGTTTTAACTCAGATATCACCAAAAAGGCGCGTGAAAGCGGTTTGTTTGCGGCGCATGGCCTAGACACGTCGGGACTGACGCTGCCAATTGACTGGGCGGATGATACCTTTGTGCCGTTCAACTACAGCCACACCGCGTTTATCTATGACAACACCAAGGTTGAAACCGCGCTGACCAGCTTTGACGATCTGCTGAACGCGCCGGATGATCTGCGTTTGGTTATTCAAGATCCGCGTAGCTCGATCTCGGGGCTGGCATTGGTGCTTTGGGTGCAGAACGTTTACGGCGATAAGGCCGAAGAGGCGTGGTCGAAACTGGCGCCTAAGATTGTGACCGTGACCAAAGGCTGGTCGGAAAGCTATGGCATGTTCACCGATGGTGAAGCCGACATGGTGCTGTCCTACACGACATCTCCTGCCTATCACATCATCGCCGAAGAAGACCTGACCAAGTCAGCCGCGATTTTTGACGAAGGCCACTACTTTATGGTGGAACTGGCGGCCAAGTTGAAAGGCACCGACCAATCTGATCTGGCGGACCAGTTCATGGGCTTTGTGCTGAGCCGCGAATTCCAATCGATGATCCCGACCTCTAACTGGTCGTTCCCCGCGGCTCTTGCTGAAAATGAGTGGCCCGAAGGTTTCCAAGCGCTGCCGATGCCAGAAAAAGTGCTTTTTTACAGTGAAGACGAAGCGGCCGCTCTGCGGTCTGAGGCCATCGAAGCATGGCGTCGCGCGTTGTCACAATAATCACGGCGCTGATCGTTGCGGGGATGGTTCTTGTCCCCGTGGCGGCGGTGCTTTGGCGCGGTGGCGGTCTGTCTGGGCTGGGGCCCGGTGATTGGGCTGCGTTGCGTTTTACCATCTGGCAGGCGGCGCTGTCGGCCCTGTTGAGTGTTGGACTGGCCATTCCGGTGGCGCGGGCGCTTGCGCGGCGGTCTTTTGCGGGGCGATCTGCGCTGATTGCACTGATGGGGGCGCCGTTTATCTTGCCGGTGATTGTGGCCATTCTGGGCCTGCTGGCGGTGTTTGGTGGCAAGGGGTTGATCAATCAGCTGTTGGCCCCCTTGGGCCTGCCCCGGCTGGATATCTATGGGTATCACGGGGTCATCCTGGCCCATGTTTTTTTCAATTTACCCCTTGCGGTACGGCTGTTGTTGCAGGGGTGGTTGGCGATCCCGGCGGAACGGTTCCGACTGGCCGCGTCGCTGAACGCGCCACTATGGCGGGTGCTGGAGCTGCCGATGCTGCGCCAGTTGCTCCCTGGGGCCTTTGCCGTGATTTTTGTGATCTGTCTTGGCTCTTTTGCGGTTGCGCTGACCTTGGGCGGGGGGCCGCGTGCAACGACGCTGGAACTGGCGATTTATCAGGCCTTTCGGTTTGATTTTGATCTTGGCAAAGCGGCCACGTTGGCGGGCGTGCAATTGTGTTTGGGACTGGTTGCAGGTGGAGTGGCGCTGCGGTTTGCCGCACGGGATGGCATGGGCGCGGGGCTTGACCGGCAGGTGGCGCGCTGGGACGGTGCAGCCACCGTTTCACGTGTAATGGATGGAGTCTGGATTGCTTTTGCGGCCAGTTTCCTATTGGTGCCGCTGATGGCGGTGGCCCTTGCGGGCGCGCCCGGCCTGACCGATATGCCTGGGGTCGTCTGGAGCGCCGCCGGGCGTTCGGTCCTGTTGGCGCTTGGGGCAACCGCCCTGACGCTGATGATGGCGCTGCCATTGCTGACGCGGGCGGGAGAGGCTGCGGCGTTGCTGGGGATCTCCGTATCGGGGCTGGTGTTGGGCACAGGCGCATTCCTGCTGTTACAGCCGATTGTCCGCCCGGCGGACGTGGCGCTGCCGGTCACCATGCTGGTCAATGCGCTGATGGCCTTGCCGTTTGTGCTGCGGGTCTTGCGGCCCAGCTTGGACAGCGCGCGTCAGGATTTTGGCCGTCTTGGTGCAGCCTTGGGGCTGCGCGGCTGGCCGTTGTGGCGCGTGGTTTACCTGCCCCGTATGCGGCGGCCGTTGGGATTTGCGGCGGGGCTTACGGCGGCGTTGTCGATGGGAGATCTTGGCGTGATTATGTTGTTTGCCGATGGCGACAGTTCCACCCTCCCGTTGCAGATCTATCGGTTGATGGGCAGTTATCAGATGGAGGCCGCCCGAGGTGCGGCATTACTGTTGCTGAGCCTTAGCTTAGGTCTGTTTTGGGTATTCGACAAAGGAGGGCGCGCAAGTGCTGACGCTTGATCAGATCACAGTTGAACAGGGCGCATTTACCCTGCAGGCGGATACAACATTGGGGGCCCCAATTACCGCGCTGCTGGGGCCTTCGGGGTCGGGGAAATCAACGCTGCTGAACGTGATCGCTGGATTTGCGCCTGTGCGTGCTGGACGGGTGCTGTGGCGGGGGCAGGATGTGACGCACTATACGCCAGCGGCGCGTCCGATTGGTATGTTGTTTCAGGACAATAACCTGTTTCCGCACCTGACCATTCGCGACAATCTGGCCCTTGCGTTGACGCGGACACGTCCCACTGCCAGTCAGCAGGTGCAGATTTCTGGGGCGCTCGATCGGGTTGGGTTGGCGGGATATGAAACGCGCAAACCGGCTGAATTGTCGGGAGGGCAACAAAGCCGCGCTGCGCTGGCGCGGGTTTTGTTGCAGGCGCGGCCTTTGATGCTGCTGGATGAACCCTTTGCCGCGCTTGGGCCTGCGTTAAAGCACAAAATGCTGGATTTGGTCGCAGAGATCTGCCGCGAGACGGGGATGTCTGCGGTGATGGTCAGTCATTACCCCGCAGACGCCCTGCGCATTGCTGACGCCGCTGTGGTGGTGGCCGACGGCAGTGTGACCGCGCCCTTGCCCACGGCAGATCTGATGCAGGATCCGCCCGCCGCGTTGAGAGACTACTTGGGCGTATAAGCCCATAGCAGGGTCGCCCATCCCCCATAGGGCGAGGTATCGCTCCGATGGGGATGGGCGCAGGCAGGTGCGAAACCAGATGTTACGCAACAAGATCGCGCGGTGATTTCCCTTGGAAGAAGTCGTTTAGATTCTCAAGAACACGAAACCCCATTGCTTCACGCGATTCATGTGTCGCACTGCCCAGATGCGGCAACATCACCAGATTGTCGCACTCCGCCAAAGCAGGCGGGATACAGGGTTCTTCTGAATAGACATCCAGACCAACACCGCCAATTGTATCAAACATCAATGCCTGTGCCAGCGCGGTTTCGTTCACAATGGACCCGCGCGCCGTGTTGACCAAAATGGCGTTCTCGCGCATTAGATCCAGACGCGCGGCATTGATCAGATTGCGTGTAGAGGCTCCGCCCGGGCAATGCAGCGAGACAAAGTCACACTGTGGGAGCAGCTCTTCAAGGCTGTTCATTTGCACCGCGTTGTTCTGTTTCAGGACGGCTTGATCAACGGGGCTGCGATTGAACACCAGCACATCCATACCAAACCCGTGATGGGCGCGCCGCGCCACTTCGCGGCCGATCCGACCATACCCGACGATGCCCAGCGTTTTCCCGGACACTTTGGTGCCCATCATATGGATCGGGCTTGGCCCTTTCCAGGTGCCCGAGCGCAGTTCGCGTTCGCCCTCACTTGCGCGGCGTGCCACCATGAGCAGCAGAGTCATTGTCAAATCAGCGGTACATTCGGACAGGACATCCGGCGTATTGGTGATGGTCATGCCCTGATGGCGGGCCGTGGCCACATCAATATGGGAATAGCCCACGCCATAGTTGGCCAATAGTTTGGTCTGAACCCGCGGTGTGTCCAGCGTTTCCGCCAGCAATCGATCTGACACCGTTGGCAAAATCGCATCATATGATCCGAGCGCATCGCGCAGTTCACTGACGCCCAGCTGGCGGTCTGACGCGTTGAAGGTCGCATCGTACTGTTTGGCGATTTCCGCTTCGACGCGGTCAGGCCATTTTCGGGTCACCAATACGCGAGGTTTTGCCATCAGGTGCTCTCCATCACTTGGGCGATTGTTTTGCCAATTTCAGCGGGATTTTCGGCGACTGTCACCCCAACGGCCGTCAGGATTTCGGCTTTTTCTGATGCGCTTTCGCCAAACGCGGAAATTATTGCGCCTGCATGGCCCATAGTCTTTCCTTTTGGCGCCGTAAGGCCGGCCACATAGGCCACAACAGGTTTGCTGATGTGTTGGCGAATATAATCAGCGGCTTCGGCTTCTTGTGGGCCGCCGATTTCTCCGATCATCGCAATCACATGGGTGTCGTCATCGGCTTCAAACATTTCAAGAATGTCGCGAAATGAAGACCCATTGATTGGGTCACCACCGATGCCAACCGATGTGGAAACCCCGATGCCACGCTCCTTGAGCTGCGCGGCCGCCTCGTAACCCAACGTTCCCGAACGCCCGACAATGCCGACATGGCCCGGCAGATAGATATGGTGGGGCATGATACCCAGCATGGCCTTGCCGGGGCTGATGGTGCCCGCGCAATTGGGGCCGGTCAGCACCATGCGTTTGTCCTTGGGGTAGCGATACATATAGCGTTTCACGCGAATCATGTCTTGCGCTGGAATGCCGTCGGTGATGCAGACACAGTAGCGGATGCCTGCATCCGCCGCTTCCATGATACTGTCCGCGGCAAAGGGCGGTGGGACAAAAATCAGCGAGGCGTCCGCGCCGGTTGCGGCTACGGCGTCTTCGACAGTGTTGAAAACAGGCACGCCCTCGACCGTTTCGCCACCTTTTCCGGGCACAACACCGCCCACGACATTGGTGCCGTAGGCCAGCATGTCTTTGGTGTGAAACCGGGCCATTTTACCGGTTATGCCCTGCACGATGACGCGGGTGTCGCGCTCCAGAAGAATGCTCATGATGTGCTCCTCAGGATTGTGGCCTGGCTCTGATCATTGCGCCATGCGGTGACGGCGCGTTCGGCGGCTTCGTTCAGGGTGCCGGCGCGGATGATCGGCAGGCCGGATTGCGATAAGATCTTTTGCCCAGCCTCGACATTTGTACCGGCAAGGCGCACCACAACTGGGATGTCTGTTTCGACTTCTTTCAGAGCCTGAACAACGCCTTCCGCGACCCAGTCGCAGCGGTTTATCCCCGCAAAGATGTTCACAAGGATCGCTTGAACATTGTCATCTGACAGCACCAGTCGAAACGCCTTGGCCACACGTTCAGGGGTGGCGCCGCCGCCAATATCAAGGAAGTTTGCAGGCTCGCCGCCGGCCAGTTTGATGGTGTCCATCGTGGCCATCGCCAATCCAGCGCCGTTAACGATGCAGCCAATGTTCCCGGTCAGGCCAACATAATTGAGACCGCGATCAGCCGCGCGGCTTTCGCGGGGGTCTTCCTGGCTTTTGTCACGCAGTTCGCTGATTTGAGGGTGCCGAAACAACGCATTGTCATCAAAGGTCATTTTGGCATCCAGCGCGATCAGGCGATTGTCGGTTGTGACCACCAGGGGGTTCACTTCGACCATCGTTGCATCAAGTTCGGTGAAGGCGCGGTAGCAGCCCTGCAATGTGCGCACGACCTGTTGCACCATGCCGGGTTCGAACCCCAATTTAAAGGCGATCTGACGACATTGAAACGCCCGCAGACCAACCGCGGGTTCCACGGTTGCGCGCACCAGGCTGTCGGGGCTGTTGGCTGAGATCTCTTCGATTTCCATGCCGCCGTTGGCGGACGCTACGATCATGACCCGCTGGCTGGTGCGGTCCAAAACAAAGCCGAGATACAGCTCGCGTTCGATGGGCACGCAGGCCTCGACGTAGACGCGGTAGATGCCCTGTCCCTCGGGGCCGGTTTGGTGGGTGACCAGTTTTTTGCCAAACAGGTTTTCGCTGACGTCCTGAATTTCGATGTCGCTGTTACAGAGTTTGACACCGCCGGCTTTGCCGCGCCCTCCAGCATGCACCTGGGCTTTGACCACCCAGCGTTCGCCGCCCAGTTCACGCGCCCGGTAGGCGGCCTGTTCGGGGCTGTAGGCTAAAGATCCGTCGGGGACGGCCACGCCGAAATTCGATAGAATTTCCTTGGCCTGATACTCGTGGATGTCCATCTGTCTTCCTTCCAATGACCAAGCAGCCTTGGTGGCCGTCTGTTTGGCGCCGTTCTGGCTGGGGCAATTTTATTTCGCATTGCACCACTAAAATGGAACTTAATGTTGTGGACAATTATGGCAACGCCCCTTAATCCTGCTTTTGGGTATCTATTTGGGTGGGTTAAAAACCATCCTTTTGTGCAAATATGCCGTAGTATACCGAAAATACCCCTACCTATACGGGTAGTTTTTTGGAGAAACGCCTTATGAAACAAGAAACTACAGAGAACAGCGGCGCAGTGGATGTGATGATTGCTGACGGCAATCCATTGGTGTTGTCCGCCCTGTCCGAGATCTTTGACAAGGATCCACGATTCTCGCTTGTGGCAACGGCGGCGACAGCCGAAGGCTTTCTGGGCGCGGTGATGCGTGCGCCGGTTCAGGTGGGGGTCATAGATTGGAATTTGCCGGTGTTGGGGGGGGCGAAATTAATCGATATTCTGCGCGATCAAGAGCGCGCGCCAAAATTTGTGGTTTATGCCGACGACAGCGGGGATCTCCCCCGTTTGGCGATGACGGCCGGCGCCGCTGCGTTTGCATCGCGTTCTAGCCCCGCCGAAACGTTGCTGGACATATGTCAGGACGTGGCAGCGGGAAAAATGGTGTTTCCGTTTCTGGATGTGCGCCAGCTGCAATCGGACCCAATCCATTCCCTGTCGCGCAAAGAGCGGGTGATTCTGGAAGCGCTGTCAAAAGGGCTGACAAATCGGGAATTGGCCAAGGAGCTGTCGATTTCCACCAATACCGTGAAGTTTCATCTGTCCAACTTGTATGAAAAACTATCCGTAAAGAACCGAGCGCAGGCGATTGCCTTCTATTATGCGACGCGTTTGGCCCTCGAAAACGACAGGACGGGCAGTATACCTAAATAGACTGAAACTTTTATTGACATATTGGTGCTCAAGGATCCTTTTATGCGCAACATTGTTACGTTCTGAAAGGGAGAGCATAATGTCATTCCACCCCGTAGATCAGGCCCCTGGCCGTTTGAACCGTTCTGAGCTGGCCATCCCGGGCAGCCAGCCGCAGATGTTTGAAAAAGCTGCGAAATCCGACGTTGACGTGATCTTCCTTGATCTCGAAGATGCGGTTGCACCTGACGAAAAAGAGCAGGCGCGTAAGAACATCATCAAGGCTCTGAATGAGATTGATTGGGGCAACAAATCCATGTCCGTTCGGATCAATGGTTTGGACACGCATTACATGTACCGCGACGTTGTTGACGTTGTGGAACAGGCGGGTGAACGCCTTGACCTGATCATGGTTCCAAAAGTTGGCACCGCAGCGGACGTCTATGCCGTTGACATGATGGTCACCCAGATCGAAGACGCCAAAGGCTACAAAAAGCGCATCGGTTTTGAGCACATCATCGAAACCGCTTTGGGCATGCAGAACGTGTCTGAAATCGCGGCAGCCTCCAAGCGCAATGAAAGCCTTCACTTTGGTGTGGCGGATTACGCGGCGTCGACCCGTGCACGTACCACTATCATTGGTGGCGTGAACAAAGATTATTCCGTTCTGACCGACCCAGACGCGTCGGGCAACCGTGAAACCCATTGGGGTGACATGTGGCATTATGCGCTGGCGCGTATGGTTGTGGCAGCCCGTGCCAACGGCCTGCGTCCAATTGATGGTCCGTTTGGTGATTTCCAAGACCCCGAAGGTTATAAGGCAGCAGCCTACCGCGCGGCTGTTCTGGGGTGCGAAGGCAAATGGGCCATTCACCCAAGCCAGATCGCCCTGGCCAACGAAGTGATGAGCCCCTCGGACGCTGAAATCACCAAAGCACAGCGTATTCTGGAAGCCATGGCCGAAGCCGAAGCCGCTGGCAAAGGCGCTGTCAGCCTTGATGGTCGTCTGATCGACTACGCTTCAATCCGTCAGGCCGAAGTTCTGGTTGAAAAAGCCAAGCAAATCGCAGCGGGCTAAACCACGCGCGTTTACAGCGGCGTCAGGCGCGCGTGTGCCTGATGCTCTCCACCTGAAACACCTGCGTGTGCGCCTTCGGGCTTGCACGTTTGCGCCAAAGCTCCCAAAACTACGGCAAAGAGGGGGAGCTTTTTTGATGGCGAATGTGTTGTACGATAGTCTTTTTGGAATTCATCACCAAAAGACGTCCCCTTTCCTCCATTTGCCCGACGGGGGCAGTGTCAGCTATCAGGCGTTCTTGGAACAGGCCGCGCAGCTTGCACATGTGATGTCCGGGTTTGGTTTGAAGCCGGGGGATCGCGTGGCGATGCAGGTTGAAAAATCCGCACAAGCTCTGGCACTGTATGCCGCATGTGTGCAGGCTGGCTTGGTTTTTTTGCCGCTGAACACGGGCTATACCGTAGCAGAATTGCAGTATTTCATCTCAAACAGCGGTGCGGGTTTGGTGGTCTGTGATGGGGCCAATCAGGACGCTTTGCAGGCGATGGTTGCGGATCTAGGTGCACAGCTGGCCACATTAAATGCTGACGGCAGCGGAAGTTTGATGGACCTGGCCGCGCAGCAGCCGGTGCAATTTGAAACGGTGGCACGGGGCGCGGATGATTTGGCCGCATTCCTTTATACCTCTGGCACCACGGGGCGCTCAAAGGGGGCGATGCTGACGCAGGCCAACTTGCTGAGCAATGCGCAAACTCTGGCACAGCACTGGCGGTTCACCGACAAAGATGTGCTGCTGCACGCGCTGCCGATATTCCATTCTCATGGGTTGTTTGTAGCCTGCAACGTGTCGCTGATTGCCGGTGCGCAGATGATCTTTTTGCCGCGTCTGGATGTGGATCAGCTGATCACACGAATGCCACAGGCCACCTGTTTAATGGGCGTTCCGACCTTCTATACACGGCTGCTGGCCGATCCTCGGTTCGATCGCGATCTAACCGCCCATATGCGCCTGTTCATTTCGGGTTCTGCGCCTTTGCTGGCGGATACGCACACAGCGTTTGAAGCCCGCACCGGCCATCGCATTCTGGAACGCTACGGCATGACGGAAACCAATATGAACACGTCGAACCCCTACGACGGTGAGCGCCGGGCGGGCACGGTGGGGTTTGCCTTGCCGGGAGTCGACGCCATAGTCACCGATCCGGATACGGGCGTTGAATTGCAGCAGGGCGAGATCGGAATGGTCGAAGTGCGCGGCCCGAATGTGTTCAAAGGCTACTGGCAAATGCCGGAAAAAACCGCGGCGGAACTGCGCAGCAACGGATTTTTCATCACTGGCGATTTGGGGCGTATTGATGAAGACGGCTATTTGCATATCGTCGGGCGCAACAAGGATCTGATCATTTCGGGCGGGTACAACATTTATCCAAAAGAGGTGGAAAGCCTGCTGGATGACCAGCCGGGCGTGTTGGAAACAGCGGTGATTGGGGTGCCCCATCCTGATCTGGGAGAGGCGGCGCTTGGCCTGATTGTGCCAGCCGAAGGGCAGACCCCCGACCTGGAGGCGTTGATGCAGGCGGCAAACGTGCAATTGGCGCGCTATAAACTGCCGCGTAAACTGTGCGTGATAGACATGCTGCCGCGCAACACGATGGGGAAGGTTCAGAAAAATCTGCTGCGTGATCAATATGCAGACAGCTTCAACAGTTAGCACCGCCGTTTAAAAACGGAGGCGCTGCCCTGTTACCTGGTCTGTATTGCAGCCAAAGGGTGCAACGTTCCCCTAAGTTTTTGCTTAGAAATCAAGGCCAAGATCAATGGTACGATACGAATGCGTCAACGCGCCTGAGGAAATATAATCCACGCCCGTAGCGGCAATGGCAGCCACTGTTTCACGTTTTACATTGCCGGATGCCTCGGCCAGCATGCGGCCGTCAATCATGGCGACGGCCTCGCGTAGAGTGTCGGGCGCCATATTGTCTAACAGTACAACATCCGCGCCGCCCACCTGCAAAACCTCTTCCAGCTGGCTTAGCGTGTCGACCTCGATCTCAACCTTCATCATATGTGAGGCCTGCGCCTTGGTGGCGTCCAGCACCGGGCGAATACCACCCGCGGCGGCGATGTGGTTGTCTTTGATCAGAATGGCATCGGACAGGGAGTAGCGATGGTTGAATCCCCCGCCATGCAGGACCGCTTGCTTTTCCACGATCCGCAGACCAGGAGTTGTTTTGCGGGTGCAGGTGATGCGGGCGTTGGTGCCTTTGGTTTCGGCCACCAAGTCTGCCGTCAGCGTGGCAATGCCGGTCAGACGACCTGCAAGGTTCAGCGCCACGCGTTCGCCGGATAAAATCGCCGCTGCATCGCCTGAAATTTCCATCAGCGTGTCTCCCTTGGAGCAGGGCTCGCCGTCTGCGATCAGTGTTTTGACCGAAAGCCCGGCATCGACCAGACGAAACGCCAGAGCTGCCACCTGCATGCCAGAAACCACCGCATCTTCGCGGGCGTTGATCCGCGCGGAATACGTGGTGCCTGCAGGGATCACCGTGCGGGTGGTGATATCGCCATAGCTGCCAAGATCTTCCATCAGGGCAGACCGCACTAACGGTTCCAGAACCAGGTCGGGCAGGGCGGCAGCAGCGGTCATCATATGTCCTTTGTGACAGAGGCGCGCAGCGCCAGAGCAGTGTTCAATGTAAGATCCGACCGTTGGCCGGCTTCAACCGACAGGTCAGGGAAATCTGTGCGGCAATGGGCACCGCGGCTTTCTTCGCGCAGCAGCGCAGCCGCAGCAATCAGCGTTGCGGTGGCCGTCATATTGGCAAATGCCGTGTTGTCGGGGTGTGCTTCTTCCAATTCAGCAATGCGCGCAAGCGCGGCGCGCATACCGTCTGCGTGGCGTACAACGCCGACACCATCCGTCATGGTCTGGCGCAGGTCTGCAACCGCGTCGGCGGGCAGGATTTCTGCGGTTTCGATAAAGCGCAGTGCAACCTCAGCGCTTGGCGCTGGCGGGGTTGCCAGGGTTTCTTCGATGTTGAGTGCACAAGACGAGGCAAAGACCAGAGCCTCCAGAAGACCGTTTGATGCCAGTCGATTGGCGCCGTGCAATCCGGTGGAGGCCGCCTCACCGCAGGCCCACAGGCCAGAGAGCGAGCTACGCCCGGTGAGATCCGTGGCCACACCGCCCATGTGGTAATGTGCGGCAGCTGTGACGGGGATCGGGTCGTTGACGGGATCGATGCCATGGCGTTTGCACGCCGCGGCAACGGAGGGAAACTGCGCAATGATGTCAGCGCCCAGTGCGTCGCGTGTGTCCAGCACGGGGCGGTGGCCCATTTGGGTCTGGGTGTAGATTGCCCGTGCCACCACATCGCGCGGTGCCAGTTCGGCGTCGGGGTGAACCTCTGTCATGAAGCGGTCCCCATAGCGGTTGCTCAATATGGCACCTTCGCCGCGCAAGGCCTCGGTGGCCAGTGGTGCGGGATCTTCGTCGACATCCATTGCCGTGGGGTGAAACTGAACAAATTCCGCATCAGCAATACGCGCGCCAGCCCGGGCCGCCATGCCGATGACCTGACCGCAAATGCGTGACGGATTGGTGGTGCGGGCAAAAAGCCCCCCGGATCCGCCACCTGCGAGCACATGGGCTGTACCGCGCAGTGTTATCGGCTGTGATCCTGTTGTGGCGATCAGCTGCACCCCAGTGACGTGGGTATTGATGTGTTCCAATCCAACAGCAAGAACACCCTCAAGCACCTGGATTGACGGAGTGTTTTGTGCTTCGGCAATCAAGGCACGCATGATTTCCGCACCGGCGCGATCGCCAAGAACGCGGACCACGCGCGCGGCGCTGTGGGCGGCTTCGCGCGACAGAACATAATCACCGTCTTCGGTGCGATCAAAAAAGGTGCCGATGTTGGTCAATTCATGAATGTGTTCACGCGCGGCGCGGGTCACAAATTCGGCCACCTCAGGAGAGACGGTTCCAGCGCCGGCGTTCAGCGTGTCACGGGCGTGGGCCTCGGGGCTGTCAGAATGCGCCATGGCCGCCGCAACGCCTCCCTGCGCCCAAGCCGAACTGGCTCCAGAGCCCAAAGCGTCGGGGGAAATCAGCACCACGGGGCGCGGTGCCAATTTTAGAGCAGTGTATAGTGCGGCCAGACCGGCCCCAACAATGACGACGCGATCCGTTTCAACCACTTGCATGCGGGGTTACAGGCCCAGTTCGCGCGACAGATCGATCATCCGTTGCACCGACAGGCGTGCCTTGTCTGCGACGGCCGCGTCCACTTCGACCTGACCGGTCATGGTGTCCAGGCAATAAAGGATCTTTTCGAGCGAGATCTTTTTCATGAAGGGGCACATGTTGCACGGGCCGACAAAATCCACTTGCGGCAGTTCATCGGCAATGTTGGACGCCATAGAGCATTCGGTGATCAGCAGCGCCTTTTCAGGCTGCTCATCGGTGACATATTTGATGATGCCGCTGGTTGAGCCTGAGAAATCCGCTTCAGCCACCACATCTGGGGGGCATTCGGGGTGCGCAATCAACCGGGTGCCCGGGTTCCATTCACGGAAATCACGCAGGTCTTTGGCGGAATACTGTTCGTGCACGATGCACGAACCTTCCCACCAGACCACGTTTTTCTGCGGTACGTCTTTTGCAACGTTCTGCGCCAGATACTGATCCGGCGTCATGATCACGGTATGGCTGTCTTGGGCCGCCACAATCTGTGCCGCATTGGACGAGGTGCAGCAGATGTCTGATGCAGCCTTCACTTCGGCGGTGGTGTTCACATAGGTGACCACCGGCGCACCGGGATAACGGCGACGCATCTCTTCGACGCCTTCGGCGGTGATTGATTCCGCCAGACTGCAACCGGCCTCCATATCTGGCATCAGCACGGTTTTACCGGGGCTGAGGATCTTGGACGTTTCGGCCATGAAGTGCACGCCGGCCTGAACAATCACATCGGCGTCCACTTCGGTCGCCTTGATCGCCAGTTGCAGGCTGTCGCCCACAAAGTCAGACACACCGTGGAAGATTTCCGGAGTCATATAGTTATGACCCAGGATCACGGCATTGCGCTCTTTCTTGAGCTGATTGATGGCTTTGACGTAGGGCGCGTAAATCGCCCAGTCGGCCGGAGTGACGACCCGAGACATGCGCGCATACGTATCGCTCATCTCAGCGGCCAGAGCCGGGGAGGGCTCTAGGTCGTATTTTTCGGAAAGGGTGGCGCGGAGCGCGGGAAGGTCGAACACTGTTTTTTCATGCTCTGCCAGTTAAAGTTGCCACTGACATAGAGTATTTGTCACAAAAACGCCACGTGTCAATTCGGAACGATATCCCGTTCCTGAGCTGGTAACAGGAAAATTTTACTGCATGCGGATTTGTTTCCGCAAACGGAAACGGGGGCTTTGATCCAAAAGGCGCATTGCGGCAGTCGATGCCCAGAGACCCAATCGCAGATGGGGTGTCTGAATTTTGCACGGCACAGAAGGGCAAGTGGCCCTATGTGATCGCATTGCGCACACCTAGCGGATGGGCGCACTTTTTGAGATTGGATGCCGTGTTGAGCTTCGCTAGTATTAAGAAAAGTTAAAGTCTGTGTCCGTTGAGAGTGCGTAATTTGTTCTACAAGCCCGTGCTGCAGTGTGGGTTTTGATTGAAAATCAATTGCAACTTGCAGTCACTATGTCGATAAAAGGCACGTTTTTCGTGTGAATGCGTTCCAACCTTACGTCAGTTTGATTTAGTAAGTTGACATGCCGTTGTTTCGCAACGCAAATTCTAAATAGATTTTTACCTACTGCGCGGTTGCGGCGGCAGGGGGTAAGAGAAATATGAATTTGGAGATGACCGGCATGACTATTTCTGCCACGCGATCAGACCAATTGATTGACCCCGATCTTTCGGTCTCTAACATTTATCCGGACGATGATTCGCTTACGGAATTTGAATTGGCGCTGATGCGCGCCCACAAAGGCTTTGAACGTTGGCAGGAACAAAGCCTTGCTTTGTTTAGCGATCTGAATGTGTCTGGTGCAGAAAGTGCGCTGCTGCATATCATTCGTTTGCATGAGCGCCCCAAAACCATCAAAGAATTGGCCCGCCTGACCAATCGTGATGATATTCCAAATATCCAGTATTCTTTGCGCAAATTGGCTGCCGCTGGATTGGTGAGCAAAACAGGCTCGGGGCGCACTGGTGTGACCTACTCTGCGACCGATGAGGGGCGTCGTCTGACGGATGCCAGCAACGAGAACCGGCGCAAGCTGTTGGTGGATGCAATGTTTAAGCAACCAGACAGCCGTCAGGAACTGAGCGATGTCACCGATGTCTTGAACCGGCTGACGGGGATCTTTGATGATACCGTGCGCGCGATTGCCGGGCGCAAATAAATCCCATCCTAAAGGATGATACTTCTTTCGTGCCATTTCTGAAAAGCTGCGGCATCATGGGGTGAATTGTTACCCAAGGGTCCAGCTGATGATCGAACTGCGCGATTTAAAATTGCTTTCCACTCTTGCGCGGCACAAACATTTTGCCCGTGCAGCGCAAGAGTGCGGCATGTCACAGCCTGCGTTTTCCATGCGTATTCGCAATCTGGAAGAACGGCTTGGTCTGCCATTGGTTCGGCGTGGGAACCGGTTTCAGGGATTAACCGAAGAAGCTGAGATGATCGTGCGTCGGGCCCGCAGTCTATTGGACGACGCCCGTGCGCTGGAACAGGAAATCTCGGCCTTTCGGGGCGAGGTCACTGGCGTTCTGGTGATTGGCGTGGTGCCAACCGCTACGGCCTATGCGGCCAAGGTGGTGAACCGGCTGCATGAAACGCATCCCCGTCTTTTGGCGCGGTTTGAGGTGACCAATTCTCTGGCCATCCAGCAGGGGCTGTATGACGGAACTATGGATGCGGGGATTACCTATGCTGACAGCATAGGGCGTGAACTGGTAACTGTGCAGTCTTTGTATGATGAAAGCTATGTGTTGTTCGCGCCAGAGCACATGGTGGCAGCCTATGGCGATACAATCACATGGGCGCAGGTGGGCACCCTGCCGCTGAGCCTGTTGGAGCCACAGATGCAGAATCGCTCCATCTTGGATCGGATTTTTCAGGAACAGGGCATCCGCCCTGATGTAATGTCTGAAAGCACCGGGTTTATGTCGGCAATGATCATGGCCCGCGAAGGGTCCGTTGCCACCATCTTGCCTCTTGCGCTGATTGACGCAATTGGACCCATTCAGGGCACGCGTGTGCTGCGTTTGGTCGACCCAGAACCAAGCAAGCCGATTTGTTTGGTGACGTTGGACCGCCAGCCCGAGCTGACGACCGTGAAGGTGTTGAAAGAGGTTTCTGACGCTTTTGTGTGATAAGTGTTCCTTATCGTGTGATCCAAATTTGAGATTTGACGATATCTTTCTCTGATGAGATCAGGGCGCTAAGGCACCCGTGCATTGGAGATCGCAGTGGCACCGTTGGATACAAATAAAGGCGTATGGAAATCTGGCAAAGGCAAAGGGCGCAAAACGCCCAAGGGCCGTCAGCTGGATGATCAGGCGCATTCTGAAATTCTGGAACTTTTGGGCGACCGCCCACGCAATCGCGATCTGTTGATCGAGTTTTTGCACCTTGTTCAGGACGCTTATGGCTGCCTTAGCGCCGCACATATCCGCGCTCTGGCGGAAGAACTGCGCACCGGTCAGGCCGAAGTGTTTGAGGTCGCGTCTTTTTATGCCCACTTTGATGTGGTGCGTGAAGGCGAGACACCTCCACCTGCGCTGACCATTCGTGTGTGCGACTCGCTGTCGTGTGAACTTGCCGGTGCGGAACAGCTGCAAAAAGCGCTGGAAGACGGTTTGGATGCCTCCGAAGTACGCGTTGTGCGCGCGCCCTGCATGGGCCGTTGCGACACCGCGCCGGTTTTGGAAATCGGTCACAACCACATCGACAACGCAACACCTGAAAAGGTGCAGGCGGCGATCGCGGCGGATGACACACACGCGCATATCCCGGACTATGAAACCTTTGCTGCCTATGAGGCCGAAGGTGGCTATGCCGTTCTGAAAGACCTGCGTGCCAATGGCAACTGGGAAGACGTTCAGGCAAAAATCAAAGAGGCCGGTTTGCGCGGTTTGGGCGGCGCTGGCTTCCCGTCGGGCACCAAATGGGGCTTTGTACGCGCCAATGCGGGTCCACGCTATATTGCCGTGAACGGCGATGAAGGCGAACCCGGCACATTTAAAGACCGCTATTACCTTGAGCGTATCCCGCATGTCTTCCTTGAAGGTATGCTGATGGCCGCTTGGGCGGTAGAGGCCGACAAAGCCTTTATCTATATGCGCGACGAATATCCGGCGGTGCTGGAAATTCTGCGCCGTGAGATTGCCGCGCTGGAAGCGGCAGGCATTGTCGAACCGGGATATATCGACCTGCGCCGTGGGGCAGGGGCCTATATCTGTGGTGAAGAAAGCGCGATGATTGAAAGCATCGAGGGCAAGCGCGGCGAACCGCGTCACCGTCCTCCATTTGTGGCACAGGTCGGCATCTTTGGTCGGCCAACGCTGGTGCACAACGTTGAGACGCTGCATTGGATCTGCAAAATCAACCGCGAAGGCCCGGAGTGCCTGAACTCGGTTGAGAAGAATGGCCGCAAGGGTTTGCGCTCTTATTCTGTTTCGGGTCGTGTGAAGAACCCCGGCGTGCATCTGTTGCCCGCGGGGTCGACCATCACGGACATCATCGAAGCGTCCGGCGGTATGCTGGATGGCCACGCCTTCAAAGCGTATCAGCCTGGTGGCCCATCTTCGGGTCTGCTGCCTGCTTCGATGCATGACATCCCGCTGGATTTTGACACCTTGCAGCCACATGGCACCTTTATTGGTTCCGCCGCGGTTGTGGTTCTGTCTGACAAAGACAGCGCCAAGCAGGCCGCGCTGAACATGCTGCGCTTCTTTGAAGACGAAAGCTGTGGCCAGTGCACCCCGTGTCGGGTGGGCTGTGAAAAGGCTGTCAAACTGATGAGCGAAGAAAAGTGGGATCAGGATCTGCTGGAAGAGCTGAGCTCTGCCATGGTGGACACCTCGATCTGTGGTCTGGGTCAGGCCGCGCCGAACCCCATCCGCCTCACCATTAAACACTTCCCCGAGGAGGTTTGAGCCATGAGCGATCAAATTACATTTACTCTTGATGGCCAAGAAGTCACCGCTGAAAAAGGCCTGACCATTTGGGAAGTCGCCAACGGTCGCGACATTAAGATCCCACATCTGTGTCACAAGCCCGCACCGGGCTATCGCCCCGACGGCAACTGCCGTGCGTGTATGGTTGAGATTGAGGGCGAGCGCACACTGGCGGCGTCCTGTATCCGTGAACCCGCCGAGGGCATGGTTGTTGTCACCAACAACGCACGTGCAACTGGCGCGCGTAAGATGGTGATGGAACTGTTGGTCACTGACCAGCCCAAGCAGGAAGAGGCGCACGACAAGTCTTCCCACCTGTGGGATATGGCCGCGCTGAACGAGATTTCCGAAAGCCGCTTTCCTAAGCTGGAAGAGGGCCGCATTCCGCTGCTTGATGACAGCCATGTTGCGATGTCGGTCAATTTGGATGCCTGTATCTCCTGTAACCTGTGTGTGCGCGCATGCCGCGAAGTTCAGGTGAACGACGTGATCGGCATGGCTGGGCGCGGGCATGATGCCTATCCGGTGTTTGATATCGCCGATGACATGGGCGCATCGTCCTGTGTGGCGTGTGGCGAATGTGTTCAGGCTTGCCCGACCGGCGCGCTGATGCCATCTGCCGTTCTGGACGAGGCCGGGCAGGGCGACCTGCAAGATTTCGACAGCGAGACCGAGAGCGTTTGCCCGTTCTGTGGCGTTGGCTGTAAAGTCAGCCTGAAGGTCAAAGACGGTAAAGTGAAATACGTTGAGGGCATCAACGGCCCCGCCAACGAAGGCCGCCTATGTGTCAAAGGTCGTTTTGGCTTTGACTATATCCACCACCCCCACCGTTTGACCAAACCGCTGATCCGTCGTGATGATGCGCCTGCCAAAGGTTTGAACGTTGATCCCGGTGATTTGTCGACACACTTCCGCGAAGCCACGTGGGAAGAGGCGATGGATCTGGCCGCCAGCGGTCTCATGGGGCTGAAAAAGGACCACGGCGGTCGTTCGGTTGCGGGCTTTGGCTCGGCCAAATGTACCAACGAAGAAGCTTATCTGTTCCAAAAGTTCATTCGCCAAGGCTTTAAGCACAACAACGTCGATCACTGTACACGTCTGTGTCATGCGTCGTCCGTTTCGGCGCTGATCGAAAACGTGGGTTCGGGCGCGGTGACCGCGACCTTTAACGAGATCGAAAACGCGGATGTGGCGATCGTCATCGGATCGAACCCGATTGAAAACCACCCCGTCGCCGCGACTTACTTTAAGCAGTTCACCAAACGTGGTGGCAAGCTGATCGTAATGGACCCGCGCGGTGTGGGTCTGCGCCGTTTCGCTGATGAAATGGTGCAGTTCCGTCCGGGTTCGGACGTTTCGATGCTGAACGCGATCATGAATGTGATTGTCGAAGAAGGTCTGTACGATCAGGCCTACATCGACAAGTTCACCGAGAACTGGGACGCGGAAAAAGCCCACCTGGCAGATTTCACTCCTGAAAAGATGTCCGAAATCTGTGGCATCGACCCAGAACAGATCCGTCGCGTTGCGCGCACCTTTGCCAATGGCAAAGCGGGTCTGATCTTCTGGGGCATGGGCGTGTCGCAGCACATCCACGGCACTGATAACTCACGCTGCCTGATTTCCTTGGCGCTGATGACAGGCAACGTGGGTAAACCCGGCGCGGGTCTGCACCCTCTGCGGGGTCAGAACAATGTGCAAGGTGCATCCGACGCAGGTCTGATCCCGATGTTCCTGCCCGATTACCAAACCGTCACCGACGATGGTATCCGTCAGGCCTTTACCGATGTGTGGGACAGTGATGACTTCTCAAATGAGAAGGGCCTCACCGTGACCGAGATCGTTGATCAGGTGTACGCGGGCAACATCAAGGGCATGTACATTCAGGGGGAGAACCCTGCGATGTCCGACCCTGATGCAGATCACGCGCGGGATGCCTTTGCAAAGCTGGAGCTGATGATCGTTCAGGATATCTTCCTGACCGAGACTGCGAACTACGCGGACATCATCCTTCCGGCCTCAGCGCTTTATGAAAAGAACGGCACCGTGTCGAACACCAACCGTCAGGTGCAACGTGTGCGTCCGGCTGTTCCACCTCCGGGTGACGCGCGTGAAGACTGGGCTGTCACCACAGAGCTGGCCGATCGTATTGGTCTGAACTGGGGCTACACAGATGTCAGCCAGGTGTTCAACGAGATGAAGTTGAACATGAAGTCGCTGAACAACATCACCTGGGAGCGTCTGAAAACCGAAACCATCACCTATCCGTCGCTGTCCGAGACAGATCCGGGTCAGGCGATTGTGTTTGGCGATGGTTTCCCACGCACAGACGGCCGCGCGCGTTTCACACCGGCCTCGGTGATTGCGCCAGCCGAAGCTCCTGATGCGGACTATCCGATGATCATGACCACCGGTCGTCAGCTGGAGCATTGGCACACCGGGTCGATGACCCGCCGCTCGTTGGTTCTGGATGCAGTTGAGCCCGAAGCCAACTGCTCCTTGAACCCGCGCACCCTGAAACTGATGGGAATTGAGCCGGGCGAAATGGTGCGTCTGTCCACGCGTCGTGGCTCGATTGAGATCATGGCGCGGGCGGACCGGGCGATTGCCGAAGATATGGTGTTTGTGCCCTTTGCTTATGTGGAAGCGGCTGCCAACATCCTGACCAACCCGGCGCTTGACCCTTACGGGAAGATCCCTGAGTTCAAATTTTCGGCTGTTAAAGTCGAAAAGATCGAACAAAGCATCGCAGCGGAGTGATCCCTGTCTGAATGTTGAATAAAAAAGGGCGGTCCATCGGGCCGCCCTTTTTATTGTCTGTTCTCCGTGCATGGCATGCACCAACCTATCCATGGCGCTGCGATCTGTTCTGTCGGGGCTGTGAGGGGTGTTTTGTGTTGAAGGTGGAGTGATTCCAGTGATTTGCAGTGATTCAGCGGGGAGGGTGTGCGTAAAGCTGTGTGTAAGTCTGTGGAGTCGGGGTTTTGTCTCAAATGAAGGGGGATCTGGTCGGGTATTTCGCTGATTTTTGTTGGATTTGTCTGAGTGATTTTGTCCGTATGTAGTTGAAATCGTTTGGTTTTTATGTGAATGTGTTATTAGTTTTGCATTTTGTTGATTTAGGGGTTGCGGGGATGGGTAGTTAACCTTA
>CANLND010000030.1 GCA_947492585.1 uncultured Paracoccaceae bacterium
ATCAGACATGTTCACCGCTCGATTTTCGAACTGTGAATCACGCAGCTAAGCGGAAATCAATGGGTCCTGACCCTAGGGCGGCTTTTTGAGGGGCAGGTTGGTATTGGCCGCGCTCTACATCAATGGGATGCAGAGCGCGAAATATCATAGAATTTCGCTCAATGTGTCCAGGATCTGGCTCCATCCGCCGTGATGATTGTCGCGTTTTTCCGTGTCGAAAAATTTGACGTGGGTCAGAGTAATATGGGTGCCTGTGCCTTCGGGGCGTAACATCAAGGTCACGTGACTGTCCGCGGGCGAAAACGCGCTTTCCCAAGTGAAGGTAATCTGACGATGAGGATCGACGGTCAGATATTTGCCGGTGTGCGGAATTGGCGTTCCGTCTGGCATCTTCATGATGATTTCAAACTCTCCGCCTTCGGTGCCATCCAGCGTGATTTCAGGCGCTTCCATTCCCGATGCTGGGCGCATAAATCTGGCCAGTGTGATCGGGTCCAACCACGCGTTGAACACGTGTTCAGGTGGCGCCGAAATGATTTTTTCGATGCTGAGGCTCAGTTCATTTGAGGTTTCAGGTGTTATCGTCATTGGCAGTCTCCTTTGTCAGAATGTCGTCCAACGCATCCAGGCGTATGGACCAGATGGAACGCAGTTCTCCAAACCACTGATCAATTCTCCGCAGTGGCTCCAGTTGGACTTCTATGATGTGTTCGCGCCATTCCGTACGCCGACACACCAATCCGGCCTTTTCCAGTATTTTGATGTGTTTGGAGATGGCGTTCAGGCTCATCTCAAACGGGGCAGCCAGATCCGTGACGCGCAGTGGGCCCTGCTGTGCAAGCAGTGTCAGTAGGGTCCGGCGCGTCGGGTCACTGGCCGCCTTGAGAATGTCGGTCAGCTGATCATCTGATTCTTGTTCAACCATATGGATGAATAACATTCAGAATGCAGTCAATCAACCAAATTGATGAATGACAAGACGCCAAAAGGCGCCCGAAAAACGAGCGCCTGTAGCGTGGTCCGTTGTTTTGAAAAAGCCGGGTTAGCTTCGTAAGAAGCCGGCGATATCGTCCAAGAGGATCTGTGTCTTACCCGAGAGTTCGCGAATTTCGGTTGCGATTACCGCAAAACCTTTCCCCATATCCCCGATCCGCGCCGCCTCGATCGAGGCGTTAAAGGCGATCAGTTGAATATTGCGACCGACGTTTTCAGCGTTGGTGATGGCCTGCAGCATTTCCGTTTCGCGCGCTTGATTCCGTGCGGCTTGGGTTTCCAGCAGATTGACCGTCAGATCCGTCAAAAAGGCCGTGATGCCGGGTTCGAGTTTGAACAGGCAATGATCGCGAAAGGCGTCGGAGGGGGCGCTCAGACCCTGGCCACGCCCAGAAGAGTGGCCAGCAACCGCGTTTAGAAGCGGGGTAAGCAGCTCGATGCTTTCCAATCGTTTCTCGTCGATTTTGGCCGGAAGTTCATGCTCCACCTTGGCGAGATACTCGGGCAGCTTTTCTTTGAGCATCTTATCCGCATTTTGCAAACGCTCGACAGAGAGATCAAAGGCTGCGCGGGATTCTGGTGTGTCTTCCTGCTCTGAAATCAGGGACAATAGCGAAAGCGCGGCGATACGTGCTGGCCCAATGGCCAGAAACGCAGTGTTTTGAAGTTCGGTAAGGCTTTGCATGAGGCACCAATTCTTGTTGGGTTTCAGAACTAGGGCCAAATGGTTACCGGGGTCGTAACAATATGGGGCAAACAAAAAAAAACCTCCCAATCTCGGGAGGTTTTTTTCAGAATAACCGTATTGGCTTACTTCGCAGGCAGCGGCCCGATCATCATGATCATCTGGCGGCCTTCCATCTTTGGCATGTTTTCGATCTTGCCGAGTTCTTTAACGTCAACTGCAACGCGTTCCAGCAATTCACGCCCCAGATTTTGGTGCGCCATTTCGCGACCGCGGAAGCGCAGCGTCACTTTGACCTTATCGCCACCCTCAAGGAATTTGATCACATTCCGCATTTTCACATCATAGTCATGAGTATCCGTGTTTGGACGGAATTTGACCTCTTTGACTTCGATGGTCTTTTGCTTTTTGCGGGCTTCGCTTTCGCGTTTCTGCTGTTCATATTTGAACTTGCCGAAGTCCATGATCTTGCAGACAGGCGGTGTCGCGTTGGGCGAAATTTCGACCAAGTCAAGACCAGCGTCGGCAGCCATCTGCATTGCTTTGGCAGGGTGCACAACACCTACGTTTTCACCTTCGGCGCCAATCAGGCGGATCTCGGGCGCACGGATCTTATCGTTGATCCGGGGGCCAGTGTCACGTTGAGGCGGTGCGTTATGTGGTCGGCGGGCTATGACGTCTATCCTTCTGTCATTTCGAAAAAGTGCCTGCACGCTATAGCGCCCAAACACGTGATTCAAGTTAATAGCGGGTATGACGGGGCGACTGAAGATTTTCAAGTCGAGTTTGTGATGGGGCGAACACTGCCGGTCATCTGATGGTAAAAAAGCGATGGCTGTGGCATTTGCGGGACCCAGAATCGTAAAACGGAGCGCCTGAGCGCTCCGTTTTGAGAGTTTAAGATTGGATTAGTCCAGAAACGCTTTTTCGACGACGAAATGCGCGGGCTTCGAGTTCGCGCCTTCTTCCAGGCCGTAGTTTTCGAACATCTCTTTCAGTTCGAGGTTAAAGGCCAGGTTGCCGCAGATCATCGCGCGGTCGCTTTCGGGGTTCAGCGGTTCCACACCCAATTCTGCAAAGGCTTCCCCTGATTTCATCAGATCGGTGATGCGGCCCATCTTGGGGCTCTCTTCGCGGGTGGTGGTGGGGTAGTATTTGATCTTTTTCCAGAAGCCTTCGCCGATCACTTCGTTCAACAGCTCGTCGTCTTTGAGGCCTTCGATCAGCTCGCGGCCATAGGTCAGTTCACCGGCTTCGCGGCAGGTGTGGGTGATGATGACTTCATCGAACTTTTCATATGTTTCCGGCTCACGCAGCAACGAGGCAAACGGCGCAAAGCCGGTGCCGGTCGCAAAGAACCAGATGCGTTTTCCGGGGATCAGCGCGTCATGGACCAAGGTGCCAACGGGCTTGGGGCGCATGATGATTTCATCGCCCTCTTTGATGTGCTGCAACCGTGAGGTCAGCGGGCCGTCCTGGACCTTAATCGAATAAAACTCCATTTCCTCGTCCCACGACGGGGAGGCGATGGAATAGGCGCGCATGATTGGGCGGGCTTTGCCGGTTTTTTCGTTGATGTCACCCATCAGGCCGATCATCACGAATTCGCCGGAGCGAAAGCGCAGCGAGGCAGGGCGCGCAACCTTGAACGAGAACAAACGATCTGTCCAATGTTTCACTTGGGTTACGGTTTGCGCGTCAGGCAGCGCAGGTGTTTTTGGCTTTGTATCAACAACAGCGTCGGTCACGGGCGTGGTCTCATATATAAGGATGGCAAGGGGATATAATGGAAGGTCCCGGCCATAGATTACTCTTTCTAAAGAGAGTGAGAAAGGTCCGCAGAAGCGGACCTGTTATGCACCAGTCGCAAGCAGTGCGATGGTGTCTCAATCCCCATGGGGCAAACTGGCGTATTAGCTGGCAGCGGCGGCTGTGCCGCGCACGCGGGCATGATAGCTATGGGCTTGCCAGTTCGCACGGGCCAGCCATTGGTCCTCGGGTTGGCGCTTTGCCAAGTCCGCGTCAATTTCGACTTCGTCAAAGCCAGAGCGACGCGCCATGGCATATTGATCTGCCAGAACGTGGCCAAAGGCCCGCAGACGGCCAGTGTAGCCTTTCAGGCGCAGCTGGCGTGACAGGGTAAAACCGCGGCCATCGGCAAAGCTGGGGAAGTTAATGCGGATCAGCTGAAGCGCCGTAAGATCAAGGTCCAGTTCGGCGAGATTTGCATCCGAGGCCAATTCCAGGACAGTGTTGTTTTCAAACCCGCCAGTCCAGTCATCCTGAGCAAAGCCGGTATCCGTTACAATTACAGTCATCAGTTTACGCTCCTGTGCGTACGAATTGGCCATCCTTAACGTGGATGCCGCATTCTTCTTTGTTCTCATTGCGCCAACGACCGGCGCGGGGGTCTTCGCCTTCTTTGACTGGTGTCGTGCACGGAGCACAGCCGATCGAAGGGTAACCCTTGGCCACCAGCGGGTGACGGGGCAGGCGATTTTCGTCCATATAGACGCGAACGTCCTCGGGTGTCCAATGGGCCAGCGGATTAACTTTTATCCGGTTGGTGTCGTCTTCGACCTCAAAGAAATCGAGCGCGGCGCGGCTGCCGGATTGAAAGCGTTTGCGCCCGGTGATCCAGCCATCGAACCCTTTTAGGGCTGCCTGAAGGGGGCGCGTTTTGCGCAGGTCACAACAGGCATCCTTGTCACTAAAGCGCAGGGCGCCATAGGGGTCTTTTTCGGCGATATCAGCGGCCCGTCGGATCTGTACATTGCGCAGCCCCAAACGGTCGCAGACGTCGGTCTGATAGACCAAGGTTTCGGCAAACAGCAGTTCCGTGTCGACAAAGATCACCGGTGTTGCTGGATCGATCACCGCAGCCATATGCAACAGCACCACGGATTCGGCTCCAAAACTTGAAACCATGGCCATTGAGCTGTCCATCTGTAAGGCAGCTTCCATCACAGCCGTCGCGGAGTGGTGACAATAGCGCGTATTCAGCGCTGCCACCTTATCGGCGATTGCATTGTCGGCGCTGATCAGGGCCGAATTCAGGAGCTGCTTTACAGATGTATGCATGGATTAAGCTACCTTCTTCGCAGCATCGGGGTAGAGGGCCGCTTTGAACGGAGCCATGCCAACGCGGCGATAGGTTTCAATAAAGGTTTCGTCCGCGGTGTCGCGTTCGTTCAGGTAGGCCTGAATGATACGCTCAATGGCGGGAACGATTTCCTCGTACGAAAAACCCGGACCGGTGCGGGTGCCGATGGCTGCGTCTTCGCTGCCGTCACCGCCCAGTGTGATCTGGTAGTTTTCCACGCCTGCACGATCCAGACCCAGAATACCAATATGACCCACATGGTGGTGTCCACAGGCGTTGATGCAACCTGAAATCTTGATCTTCAGATCGCCAACTTCATGCTCCAGCTTCAAATCATCAAAGCGGGTGGCAATTTCCTGTGCGACGGGGATCGAACGGGCTGTGGCCAATGCGCAGTAATCCATGCCCGGGCAGGCGATGATGTCCGAAATCAGACCAACGTTTGCAGTGGCCAGATTAGCGGCGCGCAGACGGGCGTGGATTGCAGGCAGGTCATCCTTGTGGATATGCGGCAGGATCACGTTTTGCTCATGGCTCAGGCGCAGTTCGCTATACCCGAACTCTTCGGACAGATCTGCCACAACACGCATCTGTTCCGCGGTGATGTCGCCAGGCGTTTCGCCGTGGTTTTTGACCGAGATGGTGACAATGGTGTGGTCGGCCTGACGGTGTGCCGACAGGTTTGTATCCACCCACGCGCGGAACACTGGATCGGCCTCATATGCGGCGTCAAATTTGGCAGTGTCGCCAGAACGGAACGCGGGCAGGGCGAAGTGCTCTTTGATTTCGGCCAGCAGCTGTTGGTCGGTGCCGTCAAATTCCTGTTTGCGCAGGACAAATGCTTCTTCGACCATCTCGCGATAGGTGTCGATACCGTTCTCGTGCACGGTGATCTTGATGCGCGCTTTGTATTTGTTATCGCGACGTCCCAGAACGTTGTAGACGCTAAGAACGGATTCCAAATAGGGCAGAATGTCTTCGCGTGGCAGGAAGTCACGCAGCACTTTGCCAATCATCGGCGTCCGGCCCAAACCGCCGCCCACGATGACCTCAAAACCCGGAACGCCATCGCGGCGCACCATGCGCAGGCCCACGTCATGGGCTTTGGTGACAGCGCGGTCGGTCTCGCTGCCAGTGATGGCGATCTTAAACTTGCGGCCCAAGAACTGGAATTCCGGGTGGTCCGTGGACCACTGGCGGATCAGTTCGGCATAAGGTCGCGGATCTTCGATCTCATCTGCGGCGGCACCGGCGAAATGGTCCGCGGTGGTGTTGCGGATGGTGTTGCCCGAGGTCTGAATCGCGTGCAAGCCAACCTCGCCCAAGGCGTCCAGCATGTCAGGCACATCGCGCAGCTTGGGCCAATTGTACTGGATGTTCTGGCGGGTGGTCAGGTGGCCATAGCCTTTGTCCCACTTCTCTGCCAACAGGGCCAAAGCGCGCATCTGATTGGGGTTCAGGGTGCCATAGGGCACGGCCACGCGCAGCATATAGGCGTGCAATTGCAGATACAGACCGTTCATCAGGCGCAGGGGCTTGAATTCATCTTCGGTCAAAGAACCATCTATACGGCGCTCTACCTGAGCGCGGAACTGGGCGTTGCGTTCAGCCAGAAAGGCCTCATCAAAGTTGTTATACTTATACATTAGCTGCGGCCTCCTGTTTGCCGTGGCGATAGTTCGAAGGGCCCTTACGGCGGAACTCTTCGCGGAAGTGCGTGGGCTCAGGGCCGTTTTCCCCGGCTTTGGCATCGGCCAGATAGGCACCGACAATCTTTAGGTTCTGTTTCTGTGCCTCAAGGAGGCGCAGCTGTGCGTGCGCTTCATCAGTGAGCAGCTCAGCGCCGCTCATCTCACGTGTCCAGCCATCGTCGCTGGTGAAATAGATGACATCACCTTCCAGAAGATCGTTGGCGGTGACAACTTTGGGCGTAAAGGGGCGTGGCATTATGCGAGCTCCGTTCTTAGTTCGTTCAGGGCCGCGGCGCTGTCGCGCGGTGCTAGCCCAAAGAGAGTGAGCGCCGGACCGTCAAAGGCGGCGTCTGCCAGATCTTGGGGCAGACTGTCCAGCGTTGTTTCAAGAATGCGTTGACAGGAACGCGAGGCATTTTCGACAATTGTGATCGGCGTGTTGCGATCGGCACCATGCATAATCAGGCGGCCCTGCACAAAACGGGCAGATTTTTTCCCCATATAGATCGCAGCCACTTCACCGGTGCGGGCCAAGGCAGCCCAATCCTGATCGGCAAAGCCCTTCATGTCATGTCCGGTGACAAAGCGCACAGAGGTGTTGCGCCCGCGTTGCGTCAGGCTTTGTCCAATCCCTGCAACTGCCGCCGATGCCGCAGTAATGCCGGGCAGGATCTGATAGCCGACGCCCGCGAGATCACAGGCGGTCAGTTCTTCGTCCAGGCGACCAAAAATAGTTGGGTCGCCGGATTTCAGGCGCACAACTTTCAACCCCTCCTGGGCAAGGTCGACAAGGCGCGCACAAATCGTGTCTTGTGACACCTGCGGTCCAAAGCCTTCCTTGCCGACGTTCTCCAGACGCGTCCGAGGACCTGCAAGATCCAGGATCTCTGCGCTGACCAGACGATCATATAAGATGACATCTGCGGCCTGGAGGGCTTTCAGGGCTTTCACTGTCAACAGATCAGGGTCTCCGGGACCTGACCCAACAAAAGCCACCTGACCGGCAACCAGACAGGACGTCGGGATGTGGCGCGCATCACTTTGGTCAGCTGTGTGGGTCTGTGTAGACATAAAAACGGCTTTCGTTGCGTTTGACTTGTCCATAGATATAGGAAATATTCCCAGTAATCCGCTATAGGCTGCGGGAAATAAGGATCATTGTTCCGGCCGGGTGACCCTCGGGGTGGAATTGTCCTAATTAGGGGAGAAAACAGGGATGACGGTGCGGATCGACGCGACTGATCGGAAAATTCTGGCAGAACTGCAACGCGACGGTGGCCAGTCTTTGGACGAAATTGCCCGCCGTGTGGGCAGTTCTAAGACACCAGTGTGGAATCGTATTCGCAAATTGAAGGATGCGGGCGTCATCGGGCAACAGACATTTTTGCTGGATGCCGAGGCTTTGGGGTATGAAGCGTGTTTCTTTGTATTGATCAGAACCTCGGAACATGAGGCACACTGGCAGGCGAAGTTCCTGCAAGCGCTGCGTGATAGACCTGAGGTACAAGAAGCACATAGGTTGGCGGGTGATATCGACTATATTTTAAAAGTGCGCGTTCAAAACGCGCGGGCCTATGACAAGTTCTACCAAACTCTGATCAATGAAGTCCGCGTGCACAATGTGACCGCTCTTTTGTCGATGGAAGAGATTAAATCGACAACGATGCTCCCGTTGTAACTGTTTGAAATGGGTATTTAGGGCCAAAAAGAGCGCCAACGGATGTGCGTCTTTTTGGCTGAAAATACCCAGGGATTGGGGCAACGCCCCAATTTTATGGTTGGCACTAGGTGCAGCTTACCTGAAGGCGCGTGAGGCCATGGAAATGGTAGGTGTTGCTGAAGGTTGGTGGCTCAGCCAGCTTTAACGCGGGGCAGCGATCAAACAGGATCGGAAGCGCAATCTGCATTTCTAACCTTGCAAGGGGGGCGCCGACGCAGAAATGCAGGCCTGCACCAAAGGAGGTATTTACTTTTGGTCGCCGCGTGGGATCAAACCGTTCCGGGTCCTCACAGACGTCCGGATCACGGTTTGCAGCACCAAGCAAAAGCGCCACTTGATCGCCGCGCTTGAAGCTATGTCCAAACAGGTCGACCTCTTCGTAGGCATAGCGCGTGAACATATGAAGCGGCGGATCATAGCGTAAGATCTCTTCTACCAACGCATCGATGCTGTCTGGGGCAAACCAATCTGCCGACCAGCCCTGCTGCAAGAGGATCCGAATCCCATTGCCAAGGGCATGCACGGTTGCCTCGTGCCCGGCGTTTAGCAACAAAATGCAGGTGCCGATTAGCTCATCTGTGCTTAGCGTGTCACCTTCTTCTTCAGCTGCAATCAACCGCGTGATCAGGTCATCCTGTGGGTCAGATCGTCGTTGCTCAATGTAGCCACGTAAGAAGGTGGTGAACTCATCCGCGGCTTTCGCCGCCGCATATTCCGTTTCGATGGTGCGCGAAGCCTGATACATTGCCACCATCTTGTGTGACCAATCCAGCAAGTCCGGCGCGCGATCTTCCGGTACGCCCAACAAACGGCAGATGGCGATCACCGGGACTTGCGTGCAATAGGCGTTCAAGAGGTCAAATGGCTGGTCAGGGAACTGGTCGATCAAGCCATGGCATAGTGCTTCTAACCCGTCGCTCAGCCCTTTGATTTCGCGCGACGTGAAGGCCCGCATTACCAGTTTGCGCAGACGCGTATGACGAGGGGGTTCAGCCTCCAGCATCGAGTGTGCCTCGACAGCAAGGAAGGGCGCCAAATGTTCGGCGGCGGACTGTCGCAGTTCGTCTGGAACTTCCCGACCAAACCGCCGATCGCGAAGCATTGCATGTACGGCGCTATGCGAAAAGGCGGCTACCATGTCGTAGTCCTGCCACAGGTGCAGCGCACCACTCTGGCGGGCACGAGCATAAAAGGGATAGGGGTTCTGGACGAATTCGGGATCCGTTGGAGATTGGATAAGTGTCTTCATACGCTATCTTTTGCACGATGACTGAGCAATGCAAAGACAACTTTGTACGAACAAAGGCCGTCTGAGGGGGCTCAGCTACGCCGTGAAGCACATGTATTGGCCTGTCTCTTTCTACGAGGGAGGCCCCGTCGTGATAGAATGGGCGCTCAAACGAGCGCCCATTTTCGTTCTGCCAGATGTTGTTAGGTCGGACAGGCCGCCAGCCATCTTAGGAATTTACTCCCCGGAGGGGGCAAGGTACCTGGCTTCTTTTTGGCTCGAAATACCCCCGCCGGAGGCACGCGCCAAAAGGCGCGTTTAGCTGTTCGACAGGGCAGTCACAATGGGGGCAAAATCGGCGGCTTTCAGGCTGGCCCCGCCGACCAATGCACCGTCCACATTTGACACGGCAAAGATGTCAGCTGCGTTGCTGGATTTCACCGATCCACCATACAGCAATGAAATGCCTTCGGCGATCTCGGCGCCAAAGCGCGTGGTCAGTTCTGCACGCAGAAAGTCGTGAACTTCTGCGATTTGTTCTAACGTTGGAACCTTACCGGTGCCGATCGCCCAGACGGGTTCATAGGCGACAACACAGGTCGCGCCGGTGGCCGACGCAGGCACCGAGGCGGCCAGCTGGCGTCCAGCGACGGCCAGTGTTTGTCCGGCTTCGCGCTCTTCTAGTGTCTCGCCGATGCAAACAATCGCAGTCAGGTTCGCAGACAGAGCGGTTTCGGCTTTGGCACAGACCAATGCATCGGTTTCACCGTGGTCGGTGCGGCGTTCGGAGTGCCCAAGGATAACAGACATGGCCCCAGCGTCTGTCAGCATTTCCGTGCTGATGTCGCCGGTGTGGGCACCAGCGCTGGCTGTGTGACAGTCTTGGCCGCCGATGGCGATGGGGGTGTCTTTGGTTGCGTCGCTGGCGCGAGATAAAAGGGTCGCAGGCGGACAGATGATAATCTCGGCAGTTGCCCCTGCTGTCGCCTCTGCCAGTGCTGTCAGTTCAGACAGGGCGGCACTGCCACCGTTCATTTTCCAATTGCCTGCTGCGATTTTTCTCGCCATTGCGCATAGCCTCCTGCATCTAAATATGCCCTTGGAGTAGCATCGACGGCCGTCGCTTACAATTCAGGTATTGTGTTATTTTGCGACCTGAGGATCAGGCCGCGTCATCCGGGGCTTTAAAGCTGATGGATTCGCCGCAGCCGCAGGCCTCAGAGACATTGGGATTGTTGAATTTGAACCCGGCCTCCAACAATGAGACCTGATAGTCGATCTCGGTGCCGAACAGGAACATCTGCGCCATAGGGGCGATCATGATGATGGCGCCGTCCTGTTCGACGACTTCATCATTGGGGTCAGCGACATCGACATATTCCATGGTGTATTCCATGCCCGCGCAGCCGCCTTTTTTGACGCCTATGCGCAAGCCCGCGCGGCTGTCACGCTCCATCAATTTGGAGATCTGCGTTGCCGCGCTTGCGGTCATTTTGACGGCCTGCTTGCCGGGAATGCCAAACATAGATGTCTCCAGTTTATGTCTTTTATAAAGGGTATGTAGGGCGCATGGCCCTAACCCTCAAGAGGCTGGAAGGTTTTACATAAAGCCCAATTCAAGACGCGCCTCGTCCGACATCATATCCATGCCCCAAGGCGGCTCCCAGACCAGTTCCACGTCAACGGATTTAACACCGTCCAGAGGAGAGATTGCATCGACAATCCAGCCAGGCATTTCACCAGCAACAGGACAGCCGGGGGCGGTCAGGGTCATGATGACTTTGACGTCATTTTCGTCATTTACATCAATAGTGTAGATGAGGCCCAGATCATAGATGTTGACCGGGATTTCAGGGTCAAACACTGAGCGGCAGGCTTCGACCACCGGCTCATACAGTGCGTGAGACACGGAAGAAGGCGCGATCAGCGGTGCCCCTTCAAGGGGTTCGGATGGGTTGGTCATCTGGGCCTCAAATTTTTGTCCGACCGTTTATATAGGGAAACGGGCAGGTTTCGTCCAGTGGGTCAGTCGTTGATGTCGTGATCAAAGGTTTTAACTTGCCCGTTCGGCAGAGCAAACATGCGTCGCAGGATCAGCCAGGCCGCCAAGGACAGGCAGGAAAAGATAAGCAACAGCAATGGCAAAGACACCGCCAGATCTGGCGCGATCAGAAATGTAACGCTGATCACAGCGGCACCGATGCCAAACCCCAAGAACACGAAGCCGGGGGCCAACATTTCGACGATCAGCAGGATCAGGGCCAACACGCCCCAAGTCCACCAAATGTGTGCCAGATCCATTAGCGAATTCCTTTGAGCATTTTGAACGCATCGCCAAAGGCTTCAATGGCTTGTGCAGGCAGGATGATGGTTTGTTTGCCGTCGCCATCGCCCAGTTTGTTCAAGGCTTCAACCTGTTTCAGCGCCACTTGATACTGTGCGGCTTCGATGCCGTTTTCACGGATCGCCTTGGCCACGACTTCGGTGGCATAAGCTTCGGCATCCGCCTGAATGCGGCGCGCTTTGGCGATTTGTTCCGCGGCATAGAGTTCCGCGTCTGCCGAAAGCTCGACCGAGCGTTTTGCACCTTCGGCTTCTGTCACCTGTGCGCGGCGGGCGCGTTCAGCGTTCAGCTGTTGCAGCATGGCGTCGCGGGTGGCCTGATCAAGGTTTACATCCAGAATTTCAGCGCGGGTCACTTCGATGCCCCAATCGTCGACCGCATCTTCGACGCTGGATTGGATCTGGCCAATCAACTGCGAGCGGTTGGATTGCACTTCATCGAGATCCATTTTGCCGATCTCAGCCCGGACAATCCCGGCCACGGTCGTGGCGATGGCACCGTCGACGTCACGGATGCGATAGACGGTCTTTTCGGGTTCCAGAATTCGGTAAAACACGGAGGTGTCGATCTGTACCAGTACGTTGTCTTTGGTGATGGCGTCCTGGCTGGCGTTGGGCAGCTGGCGTTCCAGAATGGAAATCTTATGTGCGACCGAGTCCAGAAATGGGATGATAAAGTTGATGCCGGGCCCAAGCACAGCATGCAGGCGGCCAAAGCGTTCGACGACAAATTTCTGGGCCTGAGGCACGATGCGCACGCCGCGAAAGATGACCAGCGCTACAAACAGCGCGGCCGCAATAAATACAATATTGCGGGACAAGAGATCGAGGATCAGTTGTTCCATTATATAAGGTCCTTAAGAATGTGGGGCTAAGCCCTTTGGGTAAGGTTCGAATTGGGCTCAAACTATGCCACGGATATAGGCCACCGTGAGGTTGCATTCAATATCGACGGCTGCGCTTGCCGCTTCGATTGCTTGGCAAGTGGGGTTGAAAGGCGTAAAGGAGCGTCTCGGATCAGCCGGGATGCACGCGATGACACAGAATATCAACTTTGAATTGAAGGCCACCGATGGCACGGCACGCACAGGCGTCATCAATACGCCGCGCGGTGAGATCCGCACGCCTGCCTTTATGCCTGTGGGGACTGCAGCCACCGTCAAGGCGATGATGCCCGAAAGCGTGCGTGAAACTGGCGCGGATATTTTGTTGGGCAACACTTACCATCTGATGTTGCGCCCAACGGCAGAGCGCATTGACCGTTTGGGGGGGCTGCACAAGTTCATGAACTGGGAGCGCCCGATCCTCACCGATAGCGGCGGATTTCAGGTGATGTCGCTGGCCGGTTTGCGCAAGTTGACGGAAAAAGGCGTGACCTTCAAATCCCACGTTGACGGCTCCAAACACGAGCTGACCCCAGAGCGTTCGATGGAGATCCAAAAGCTGCTTGGGTCCGACATTGTCATGTGTTTTGATGAATGCCCCGCGCTGCCTGCCGATCGCAAGGCTATTGCCGACAGCATGCGCATGTCGATGCGGTGGGCGGATCGCTCGCGCGAGGCCTTTGGTGACCGGCCCGGCCACGCGTTGTTTGGAATTATGCAGGGCGGGTTGGAGAAAGATCTCCGCGAAGAATCTGCGGACGCGCTGAAAAATATTGGTTTTGACGGTTACGCTGTTGGCGGTTTGGCCGTGGGTGAGGGGCAGCAGGCGATGTTCGACTGCCTTGATTATGCGCCCGGTTTCCTGCCGGTGGACAAACCACGGTATCTGATGGGGGTTGGGAAACCCGATGATATCGTTGGTGCGGTGGCTCGTGGTATCGATATGATGGACTGCGTGTTGCCGTCCAGATCGGGGCGCACGGGGCAGGCCTATACGCGGTTTGGTGTGGTGAATATTAAAAACGCGCGTCATGCGGACGATCCGCGTCCCTTGGATGAAACCTGCACATGCCCCGCCTGTTCCAAATACAGCCGCGCCTATTTGCATCACGTGTTTCGTTCAAACGAGATGATTTCAGGGATGCTGCTAACGTGGCACAACCTGCATTACTTCCAAGAGATCATGCAAGGCATGCGAGATGCGATCGCAGCCGGAACGTTTGAGGCCTGGCAAAAAGAGTTTCATGAGACCCGCGCGCAGGGGGATATCGACCCGCTGTAATCAGGGAGGCTGGCGTGTGCTACGCGTTGCCTATTGCTCAGGAAACCCACATGCCCCTGATGCGGGGGCATGTTTTACGTGGTGGGTTTGGGAAATGGAAACGGCCCCTTCTTTTGAAGGTGTTGAACCCGACACGGCAGTCTTTAATCACTGACGCGCCTTCGGCGTCAACATGCTGCGACAACTGGCGTCTTGTGGTCGGACAAACCCATCACCGTGGTTCAGCTCAATCCCCATGGAAAACGGCATAGCCGTCGACTGATCGCGATTGGGCTGCGCAATAGCTGCCTTGTGGGTTCAGTCGCGATTTGGCCCTTTGACTGATGAGGCGTTGAAAACGCTGGATTTCACGCGGTTAGATTTTTGGGGAAGCAGTTGCGCATGGTGGTGCGCGAGTGAGATGAAACTCGAAAGGTTTTACTTAAAATTAGGGGATTTTACTTATTCTGTACGGGCGCCGTTCTGCGCGTAGCCATAACGTGAAGCTTAGGATGCGTGATGCCTATCCATACAATGAGCATGATCTATTTGGGGAACCTACCCGACCTGGACCCTACGGACGGTAACGGGGCCGCAGAAAATCAAGCTTTGCTTATGGGGAGCTATTATGATTCGAGCGATCCTGCAGCGTCACATATTGTCGACGTGACGGTAAATGATTCAAATTCAAGCGGCACGACACAAAGTAATGATGCCGGAGGAAATCCCGAAGTTGTCACCTATGATCTGGGCGGGGGGCTGGTATCGACGCATTACGATTCACTGCTGAACGTAGACGTGAGAATTGAATTCGGAAGCGCGACCGGCGCCCCAGATTACACTGGATTAGGCGGTGTGGTGCAGACCGAAACCGGCGACACGTTTTTGGTGATGATTGATGATGATGTCGGTCTTGGGGCGAACAATCTGGACGACTTCCCGATCAATAGCATTACCATTAATTCGGTTTCGGCGTTTGGCGCGGATCAATGGATCGACGCCAGTGATGATGAGCAGTTCGTGCCGTGTTTTACCGCCCACACGATGATCCGAACCGCACGCGGAGAGCTGCCCGCATCAGCCCTGCGCCCCGATGATTTGGTTGAGACGCTGGACAATGGTATGCAGCCTGTCGTGTGGCTTGGCCGTCGGCGTCTAGGGTGGTCAGAACTACAGCGCAATCAAAAATTATGGCCTGTGCATATCGCACCCAACGCGCTGGGAGACGGGTATCCAAAGCAGGATTTGTTCTTGTCCCCACAACATCGCATTTTGATCAAATCCCGAATTGCGGAGCGGATGTTTGGTCGGGATGAAGTGTTGATCCCCTGCATTCAGGCCGTAGGGCTGCCCGGAATATCGCGCTATTACCCACCATTTGGTGTGCAGTACTACCATTTTTTGTGTGAGGATCATCAATTGGTTTGGGCGGATGGTGCGGCTTGTGAAACTTTATATCTGGGACCACAGGGGCTGCGCTCCTTGACGCCTGATGCGCGCTCAGAAGTGACACTTTTGATGCCTGATTTCGCGAGGCTCGATACCGGTGTGCGCCGACCCGCGGTGCGCCATATTGTCCGGGATGTCCATCGATGGAACAGGTTTCTAGAGCGGCACCAGATGAACCACAAAGGTCTGGTGTCAATTTAAGATTGCAATTGCCAAGGGCCCGCTAATTTTGCCTGTGGTGTGGGGCATTGTAGCTGAATGCACTCTTGTGGTGCTGCGCAGGCTGGTGCCCATTGTCGGGCAACTTGGGGGGGCGGTTGAAAATTCAGCGCGTGCCTAATTGCATCACGTGTTCCGTTCAAACGAGATGATTGCAGGGCGTGCGCGATGCAATTTCGGCGGGCACGTTTGAGGCCTGGCAAAAAGATTTCCACGAGATCCGCGCGCAAGGCTATATTGTGACCTTGCAAGACGCTTTTGTTTTGAGGATGGGCTGTGTCAGTCTTTGTCCGACCTTGCAGCAAACAGGGTCGGACAGAAACATTGGGGGTGGCCCAAAGGGGTGACGTTTACTTGCGTGAAAAGAAGCCTTTTTTCTTGCGCGGTGTCAGATCGACCCCACATTCTGCGAGAAAGGCGCGAACCTCAGGCGTCAACAGCCCGCGACCGCTGGCATATTGCGGCAGATCAAAGCCTCCGCCGTAGTTCAGTTCAACCATCACAGGCCCGTTTGGTGTGATTGCAATGTCTGCTGCCTGATGGCGGATGGGCTCAAACACATGGGCCGCGCGTTCGTTGATCTCAAGCAGCTGCTGCCAGAACGGCAATTGCAATCCCTTCAGACCTGCCGTCACCGGGTGATCTTCCAGAAACTCCGTTTCCAGTCCGCGCTGCGTAACAGTCCGGATGGTACCGGTTTCAACATCGATGTCACAGGCCAGGTTACCCGGGCGCCAGAAGGCATCTGCGATGTTATCGCCTTGGGGCAGTTTGATGATGGCAACCGGCACATGCAGGCCATCTTTGCCGAGAAAATTGACCATGCGAACGGTTGCTAGCGCTGAGGCATAAGGGGCAAGGGCGTCGTGGTTTTCTTGCACTTCCTGCAAGACATAGGCGTTATTGCCGATGAAATCATTTAGGAAAATTTCATAAGACATCGGCGCGTGGCCGTTGCAATGAATGGTCTCAGCGTCCCAGCCTTCGATGCGAAACGCGCCAAAACTGACCATCCCGCCGGTAATTTTCCCAAAGAGTTTCTTACTCCCGTGGGCGCGCAGAAAGGCGAGGCAGGCCTCTTTTGTTGAGAGTTTGTCCAGGCCCGGATATATCCGGTTGGATTTGTCCAAAATCGCTAGTGTCTTTGGCACGGGCACGCCGCCTGCTTCCAGAATTGTGCCTGCGATCACCTTGTCTTCGGCGGTGCCGGACCAAGCTTGGTCATTGCATGTGTGAGCAATATCCCAGTGCAGATCATTGGACAGAAAATTGGCGCGCTCTTCGTCGCTGTAGCGGTCAATATCATAAAGCCCGTTGCGGATATACTCGACCATATTGATACGACCATAAGAGCGCGACAGTTGCAGGAACTCGCGCTGGATTTTCACAGGCGATCGGCCGGACTTTTTTGCGGCGTAGACCAAAAGATCTTTGGGATTGCTGTCACGGGCTGCCAGATAGGCTTTTTGGTCCTGGGACGCGGCGGTGATGTCCTGCTGAAGTGTCATGCGTTGGGTTCTTTCTACGAATGCCTGTCAAAAGATTTTCTTAAGAAGTGCAGGTCGATTGCGGAATTATTAGGGCCAAATTCGGGAAATTGTTTCTGCCGCAAACCTGCCGCTGCGACTTTCTGTTTCAACTTTGACGGATCGCGATGTTCGTGGCTGGCGTGTTGTTGCCATTCACGCACAGGTTCAGGCTGTGTACGCTTGGCAAGGGCTGCTGCCGGTCCCGGTGCGTTCGGCCTCAGTGACGGAAATGCACTCTTGTGGTCGCGGGGCGCAGCGGGCATTCTCAGCCAAAGATTTGGCACCATGTGGTTGAAAGAGCAGCACACGGTGCCAAATGTTAAGATCTATGTTGGAGAAGGACAAGCGTTGCCGCATAGCGGGGCCAGGCCCTTCTTGCCAAAAAACAGGAAATGAGCATGCAAGATCCATTGAACGCATCGTACCCCGTATTGCCCCTGCGCGATATCGTGGTGTTCCCACATATGATTGTGCCGCTGTTTGTCGGACGGGAGAAATCGGTACGAGCGCTGGAAGAAGTGATGGCGGATGACAAGCAGATCCTCTTGTCGAGCCAAATCGACCCGGCCGAAGACGATCCGCAGGCGGATGGTATTTACAAGGTCGGCGTGTTGGCCAATGTGCTGCAGCTGTTGAAACTGCCGGACGGCACCGTCAAAGTACTGGTCGAAGGCCAGGCCCGCGTAAAGATTACCGATTTCATTGAGAACGAGAGCTTTTTTGAGGCGGGTTGTGAGTATCTGACCGAGATACCTGGCGATGTGACCACAACCGAGGCACTGTTGCGCACGGTTGGTGATGAATTCGAACGTTACGCCAAGGTCCGCAAAAATATCCCCGAAGAGGCATTGGCTGCCGTGGGCGAAACCACCGAAGCGGCCAAGCTTGCTGATCTGGTGTCGGGCCATCTGGGTATTGAAGTGGACCGCAAGCAAGAACTGCTGGAAACCCTATCCATCAGCGAGCGCCTTGAGAAGGTCTATGGCCTGATGCAGGGTGAAATGTCGGTTCTGAAGGTCGAGAAAAAGATCAAGACCCGCGTTAAATCGCAGATGGAGAAAACCCAGCGCGAATATTACCTGAATGAGCAGATGAAGGCCATTCAGAAGGAGCTGGGCGACGGCGAAGAGGGCGCTGGCGAAATCGCTGAGCTGGAAGCAAAGATTGCTGAGATCAAGCTGTCAAAAGAGGCCAAAGAAAAGGTCGATGCTGAGCTGAAAAAGCTCAAAAATATGTCGCCCATGTCGGCTGAGGCCACCGTGGTGCGCAACTATCTTGACTGGATTTTGGGTATCCCTTGGGCCACCAAATCCCGCGTCAAAAAAGACCTTGGCCGTGCTGAAAGCATTCTGGATTCTGATCACTATGGTCTGGAAAAGGTCAAAGAGCGCATTGTTGAGTACCTCGCGGTGCAGCAGCGTTCGGCCAAGCTGAAAGGCCCAATCCTGTGTCTGGTTGGCCCTCCTGGTGTGGGTAAAACCTCATTGGGTAAATCCGTGGCAAAGGCAACGGGACGTGAGTTTATCCGCATTTCTCTGGGCGGCGTGCGTGACGAGTCCGAGATTCGCGGCCACCGTCGGACCTATATCGGCTCAATGCCCGGTAAGATTATTCAGGCGCTCAAAAAAGCCAAAACAACCAACCCGCTGATCCTGCTGGATGAGATCGACAAGATGGGGCAGGATTTCCGCGGCGACCCCGCCTCGGCGATGCTGGAGGTGTTGGATCCGGAACAAAACTCTACCTTTGTGGACCATTATCTGGAGGTCGAATACGACCTGTCCAACGTGATGTTTCTGACCACATCGAACAGCTACAACATGCCCGGACCACTGTTGGATCGGATGGAGATCATCCCGCTGTCTGGCTACACCGAAGACGAAAAGCGTGAGATTTCCAAGCAGCACCTGATTGACAAACAGGTCAAAAATCACGGCTTGAAGGCTAAGGAATTTGAGCTGCAAGACGACGCGCTTACAGCGATTATTCGCACCTACACGCGTGAAGCGGGTGTGCGGAACCTTGAACGTGAAATCGCCAAAGTGGCGCGGAAATCACTGACCAAGATTGTCAAAAAAGAAGCCGATAGCATCACGGTGACTGGTGACAATTTGGATGATTTCTTAGGCGTACCAAGATACCGCTATGGTCTGGCCGAGCAAGAAGACCAGGTGGGTGTTGTAACCGGTCTGGCCTACACTTCGGTCGGTGGGGAACTGCTGTCCATCGAAGCGCTGCGCCTGCCGGGCAAAGGTCGGATGAAAACCACCGGGAAACTGGGCGATGTGATGAAAGAAAGCATTGAGGCAGCCTCGTCTTATGTGCGTTCGATCTCACCACAGATCGGCGTAAAGCCGACCAAGTTCGATAAGGTCGACATTCACGTGCACGTGCCTGAGGGCGCAACGCCAAAAGACGGCCCTTCGGCTGGTCTGGCGATGGTCACGTCGATTGTATCGGTGCTGACGGGTATTCCGGTTCGCAAAGATATCGCTATGACCGGTGAGGTCACTCTGCGCGGCAATGCGCTGGCGATTGGCGGGCTCAAGGAAAAGCTGTTGGCCGCGCTGCGTGGCGGTATCAAAACTGTGCTGATCCCCGAGGAAAACGCCAAGGACCTGCCCGAGATCCCTGATAACGTCAAAGAGGGGCTGGAGATTATTACTGTCAGCCACGTGTCAGAAGTGTTGGAAAACGCTTTGGTGTCGCAACCTGAGGCGATCGAATGGGATGAGGAGGCGGAAGAGGCTGCAGCGGCTCAGGCCGCCTTAGAAAAAGCCAATGCAGCGTCAGGTGCCACTGCGCATTGATGCGGCATGATCCTTCGGCAATGCAAAAAAGGGCGGCTCATATTGAGCCGCCCTTTTCAGATCTTCCGTTCTGACGCCATGTGGCGCTTCTTTGTATCCCCATTTGGGGCTGCGTCGTTGCGCAGAGGGGCCTTTTAATAATATCGGCGCAAAGTTCAAGCCGCGAGTTGCGCCATTTTTTGCAGAACCGTTGCTGACGCCACGGCATCTGGGCTTTGATCTTCGAGCTGGGCCTGATGCAGGATCTGCGTCAATGTAAGCTCGAGGGCATGCAATTTGTCTGTAACAAAGGCCTCGCGATCGGAAATTTTCTGAATTTCTGTGGCGACATTGATAATTCCTCCGCCATTTGCCACGAAATCGGGCGCATAGAGGATGCCGCGCGCATGTAATGCGGCGGCGTCGGCAGTTGTCGCCAATTGATTGTTAGCACCACCTACAACTATCCCAACCTTTAGCTGGGGAATGGTACTTTCGTTCAGGATTCCGCCGATTGCGCAGGGGGCAAAAATGTCGGCCTCAACCCGGTAGATGTCTTCAATTGCAACCGCAGATGCGCCAAATTTCTCGACCGCCCGCGCGACCTGTGTTGGGTTCATATCAGTCACGCTTAGTTGCGCACCGCTGTTGTGTAACAGTTCACACAGATGCCAACCGACGTGCCCCAGCCCCTGAACCGCAACATGTCGCCCGGCCAGATCGTCTGAGCCATATTTGTGCAGCTGGGTGACCTTGATCGCATTGAAAATCCCGCGCGCTGTAATGGGGGAGGGGTCGCCGCTGGCAAACTCACCCGACGCCAAGCCCGCGACATAAGGCGTCTCTTTGGACAGTATCTCCATGTCGTTTGGGCTCATCCCCATGTCTTCGGCGGTAATGTATCGCCCATCCAGGCTGTGAATGGCCTGCGCAAAACGCCGGAGCAGTGGAGCGGTTTTTTGGGTGGCCGGATCGCCGAGGATCACCGCCTTGCCACCGCCAAGCGACAGGCCAGCTGCCGCGTTCTTGTAGGTCATGCCAGTGCTCAATCGTTTGACATCTGTCAGCGCGTCCTCCTCGCTGGCGTAGGGGCGCATACGCAAGCCTCCTGCTGCGGGTCCTAAAAGCGTGGAATGTACCGCAATATAGCCCAAAAGCCCCAGGTCAGCCTCTTCGACCCGGTAAATTTCTTCGTGGCTGTCTGACTGAATAGCTGTGATCGACATGTGACCCTCCCAAAGACTGGATATAGCGTAGCAGTATTCAGATGGAGGTTTTCGCCAATTTGGAGTAATGATTGGGCTAAACTTGGAGTATTCAACCAACAAGGGGGGGCATTTGTGGCTGACTACGTTACGGACGGGATCGATCACAAGATTCTAAAAGAACTGCAGCTGGATGGACGTTTGACCATTTCCGAACTGTCTAATCGTGTTGGCCTGTCGCCAACGCCGTGTGGTCGTCGGGTGGCGCTGCTGGAAAAGGCAGGGATTATCGAAGGCTATACAACACGCATCAATCAAGAGGCGCTGGGGCTGCCGGTCACAATTTTTGTAGCAGTTGAGCTGGAGCGCCAGACCGCAGACGCTTTGAAAGCGTTTGAAGAGGCGGTGCGTCCGTTTGATCGGGTGATGGAGTGCTATCTGATGACGGGCACCCGTGACGTATTGTTGCGGGTGGTCGCGCGGGATCTGAAAGACTTTGATCGGTTTCTCGAAGAACAGTTGATGCGGGTGCCCGGTATTCGCAATACGCAATCGAGCTTCACACTGCGCACGATGATCAGCCGTAATTGCCTGCCAGACCTATAGGTACGAAGAAATAGCTGACAGATGATGTGAGCGTCCCGCATTTGTGGAACGCTTTGCCAGGTTGCGACGTGGCAATGGCGTCGGTGCGCGCAGTGAAATTCCCAAATTCGAGCGACAACTGTCTCAGGTTTCGTGACTTTTCTCACACGCGGCTCTTGCACCTTCTGGCGGCTCTGTCTATGACCCGCGTCACGGGTGATTAGCTCAGTGGTAGAGCGCTTCGTTCACATCGAAGATGTCAGGAGTTCAAATCTCTTATCACCCACCATAACACATTGGTTTTGTGTTTAAACTCACCTCTCTTAGCTGTTGAATGCTGCACGTTTCCGACCGTGGGAAACCACTTTTGCCAGTGACGTTGTGCGCCGATCAATAGCGTGTTCCAAAACCGTGAACATGGGCGGGCAGCGCGCTGTTACCCCACTCCGTTTCCTCATAACGACCTGATTGCTTTGCGTTCTTGCGCGGATGGCCTGTTTGCGTGAAATCTCGGTACCTGTGCCGCCCTCCGGTGCAGATGTGCAGGCCCCCAGCTCCCAATATGTGCTGGGGTGATCTGGACGTTTTGCGTAAACACAGGCCCGGCGCACTGGGCTGTACCTTTCCGCGCCGATCCCTAGGATGTGGCGGAAACGGGCCGGGGGCCTGTGCCAAATACAGGTGTGATCAGATGCAAGACTATCCAACCCTATGGTTTCTGCGACATGGCGAAACAGAGTGGAACGCCGAGCGACGTATTCAGGGCCAATTAGAATCGCAGTTGACCACGCGTGGCGTCGCACATGCACATCAGCAGCAACAGATCCTTACTTCGGTTCTTCGTCAGAACCCGGCCTGTTTTGTCTCCCCGCTTGGGCGGGCGCAGCAAACCGCTGAAATTGCATTGGGAGACTACCCCTATCGGACGGAGGCGCGACTCGCCGAGGCGCAGGCAGGTCTGTTTCAGGGGATGACCCTAGCAGAGGTCAACGCACGCTACCCAGAGATCTACGCGGCAAATCCACATAATCTGGATTTGTTCTGTGCTGCCCCCAACGGTGAGGGCTATGATCGCTTCCTGGATCGCATTCAATCGTTCCTTGCAGAGCTGGTCGGTCCAACGGTGATCGTTTCACATGGGCTGCTCGGCCAGGTGCTGCGGGGATTGGTCTGTGGGCTTGACCGGTCTGGAATGGCGGTTTTACCCAATGAACAGGGCTGCGTTTATCTGTTGGAACACGGCGCGGAAACGGTGTTGCGAGGGCGGGAGTGATTTTTTTGAAAAACTTTCATTTTTCCTCTTGCGCCCCCCCGCAGTATTCCTTAAATCCGCTCTCACCGGGTCGTTAGCTCAGTTGGTAGAGCGCTTCGTTTACACCGAAGATGTCGGGAGTTCGAGCCTCTCACGACCCACCATACTCCTCCCTAAATATGCTCTATCAACAACAAGATCCACGCGCACGCGGGTTCATTTCGCTGTTCCGTTTTGGGTTCACCTGTCTCAAGGCGCTTCGCCGTTATAGATGCGATTTGGAATTGTTCAGCATGCAACGGAATGAAATCTCTTGTGTTTTTGCGACCGGCGGCCCGCTTGGCTACGCCGGTTGTTTTTTTTCGGGAAAACTCCAAAAAACGGAAATCACCGCTTGACGGTTGCGGGGGCTGAGAATATTACAGCGCAACGTTCAGCAGAGACGCTGAACAAGCAGCAAGCGGTTGTAGCTCAGTTGGTTAGAGTACCGGCCTGTCACGCCGGGGGTCGCGGGTTCGAGCCCCGTCAACCGCGCCACTGCTCCTTATCTTGAAGGGTTCAAGATCCGCCCCGGAGGGGACGCCGAAAGGCACATGAAAGTTAGATGCGCGGTTGTAGCTCAGCTGGTTAGAGTACCGGCCT
>CANLND010000031.1 GCA_947492585.1 uncultured Paracoccaceae bacterium
GGTATTCGTCCGTCCGTTTCAGCCACATAGTCAGTCTCCTTTGGTGCAGTAAATGCTATCAAAGGAGCGGCTTCAAACCGCGACAGGTCCATAGTTGCAGCCAGAGAAATACAGCCCAAGTTCACGTCCCATTCTGACCCAGCCAGCCAACGGACTGCGGCCCGCAAAGGTCCGGCATTCTTCAGCTATTCCGACAACTATCTAACCGACACGGGTCATGCTGGGATCGTCGATATAGAGGCGACGCATTCGATCCGGCAGGCTGAAGTCAGATCGACAAAGACCATGCTGAAAAGGGTGACGGAGGAGTTCGACCTGCACCCCGAACGGCTGAGCGCGGACACGGCCTACGGCACCGCGCCGATGCGAGGATGGCTCGTCGATCATAAGATTGCCCCCTTTCCCCCCCTCTGCAACTGCGGCATAAATTACGTTAGAGGTCAGAAATAATCTGATGCTTCGAAGTTCAAGTTCCCGCCCTCTGCGGCTCAGAGAACAGATTGTAGCGACGGATAAATGTCAAAAAAGAACGAATTGTTTCTAGACGATCTTACTATCGACAAGGATTCGAATGTGTCCATTGGCGAACAACTGCGGAGCGGGCTGCGTCAGGCTTTGCTTGCGGGGCGTATCACAGCCGGAAGCCGAATGCCGTCGAGCCGATTTCTGTCGCAGACCCTGGGCTTGGGGCGCAATACCGTCATCGATGCCTATGACACGCTGATTTCCGAAGGCTATCTGATCTCATATCAGGGTAAGGGCACCTTTGTAGCTGAAACCTTCCCTGCAAAATCCGCGAGCAAGATCCAAACGAAGCCACTGCAGCTGGATGAAACACCGATCCAGATCTCTAAACGTGCACAAAGAATGCTGCCTCTAGCGGACGCCTGCCTGCCGTCAACCGGCGAAAGGGTTCTGGAGCCGGGCGTCCCAGCCTTGCAGGCGTTCCCGCTGGAGCGTTGGCACCGCTGTCAGGCCGTGGCGAACCAGCGCGCCGGACGCACTGCGCTCAGAATGACCGACCCCTACGGCAGTTTGGATCTGCGCCGCATGATTGCTGCACATATCGGTCCCAGCCGCGGAGTCGCCTGCAGCCCAGATCAGATCCTGCTCCTGTCCGGGATGCGGCAGGGGCTGCATATTCTCATGCGCCTTCTTTTGAACGAAGGCGCACCGGTCTTGCTTGAGAACCCGTGCCTCCCGGAAACCCGTTCTATTGTGGAAACCGAAGGCGGGCGCCCGATTGCGATTCCGGTGACGGAAAACGGCGCCGACATCAGCTTGTTACGCCCCGAAGAGCGCCGGGCACAGCTGGCTATCGTGACGCCCGCGCATCAGTACCCGCGCGGATTTACGCTGGCGGCAGAACAGCGTGCAGCGTTGTTGGCCTGGGCCGACGAACAGGACGGATATATCGTTGAGGATGACTATGACGGTGAATTCTGGATCAGCGGCAACGCAATTCCGACCTTATTTTCAGAATCCAAAAACAATCGCGTCATATACCTGAATTCTTTCAGCAAGTCACTTTTCCCAGCTTTGCGTATTTCCTACCTCGTATTGCCGCCAGAGCTGATCCGTTCTGCTATGCGCATTCGGGCGATTTTTGATCCCCATGTCAGCGTCTCTGCTCAGCTTACGCTGACTGAATTCATCGGGTCAGGCGCCTACAATGCGCATCTTCGAGAAATGCGCACGCTATACCGCGAACGGCACAATGTGCTAAGGCACACGTTGCAGCATCAGATGACGGACAGGGTCACAATTGGCGCGCAACCATTCGGTCTTCACCTGTGCCTGGAACTGGATCAGCGTTTTAAGGATGCCGAAATTGCCAAAGAAATGGCCGCAGAAGGGTTCGGTGCCCAGGCCTTATCGCGCTACTACTTCACCCCAAGCGGTGAAAATATCAACGGCATGGTAATGGGTTACGCTGGGTGGGATGTTCCCGATCTACTGCGTGCCGCCAAAGTCTTTGAACGGCTCTGCCGATAGAGTGGTTCCGTGTGGCCGCCGGAAGTGGCCCTTATTGATCCTCGTGTCAGCCGATAAACCAAACGTCATTGCGACGTTTGTGTTCGGCACTTGCGTCTGTTCCGAACAATCAGACCGAGGATACAATGACTTATTTTGCTCCCACCCGGTTCGCATTTCGCGGTGATGAAGTGTATGATTTGTTGGGGGTCGGCTTTGGCCCATCCAATATTTCAGTAGCGATTGCGCAGCGGGAAATGGCACCTGAACTGCGCTGCCACTACATTGAGAAAAGCGACAACTTTGGCTGGCACGACAGCATGTTGTTTGATGATGCCACCATGCAGGTCAGCTTCCTAAAGGACCTGGCGAGTTTCCGGAACCCGCGCAGTCATTTCACTTTTGTTAATTTCCTGCACAGCCAAACCCGGCTTGCAGATTTCTCCAACCTGCAAACCTTGTTCCCCCGCCGGGTGGAATTTCACCAGTATCTTTCTTGGTGCGCGCAGTATTTCGAGGATGAAGTGGCGTATGGTTCTGAGGCGGTCAGCATCACGCAAGTAACGCACAACGGCGCCCCGGTCTTTCAGGTAACAGTCCGCGACGCAAACGGAGAGCGGACCGTCCTTGCGCGGAACGTGGTTCATTCGGGAGGCCTGATTCCAACCGTGCCTTTTCCCGCGCCACAATCGGATCGTATATTCCACGGCTATCACATCCTGAACCGAACTGAAGATATTCCCGAAGGCAGCCATGTCGCCGTCGTCGGGGCCGGCCAAAGCGCGGCTGAGATTGTCCAGCATCTGTTGCGCCAAGGCGCCCGTGTCACGGCAGTTCTGCCGCGGTTCGGCTATATGCCAGCCGATGACAGCCCCTTTGTGAATCAGGTGTTTGATCCCGAGATTACCGATACTTTCTATGCAGCACGCCAAGAGACCCGAGACCGGATCCTGCAACTGCATTCCACCACCAACTACTCCGGCGTCGATCTGGATCTCGTCAAAGATATCTATGCGGATTGGTATCAGGACCGGATACAGGGACAGTCGCGCCTTGAATTCCTCCGCATGTGCCGGGTTGTCGAAGCGCAGACCACAGACGACTCTGTCGAACTGCGCATTGCAGATGAAATGGCCGGGGCGACTGTCTCGCTAAACACGGATTACCTGGTCTGCGCTACGGGTTTCACTCCGAGCTCTGTCTGCGACATGATGAGCGACGAACTGCGCGCACATGTGACGCAAACCAAAGGCGGTGCACCGCTGTTTGCTCGCGACTATTCTTTGGTCACGGATCTGGACAGCGACACCGCGATCTATGCGCCGCATATGACAGAACGCCAGCATGGGCTGACGGCAACATTGTTGTCACGGATGGCGGTGCGCTCCGGTGAAATCGTCAGCAGCGTACGCGAAAAAACCGCCTCTCATCATCGTCGTTTTGCACGCCAGGAGCAAATCCATGCGGTCGGTTGATACGATAATTGTCGGCGGTGGCATCATCGGAGCCTGCATTCTGCGCCGCCTGACCGAGGCGGGCCACCGCTGCGCCCTGATCGAACAGCGCAGAGCAGGTCTGGGCGCAACCGGATATTCTGGTGCGATGGTACGTCTCGCCCATCCGACATCAGCAGAAATTGCAGCAGCGGGTGTCGGGTTACGGGCCTATTCGCAGATCGAAGCGGAAACCGATGGCGAATTGGCGCTACGAAAGTGCGGGCATCTGTACTTTGGTTCTTTGGAACGTCTTGAAACTATCCTGCCGTTCGTTCAGGCGATCAGCCCGCAGGCCTGTATCCTGTCGCCGCAACAGATTGCAAAACGTTTCGACGGGATGGATGTCACTGTCGAAGCTGCGATCTTTGAACCCGAGGCCGGGTTTGCCGATCCTATTGCCTTCACCCGGCATCAGGTGCTGCAAGCACTACGGAACGGTGCGATGCTGTGCGAGGCCACAGAGATGCATCATCTCATAGTCGACAACGGGACGATTACCGGGGTCACCACCTCAGCCGGGGACATCACTGCATCGCAGGTGGTTTTGGCATCGGGCGCGCAGACGCCTGAAATTCTCGAAACGCAGGGACTGCGTGGCCCCGAACTTTGGTCGCAACGCATTCAGGTGGGGCAATTCAGCTTTGCCCGCGATACAGCCAATTGGCCCGGCTTTGTCGACGAGGATCGTGCATTGAACGGCCTGCCAGGACCGGGACCCTCCCAGTACCGCTTTGGCTTACCGACCTATCAAAAAGCGGATTCGGCAACCGAGACTACGGCTTGTCCTAACCATCTCGCGCGCACCCGCAGCACCGTTGGCGATTGTCTTCCAGAAGCGAAAACCGCGCAGTCAGACGGCGCGTTGTGCCACCCGGATTGCTACGGCCATGAACCGATTGGCACGATCGGCCCTGCCATCGGCGGTCCGGAAGGGCTGTTTATGGCGACAGGATTTTCCGGCGGTGGGTTCAAGATGGCGCCATACGCGGCCGACCGTATCCACCAATTTCTTTGCTAATCGAGCCTCGGCTCTTATCAGGGTAATAAAATGAAAAAAATCAATCTCTTCTCCAGTTTGAATGACATCTACAATCTGGCCTGTACCCAACTGGATCTGCCCGGCACGGACACCCGCCTGATGGGGTGTCGGCTGGCACCTGGGGCACAATCCGAGGCGCACAATCACTTTGAACATGAGGTTTTCTTGTTCACCGCCGGGAGCGGGCATGTGGAACAGAACGGCGCGACACTGCCTGTACGTGCAGGCGATGCGGTATTGTTTGAGCGCTTTCAGAACCATGTGATCGTGAATGGCAGCAACAGCGAGGAATTGCAGTTCCATTCGATCTACTGGCCCGGAAGCGACACTGACGCGCAAAGTGCCAAATCCTCCAAGCCAGCAATTGTTTTCTCGACCCCACCCACTCCAAACGGCGACCTCCATCTCGGGCATTTGTCTGGCCCCTATTTGGCGGCTGACATCTTGAACCGCAGCTTGCGGGCTCAGGGGCGGGAGGCCCGCCATATTACCGGTCGTGATGACAATCAGAGCTATGTTCTGACTTGCGGTCGCAAGGAGGGAAGAAGCCCCGAAGCCTCGGCCGATCATTACGCGGACTTGCTGCGTGACACCTGGTCGCAATTCGGCATTGGTCTTGATGGCTTTATCGCACCATATAGCACGGCGCGATATGCTGAATTCCTACGTTTCGGGATCACACAGCTGATCGATATGGGGCTGATCGAACGGCGGGTCGAACCTGCGGCCTTTGACCAATCCGGCAACTATCTGCACGAAGCCTACATCAGCGGTGAATGCCCAAGCTGTGGAGCCGGAAGCGACGGCAATGCTTGCGAGGCCTGCGGGCGTCCCAACAGCTGCGTGGATCTGCTGAATGCACGAGACACGGAAAACGGGTCTCCGATTGTCATCAAAGATGCGGAACGCCTCTACTTCCGCCTGTCGGCCTTCGAACAGCAGCTGTCGCAATATGTAAAAAGCGCAAATATGCCCGCCTCCGTGACCGCTCTCAGTCTTGGGATGATCGCAGACGGGCTGCCTGATATCTGCATCAGCCACCCCGGCCCCTGGGGCATGAACCATACCGTTCCCGGTTTCGAAGACCAGAAAATCTATGTCTGGTTTGAAATGGCCTTTGGCTATCTTTGGGGCGCGGCAGATTGCCCGGATGCCGAAGCACAGCAGGTGATGGAATGCGCGCGCGCCGCTTATGGCGGAGGGACGGATATTTTCCACTGTTATGGGTTTGACAATGCCTATTATCACACCCTGTTGTTCCCGGCCGTGTACATGGCGCTTGGTCTGTCTCCTGCGCGCACCCATGTGGTCAACGAACTGCTGGATCTGAATGGCGAAAAATTTTCCACCAGCCGCAGGCATCTGATTTGGGGGCGCGATTTTGCAGCAGCCTTGCCACGAGACTATGCCCGCTTCGCCCTTATGCTGAAGCGGCCAGAGGCTATCCGCGAAAACTTTGTAGTGGCGGATGTGCAAGCCGAACTGGATCAACTGTTCAGTGGCCATCTTGCTGCTTTGCTCGAACGTTTCACTGCTCGAATGGCAGCCCATGGAAACCTACTGCCCGAGCCCGGTGCTTGGCTTGCGGATCAGACTGAGTTCCACAGCTTCCTACGGACGCAAGTCGATCAGTTAGAAGCCGCTCAGCGACCCGAGACATTTTCACCGCGCCGCATCGCTCACACCCTGCGTTCGATTATTGTTGAGGCCGACCGCTTCAGCCTTTCTCAGGCACCGCTGCTGAATGCGGCTCGGGCAGAAACAGGCAATTACGCCCGAACCGCCCTGGCGCTAGAAGCGCTGGCGCTCTCGCTTCTCGCACAAGCTAGCGCGGCTATTATGCCTGACCTGAGCGCAGATCTGACCAGGATGTTAGAGGTGAAACCTGTGACACAACACAACTTCCTGCCGGGCGGCCAGAAACTGAAATGCGGACAGCTTCCGGATCTGCCTCGCACTCCTGTGGATCTGGCTGAGCGCATCTTCCCTACCCCCCCCGCCCCGACAATGTTTGCAGCGCAATGACGCAGATATACACCATAGGAGTAGCCGGTCCTTTCTCTGGCCCCCGCGCCGCATACGGCGACATTCTGAAACATGCGGTCGAGCTTTCCTCGGGATCCTTCCGTCTGCAATACGAAGATGATTGCGCCCAGGTTTCTCAGGCCCGTGCTGCCGCTGAACGGTTGGTTCAAGCGGGTGTTGACGCGGTGGTTGGCCATTTTAACAGTGATTGTGCCCGCGTCGCCGGGCCCATCTACCAGGCTGCAGGCATTCCCTTCTTGATGCCCGCGTCAACCGCCAGTGGGCTCATATCTGAAACGGGGGGATACCGCATCTGCGCACCAGATGACGCCCAAGTGGAGACCTTGGCGATTTGGTTACAGCGTCGTCAGCTGCAGATGGGTGAGATCTGGAGCGACGGCAGCCCGTATGCAGACCGGTTGCAAAAAATGATCCAGCTGCGCTGCCCTATGGTCGGGCCGGGACAGCAGTCTCAGGTTTGTGCACTTCTGGGAGCGCACCATCACGTCGCTGCGGAGTTGCAGCGGCGGGGACGACTGGATGAGGTGGTCTTTGTTCCGGATGATTGTGCCATCCCCGAATTTGTGGAACTTGCGGCCGATGTCAACGCCCGCGTGCTTTGCGCAGTGGCGACACCGGATTTCGAAACCTGCGTGACGCTTGCCATGGCCTTGCTGCATGCGGCGGCGGACAGTGGTCAGCCGCTAGCCGAGGCCCTGCATCAGACGCCGTCAATAGAAGACGGGCAATACCGACATTCCGGATTTCGCCTGGATGAAATGCACTTTGGTTTTCGAACGGACGAAGGAGCAGTTGCATGACCCAAACCAGTGATTTTCAATATCAGAGCCCCACGTCTTCCATCGGCATTGGCGTCCCGCAACTGACGGCCTATTACCTGTCCAACCTGATCGGCGCAGGGGTTTTTGTCCTGCCCGCACTTGCACAGGAAACGGCTGGAAGTTGGACCCTGATCGCGTGGCTGCTAATGGCCCTATGCGCCGGCCCCATGGCCTGGGTTATGGGGCGGATCTCGATCGATTTCCCCAACAAAAATGGGATCCTCGCCTTTGTACAACAGGCCGTCTCGCCCCAACTATCGCGTGGCCTGTCCTTGCTGATTGTCATTGTCATGATTGTGGGAAACCCCATCATGGGGGTGATCAGCGCGCGCTATGCGATCGCGGCCTTTGCGCTGCCGGAAACATGGCTGTATCAGCTGGCGATAGGGTTCATGTGCCTAAGCGTCGCATTTAATTTTCTGGGCCTGCGCAACAGTGCAAAGACGCAGACTATTCTGGTGGCGATCGCAATGAGCACGCTGCTTGCACTGTCGTTAATCAGTCTCGCCAACGCACCGTCACTGGTGCCGGAAACCACTACCTTTGTCCCTGGTGGCTTCTTTGCAGCAATCGGTGTCTGTTTCTTCGCCTACCTTGGGTGGGAGAACGTCGCCACGATTGCGCCGGATGTCGACCAGCCTGAGCGGACTTTCCCGCGCGCGCTGTTGATTTCAGTGCCGCTGGTTGGTGTGATCTATCTAGTAATCGCGCTGGCGCTGCTGCTGGCCACACAAACCACGGGTGGGCTTGGTGGTAACTTGGCGGTGGTGGATCATCTGGTGCGCCCCTTCCACAGCCCGCAGCTCAGCATGGCCGTCAACCTCTTGGCGCTGATCGTTGTGGTTCTCTCCACCAACGCGTGGGTACTGTCTGCGGCGCGTCTGCTCTCAACCACTGTCCGGGACGGCCACCTGCCGGCGTATCTGGCGGAAACCGATGGATCGGGAGGGGCGCGAACTCTGGCAACACTCGCGGGGAGCTATGCTGCGGTGATTGGAACCATGGCTGTCTTTGGCGAAGCAGAAGACCTGATTGTGCCTCTCGTATCAGCGGGCTTCCTGCTGGTATATGCAATCACGCTCTATGGCGCGCTGGTTCATTACCGTCATAGCTGGACTGGGCGGCTCGCAGGGTTTGCACTCATATTGGTATTGTTCTTCGCCGCCAGCGTACCCATCGAAACGGCAACGGTTGTGGGAGTCTTCCTACTGCTTCTGCTGATCCGCAAACCTCAAGCATCAAAACACTGAGCCTCCCCAACGTCGCGGGCTGCCAAGGGCAAAAACGCCCCCTCAATGACAGCCCGTTCCCGAGATTTTGCGTAAACAACGGCGTCGGCCCTCCCATTTTGGGCCGACATCCAAAGGCAGATGCGCCGCGTTGAGGGCTTTTTTTCACCCCAAATGGATAGAAAGCCGACATTCGTTACGCGCACAGCCTTCGCGACTTAGGGGCGTTCATATCCATACGGTGCAGCAGAACTTCGGTGTCCGGCGACACATGCTCAATTTCTCTCTTTAGTCCATGAGCCATGGCGACTGAACTTGCGGTCATATAGCCATTCAAATCGATCAGTCGGTAGCGGTCGATTTAGACCTCGATCTCGGCTCTGCACCAAAACGCGACTGCCTTGTCAAATTCAGCCGCATGAAATGCCACTGGATTTTCGTGCATCCGTCCAAAGCGTTGTGCGCAATCGAAGAACCTGGGGGCGGGCAAACCATCGCGTGCCTTACTAATCACCAAGGCGGCGATTAACGGATGACCAGCCGCGGCATCCTCTTCGATCAGGCACTCCAAAATCACCGTGAGTTGTTGGATCGTGTTTGGGGGGGATAACTCTAAAGCACGGGCAAGAGCTTGATATGTGATTGGTCTGTTCCGCTCCTGAAGTTCACAAAGATAGGCCCGTACACGCTCGGTCAACGGCATGTCAGCCGATGTTGCCGCGTTATCAATGTGCTCATACGGTTGCATGTTCTGTCCCCTCACCGCGACTACTCAACGCACGGTGTCTTTCCATTTGATCGGCGTTAAATAAACGACGTTCTCATCCGCGCTCACCATCACATCTCCGTCTTGAATATTCACCTGAAGCTTCATGGTACGGCTGGCCAATTGCTCCAACGCACGGGTGTCTGTATCGGCAAAATTGATCACATGAAGGTTGTCAAACCGGGTGGTATTATTTTTGACTTTGTCCCACCAGACTTCGGCCGTTTTGCCACCATAACTATATACGATCACTTTATTGGCTTTGCCGCAGGACTGGCGAACGACCTTCTCACTCGGCAACCCAAGCGTGACCCATAACTCCAGCTCGTTGCTCAAGCTTTTCTGCCAGATATCCGGTTCATCGTCGGTCGAAAGCCCCTTGGTCAGCTCCAGCTGTTCATGGGCGTTCAAAGAAAATGCCACCAAGCGCAACATCATCCTTTCGTCGGTCTCAGACGGATGTTTGGCGACAGTTAACTTGTGTGTTTCATAGTAGTGACGATCCATATCTGACACGGAAAGTTCGACTTTATAAATTGTGGATTTCTGTGCCATGAACGCTTTCTCGGGAAAATACAGATAAACGTGACTAATCCGCCTGCCAGTTTTGTGAAAGCAAATAACGCCCCCCACGCGTGTCCGCGTTCAGATCCTCTTTTGCGTTGAGCAGTGGGCTTACGCGTAAACAGGGGCCTGATGTTTCCCCGCCCCGCATTTGACCTGTCACGTTTTAGTGCCGCCCCAAGTGCTCGTTTAGGCCGCTTTCCGTTCGAACGCGACGGGGCTTTTCCAGCCCAGCGCTGAGTGGCGGGGTGTAAAACCTATTGATGTATTCAAAGATTGCGATCTCGGCGTGGCTTCTTGTTTTCCACGACCGCCGCCAGATTTGCTCAGCCTTGATGATTGTGACGAACGTCTCGACAGCGGCGTTGCCGTAGACAACTTCCCATGCTGCTCATCGAGACTTTAAAGCCGTGCTGCCGCAGGATCTTCCGATAATCGTGAGAGCAGCATTGCGACCCGCGATCCGTGGGGTGGATGCAGCCTTTTGACGGAGATCTGAACGCAATGGCCATGTTCAGCCGCGAAGTTGCAGTCCAACAAGTTCGGCTATTGTTTCGATTGTCGCAGGGATCAGATCTACATAGTCAGCTGCGACTATTTCGTTCATCGGCACAAAGACTTTAATAATCGCATCGACCTCGGCGACGGACGGGCCACTCCCGCACCCGCCCGTCCATCCGTCGGTAATTCTGTTCTTTTTCAGTAACTTGAGGACATACCCCCAGAGACTGCCACCATGAGTGCGCGGGCCTCCTCTGCGGTGTGCTCGGTTTCAAATGCCGCCATTGCCTTAACAATGACGCCCATCCGGGCAAAGGATCAAAAATCCAGTGTGGTCCCCGCCCAGTCAAAAATTGCCGCTTTGACGTTTGTCATGGTGTTTCAGTTTCATGTTTTGTTAGGAGGCGCGCTTTCCGGCGCTCCAGGTTTCTTGGAGGACGGGTGTTTGGTCTTGGATGGCAAACCGGATGATGTCCGCCCGCTGACCTATCGCCAATGTGCCGCGATCTGTAAGGCCGACGGCCTGCGAGGGCGTGGCTGTGACCGTCCGCATTCCGCGCGCAAGGTCACCCCAGATATCGCCCAACTGGACTGCCGCCATCAACAAACCGGCGGGTACATAATCGGATGACAAAATGTCCAATCGGTCCATCCGCGCGAGGTCAGACGCCGCGACATTTCCCGAATGTGATCCTCCGCGGATCAGATTCGGGGCCCCCATGATCGTGGCGATGCCGTTGGCGTGGCATGCATCTGCTGCGACAGCAGTCGTTGGAAATTCAGCAACACGCACGCCATATGAATGGCTCGTTGCCACTTGATCTTCGGTCGTATCATCATGACTGGCCAGCGTCGCACCAAGCCGCTTTGCGGCAGCCACAGTTGCCGCCTCATGCTTTGCGCCAAGCCGCGCCTGAAGCCCATACAGAAACGTAATATAGTCGTCCCATTGGGCGTCCGTATACTGTCGTTTGCCACGGATATACGTCTCGAACTTGGATATATCGACAAATTGGCGTTGCCCCGGCGTGTGATCCATCAACGACACGATCCCAATGCGATCCTCAGTTGAGAATTCAGCAAGCTCATCAATGAGAGTTTCAGAACACACTTCTGCACGCAAATGGATATGGTGGCTGATCCGCAATAGGCCTGCGGTACGAACACGCATGATTTCGTCGGTCATCTGGCGGGCATATTTAGGAGAGCCCGCGCCAGTATCGGACACCATGGAGCCGACGCGGATCGCATCGAAAACCGTCGTAATCCCTGCGCCTGCCAATTCGCGATCATGGGCCAGAATAGCCGCACGGAATGGCCAGCTGACTTTGGGGCGCGGCTCTAGATGACGTTCAACATTGTCAGTGTGCAGTTCTACCAGGCCGGGCGACAGATAGTCCCCGTCAAGATCATATGCTCCTTTTGGAACGGTTGTACCTTGAGCGATATCTGAAATGACACCGTCGGTGACGACCAATGACCCGGTGACCACCTCGTCGTTCAAGATCAGTCGGGCATTTGCGAAAATTGTCTGGTGTGTCATGGGAATGTCACGCTGATTTGGCAGAGGCTGTGCATCTGCGGAGGAACAAAATGTTTGAACGATATGCCATTTTCTACACTCCGACTGACCTTTTGGCTGACTTTGGAGCGAGCTGGCTGGGCTGGGATAGCGTCCGCGGCTGTGCAGCCCGCCATCCGCAGATTACAGGAATTGATGTGGAGGCCGTCACGCAAACCCCGCGCAAATACGGACTGCACGGCACATTGAAAGCCCCGTTTCGGCTCGCCGAAGGGCGCAATCTGGCGCAATTGCGGGACGCTGCACACGGGTTTTCTGCTGGTCAGGCCGCCTTTGATATCGGCCCGCTTGGCCTGCGGTATGACAGTGGCTTTGTCGCGTTGCGCCCGGTCATTCAGTGCCCACAATTGCAGGATTTCGCAGCTGCGGCGGTCAAAACGCTTGATGGTTTTCGCGCGCCTATGAGCGACACAGATATTGCGCGCCGCCGAGCGGCCACGCTGACGGCCCGTCAGGACCAACAGATGCTGGATTGGGGTTATCCGTTTATCTTTGAAGACTTCAATTTCCACCTGACACTGAGCGGTCAATTGAGCGCCCAAGCCGCTGAGCACGTGATGAGATTGCTCGCCCCGCACCTGGAAAACATCATCCCTGATCCGTTCACTATCGATGCAATCACGCTGATGGGGCAGGACGGCGCGGGTATGTTTCACCAAATCCATCGCTACGCCTTGACCGGATAAAGACGATCAAGCGCGGCTTGCACCGTCTGCTCAAGCGGCCCGCTGTTGTCGAGGTGGACAGCCTCGATGCCGTCGGGCAAACCGACATTCGCGCGCTTTAGACGCCCTGCGATCTGGCTGCCCGTCTCACGACCGCGGGCGGCCAGCCTAGCCGCCAACACGTCGTGGTCAGCCGTCAGATTAATCACCTCAAACCGCGTAAAGCTGTCTTTTGCACGGAGTAACGCTGCGCGAGACAGGTTCGCCAGCACATCACACCCTTCTTGAAGAGGCGTGTTAACGGCCGCGGGGATTGCGTAATGCAAGCCATGCGCCTCCCAACTCAGGGAGAATGCCCCCGAGTCCGCGCGCGCTTGAAACTCAGAGACTGTCACGCCATCAAAGTCCTCACCGCCCGCATCGCTGGGGCGGGTAATCACCCGCCGGGCCAGCACAATTCGCGGATCATGCGCCGCCATTGCCTGCATCACGCTGTCTTTTCCGACACCCGAGGGTCCGACGACGGCAATGAACCGCCCCCTCATGCCGCCAGGCCTGGTGTAAACTGCGTCACATCAAACTGGTGATCACAGATTTCATCGCGGGCCGCATGGTCGTGGAAAATCCCGATGATCGCAGCACCACGCGCCTTTGCTTCGCCAATCATCGCCAGCACCGTGGAACGGTTTGTTGGATCAAGGCTGGCCGTCGGTTCGTCCAACAACAAAGCCGGATAAGGAAAGGCAAACCCCCGTGCGATGTTGACGCGTTGCTGTTCCCCGCCTGAAAATGTGGTGGGGCTCAACGTCCAGAGGCGTTCAGGAATATTCAAACGCGTCAGCAGCGTTTCGGCCTGGTGCAAGGCAGCGTCCCGTTCAGTGCCGGTGGCCAGCAACGGCTCTGCCACCACATCCAGCGTCGACACACGCGGCACGACGCGCAGAAACTGACTTACATAGCCAAGCGTGCGCCGGCGCACCTGGATAATCTCACGCGGGGTGGCGGTGGCAATATCGACATCGCCGATCATGATCCGGCCGGACGCCGTGAGGTAATTGCCATAGATCATCCGCATCAACGTGGATTTTCCCGCGCCCGACGCTCCGATCAACGCCACACATTCGCCCTCCGCAACCGTCAGGGACGCCCCCGCCATCACCGGAATTTCAACCGCACCCTGATTGTGCAGCACAAAGGATTTTGAGACATTTTCGATAGATATCATTCGCTCACACCTGCAAAACTGACGATACAAGAAGCTGCGTGTAGGCATGCTGCGGATCGTCCAGCACCTGATCTGTCAGCCCCGTTTCAATCACATGACCATCTTTCATCACCATCAGCCGGTCCGCCAGAAGACGTACGACAGCCAGATCATGGGTGACAATGATCGCGCTGAGGTTCATCTCACGCACAAGGCCGCGCAGCAGGTCCAGCAATCGCGCCTGAACCGACACATCAAGCCCGCCTGTTGGCTCATCCATGAATACCAACCGCGGTCCAGTGACGAGGTTGCGGGCAATTTGCAGGCGCTGTTGCATCCCGCCAGAAAACGCGGTGGGGCGATCATCAATCCGATCCTCGGTAATCTCGACCCGTCCGAGCCAGTCAATGGCTTTGGTCCGAATGTCCCCATAGTGACGGGCATTCACCGCCATCAGACGTTCACCCACATTTCCCCCGGCGCTGACATTCATGCGCAGCCCATCGCGGGCATGTTGATGCACAAAGGCCCAGTCGGTGCGTCCCAGCATCCGCCGCTCGGGTTCCGACATGGTTATCGTGTCGCGCAAACCCTCTGTGCGGGTATCAAAGCGCACCGCACCGCGGTCAGGTGTCAGATGGCCTGCCAGGCAATTGAGCAAAGTCGACTTACCCGACCCGCTTTCGCCGACAATCCCCATCACCTCACCGGGATACAAATCAAACGACACATCCGTGCAGCCAATTCGGGCGCCGTAGAATTTTGCGATGTTCTCAACTTGCAAAAGCGGTGTCATGCTGCATCCTCATGGTATGGCACCCCCTGCGCACCAATGTGGCCCTGTTTGCGGCGGGTGGTGCAATAGTCCGTGTCCGAACACATGAACATCCGCCCACCGGCATCATCCACGATCAACTCGTCCAGATAGCTGTCGGTCGCGCCACACAGATCACAGGCATGGTCGGCCTTGGAAGGGTGGAAGGGATAGTCGTCAAAATCGAGGCTCACGACCTGCGTGTAGGGTGGAATGGCGTAGATGCGCTGTTCACGCCCCGCGCCAAACAATTGAATGCCCGCCATTTCAAGTTTCGGGTTATCGAACTTTGGAATAGGTGACGGGTCCATCACGTAGCGCCCTTCAACCTTGACCGGATAGGCATAGGCCGTCGCAATATCGCCGTGTTGGCTGATGTCTTCGTACAGCTTCACATGCATCAGCCCGTATTCTTCAAGCGCATGCATCTTACGGGTCTCGACTTCTGACGGTTCAAGAAAGCGCAGAGGTTCGGGGATCGGCACTTGGTAAACAAGAATTTGATCCGCGCTCAGCTCCTCTTCGGGAATCCGGTGGCGGGTTTGGATTACGCTGGCCTGCGATGTGGCCTCGGTTACGGCAATACCTGCGGTCTTTTGGAAAAACCGCCGGATCGACACCGCGTTGGTCGTATCATCGGCCCCTTGGTCGATGACCTTGAACGTATCCTCCGGAGTGAGCACCGCCGCCGAAACCTGCACTCCGCCGGTGCCCCACCCATATGGCATCGGCATTTCTCGACTGGCAAATGGAACCTGATACCCCGGGATCGCCAACCCCTTGAGGATGGCGCGGCGGATCATGCGTTTGGTCTGTTCGTCCAGATAGGCGAAGTTATAATCGCTCATTCTGCGGCCTCCTTACACATGTTGCTTTGCACTTCGCGGCGCAATTTACGGATGAGCTCCAACTCTGACTGGAAATCGACGTAATGGGGCAGTTTTATGTGCTCAAGGAACCCCGTCGCCTGAATGTTATCGCAATGATACAAAACGAATTCCTCGTCCTGCGCGGGGGCGCCGAGGTTGTCCTCGCCCAGCTCTTCCCAGCGCAAGGCCCGGTCCACCAAAGCCATAGAGATCGCTTTGCGTTCGGTCATGCCAAACACCAGCCCATAGCCACGTGTGAATTGTGGGGGTTGGGTTTTCGAGCCTTGGAATTGGTTGACTGTTTCACATTCCGTTACCGTGATCTCACCAATCTCGATTGCGAACCCCAACTCTGGGATGTCCATCTCGACGGCCACGGCCCCGATGCGCAACTCTGCCACAAAGGCGTGGTTGCGGGCGTATCCACGTTGGGTGGAATAGGCCATGCCAAGAAGAAAGCCCTCGTCGCCGCGTGTCAGCGATTGCAGGCGCAAGGCGCGGCTGGCAGGCAACTCTAATGGTGTGCGGGTCAGGTCATCAGGTACGGCCTGTCCGGCGTGCTCCGGCTGGATCAGGTTTTCGCGGCCAAGAAAGGACATGATATGAGGCATTGCGGCCGTTTGCGGCTCTGCCAGCGTCACATCGCCCGCCTCACCATCCGCAGCCAGTTTGAAATCCAGCAAACGGTGGGTGTAGTCAAATGTAGGTCCAAGGATCTGTCCGCCGGGTGCATCCTTGAAGGTTGCAGAAACGCGCCTGTCGCACTGCATATCACCGGTGTCTATAGGCTCTGATCCACCAAAACGTGGCAAGGTCGTGCGATAGGCACGGATCAGAAAAATCGCCTCGATTATATCTCCGCGTGCTTGCTTGATTGCCAAGCTGGCAAGATCAGGATCATAAAGCGAGCCTTCGGCCATGACGCGATTGACAGCTAAGGTCATCTGTTCGCGGATTTGCGCGACGCTCAGCTCTGGAACAGAGGTGTCCCCCCGCCGTTCCTGAGCCAACCAAGCATGCGCATTGTCAATGGCACGCTCGCCTCCTTTTACAGCCACATACATCAGCTGATCCTCGTTGTACGCGGCAAGGCCGCAAGGCGGTCATCGCAGGTGAACATGAAATCCACTCCCAACGGAAACAAGGTCGCGTTGTTCTGAAAGGCCTGCGTTGCCGGGAGGGACAATTGTGCTTGATCCTTAATTCCGGGCCCTTGCAAAATAGCGCCCTCGTTGGACAGGCTGTCGCGCTCAACGATCAGGGTTGTGGATCGATCCGGGTACTCGGCGGACCCAATCCCAAAATCTGACAAGGGCAGAGCATCCCAAGCCCCAAGCGCAAACATCGCATCTTGCGGGGCTGCAAAGGGCGCGCCGGTATGAAACGTGATCCAGTCGCGCATCTGTGGTGTGTCGTGACGGTTCGCGAGATAGATGGGCGTTTCCTGATCACACAGAGTGAGGACAACAACGCCTGCTGCAACGCTCATGGGCGCTGGCGGCAATGCTCCGAGCACCTGGACAATTTCGCCGGGGCGCGCCATCGCCGTCATCACCGCGCGAAAGGCGTGGGATGCTTCGACGGAGTAATCAACAAACCCGCCCTCTAATAATTGAGCCTGCATCAGTCTTCCCCCCGCAACATGGTAAAGAAATCTACTTTGGTTGCCGCGGCCTTTGCTGCGCGCGTGGCCATGCGCTCTTCCCTTGCAGTTCGCAACGGGGTCAGCAGGTTTGCCCCAATTCTATCCGCTTCGTCGGTCTGCATCAGCGCATCAACGAGAGCCGCTGTCAGGGCGTGATCCTTGCTTCTGCCTTGTACGTAACCATGCCCAACCGTCCCATCAGACAGCTTTACCGAGGCGCGAGCGACAGTCATTTCCCCCAGATTAAAGGGGGCTCCAACAGCACCGGCACGCCCACGCACCATCACGCCCCCGATTTCGGGGTTGCGTAAAATGGTATAGTCGGGCGCCATCGCCAATTCCGCCCAATAATGCGCAACATCTGCGGCGGGAGCCTTTGCCAAAAGGCCAAGCCAGTCTTTTCGGGATGCGTTGGGGTCGCTCATCATATTCATCTAGACAGCTTTCACGTATTCCTATACAACTAGACAAATATTAATTGACACCTCACCTCCTGCCAATCCCCCTACATGTGAAATTTTGATGACATGACCCGCCGCACGCCGATCTGGAAAGCCATCGCAGCCTCGTTGCGCAGTGACATTGCGGAGCATCTGTACTCCCAAGGTGACAAGCTGCCGACCGAAGCCGTTCTTGCCACGCGCTTTGATGTGAATCGCCATACGGTGCGGCAGGCTTTGCGAGCTTTGGCAGATGAAGGGGTCGTTCACGCGCGGCGCGGTGCTGGCGTTTTTGTCGCGACAACACCGACCGATTACCCAATTGGCCGACGCGTCCGGTTTCATCAAAATCTGGCTGCGGCGGGACGGACCCCCGCCAAAAAGGTTCTATTGCTGGAAACCCGCACGGCACATGGGTCCGAAGCCGAGGCCCTGCAACTTGAAAGCGGCGCAAAGGTCCATGTCTATGAAGGGCTGTCGCTGACCGAAAACCAACCCATCGCCCTCTTTCGCAGCATCTTTCCTGCCGCACGCTTTCCCGAAATGCTGACCCAACTGCGTGCAGATCCATCCGTGACAGCGGGTTTGGCGCGGTTTGGCGTTGAAGACTATACTCGGACCTCAACACGCGTGAATGCAAAGCTTGCAACGGCGACGCAAGCACTTCATTTGCGTGTCGCGGAACACGCGCCAATCTTGCGCACCATTAGCGTGAATGCAGACCTCGATGGCAGTCCTGTTGAGGTCGGGCGCACGTGGTTTGCGGGCGACAAGGTCACACTGACCCTTTCGGACACCTAGCTGCCCCCTCATAGCGTTCCAAAAACGCCTCTGCGCTCAAAGCGCGGAAATCCTCCAGCGCTGTGCGCAATGCGTCATGTGGCCAGTCCCACCACGCCAAAGCCATTAACCGATCTGCAATATTTGATGCAAAGCGCGCGCGCAGGGGGGCCGCTGGGATACCGGCGACGATCATGAAAGGCGGGACATCTTTTGTAACGATGGCCCCACCCGCCACAACAGCGCCATGGCCGATGGTCACCTCTGGCCTGACCTGTGCACCATGCCCGAGCCACGTGTCGTGCCCAATGACGGTGCGCCGCGTGCGTCTGTGGGCGAACCAGGCTTCATCGTGGTCTGCGGTGTCAAAGTAATCGGCCGACCGATAGTGAAAATGATGCTGGCTGGCCTTGTCCATCGGGTGGTCTGTGGCCCCAATCCGCACGAAGGCGGCGATATTGGCGAACTTGCCTACGGTGGTATTGGCAATGTCACAGTACCGATCGCAGTAGGAATAGTCGTCAAAGTGGCTGTGCGCCAACCGCGTGCGGCGCCCGATTTCGACGAAAGCCCCGAAACTGGCGTCATTTACCTCGCAATCGGGATGGAGAAAGGGCGTATCTGCTGCCAGTCGTGCCATCAGTGCCTACCTTCATCGCCTTTGATCAGTTTGCGGCGCAACCAGCCGGATAAGGTGTCCATCGCCATCACCAGCAAGATGATCAAGACGATGTAATAGGACACTTCTTCCCAGTCCTTTTGGGTTGCAATCGCTTGGGTCAACAGCAGGCCGATCCCGCCACCGGTCATTGCGCCAATGATTGTGGCCGAACGGGTATTGGATTCAAGATAATAAAGGACTTGGCTCAGCAAGACCGGAACGACTTGTGGGAACACCCCAAAGCGATAGCGCTGCAAAGGTTTTGCACCGGTTGAGGCGATACCCTCTATCTGCTTTTCATCCACATTCTCAAGCGCCTCAGAGAACATCTTGCCAAAGGTCCCTGTGTCGGTCAGCAAGATTGCAAGCGCACCGGTGAGCGGGCCTGGGCCAAAGGCGCGGCTCAAAATAATTGTCCAGATCAGCCCGTCGACGCCCCGCAAAAAATCAAATACACGCCGCGCTGCAAACCGGAGAACGCCGAGTGGCGTGAAGTTACGCGCCGCAAGAAAGGCCAACGGCAAAGCCACCATCGCCGCACCGAACGTCCCCAAGAACGCCATCAGCAGCGTTTCGAACAAGGCCCAAAACACATCCCCGTGCCGCCACATTTTGTTGGTCCAGAAATCCTGCCAGATCGCACCTGCCTCCCCTTTGAACGCAAGGCTCGCCAGTTCGAATGGCCCCTTGCCATAGTAAGGGCTCTCGAGGGTGAAAAAGAACAGCTCCCAGCCAAAACTGTATTTAAAGACCTCGGCCCGTGCTCGGGTGATGGTGAAGCGCCCCGCCTCGGTTGCGATCATGACGCGGTTCTTGGAGGCATTGATGAAATCGGGTAGATCCCCGTCAGGAAACACCGCGTTGACGCCTGTTCCATCAGGGCGTGCCGTCACCAGGCCGTAGCCTGGAATGTCGTAACTGACTTGTGCGCCCAACGTGATCAGATGCCCTTGACCCAGATCGACCTCGACGACATCGCCCAGGCGGACCCAGTCAGGTGCGGTGCCTTCGGGGTACGCCCCTTTGCGTTCCCCCTCGACGGACACTGCAATCGAACCATCTCGGTTACTTTGCGCGACATGGGTCTTATAGCTGTAGGCGTCAGACACAAGCGTACGCGCGTTGTTCAGATTGACCCTATCACTCAGGCCTGCCACGTCGAAGACGACGAAGATATAGGTGAAATACGCAAAAATAATCAGCGGGACGGCCAGGGTGATGCGTTTTTTGCGGCTGAACCGCGCCGTGGTTGCGGCATAAAGGGGTGCGGTTGTCATGAGGTCACCTGTGGGGCTGCTGTGCCATGGGTCAGCCGGTTGCGCAGCATCCCAGAGAGTTGGTCTACGACAACAATTGTTAGAAAGAGCAGGATAAAGATGGCGGCGGCTTCGTCATATTTTCCAACGCCCCAACTCATCGTGTTGCGCAGATCATATCCAATGCCACCTGCCCCCACGAAACCGAGGATGGCCGACGCGCGGATATTAATTTCGAACCGCAACAGGGCATAGCTCAGGTAATTCGGTGCAACCTGCGGGATCACCCCAAGCCACATCCGCTGCGTCCAATTTGCCCCGACCGACGCCAGTCCTTCGACCGGCTTCATCGAGGCGTTTTCGTTTACTTCGGAAAACAGTTTTCCCACGGCCCCAACGGTATGTAGCGTAATAGCGATCATCGCCGGTACAGGCCCGCCCCCGAGCATGAAAATCAGAACCAACGCAATGACGATTTCTGGAATGGCCCGCAAAATATCAAGAATGCGGCGCAATGGGCTCACAAGCCACGACACAGGCGCAAAGCCGCGCGTCACAAGCAAAGACATCGCCAGCCCCAGCAAAGCTCCAATCAATGTCGATGCTGCGGCGATATTGATTGTCTCGATCAAGGACGGGAAGTACTGGACCAGATATGCGGGCATCAAAGGCGCACGTTCAATGGCCTCGCTGAACATCGCAAATGGAAAGTCAAAGATGTTGCCAAGCCCATCCCAAAACCCGCCCGCATTGCGACTATCGGCGACCGTAAAGCCCGACGCCAACAGGGCCAAGAACACGATCAGAATTATGAAACTCATCAACCGTTTTTTCTTGATCTGCGCAATGTAAGCATCACCCGCTGTGGCGGTCTGACCGCTGATCGTTACTTCATCTGCCATGCTGTGCCCCGCATAAATTACTGGCTCCGAAAAGATCGGAGCCAGCGGACGTTATAAAATCGCGTGACTTAATTTGATTTTGCCAAACGGGCCGCCACGATTGAGGTATAGGCGTCGTGGGTGATGGGATCGAACCCGCTCACTTCACCACCTGCAAGAGCGGCCGCACATTCGGGGTCAGTTTCGCCCATCGTATCGATGATTTCTGTCACGGTCAGACGCACATCATCAGGCAGGGCATTGCGCAGAACCACGGGCTCGCCTGGGATGAGGTTGGAACGCCAGATTTCCACCATATCGTTCATGTCAACCAGACCTGCATCCACCGCTTTGCGCAGAGCACCGAAGGTATAGCCATCCTCCCAATTGCCCTGACCGTCGGTCCAGGTCACGCCAGCGTCCACATCCCCGTTGTTCACGGCCACAATGGTCTGTTCGTGACCGCCCGTGAAATTGACTTCACCGAAATAATCGCCACTTTTCATGGATGCTCCGATCAAACCCGGAATCTCGACGGACGGGATCAGGTAGCCTGAGGTTGAATTAGGGTCACCAAAACCGAACACCTTACCCTGCATATCCCCAAGAGAGGTCACGCCGCTGTCAATGCGAGCGAACCCGACGGAATAATACCCGGTGGTGCCATCCACGTTCACCTTCACAAGGATCGGCGACGCAGCCGTTTCATCCACGATATGAACTGCAGCATATGAGGATGGCCCCATCAGCGACAGATCAATCGTGCCGCCCAGAAGGCCCTGAATGACACCATTGTAATCAGCAGGCGCGAACAACTTGGTTGGCACACCAAGGGCGTCTTCGATTGTGCTGCGCAGGCATTCGTTGCTGTTCATACGGTCTTGTGCGTTTTCCCCACCCAAAATACCGATACGGAACTCGTCGATGGCGTGGCCGTCGGCCATCGCCGCCCCTGCAGCTGTCGTCATCATAAGGGCGAGTGTAAGTGTCTTTTTCATCTGTAGTCTCTCTTGATTGATGCACCCCGCACGGGGTGCGGGGGAAATCATCTGGCGCTACTGCGCGGCGATGTCGGCCAATTGTGTTTCGATCGTTTCGATCTGGGTGGATGTCGTTGCTTCGGAAAAACCTGCGTCAGCACCATAAATCTCACGTGCAATGCCAGTCGTCAGTTGCTCAGGCTGGCCGTCAAAGACGATTTTGCCGTCCCGCATACCAATGACACGGTCACAATAACGACGTGCGGTATCCAAGGTGTGCAAGTTGGCAATCACCATACGGCCGTCCTGTTCGTGAATATCGCGCAGCGACTGCATAACGATCTGTGCGTTCATCGGATCAAGGGATGCAATCGGTTCATCCGCCAGAATGATCTGTGGATCCTGCATCAGAGCCCGAGCAATCGCGACGCGCTGCTGCTGCCCGCCAGACAAGGCCTCGGCGCGTTTTGGAGCGTGCTCGGCGATCCCGAGACGTTCCAGAATATCTATGGCACGGTGAATATCTTCGTCGGGGTAAAGATTGAACATGGTCGACATCGTAGACCGGCCGTTCAAAGTGCCGTGCAAGACATTGGACACAACGTCCATGCGCGGCACGAGATTGAATTGCTGAAAGATCATCGCGCATCGCGACTGCCAATTGCGCTTGGCAGCCCCCTGCAACCCAGTCACATCCAATCCATCAAACGTAATTTGGCCGGAAGATGTATCTGTCAGCCGGTTCAACATCCGCAGAAGCGTCGACTTCCCCGCTCCAGAACGCCCAATGACCCCAATCATCGCGGGCCGTTCGACGGCGAAACTAGCCGTATCAACAGCAGTGTTTGCACCAAACGTCTTCGTAACCTGATCAAATCGTAACATAGCACCCCCTTTCGCTGAGGCGTTGTTACGCGACGATTGATTCATTTTTATATTGGTTTGATTGAACTTTCGTAACACAATCAAAGGTAGAATTTATTGGGTAGAACTTTCATGGCACCATCAGGAACTAGGGTCAGGACCCATTGATTTCCGCTTAGCTGCGTGATTCACAGTTCGAAAATCGAGCGGTGAACATGTCTGA
>CANLND010000032.1 GCA_947492585.1 uncultured Paracoccaceae bacterium
GTTTCAGCCACATAGTCAGTCTCCTTTGGTGCAGTAAATGCTATCAAAGGAGCGGCTTCAAATCGCGACAGGTCCAACAGCGCGCGAAGCCGGAACACTCGGCTTGCAGCCATACGCTCGTTCTTCAAATACGTCGCGGGCTGTGAGCCCGATTTGCTTCATCACTGTCAAAAGGTCCTGGCGATGCCATCCAAGCGCCACGAAAAACGGGTCGTAGACTTCCTGACTCGTGACGAGATGGAGGCCTTGCTAAAGGCACCTGACCAATCGACCTGGTTCGGTCGGCGAGATAGGGTTTTGCTCCTCACAATGCTCCAAACCGGTTTGCGCGTATCGGAACTGATCGGCTTGCGCGTCCGCGATGTCGAACTCGGAACTGGAGCGCATTTCAGATGCATGGGCAAAGGCCGAAAAGAACGGCGACCCCTCTCCGCGCAGACAGCCGCGAAGCATTGCGAGCGTGGCATGTCCAAATTGGCGTTGAGCCGGACGATCCCTTGTTCGCGACAATCCGTGGTAAGCCTTTGAGCCGAGATGCAGTTGAACGGATTGTTCGGAAGCATTCGGCCACTGCCGCCTCGAATTGTTCGACGTTCAGGTTGAAGCGCGTCACGCCCCGTGTCTTGCGGCACACTGCCGCGATGCAGCTTCTGCAGAGTGGTGTAGATCGAACAATCATCGCGCTCTGGCTAAGACATGAATCGATTGAAACGACACAGGTCTACATCCACGCCGATATTGAGCTGAAGGAACGGGTGATGGCTTTGACAAAGCCAGTTGAACAGAAAACTGGACGATATCGACCCGGTGACGAACTTCTGGCCTTCCTCGAAGCGCTCTGAATTATGCCGACATGCCGGGCCAAACTTCCCACTGGGCAACAGATTGCGAGGATTGGCGCGGCATAATCCAAACCTCGGCATTATGCCCACCCTCCCGGGACATTGCTGCGCAATACCCTGTCAGGCAATGGATCATCAGCAACCTGCGTACGTCCTCTCATCGAAACTGCGTTTCGACGGCTGGGCAGTGGTCAGCCCACTGCTCAGCGTTATTCGCACCGCATCCCGTCGAAATTCGTCCGTCGGTTTCGTGCCCATAGTTCGTCTCCTTTGCTGCAATAAATGCTATCAAAGGAACGGCATTAAACCATATTACTTGAAGCCAATCGCCAATAGGGCCGCGATATGTCCAAACATCCATTCTGCAAAAGCCGAAATCGTGTGTCTCCACAATCGTAAAACATTCCGCGAAACTCGTGTATTGCGCAGTCTTTCATCATTGTTCGTAACCCGCCACAAGAGAAGCGATAAGGACTTCAATTCGTCCCGCACGTAGACTGGGGGCGCGAAACTTTTCTTTCAGTAAAGGGAGGAGCTTTGCTCTGTGTTTGTGGCGCGCGTTGGATCCCGCCCGCACGGACGGGATCTAGCGCGATATAGGGGCGCATATGCGCAGCGGATTAGACGTCGCGCAGGTAGTCCATGATTGCAGGGCGCACCGATTGGACACCGCGATGACGCGCGCCCGAGATGATGCCGCGCAGATCCTCTAGGTTGACCCGCATCAGGAGGGATTTCACCGGGCCAATGGACGCCGGGCGCATCGACAACGTCCGCAAGCCCATTGCGGCAAAGCAAACCGCTTCGATCGGGCGACCTGCGTCCTCACCACAGAAACTAAGCGGTGTGCTGGAGATCTGACAGCGCTCTACGATCCGCTCAATCAGGCTTAGGAAACTGACGTTCAGCGTATCATAGCGATTGCGCACACGTTCATTTTCACGATCCGCCGCAAAGAAAAACTGTTTCAGATCATTGCCACCGATAGATAGAAAATCCACATCATCAAAGAATTTTTGAGGCGAAAAGGCCATCGACGGCGTCTCCAGCATGGCCCCGATCTCCAACCGTTCGGGCAGTGGGTGGCCCAAGATACGCTCGCGCTCTAGGGTTTTGTTCACCTCTGCGCGGGCCATATGAAACTCTTCTGCCTGCGCGATAAACGGGAACTTGATGGTCAGCGGGCGCCCTTCGGCGGCGCGGATTAGCGCTTGCAACTGCATGCGCATCACCCCCGGTTTGTCGAGACCAACCCGAATGGCGCGCCACCCCAATGCAGGGTTTGGCTCATCGGTTGGGGTCATATAAGGCAGCACTTTGTCTGACCCGATGTCCAATGTCCGAAACACAATGCGCTTGCCTTTGCCGGCATCCAGCACGCGTTTGTATTGGGCGACCAGCTCGGACCGTTTGGGCATCTGATTTTGCGTCAGGAACTGCAATTCGGTGCGAAACAGCCCCACGCCTTCGGCACCCGAGGTTGCAAGAGAAGGCAGGTCCGCCATCAGACCAGCGTTCATGACAAGTGTCATCCGCGCACCGTCTTTGGTGATCGCTGGTTTGTCGCGGATCGAGGCATAGCGTTCTTGTGCCTGTGCCAGCATTGCGATCTTGTCGCGAAAGGCCGCACTGACGCTGTCGTCTGGGCGCAGATGTGCACAACCGCTGTCACCATCCACCATGATGTGATCGCCGTTCAGCGCCTCGGTGGTGGCGCGTTTGACCTGTACCAGCAACGGAATGGCCAAGGCACGGGCGACGATGGCAGCATGTGAGCCAACCGAGCCTTCTTCCAGCACAATACCCCGCAACGAGCGGCCGTATTCCAACAGCTCACCCGGACCAATATTGCGCGCCACCAAAATGGGATCTTCGGGCAATTCCACCCCGGTTTCACTGCCCTGCCCCGTCAGGATACGCAGCAATCGATTGGACAGATCATCCAGATCGCTAAGCCGTTCCCGCAAATACGAATCCTGCACCTGCGACATCCGCGTGCGTGCAAGAGATTGCTCTTTTTCCACAGCGGCTTCAGCGCTGAGCCCGCGCGCAATGTCTTCCTCCATGCGCCGCATCCAGCCTTTGGAATTGGCAAACATCCGGTAGGCTTCCAGAACCTTCAGCTGTTCTTTATCGCCGGTTTGTGACATCTCCAGCATCTTGTCGACACCCACACGCAGGGTCTCTACGCCGTCTTTCAGGCGGACCAGCTCGGCATGGGGATCGTCTGCAATTGGATTGGTGACGACAACACGCGGCTCATGTAACCAGACATGGCCTTCTGCGGCGCCTTCCTGCGCGGCAACGCCCGGCATTTGAACCGGTTGTTGGTGCAACGGAGACAGAGCGGCGCCTTCGCCGACAAACGCGCCAAGTTCCGTCATTTCGGCCAACACCATGGCCACAACTTCCAGCGCGTAGACCGCATCCGAAGAATACTCGCGCGCCTCACGGGACTGCACCACCAGCACGCCCAGCATTTCCCCCAACCGCTGCACCGGGATCCCTAAGAAAGACGAGAACCGTTCCTCGCCGGTTTCAGGCATATAGCGAAACCCCTTGGCGCTGGGGGCATCCGGGGTGTTGATCACCTTGGCGCTTTTGGCGACGCGGCCCACAAGGCCCTCGCCAATGCGCAGCCGGGTTTCATGCACCGACTCTACGTTTAGACCTTCAGTGGCGCACAATTCCAAAGTTTCGGAATCGCGGAACAAATAAATAGAACACACTTCGGTGCCCATGCTGTCAGCAATCAAGTGGGTGATCTTGTCCAGACGCGCTTGGCCTGCGTCGTCGCCCGCCATGGCCTCACGCAAGCGGCCAAGCAGTTTGCGGCTTTCGCTTTCTGTTGCCTCGGACATCCGGACCCTTTCTTAGGACTTATCGTCCAAATTGACCGCTTGGGCCATAAATCGGCGCACGTAACTTTCACAAATGTGAATACGGCGCCTGTTCCTCCCCCACCCTGCAGTGCCGTCACACTGAGCGTAGTCCAGTTTAATTTGCGAGTGCCAGTCAAGGGATGCAAGCAATTTTCGTGCGCCGTACCCCGTTCTTCCGCTGGAAAATGCAGTCATGAATTGCGACGGATCATGCGTTATCAAAACTTCTGTCACTGCTGCGCCTTCCGGCAACCAGAGATCCTTCAAAACGCGCCGCCAAGACCGCGCAATCTCAGGGCCGCGATCTGCGCAATGGGCCTTTGCTTTGCCTGACATCCCAACGCGCTCAGCAAATGATGTGCGATTACCTGGGTCCATACCATAGAACAGACAGGCAATCTGGCCAGCGCGCCGTACATCACTGCTGTATTCACTGTAGACCGAGGTTTGATCACCCTCAATCCGCAATGATGCAATCCGGTCCTCGATGATCTCTTCGGCGTCTTCGGGCAGATTTTGATCGATGACATACGTGGCGAATTGCTCCGCCATATCCTCTTCGCTGCTAAGGATCGGCAGATCAAATTCACGTATCACAGCATGGCCAATTTCATGTGCGATGACATGGAGGCTTACGTTTTCAGAAAATCGCCGCGCCTCATTTGCACCGACACCTGTCGCGGACAAAACCATCGCACCAGAAACAGTGATGATCTTAATATATCGAAACAAAAAGCGCTCCTCCAAATCCGCTGACCCAGAGGAGCCATTGGCTTAGCTTGCTTTATCAAGCTCAAATGCATCATGCAGCGCCTGCACGGCAAGCTCCATATACTTCCGGTCGATCAAAACTGAAATTTTAATCTCAGAAGTTGTAATTACCTTTATGTTGATGCCTTCGTCCGACAGCACTTTGAACATCTTAGCGGCGACACCAGATTGCGAACGCATGCCAATGCCAACAACCGAAACCTTGGCCACGTCAATGTCCGCGACCAATTCGGCATAGTTCAGCTCACCCTGCTCTTTGATCCCAACCAGCGCCTGTTCAGCGCGGGCTACCTGATCGGTAGGGCACGAAAAGGTCATATCCGTGCGACCTTCTTCGGAGATGTTCTGGATAATCATATCCACATTCACACCCGCGTCCGACAGGGTGTCAAAGATGGTGGCCGCAATGCCGGGACGGTCCGCCACCGACACCAAAGTCATCTTGGCTTCATCACGGGAATAAGCGACGCCATTTACTACATTGGATTCCATGATTTCCTCCTCGTCGCAGACCAGCGTTCCGGCCTCGTCCGACTGTTCTTCAAAACTTGAAAGCACGCGCAGTTTTACCTTGAAGCGCATGGCCAGCTCAACCGAGCGGGTCTGTAGGACCTTGGCGCCCAATGACGCCAGCTCCAGCATTTCTTCAAATGCGATTTTGTCCAACTTGCGCGCTTTGGCACAGATGCGCGGGTCGGTGGTGTAAACCCCGTCCACGTCGGTATAGATGTCGCAGCGATCTGCTTCAAACGCCGCTGCAAAGGCCACCGCGGTGGTATCAGACCCCCCACGACCCAGGGTGGTGATACGCCCTTCGGGGCTAATGCCCTGGAACCCTGCAACCACTGCAACCTTCATGCCTTCGCCGAACTTTTCGTTCAGGTTGTCGGTCGGGATTTCTTCGATCCGGGCCTGGCTGTGGGCGCTGTTGGTTTTCAGCGGCACCTGCCACCCTTGCCAGCTGCGCGCCGGGACGCCCATTTCCTGCAACGTCAGCGCCATCAGACCGGCGGTGACATTTTCACCGGACGATACAATCGCATCATATTCACGCGCATCATAGAGGGGCGATGTCTCATTGACCCAGCCCACCAGCTCGTTTGTTTTACCAGACATGGCCGAGACAATGACGATGACGTCATAGCCCTTAGCCACTTCTACGCCCACGCGCTTTGCGGCGCGGCGAATGCGGTCCAGATTGGCGACGGAGGTTCCGCCGAATTTCATCACTAGTACGGGCATGCGGCAAAGGTCTCCATGCGCTCGCGGTTAACAGTTCGGGCGTGTGTAGACCTGGTACAATGTAAGAGCAAGCTTGCGCATTGTAGCAATACAAAGCGCAAGCGTCCCTTATTTACAAGGCGATCACCTTTGCGCGACGACCTGCGGTGTAACATAAATCAGGGTCGGGCCGCGGGTTGTAAATGCTGTTTGAACCGCCTGCTGAAGCGCCTCAAGCGTGCGAGGCGCGGCAGACGACGCCCCAAAAGCGTCAGCCAATTTACAAAAATCCGGGTTCTGTACGTCAACAGCAAAGGGAGCGATCTGCTCTCGTCGCATGCTGTCGTCGATTTCCTGAAGTTTTCCATTGTCCCAAACAATAATGGGCAAGGTCAGGCCCAGCTCCACTGCGACGCCAAGCTCTTGCATGCTATAGTGAAACCCATAGTCTCCAGCGATAGCCAATGTGGGACGCCCCGGGCGCGCCACCGCACCACCGATGGCGGCAGGCAGCGCATACCCCAAGGTGCCAAAGCCGGCAGGATGATGCCAATGGCCGGGTCGCGACATCGGCCAGACTTCGTTTGCCACATACGCCAGCTGCGTCATATCCGTGTAGATCATTGTATCCAGCGGCACAGCCCCGCGCAGGGCGTCGCAGACGTCGACGAGTCCGGGGCGCTCCGCTTGAATTTCGGCCCGCCAGCGCGCGCGTGCCTGCGCGACCTCAGATGCGCTCCAGCCGGTGGCCGCTGGGCGTTCTTTGGTGGCCTCCCAAAATGCACGGGCAAAGCTTTCGGCGTCGCTGCACAGTTTAATCTGCGCGTTTTGCTCATCCGCCAAGACCTCGGGGTCCAGATCCACACGCACCAGCGTAGCACTGTGCCCCAAATGGCGTCGCCACAGGTCGACTTCGGCCAGTTCGGTGCCAACCGCCACAACCAGATCTGCCGTCGCGATTACCTCGGCACTGCCAGCGCGGGCCAGATTTCCACCAAAATCCAGCGGATAGTCCAAGCCAACCGTACCGGCACCCGCAATAGAGGTGAAGGTCGCAATCCCCAGAGGTTCCAGAAGATCTCGCCACAGCACCTTTTGCGCGCCCCCGCCAAGGATAAACAATGGCCGTTTGGCCATCCCAAGGAAAGACACCAGCGCTGCCACATCCGGCGCACCGCAGCCCGCGCGGACGGCAGGCATCGACGGCGGAAGAGCCTCGACTGCCTGTGCTTCCAAGGCGGCGCGGGTTATCTGGATGTGTTTTGGCCGCGGGCGCGCAATTTCGAACTCTTCAAAGGCGCGTTCGATCATTCGGTAGGTGCTGTGCGGAGTGGTGCATTCGACCGACCAATCCGCCACGGTTTCCGCGGCCGCGCGCTGGTCTTTCATCTGATGTGCCTGCCCACGACGGGAGTCATTTTCATCAAGGCAGGACGACAGCACCAGCATCGAAACGGAGTCAGAATAGGCCTGCCCCATCGCCGTCATTATATTTGTCAGGCCCGGCCCGGTGATCACATATGACACCCCCGGCAAACCGCTGGCACGGGCATAGCCATCCGCCATAAACCCAGCGCCCTGCTCGTGGCGCGCCAACACATGGCGAAGGCCTGCCTCTTCAATGCCCCGGTACAATTCCTGATTGTGAACTCCGGGAATGCCAAAAATGACCTCAACCCCCCGGTCGCTCAGCATATGTGATATTTGGGCTCCGAGCGATTTGGTCATTAGGCTCTCCAGAAACGAATGGTTAAAATGGCATAGACGGCCAGCAGCTCAAGACGCCCAATCAGCATGGTTGCAATCAAGATCCATTTGGCAGCGTCGTTAAGCGAAGAGAAATTACCCGCTGGCCCAATAATTTCCCCCAGACCGGGGCCGATATTGGCCACGGCCGTGGCAGCGCCCGATACAGAGGTAACAAAATCCAGCCCCGTCAGCGCCAAGAGCCAGGCGACAATACCAAGGGTCAGGATGAAAAACATAAAGAACGAAATGACCGAGCTGAGCACGTCGTCATCCACGCGTCGGCCTTCGTAACGTGGAAAGAACACGCCATTGGGCGACCGGATTTTCTGGATCTGCACCCGGATCGACGCCAAAAGCAGCTGATAGCGGAAGATTTTAACGGAACAGGCCGTTGACCCCGCGCAGCCCCCAATCAGGCCGATGAAAAAGAACACCATGATCAGGAAATTGCCCCAGCCCATGTAATCCACACTAGCATATCCGGTGCCGGACAGGATCGAGACGGTGTTAAACAAGGCCTCACGCAGTGCCTGCTCAAACGGCAGGGATGAGCGCAGCGCCACAACCGGCGCAACCACAGCGACCAAAGCGGCCGACGTCAGCAAAAACCCACGGATCTGGGCGTCGCGAAACAGCGGCGTGGTCTGACCGTTGATCAACTGAACATAGCGCACAAACGGCAATGCAGCGAGGATCATGAACACCGCCGCCGCATATTCGGTTGCTCCCGAAAAAGCCCCAAACGACGCATCATAATTGGCAAAACCACCGGTTGCGGTTGTGGTCATCGCATGGCTGATGGCGTCGAATTTCCCCATGCCAAGGGCAGCGTAAACCAAAGCACAGGCACATGTGATCCCCACATAAATCAATGAAATCTGCCGGGCGATCACCTGCGCGCGGGGCAAAATCTTCCCCATGGTATCAAACCCTTCGGATCGGAAGATCTGCATCCCACCAACCCGGAGTTCCGGCAGGAACACCATAGCCACAACAATGATCCCAATACCGCCCAGCCATTGCAGGATGGCCCGCCACAACAATAATCCACGCGACAACTCGTCCAAACCGGACAGGATCGTAGAGCCGGTGGTTGTCAGTCCAGACATGGCTTCGAAAAACGCATCCACAAACCGAAGATCGGTTTCCCCCAACATCAAGGGAATAGCGCCAAAGACCGGCAGGGCCGCCCAAACCCCCGTGGTCAGCAAAAAGGTCTGACGGATGTCCAGCCCCTGTTTCATGCCACTGGCACAGGACAGGGCCAAAAAGCCCCCCGCCAGAATGGTGAAAATGCTGCTTTCCAAAAAGACGGACCAGTCACTTTGCCCATCATACAGGTCGAGAAGCAGTGGAAACACCATGGTTCCACCAAGAATCGTGACCAACAGGCCAATCACATATCCAACGGGTCGAAGATCCAACATGGGCCGCAGCGTTGGCCCTGAGAGCGCAGGCTGTCAACCCATTGACTTCATTCTGTTGTGCCCTTGGGACCGGTTTTTTTACCAGGCGTTTGGGGCGGCGCCGATGGTGCCCGTTTGCGTCTGGTTGTGGGGGCGTTTGCCGCCGGTGTTCGACCGGCCTCGCGCCGACTGTTAAAGGCGGTGTCAGCAGGGGGGACGGGCGCGGATTTGGCGGCTGGTTTTGAACGGGAGGCCGCGGCGAGTGGAGCCTTGGCCGGGGTGGTTTTTACCGGGCGTGCTGTCTTTTTGACTGCCGCCTTTGGTGCAGGCTTTTGAGGAACTGTTTTGGGGGCGGCGGTTGTATTTGCCCCGGCCTTGACTGTGGGTTTGGGCGCTGAAGCCGTCGGTGCGGCGCGCGTCTTGGCAGCGCGTGTCGCCGCAAGTTTCACAGCTGGGCTTGTGGCCGTTGCAGAGGGTTTTGTCTCTGGCTGTGGCTCAGCCTCTTCAAACGCCGCTGAATCAGCGGGCGGCATAGCGGGGGTCTTTTTCTCGCTCAATGGGGACAAACCCCAGAACGCGCGCTGCATGTCCACCATAGACTGGGCGTATCGCATCTGTTCAAGCGGCATTTTTACCGACGCGTCAGCAAGCGCACGCCAGGCGCGGAGCTGACGCCCGGCCAGCAAACCTGCCCATTGCTGAGGTGTCATGGTGGAGTCAGAAAAAGGACTGAAGCGGATCATCAAATTCTCCCTTTAAACCCAGACCCCACGTGGGATCACGTCGGGCATACACGTGATTAACAGCACAAGCTGGACCAATTTCAGGTCTGCCACGTTAGATTAGCAGGAGGACTGTGCATTGCAGCATAAAAAATGCCGCAATGCAGCGTGCGTGGATAAAATTGCGCAAAAGGCAATCAGCCGCGATGGATCAAAGTCGCAAATTGATGCGGGTCCAGACTGCGCGCGGCAAAGGTATCGCCCTGTGTCAGAACGCTGATCGCATCATGACTATGCAAGCTTTCCTGATGGCTGGCGATGATGCGGAAATCTTGCACGCGCGAATCGCCTTGAAGCGCTTCACAGAACAGACGGGCCGCGTCCTCGACAAAGATCGGATTGGCCGCATTCAGTTCCGCAAAAGCTTGCTCGTCTTCGCGTTTGACCATCACCTGCGTCTCGGTTGGAACCGCGGACCGGCAATGATCGATCAAGTCTTCGAACCACAGGCAGTCACCATTGGGGTCGGCAAGAACTGAAATCCGGGCCACCGACCGCTGCGAATGCGGTGTTGCCAGTTGACCCCGCGCCTGACGTGCGTGTTCTGACAGTTCCAACGAACAGGGGCAGGTTGAGGAATAGACATAGTCCAGATGGGTGATTTTTTGACGCACACCGCCGATATCAACCAATTCAAGGGCGATATCGTAATACTGATACCCGCTGAGTCCCGAGCGCAGGCTGTTCACCCGAACCGGAAAGGAAAACCGCATTTGCAAACGCGCATCCAGACTGTCCAGATCCGTCAGATAGTCATCTAACGCTGCTGCCAACACCTCAAAGCTAAAGGTTTTTTCAGTGTGTTTGTAAAACGACCGCATAATCCGGGACATGTTGATGCCCTTTTTATCGGCTTCCAGACTGACGGTGCCCGTGATGCTGGTTTCGAGCGTCAACTCCCCTCCATCCCGCCCCCGGAAACGGATCGGCAGGCGGAAATTGGAAATGCCTACATGCTGGATCTGCTCTTTGGCCCCACGGATCAGGCTGGAGGGTCCATTTTGCAGGTCAGGAAGACTGGCGCGATACGCAGCATCAACGGTAAAATCGCTGGGGTATTGGCGCGAAAGGTCAGGATAATTGCCAACGTCCCGACCGGGCAGCAGACGCGCCACCGCAGGATCCAGACGGGCGATTTCAACATCACTGGCGTTCTTGGCCCATTTTCGCAGAACCTCAAGCGCCGCAGTAGCGTCGTCGCGGTCCGGGGTCTCCTCAGAGGAGCAAGAATGGATGTTCATCAGAGCTTTCCCTCTTTCCATATGCGGCCGATTTGCGGCGTGGGGTTCTTCTGTAACCTGTTACGCTGAGTTTTACAAAAGCGGCGTCCGAAATACGGCATATTGTCCGTCAAGATTGACATGCCCCGTCTGAGCGGGACTTACGCGAATATTTCACAAATTCAAAACAAAATTGGGGGCACCCGGCCCCCAATTTCAGATGAAGATCACATAGCCTTGTTCTGAAACATCAGATCAAGACTGCGAAATTTCCAATGCGTTTTGAATGTCAGCGATAAGGTCCGCAGCATCTTCCAACCCGACCGAAAAACGAACCAGACCCGGCGTGATGCCCAGATCCACCTTTTGCACATCAGACAAACGCTGGTGGGTGGTGGTGGCCGGATGGGTTACGATTGATTTTGCATCGCCAAGATTGTTTGAAATCACCGGAATGCTCAGCGCGTTCAAGAACTTAAACGCGGCTTCTTTGCCGCCTTTCAGATCCAACGACAGCACCGTGCCCCCCTTGCCGCCCAATTGACGCTGCACAAGTTCGTTCTGAGCATGCGTGGAGAGCCCCGGATAGATGGTTCGTTCCAGCGCAGCGTGACCGTCCAAAGCCGTCGCAATCTGCAATGCGCTTTCGGACTGCGCATTGACGCGCAGTGTAATGGTTTCCAGCCCCTTTAGCATCACCCAAGCATTAAAGGGGCTTATGCAGCCGCCGGTGTGCTTCATATAGGGTTCAACAGTGCCGCGGATCAGTTCCTTGGTGCCCAAGATCACGCCGCCCAGCGCACGGCCTTGGCCATCAATATGTTTGGTCGCCGAATAGATCACCAGATCTGCGCCTTGTTTGATCGCATCGGAAAACACAGGAGTTGAGAACACATTGTCAATCACAACCGTCGCGCCAACAGCATGGGCGATTTCGGAAACCGCTTCGACATCGATCACTTCCAACGTCGGGTTGGACATGCTTTCAAAAAACACCGCCTTGGTGTCCGGGCGCACGGCCGCACGCCACGCCTCCAGATCCGTGCCGTCCACAAATGTCACGTCGACACCGGACTTGGCGAGGATATTTTCGAGAATATACAGGCAAGACCCAAACAGCGCTTTGGCGGAAACAACATGATCCCCCGCCGTAAGCAATGAACACAGCGCACCGTTAACCGCCGCCATGCCTGACGCCGTGGCAAACGCATCTTCTGCGCCTTCCAGCACAGCGATCCGCTCTTCAAACATTGCAACCGTTGGGTTGCCATAGCGGCCATAGATGAATTCATCAGGACCGACCTCAATAAAGCGGCCTTCGGCCTGCTCTGCGGTCTCATATACGAAACCTTGGGTCATGAAGATCGCTTCGCTCACTTCATTGTATTGGCTGCGGCGCGTCCCGCCATGGACCAGCTTGGTGCGGTCGTTCCAGTTCTCGCTCATCTCATGCCCTCCTGTGCGGCACATAAAAAAACTCCCGTCCGGCCAAGCGAAAGGGAGTCCTTCTCGTCCTGACCTCTTTAGCGGGAGGTTTAACGTGGCCCGCAATCCGGTACAAATCGCCACGGCCGTACCCTAGGGGTACCTGCTTTCTCCTGCTACGCCGCAGCTGCGAATGCGTCAAGAGCGAAGGCGCCCTCATTCGGCACGGATCCACCAACATGCCATCACTCCTGTGTCACCACCCCTTGGGCGGCAAAATCCAACAGGCATGGAGGGGACACAAACCATAAAGGCCGCGCCTTGGCGCGACCTTCTTATTCTTCCTGTGACAGCCCTGAGCGATTTCCTACGCGTCAGCTGTCGTCTTTTTCAATTCCGTAGGTCTGGATAACCCGGCTTTGCGCCATGAAGAAGGCAAACATGGCAATGGTCAGGCCAAAGGTCTTGAAATACACCCAGGTTTCCTGACTTTGAGTGCGCCAAATCAATTCGTTAGATACGGCAAGCGCCAGAAAGAACAGGCACAGACGGCGCGTCAGGATCATCCACCCATCTTGCTGCATTGGCAGCGCCTCTTCCATCACCACTTTCAGATAGCTCTGCCCGCGCAGCAGGCCCACGCCCAAAATACCGCCAAACAGAAGATAGATCATCGTGGGTTTCATTTTGAAAAACCGCTCGTCGTTGAACCAGACCGACAGCCCACCAAACACCACCACCAGCACCAATGTGGCGATCTGCATTTTTGACAGGTGGCCCGTCAGTTTCCACAGCGCAAGCGAGCTAAGGATCATCAGCGGCACAAACCCTGCTGTCACCAAAATAAAGCCGCTGTATTCGGTGCCCCCGATCACAAACGCCTCATCCTTGAGTTTAAGATAGGCGACAAAGAACAGCACAACTGGACCAAACTCCAGCAGCGTCTTTAACATAGGGGAGGATTTATCTTCGCTCATCTGTGCTTTCCTATTTTGGCGCGGCCTCGTGCCACCTCTTCCACCTAACACCCTGCCCAGCGCGTTCAACCCGCGAATATTGCGCTGTACCTGACATCCGATGCTCGGATCACAACACCGGTGGTGTTGATCACCGGGAAACAAACAAAGGGCCGGACATTTATGCCCGTCCGGCCCCTCACACGATTAAGTTTTATCCAGACCGGTCAAAGCGGCTGCAAATTCTTCGGGATCAAAGGCATCCAGATCTTCGATCTGCTCCCCCACTCCAATGGCGTGAATGGGTAGGCCAAATTTATCAGCCAACGCCACCAAAACACCGCCCTTGGCCGTGCCATCCAATTTGGTCATCACCAATCCCGACACATCTGCCAATTTCTGGAAGGTATCCACCTGATTGAGCGCATTCTGACCAGTGGTGGCATCCAGCACCAGCAAGGTATTGTGCGGGGCGGTTTCGTCTTTTTTGCGGATGACGCGGACAATTTTGGCCAGTTCTTCCATCAGGTCCGCACGGTTTTGCAACCGACCGGCCGTGTCGATCATCAAGAGGTCCGCGCCCTCTTCTTCGGCGCGCGTCATCGCATCAAAAGCAAGGCTGGCCGGGTCGGACCCTTCGGGCGCGGTGAGGACAGGTACTCCCGCGCGATCGCCCCAAACTTGCAGCTGTTCGACCGCCGCCGCGCGAAAGGTATCCCCGGCAGCAATCACCACTTTTTTACCGCTGGCTTTGAATTGGCTGGCCAATTTCCCAATGGTCGTGGTTTTGCCCGACCCATTGACCCCAACCACCAAAACCACCTGCGGTCGTTTCGCATAAATGGGCAATGGTTTGGCCACATGCTCCATCACCTGTGCGATTTCCTTGGCCAGCAATTCTTTGATTTCACGACTGGACAGCTTTTTGCCCATGCGGCCTTCGGCCATGTTTGAGGTCACGCGCAGCGCCGTGTCCACCCCCATGTCCGAGGCAATCAACAGCTCTTCGAGCTGCTCCAGCATATCATCATCCAACACCCGCCGGGGTTCGTCCCCTTTGCCGCGCCCAATCAAACGCCCCAGCAATCCCGGCCGAGGTGCGGCCGGCGTTTCAACGACCGGTTCGCGCGCTGGCGCGGCGTCTTCGACGGGCTGTTCTATTGGCGCGGTGGGCTGTGATTCGGGCGTGGCCGGGATGTCCACGGGGGTGTCAACTGGCGCCTCAAGGGACGCTGGCTGTTCCACCTGAATCTCTGGCGGCGTTTGCTCTTTGGCGACGGGAGGCTCGGTGGGGGCGGGGATTTGCGGCGCGGGTGCGGCCTCGGCACCGTCTTCCACAATGGCATCCAGCCCTGCTTCCAGTTTCGAAGAGGATTTAAAAAGCCGGTCCTTGAGCTTTGAAAAAAAGGCCATCGAGCACTCCGCGCATGAATTTGATCTTTCACCTAATGGGGATTTTCACGGGTTGCAAAGGTGAAGCGGCGCAAGATAGGCAAAAAACCTGAACTGCGGCCGAAGATAACACAGCGATAGCTGTGCCGCGCCCCGCCCCCCGGCGCAAGACCTGCGCCCAGTCACAACTGCCAAGAATGGAGACACCCCCAAGGATGATCTGGTTTGTGATCGCGAGCGTTTTGCCGACAATATTGGTCTGTTTCGCCTGTTATATGGGCGGCGTCTGGCCCTTGATCGCCCTGATGGTCATGACCGTGGGGGTGTTTTTCATGGACAGATTGGGGCGGCATCTGTCAGCGGGAGGCTCAGCCGTTTTGCGGGCCCTGCCATTGGGGCTGGCGCTGTTGCATCTATTGATTTTGTGCGTCGTGGTGCCCGCCAGTGTCGCGCACCCCTTGCCACAGATGATTTTTCTGATGCTGACATGCGGTCTGATTTTGGGGCAGATTTCGCATCCGGCCGCCCATGAACTGATCCACGCAAAAAACAAATGGCACCGCCGTGCCGGTCAGCTGATCTACAGCAGCCTATTGATGGGACATCACGTTTCGGCCCACATGCGGGTGCATCACACCCATGTCGCGACGCCGGCGGATCCCAATACCGCGCGACATGGAGAGGGGTTTCATACGTTTCTTGGACGCGCGTGGATCGGATCATTTCGTGCGGGATTTCGTGCAGAACAACGCCTGCGCCAAAATAAACCGCAAACATTCAACAGGCTGCGTCACCCATATGTGTCCTATTTGCTCTGGGGGCTCATCAGCCTAGGCATCGTCACATGTCTGGCTGGCCCTGCGGGCCTGGGCATGTGGGTATTTGTAAGCATCTATGCACAGACGCAAATTTTGATGGCGGATTATGTGCAGCACTACGGCTTACAACGCCGTCAGCGTCCTGATGGGTCGCTTGAACCTGTCAAACCCGAACATTCCTGGAACGCGCCACATTGGTATTCCTCTGCGATGATGTTGAACGCGCCGCGCCACTCCGATCACCATGTGCGGCCAACCAAAACGTTTCCCGAGTTACATCTGACACAAGACATGCCAACCCTGCCCTACGCTCTGCCCGTAATGGCGGTGATTGCCCTGTGCCCACCCGTTTGGCATCGGATTATGACACGTCGGTTGTTGGAATACGCAAACCCTGACTGACGCGCCGTCCCCCGGCCTTGGCGCGAATCGGCAAGATGGGGCAGGCTTGGATCATGACAACACAAGCTTGCCGATTTCACATGATCTGTGCCGCCGTTTTCAGTGCCGTCTTTGCGGCATCCCCCGTCACGGCCCAAGACCAGACATCAGGCGCACCTCTGACAGCCAAGGAATTTGAGCGTTACACACAAGGTAAAACGGTTTTCTTTGGCTCTGAGGGGCAGATTTACGGCGCCGAAACCTATCTGCGCAATCGCTACGTTCGGTGGTCCTTTTTGGACGGACGCTGTTCAGAGGGGCACTGGCATCCACAAGACGACCAGATCTGCTTTGTCTACGAGGGCAATCAAACCCCGCAGTGCTGGCTGTTTTGGCTCAGCCCAGATGGGCTGAACGCTGATTTCCTGCGTGACGGAAACAAGACCAGACTGTACGAACTGCCTGCCGGAGACAATAAACTGATCTGCCCTGGACCCGAGATAGGCGTTTAACCTTTGGCCGTCGGCATAAGCGCCAATTCACCATCGGTGAATTCAACCCGCAAGGCACTGTCAGAGGCCTGTGCCTGTGCACGCGTGGTCACAACCCCATCCGCATTTCGCACAACCGCATAACCGCGTGCCAATGTCGCTTTGTAGCTCAGGATTTCCAGCTGGCGACTGGCCGCGTCCAGCCCCTGACGCTGTCGCGCGACGCGCGCCGAATGCGCCAATGTCAATCGTTGTCCCAACTGCTGCAACTGATCCTGTTTGCGGATCACCTCCTGCTGAATGGGACGCAGAGTCAGGCGGGCCGATAAATTGCGCAGCGCATCGTGACGGCGATCCACCAGCTGACGCAGAGTTGCCGGGCGTAGGCTCGCCGAAATTTCCGACAGGTGCAAACGGTGGCGCTGCACACCCGCTGTCAGCGCATTTGGCAGCCTGTCGGCAACCTGGTCCAATCGCTGGCGTGGCGTTTCCAACAAGCGTTCGGGGCGCGGCATGGCCCGCGATAGATCGCTAAGACGTTGTTGGCGGTGCTGCACGGCCTGACCGGCGGCACGTACCGCGCGCGCGCCTTGATCGTTGATCCAGGCTGCCAGTTCCAGACGCACTGGAACCGCCAGTTCAGCCGCTGCCGTGGGCGTTGGCGCACGACGGTCTGAGACAAAATCGATCAAGGTCGTGTCTGTTTCGTGACCCACCGCTGAAATCAGCGGGATTTGGCTGGCGGCCGCCGCGCGCGCAACGATTTCCTCGTTGAACCCCCAGAGATCCTCGATTGATCCCCCGCCCCGTGCGACAATAATCAAATCTGGACGTGGCAAAGCACCACCGGGAGTCATTTGATTGAACCCCTGAATGGCATGCGCCACTTCTTGCGCACAGTTCTTGCCCTGCACCGCGACCGGCCACACCAGAACCTTGCGCGGGAAACGATCCCGCAAACGGTGCAAGATATCACGAATGACGGCCCCGGATGGCGACGTGACAACACCGATAAAGCGCGGCAGATACGGCAATGCTTGTTTGCGACTGTCGTCAAACAGACCTTCCGCGGCCAGCTGTTTCTTGCGTTTTTCCAGAAGGGCCATCAATGCCCCCTGCCCGGCGACCGAGACCTCATCCACGTTCATGTTGTATTTGGACTGGCCACCAAACGCCGTCAGCCGACCGGTCACGACCACTTCAAGCCCTTCTTCGGGCACAACCGACAGACCCGCGATCTGCCCTTTCCAGGTGGTGCAGGCCAGAACCGAACGATCATCCTTGATGTCGTAATAGATATGCCCGGAGCGCGCGGTGAACACCCGGCCCACTTCGCCTTTTACCCGGATCCGGCCAAAAGAGCCTTCGAGCGTGCGTTTGACCTCACCTGAGATTTCCGAAACGGTAAATTCAGGCGTGTTTTGTCCGGGGGCGTCTGTTGGCGTGGGGTCATCAAACAGGTCTGACATGGGCTCGGCCTCCGGCGATTGGCGCGCTGTTGTTCGTTGGAGCGCAACATAATCTGGCGCGCGCCTGAGGCCAATCCCAAGAAACAATCAATCGCCACCACAGCTCGAGCAGCTTGAACAGCTCGAACCACTGTCGTGTTTCCGCAGATATGAGGACCGATTGTTGGTATTGAACAACCACCAACCGAGGGCAAAAAAGATCGAAAGGCCGAACAGCAAAACGCTCTCAAAAAACCAAGCCGTCGCAGCTGTCGCCATGCATAAATACGTCGATATATTCTCGCGCTTAATCATATCTTTCGTCGGCCAGATTTCAGTAGGGGGCTTTTCGCCAAATTCGGCTAGATACAACGCGTGCAATTCCACGTATCCAGTGTGATCCCAAAAACTACCGCTGCCGGGCGTATGGTGCAGCTCGTTGCGCAAGACCTCTTTGGTAAAAACTGCCCTAATAATCACGGGTCAACGTCAGGTGAACATGCCAGATTGCATCCACTTGACTCGACGGAACAAGAGAGTTCGCGCTGACTTGGCCTAGGGTCAGGACCCATTGATTTCCGCTTAGCTGCGTGATTCACAGTTCGAAAATCGAGCGGTGAACATGTCTGAT
>CANLND010000033.1 GCA_947492585.1 uncultured Paracoccaceae bacterium
GTTTTGCCGTGGTCAACGTGGCCGATGGTGCCGATGTTGACGTGCGGTTTATTACGCTCAAACTTTTCCTTAGCCATGATGGCCTCCTAATAACTGAGGGGGGACACGGGCCGTCCGTGTCCCCGATTTCGTATCGCTTATGCGAATTTTGCTTGGATCTCGTCCGAGATGTTCTGCGGAACGGGGTCGTAATGCGAGAACTGCATGGTGAACTGGGCACGGCCGGAAGACATCGAACGCAGAGTGTTGATGTAACCGAACATGTTTGCCAGCGGTACGTTTGCATCGATTGCAATCGCGTTACCACGGGGTTCCTGGCCAGACACCTGACCACGACGCGATGTCAGATCGCCGATGATACCGCCGGTGTATTCTTCCGGAGTAATCACTTCGACTTTCATCATCGGTTCCAGAAGTTTCGCGCCAGCTTTGCGCATGCCTTCACGCATACACATACGGGCTGCGATTTCGAACGCCAGAACGCTCGAGTCAACATCGTGGAACTTACCGTCAAGCAGGGCGACTTTGAAGTCGATCACGGGGAAGCCAGCCAAGGGGCCGCTGTCCATAACCGATTTGATGCCCTTTTCAACGCCGGGGATGTATTCCTTAGGAACCGCACCACCAACGATCTTGGACTCAAACGAGTAACCTTCGCCTGCTTCTGTTGGCGAGATGATGAGTTTAACCTCACCAAACTGACCCGAACCACCCGACTGTTTCTTGTGGGTATAGCTGTGCTCAACTTCGTGGCCGATGGTCTCACGGTACGCAACTTGTGGCGCGCCAATGTTCGCTTCGACTTTGAATTCGCGCTTCAGACGATCCACCAGGATGTCGAGGTGCAGTTCGCCCATGCCTTTCATGATGGTCTGGCCTGATTCCAGGTCAGTTTCCACACGGAAGGAGGGATCTTCAGCGGCCAGACGCTGCAGACCTTGAGACATTTTCTCTTGGTCAGCTTTTGTCTTAGGCTCAACGGCGATTTCGATAACCGGATCTGGGAAGGTCATTGTTTCCAGAACCACAGGATCGTTGACGGCGCAGAGCGTGTCACCTGTTGTGGTGTCTTTCAGACCTGCCAGAGCGATAATATCGCCAGCAAAGGCTTCTGTGATCTCTTCACGGTTGTTGGAGTGCATCATCATCATACGACCGATGCGCTCTTTACGACCTTTTGTCGAGTTCAGCAGGGTGTCGCCTTTGGCCAAAGTACCCGAGTAGATGCGGGTGAAGGTCAAAGATCCAACGAAGGGGTCGTTCATGATTTTGAACGCGAGGCCAGAGAAGGCCATCTCGTCATCCGCACGACGTGGGATGTCACGAACTTCGTCTTCGTCGCCAGGCTTAAAGCCCATGTAATCAACAACGTCCAGCGGGCTGGGCAGATAGTCGATCACAGCGTTCAACAGAGGCTGAACACCTTTGTTTTTGAACGCAGAGCCACCCAGAACCGGCACGAATGCCATTTCCAGAGTACCTTTACGCAGCAGTGCGCGCAGTTGCTCAACAGAAGGCTCTTCGCCTTCCAGATAAGCTTCCATTGCGTCGTCGTCCATGTCGACGGCTGCTTCGATCATCTTACCGCGCCATTCGTCAGCCATGTCTTTCAGGTCTGCACGAATTTCGCGTTTTTCCCAGGTCGCGCCCAGGTCTTCACCGATGTAAACCCATTCCTTCATGGTCACCAGGTCGATCAAGCCTTCCAGCTCGTTCTCGGCGCCAATAGGAATGCCAACTGGAACAGCGTTTGCACCCGTACGGTCGATGATCATTTCAACGCAGTTGAAGAAGTCCGCGCCGATTTTGTCCATCTTGTTGACGAACACAATACGTGGAACTTTGTAGCGGTCAGCCTGACGCCAAACGGTCTCAGTCTGAGGCTCAACACCCGCGTTTGCATCCAGAACACAGACAGCACCGTCGAGAACCGCCAGCGAACGTTCAACTTCAATCGTGAAGTCAACGTGGCCGGGGGTGTCGATGATGTTCATCCGGTGCTTGGGTGAATCAGGCGTTTGGCCATCTTCGGTGCGTTCCCAGAATGTGGTCGTCGCAGCCGAAGTAATGGTGATACCGCGTTCCTGCTCCTGCTCCATCCAGTCCATGGTGGCTGCACCATCGTGCACCTCACCAATGTTGTGGGATTTGCCGGTGTAGTACAGGATGCGCTCGGAGCAGGTGGTTTTACCTGCATCGATGTGCGCCATGATACCAAAGTTACGGTAGTGATTGAGTGTATAGTCGCGTGCCATAGGACGAGAGCCTCTCAGTTACCAGCGGTAATGGCTGAAGGCTTTGTTTGCCTCGGCCATCTTGTGGGTGTCTTCGCGTTTTTTAACGGCAGAACCACGGCTTTGTACAGCGTCCATCAGCTCACCCGCCAGGCGCTCTTCCATTGTGTTCTCGTTGCGACCACGTGCAGCGGTGATCAACCAACGGATGGCCAATGCTTCGCGGCGTTCGGGGCGAACTTCACAAGGAACCTGGTAGGTTGCACCACCAACACGACGCGAACGAACTTCGACGGCGGGTTTGATGTTGTCGAGTGCTTCGTGGAAGACTTCGACAGGGGCGCGTTTGATTTTCGATTCAACGCGGTCAAATGCGTTGTAAACGATTTTTTCTGCGACCGACTTTTTGCCGTCGATCATCAGGTTGTTCATGAATTTAGTCAGAACGCGATCGCCAAATTTGGCGTCGGGCAAGACTTCGCGTTTTTCAGCGGCGTGACGACGTGACATATTTGTCTTACCTTCTTACTTAGGACGCTTAGCGCCGTATTTCGAACGACGTTGCTTACGGTCTTTGACGCCTTGGGTATCCAACACACCACGCAGGATGTGGTAACGGACACCCGGAAGGTCTTTTACACGACCGCCACGGATCAGAACCACGGAGTGTTCCTGAAGGTTGTGGCTTTCACCCGGGATGTAGGAGATCACTTCGAAACCGTTGGTCAGGCGAACCTTCGCAACTTTACGCATAGCGGAGTTCGGTTTCTTAGGTGTCGTGGTGTAAACGCGTGTGCAAACGCCGCGCTTCTGTGGACACTGTTCGAGGTGCTGCGACTTCGAACGTTTTACTTTGGGCTGGCGCGGTTTGCGGATCAGCTGTTGGATCGTTGGCATTCCGGATATATCCCCGTTTTGCAACATTTCGTCATGCAAGGCCTAGGCCCTGCGGCTCATCTTCGTGTCCGATGCCTGCGCAAGCGCAAAAACCGCAAACGTTGCCATTCCGAGGTCAACGTCGCGGTGGGTTCACAGAGGGAACAGATGATAAAAGTATCTGAACCTTGATCCACATCGGTTATGAATTCGGCGATCAAAAGACGGACTTCTGGTGCCGGATGCGCGGTTTCTAGGGGGAGTCGCCCCTGTTGTCAACTGGGCTGCACTACTGGCTTGTTCCCTGATGCAAGCCTCGGCATAGTCGGGCTATATGTATTCGTTGCAAGGATTTTTCAGATGCAGGTGATTGGTCTGTGCCGGTTCTCATACCCGGCCATCGGTGGATTTCAAATCGGCCATGACAGCATTGAAGAAAGAATCGCCTATCTGTACGCCAAAGACCGGCTGGAAGAGCGGTTTCGCCTGCTGGAAACTGTGGCCCTGCCCTGCCTGCGCGAACAGACGGATCAGGAGTTTGACCTGTTGTTGGTCATTGGGGAGTCTCTGCCCAAACATCACCGTGACCGGCTGTATGATCTGACGGCTGATATTCCACAGGTCACGATTATTACCGAACCGCCGCGGCGCCAGCGCGAGGTGATGAAAGAGCTGATGAACAAGGCGCGGAAGGATCCTTCAGCCCCCTGCCTGCAATTTCGCCATGACGACGACGATGCGATCTCGGTCGACTTTATCGAACGGTTGCGCCAGACGCTGGCCGATTGCCCCGGACTGATTGCCAACAACAAAAGCGTGGCGGTGGATTTCAACATGGGATTTGTTGCGGAGCTGGGCGCCGATGGCATCGCTGCCAGCGAGGTTCACCGTCCCTATTACGTGGCCAGCCTGGGCATGTATGTGCGCGGCGACTGCCCGCTGACGATCATGAACTTTCATCACGAAAAGATCCTGCGCTTTATGCCCACGATAACACTGGCAGATCAGCCAATGTTTGTGCGCAGCCACAATGGGTATAACGATTCAGGTCAGCACAAATCCAACAAGCCTGTCCCGGTCACCCCATTGACCGCGGAACAGATTGGCGAGTTTGAGGCCCGCTTTGCCATTCGCGACAGCCACGTGCGCCGGGTGTTTGGCGCGGACTAAAGCTGCTCGCCCTGCCGGGCCGTGTCACAACAGCAGGTCTGTCAACGCCTCTGGAGTAAGATCAAAATGGGTCAGAAGCTGCGCCCGGATCTGCTCTGGCTCCAGCTGGCTTTGCTTGCCAAGCTGGACAACGCTGGATTTGTTGTCGCCGTGATTTGTGCGCACAAAAGTCGGCACCGATATGTCTGAGAACATATTATAGTGCTGTCCGAATTTTCGGTGGTTGTAACGATAGGGATTTGCCTTTTTCCCCACTTGGCACACCACAGTGGTGCCCGTTGACAGCGGGGTGGGCTCAATCGCGTCGTATACCGAAACGTCCTCGCCGTCGCGCACCGCATAGAATCCGCGATTGCCGCTAAGTGCAAAAGGCGCGTCATCAGACTGGAGCGGGATGAGACCATGCGCCAGACGCCGGGTGCGTTGGATGAAATCGAGATCCAGGCCGTCATCATCGTCCAACCGAAACAGGGCCTGATGCGTCGCCGCGCCGGTCGAAATCGAATCGTATCCACGCTGGAGCAATCGGAAATGATTGTTGGGAGCGTACGCGCGCAAATGGATATTTGGATGCGGGTCCAACAGGTCTTGCAGGCGGGTCATAAACGGTTTGGGCAGCCGTTTTGAGGTGACCACCACCAGCTGAAAGTCCGGGTCGCTTTGACGGACAAGCGACCGCAGGCACAGATCCGCAAACAAGCGCAACCGCAGTTCAAGCCGATCCGTGTCAAAGAGATAGGCCGCCGTGTCTTCGATCGTGGCAAATTGGCGTGAATAAAACGTCGGGCTGAGCAACGAAAACCGGATAAGCCCCAGAACTTGCAGGTTCACTGTCATAGATATCGGCACCTCAATACAACTGCACGGGCACACCATACCCGCTCCCCCCCAAGTGGCCAGAGGCGAAACGGAAATGGCCCCCCTTTTGCAAGGGAGGCCATGATTTTAAACCAATTTCGGCGTGTTACTCGCCCGCGGGCTGATGAGCAACCGTGGTCGAAATACCGGCCTGCTCACGCTTGCCGTCGTTGTAGATCGCTTTGATCAAGGCCACACATTGCAGCACCATCACAACCGAGAACGGCAGCGCGCCGATCACCATCGCTGTTTGGATCGCCTTGAGGCCACCCACCAACAACAGAGCCGCAACAACCGCGCCCAGCGCAACACCCCAGAAGATGATGTGAGGACGTGCTTTTGGACCTTCGTCGCCAGCAGCGTTGATGGTGTTCACAATCAGAACCGCCGAGTCCGCTGTGGTGACCAGGTAGGTCATCAGCAGAACAACGATCATCACAGACATCGCCCAACCCAGTGTGGGGCTCAGCATGTAGTTGACCATGGCAAAGATTTTGTCGCCATCAGGTGCCGACGTGATCACGCCATTGGCGCCACCGTTCAACTCCAGATCGATCGCGGTGCCACCGGCCCATGTGAACCAAACAAAGCACATCAGAGACGGAACAATCATCGCACCCAGAACGAATTCACGGATGGTCCGACCTTTGGAGATACGTGCCAGGAACAGGCCCACAAATGGAGCAAAAGCAATCCACCAAGCCCAGTAGAAGACGGACCAACCGCCCTGCCAGCCAGCCAGCTTGGACGCAACGCTGCCGTCAACGCCATCGCTGCTCCAAACGCGGAAGCTCATTTCAGGCAGTGCAATCAGGTAATCCCAGACGCCCAGAACCAGAGCTTGCAGACCGAAGAAGGTCGAGCCGAAGAGCAGGAAGAAGCTGAGCAATGCAATGCTGAGCACCATGTTCAGGTTGGACAGCCATTTGATGCCCTTGCCAACGCCGGACAGTGCGGAGGCTGTCGACGCCACCATGATCACAACAATCGCCACCAGAATACCGGCGGTATTGGCGGTGCCTGCTTCGTTGGTCAGACCGGTGATGCCGATCCGGGTCATGCCGGATACGAACTGTTCAACGCCAAAACCAAGTGTCTGCGCAACACCAAGGATGGTAGCAACAACCGCAACGATATCAACGATGTGGCCAGCAGAGCCGGACAGGCGTGAGCCAAACAAAGGTGTCAGCGACGAACGCATGGTCAGCGGCAGACCACGACGGTAGCTAAAGAAGGCCAGTGCCAGACCCGCCAGAGCATAACACGCCCACGCGCCCAAGCCCCAGTGCAGGAACGACCATTTGTAGGCCATGCGGATGTTGTCCGCGGTGCCGCCATTGGTGAGGCCCTGAATGACTTCGGGGTTGTTGTTCCAGTGGTAAACCGGTTCAGCCACGGCCCAGGTCAGCATGCCGACCCCGATCCCGGCCCCGAACATCATCGAGAACCACGAGAAGTTAGAGAATTCTGGTTTGTCTTGGGCTGACCCTAGGGTCAGACGGCCAGCGGTGGGCCAGATGGCCAGACCGATGCAGCACAGCACAAACAAAGTGACGGTCCAGATATACCATGCGCCAAACGACGACAGGATAAAGCTGTTGATGGAGTTCAGGGTTGCGCCCGATTGCTCAGGAAAAGCAATGGCCCAAACCACAAGACCACCAATGGTCAACTTTGAGGTGATGGTTACGATACTACTGAAACCCCGGTAAAAACCGGCGTCGTTCGTATCAATGGGTAGATCCGTTAACGGGGGTTTGATTGACATTAACTTCCCTGTCTATTTTTTCTATTTTCAACGCTATTTTTACGTATTTCGAGATCGCAAAATTGCGCGCTGCCTTTTTTATGCTACAGTTTTGAGACATTTTGCAGCGGGCAATCCCTTATGGATGACATTAGCAGTACTAATAGGAAGCTAAGCTACAATCTAGTAGCTCTGCATGCCTTTGATATGGTCGAACGATACGGCAACTTCACCGGCGCGGCAGAAGCCCTAGGTATAACACAGTCGGCGATCTCCCAGCGGATCAAAACCCTTGAGCTGGAACTGGGGGTTGAACTGTTCAAACGGGAACACCGGGGGGTGTCTCTTACCACCGAAGGATCACGGCTCCTAATGGTCGTACGCCCGTCCATGTCCCAGATGGGACATTCGGTTGCCTCATTGCTGGAACGTAAATCGCGACCACGTGTGCGAATCTCAGCTGACTTTGCTTTTTCCTCCTTTTGGCTATTGCCACGACTGTCGCATCTGCGGGCCGAAGTGGGGGACGAGATCGAAATTCAGATCCTCGCATCGCAGACACCTCCCCAAGACTACGGCGACGAGAGCGACATTACCATCCATGTTAGCCCATTGCAGAATATAGCTAACCAGGACGTGCTGTTGCTGCGCGAAAAAGTTGCGGCCGTGTGCAGCCCCTCCTATTTGGAAAAACACGGCGCGATCACCTCTCCTCAGCAACTGCTGGACTGCCATTTGCTCAGCCTGTCCAAACCAACCGCAGCAGAATGGCAAACCTGGCAGGGGTGGTTTGACCATCTCGGCGTCACCGGCGAGCGCTCGCGCAATTACATCAGCTTCAACAACTACGACCTAATCGTGCAATCCGCGGCAAAGGGTGACGGCGTTGGGCTTGGCTGGCTGGGATTGGTGGACGACCTGTTGAAGCGCGGCGAATTGGTGCAAGCCCTCCCAGATGTCGTTGTCAGCGATGCGGGCTATGTCATGTCGCGCGATCATTCAGCACATCTGCGGGGGCCCGCACTGGTCTTTGATTGGATCGTAAGTCAGATCCAATCCGATCAAACCTAATACGCAGCACCGGTAGGTCAGGTGTCTTTTTCCGCCGACGTTTGATCACTCCAGCGCCGGTATATTTCAAATTTTCAATTTTTTAAACACATCACCTTCGGTCTAAAAAATGCAAAACGGCCCCAAAGGGGGCCGCATATTATTACATTTTTGGATCTGGTCGTCGAAGATCACAGCGTCATTAAATAGGCCTGTTCCGCACTGGACCGGATATCCGCCAGCTCACCCGAGGTTTCCATCTCTTTGGCGATTGGAGCGATCACATCCAGAACCGCGCGTTTGCTTTCGTGAACATAGTGATACAGCGGCTGATCGTTCAGCGCGGGCGTCAGCATTTCTAACGCATCCCCATACCCCAGACGCTCAATCCACACCTGACCATCAAACGCACTGGTCAAGGCCAGATCAACCCGCCCGACTTTGACCATCTTGAACATTGAACTGGCGTCGGTGGCCTCCTGCACCCCATTCACGCCCTTGGTGATCGCTTCGGTGTGCAGCACACCCTTCACCACGATGTTCCGATAGTTCGCCAGATCTTCCTTGGAAGTCACTGATACATTGGCCCCTTTTTGTGCAAATGCAACTGTCTGAAGGCTCGACAGCGGCGTGGGCAGGCGAATGAGTGACGGTTTATTTTCCCCCAGCGCGTAGACCCGCAGCGTTTCGCCATCTTTTGCACCAGACGCGGCTTCTTGCAGCGCGCGGCGACCAGGCATCGCAGTGACGGACACCTCCAGACCTGCGCGCCGGTACAGCTCCTTTAGGACGGTTTCCCCAACGGCTTGCTCAGCAAGCCCATCAATACGCACGAAATTATAAGACGCGGCCGCCGAGGCGGCCTTGGCTTGCATCATCAACGGAGAAACTGCCATCGCAGCGGCGGCCTGCAGGAGTGTCCGACGGGAAATCGTAGTCATGGTTGAACTTTCTATAGATTGTGGCGTCCCTTACAGGTTTCGCCATTGCGAGACATGCTCTCAGCTAGCCGCAAGTTCCTTAACGAAGCGTCTAATGGTCAAATTTCAAAAATGAAAATCCGCTGCGCCCATTAATAAAGGAGCAAGGGTCACACCTATAAAGTGAGTCCAATGAAAGCGGGAATCGTACAATGTTCAAGAATCTACCAATCAGCAAAAAACTGATCCTGCCTGGATTGGTTTGCCTGACGCTGTTCGTCATCTCAATAACATACTTCTGGGCGACACGTTATGCCACGAGTTTGCAAACCAGTTTTAACGAGAAGATCGCCCTGACAGAATTATTTATTCTGCCGCCTCTTGTCGAAGCCAGCTGGAACTTTGATACACATCTCGCGGAACGCTCCTTGTCCGCGCTAGACCAATTTGACGGTTTTGTATTTGCAAAGGTCTTTACCGATGGCAACACATTCGCCGAAAGCGCCTTTGAGGGCGACTGGAACACAGAATGGGACACTGGCATCACCACCCTTCTTGGCGATGCGGAAATGCTGCAAACAACCGTCGGGCCTGTTTATCTGAAAAAATCCCTGCTGATGCAGGAAGGCAAAGAAATCGGGCAGCTGTTGCTGGCATTTGATCACTCTACGATCAACCAGGTCATCGTTGAGGCCAACAAACTGGCGGGCGCAATTGGTGCCGTGTCGTTCCTGCTTTTTGCTGCGGTTCTCTACGGTATCGCGCGGTCGGTCACTGTCCCCCTTCTGGGCATCATCGCCAAATTTGAAAGCCTGGCCCGCAGTGAAATGGATTTTGAGATCGACGAGGCCACGCGTCGTGACGAAGTGGGCGCCTTGGGCCGCACGCTGGTCACCTTTCGCGACTCCCTAAAAGAGCGCCAAAAGCTGGCATTGGAACAAGAGCAGGCTCAAGCCGTGCAGAAACAAGTGGTTGATCGTCTTGGAGTGGCACTTCTCGCGCTTGCCAACGGTGATCTGGCGCATACGATCGATGAAAAATTTGGCACCGGTTATGAACAGCTGCGCAGTCACTTTAATGATGCGATGGGCAATCTCCGCGATCTGGTCAACAAAGTGGTTGGCACATCGCAAAGCATTCGTCAGGGTTCAAACGAAATCAGCCAGGCATCAGATGATCTGTCCCATCGCACCGAAAGTCAGGCCGCGACGCTGGAAGAAACTGCCGCTGCACTGGATGAGCTGACCACAAGCGTTCGCTCCGCCGCTGATGGCGCGCGCAGTGTCGAGCATATCGTCGGAGAGGCGCGCAATGAAGCCCAAGAAAGCGGCGCTGTGGTTCAAGACGCGGTCTCCGCAATGGCAGAAATTGAGACCTCCTCAAGCCATATTGCGCAGATCATCAGCGTAATTGACGACATCGCGTTCCAGACCAACCTTTTGGCCCTGAACGCAGGCGTCGAAGCCGCCCGCGCCGGCGAAGCAGGTCGTGGGTTTGCCGTTGTTGCCTCTGAAGTTCGGGCCCTGGCCCAACGTTCGTCCCAGGCTGCGATGGAGATCAAAACACTGATCGAAGACAGCTCGGGTCAGGTTGATCGCGGTGTAGATCTGGTTGGCAAAGCCGGGGATGCCCTACAAAGCATCGTTGACCGGGTCGCTCATATTTCAGGTCTGATCACAGGTATCGCCGAGGCCACCAGCAACCAATCGACCGGATTGAGTGAGATCAACACGGGTATGATTCAGCTCGATCGCGTCACCCAACAAAACGCCGCGATGGTCGAAGAAGCAACTGCTGCAAGCCATATGTTGAACGGCGACGCCAGTGAACTGGCTGAACTGGTGTCCCATTTCAACATCGATGTAAGCGGATCGCCGTCGGCCAGCCAAACAGACATCGCTGCATAAATCACGGACGCGACAATCTGCGCCCGCTCCAAAAAGCCCGAAGGATCCCCCTTCGGGCTTTTTCTATCGCAAGCGCCTTCGCAACCCCGCGTTACACTCCTGCACAAATGCCCCCCAGACCAGCGCCCCTCCGAGCTCCTAAGTGCGCGCTCGGGTCGGATGAAACGTATAGGTTCACAACCTCAGACGGTCATCGTCGCATGTCTCAAAGGGGGATTACTGGTTTTGCAACCACTGCATTTGAACCTCACTCTCGATCGAATCTGGGAACTGGGCGCGCAAGGTTTCGACGGCCTTGTTCAGCGTCATACCGCTTTGGATCAGCAGGCTCGCCGCCATCATGCCTGATCTCCCGGCACCATAGTGACAGGACAGCCCAACCGTGTGCCCCTTTCCAAGGACCGATTTCAACTGCAATTCGATTTTGGCCCAGCCGCGTTCAAATTTGGCATCTGGCGCCTTGTAGTCCTGGATCGGCAAGTGGAGGAGTGAGATAGACCGCGCCGCCGCCTCGAGTTGCAACTGCTCCATGGCACCGTCTGGCAGCTCTTCGGATTCCAACAGTACGATCAGCAGATCACATTTTTTCATGGCCGAATGATCAAGTGTCCCCTGCATACGCTGCGGGTCAATGACACTGTTGCCCTCAACATCAAAGGCAAGCCCCGGAAAGCCCATTGTCGCCACCTGCCCTCCCATGGGAACAGGCATGATCGCACGCAGGCTTGTGTTCAAATCCATCAGATGCTCCCTCTGTTCCGGGGAGTATTTCTCTGCTGCGAGTGTTGTCATGTATTGTGTCCGTTTTTTATGGTTTTTGTCACGACTCGCCGCCTGTGCTTTTACAAAAACACAGGCGGCGCGCGTGAAGGTCTATGAACGGCCCTATATGGGCGTTTTGGTCAGCGAATTGGGTAGGCGTACATCAACCCGCCATCGGCAAAATCTGCATTCACAGAGTTTGCACGATCCAATTTGAACGGCGTCTCCGCGCCCAAGTGATGATCGAAGACTTCACCATAAGATCCGACCTGCTTTACAACCTGATAGGCCCAGTCCGCTGGCAGGCCAAGTTTGGTCGCCATATCAGCCGTCGCCCCGTCTTGGGCAAACATACGGCGCACGGCTTTTGGCTGTGCACTGATATCAGCCGTGATGGCATCGATGTTTTCAGACGTAATGTCATATTTGTCGGCGTTCAGCATCACCTGAAAGGCCCAGAACACTGCTGCTTCGAGGTCTTGATCGGGCTGCGTCACCAATGTCAAAGGTTCCGCTGAGATGACTTCTGGCAAAATGGTGAAGGCATCCGGCGTATCGGACAGCAGGCGGTCCGAGTTGAGCGCGGTGATGTCCGACGCATAGACGTCGCATTTTCCAGAAAAGAACGCTTCGAGACGCGCCGTTTTATCTGCGATGTTTTCAACGCGATACTCGATTTTGTGGTCACCAAACCAATCGGCCAGCGTCAGGAGCGTCGTGGAACCGTCTTCGGCACAAACGGTTGCACCGCTGAGTTGTGACGCGCTGCTCACACCTAGCGCGGATGGCACCATAAAGCCCTGGCCGTCGTAGAATGTGGTGGCCACAAACGCCATCCCCGCATCTGCATCCCGTGTGCCCGTTGCAGTGATCGAACGTGACGCCATATGTGCGCCGCCTGCAACGATGGTTTTCATGGAATCGGAAAACCCGATGCCGCGAATGTCCGCTTTGGACGCGTCACCTAAAATGGCCGCCGCCGCCATACGGCAAAAATCTGTGTTGAAACCCTGAAAGACACCCTGGCTATCGGGCACCGAAAAGCCGGGGGATTTCGGGTTTACCAGACACACCAATTCGTCAGAGGATTTAATGTCATCCATGACCTGCCCTGCGACAGCAGTGGAGCCAGTGACGAGAAGTGCGGCGGTTGCACAAAGTGCTGTGACTTTGAGAGACGTCATGAGTTTATTCCCAAAATTAACATAGGAGCTGGATCGCTCCCGACATGTATACATGTGTACCTTGACAGGTGCATGACACTAAGATCAAGCCTGCACTTTCTAACCAATCGCTGCTTTTCTGTGCAGCTTTCGACCAATCACTGACAGAAATGCGCAGGACACAAAGAACCACAGGCCCACAACGAAATAGGCCTCCAAGGAATATCCGCGCCAGCCTGGATCGGAAAACGACATGCGGGCCGTGGCCGTGAGATCATGAATGCCCAGCACCACCACCAACGAGGTGTCTTTGTAGGCTCCAATGATGGTGTTCACGAGAGATGGAAGGCTGCGCTGAATGGCCTGCGGCATCAAAATGAGCCCCACGCGTTTCCAATAAGGCAACCCCAGCGCTTTGGCGGCTTCGTCCTGCCCCTTGTGCAGAGATTGTAGCCCCCCGCGCAGATCTTCGGCGAAATAAGAGGCGTGAAACATGATCAACGCGACCAATGTCGCCCCCACTGGGGAAATCTTCACCCCGGGCGGCAACATCAACGGCAGAACAAAGATGCCGACAAACAGAACCGTCAGCATCGGTACCGCGCGGGTCAGTTCAATATAGGCTGTGGCCATACGTGCGAGCGCGCGGAACCTTGATTGCGCACGGGCCAGCGCCAGAAACATTCCCAGAGGCAGCGCCATGGCGATGGCTGCAATCGACAGGATCAACAAAATGGGCAGACCATTCCAGCGAACGCTATCCACGCGCTCCAACCCCAAAACACCCCCTGCCATCAGGACAAATGCCAATAGAAGCACAGCGCCCCACACCGCCAAAGTCTGCAGGGCATTCAGCCGAAAACCGCGATCAATCATTTGCAGGCCGGTCTGAACGGACAAGGCACACATCAGGAACGACGCCAGCGCCGGGCGCCAATGGTCATCGTAGGGGTAGGTTCCAAACAGGATAAAGCGCAGCTTTTCGGTCAAAAAGGGCCAGCAGATCCCACTGTGGATCGCGCAGAGGTCCGCAGGTTGCCACGGCCAGACCGCCTGAAACACCAGCCAGTGCCCCGCTGCCCAACCAACCTGAGAGAACACGATCAGCGCCAGCAATGTCAGCACAAGAGACAGCGGAGTGTTGACGGCCGACCACGCCAGGTCGCGCAGAGAAATTAGACGTTCATTCATAGGCTTACCCTGTTCAAACAACGTTAGTGTTGCGCCAAACGGAGGCGTTCATTCATCCGGTTCAACATCATGGTCACGCTGAGGCAAATCACCAGATACATTCCCATGGTGATCAGCATCATTTCGAGCGGGCGGAAGCTCTGATTGATGATCGTGCCCGCGACCGACATCAGATCAGCGTAGCCAACCGCAATCGCGACAGAGGTGTTTTTAATGAGGTTCACATATTGATTGCTCATCGACGGCAGGATGATGCGGACCACCTGAGGCAGGATAATCAACCGTAGCGCCTGCCCGCGCGACAGGCCAAGCGCCTGTGCGGCTTCGCCCTGCCCGCTTGGCACGGCTTCAATTCCGCCGCGGATGACTTCGCCGATCTGTGCGCCGTGATATAAACCTAAGGTCAGCGCGATGACGATGAACTGCAAAGACAACCGCAACCCACCCTTGTAGTCAAACCCTGCAAACTCGGGCAGCGACCAGACCCACTGAACATCAAGCACCCAAGCGCCGAGAACGGGCAGCAAAAGAACACAGGGGACACAGGCCCCCAGCATCGGCAGGGCCTTCCCTGTTTTGATGCGATGTTGTTTGAGGCGGCTCTGCATCAGCAAGGCAAGGAGAATCGCCCCCCCCATAGAGGCCAAAACGCCCCAGATCTGCGGAGTGAATACGAGTGTTGGAAAATACAGCGAACGGTTGGACAGATAAAAGCCACCAAAACCAACCGCCGATCTGACATGTGGCAACTCGTTCACAGCAGTCACAAATAGAATAAGCAAAATCAACAATTTAGGGAGATTTCGAAAGACTTCAACATAACCAGAGGCAGCGATGCGCCCAATCGGGCTGGGACCGACGGCCATCAAGCCAATCAGCAATCCCAGCGCCGTCGCCAGCACAAGACTGACCACCGCAAGCAGCAACGTATTCAACAGGCCAACGATGATGACGCGATAGTACCCATTCTCGGGACTGTAGGGGATCAACGCCTCGCTGACGTCAAACCCTGCATTCTGCCACAGAAAACCAAACCCCGGCGTCGCACCCGCGAGCGACATATTGGTTATGACGTTGTTCACCGCAAACGCGATAAGCAACACAACAACGGCCGTCGCGAAGATGTCCCAAACTGGAAGAATCTTTCGGTCCGGCGGGGGAAGTCTTGGCGGAATCATAACCGGTTATTATCCTTGTATCTCGCGAACCTGTATACATGTACATGTTAACATCTAAAATGCTACAGACATGTGAAACCAACGGCAGAAACCTAAAATATGTATCCGAAAACCAAGTCTGAAATTGCGCTCGCATCTCTTCGCAAGAAAATCTGTCTTGAAGCTCATGAGGGCGAACATATCCTGCATGAAACAAAGCTTGCCGAAGAACACAGCATGTCGCGCACACCGATCCGGCAAATCTTGCAGCGTCTGGCATATGAGCGGCTGGTCTACACCAAATCGGGCGTTGGTACAGTCGTGACGCCGCTTCTGGACGCCGAACGCAAGAGTAATCTCGTGACACATCACGGCGTGTTGCAAACCATCAAATTACATCAGCCCGCGGATTTATCGCTTTCGGATCACTCGGATATCGTTGCTTTAAAAAGCATGGCAGAAAGCATGCCCAAGGGCGCGCTGGACGTGCATTACACGATCTTAGAACGGCTACATGGCATCCTGGTTGGGCTGATAGGCGACCCTCTGCTGGCTGACACGTTCTCAGCAAGCCACTGGCGCATCGTGCGCTGGCACATGAAAGACGTGCATACCAATCAGGAAAAAGCGGACTTAGATCTCATGCAATTGATAAGTTCCATCGCGGGATATCGCCCCTACTCCGCACTGGATCTGCTAAACCGAACGCATTTCAACAGCTGAAATTCACTGTCTGACGTCAGCGTTTATGGGTCCAGACGGCTTTGTTGCACAAATCGTATGAAGGGCGCTCTTCCCCTTACCCCGGACGGGCTTATCCTCCGGGCGCTGTGGCGGGTAGGCCAAGAGCAGTGTTAGGGTTTAGCGCAGCAACGCGAATTTGGATTTCCGCGACGTGCCTATCGAAGTCTCACGACATCAAGGATTGGCCGAGTGGTTTCATAGGTAATCCCCCCCTAAAATTAGTGGTGTTCAAAAGTAGAATTTTCTCGGCAAGATATCTGAGGAGATTTTGAATGAA
>CANLND010000034.1 GCA_947492585.1 uncultured Paracoccaceae bacterium
CGGTGCCCGAAGGTTTTCCTGTCCGCCATCGCTCTCGCCGCACTCGTCATATTCTGGCTATGAGTCCTGACCCTAGGCAGATTGCCATGCCCCGTCGTATTCAATTCCTTTGTTTGTTTGGTTTGTATCTGGTCACGCTTCCGGTTTTATTGGGAACAGTAGAACGATTACAAAGTATCATACAGCAAGTTCAATATGATGACTGGGTCAACCAGCGCTACTCTCGTCATCCCATCGTTTCTGCGTTTCATTTGGTGCCTGGATCAATAATGCTTGCGATTGCCCCTTTGCAATTCATGGGGCGCTTCCGGGCCAAGTATCCAAGTTTTCATAAATTCATTGGCTGCGTGTTTTGTGTGACCAGCTTTATAAGTGGTTTGGGCGTCCTCTGGATGGTGATTGTTTTTCCAGCGTTAGGGGGTTGGGTGACGCAGGTTGTTACGTTTGTTCTCGTCGGGGCGATGTTTGCATTCATATTTGCTGCTGTTCAGGCGGCAAGAAAGCAACGTTTCGGTTTGCATCGTGCCTTGATGATGAGGGCCTATGCTATTGGGCTTTCAGTCTCGACTGCGCGAATATTTATTGAAACAGCGGACATGTTTCTGGCCCTCCCGTTTGAAACGACCTTTATGATTGCCTCCGGCATGGGGGTAGCTGTCAACGTCGTATTTGTGGAGATACTCTTGCTGCGCTTATCACGTAAGTGACAGGCACGCGTTCGTCCGGGCGAACGCTTAGCGCTCAATTTTGAGGTAAAGCCTTAGTATCCCTCCGGCTCCTGCTGCCAGGCTTTTGCCAAGTTGCCAAAGCGGGTGAACTGCGCTTCAAATGACAGCTCAACCGTACCAATGGGGCCGTGGCGCTGTTTGCCGACGATCACTTCGGCCTTGGCGTGCAGGCGCTCCATGGCCTGTTTCCACTCTTCCATCTTGTCCAGCTCGTGATCGCCGGGCTTTTCGCGTTCTTTGTAGTATTCCTCGCGGAACACAAACATCACCACGTCGGCATCCTGTTCGATCGAACCGGATTCCCGCAGATCTGACAGCTGCGGGCGTTTGTCATCGCGGCTTTCGACCTGACGTGACAGCTGCGACAGGGCAACCACGGGGATGTTCAATTCCTTGGCGATGGCCTTCATGCCCATCGAAATCTCAGCAATTTCGTTCACCCGGTTGTCGGACATACCACGGCAAAGTTGCAGATAGTCGATGACCAGAAGGTCCAGCCCGTGCGTCCGTTTCAGACGACGTGCGCGGGCGGCGAGCTGTGAAATTGGGATCGCAGGCGTGTCATCGATGAACAACGGGCAGGCTTCCAGATCCTTGGCGGCCTGCACAAAACGGCGGAACTCGCCTTCGGTCATGTCACCTTGGCGGATTTTATGGGATGAAATCTCAGAGGCTTCGGCAAGGATACGACCGGCCAGCTGTTCGGCGGACATCTCAAGACTGAAAAAACCCACCACGCCGCCGTCCACTGCGCCTTCGGTGCCGTCGGATTTTTTCCCGCGTTTGTAGGCTTTGGCGACGTTAAAGGCGATGTTGGTCGCCAGCGAGGTTTTCCCCATTGACGGGCGACCCGCAAGGATCAGCAAATCCGAGGGGTGCAAGCCGCCAAGTTGTTTGTCCAGATCCGCCAGACCCGTGGAAATCCCGGCCATGCCGCCGCCACGTTGATAGGCTTCGTTGGTGACGTTGACCGCTTCGGTGACCGCTTTGAGGAAGGATTTAAAACCGCTTTCCGATTGGCCCTGTTCGGCCAGCATATACAGCGACTGTTCGGCTTCGACGATCTGTTCTGTCGGTTCCGAGGCGACATCCACCCGGCGCGCTTTGTCAGCGATAGAGTTGCCGAGCGAGATCAGCTCGCGCCGGATCGCCAGATCGTAAATCATCTGCGCATAGTCGCGCACCGCAAAAGACGAGATTGAGGCGCCGGCCAGCTTCACCAGATACGAAGGCCCGCCCAGTTCCTTTAGTCCGGCGTCATCTTCCATAAACGCCTTGAGCGTTACAGGGGAAGCCAGCGCATTTTTCGAAATCCGCGCGGCGGCGACCTCGAAGATGCGCGCGTGCACGGGATCGTAAAAATGCGTCGAATTGATCGTCATCGCGATGCGGTCAAAGACATCATTGTTGGTCAGAATCGCGCCCAACAGCTGTTGTTCCGCCTCAACCGAATGCGGCAGCTCATTGGCACCCGCAGCAGGCATATTGGTGCCATCCATTGGCATGGGCAGAGGGGCGGTGTCGCCGTCGAAGGATTTGATCTCGTTCATCGTAGGGTCTTTGGGCAAGGAGTGGGGACACATCTGTGGTCCAAGGGTGTAGCCCGGAATACGGGTTTGGGGCAACTTGTATAAGGCTGTGGATGGAATGTGGATGGAGCCTTAGGTTGATGCATGCCCGCGCAGGCGCAGCGCCAAGGGGACCATCAGAAGAACAAGGCTGGCAGAGAACAGGAAGGGCGCGCCCGGAAAATACAGGCCCGTTTCATCGACCGAGGCCTGAAACAGCTGGGTCATCACCAAGGGCGAAAAGATCGCTGCGATCGACGAGAGCGCGGCGATGACGCCTTGTACCACGCCTTGGCGGTCTTCTTCTACCTTGTTTGACGCCATAGCGGTGAGCAGAGCGGGCACAAGATCTGACAGGGCGGCAAGGATCAGAAAGAACGATAAGGCGAACAGAGTGCCAGTAAAGCCAAAGCCAATCATCCCGATCAGGGCTGAGAGCAAACCCAACCGCAGGGTGGTGAAATCGCCGATCCATCTGATGAGCACAGGCATCACCCCGGCCTGCACAAACGCCAACAGCAGCCCATAGGCCGCCAGAGACAGACCAATATAAAGCGTCGGCCAGTCAAATACTTCGCGGATCCAGAAGGCCCAGAGCGTGGGGTAGACCATGTTGGCAAATTCAAACACCAAGATACAGATCAAAGGGACCGCCAGACCCGGCAGGCGAAAGGCATCAAAGATCGACTTCAGGGAATTGAGATCACGCTTGCCAAAGGGGCGACGCTTTTCGGGGTTCAGGCTTTCGGGCAATACAAAATAGCCAAACAGAGCGTTGGTCCCCGACAGGCCTGCGGCGATCCAAAACGGGGCGGCGATGCTGATTTCAGCTGCAATCCCACCGATGGCGGGGCCCAGCACAAATCCAATGCCAAACGCCGCCCCAATGAGACCAAAGTTGGCGGCTTTTTCCTGTGGCGTGGAGATGTCAGCGATATAGGCGGTTGCGGTGATGTAGGTGGCGCCGGCCAGACCTGCAAGCGTGCGCCCGAGCAGCAAAAGCCAGAAACTGGTCGCCAAAGCCATGACCACATAATCGACGGCCAGCATGATCAACGCCGCGATCAAAATGGGGCGCCGGCCGATAGCATCCGAGAGGCTCCCGACGATCGGCCCACACAAAAACAGCGCCCCCGCATAGGCGGCCATCAACAGCCCGCCCCAAATCGCGCCTTCCCCTGCGGAGTCGGCGCCAACGCGGTCCATCAGGTCGGGCATAATGGGAAACACAATGCCGATGCCGATGGCGTCGATCATCAGGGTGATGAGGATGAAGATGAGCGCGCGGTTTTTGAACATGCGTTTCTATCGAGGGTTCTATTGCTCAACACAAGTCACTTGTCGCGATATTGGTCGTCTTCTCACGGTGTCGCAGGATGACCGCGAATGAGGGCCGACCATGGGGGAATTGAGCGCGTCGTTGTATCAAGGGAGCTGGGCGTGATCTAACTCCAGTCACCGATCCGTCTTTGGCTGCGCCAATTTTCAATACGACCTCGAGAAAATGCCCGGCCTTTTCGGGGCCGGGCATTATCGCTTAGGATTTTTTGTTGGCTTCCTGCCAGGCACGCGGATCGTTGAGGAAATTTTCAACCTCATCCAGCGTTTCGGTGCTAAAGGCCTCTTGCGCGCGGGCCTCGGCCAGAACGTCCCACCAGGTGCACAGGTGATGCAGCTGAACGCCGTGATCGCCGAGCGTTTTGGTGGTTTCTGGGAAGATGTCGTAATAGAAAATCACCGCCGTGTGGCCACAGGTGGCACCCGTGTCGCGGATCGCATCGACAAACGACAGTTTTGAACCGCCATCGGTGGTGAGATCTTCGACCAAAAGCACGCGCTCACCTTCGGACATTGCACCTTCGATGCGGGCGTTTTTGCCATAGCCTTTGGGCTTTTTGCGCACGTAGGTCATAGGCAGGGCCATGCGTTCCGCGACCAGGGCGGCAAACGGAATGCCCGCGGTTTCGCCCCCGGCGATATTGTCAAAGGCTTCAAACCCAGCGTCGCGCATGACGGTGATGGTCATGAAATCCATCAAGGTGGAGCGGATGCGCGGATATGAAATCAGCTTGCGACAGTCGATGTAGCTAGGCGAGGGCAGGCCAGAGGCCAGGGTAAATGGCGCTTCGGTGTTGAAATTCACCGCGCCGATTTCCAGCAGCATACGGGCCGAAAGACGGGCGATTTCGTCACGGGTGGGATAAGAGGTGGGGATCATCGGGCGTCCTTTACTGCAAGGGTTTTGCAGTCAATAGACGGGAACGCGCGCCGATAGAAGCCCAAAGCGTTTGCGGCGCGCGCGTTCTTTATGTGGTGCGGATTGAATCAGAACAGGAAGTCATCTGCGCTGAGATCTGACACTGTGACGTTTTCCAGAGTGATCGAATTCCCGTTTTCGTCCGTGATCACCGCATTCCCCTGGATCGTCTGGATGTGATTGTCGATCAGATCCTCAAAGGAGGTGATATCAGAGACGTTGCGTAGGTCGATCTGCTCGCGGTCATTGTCGGTGTTGAAGTCGACAATTGTGTCCCGGCCAAAATCGTTGACAAAAATGAACAGATCTGCCGCGCCGCCGCCGCGTAGCTCATCATCTCCAATGCCACCATTGAGCCGGTCCCGGCCGTTGCCGCCAATCAATGTGTCATCGCCGGATCCACCATTTAACCGGTCGTTGCCATTGTTGCCGCGCAGAATGTCTTCTCCACCGCCGCCGATTGCGACATCGCGACCTTGCCCACCGAAAAGGTTATCCGCGCCGCGGTCACCCTTCAGTCGATCATTGCCGGATCCACCGATCAGCGTGTCATTGCCATTGCCGCCCGACAGCGTGTCTTTGCCGCTATTGCCGTCCAGCCGATCTCGGCCTCCAAGCCCCGAGAGATGGTCGTCACCCTCTAGGCCGCGCAACCTGTTGCGGCTGCCAGACCCGATGATGCTATCGTCAAAGTTGCTGCCGCGCACATTTTCGATTTTGCGCAGCGTGTCAATCTCACCAAAGCCGTCGGTCGCAGTGTTCGCGCGTAGATTGACGGTAACGCCGTTGGCGCCCCCCGCCGTTTCATCCTGATCATAGCGGACTTCGTCTCGGCCTTTACCACCATCATAGAGGTCGGAGCCGTCGCTGGAGATGAAATAATCATTGCCAAGCCCGCCCAGCCGGGTGTCATCCCCAGCAGTGCCGCGCAGCGTATCGTTTTCGGTTGTTGTGCTGTTGGACAGCGCGCTCCACTGGATGGCAGTCCCTGGAGAAAAGGCGCCGGTAGAGGTGTTAAAGTCTGTGCTGCTGATACCGACTTCATTCCAGACGGCAATTGTATCCGCCGCGGGGGCAGGGCCATCCAAGATAAAGACCAGATCGGTGTAAGATCCATTTGGGTCGATAAAATATACATTCAAGAATGTGGTCGTCCCTCCTGACCAATCGATATCCGCCAGGAAAATCTCTTCGATATCAAGATCCGGCGTGCCGTCCCAGACAATGCTATAGGCATCGCTGTTGAGCTGGACCGCTGGGAGACCATCCGAACGGGTGTTCAAAAGCGTGTAGTCAAAGGTCGCTGCGTCGTCGGGATATGTAACAACCAACGTTGTTTCGCGCAGGTAGGATATCCTGTCAGTAACGTCGCTATACTGTAGGAAAACGCCGGAAAGTGTTGTGGTGCTCATTAATCTGGTCCCATTAAACGTAAATCATTAATCCGCGCACCGCCTTGTTTAAGCAAAGATCCGTTATCAGGGTGTTAACATCAAAACACCTTAGACCTGATCCTACCACGTCGTTACGGCCCGCGCGGCCAAGTTAATCATTCAAAATAAGTGTTTATAGAGTGATTGGGCAAAAGGCCCCCATTTAGAGTGCCTTTTGCGTAAATTTTACGGATTGCAGGTCAGCCCTGTGCTGTCCAATAAACGGGGAAGCCTGGATCAAACACCGTGACCGGCCCGTCGCCGCTGGTGATTTTTTTGGGGAACGCAACCGGCTCTGCCTGTTTGGTTAATGTCAACGTGCCGGGGTTTTCGGGCAGGCGATAAAACGCCGGACCGTTCTTGGAGGCAAAGGCGTCCAGCTTGTCCAATGCGCCATCTTCCTCAAAAACATGCGCCAACAGCGGCATGGTGTTGGTGGCCGTAAAACAACCCGCGCAGCCGCAGCCGCTTTCTTTGGCAGCGTCCACATGGGGGGCGGAATCCGTTCCCAGGAAAAACCGAGCATCGCCAGATGTGGCCGCAGCGCGCAGCGCCAGCCGGTGTTCTTCGCGTTTGGCAACCGGCAAGCAGTAATAATGTGGTTTGATACCACCCACAAGAATATGGTTGCGGTTGATGATCAGGTGGTGCGTGGTGATGGTGGCTCCCAGATCGGCCGGGTTTGATTTCACATAGTCGACACCGTCTTTGGTGGTGATATGTTCCATTACCACACGGAGGCCGGGGGTGGTGCGGCGGATTGGATCCAACACGCGATCAATGAACACCGCCTCGCGGTCAAAGATGTCGATCTCTGGGTCGGTGACCTCACCGTGCACACACAGGGGCATGCCGATCTCGGCCATTTTATCCAGCACCGGACGTACTTTGTCAAAATCTTGCACGCCTGAGGCAGAGTTGGTGGTGGCACCCGCCGGGTACAGTTTGACCGAGGTGACAAGGCCAGAGGCATGTGCCGCCGCGACATCCTCCGGATCGGTGTTTTCCGTCAGATACAACACCATCAACGGGTCAAATGACATGCCGGATGGCAGGGCGGCCAGAATGCGATCACGATAGGCTGCGGCTTGCGCGCCGGTCACAACCGGAGGCACAAGGTTGGGCATAATAATCGCACGGCCAAAATGGCGGGCGGTTTCGGGCAACACAGCATTCAACATCGCGCCATCGCGCAGATGTAGGTGCCAGTCATCGGGGCGGGTGATCGTCAGCGTCTGGGTCATGCCTCCGCGTTAGCATAGCATGTCTCAAAGAAAAAGAACCCGTCGCTGTATTCACCTCAAACAGGCAAAGCGCGCAGTTACAATGCGCGGTTCAGGTCTCATTTTGGCCCAAAATACCCCGGGGTGAATGGGCCATAGGCCCAGAGGGGCAGCGCCACTGTGATGGGCAGAGTTGCTGGATCAGCGTTCAGCAGGCCAGGGGAAGTCTCCAGCCGCCGAGCGTTTTTGCAGTCCTTGCAGCCGCCGTCGAAAGCGTGGGGCCCGCAGTCGACTGGTGACATTGCGACACAGAAGCGCCACCAGATAGGGGCGTTCTTGATTGTCCAGCTGCGCCATAAGCCGTTTCAAATAGCCACCGTTGTTGCGGCGGGCTCGGGTCAGTTGATAAAAGGATGCTTCACTCAGCGCACCGGATCCAACCTGAGTGAGCAGCGTGTAGAAGATTTCCATTTCAATCAGGCGTGTCTGCACCGCAGTGCCCATAAACGGCATGCGCAGACGGGTGACGTTGGGGCGGGCAAACAGTGCGGCGTGCATGGCGTCCAGCGGTTCATAGGGATCATAAACCACAAAAGCATGATCCGCGCCGTCGATCATGTCCGGTGCATAGCCATAGCGATCGGTAAAGGACATGCGTCGCATCTCAACAAATCGGTCATCCCATTCGGTGATCCGGGGATTGAGTGTTGCCTGCGGTTGAATGGCCAGAACTGTGGCGCCAGGGGCTGCGACGGAAAAGGCCGCCGCCGCATAGCCGCACGGACCAGCGCCGTAAAAGACCACATTGTCGAACTCTTCAAAAAAGCCGTCATCATCCAGCTGATCAAAAAATGCATAAACATTTTCATCGCGAAACCACGTGTCGCCGTCCGAGACCACACACAGGTGCGACCATCCTTGATTGCGCACCAGATCAAACCCTAAGGGTTGCGCCTGTTCCGACAGGTTTTGAATGCCCTGAACGGTTTCAAAGGTCACCAACAGCGTATTGCCATGATCTATAAAGGTGGCGAAATGGCGCGGACCGAGCTCCTGATACAGGCCATTCTCTTCGGCGAGATCCGCCAGTTTGGCCTTCCAGGCCTTGGGTTTCAGATCCGAAAGATCTTCATCCAGAGACTCAATGCGGTTTTGCATGCCCTTAGTCCTCAGCTCCCCGTGCAGGACGGGTATTACTTTGCATTCTAATTAAACGCAGATTGCGGCCAAATTGGGAAAAACTCGGGTCGCTTTAGTGCCGGTGCGCGGCCACATGGCCTGTGTTTAATCTTGTGACGGGCTATTGTCCTCGCGCAATCCCATGGTGGCAAAGCCACAGAGCGTGCGTGCGGTGGTTGGATTAATCGCCCGCGACGGTGGTGTCATCATCAAACGGGAGAATAGGGCGCGAAACGGCTCTTTCAACATCAGGCTGCGAAACCGGGCGTGACGCCAGGCGATGGCTTTTTCATGTAGGCGTCGAACTCTGGTGTCGGCCAAAAAGACCTGCATCACCGCATCGCGCGCGGCGCTGTAGCGCTGGATGGTTGTGTCTTCGTCCATGTTATAATTGCGCTCAACCCAGTAATCGACCCCCAGCAGATCGCCCGTATGCACGGCGCGTCCGCGATCCGCCTTGACTACATAGCTTTCCATCGCTCCCAACGCGTAGTGATTGAGCTGCGCAAACTTGTAGTTGGGTTGGCCATAGTCGGAGTAGAGGCGTTTGATTTTAAAGGGCTCTCCGAGTTCACGCCCTTGGCAGTCAAACCACCGATAGGTGTCCAGCTGGGCCCGGTCTTTGACGCCGCGCGGGCGGTGAATGCCCAGTTTGCGATACACACCTGTGTTGCGATAGAGGGTTTTGAACATCGCCGCACGCCATGGCCAGTGCACAATTTCGGGTGCGCAGCGGGTAAAGGTCTGGGTGACGGGCTCGGGAGTGTAGCGCACCTGATCTGCGTTGCCAAACAGCCGCCAGGTCAGGGTGATGGCGTCGGCGTCTGGCAGGGCATCCACCAAATCACTAAGGCGTCCGTCGCCGGCATGGATGTTGACAAATTCATCAATATCCAGCGCCAAGATCCAATCCGCCTTTTTCACTAAACGGTGTTTGTCGGCCAGTTTCATAGCATTGAACTGAATGCCGCCTTTGTTGTAGGGGCCGTCATTGCGCACATGGGTCAGGTGACCCATCTCGTCCAGCTGGTCCAGCAGCTTGTCGGTGCCGTCCTGACAATTGTTCGAAAACACCAAAATATCAGTGAAGCCCACCGCCCGATGATGGGCCAGCCATTCAAGCAAAAAGGCGCCTTCATTGCGGACGGTCAAAATGGCGAGATAGCGCGTCAAACTGTGTCCTCGGGGTTGGTGGTGCGTGCGGGCGTCATTCCTAACGTGTCAACTTTCCATGTCTAGCGCCAACGCATAGGCTGCGCGTTCTAGGCTGTTGAGTGTGATCGTTTGGGTCTGTTCAAACAGTGCGGAAAATTCAGGTTGTTTGCGCAGGGCCTGCGCCTTGCGGTGGTGCCATTTCTGTCCTGCCTCATGCAGCATACGCAGCTTATCATCGGCCAGTAACGCGTTAAAGGCCGCAGTCAAGCGGTGAGAGTTGCGCTGAATGGTGACATCACGGTGATCGCACCAATCCATGCGAATCCAGTAGTTTAACCCGATGGAGCGATCCACATGGAGCGCGCGCCCCCGCTGACGTTTGATCAGAAAACTTTCGGTAGAGCGCAGCGCATAGTGGTTCAGCTGCAAAAGATCATAGCCAATGGATTTGCGCGAATTGCGCCAGCCGTTGTCAATGGCCTCATCCGTCATGTCGCGCCCGGAACCGTTGACCCAACGCACCTGCGGGCGGGCCTCTTTGTGCAGTTTATTGGGGCGGTGGCAGCTGATCTTGGCATAGGCCCCGATGTTTTTGGTCATGGTTTTATAGCCCCAAACCGTATGCGGCTTGGGGCAGAATTTGGGGGCACAGTGGTCAAACTGTTGGGTGACAAATTGAGAGTTCAACGCGGTCACACCGTTGTGGCCAAACAGGCGCCATGTCATGGCAACGTTGGTGGCATCCGGCACACGGTCCAGAAAATCCTGCAAGGTGCCGTTGCCGCAACGCACATTGATGAATTCGTCCAGATCGATGTGGATGATCCACTCAGCATTTTGAATCATTGGTTCGGACAGGGATTGGTTCAGCGCATGTTGTTGCGGTGAATTGCCTTTCCAGTTGTCGTTCCGTCGGTGCTGAACGATGCCCAGTGTCTGAAGCTGGTCCAGAATGTCATCCGTCCCGTCGCTGCAATCATTGGTGTAGATCAGGAAGTTGTCGACCCCGATGGCGCGGTGGTAGGCAATCCACTCCAGAACATAGGGGGCCTCATTTTTCATGCAGCTGACGATCACGCGGCCGCTGTTGCCGGAGGGCAAACTGCGGGGGGCGACTGCTGTATATTGCGAGGCAAACTGCGCCTCATCCAGCGAGCCTATTCGATTGTGCGGCCGCAGGGGCGTGTTTTGCAGATGCGCGTGGTTCTTTTGCGCGAGGGGAGGCATCACGGCGCGGGCCTGATCTGACAGCGCGATGTTTGGCCTGGCGTCGTCCTGTTTGGTGGGGGTTATTCGGTCGCGAAAGGCCAACAGATATTGGGTGGCGCGATACCCGCGCGTCGGGTCCGCCTCGCGCCATTCCGCCAGCGGAACATCAGAGGTAAAGGTTTCAGGTCTAAGCCCTGCATGTGTGTCCAAAAGGGCGGCATTGGCGCTGGCGAACCGGGCTGATACCGCGGCCAGACTGCCTGCGGCGCTGGGCGGGCCTGCGACAGAGACCTCTTTCAACACAGAGCGCCAGTCTTTGCGGGCAAGTGTTGTGTTTTCTTTGGCCAAGACCTGTAAGATCAAGGCATTCAGCTGGCGCGCGCGGGTGATATATGCCGCCGACGGGGGAGGCGTGACGTCGGCGGGGCTGTGGGCGAACCTCACCTGATCCGTGAAAGGCGCACAGGCCGTAGGGGATGCATAGGTGTGAAATTCGAACGTTCCATCGCCAAACACCTGTTCCCAGTGCTGCTGCAACCGGGTGAAATTGAGCCAGAAAGGCGCGCCTTGGATCTCGGAAAAGTGACCGCATTGCGGTGTGTGGCCTTCCCAGGTCTTGGCACAGGCCTGCCACCAGTCAGGCGCATTAAGCAGCGAAAGATCGCGCTCAAGCGGTGCCGCGCGCCCCTCTAACACCTGGGTTTCGTAGTGGCGCAGCAACAGGCGGGCAGGATCGTCCACATGGGAGATAATGCGAAAGGAACTGGCGAAGGGGTGCAACAGATCGCGCAGGCGCTGCAGCTCGCTGATGTGGCGCAGGCCCGTGCCCAGTTGCGCCGCCGACAATATCATGGTCGATGGCGCGGCGGCGTCGATTTCTTGTGCCAGTTTCTGGCTGAGAGTCTCGCGCAGTTTCGCCTGCCGCCTTGGCGTGGCAATGCCGCGATTTTGACGCAGGGCGTCGATATTATCTGGCTCGGTCACTGCCATGAACAGACGCGTATGGGCTTGTTTTCCGGGGGCGACGGGATACAAAATGCCTGCGGTTTGCAAGGCCGCGCGGTTGTTCGAGAGCTGGCGCTGCACCGCGAGGGTGGCGGCCTGTTCTAACCCAATGTGAAGATCAATGCGCATCAGGACGTTTGGCCTTTTTTGTTGACATTGGCCTGTCCCCACCACGGCATCACACGGCCCAGAAAATTGCTGACCTTACTCTGTGCGTCAGGATCTGAAACGTCCAACTCCAGAAAATCAGGGTCATCGCGAAACCAATGGTTTAGCGCGTCATGATGGGCGTTGATCCAGCGCACTTGTTCTTCTTCCGTCTTGCCATATCCGATGGGCAGGCCGGGCACTGGACTGGCGGGCAGACGGGTGCGACCAAGATTGTTCCACGCCATAATTGAGCGCGAATGGCTGACTGCCGCGCGCCGAGTGGCGATGAATTTCAACTCCGGGTAGGCCCGTTTCAGGTGGCGCAGCAGCATGAAATCACACTGGGGCCAGACCGAGAACTTGCCGTGAATAAAGCTCATCTCGGAAATAGCATCATGATCGGGCATCAAAGCCATTGGATCATCATGTTCGTATAAGCCCCGGTACAGCAGATTGGCCACAAACACGCGACGTTTGCCTGGCCTGTCCTGTTCCGCGTCGCGCAGGCGGTGGTCGGCGACCCGATAGCCAGCCGCATTCAGCGCCCGCGCCAAGGTGGTGGTGCCCGATTTTGGCAGGCCGAGGTTCACAACCTTTAGGCTCATATGTTTAGTCCTAGGTCTTTGATTAGGGCAGCTTCCGCCGGGGGCAGGGCAGGAGCGGTTTGTAACTGGGTCCGCATGCGCTGCATCTCGGGGCGTTGCAATAGGGTCTGTCCCTTGGCCCGATGCGCGGCAACACAGGTCTGGTGGAGAGCGTCAATTTCGGGATCGGCGCGCAACCTGTCAAGCGCACGGTTCAGATCCGGCAGATAGCGCTGGATCGACAGGTCTTGCCAGGCGGCGTCATTGCGCTCGCGCCAGTAGGTGTCATCAAACGCGCGGTGCTCGCGATTCACATCCCCGCGGTCGTTTTTGATCAGGTAGCTGTCCAGCGAGCGCAGGGCATAGTGGTTCAGCGTGGCAAAACAGCGGGCGTCTTTGGCGGGGAATTTCCGGATACGTTGTTGGGTGGCGGCCATCATAAATCGATGCGGGACGGGTCGCCCCGAGCTGTCGCTCCAACGGGGGCGATCGGTTTCTGATAAACCTTTGCGCAAGAAGGGACGATGCGCGCCGTAATATTGCGCAGGGAAATCATTGCGGATCAACGTCTTGACTTCGATGGCGGTGTCACCGTTCCAGATGTCGGGGTCATGACTGCGGGTGAATTGCGCGATGACGGGCACGTCGTGAAACGCCTCGACGCCATCGTTGGCAAAAAACTGAAACGGGATGGAGATCGCCTGTGGGGCGTCACAGGCGGCGATCAAATCTGGTAGACGATGTTGACCCACGTGGATGTTCAAAAATTCGTCCACATCTGCAATCCAGATCCAATCCGCCTGCGTCACCACGGGCTGAGTGCGCGCGTGTTTGAGCGCCTCCATCTGGTAATTGCGTCCCTTTGCAGGGTTGGGCAGGTGCTGCACATGGCCACGTGCGGCCAAAAGATCCAACAGTTGATCGGTGCCATCATCACAGTCATTGGAGTAAAACAGAAAGTCGGTGACGCCAATCAGCTGGTGAAAGGCAATCCATTCCAGCAGGAAGGGGCCTTCGTTTTTGACGCAGGTCACCGCTGTGATGCGCATCTGTGCTCTCCTGTTTTGCTTCCCAGAGAGGACATGTGCCCGGTCTTCTGTTCTGCTGCGTGAACGGGGTCTATGCCCCGCTTGGCGACGCAGTGGCATGCCATCCTAGCGTTCTAAGTTTCAATTAGGGCTCAGACGTGGCAAATTTTCCGTTAAATTATGGAACCGCAGGGCATTTCTTTAGAGAACCAGACTATTTTTCCGCGATCCGGTTGGGGATATATAGCAAAATCCGTTGATGGATCCGCCGCATTTGGAGGGTGATCGGCCGTTGGACGGGGTGGTCTGCCATTATGCCCATCGTCCATTCAAACTGGGTGTGCCGTGTGACAGGTGTGCCGCATCCTGTGTTGTCTTGGCAGTCTGGCGGCAGGGTTGTGCGCAGGTTTCTGCGCCCCCAAACCGGTTTGCGATCGCAAAACGCCTCAAGAAACCCGCGCCCCTGATCATTTAGTCGAATGCGCATTTCGACACGGTGCCAATTTATGAGATCGTGCGGTGCGACGCAGCTGCGGCCCATAATAGTAATGCCGCGCGTGCGGTCCAGCTGTACGGTCGCGATCTCGGTGTCAGGAGCGCCAACCCGGACCAGACGTGAAAGTGTAATGGGGGTCGCGCCAAGGGTGCTTGGATCCAGTCGTACGTCAAATCCAAATAACCGGTTTTGCCGAATTCGCCAGTCTTCGCCTGTCCGCAGGTTAGAGCGGCGCTGACCGGGCGCCAGCCGAAAATGAACCACAGGGTCGGCCACCCGCGGCGGCTGATCTGATCTAGGATCAAGCGCAGTCGGGGCCTTGACCCATTCATACAGATCCTTGTCCACCGGATATATCGGCCCTTCACCGCCGCAAGCGGCAAGGGACAGGACCACGCTGAGAGCCAGAGCAATGCGCGCGGTCATTCTGCGGCCACCGAGGTTTGGGATTGGGGGGGCTTGGGAAAGGGGATCATACGGCCCTGTTCCTCGTCATAAAGCTTCCAGCGCAGGCAGCTGAGACCTTGCCAAAACCCGATTTTTTCTGACTGCAAAAAGCCTTCAGCCTCTAGGGCGTTGTGCGCCTCGCGCAGTTTGTAGCCGGGAATCTTTGCGTTTAGGTGGTGCAGGTCATGATAGCCGATGTTCATCGTGATCAGATCAAACAAGCGTCCCCAGTCCAATACGGCACTGCCCTCAAGCGCGGCTGTTTTAAAGGTCAGCTCAGGTTTGGTGCCCCAATGGATGTTTTCAAAATTATGCACGACATAGGGAATTAACGCGCCAAAGGCGCAGGCGATGTAGACCGTCGCAGTCCAATAGATCAGGCCCGACCAGCCTGTCGCCCCCCAGATAAGGCCGAGATACCCCGCTAATAAAAGATTGTGCAAAATCAGGTCGCCAACTCCGGTTTTGAACCCGTAGAGCGGCATCCGGCGCAAGATGGCATACAGTAAAAACGGGCCGATCAGGATCAGCAATACCGGACTGCGATAGTAGCGGTATTGCAGTCGTTTCCAGCGCGGTGCCGCCTGCCATTCATTGAGCGTCATGGTGAAGATTTCAAACGCCTCGCGGTGTTCAAGATCACTGACATAGGTGTGGTGCTGGCCATGGATATATCGCGTTGCCCGATAAGGGGTCATGGCAATCGGAGACAAAAGCGTGCCAATACGGTCGTTCAGATCACGTGATGTAAAAAACGACCGGTGCAGGCAATCGTGCTGGATCATATAGACCCGAAGCCCCATCGCAGAGGCAACAAGAGCGGTGGGAATTGTGAGCCACCATTGGCCTAACGTTGCAAGCCCCAATACCATTGCGCCAAAATAAATCGCGAGGGTCGCGGTGAGTTCCCAATAGGCGCGGTAATTGTCCGATCGGGCAAAGCGCCGGGATGCTGCGTAAATTTCGTTCTTGGAAGTCACTGAATTCGCCTCCATTTTTTTACTGGATACGATATCAAATGCTATTCACAGGGTGACTATTCCGTCAAGTGTTGCCGCGGCAGTTTGCAATTGGCGGTCGTGTCTTCCAATTTGTTAGTTATTTATTAATTTTGTTTTCAAACTGTTATCAGTCGATTTTGGGGTCAAAAAATATTCATACAATTTTGGGTTGACGTAAAAGGTTAATGATCTAGGGTCTGGACTCATTGAGTTTCAAAGCCAGTAGATGACGATGGCTGCGAGAGCGATGGCTGACAGGAAGACC
>CANLND010000035.1 GCA_947492585.1 uncultured Paracoccaceae bacterium
AAGGTCTTCCTGTCAGCCATCGCTCTCGCAGCCATCGTCATCTACTGGCTTTGAAACTCAATGAGTCCAGACCCTAAGCAATTGTTGAAGGTTTTTGAACTTCACCTAATGGATGGCTTTAACTGCATTGCAGAAACTTGGAAAAGTGGCGAATTTTGTTGAAAATCTCTTGTTGATTTGAGGAGCTATGGCTGATTCAATTTGCCTGTGATTGCAGGGGAATGACGATGTTAGGACCAAAGCAAGAAGCTCAGGGCGCACTGTTTTACGAGTTCTAGATAGACGATCATGTGCCACAAGATCACCTGCTACGGTCGATTGAGCGGTTCGTCGATTTGGACGACATCCGTCGGAAACTCGCAGGTTTTTACAGCCATACTGGCCGCCCATCTATTGATCCTGAATTTTTGATCCGGATGCTTTTTTGGGGGGGAGGTCGAGTTTTATTTGTTTAAAATTACAGAGCCCAAACACAAAAAAACCGCATCCAGGGATGCGGTTTTCCGTAAGTCTGTCGTGGATCTTAACCCTGACGCGCTTTGAATTTGCGCTGGGTTTTGTTGATCACGTATACGCGGCCCTTGCGACGCACAATGCGGCAATCACGGTGCCGGTTCTTGAGCGAGCGGAGCGAATTCTTGACTTTCATAGCCATTCTCCTGTTCTGCGGCGCGCGAACCAGCGCCTGGGTTACGGATGTCTAGATCTGCGGATCAGATCAAGACAAAGAAATCATGGTGGGCGATACAAGGTTCGAACTTGTGACCCCTTCGATGTCAACGAAGTGCTCTACCACTGAGCTAATCGCCCATGATTACCTGCGCTTTTTCCAAGTCTCACATTATAGAGACACAGTGTTCCACGTCGGTGAAGGGGTCTATAATAAGAGTCGCGAAGGGGTGCAAGAGCTTTTGACCAGAGAATTTTCCGCTCTATGCTAATTCTTACATATCAACCCCGGAGGACGCATGTCTGAGGCTGCTTTTACTGTCGAAATGCCACGTCAGCGACGTACGGGGGTGGTTTTTGCCTCCCCTCACAGCGGGAGTTCATATTCTGAACGCTTTCTGGCGCAGTCGATTCTGGGTGCGGGTCAGATTCGCAGCTCAGAGGATGCGTTTGTGGATCAATTGTTCGCCTGCGCGCCACATTATGGCGCTCCATTGCTGTGCGCCAAGGCACCTCGGGCCTATTTAGATCTCAATCGCGCCCCGGATGAGCTGGACCCGGCCTTGATTGTGGGTGTGCCCCGGCGGGGGCAAAATCCACGAATCGCATCTGGTTTGGGGGTGATCCCACGGGTTGTGGCCCATGGGCGCGCGATTTACCGGGGCAAATTGCCATTGGAGGAAGCGCAGGCGCGGATCAACCGCTTCTGGCACCCATATCATGAGCAATTGCGCCGGATGATGGAGCAGGCGGCGCAGGATTTCGGGGTGGCGATTCTGATTGACTGCCATTCGATGCCGCATGAGGCCGTTACTGATTTCCGGCAGGGGGCTGGCCCTCGGCCAGATGTTGTGTTGGGGGACCGGTTTGGGGCGTCGGCTTCGGCGGATATTGTGGACCGGATTGAGGCGGCCTTTGTGGCGGCGGGGTTAAAGGTGGCGCGCAATACGCCGTTTGCGGGGGCCTATATCGCGCAGACTTATGGACGCCCGTCACGCAACCATCATGCAGTTCAGGTTGAGATAGACCGGGCGCTGTACATGGATGAGGCTGACGTGCGGCCCAATGCAAATTTCCACGCGTTTCAGGCCCTTCTGGGCGGCGTGGTGGCTGATCTGGTGGAGCTGGGACGAGAATGTCGCGACATGGCGGCCGAATAGCCCGGTATGTTCCATGTGAAACGGGAGCGTTAGCGCAGGGCGCGGCCTTTGACGATGACTTTGTCGCCAAATTTCTTGCGTATGGCATCAGTTGCGCGCTCGGCTTTGGCGCGTTTGCCTGCATCAGGGTCCAACAGGTCTGCTGTCATTTCGGCTTGGGTGTCGGGCACCAAATCGGACAATCCACAGCCCAGCAACCGATAGGGGCCTTGGTCGCCTACGGCGTTTAGAAGATCGCGGGCGTGGCGGTAGATTTTATCGGCGATCTGGGTGGCGTCCCGCAACGACACCTGTCGCGTCAGCGTGGCGTGGTTTGCCCGTTTCAGTTTCAGCGTGACGACCCGCCCGGCCAGTGATTTTGCTTTGGCGCGGGATGAGACCTTTTCGGTGAGGCGCCACAAGTGACCGTCCAGAACCTTCAGATCGGATGTGTCGTCAAAAAACGTGGTTTCATTTGAGATCGATTTCATCGGACTGTGCGCGGACACCCGACGTTTGTCCTCCCCGCGCGCCAGATGCCACAGGCGATCGCCCATGGAGCCAAAGCGCGCCGACAGATCTGTGCGCTCCCAGCGCAGCAGATCGGCAAAGGTGCGAATACCGGCCTTGTTCAGGGTGGTTTGGGCGGCCGGACCAATGCCCCAGATCAGCTGCACGGGCTTGTCCCGCAGGAACTCCGCGGTTTCGGCTTTGCCGATCACTGAAAAACCGCGGGGTTTGTCCAGATCTGAGGCCACTTTGGCCAGGAATTTGTTGTGGCTGAGACCGATAGAGCCGGTGATGCCCAATTCGTCCTTCATCCGCTTGACCAGCCCAGCCAGCATGACCGCCGGCGGTGCGCCATGTAGTTTTTCGGTGCCAGAGAGATCTAAAAAGGCCTCATCCAGCGAGAGGGGTTCGATTTCAGGGGTGAGGGCGAGCATCATGTCGCGTACGGCGCGGCTGACCTCGACATAGGCGGACATGCGCGGTTTGATCACCACCGCGTCAGGACAGAGTTTCAGCGCCTGAAACATGGGCATGGCGGAGCGCACGCCGCGAATGCGTGCGACGTAACAGGCGGTAGAGACCACCCCGCGTTTGCCGCCGCCGATGATCACCGGTTTGTCGGCCAGTTCGGGATTGTCGCGTTTTTCGACGCTGGCAAAAAACGCGTCGCAATCCATGTGAGCAATCGACAGCGTACAGAGTTCATCATGTGTTTTCAGCCGAGGGCTGTTGCACAGCTGACAGCGCCGCACCGCCGTGGGGCGGGTCGGGGGGGGCTGTAAAGAGAGGCAGTCGCGACAAAGAGAGGGCATGATAACTGATCGCGGGGCTTGCAACGGGGCGGGGGGCTGCGTTTAGTGGCGGCGGTGATGGTGGTCAATGTATCCACCTGCGCTGGCAATGTCTTTAGGTGTTTCACCGGTCAGGGATGAGTATGGAATTTCGTGGAGCCAAATTGGCGGTGTTTCTGGGGCAAAAGCTGTTGGTGATCCTGCGGGACGACAAGCCGGATATTCCGTTCCCGGCCCATTGGGATTTGCCTGGAGGAGGCCGCGAAGGCACGGAGACACCACAGCAATGTGCCCTGCGCGAAACCGAAGAAGAGGTGGGGCTGAAGCTCGAAGAAATCGATATTTTGTGGTCGCGCGCCTATACCTGTGAAACGCATACCGCGTGGTTTTTTGTGACACGTCTGCCAGCGGATATGGAGGCCGAAATCCGGTTTGGCGACGAAGGGCAACGGTGGGCGTTGATGGATCCCGAGGACTATTGCAACCATCCGATGGCAGTGCCGGATTTCCGCAGCCGTCTGCGCGACTATCTGGACGAAAAATCGGTCGAGATTTGGTAAGGGCCTGTCTGGGCGTTTGAGCCGCGCGGCCCCAAGAATAAAGGCCCCCCGCGTAAAGCGGGGGAAGTTGACAAGCTACAGGAAGAAAGCTTGTCTTGGGAGTAATTCCTACCCAGAGTCCTCGATTTTGTGTCTGGGATCAAATTTCTACTGATGCCTTGGTGCGGGCAAACACAATTCATGTGCTTTTGTGAACACAGTTTCAGGCGGTGGTCGGCGTATGGTTAGACGTAAAAATCATTTATAAAGAACAGGTTAGGACACGCCTCCCTGAGCGATTTGTGCCACGCATTGCCGTGCGTGATGTGATAAAATAAACTTTCTATTTCGAGCAATCTGACCCAGGCCACAACGACCCGTCCAATGGGTCGTTGTGCGTCAGGGTGGGATCAGCCGATATTCAGTTCATCCAGAATGGCGAGTGCCGCGGCGCGTGGATTAGAGCTCTGCCAGATCGGGCGCCCCACCACGATATGGTCAACGCCATCAGCCACGGCCTGAGCCGGGGTCGCGACACGTTTTTGATCGCCAAGGGCGGCACCGGTGGGGCGGACGCCGGGTGTGACGATCAATTTGCCCTGTGCCTCGGGCAGCGCACGGATCAGCGCCGCTTCCTGGGGGCTGGCAATGACGCCATCCGCGCCGTTTTCGAGGGCGCGGCCTGCGCGTTCTTGGACCAGATCTTTGATTTCGCCGGGTTTGATCAGGGCGCCGTCCAGATCCTGGCGGTCCAGGGAGGTCAGGATGGTGACCGCGAGGATTTTCATGTCCTTCCCCGCAGCGCCGTCTTTGGCGGCGCGCACCACATAAGGATCCCCGTGCACGGTGAGGAAATCGAGATCAAACTGCGCCAGTCCGCGCACCGCATTTTCGACGGTGGCCCCGATGTCAAATAGCTTCATGTCGAGGAAGATGCGTTTGCCCAGCTCTTGTTTCAGTTCATTGGCCAAGCCGAGGCCACCGCCGGTGAGCATGCCAAGGCCGATCTTGTAGAAAGAGACCGCATCCCCCAGCTGTTCGGCCAGTTTCAGGCCGGCAATGGCATTGGGCACATCCATTGCGACAATCAAGCGGTCGTCTGCGCGGGAAGCTTGGGTCATGGGGGGTCCTTTCAGAACTGAGGCGAGCTGGGATGAGAAACTGGCGTTTCATACGCGTGTGCTGGGGGTTCAGCAAGGCTTTGTGTGCAGTGGGAGGGGGCGTGGCGCTCCCGCATCTGAAGCTGCCCCGGCGGGGCAGATTACAGATTTTGGGCCGGGCATCGCGCTGCGCGCGCTGCAGTTGCGTCTGCAGCGATAAGTTTGGCAAATCCTCATGGTTTTGTGGAAAAATACCCTTGAAGCGGCGGGGAAACTGCCCAAATCTGAAAGTGAGGTTCGAACCGGGGCGTGCTGCTGATGTGGGCGCCAGACCGATCCGAACGCTTGTAGAAGGAGAGAAAGATGGACTTGAACAAGTTCACTGAGCGGGCGCGGGGTTTTGTGCAGGCGGCGCAGACCATTGCGATGCGAGAAGGGCACCAGCGTATGGTGCCGGAACATTTGCTGAAGGCCCTGATGGATGATGATCAGGGGCTTGCGAGCAACCTGATTGCGCGAGCAGGCGGCACGGCGGCGCGTGTGGTTGAGGCGGTGGAAGCGGCCATGGCCAAGCAGCCCAAGGTGTCGGGCGATGCCGGGCAGGTCTATATGGACGGGCAGACCGCCAAAGTTCTGGATGAGGCTGTGAAAATCGCTCAAAAGGCGGGTGACAGTTTTGTGCCGGTGGAGCGGCTGTTGATGGCGCTGTGTCTGGTCAAATCCAAGGCCAAAGACGCCTTGGTCGCGGGGGACGTATCGGCGCAGTCTCTGAACGAGGCGATCAACGATATTCGCAAGGGGCGCACGGCGGACAGTGCCACAGCCGAAGAGGGCTATGACGCGTTGAAGAAATACGCGCAGGATCTGACAGAGCGCGCGCGTGCCGGTAAGATTGATCCGATCATTGGACGGGATGAGGAAATCCGCCGCGCCATGCAGGTGCTGTCGCGCCGTACCAAGAACAACCCGGTATTGATTGGTGAACCTGGCGTGGGCAAGACTGCCATTGCCGAAGGCATGGCCCTGCGCATTGTGAACGGCGATGTGCCGGAATCCTTGCGCGACAAACAGCTGTTGTCTCTGGATATGGGGGCACTGATAGCGGGAGCCAAGTATCGGGGCGAGTTCGAAGAACGCCTGAAGGCGGTGCTGACCGAGGTTGGCGAAGCGGCGGGTGATATCATCCTGTTCATCGATGAGATGCATACGCTGGTGGGAGCGGGGAAATCGGATGGCGCGATGGATGCCGCCAATCTGATCAAGCCGGCGCTGGCACGGGGTGAACTGCATTGTATCGGGGCCACCACGCTGGATGAATACCGCAAGTATGTCGAGAAAGATGCCGCTTTGGCGCGCCGCTTTCAGCCGGTTGTGGTGCAAGAACCCACGGTGGAAGACACTGTATCCATCCTGCGGGGCATCAAGGAAAAATACGAATTGCACCATGGGGTGCGCATTGCCGATGCCGGATTGGTGACCGCGGCGACCCTGTCGAACCGCTATATCACCGATCGGTTTTTGCCTGATAAGGCCATCGATCTGGTGGATGAAGCGGCCAGCCGTCTACGTATGCAGGTGGACAGCAAGCCCGAAGCGCTGGATGCATTGGACCGGCAGATCCTGCAATTGCAGATCGAGGAAGAGGCGCTGAAGCTGGAAGATGACACGGCCTCAAAAGACCGTCTGGAGCGGCTACAAAAAGAGCTGTCGGAGTTGCAAGAGCAGTCTGCCGAAATGACGGCGCAGTGGCAGGCGGAGCGGGACAAGCTGGCCTCGGCTCGGGATCTGAAAGAGCTGCTGGATAAAGCCCGTGCGGATCTTGAAATTGCCAAGCGGGACGGAAATTTGGCCCGTGCGGGGGAGCTGTCTTATGGTGTGATCCCGGAGCTGGAAAAGCAGCTGGGCACTGCAGAAGCGCAGGAACAAAAGGGGCTGATGGTCGAGGAGGCGGTGCGATCTGAGCAGATTGCGGGCGTGGTCGAGCGTTGGACCGGTATTCCGACCTCGCGGATGCTGGAAGGTGAACGCGAAAAACTGTTGCGGATGGAGGATGAACTGCACCGCCGCGTCATCGGTCAAAGCACAGCCGTCACAGCCGTTTCAAATGCTGTGCGCCGGGCGCGCGCTGGGCTGAACGACGAAAACCGCCCTTTGGGATCGTTTCTGTTCCTTGGCCCCACCGGGGTTGGCAAAACCGAATTGACCAAAGCCGTGGCCGAGTTTCTGTTTGATGACGATCACGCCATGGTGCGGGTGGATATGTCGGAATTCATGGAGAAACACAGCGTCTCTCGTCTGATTGGCGCACCTCCGGGGTATGTCGGCTATGATGAAGGCGGGGTGTTGACCGAAGCGGTACGCCGACGTCCGTATCAGGTGGTGCTGTTTGACGAGGTCGAAAAGGCCCACCCGGATGTGTTTAACGTGCTGTTGCAGGTCTTGGACGATGGCATGCTGACTGATGGTCAGGGGCGCACGGTGGACTTCAAACAGACGCTGATCATCCTGACATCGAACCTTGGGGCACAAAGCCTTAGCCAGCTGCCCGATGGGGCGGACAGTACGCGGGCACGTCAGGATGTGATGGAGGCGGTGCGGGGTCATTTCCGCCCTGAATTCCTGAATCGACTGGATGAAACCATCATCTTTGACCGTCTGGCGCGCGAAGATATGGATGGCATCGTTGATATTCAGATGGCGCGCCTGCTGAAACGTCTGGCCACGCGCAAGATCACGCTGAACCTGGACGCCGCGGCACGCACGTGGCTGGCGGATGAAGGATATGATCCGGTCTTTGGTGCGCGCCCTTTGAAACGGGTGATCCAGCGCGCGTTGCAAAATCCCTTGGCCGAACAGCTACTGGCAGGCGACATCAAGGACGGCGATACGGTTCCGGTGACTGCCAGCCCCGATGGGCTGGTGCTTGGCGATCGCGTGGCAGGGTCGGAAAAACCGCTGCCGGATGATGCGGTGATGCATTGAGTGATGGGCCGGGAAACCCCGGCCCTTTATTTTTATCCGTGATATTTTGGGGTGAAAATACGCGAACAGATTTGGATTTACCCCCGCAGGGAGTTCTGTTTCTCGGAAACGCGGTTGCCGCTGCGCAATCCCTTCAGCGGTTGGGAAATCACGGTTCATCAAAATGTGGAGTTTCCGGTGTGAAGGGGCGGTGCCCGCCCCAGTGGTATGATATTAGGGTGTCAAACTGAGACCATGGGTCAGAGCGTGGCCGTAAAGGAAGACAACGATGAATTTTGCGATGAACACCCTGTCGTATCTGGCGGTGATATTTGTGACCGTGTTGGGGCTGCTGTGTCTGGTGGCGATGTATCTGTATGTGGTGGATCGTCGCCAGCGGGTGGATGCGGTTCGGCGGAATTACCCGGTGATTGGGCGGTTTCGGCATTTGTTTTCAGAGCTTGGGGAGTTCTTTCGCCAGTATTTCTTTGCGATGGACCGCGAAGAGATGCCGTTTAACCGGGCGCAGCGCGATTGGATTGCGCGGGCGGGCCAGGGAAAGTCCAACACCATTGCGTTTGGGTCGACCCGCAACACGGCTGTGCCGGGCACGCCCATTTTTGTAAACGCGCCCTTTCCGCCGCTGGATGACCAATATGCCTGCTCGGAGCCGTTGGAAATTGGCCCTACGGCGCAGTTTCCCTATCAGGCTCCGTCGTTTTTTAATTTGTCGGGGATGAGCTATGGCGCGCTGTCACGTCCGGCGGTGCGCGCGTTGAGCCGGGGTGCGCGGGACGCTGGGATCTGGATGAACACCGGCGAAGGTGGATTGAGCGCATATCATTTGGAGGGGGGCTGCGATATTGTATTTCAGATCGGAACCGCCAAATACGGGGTGCGCGACGCGGAAGGAAATTTGTGTGATACGCGGCTGGCTGAGGTTGCCGCGCATCCAACCGTGCGCATGTTTGAGATAAAACTGGCGCAAGGCGCCAAGCCCGGAAAGGGTGGCATTTTGCCGGCCGAAAAGGTCAGCGCTGAAATCGCTGAAATCCGCGGGATTGCCGAAGGCACAGCCAGTATTTCACCCAATCGACACCGCGATGTTGGCTCGTTTGATGAGCTGTTGAATATGGCGGCGCATATTCGTGCGGTGACCGGCAAACCGGTGGGGATCAAGACGGTGGCCGGATCAGAAGCAACGCTGCGAGAGATGTTTGCGTGTTTTGCGGGTCGTCCCGACGATGTGCCGGATTTTATCGCCATTGATGGCGGTGAAGGTGGCACCGGGGCGTCACCGATGCCACTGATGGATCTGGTTGGCATGTCGGTGCGTGAGGCGTTGCCGCTGACCTGTGATCTGCGCGATGAATTTGGGTTCAAAGACCGTATTCGTTTGATTAGCAGCGGCAAGCTGGTGAATCCTGGTGACGTGGCCTGGGCCTTGGCGGCGGGCGCCGATTTTGTCACTTCGGCGCGGGGGTTCATGTTCTCGCTTGGCTGTATTCAGGCGCTGAAGTGCAACAAAAACACCTGCCCGACTGGCATCACGACCCATGACCCGCGGTTTCAAAAGGGTTTGGTGGTAGAAGAAAAGTATAAACGCGTCAGCGCCTATGCGTCCTCTATTGTCAAAGAGGTGGAAACCATCGCCCATTCTGTTGGCGTGTCTGAGCCACGCCAGTTGCGACGTCGCCATGTGCGTATCGTTCAGGAGGGGGGGCGGTCGCGCCCGATGAATGAGATTCAACCAAGTTACAAAACAGTCGCGCAGACGTGAGGCGATATTCTTTGAGATGTAACCTATTGGAGGGTACATCAAAGGACAGGTATTGCCTAAGGAGAGCAAAAATGGCGCATCGCTGGACGACCGACCTAACACGGGCTGATCTCACTCCGGAACGCGTCTTTTTGAACCGACGCCAGTTGATGGCGGGGGTGGCTGGAATGGGTCTGTCCGGTCTGGCGGCCACGGCGGCCGGTGCTGCCGAAGAGGAGGCGTTGACGCCGAACTCTTATGAAGACGTCACCTCGTATTGCAACTTCTACGAATTTGGCACCGGCAAGGGGGATCCGTCGCAATATGCCCATAAGATGACGACCAGCCCGTGGTCTGTCAAAATTGATGGTCTGGTGGACAATCCAGGGGATTACGCTCTTGAGGATATCCTGAGCGAGATGACCATCGAAGAGCGGATCTATCGGTTTCGCTGTGTCGAAGCCTGGTCGATGGTGGTGCCATGGAACGGGTTTGAACTGGCGGATCTGTTGAATTTGGCGGGCGTGCAGGCTGCGGGCAAATATGTGGCCTTTGAAACCCTGCACCGTCCCAGCGAAATGCCCGGCATGGCCTATCGCGTGCTGGACTGGCCGTATCGCGAGGGACTGCGTCTGGACGAGGCGATGCATCCGCTGACGCTGATGGCGACGGGCCTGTATGGCAAACCACTGCCCAACCAGAACGGCGCGCCGCTGCGTTTGGTGGTGCCGTGGAAATATGGTTTCAAGTCGATCAAGTCGATCGTGCGCATTACGGTCACCGATCAGCAGCCCCCGACCAGCTGGAACATGGCGGGGCCGCGGGAATATGGGTTTTACTCGAATGTGAATCCTAATGTGAATCATCCGCGTTGGAGTCAGGCCTCCGAACGCCAGCTGGGCGGTGGCTTGTTCGCCAAGCGCGTCCCCACGTTGATGTTCAACGGCTACGAGGACGAGGTGGCACATATGTATGAAGGCATGAATCTGCGGGAGTTCTATTGATTGATCGCGTAAACATCTGGGCACGTCGTGTGCCTGTTTGGCTGATCTATCTGGTTGGGGCGCTGCCTGCGCCCGGCCTGTTTTACCTTGGCCTGATCGGCGAACTTGGCGCTGATCCGATAAAGGCGATTGAACACCAATATGGTGAACTGGCGTTGCAGCTGTTGATTGCTGGTTTGGCGGTTACCCCGCTGCGGCGACATATAGGGCTGAACCTTTTGCGGTTCCGCCGCGCGCTGGGCTTGCTGTGCTTTTTCTATGTGACCTGCCATTTGTTGGTCTGGTTGGTGCTGGATGTGCAAATCCTGGGGCAGATCATCGCGGATATCTTCAAACGCCCCTATATTACACTTGGTATGGCGAGCTTTGTCGTGATGCTGCCTTTGGCGCTCACCTCAAACGGGGCGTCTGTGCGCCGTCTGGGGCGGCGCTGGCAAAAACTACATCGCCTGACCTATGTGGCTGCCCTGTTGGGGGGGCTTCACTATGTGTTATTGGCCAAGGGGTTTCAGCTGGAGCCTTTGCTGTACCTTGCGACCATTATAGTGTTGCTGTGCACGCGGCTGCGCTGGCCACACCTGCGACGCCTTGTCGGCTGAGATCTGGCAGATGCGGCGTCACGCCGCTTTTGCGCCTGACGGGAGCGGCTCATTGAAACTCTCGGGCAGCAACAGATCCTCAAGGAAGTAGGCTGAGAGGCCCGCACGCCCATTTTGACCTGATTTGCCATACACCGTGGTTGCCTGCTGGCGAGCCGTGCGTTCCGAAATACCGCGCAGCTGCGCGATCTCGCGCATCGAGAACCCCTTGAGTAACAGTAAGGCCACCTCGTTTTCCGCCCGCGTCAGCTCCCAGTCTTCAAACTGCGCGTTGATAAACACCGCCAGACCTTCCACCTGTTTGCGTGCCACCAGCGACAGCTGCGCCAGATCGGTGCGTTGGCGCTGGGCGACTTGCAGGAGGCGTTTGCGTTTTTGATGCGACTTCAGCGGCTCTAGTTTCCAGATATAAAGCAGCAGCCCGCATGGGATCGCAAAGTTCAGCACATCGTGCAAAAGCATCACAAATGTGTCTCCTTCGGCCATGTCATCAACCAGATCTATGGCAGCCAATGCGGTGAGGATGATCAACACCACGCGGATGACGGGTCGTTCGTTATATCTGTGCACGGATCTCTGCCCTTTTTGGTGTGAGGTGCAGCATGGCTGTTTCGCCGTGGCTGTCCATATGTCGTTTGCCGGATGTCCTTGATCCGCGCGGGATTTAGAGCACCCGACCGATGTCGCCGGTGCTGGCGCGTGCTCCTGTGCAGGCAGATCGAGCAAAGGAGATCACAACATGCGATATACAATCTGTCTTTCAGCCCTGCTGTCCGCGCTTGTGGGGAGTATGTCTGTCACGGCGCTGCGCGCTGAAGAGGCGGTCGAACCCGGCTGGAGCTATCAGGCCACCCTCGGCCTGGAGCGCGCGCCGGCGTATACCGGTTCAGACGTTTATGTCAGCGAGGCCGACGTTGGGTTGAATGCGATCTACACCAACCGGAGGGGGACCCAGTGGATGTTGGGCACCGGCGGGGTTGGCGTGCGTCAGGGATTGGGACGGGGGGTCACCGTACAGGCCGGGCTGGAATATGAATTTGGTCGCGACAACGATGACGATCCGATCCTGTCCGGATTTGAGGTGGTCGAGGACACGGTGGAACTTCAGATCGAGCTGGTGAAGGAATTTGGAGACTTCTATGTGGGGAGCGGAATTCAGCACGATATCCGAAACCGCGGCAAGGGCACGGTTGGGTTTTTAGGTCTCGGCTATGAAACCGCGCTGACGTCCCGTCTGACCTTTGAGGTCGCGGGCGATATCTCCTTTGCCAATGCTGACCATATCAACACCGAAGTGGGCATTTCCGCGGCGGCCTCCGCCGCGAGCGGATTGTCGGCCTATGAGGCCTCGGGGGGATATAAGGGGGTCAGCCTTGAGGTTGGGCTAGAGTATGCGCTGACCCAAAGTACGGCGCTCTTTGGAAGTTTGGGGGTGGAGCGCTATGGGGCCAATATGTCGGACAGTCCGCTGATCCGTGATGAGGGGCGTGCTACCTCGAGCGAGATCGAACTTGGCGTGGCTTTCACCTTCTAGGACGAGGGGTAAGGCGGATTGGGGGCTCTAAGGTTTTGAAATTGGGTTGTTTTCACTTTTTTTGAGAAAAGGTGTTTTTTGTTGAAGAAAGGCCTTGCGACTC
>CANLND010000036.1 GCA_947492585.1 uncultured Paracoccaceae bacterium
CTTCATTCAAAATCTCCTCAGATATCTTGCCGAGAAAATTCTACTTTTGAACACCACTAATTTTAGGCGGGATTACCCAGGCACCAGCGCCGAAGTTTTGGATGAACTGATCTCCTGAACTGGAAGGTCTTCCTGCGACATCCGTACCCAATTTCGAAGAGAGCTGGTTTCCTCCCGCGCATTGCGAAGTCCCATGGTCCTCGGATGTCCAAGCTGCCTCCTTGACGATCTCAAGTCAGGGCAAGACATGCCTCTGACAGCCCTTACATACCGCGGCGACTGGCAACTCAAGTATACAAGGGTTTGTGTTGTACATGATGTCCCTCTTGTCCCGCTTTGGGAGGAAAAAACGCCGTCAAGAAGGTGGGACTTTCAGGCGCGATTTTCTGATCTGCTAGGATCGCCAATTCTGACGCAGACCAGACAATCCTGTTCCCTTGTTTCCGCATACGACCACTGGTTGCATCAGCGCTTGCTGACAGGGAAAGACGACACATGGTTTCAATCACATACTATCTTTGCAGCCTCCCGTCTCTGCCTGCACATCGGACAACAAATTATTGATCACGACATTGCAGGCGCTTTCCGGTCACCGGGTGAAAAACTTCCCGAGGTCATTGGTTTCAACGCGCTCAGAGAGGGGGCATCACGCCTGCCGACAGTTCTAAACGCGTTGGTCGCGGCTGCATCCGGTGCAGGGGCTGGGCCAAAGAAGGCCTTTGGCGCACTTCATCCCATGCTGAACCGCGATTACGCAGATGCGGAAGAGTTTGAAGAGTTCCGGGACGTTATGCGGTCGTGCATACTTGAAAACTGGCCCATGCCGCGGGGGACGTTGTCCTAGGGCAGGTTGTCAAAGAACGCACGCTCCATTCGGTCGCCAGTGCAGCGCAAGAGATCGGCGTTTGGCAGGAGGTGCTGGACAGGGTTTAACCGAGAAAGGGGCGTTTTCCATAGGCGACCAGCGCCCTCTCGCGCGCAAGACGTTTGATGCCGCCCGTTTTCAGGATCTGCATCAAGACATCCCGCGATGGGTCGGACCCAAAGTCATTTACCAAATTCTCGGTGCGACCAAGGATCAATTCCAAAGGCTGGTGGAACACGGCTTGCTGACACCAGTTGTCAGCGATCCCAAAGTGCAGGCACGGTGGCAACCAAACCAAGCCCAGGATCTTCTGGATAATTTGATCAATGCGTCTGAGGCTATTCCGCAAGACACGGCGGCTTGGATCCCTTTGCACAATGCAGACGGGCAAGTTCAGGGGGGGCTAAAGAGACTAATCGACGAGATTATGTCTGGAACGCTACCTCTTGGGTATCTGCAGGATCGGCGCGGGTATCGCTCTTTGATGGTGCCGAAGTTAGAGGTGATTGAATTCAGCGCTGACGGCCCAAAAACTGTGTCCTTTGACTGTCTTACCGCAGTCGCCTTCGCCCGCAGCATCGGCTTGCGCCAGAAAGGAGCCTTTATCGCCTTTATTCAGGACGGACACAGCTCTGCCACTCAGGTTGAGCACCCGAACACGAACCAACTCACCTTCATTATGACGGATGAGGACATTGACGCGTTTGAGGCACGGTTTACAACGATTACAATTCTGTCTGCGGAAAGTGGTCTGCACAGGAACACAGTTCGGCAGGCTCTGAAGGTTGCAGGCATTCATCCCTTCGCGCAAAACGGCCGGGGCTATGGTGGCAACTACTTGCGTGAGGATGCTGTTCAGGCTGTTTATAAAAAAGTTCTGAATACAAAGGGGTAGAGCGAGTCGCTTGCCTACCGTTACCAATTTTCTTTTCTGAGTGCAGCCAATCTGAACAAATGCCTTGCCAACCACTTGGCACGCTTATGCCCAAAACGGGCACTGTTATGCTGTAATGACAAAGAGGGAAAGTGGCGAGCCGTGGAGGACTCGAACCCCCGACCTGAGAATTAGAAGTTCCCTGCTCTAATCCAGCTGAGCTAACGGCCCGCATTTGCGACACATTTCTTACACAGGCAGCGCAATGTCAACCGGGTGAGAGGTGTTAGATGCAATTAGTGCTACAGCACCGTCACAATGGTTCCAATGGGCACACGGTCATAGAGATCTGCGACATGTTCATTGGTCAGGCGAATACATCCGTTGCTGACAGCTGAGCCGATGGTTTCAGGGCGATTGGTGCCATGGATGCGGAAATAGGTGTCGACGCCGTTTTGGTACAAATACAAAGCGCGCGCGCCCAGCGGATTGTCCGCGCCTCCGGGCTGGATATAGCGATTGTCGATGAATTTGGCGTAAGCCTTTGGGTCACGTTCGATCATGTCAGGGGTTGGGCGCCAGGTCGGCCATTCACGCTTTCGCTGGATCACAGCGGTGCCGGTGAACTCCAGGCCCGCACGGCCAACACCAACGCCATAGCGCCAGGCACGGCGCGGCTCCGTCACATAATAGATATAGAATGACCGGGGCAGGACCAGAAGTTGGCCCGGTTCAAACTGCTTTTTGATTTTCACCTCTTGCGGGGTGGGATCAAAGAGGGTGGGGGAGTTGGCCTCGGCCCATGTGGGCAGGCTTGCAGTGGCCCATGCGGCGGCTGTTCCACCAATGAAGTGACGACGGGTAAACATGGCACAATTCCTTTAACACCGGGTGGCTATTATGGTCTGATATGCGTGCGAATTGGTCAACTCTTGCGACGCAAATTCTGTCAAACTGTTGTGACTAGGGTTGGAACTGGCTTCACAGCTGACAAAGCTGTGACATTTCTGCAATTCCTTTGGCGTGAGATCTGCACTATGACAGCCAAACGGGCGGCGTTGGCGCCACTGTGGTGACTATGCGTGATCCTTCGGAGAAACAGGATGCAATCCAAAACCCTGACCTGTCTGGCCTGCGGACAACTGAACCGAGTGCCACAAGACAAGCTGTCAGCTGGACCCAAATGCGCCAGCTGTGGTGATAAATTGATTTCTGTAAAGGCGGTCGATGTTGATCCGGCGATTTTGCAAAAAGCGGTGCAAAATGATGATCTGCCATTGGTGGTGGATTTCTGGGCCCCGTGGTGCGGCCCGTGCAAGATGATGGGACCCGAGTTTTCCAAGGCCGCCAAAAAGCTGGTGGGGCAGGTTCGTCTGGTCAAGCTGAATACACAAATCTATGCCTCGACCAGCGGGCGCTATCGTATCAAAGGGATCCCAACGATGATCCGATTTGTGCGCGGTAAAGAAAGTAAACGGCAAGCGGGCGCATTGCGTGAAGGGCAGATCGTCGGCTGGGCAAGGTCATAAAAGAGCCCCTGCCGCCACGATGCCCATGTGCGCGCGGTGGTTACGCTGCGGCAGTGTGGAATGGCATGGCTGACAGGGGTTCCATGCTGTCGTCCTTGTATCCGCCGTCCTGATCGTCGTCCTGATCGTCCTGACCCAGCAAACGGTAAAGCGCGAAGGTGACAAGCAAGCCTGTTGTGGCACTGCTCACGGAGTAGGCGAGGAGGGCCATCAGGATCGACATGTCGTAGACAAAAAGGCCGATGGTGGCGGTGATTACGCCAAAGATTATTCCGCAGAAGATGCCGAAAAATGCCATGTCAAACCTCACAAGGGGTGCGTCCCCGGTTTCAGTAAATCACTGTAAGGCGTAATTCTCAAGAAAGCCTTACAAAAGCTTATTTCCAATTTTTCGCATTCTGCGGGTATCTAACCAGATTATTTTTTCTGGTTTTGGCCTGCCGTTTCGGCTGAGCCGTGAATTATTAGTCCAACGTTGATCCTGTTGTGGGCTGGTGTTGGAGGTTTGCCATACGCCAGAACGCGTAGATGCCAGCTGCGGTGACAAGGCCAACTCCGGGGTAGACAAATAACAGAGACCAGAGCGGGGCCGACAGCAGAACAACACATGTGCTGGCGGCAAGACCGCCGGTCAAGGCTCCGATCACTGTGCTAATCCAGACCATTTCCATGTCAGCATTTCCTTTTGCAGCTTGTGTTCTCAGTATGCGGTATTTTTCGCTGACTTCACGTCTCGCAATGGTATCTCTGGGGTCGCAAAAGACGTGCGGATCGAGGCACTGCTATACCTTGGGATAGGAGAGTGGGGCTGTGGCAGGACACGCATAAAAAAACGGCCCCCAAAAGGGCCGTTGATTTTTCTGCAATCGTGAGGGGGGTCAGCCGCGATGAGCGCCGTCCGCCAAGGATTTCACAAAGGCCAGCACCTCTGCCACCGGCTTACCTGCGCCGATCTGACTGACGATGGCGCTGCCAACCACCGCGCCATCTGCGATTGAGGCAATGGCTTCGGCGCGTTCAGGGGTTTTGATGCCAAAACCCACGATAACAGGCAGATCTGTCTTGGCCTTGATACGCGCCACTTCGGGGGCAACGTCGCCCGCTTGGGCTTCGGCGGCACCGGTGATGCCGTTGATCGAAACGTAATAGACAAAGCCTGAGGTGTTTTGCAAAACGCGGGGCAGGCGGGCATCATCCGTGGTTGGCGTGGCCAGGCGGATAAAGTTCAGGCCCGCGTTCTGGGCTGGAATGCACAGCTCGCTGTCTTCTTCGGGCGGCAGGTCCACCACGATCAGGCCGTCAATGCCGGCCGCCTTTGCATCGGCCAGAAAGGCGTCGACGCCACGTGAATAGATCGGGTTGTAATAGCCCATCAAAACGATGGGCGTTGTGTCATCCTCTTCACGGAATTTGCGCGCCAACTCCAGTGTGCGCTCCATTGTCATACCCTGCGCCAAGGCCCGTTGTCCGGCCAGCTGAATGGTTTCGCCATCTGCCATCGGATCGGTAAAGGGCAAACCCAGTTCAATAACATCAACGCCCGCAGCGGGCAGGCCTTTGACCACCTCAAGCGAGGTGTCAAAGTCAGGATCGCCTGCCATCACATAGGTGACAAAGGCTTTTTTGTTGGCAGCGGCAAGTTCAGCGAATTTGGCGTCAATACGGGTCATGGGCGGGCCTTTTTCCTTGTTCTGCACTGATGTGCCGAAACTTGATCAGGAAATCAATCCCGCGATCCGTCTTGAGCCTAGAGTGGTTTGTGCCAGCGTAGTTGCACAGAGTTGACGCCGGGGTTGCGCGCTGCGGTTGACGCATTGGATTTATGCGAAATCGCAAGGGAAACTGCGGTCCCGTTGCGCAGCTCCCGGCCAAGCCCAAGGAGACTGCGAATTTCAAAGGTTGAGCCAAGATCATTGCCGTTCTCGTTTTCAAAAAACGCACCGGGCATCACGCTGGTTTCAACAAACCAGTTGTTATTCAGGTCGAAACGGCCCGCCACCCCGGCACCGATAAATGCATCGCCGCCAGAATGTGCGGCGACAGTTGCGCCAAAGGTTGCGGCAAAATTGCCGCGTTCAAAAAACGGGGAATGGAGGTAATCGACGCTGAAAAAGACGCTGTCGTCAGAGCCGTCTGCGTTGAAATCTGAATAGCCTGCGCCCAGCACCACTGATTGTGCCTGCGCGGTGAATGGGAGGGCTGTTACAAGTGCAGCGGCGGTGAGGGCTGCGAAAATTGAATTGGGTCCTTTTATTTTTGTCATTTGCTGCCTCGTTTGATGCATGTGTGCCATTCAACTTAATGCGGGTTTGGTAAAGGCCAAGTGCACTGACATATCTATGACATAAGGGAGAAGCGCAGGGGACACTGTGGCGGTGTGAACGCGCGAAGGTGTCAGAACGCTTGCGCCTCGGGACAATGCTGCCTAGAAGCCCTAGCCAAGTGGCATTAGGAGGCTAACATGGGCTTTAAAATGGGAATCGTCGGCCTGCCGAATGTTGGCAAATCGACGCTGTTCAACGCATTGACAAAAACCGCTTCGGCGCAGGCGGCAAATTTTCCGTTCTGTACGATCGAACCCAACGTGGGGGAAGTGGGTGTCCCTGACGCGCGTCTGGACAAATTGGCGGCGATCGCCACCTCAAAACAGATCATTCCAACGCGGATGACCTTTGTGGATATTGCGGGACTGGTCAAAGGTGCCTCAAAAGGCGAAGGGCTGGGCAACCAATTTCTGGCCAACATTCGTGAAACCGATGCGATTGCCCATGTGCTGCGCTGTTTTGAAGACGGTGATGTGACCCATGTGGATGGGCGCGTTGATCCGGTGGCCGATGCAGAAACCATTGAAACCGAACTGATGTTGGCGGATCTGGAAAGCATCGAGAAGCGCCGCGCCAATCTGGTGCGCAAGCTGAAGGGCAGCGACAAAGAAGCCCAGCAGCAGGATCGGCTGTTGGCCGAAGCACAAGCGATGCTGGAAGATGGCAAGCCCGCGCGTCTGGTTGAGGTCGATGACGACGATCTCAAAGCCTGGACCATGTTGCAACTGTTGTCGACCAAGCCGGTTTTGTACGTCTGCAACGTTGGCGAAAGCGAAAGCGTTGACGGCAATGAACATTCTGCCAAGGTCGCCGAAATGGCCGCCCAGCAGGGCAACAGTCATGTGATCATTTCAGCCCAGATCGAAGAAGAGATCAGCCAGCTGGAAGAAGACGAAGCTGCTATGTTCCTTGAGGAAATGGGGCTAGCGGAAGCGGGTTTGGATCGTCTGATCCGCGCAGGCTACGAATTGCTCAAGCTGGAAACCTATTTCACCGTCGGCCCCAAAGAGGCCCGCGCTTGGACCATTAAATCCGGCACTGCGGCGCCGCAGGCGGCTGGGGTGATCCACGGCGATTTTGAAAAAGGCTTCATTCGCGCCGAAACCATCGCCTATGAGGATTACATCACCTGCAACGGCGAGAGCGGCGCCAAAGAGGCGGGCAAGATGCGCGCCGAAGGCAAAGGATACGTTGTACAAGACGGCGACGTTATGCACTTCCTGTTCAACAAGTAACGCACGGGTCTTTTTTCGCCCGGCTGAGGCATCCATCTGAAACAGGGTGGATGCCTTTTTTGTGTCGCGGGGTATGTGTTTGCGCGCCCCGCCGTCTGGAACGCCGGTCTTGTTTGCGCTCTCCGCCTCCGTTAGGGTCACCGGCTCAGACGTCGAAGGGCAAAACATGACAAAACTAATTATTGATACAGATCCCGGCATCGATGACGCGATGGCGATTTTTTATGCGGCGGCTGCGCCCGAGATTGAGCTGCTGGGCCTGACCACCATTTTTGGCAATGTGACCACACCAATGGCCACGCGCAATGCCCTGCGCCTGCTTGAAGCGGTGGGGGTTGATGCGCCTGTGGCGGAGGGCGCGCACCAGCCCTTGAATTTGCCACCCTTCCCCCCCTCGGCCAACGTGCACGGAGCCGAAGGATTTGGCGATATTCCCGCCAGCACCCCAAAGGGGCGCGCGCTTGACGAAGACGCGGCAGATTTTCTGATCCGTATGGCGCGCACCCATAAGGGGGAGCTGGTGGTCTGCCCCATTGGCCCGCTGACCAACATTGCCATCGCCATGCAGCGCGATCCGGAATTTGTGAGCAACGTCAAAGCGATCGTTATCATGGGCGGCTCGTTGGAGGAGGGGGGCAATATCACCCCGCACGCCGAAGCCAATATTTACCATGACCCACATGCCGCTGATGTGGTTTGCACCGCGGGCAACAAAGTGGTGCTGGTGGGACTGGATGTGACACATCGGATCCTGTGCACACCGGACGATTTCAGCCAGATCGCTGCCAAGGCGCCAAACCTTGGAGGCATGTTGCAGGACATGTCGCATTTCTATCTGAAGTTCTATCTGGAGGTTGCCGGGTTGAACGGTTGTTCGCTGCATGACCCAACGGCGGTGATTGCCTGCACCCACCCTGAGCTGTTCGAAATGCGCAGTGTCGCAATGTCAGTGTCCTGTGAGGGCGACACCTCTGGTGCGACGCTGTCCAGCCCGGACAGTGGCCGTGTGCCCGTGCGCGTGTGCGTGGGGGTAGAGGCTGATACGGTCAAGGCCTTGTTCCTGGAACGGCTGTCGACCCTGTCCTGACCAACGTCGACAGAGGCGTCGCCTCGTTGCGTTGAACGGATTTGCAAGCCTCTGAAGGCGCGGACAAACTTCTGCTGTGGGCGCCTTCGTTTTTTACCGATCACAGCGCTTTTTTTTGCAAAAAACGCCTTGTCACTCCTGGTTGAGGAACATATACGGGTCAACGGAAACGTGGCCGAGTGGTCGAAGGCGCTCCCCTGCTAAGGGAGTAGGCGGGAAACCGTCTCGAGGGTTCGAATCCCTTCGTTTCCGCCACCCATCATTGAAATCATTGGATAAATTCCCCATCGGGGATTTCTATTGCCAATCTAATGACGGTTTTTGTGCGATGGTTTCGCTAGTCCTCTTGACGAACCGGCCTGTGTGATACCATATGTTTATAGTTATGTGGATAAGTCGAAAGGCTATGACGCATTATCAACGCATCCAATTGAGGAGGATACGATGACTACAACTGTTTGTGCGCCGACCTCTGCAATGGCGGTTGCTAACTGGTTTCTAAATCGCGCCAAAAGCGAGCCTGATGTTCCGACGGTAGATCAACTTAAGCTTTATAAGTTGGTGTTCTATGCGCACGCTTGGTATCTCGGAAATAATTGCGGCCCTCTCTTTGACGAAGATGTTGAGGCGTGGCCGCACGGTCCAGTCGTTCGCGACCTGTATCTTGAATTTAAGGATGCTGGGAGAGGACAAATTAAGAGCCTCGGAACACGTTTTGGCGCGCATGCTGGGAAATTTGAAATCGAAACGCCAGTTTACTCTGGTGAGCTTGAGCCGTTCCTAGAATCTGTCTGGAATTCTTACAAGAAGCATTCTGGAACCCAGCTTTCTAACGCGACCCATGCTTCTGGGGAACCTTGGACAATTGTCGCTCAGAAGCGTGATTTGGCTGGAAAACCAACTATTCCCAATGAGTTAATTGAGCAGGTCTATAGTGCAAAAGTCGAAAGAAGCCGACAGCACTAAAGCTGACGCCACACCAAATCCACTACCGCCTAGCCTTGTGGTCTTGGACGACGCTGAAGGCGCATCGTCCGAGCCTGACGACTACACTTCGCAATTCAACGACGCTAAACTTACTGATTACAAGCAGGATATTAGGCTACGAAAGCAGTTTTCGTGGGCAACATACGGCTTGCTCTGCGTATGGCTTGTGATTGTAGCTTCCCTGTTAGTCTGGTCGTCACGGTCCGACGAAGTTATGATCGCGCTTATTTCGGGAGCAACGATCCAAGTGATAGGCCTATATTATATAGTTCTTCGCTACATCTTCCCAAGTCGCAACGGGAATGGCGATTAAAAAAGACCCCCGAAGCATTGCTGCGACGGAGGTCAGGTAGGCTTCCAAGTTGGCCCTTCGGAAGATCGTTAGAAACATGCTTGGAGGATACCCACAATCAAGCGGTCGGCGTCGGGATCAATGCCGCCTGCAACAGCCGCTTGGCGCAGGGTATTCCCTTGGGCGACGCTCACCACCCGACAGGCCGGGAAGCCGTCACGCTGCGCCGTAGACAGCCATGCAAGCTGCGCTGCGCGGTCGGTCAATATCGGTTGGCCTTGTGATGGCTCAAATTCAGCTTCAAGCACGTCATGGGTGACCAGCAAGGGCAGACAGCCACTTTCGACAGCCGCAGATAGGTCGGGCGCAGGATCATCAAGCGCGACCGTCGCGAACTCTGCATATGGCGTCCGAATGATCGTATCACCCATCGGGCTACGGCTATTCTTCGAAGACGCGGCAATCCATGCCGACAGTTCTTTCAATTGAGTTTCAGCTAATGTGGGCATCATTCACCACCAAGCGGGCTATTAATATCGACGTGCGACGCCATGCCCTTTTCAATGTTTGCGTCGTAAAACGAACGCGGCACTTCGGCGGCGACTTTGGCAAGCTTCGCGTCAAGCCCGGCGACTTCGGCGGCAACGCTAACCCGTTCGGCGGCTTCGGGCGCATGGGCTGCGGCGGCATGAAGGCGTAAGGTTTCCAGCCGTTCGTTTGAAATTCCGCTCAACGCGGCGGGTGCTTCAAGTAATGCCGTTGCAAACCGAAGGTCGGTTTCGACCAAGCCGCGAAGTTCTGTCGTAAATTCGGGGTCGCCCTTCTTCGACAGAACGAAGGCGCGAATTTCGGAACGAACAACCTGCGCAGCCGTATCGACCGACGGCGAAAGCTTGGCGTTAACTTCGGCCATAGCTGCGGAAGTTTCATTTGCAGCCCATGATTTCAGTTCGTCGCGGGTCTTGTTGATTTCGGCAACGGTCGCTTCGGAAATCTTGCGGCCCGCTTGGTGTTGTTGCGTTCGGGTGCGCGTCTTGTCCCATTCCAAACCGTTTACGCGATTAACCGCATCGCTTACGGCGTGATGTAATTTCGACAGCTTTGTTGCGGGCGTTGCGCCAAATTTTTCCCAATCGCCCAACATGGCTTTGCGGCCTGCGTCTGTGCCAATCATAGAAAGGAAGTTCTTTGCGTTCGGATTGTTTACAAGGGCCATGATTTCAATTCTCTCTTAGGGCTAGTGCGTCTACCTCGACGCCGTTCATCTCGATATAGCGGGGGCGCTTTTTGCCTTTGGGCAGCGGCGCAAGGCTGTTCGGGGTGCCCACATTGTTTGGGCGGCTGGCCTGCGGGGCGTCTTCGGCAAGTAGGCGCGATAGTTCACTTTGCAATTCGGTTTGCTGTTGTAGCGCCCAAGCATCAAATCCGCCGGGCGGTTCGCTAAACTTCAAATAGCCGGGCTTGTCAGGGTCGGGAATAAGACGCCCGTATTCGCCGCCGATCACGCCGACAATGCGGTTCGCTGCAACCTTGTGTTTGGCTTCAAGTTTGGCGATGCGGTTCGTTAGAAGGCGGCTCATGTTTCGCGTTCCAAACGATTAAGCCGTTCTTCCAAATCCGAAGTTTCAAAGCTGCGTTGGATTAACGAAAGCATATGGATTAGGCGGCTGGCATCTTCGACTTTGCATTCACCCCGACGTGCTTCCTTGAAAATGCGAACCATATGATCCCGAACATGTACGACATTCGAAATTGGCTTAATCCGCTTCTTCGGCGGGGTAATGGTAGGCACTTGCGAAGGCCATACAGTGTTTGGGTTTTCCATGATATTGCCGTTCAAAACTTGCTTCTAAGGCGGTGTTAAGTCTTGCTTAGAAGGTTCGTTTAGAAGCTGGCAACCCTTTATTTTTGTTGGGTTTCCTCTTTGCGCCTCATTGTACTTTGTTGGACCGTGAGAAATTTTCGCGGCTCTATTCAGCGGCCAAACCATGCTTCTTTTGGCGGGCCAACTCATTGCGCCGGGCGTTCGCGGCCAAATCGGTGCCACCCGCGTTTTGCAGGCGTTTACGGCGTTTGTTAGCGGCGGCGGCTTCCTTTGCCCACAATGCAAGCATATCGGCTATGTCGGCGTCTGTGAGCGCCGCAGGGCAGCGGTAGGCATTGGCTATGCGCGGGTTCATGACAGCCCCGCTTCGGCAAGTAGGTCGTCCATTGTGTGAATGCCCGTCTGTTCGCGCAGCGACAGAACCTTAGACCATTTGGCCGCTTCGACCGATTGCCCGGCTTCAAGCTTGCCGTCGTGCCCCTTGTGGAAATGCGGGGGCATGACATTCGCAACCCGGTTCAATGCGTGGACTTGTGAAATCCGCGACACGTTACGATCATATGTTTCGGAATGACTTTCTTTCAAACGCTGCATGTCGTTAAGGAACCGAACGAAAGTGACGCTTGCGGCTTCTTCAATGAAAAAGCGTCCCATGACTGTTGTATAATCGCGGGGCTGAAACAGGTTATCGCGGCCCATTGTCAGAATGACATTCAACGTCGGCCAAGCCCGAACGCAAAGCGGTTTCAAGGCTTCGGCAACTATTTCGATTTCGCGGGACTGCATGTGGCAAGCGCCATACTTTTGAGTGCGGAACGCGATCAACTTTTCAAAGTTTTCGCGAACTAGCGTTTCGCATACATCGCTTAACAAGCTGTCGGGCTTTGCCACTGTTGGGAGTTCGTAGCTTCGCGCCAAAAGTCGCAGACACAAGAGACAGTTGAAACTGTCGCCAATAATTCCAATCAAGTCTTCGGCTATTTCGGTATAGATATTTTGATGTTTCATTTGGGGTTCCTTTCGATTGGTGCCCACATTTCAGGGCTTTTGAGTTCAAAACATGCAAAGCAACATGCAGGGATTTTGTTAGGTGCTTTTTAGATATTGATTTCATTGTTGATTTCGAAGCCTTCGGGGGAATTTATGTCCGTCGAACTAATGTGCGCGGGCACTGCATGTTCGTGGGTTCGCATCGTAAGTTTGTCTGTCTGCGTACATTCCCCCATACCCCCTAGGGTCTGGACTCATTGAGTTTCAAAGCCAGTAGATGACGATGGCTGCGAGAGCGATGGCTGACAGGAAGACC
>CANLND010000037.1 GCA_947492585.1 uncultured Paracoccaceae bacterium
GATCAGACATGTTCACCGCTCGATTTTCGAACTGTGAATCACGCAGCTATGCGGAAATCAATGGGTCCTGACCCTAGCTAACCGTTCAAATTAGTTGGTTAAGATGTGCAAGCATACGTGGCAACGACCGCGCCAAAGGTCCTCGGATCCAGCCATGAATTTGTCTTCGGGCCATTTCTCAACAACGGCTCATATGTCTTTATGTAAGGGACCGAAGGCGGCCATTGTTCGTACATCAATGCATTAGAGGTCTACTGGCTTCGCCGAAATCGAAGACTTTTCGGGTTCGATTTCAATTTCAGACAACCCCGGCATAGACAGGGCTTTAACAATGTTAGTTCCTTTCGCGGTGAATTGCCGATAGTGCGAATAATTCATCAGCACATGAGTTGTTTCTCCGCTATCAGTTACAAAAACTGGACCTTTCAAGGCATCCTGCATGGCCTTAGGCAGGTTCTGATTCAACTCATCCTGGGTAAATTTAGCCATAACAATTCCCCTTTTGCAGTCTTGCTAAGAAAGTTTGCGCCCACGCGAAATTCACCTTCGCACCAACGCGGACGTCGCAACAGCTCCCTATACACACACCAAAAAGAGGCATGCAAATTAGTTGCCCTGCCCGCACCTGCCGGCAGTACGAAGTAAATCCTAGCTTCAGATACAGAATATTAAACCCTAAAAGCAGCCCTTCGAATTTGGTGCGGCGAATGACAGCTCTGAGCCCAACCTGTGAATTCGTTTTTCTCGCTGCGTGCGCGCGCGGCAAATATTTTGCGGCGCGCGCATCGTCCTGAGCTCTGCAAAGCGGCTCAAAATTCGGCCATTGGTGTCGACCGCAGCGAGATTTCGTCAGGCAATGATCATGACGCGGACAAAGCTGCCGTTCGCTGCAGCGTGATGAAGGTCTGCTAACTACACTGAAGTATCAGCCAAGTGTTTTCGAAATTCCTACTTTCAAGGTCCGACTTCTTAATCCAAAGGAACAGCGTTCCCATATCACCCCACATCATGTCGGCTTCGTCATCGGTCCCGATTTCAAGTAATTGCACCCACTCGTTTGGTTTCGACATAACCTTCTTCGCCTCTAGCGAGTTACGGCCTTCGGGGCCGCCACAATAGATGCCGGAAGTCACCAGAGCACACTCTTCTTCCATCGGAGATTGCACATTGTTTGACCAACCCAAAACCTTGTGGTTCGAAGCATATCGCCAATCAAGTTCAGATTGCCCCTCACTCAGCTCTACAAATTCAATGTAAGCGTCCTTGTCAGAATTCGACATGGCAAGGTTTTCAAAGTGCAAGCCTTCTGGCGGGCAGTACTCGAACTGCAAATTTGGTTCAAGAACGACCTCGCTGTATGATGGAACGTCCTCGTGAAATTCAAGTTCTTGAGCGGTCTCGGTGACCTCGACGTTTGGCGCATAAATCACTTTGAAACCAAGGTTGTCATTCGGGTCAAACCCCCAACACTGCGCCAAATCATCTTAGAATAGATAAAGAGCGCCTTGTGTTGGCAATGATAAGCCCTTGGCACCAGCAGCAAGCATCTCTTCAAACGAAATTTGAGCAATGAAGTTATAGGGTTGCGGGGATTGATAGTATCCCGCTTGATCACTGTTGTGACCGTTACCCACTTGTTGAGGCCAACTTGGTCGGAAAGGCCATTCCACGCCATTTGGAAGTGAGGGACTTCCCCCAACTTTCGAGAACACTCCAGAATTTTCCCCGCCTTGTTTTGTCGGCTCAAGGTGCAAGCTGAAACGTCCAAGATGCGCTAACTTGCGTGAAGCATCAGCCGATATTCCAAATTCTTGTAGAGCCTTTTGCAGCGTTTCCTTGTCGTGAAATTTGGGAAGTTTGCGCCTACTTTTCTTTTTCCAAAACATGAGCTTGCTAAACCACTTCAATCTGTCGCTGCAAGTATGTGACCATGGCCAACTTATTACAAGCGGACGTTGGTGTCGGTTGCAGTATCAGTCCATATGGGCTCGCAGCTGCCGAATGCGTCTGCGGCGTGTCCCAAAGAACAGGCAACCTGGCAACGGCCATTCAAACTGCCTGTAAAATTCAGGTGTCAGCACGGTGCTGATGTCTGGGTTTGGCGGGAGGATTGGAGGGCGCACTATGCCAAGAGTCCAACTTCCCGCTGTCACCCCGAAACGAAGAGCCTGGAATAAGGGCCGGATCATCGGCCAGAAACGACCACTGTTGCCGAAACAGGTCTGGGCGATCCGCGCGCGGCTCGAACTGTCGGGCAATCTGCGCGATCTTGCGCTTTTCAACGTGGCTATCGACAGCAAACTGCGAGGATGCGATCTGGTGAAACTGGCGGTTGCTGATCTGGTCAAAGATGACCGCGTGCGGGAGCGAGTTTCTGTGATCCAAAGTAAAACCAAGCGGCCCGTTCAATTTGAACTGACGGAAAACACGCGCGAAACTGTCCTGGCTTGGGTCAAGTCGCCCGAGATGTTTGCGTGCCGGTTCATGTTCCCGAGTCGGTTCCATGACCGCCCGCACATCTCGACGCGCCAGTACGGTCGGCTCGTCCGCGACTGGGTGACGGCGATTGGTCTAGAACCGAGCGGGTACGGTACCCATTCGCTTCGCAGGACAAAAGCGGCCGAAATTTACCGAAAGACCGGCAATCTTCGCGCAGTTCAGCTGCTCCTTGGTCACACCAAAGTGGACAGCACCGTGCGCTACCTTGGCGTTGAGCTGGAAGATGCGCTGAGCATCGCCGAGCAAATCGACATTTGAACCACGTTGGCGGGCGGCACTTGCCGTTCGCCAATCCGGACCGGACCTGGGTTCGCGCCGCAGCAGCGGTTCGGATCGAGCCCAAAAACGCCGAATTCCACTGTTCGTACCAGCGGCCGCACAGCGCAGGAAGCGGGCTTTGCAAAACATTGATCGCTTCCAGGTTTCAACCCTTCGCTCCGCTCTCCGGGCGCTGCGATCATGACCGCCGGACAGAGTTTCCGTTAGCGATAATTTGATTGATCAAAGCGGCCGCTGCTTTGTGGGTGGCGACTTTGCTTTCCGTACCGACAGCGTTTTCATGTGAGGTTGCAGCGTCGCGGAGGATGCCCGCTATTTCATGCTCCGGCATAATCTGGAGGTCATTCATGGCAAGCAGCAGCGCCTCGCAAATTGAGAGGGCAGCCAGTCCAGCAGCGTCGGGATACTCTGACATTCTGTATTTTCCTTTCTTGCATTGCATATCAAGCCAATGTGGCAGACAGGTGATCAAAGGCATCTTTGCAGAAAACTGAGTATGCTGGACTGATCAGAAGCAGTCCCCATCCTGGGGACGTTCTGAAATGCCGCGTCTGTTTGGGAGGAGGCCATGCACACCATTAAAAATAGCCCATTTGCAACAAAGCTAACAGCTTTTGCTACATTGTCAGGAGATGAGCTTGCCGTGCTGGCGCGTTTGCACCAACGCCGCAGAACGTTTGTCGCCGGGAGCGACCTGGTGCATCAGGGTCAACCGGAGCAAGCTGCCTATATTCTATCCTCCGGCTGGGCCTGCTCTTATAAGATCCAGCAAGGAGGGTCCCGCCAGATCGTTGACTTCCAGATACCGGGTGATTTTCTGGGATTGCGCAGCGTGCTTCTGCGCACCTCTGACCATAGCATCGAACCTATCGTGGAGATCGAAGCTGCCGAAGTTTTGGCGAAAGATCTTCTGGGAGTTTTTGCCGACACTCCAAGGCTGGCAGCTGCCATACTTTGGGCCGCGTCCCGAGACGAAGCAATGGTGGTTGAGCATCTTGTGGGACTTGGGTGCCGTGATGCGGATGCCCGAATGGCGCATTTCCTTTTGGAACTGGGGGCGCGGCTGGCTCTTGTTGGTATGGGAAGCAAAGCGGGCTACGCCTGTCCGTTAACGCAATACCATCTGGCCGACGCGCTGGGGTTAACCGCAGTCCATGTGAACCGTGTCCTGCGCCAACTGCGGGAACGAGAGCTGGTCACCTTCCGCGAAGGCTATGTGACATTTGGCAATTTTGACGGCCTGGTGGCATTGGCGGATTTCGATCCGGCCTATTTGGATCAGGCTGGACCGCTTCTGCGATGAAGTGACCGTCTTCAGACAAGACAGGAGCGGCCCGAGAAGCAATTACATGCTGCGCCCGGGGCCATCACAGCCTCATCTTTTTGCGCCCGAGAGCATGATATTCTGGCACAGAAGAACGGCCGGGCAACACAAGCCGCTTTGTTGATCAAAGCCACAGACAGAGCCATCCGCTCTAGAAAATACCCTACGCGCTAACATCGATCAGTACGTGACCGTCCCTGTCGTTTTATAGTTTTGGTAGCGCTGTGATCACACCCTAATGATCACCAGACGTCCTGCGACAGCAGCTCAGAGCAGTCGCCACAAAGGAAATCAATGAGAGCTAGGATGAACACACGGTCGTCCAGACTGATGGTGACGTTTTCCCATCCGTTCGCTTTGGCGGGCTATGCCGACGAACTTCCTGCCGGAGAGTATGAAGTTATCGTGGAGGAGGAGCTTATTGGGGAGCTCAGCTTCGAAGCATACCGAACAACAGCAACCTACTTGATAGTCCACGGAAGGGGCAGACGCGTGGGCCGGACGGAACTGCGCCTGATCACCCAACAGGATTTGAAAATGGCGCTGAACCGTGACCACAGATTTGACACGAAATAGCAATCATCGCGAGGCGGCGCTTTCTCCGCAGGAGGACCAAAAATGACTTATCCAGAATGGCTGAGACCCGGCGTTTATGGGGCCTTGATCGGTGCGGTTTCTATTACGATCGTCGGGTTTTCCTGGGGGGGCTGGGTGACAGGGGGACATGCGGAAACAATGGCAAGCTCCAGATCCCATGACGAACTGATTGCGGCCTTGGTACCGGTTTGCGTCAATATGGCTGAAACCGATATCGAACGAACCGCAAAGCTGGCATCAATCCAAGAGGCAAGAACGTTCCAGCGGCGGGATGCCGTTATCGCAACCGGCTGGGCAACGGTTCCAGGCTCAAAAAGCCCAAACCGTGATCTTGCGCAGGCGTGTATCGCCGGACTGAAATTAGATGCCTCGTAGTATTCTTTCACCAATACGGCGTCTCCACTCCGGTACAGCCATGTCCAATCGGCTCATCGTGACCGTTCCCCAAGTGCTGATGATGCGCCTCGTTTTGGTGTTCGCCCTGTTGGCAATCTTCACAGTGCCTGCATATTCAGAGGTGATCGTTTCGTCGGTGCCTGAAAACGCGCACAAACGAAGTTACGGTGATGGTTGGGAATGCGATCGGTCTTACCGGGCCAGCAACGACACCTGCATTGCTGTCGTTGTCCCACAGAACGCATACCCAACCTATAGAAACTACGGTTCAGGGTGGGAGTGTTCGCATGGTTTCATTGAGGTCAGGGAGACATCCTGTGCCAAGGTCTTTGTGCCCGAAGGCGGGTATCTTGCTCCCTCAGGAACGCGATGGAACTGCCTGCGCGGCTATCGCAAGATTGACGACATCTGCCAGAAAATAGTTCTACCGCCTGACTCATATCTGACCAACAGCACACGCGGGCCAAGCTGGCTTTGCAACCGCGGCTTCGTCGCTTTGGGCAACGTCTGCGCACCGATTGAAGTTCCAGAAAACGCCTTCCTGAATGTCTCTGATTATGGGCCGCCCTGGCAATGCGAGCGCGGTTACGCAGTGTCTGGTGACCGCTGTACCCTGATTGAGCTGCCGGAAAATGCACATCTTGCCAGGACGGGTAACCGCTGGGAGTGCAACAGGAACTTTCAGCACAAGAAAGGCCGCTGTGTTCTGAACAACTAGCCGCCACACCTTCGGCTGCCGATCTGGCAGCATCCACACCCGCACCAAGAGCAGATAAAGCTCTGAACGCGGGCCTCTCAAAAGGAAATCCCATGGAAACCGCAATTAAAGCGGCAAGACCGGTATGGCAAAATGCCAACGGTCCGCAACCGCGCTTACCGGAACGCCCTCAGGAATCTGGCAGTCCTGTCGCCGGTCGCGCCCCCACAGCAATCGTATATTGCGAAGGGAATTTTGCGCGCGTCGACGGTAAGACGGCAAACGGGCTTGTCCGGCACTCACAGGCCTATCGAATACTCTCGGTGCTCGACAGCCATCACGCAGGCGGTGACAGCGGGGAGATCCTTGATGGTATTCTGAACCACATTCCCGTCTTTGGCGATCTTGAGACGGCCGTTACGCATGAAGCCGTTATTCCGGACACGCTGATCTATGGGATGGCTCCATCGGACGGGAAACTGTCGTCAGAGGACCGCAACGTTGTGCTTGATGCCATTACTTTGGGGATGAACATTGTCAGCGGGCTGCATGAATACCTTAGCGACGATCCAGAAATCGCCGCTGCTGCAAAATCGCGCAATGTCTCCCTTCACGACATCCGCAAACCTCGCAACAGCAAGGACATGCGCCTGTTTGATGGCAGTGTGGCCAATGTTAAGGCGATCCGTATCGCAGTTCTGGGCACGGATTGCGCCATTGGAAAACGGACAACTGCAACCCTTTTGGCACGTGCGCTGAATGCACAGGGGATCAAGACCATTTTGGTTGGCACGGGTCAAACGGGTTTGATGCAGGGGGCCAAATACGGCGTTGCTATGGATGCAATACCGCCGCAATTCTGCTGTGGCGAGCTTGAAGGGGCCATTGTTGCGGCCTCTGAAGGTGAACAACCAGATGTTATTCTGATCGAAGGCCAGGGGGCGCTCAGCCATCCAGCATTCTGTACCTCTGCATTCATTTTGCGCGGCAGTCAGCCGGACGCGGTGATCCTTCAGCACGCCCCCATGCGGGCGCACCGCTGCGACTTTCCGACTATGGCAATGCCTGATCCCGCTGACGAAATCGCTTTGATCGAGGCCTTTGCAGACACCAAGGTGATCGGCGTGACGCTCAACCACGAGAAGATAGCGGAGGTTGAGATCACTGACGCCATAGGGCGACTTTCGCGAACCTTGGGCCTGCCTGTGACGGATGCTCTCAGCCGTCCCGGAAAACGCCTGGCAGATCTCGTTCTGTCTGCATATCCCCAATTGCGGTCCGTATCGGTCGCGTCCGCAGTATGACCGGACCGCGTATCGAAATTGATCTGGAAAAGATCCGCGACAACACGCGCTGCCTTGTTGAACGCCTGAAACCGTGCGGAATTTCAGTGACCGGCGTTACCAAAGCCGTGTGCGGCCATCCCAGTATAGCAATGGCAATGCTGGACGGCGGTGCAATTGGACTGGCAGATGCCCGGATCACCAACGTGAGGCGTATGCGTGACGCTGGCGTTACCTGCCCGATCCTGATGATCCGAACCCCCATGCTGAGCCAGGTGGAGCAAATTGTCGAAACCTGCGACGCAAGCTGCAACACCGAAAGTGGCGTAATCACAGCGCTTGCCGCCGAAGCGCGGCGCAAAGGGACAAGCCACGAGATCATTTTGATGGTGGAAATGGGGGATGAACGTGAAGGTATCATGCCCGAGGATCTTGCAGATGCGGCCCTCATCGTCACCCGAACGCCCCAGGCGCTTTTAAAAGGAATTGGTGCAAATTTTTCATGTTTGACCAATACCGCCCCAGCACCCGAGGCGATGGCTGATCTCTCCTCCCTTGCGCATGAGGTTGAAGAGAGGTGCGGGCCGTTTGTTGAAACGATTTCCGGGGGCAGCTCTGCCAATTTGGCTTGGGCGTTCGACAAGGGGACTGGCGGGCGGGTCAACAATTTGCGCATCGGAGAGGCCATCCTGCTGGGCACCGACCCTATTTCAGGGCGACCGATCAGCGGGCTTCATACCGATGCTTTCACACTGCTGGCTGAAGTGATCGAAACGAAAATAAAATCAAAACCGGTACCACTGAAGCTATCCGACCCAGCCCTTTCAGCACTCAGCTTAATTCCAGGCCACCATTGGACAACACGATCAATTCTGGCGATCGGCCTGCAAGATACCGACCCCACCGGGCTTACATTTCCGGCAACCGTCACCTTTTCCGGAGCAACGAGCGATCACATTGTGGTCGAGACAACCAACTGCCCCTTGCGCATCGGCAGTGAGATATCGTTGCAAATGAACTACAGCGCCCTTGTGCGCGCCATGGCAACCCCAGATGTTTCGAAGGTCTTGCTCAGGAATAGACCCTTAACAAAACGGGCCACCACGCGCAGCAATGGCCAACTTCCGGAGTTTTTATGATGCAGGCCTTTCCTTTGCAGCACGGGGTCCAACCAGGCACCTAGACCCAATATTGATCGCAGCTGCGGAACATGTCTGCGGGTCGCTTCTGGTGTGAAAATCGCTCGGATCATCTCACGAACGCGGCATCTCTGGCAAAGGCCTGAGGGCGTGTGTGACCGCTTAGCCGAACACAGCCCCTCCGCAACGTTGAAAGCGACGGGCGGGCTTCGCAACACATACATAGGTCCGAATCTGGCCCATCCCACCGTTGGGACGTCAAAGAAACCGTCTTGCGAAGGAGAACTTCACTTTAGGAGCCGCGAACGTACAGCACAGCAGCAGAGGAGCGTATTTTAATGGATCACCTGAGCAGCAGGACCGTCGCAATATTTTCCCGATCCTTCACCTTGCCGGGGCTCGACGAGGCCCTCCCAGCTGGCGAGTATGAAATTGAAACCGAACTGGTAGCGCCTCCTGCGCATCTGGACCCTCAAGCCTGGAAGGCTTCAGTCCTGGTGCATCTGCATCCCCGAAAACCACATCCCGGGCTAGTGCGGAGCCTGACCGTCTCATTGGCGGATCTCGACAATGCGCAGGCCAAAGATAAGCTTTCTGGAACAGAGCTGTCGATCTTCTTTTTCGAGGAAATGCTTGCTGACCCGATGGTGCGCCTTGTGATGCAATCCGACGGTGTCACCGAAGCTCAGATCCGGCACCTATACTCTGATCTGAGTATATCAGGTTCGGATTCAGAACGGCACGACCAGTAGTTTGAGCGCAGACGACAAAAACGGCTCATTTGTGAAGGAGGCAAACCAATCATGACCAATACTGACCAAAATGAAGTGATCTTGGATCCGGCCCGCGGAGACGTGCCACGGGAGCGTCGTTGCCTTCGCTGCAACACCGCGTTCTGGAGTGAAGGGTTCGGTGAACGGATTTGCCGACGCTGCAAAGCGTCGAATGCGTGGCGCAACGCCGTACCAGTAAGGTCCAGGCGACCTCGCATTCGCTGAATACTCCAGTTAATGGCAACCTCCCTGTGCTGGCTTTGAATTTGTGGGAACAGGTGGAGATCTGCTTCGACGATTTCGGGGCCACGACCGGGCCTCTGCTTTGGCTGGGCTCCCGACATTGGCCCCTCGGGCTGAATTTCAACGGCCGGTTTGGCGACACATGCTGCTTCACAGCGAAAATTACGCCGCACCCGCGAGCGAATGCTGCGTCAGCAAACACTAGGAAGGGCAACGGCAGGTTTGTCCGCATAGTGGCCATCTAGATGTTCGATGCTGAACGCCTGTTTTCTTTGAAGTTACATCAGATCCCCCAAATTTCTCGGAAGCCTTTTCTGTTGGGCTTTCGCAATGAGACTGCACGCAATGTGAGAGGCAGACTTATCTGACCAAAGAGGCAAATTCGGCTTTTTAAAGAATTTTCGCCTCTTTGGTTTTAAATAGAAAAATTCAGCGTCAGAGGCAAAACTTTGTGCTCCTTCTCATCTTTGATAAATACTTCATAGTTATTCCTTTTTTCCAAAAGATTCTTCCACTTTTCGTCAATAAGGACACGCCGCAGCCGACAGTGCATCATGTGTTTGTAGAGGTCTGATTGGCAAACAGCGACCTGCTCAGACTAAGCGTAGCCTGACCAATCTGTGTCGCGCAACAGGAAGCCGATGAGCGAAAAAGCACAACTTACACAGCGCACTTAGTCTTGCCCACTTGCACCTAACCACGGGCGGACATCTGCCGTTCTCGGCGGTTGCTAAGCCAGAGCCTCGCCTTGGCCAAAGCGGCCATTCAAACCCTATCAGAGCTGATCCCGTTTGCTGCGCTGGATGTCAAAGCCAGCGATGCGCAGATAAGCGCTGAGGTCAGACAGGCGTGATTTCCGAGAACATGCCAGAAATCACTTGCGAACAGCAGCCGGTACATACATGTGGGCCGATTGTCGAATTTGCATGTCTTCGCGCGTCCTTGCAGTATGCAAATAAGCTGAGGAGGCCACGCAATGATCTATGCAATCACAATTTATGGAGAGCCGGGTGTGTTTGAGGCGCTGCCAAAGGAGCGTCAGGACGAAGTGATGTCCGGCCTCGATCTTGGTCTTCCCCCACTGAATTGGTCCTCCGCTATGTTTAGGAAAACGGAGGAAGATCATGGCAAACAAACGACCAAAGCCCGAAGAGATTGTCACGAAGTTACGTCGAGTTGAGGTTCTGACGGGGCAAGGGATGCCTCGTCTTGATGCGATCCGGCAGATTGGCGTGACTGAACAGACTTTCTACCGCGGGAAGAAGAAGTACGGCGGAATGGGCACGGATCAATTGAAGGAACTGAAGCGTCTGCAGAAAGAGAACGAGCGGCTGAGAAGGGCTGTGTCTGATCTGACGCTGGACAAGCTTATCCTCGCGGAGGCGGCAAAGGGAGTGATGGCCGTCTAGGAATTGATCCTGTGGATCAATTCAGGCCTGAACGGGCGGAGCCCCTGAGCCCCGCTCGTCGTCGCGCCTGCATTGATCGTGTTCGTGCTGAGTTGAATGTCTCCGAGTGCCGTGTTCTGAGACAACACCGATCAACACAACGCAAGATACCGCAAGGCCGCCCTGATGAATATCTGTTGGTCGCTGACATGATTGAGCTGACCCGTCAGTATGGTCGTTACGGTTATCGAAGGATCGCAGCACTGCTGAGAGATGCGGGTTGGCATGTGAATGACAAACGCGTCGAGAGACTGTGGCGACGAGAGGGGCTGAAAGTGCCAATGAAACAACCAAAGAAAGGGCGGCTTTGGCTTAACGATGGGTCGTGCGTGCGGTTGCGGCCTGAACGCCGCGATCATGTCTGGTCATACGACTTCGTGCATTGCCGGACAGACGACGGAAAGGCGTTCCGCACGCTGAACATCATCGACGAGTACAGTCGAGAATGTTTGGCCATCCGAGTGGATCGCAAACTGAACTCAGGCAATGTCATCGATGCGCTGAGCGACCTGTTCATCCTGCGTGGTGTGCCATCGTTCATTCGGTCTGACAATGGCCCGGAGTTCGTTGCCCAGGCCGTGCAGGACTGGATCAAGGCGGTGGGCGCGAAAACAGCTTACATCGAACCAGGCAGTCCTTGGGAGAACGGATACTGCGAAAACTTCAATGCCCGTTTCAGAGACGAGTTCCTGAATGGCGAGATTTTCTACAGCCTAAGCGAAGCCCAAATCCTGATTGAAGAATGGAGGAAACACTACAACACCAAACGCCCACATAGTGCTCTGAGCTACAGACCACCGGCCCCCGAAACCATCGCCAGATGGACCAAAGGCCAATCATGCACTAACAATCAAATTGGACCACTCAGGTGGGGCTGATCATCATCACCAATGGAGATTTGTTTCGGTGGTCCGAGATGTGGCCAAAGATCGCCGCGCATTTCGATTTACAAGTCACGCCTGAATTACCCATGTCGCTCGCCACAATCATGGCGGACAAAGAACCCCTTTGGAAGGAGATGATTGCGGCACACGCGCTAAGCGAGCATTCGTATCAAAGCATGTCGTCTTGGGAATTTGCGGATGCTGTTTTCAGCTGGAACTACGATTTCTTCGCGGACGGATCGAAGGCAAGGAGATTTGGTTTTCACGAGCATATCGACACGGAAAAAATGTTTACGGACGCCATTACAGATTTACAAGTTCGAAAAATCATCCCGTCGAGCAAGTAACGACCACTCGATCTCGGTGAAGACTGAGCTACCCCTAGCTGTTGCGCGGGCTGCGTGTAGATCGACCCAATCAGGTTCCCCTCTCGTGACATTGCTTTCAGCAATACACTGCCGGGCGACGGGTGTGCTGACATCACATATTTACCGATGCGGCGCGGCTTCCTGTATCTGGTCGCCATCATGGACTGGCACACGCGCAAGGTGCTGGCGTGGCGCATCTCGAACACATTGGAAGCCGCGTTTTGCGCTGATGCCTTGAATGAGGCCATCCACAAGTTCGGCCCACCAGAGATTATGAACACCGACCAGGGCAGCCAGTTCACGTCGTTTTGAAGTGGTCCGGCACATTTGGACAGCGTGCTAAGATGTCTCTAACCTTGACGCCTGGACACACAAATGACGAAGAG
>CANLND010000038.1 GCA_947492585.1 uncultured Paracoccaceae bacterium
AGGTCTTCCTGTCAGCCATCGCTCTCGCAGCCATCGTCATCTACTGGCTTTGAAACTCAATGAGTCCAGACCCTAGGGTGTCTCGCCGAGTTTTACACGCGTGGTGAGGGACTTTTTGGCTCTGTTTTAAAAAGTGACCTGAGTAAGACCGGCGAAACTGTGATTTTTAGGACTCCTGACGGGCAGGTTGAGGTGCAGTTGAAGGGCGGCACGCTCACGCAGCAGACCTATCAGCCCTGACGCTTTGGTCAGGGCGGGACGGGTCTTTATGCGGTCAGTTGCTGGCCATTCTGCCCGGTGATGCTGGTGCGCAGGATCTGACCTTCTGCCTGAGCCTTGGTAAAGGTCACTTCGGTGAACTGTTCGGTGCGACCCATGTGCGGATTTTCCATTAGGATATTATGGGTGCGACCGATCTGCGCCTTGAGGTGTTTTTGCACCTGTAGATCCCCGGCGGCGCGAAGGCGTGCGGCGCGGGATTTGATGTCGTTGCCGTTGACTTGATTCGGGATTTTAGCCGCGGGTGTGCCGTCGCGTTTGGAATAGGGGAAGACATGCAGCCAGGTCAGGTTGCAATCCTTCACCAGTTTGAGTGAATTTTCAAAATGGGTTTCGGTTTCGGTGGGAAAACCAGCAATGATATCGGCGCCAAAGGTCATTTCGGGGCGCAGTTTCAATGCCTCTTCGGTAAAGCGAATCGCATCGTCGCGCAAATGACGCCGGGCCATGCGTTTTAGAATGAGATCGTCACCATGTTGCAGTGACAGATGCAGATGCGGCATCAGGCGCGGTTCGGTGGCGATGGCCTGCATGAGGTTCTCATCGACTTCAATCGAATCGATGGATGAAATGCGCAGGCGCGGCAGATCGGGCACCAGTTTTAGGATCCGCATCACCAGATCCCCCAGTTTAGGATGCGCGGGCAGGTCTGCGCCCCATGAGGTGAGATCGACCCCGGTGAGCACCACCTCATTGTAGCCCTTGTCGACTAGGCGTTTGATCTGGTCCACCACCACGCCGGCGGGCACCGAGCGGGAATTGCCGCGGCCATAGGGGATGATGCAGAAGGTGCAGCGGTGATCGCAGCCGTTTTGCACCTGAACATAGGCGCGCGAGCGGGTGCCAAAGCCATCAATTAGGTGACCGGCGGTTTCGGTGACGGACATAATGTCGTCCACCTGCACCTTTTCGGTGGTGCCGATGAAATTCGGGCCCTTTGCAATTTCGGCCCAGGTGTCGGCTTGCATCTTTTCAGTATTGCCGATGACGCGGGTGACTTCGTCCATCTGGGCAAAAGTTTCGGGTTCGGTCTGGGCGGCGCATCCGGTGACAATAATAGGTGCGTCTGGGTTCTCGCGTCGCAGCTTGCGAATCTCTTGTCGTGCTTTGCGCACCGCTTCGGCGGTCACCGCGCAGGTGTTGACCACCACCGCGTTTTTCAGGCCGGCCGCGTCGGACAGCTCCTTCATCGCCTCGGTTTCGTAAGCGTTTAGACGGCAGCCAAGCGTGGTGAATTTGGGGGCGCTCATTTTGTGTCCAATGATTGCAGGAATTGCGCGGTGAATCTGCCGTCGCAGACGTGCATGGTGGCGCCGGTCATCCAGACCCCATCGTCGCGCCAGTCAATCCACAGAGTGCCCCCGTCCAGATCAATCTGCACCTTGCGCCCTGTCAGCCCTCTGCGCGCGGCCGCCACTGCGGTGGCACAAGAGGAAGAGCCTGATGACAGTGTCACGCCCACGCCGCGCTCCCAGACGCGCATGCGGATGTGATTCGGGCCAACAATATGGGCGATCTGTACGTTTGTACGCTCGGGATAGAGCGGATGATGTTCATATCTCGGGCCGAATTCTTCCAGCGGAATAAGATCCGCATCTTGCACAAAGAATGTGCAATGGGGGTTGCCCATGCCGGTTGCGGTGGGGGCGCCTTCGATCGGCAGCTCCAGCGTGTCCATCTCTTCGGCCAGTGGAATCTCGTGCCATTGCAGCTGCGGCGCGCCCATGTTGACCGAAGTGAGCCCGTTGCCGGCGTCTTTGGCAAAGAGATCACCGCGATCCGTGGTGAGATGCAGGTGATCGCTGTGGGTTTCGTCGAGCAAAAACCGCGCAACGCAACGCGTGGCATTGCCGCAAGCGCCGGAGGTGGAGCCATCAGAGTTGTAAAAGGTCAGATGCGCATCGCCGCTGCCCTGTGTGATCACGGTGAGCTGATCAAAGCCCAGGCCAAAGCGGCGATGCGCGATGCCCTTGGCCATGGCTGGCGTGATCTCAATTGGGTGCGCACGTGCGTCCACAACGACGAAATCGTTGCCAAGTCCGTGCATCTTCATAAACGGCAAGCTGGTATCTGTTTTGGTATCCATTCACGGCATATAGCTCTGGGTCGAAGGTGAATCCAGTCTTGCGATAAGAAAGTTGAAAAAAGCGCTTGACCCCTGGGGCCACTCCTCCTAAAAGCCGCCCTACCGGGACGAAATGGTAACCAACGCCAAACGGTTCCGGAGCGAAATAAGTGCTTGAAGCCAAAGGTTAAAACACTTACTAGCAGGGATCGCGACATCGTCGCAAAGAGTGGGCCGTTAGCTCAGTTGGTAGAGCAACTGACTTTTAATCAGTAGGTCGTTGGTTCGAACCCAACACGGCTCACCACTCTTTCCTTTTTATGTCAGTAGACGGCTTTGTTGCACAATTCCCTGTAGGGATTCACTGCATGAAACCAGCATGATAGCTGGGGGACATGAGCAATTGGCACCCCACAAAGTACAAGACCACGAACTGGTCGGCTTACAATGATGCGCTGAAGCAGCGTGGATCGTTGACGATTTGGTTCGATCCCGGGATGACATGGCGGCCACCGCCGACCGGCAAGCGTGGTCGACAACAGCAGTTCAGCGATGCGGCGATCCAGACCTGTCTGACCATGAAAGTTCTGTTCGGCATGCCCCTGAGGCAGACGACTGGTTTCGTCGAGAGTCTCTTGCAGCTGGTCGGACTGGACTGGGCAGTGCCTGACTTCAGCACGCTGTGCCGTCCCATTGCCCGACAGGCGATTTGCAAGGCAAATCTGCCGAGAGGGGCCAGAGAATACTGAACGTGGAGCTGCCGTATCGTGGCGGCACCGGTCCGCTGAACCTCCTGATTGATAGCACGGGCATCAAAGCCGAGGGTGAAGGCGAATGGAACGCACGCAAACATGGCGGCTCCAAACGCCGTATTTGGCGCAAAATACATATTGGGATTGACGAGGAAACGTTGGAGGTTCGGGCCGTCCATTGCCGACAGGTGATTGCACCGCAATCACCGTGAGGGAGGTCACAACAAGTAATGTGGGCGACGCGCCCATGCTACCAGAACTACTCGACCAAATTCCACTCCATCAAGACATAGGATCAGTCACTGCTGACGGGGCATACGATACCCGCAAATGCCATGACGCGATTGCCAGCCGTGGTGCTCACGCCGTCATTCCACCACGCAAGAATGCCAAACCTTGGAAGCCCACGAGTGCTGGAGCCGTCGCCAGAAACGAAGCGGTCAACACATCACGATACCTGGGCCGTGCCCTCTGGCGACGGTGGAGTGGGTACCACCGCCGAAGCCGAGTTGAGACTAAAATGCATTGCATGAAGCTGATGGGCCAATCGCTCATGGCTCGTGACTTTGAACGGCAGGTCGCCGAAATACAGATCCGCATCGCCGTACTCAACCGCTATACTGCGCTTGGCATACCCGTCACCCAGCCCGTAGGCTAAATCCGTCCGGGGTAAAGGGCGGTACGCTCTTCACTTGATTTGTGTAACAAAGCCCTTAGCGACGCCCCTTTTTCTTTTTGCGGTTCATCCAAAATGGCGGCACATCACCAGCCATCATGCAACCATATGGATCGATGTAGTCGACAATTTCGGCCAAACCAAAACTATCAATCTGACGCACGACATTCGCCGCATTTTTGTACGACGACGGCAGTTCCGACGCATCAATGCCACCAGCGGGAAAGCGGATATCCAATCCTGCCGTCTCGGCCACCAAAGCCTGCTCTGCCGTCATTTCGCCCATCCGGCGCTTATGCTCGGTACGAGAAAAGTTGCGGCCCGCCCCATGCGGGGAAAAGCCCAAAGCATGTTCAGCATCAGACCCACGCACGACCAAAACGGGTTCCGACATGTTTAGCGGGATCAGCGTCAGGCCCGTGGCATCAGCGGCATAATCACCCCAAGCAGGCGTCGCCCCCTTGCCATGATAGAATAGATCATCGCGCTTAAAGACGAAGTTATGCTCGTTCCAGAATCGCTCACCCGGTTGTGCGCCAGACCCTTCCACAGTCGCCTGATGAATGGCGTTATGGTTGGCTTTGGTCCACTTACGGATCAATTGCAACGCGGCCCAATAGTCCTGACCATCCTGCGTATCGGCAGGAATCCAAGCGTTCTGCTTCAGCGTTTTGGGTGACAGTTTCTTGCGGTGCTTTTCAGCCACTTCCATCCCAAGTTTGTACAAAACAGCGCCCGGCCCACGTGACCCATGATGGGTCACAATAGCCGTACGCCCTGTGTTGCGGGACTTACCAACAAACAAGAAGTGATTTCCGTCACCTTGCGTGCCCAAATGTTCCACCGCCATGCGAAGGATTTTGGGATTGTTCAGAAACCGATTCTCACGGAATTCGTCCATCAGTTTTTGCGACATCGTAAAGCGCTTGCCGTTCTGCCGACCACCGGGGCCAAAATGCGTGACCTTTTCGGCTGCATCTAAAACCGCTTTAGGCTCAACCTCTCCCATGTCGGTCATCATGACCGAACAGCAGATATCAGCAGAATGCATCCCCGGATGGATCGCATTCTTCGCCGCAACAACACCACCCACAGGGATCGTTCCCAGAGGGCCCGCGGGACAGGCATCTGGCATCACAGCCGCAGACGCGACAGTCGGCGTGCGCATGACAGCCATCATCGTCTCGCGCACATCGGCAAGGTTCTTGACCTCATCCGCATCATCAGATGCTTCGATGTTGAAATGAAACGGCACATCGTCCGCTTTTTGCAAAGGGATCGTTGGCGGCGGCGGCGGAGGTTTCATCCCCTCGAGCTTCGCCTTGATCTGATCGGTAGAATAGCCAGCAGTAGCTGCGGCTTGGGCTATTTCAAGCAAACGGCCAAAGCCATCGCCGGGGATATGACCCCATTCCTTAAGCGTTTCGCCAGTAATTTCTGTCTGTGTCATGTTGAATTCTTTGTATTCTTAAGTGCTTCGTTTCGCATAGCGACAGCATCTGAATATGCGGCCATAATTTCGTTGGTAAAAAATTTCGCTTTCCCGATCTGGTATTGCTCGCGCCAAATTTCGAAACCTTGTTTGAAATCCTCACCGAGCTGAATGTCTTCGCGGACTATGCGACCGGATCGAATGTCTGACGCCTGCACAGCGACAGGCAAATGTCCTACATCAGGCCATTCGGCACGACTTACCTTCGGGTGCGGTTTGATCTGCACACTGGCGACGGCTGTATCATCAAGCACATCAATGCGCCCAATAAAGACCAACAACGGTGGGAGGCATTCTGTTGCTGAAAACGCCCAAACCTGCCCTGCATTTATTTCCTTTTCCATGTCTATCACTCTCAAATCAAACCATGTTTGGAACAAGGCGTTTGCAGGATGATTTTCCGCCACCAGATACATCTGGGCTGGGGTTGAACCAGCACGGCCCCGGAAGGCCCACCCAATTGAGGGCGGCGTCTACCTGTAATCCTGCAGGCATTTCCAAATGTGGTCCCGGGGAACAAGGGATCGTAAGATGCGTTTCCGCGACCGTTTTAGACGATGTATTCCTACGGGCATTCCCCCGGTTGGTTCCTTTCGTTTCTGGCTGGAAGGGCAGGACTCGAACCTGCAACACACGAGATCAAAACCCGTTGCTCTACCAATTGAGCTACCTTCCAATTTTGGCTCGGCTGGTAGGGATCGAACCTACGACATCCTGATTAACAGTCAGGCGCTCTGCCGCTGAGCTACAGCCGAATGGGGGAGGACAAGTGTTTGTGAGACTTTCCCCCAGAAGCGTTAGCTTCTGGTTCGGCGCGACTCGAACGCGCTTTCAACCGATGTAGTCCCTCAGGCATTCCTCCTGTTATGTTGGTCAGGGATGGAGGATTTGAACCTCCGGCCTCCGCAGTCCAAGTGCGGCACTCTGATCAGGCTGAGCTAATCCCTGAAATTTTGTCCCCGGCGACAAGGTAAGACTGAAATGTTACGCGCTCTATCCAACTGAGCTACCCCGGCATGGTACCAGGGGTGGGGCTCGAACCCACGACCTCGACATTCGTAATGTAGTTCCAACCAGCATTCGCCGGGGGTTAAATCGGGTCCGGTAACAAGCGGTGGGTGAAACGGTTCTGCTCTACCAACTGAGCTACCCTACGAGAGGGGCGGGAATCGAACCCGCGACACGATGTAGTTTCACCAGCATTTGCCGGATATGTTTGACATGGCGACGAGGGTAAAGAAACAGTCTGGGGTCCCGTCCCCACCCCAAGGGGTGGTTTTCCGTCTGGACGTCTTCGCTAGAGGGGAGTTGAACCCTCGGATGATCCCGTTCTTTGGAGCGATGTAGTTCCTTTGGTATTCGCCAAGTGTTGTTGGGGTGTTGGCAGCAAGGGGTTGATGAAACAGAGGGGGGAACGCTCTTCCGTGCTGAGCTACATCGCTCCGGACGTGCCGGCTACGATGACGGGATTCGAACCCGCGACCTTTCCCGTGATGTAGTTCCATCGGCATCTGCCAAGGTGTTTGTGTTACGGTCCCGACGACAAGGGAGAGTGAAACAGTCGCGCGTCTACCAATTTCCGCCACGTAGCCGAAGCTACGGCAGGATTCGAACCTGCAATGTACGAGCACCAAAAGCTGTAGTTCCACTGGCATTCGCCGGGGTAAATTCCTTTCTATTCGTTTCGCTTGGGTCAGGCGGCTACCGCCTGACCCTTTAATTTAGACCTCAACAGCCTCGACCTGACCGACCCAATGGTCTGGTCCCATTTCGCCGCTTGCGAAAGCTGCGATCTGGTCAAAGACCGTGTCCGAGAACCCGCCGATGTTCAAAACATCATCGCGTTCTTTCGCTTGGGTCGTCCCGTATGGGGCGATGTCGATGCAGACCAATTTAGCCTTTGGGTTCTTGCTTTTCAGCTTTTCCCAAGCTTGCATCATCGCCGTCCCGTTGTTGCCATAGGCCGCATGTGCCCATGACTGGTTGTCCGATACGATCACCACCAAATCAGGTGCGCGCCCTTTGGCCCGCAACCATTCCAACGGTGCCGCACAGTTGGTCCCGCCGCCCCACTGCTCTGCCAAACGCGCCGCGTTTGTCAGGATCGTGTCGCGTGGTTCCAGCCGCAGATCGCGTACCTTCACTTCGAACGGCAGCACCGTTGTCGACGGGTTTTGCCGCAGGATCGCTGCGGACACTAGGACAGCAACATCCACGAAGCGAGTGCGTGTGGTGGCCCCCTTACGGTAGCCAGTCACAGCGCCAGACATCGACCCAGACACATCCGGGCACACCGCAACCTGACCGCACAGCTTTGGTACATTGCGCACCGACAGCTCCATCGCGTCATGCATCGCCGCACGGATTTCTTCCGGCATCTCCGCTGACAACGCCTGATAGGCCGTCATCAACTGGTACGGGAACACCCGCGCCTTTGAGATAAGTGCCGGATCGCGCAAACGATCTGCAATCATCCGACGCATCTTTGGCAAAGCCAAAACGCCATGCCGCTGAAACGTGTTCAGGTTCATACGTGTCATCTGCCAAGATGCGTTCTTAGCGATCCCGGCCCACTGTTTTGTGGACAACGACAACTGCGTCAGCATCTGGAACGGCACATCAGGAACAGTCCCGCGACCTGTTTTTTGGAACCGCAGGAAGTCTTGAACAGCCGAAGGCAAAAGCGACACATCGCAAGGGCGCCCGATGATCCAAGCAAACAGAGCCTCACGTGCCTTGTTGCCCGGTCTTGGGTGAACCATCTTGATGACATCCGCCAAGGACGGATCGTTGCCGATATTGGCCTGCAAGATCGTCCGGTCGGACGCCTCATTGAGCCAGTTGGCCACCATCCGCTTTGGCGCAGAGCCAAGCGATTTCCGTCTCGTCTGCCCAGATCGCATGACCTGCACGAATGTCCGCAGCATTTTGCCGTTGTCCACAACCCGTCCGAAAACACGCTGGAACAAGATCGGATCACGCCCAGCCAGAACTGCCAGCAAAAAGGCTGGCATGTCCTTCATATGCCCGGATTTGCGGGTATAGACGGCGGTTTGCGCCAGAAATGACGGATCAACCTTATTTGCCAATTCCAAGGTGCGGGATAGTTCCTGCATCGGATCTTGGTAGTATGTTGCACCAAAGGTCCCAGTCATCGCGACTTGGGCCAGGGCATGTGCATCAGAATATCGGTAAGCCGGTGCACCCGCAGCGTTTTGGGTATTGGTTGCAGGAACCAACCGGCCTTTGATTGATGCAAACACGGATTTGCTTGCCATTTCTTTCGTCCTTCACTTGGTTTGTGAGGATGTTTTCGCCCTTTTCGCCCGTGATCTGAAGAAAAAATGAAATTCACGTAAGTATTTGTTTTTAAACGCAAAAAATGAACTTCCCAAATCCCATGACGAAAAATACGATTTTACAGGATAGTATTTTATCTGTACGGATAGCCTTATGAAAAAGAACGTTGTTATAGGCTTCCTTGGAACGAATCTCGACGCTGGCAAAAGACGACGCTGGCGGCCCTCTGTCCAGATTACGGAACATGCAGATTTTCCTATTTCGCGGCTTGAGCTGATTCACTCCCGGCGTTGGAGCGGATTGGCCGAAAAAATCAAAAGCGATATTGAAGCGACAAGCCCGCAAACCGAAGTTCTGCTGCACTGTATCGAAATCCGCGACCCTTGGGATTTCGAAGAAATGTATGGCGCGATGTATGACTTCGCGCGCGACTACGGCTTTGACGAAGAACGCGAAGAATACCACATCCATCTAACCACCGGCACGCACGTTGCTCAAATCTGTTGGTTCCTGCTTACGGAGGCTCGGCACGTTCCAGCGAAATTGCTGCAATCCAGTCCACCTCGTGGTGACGATGATCTGGCGGGCTCCATTCAAGTCGTTGATCTCGATCTGTCAAAATACAACGCGCTTCAACAGCGTTTTGATCTGGTCGCCAAAGAATACAACACCTTGCTGAAAGGCGGGATCGATACCCGCAATGAAGCCTTCAACGCCATGATCGACCGCATGGAAGTGGTGATCTCAAACTCAGATGCACCGCTTTTGCTCATGGGGCCAACGGGGACCGGCAAATCAGACCTTGCCGCCCGTCTTTATGAACTCAAGCTCCAGCGACGGCGCATCAAGGGCCGATTGGTGCATGTGAACTGCTCAACCCTGCGCGGTGAGCGGGCCATGTCGACTCTCTTTGGCCACCGCAGGCAAGCAATCCCGGGTGCCGGGGCCGACAGGCGGGGGCTTTTGCAAGAAGCGGATGGCGGCGTCTTATTCTTAGATGAGATTGATGAGCTTGGCTTGGACGAACAGGCCATCATCTTGCACGCAATTGAGACAGGAAAATATTTCCCACTTGGCGCTGACTACGAAGTTTCCAGTCGATTTCACTTGATCGCCGGGGCCAGCCAAGACCTCGCCAAAATGGTGGCGGCCGGAAAGTTTCGGGCGGATCTCTTCGCTCGGTTGAACCTGTGGACATTTGCCCTTCCTGCCTTGCGGGACCGGCCAGAGGATATTGCGCCGAACATTACGTTCGAATTGGCCCGCGTCGAAAAGCTGCTTGGCAACAGCATTACCTTTAACGCGGACGCGCAGAGCACCTATCAGAATTTCGCCACCGATCCGGGCACGCTCTGGCCTGGCAACTTTCGCGATCTTGGGGCCTCTATTCAACGGATGTGCACATTGGCCCCGCGCGGTCGTATTACCCAGTCGATGGTTGAAACTGAAATCGCCACGATCTCGACAATTTGGCATCACGCCAATCAGGATCCGGATCTCCAGTTGATCACAAAACATCTCGGCGCCAAAGCAGCAGAGATCGACGAATTCGACCGTGTGCAATTGGCTGCCGTGATCCGCGTCTGCAAACAAAGCGCCAGCGTCAGCGCTGCTGGTCGTCGCTTATTTGCGGCCTCGCGCGCGGCTAAGACCAGCAAGAATGATGCGGATCGGCTGCGGAAATACCTGGACCGGTTTGGGTTAGATTGGGCGAGTTGCCAGTAGGCCTGCCTCAATTCATCAAGCAGTTCGGTTTGCCCAATAGCTCACCGCCCAGTGATGCGGCTGTCGCGTCTGAGCTATTCGCAAGCGACCAACCTTGAATCACAGCAAGGCTGTTTTTCCGATCTCCCAAACTCGTCTGGAATTGTTCACCAAGAACCTCGTCTTCTGGGAAAAACTTCTCAAAGAGCCGTCGTGCCGTCGCTGCATTTACCAACCCGAGTTCGGTGTGCAGATCGGCACGGCCGGGCCGTATCAATGCTGGGTCAAGCTTGTCCTTATTGTTGGTCGTCATGATCAGGGCACGCCCTTCCTGTGCAGCAACGCCATCAATGGCATTCAGCAGTCCCGAAAAACTAACACCAGATCGTTTTTCGCCACGTTCACGCTGCGTGAATACCGCATCGACATCTTCGATAGCGATTAGGGATCGTTTCGGCGCGGTCATCATGGCCTCACGCAAATCGTCATCAGTCAGCGTGGCCCGTCCAACGTCCAAGGTAGCGATATCAAGTGAAAGTTCAGAGGCGATCACGCGGATCAAGCTCGATTTCCCTGTCCCCGGAGGGCCATGGAATAGGTAGCCCCGTCTCCAAGGCACACCGCGTTCAGCGTACCAATCCATGGCTGAATAGAACCAACGCATGTGGTCCAAGGCACGCTCAACCCGGTCATCATCTACAACGACGGTGTCAATCGAGCGACGCGGTATATCACCAAGGTTGTCCCAGTAGTCACCTCTTAAGACGTGCAGGCCCGGGCCGATCCGATCTTTCGATTCCGCAATTTCCTTGCCAGCTGCAATCCAGCTCAAAATCGTACGCACATTCCCAAATAGAACCGTCACATGCAGCGTTTCCATTGGACGTTGATTGTGGGAGTTGCCAACTTTGGATTTTTCATTGGTGTCGCGTTCCAGCCTGCAGATCCGTCCAAATTTTACAAACCAATGCCGTCCCGGTGCTGGGGCATAGCCTTTGGTGCCACGCGCCCATCGACCGTCGGTCATGCGCACGTGACGGGACTTGGACAGCGCTTCGTTGTATTCCATCCAAATGCAAAAGTGACGATAGGCAGCGCTACGGTTGTCCAATGTTAAGCTGACCCAGATCCATTGGCTATGTCTCCTGAGGCTAGTCGAATTGCGAAGCAAAGCCAGTGTACCGACTCGTTGTAATGCGAAGTGGGTTCCTACTCTTGTGGTATGGGCTGGCGCGGCCGCTACATATAGTTCTCTCGCCGCCTCCAATTTGGCGAGGTCAATTGATACCAGCAGCATCGGTCGGGTATTTCGCTGATTTTTGTTGGGTTTGTCTGGGTGATATTTCCTGTATCTCATTGAAATCGTTTAGTTTTCACATGAATGTGTTATTAGTTTTGCATTTTGTTGATTTAGGGGTTGCGGGGATGGGTAGTTAACCTTAGAACCCCCTCTAC
>CANLND010000039.1 GCA_947492585.1 uncultured Paracoccaceae bacterium
GGTCTTCCTGTCAGCCATCGCTCTCGCAGCCATCGTCATCTACTGGCTTTGAAACTCAATGAGTCCAGACCCTAATCACAAACGCTATTCCTTCATTCTCTAGCCGTTCTGATGTCACCAGCCAATCCTCCATTTCCATGACAATATCCGCACGAAGGTGTTTCTTGGAAGCTGTGCGCAGTGTCGATATTGACCGACTTGGCTTATTAACCGGATATTAGCTGTGTTTTGTACCAACAGCTGCTTTCAGGATTCATACCGCGACCGGCTTTCGAACATGACGTCGCACAACGCGTTGCCAATCCGAGCTTTCAAAGAGAGTCTCAAATTGCGAACGATTGATGGTGACTATACCATCATTTATTTGCGGCCAAACAAATCCGGCTCCGTCGATCCGTTTGTAGGTCATGACAAGGCCAGTACCGTCCCAAACGATGGCTTTCATCCGATCAGGCCGTTTGGCGCGAAAGAGAAAGATCGCACCGCTAAGCGGACTTGATTGGTTAGTACGCTTGATATCCGCTCAGCGGACAAACCGGTCGTCAGTGTTGCGCAAACGAATGGCTGCACTGCTCGCGTCGCTTTGGTAGCGAAAATTGGCTGAAATGGTTAGCCGTCCCACGCCGTCGTCACCACTTAATTCACATGCAGTGATATTATATGTTTGCTTAGGATAACCATTTTGAATTTGTCGTGCCGTTACATAGCAACCTAACCGCTCATCGATAACTGCCATATTTGATTGTTCAGGTGCGTTAGCGTTTGAGGCAGAACACTCCTGTGCAATCTGCCGCCGAGGCAAATACGGACGAAACGGTCTTGGTTTCCAGTGGTGCGAAAGGCGCTTTCTGGCGAAATCCCTATTTCATGGTTCGACATATTCGACATCAATGCCGCGCAGGTGACATTCTTCGGCATTTGCAGCCAAATATTGAAGGCATGCGGATTTGAAACAAAGCTGGCTTCGGTGATCGTTTCAGTCGCGATGCTTTGTCGGATCGCTGTTTCGCTGCGGATGAACCGGCGAATTTGGTCGGCGGTGCCATCCAGCACCCAGCGGGTTGCAATGGCCATCGAAACCGGCGAGGCCATCACCGATACAGCGCGAACTCCGTTTTCCATCGCAAAGGCAGCCCGCGCACTTGGGGCAATCGCGTAGGCAAGCCTGAGCCCCGCCCCGATACATTTGGCCAAACCGCCAATATACCAGGTCAATTCGGGCGCGCTTGCAGCCATAGGAGGGGGCGCATCAGGCAGAACAAATCCGTAGGCATCATCCTCAATCAACGGCAGTTCATGTCGCTTCATGACATTGGTGATCTCAAGCCTACGTTCCTGAGGCACAATCATCGTGGTCGGATTGTGTAAGGTGGGATTGAGATAGAGCAGTTTTGGCTGATGCTCTTTGATGGCTGCCTCAAGCGCACCGGGCAAAATGCCGTCCTCATCCATCGGCAGACCGATCAATCGCAAACCAAGCTGCGCTGCAATTTTTTTAAACCCTGCGTAAGTGACGTCTTCACAAAGGACTGTGTCTCCGGGTCGGGCCAGAATGGTCAGGATCGCAAGCGTGGTCGCATGAGCGCCCGGTGTGACCGCAACCCTGTCCAAATTGGGCACAAGTCCCCGCATGGACAGCCAGATTGACGCAGCCTCTTTGTCGATGTCTCCGCCAATCGGATTTTGGTATCGCAATAGATGCACCAGATCGTTTGACACCGCAGAAAGGCCAGAGCGCATTCTTTCTAAGAGTTCCGGATCCGTGGGTTCCGGGGGCGCATTCATAGTCAGATCGTTTGCAAGGGCGCGTCTTTCATCGCTGATCTCGCTGAAGCGCTTTTGCGGAAGTACAAATGTCCCGCGCCCGACATGGGATTCCACAAGGCCACGGCTAATTGCTTCAGTGTAGCCGCGCGAGACCGTCGTGAAATCGACGCCAATGATGGTTGCCAGCCGACGTTGAGGCGGCAGGCGATCACCGGGCAAGAGCACCCGATCTTTCATGTCCTGCGCAATACAATCCGCAATTGCCAGATATCGAGGTTTGCTAGATTGCTCGATTCGTTGAGGCCAATTTTCCATCATGTCACCTTAGAATGAACAGCATTGTATGCATATCATGCAGACAATGCACGGCACGCGAAATCGACCAAATCCCCCCACCTATACATATATTGTTCATATAATTTACACATTCCCCAATTGCTGCCCGCAAATTGGGCGCAATCATACAATCAATACAATTAAATTGAATGCATATTTGTATGGATAGATGGCCCCTAAGCTTTTCCAAGGTCTAGCAATGGCTAACCCAATGCGATTGACAGGAGAACGCAATGCCGGAAGTCACCACACCAGCCCATAAAGATGGCGATTTCTTCGTGAACTACGAAGAAAAACTATTTGAAGATGTACAAGCTGAGGAAGGCCAGAAAGCCCTCGTCACCTTCCACACCGTCGCCTTTGAAGGCTCCATCGGTCTGGTCAATATCCTGCAGGCGATCCGCTTGCAGCGGAAAGGTTTTGAAACCTCCATTCTGCTTTACGGCCCAGGCGTTTCTCTCGGCGTACAGCGCGGCTTCCCAACCCTCGGCGACGAAGCATTCCCAGGCGCGCAGAACTATGCCGCAAACCTGAAAAAGTTCATGAAAGAGGGCGGCAAAGTCTATGCCTGCCGCTTCGCGCTGCAAATGCTGATGGGTCATGGCGAGCCATCTTTGCTGCCGGGGATCACCCCAATTGCACCGCAAGATGTTCTGGATCTCAAGCTGCTACACGTTCGTGACAACGCTCTGATCCTCGATACCTGGACGCTTTAAGGCGCATTCACCGAGGTGGCAACGGAGTCACCTCGGGTCGTTTCATCCTTTTCCATCCCCGCTGGACGGCAACGCCGTCGTCCATCCCGCAACAAAGGATATTCCTATGACCGATCAAATCGTTCGAGCCGCTGCCATTCAAATAGCGCCCGACCTGACCAGCCGCGCTGGCACGATGGAGCGTGTGTTGAACGCCATTGCTGAAGCCGCCGAAAAAGGCGCCGAGCTGATCGTCTTCCCAGAAACCTTTGTTCCCTATTATCCATATTTCTCATTCGTACTGCCCCCCATCCAACAGGGTGCAGAGCACCTGCGCCTTTACGAGGAGGCCGTGGTCGTACCATCTGCGGAAACGCAGGCCGTTGCCGACGCGGCCCGCAAACGCGGCGTCGTGGTGGTTTTAGGTGTAAACGAACGCGACAACGGCTCCCTTTTCAACACGCAGCTCATTTTCGACGCTGACGGCTCGCTGGCCCTGAAACGCCGTAAGATCACCCCCACGTATCACGAGCGTATGGTCTGGGGCCAAGGCGATGGCGCCGGATTGAAGGTGGTCGACACCAAAGTTGGCCGCGTCGGTGCGCTGGCCTGTTGGGAGCACTACAATCCACTGGCACGCTATGCGTTGATGTCTCAACATGAAGAAATTCATGTTGGACATTTTCCCGGCAGCCTTGTTGGCCCAATCTTTGCCGAGCAGATCGAAGTGACGATGCGCCATCACGCGCTGGAGTCCGGGGCATTTGTGGTTAATTCCACAGGTTGGTTGACCGAAGAGCAAATCAATTCCGTGACCCAAGACCCAAAACTGCAAAAGGGTCTGCGCGACGGCTGCATGACTTGCATTATCTCGCCCGAAGGGCGCCACGTGGTACCGCCATTGACTGAGGGCGAGGGCATTCTGATTGCCGATCTGGATATGAAACTGGTCACCAAACGCAAACGCATGATGGACAGCGTTGGCCACTATGCGCGACCTGAACTATTGCATCTGGTTCATGATGCGCGCCCTGCCACACCGGTGCGCCGCATCGAAGAGGCACACGATGTTTCAGCCCCTGTAGATATGGAGGCTGAAGATGTCTGAAGCCGCGCTGATTAATGAATTGCAAACCCATGGCATGCGGATGGTCGATCCCACCGTTGGCATGGAAAGCCGCCGGGGCGGTGCAGGTCCAACGGATCACAAGGCGGTCACCATCGGTGAAACGACCGTGATGATACCGGTGCACACGGCCCCCGCGTTTGACAGCCCATACGTTGTTCAAGCCCCAGATGCAGACGGATTGGCTGAGGTCACCAAAGCGGGCAAGTCATTGGGTCAGGTTAAGTTCCCATCTCGCCCCAAGTTCTACGACCTGAAAACAGCTGATGGCGTGGAATACCACAAGATCGCGACGTTGCACTCCAAAGACGTTCTCGCGACGACCGTGCTTCAAGATTGCATCCGCTATGCAAGCCGGAAAAAGACCTGCCAATTTTGCTCGATTGGCCAGTCTTTAGCGGCTGGTCGCACAATCGCTCATAAAACGCCTGCGCAGCTTGCCGAGGTCGCGAAGGCCGCCGTTGAACTCGATGGCGTCAAACATATGGTCATGACCACTGGGACACCTGCTGGAAAAGACCGGGGTGCCAAGGTGATGGTTGACAGCGCGACAGCGATCAAAGCTGCGGTCGACCTTCCCATTCAGGGACAATGCGAACCTCCAGAAGACGACATCTGGCACGAACGTATGTTCAACGCGGGCATCGACAATCTGGGCATGCACTTAGAGGCCGTAACACCAGACGTACGCGTGCGCGTTATGCCTGGCAAGGCGCAGGTTAGCATCGACAAGTACTTTGACAGCTTCAGGGCGGCGGTAAGGGTCTTTGGTCGGGGTCAGGTTTCGACCTATATTCTCGCCGGTTTGGGAGACACACCAGAAGCGATTTTGCAGACCTCGCAAGAGCTTTGCAAAATTGGTGTTTATCCCTTTGTTGTGCCCTTCGTACCTGTTTCGGGCACCCCGATGGAAAGTCACCCTGCCCCAACGTCCGAATTTATGGCGGGAATTCTTGCCCCCCTGTCGCGCATGATCCTTCGCGCTGGCATGAGCGCTGAAACAGCCAAGGCTGGTTGCGCCAAGTGCGGTGCCTGCTCTGCCCTTTCCGTCTATGAAAAGCTGAGGGTGTCATGAGTATTCAAAACGCCAAGGCCTTCCTATCCCCGGACTTCATAATCCGCGCCGCCGCACAGCCGTGGGAACTAGAAGGGGTGCGTAAGCTGCGCCATCAGGTCTTTGTTCAAGAACAAGCGATTTTCGTCGGGGACGACCGTGACGACATTGATGAAATCTCGCTTCCATTGGCTGCCATCAGCACTTTTGCATCAGAAGCGGATCAAGTTGTCGGCACGGTTCGTATTCACGAAGAAAGCCCCCGCGTCTGGCGCGGATCGCGCCTTGCTGTTGCGCACAGTCACCGTCGTATGGGTCGGTTGGGTGCAGAGCTCATTCATCTTGCCGTCAGCACTGCGCATGGCCGCGGATGTGATCAATTCTTGGCCCAAGTGCAAATGCAAAACGTGACGCTGTTTCGGCGGCTCCGCTGGACGCCTCTGCGCGAGATTGAAGTGCATGGCGTTCCACATATGGAAATGCAGGCGGACCTTGCATTTTACCCTCCGTTTCCAGACCCGTTTGTTGGTTGGAAAACGCTCAACCCGCGCAGGAAGGTGTTAAGATGACCCCTAACGCTTCTCTTCGCACCATGGTTCGTGAGCTGCGTGACCACCCATCTATTCGCAGCAAACTCGACATCGCAGCAAGCACTCAGACCTTGGGGCTCACCGCCTTGAGTGAAGGTCAGCCCGGCGATGACTGCGCAGTCCTGCCAAACAAGGAAGGGTTTGACCTCTTCTCGTGCGAAGGCTTCATCAATGCCTTCGTCAAGGCCGATCCGTGGTTTGCGGGGTGGTGCGGTGTCATGGTGAACATCTCGGATATCCTATCCATGGGCGGGCGCCCCAAAGCGGTGACGAACGCGATTTGGGCGCCAAATGCCGAACAAGCACAGCCAGTGCTCGCAGGCATGAAAGCAGCGTCACTGGCTTACGGTGTTCCAGTTGTAGGCGGGCACACCAACCTACGCACCGATGAATTGCAGCTTTCGGTTTCCATCATCGGTCAGGCCACCAAAGTGATCTCGAGCTTTGATGCGCGCCCCGGTGACGTATTGATCTGTGCCGTCGATCTGCGCGGGAGCTATCGTGAGCCTTTTGACAACTGGAATGCCGCGCTGACAACACCCCCAGCAAAGCTCCGTGAAACCATGGAAATTTTACCAAATCTCGCCGAGGAAGGTATTGTCACCTCTGGCAAAGACATCAGCCAAGGCGGCATTGTTGGGACCGCTCTGATGCTTGCAGAAGCTTCAGGCGTTGCAATGGATATCCAACTTGAAGCGCTGCCAAAGCCGCAAAATGTGGACATGACGCGCTGGCTTCGCAGCTTTCCGAGTTTTGGGTTTTTGCTGTCTGTCCGTCCTGAAAATGCAGACGCCGTATGTGCCGCATTCACTGAACACGGCGTTTCAGCCACTCCTTGCGGCGATGTTTCAGAAGGCAGCGCCCTGCATCTCACTGGTCGTGAGGGAACAGCAGCGTTCTGGGACCACAATCGCACCCCTTATCTCAACCTTTCCTCCAAAGAGGCCGCCCATGCCTGAGACCCGTTTCACCGTCCAATGGCCTGATGGCCAAGTCGAGCAATGCTACTCGCCTTCCACAGCCGTTCGGGACTTCCTGACCGAAAAGACAACCTATCCGCTTGATGAGTTTGTCACCCGTTGTCGCATGGCTTTGGAAAAAGCCAGCACACGTGTCGAAGCCAAATTTGGCTACCGGTGCACCAGCGCGGACGCCCAACTTTCATCGATCGAGCGCAAAGCCAGCACTTTTACCAAACCGGCAGATGTGACCTGCCTCACTATCTCATAAGGAACACATCATGACCCATCGCGAACATAAATCAGTGGTTATCGTCGGCGGCGGTCAAGCCGGTTTGTCTGTCAGCTATTATCTGTGTCAGGAAGGGCTGGATCACGTCGTTCTGGAACGTCACAAGAAATTCCATTCCTGGCGGGTCAATCGCTGGGATACTTTTTGCCTCGTCACGCCAAACTGGCAGTGCCGGCTGCCGAATTTCCCATATCAGGGCAACGACCCGGACGGCTTTATGGTCAAAGAGGAAATCACCGACTATCTGGATGCCTTCGCTCAGACCTTCAATCCGCCTGTGGTCGAAAACTGCGAAGTGACCAAGATCACCAAGCGCCCGGGCGGTGGTTATCTTGTCGACAGCAGCCAGGGCAACTATTCGACCGATCAAGTTGTGATTGCGACAGGCGGCTACGACAACCCGATTGTGCCGCCTTATGCGGATAAGCTTGATCCTTCTATCCTGCAAATGCACTCGGTCGACTATCGCCGCCCCGAACAAATGCCAGATGGTGCGACCTTGGTGGTAGGCACAGGCCAATCAGGTGTGCAGCTGATGGAAGACATGCATCTTAAAGGCCGCAAGGTGCATCTGGCAGTTGGTCCTGCGCCGCGCTCGCCAAGACTATACCGCGGTCGCGATGCGACGGATTGGCTGCATGATATGGGCCACTATGCGATCACCATCGATAAGCACCCAGATCCGGTTCATGCGGTCACAAAAACCAACCACTATATGACGGGTCGCGATGGGGGGCATGAAATTGACCTGCGCAAATTCGCCCGTGATGGCGTGTCCCTGTACGGATCTGTCAGCGGGATGGATGGCAAAACCATCCAGTTCCTGCCCGATCTAGAAGCCAACCTTAATGACGCGGACGACAGCTACATTGGCATCCGAGAGGCCATCGACGCCCACATCGCAAAAAACAACATCGATGCTCCACAAGAGCCCGCATTTGAGAAAGTCTGGCGTCCAGAACAAGAGATCACCGAGATTGACTGTGAAAAGGAAGGCATTACATCCATTCTATGGGCCATCGGTTTCCGCCCTGACTATAGCTGGATTAACGTCGATGTCTTTGATGACCACGGCCGCCCAGCTTACAAACGAGGTGTCTGTGAGGAAGATGGTTTCTACTTCATTGGCCTCGGCTGGTTGAACACCTGGGGATCCGGGCGTTTTCTGGGGATCAATGAGGATTCTCGCTATCTGGTCGATCACATCTCTGCCAAGGCGAAATCCAAGCTACAAGTTGCATCATGACGTCAACCGCTGCAGCCCATTTCCCATCGCATCATCGCCAATCCACTATAAGCCTGGGAATGGCGCAGCTTGCGCCAAAGGGCCTGTCTGAGGACTGGTGGCTCAAGAACTTGGGCGACGTGCATTGGCAGTTGATTGCAGATGCGGTTGGCCAAAACACCACGGTGTTTCGTGATGCCCAAGGCCGCCAGCTTTATGCGGCTTTCTGCGCCACGGAGTTTCAGCAATTCAAGCCCGATATGGTCGGGCTGGGAATAGAGCTAGATGTACGATCAGAGCTGTGGGCTGCCGGCCGAAGCCGCATTCAATCAACGCATCGGCTCATCGTGCAGGGCGTGGACGTTGCGCAATTCAAACTCGTCTCGACCTTCGTGGCGCATATGGAAAAAGGGATCAATGCTAGCGTCAGGCGCGCGACACCCTATTTGATCCCTGTTCTGGAAGTTGCGCCGGATGCTTTTGCTCGACAGGCGTCCGCAGACGCAAAGGAAAACAAGGCCACGGCCATTTTAGAGATGGACGCTGTCTCGCTGTCCACGCACGTCGGGATCGATTTTAACGCCGTTGGGCTGCTTTACTTTCCCAGCTTTACCCGACTGCTTGAGCAAACCGAAATTGCCACATCGAGTGAATTCACATGGAGCCCGGTACGGTATCGAAAAGTGCTCTATTTCGGAAATATCGAACTCGGAGGTGCCGTTTTAGGGAGTGATGCAAAAGGCAAGCCAGGCATTTTCTCTCTCTGGAATGCCGCTCATCCATTCACTTCCAATGGCCCACTTGCAAGCTGTAGCGTTATGCGGTTTTGAGGTCACCCCCGAATCAGAAGTCATATCCAAGTTCTAGTTAACCGTGAGATAAAAACACTTGAGAAGTGCTTCGTACGCTCTTTCAGCATTGACCGTAATGCCAGTTTTCATACAGGGGACCAATCTGTATTGGCTGTATCCAAGTGTTTCCCTCGCCCCAAAAGTGGGGCAATTAAAAAATTGCTTTTGAACCATGACGCTTTTTGCTTGTTGCCGGTTGAATACTCAATGCTCACATTCAGTAGTTCAAAGTCATTCGCGCAAAGTGCAGCATCGATAAGTATGGGCTCTTTCCGGCCATTCGCTGCAAGATGTTCCTACGTCCGCTTTCAGAAATTAGACAGCGACCGGTTTCCTTACATGCCTTGGCACAACGCGCTGCCAATCCAAGCCTTCAAAGAGAGCTTCGAATTGTGATCGATTGATTGTAATCACGCCATCGGTCATTCGCGGCCAAACAAACCCAGCCCCTTCGATCCGCTTGTATGTCATGATAAGACCTGTCCCGTCCCAGACAATGATTTTCATCCGGTCGGCTCGTTTTGCTCGGAATATGAAGATGGCTCCGCTGAATGGGTCCAAATCAAATTCGTTCATTACGATTGCGGCAAGCCCATCCATGCCTTTGCGAAAGTCGACTGGCTTTGAGGCGAGATAGAGTCTGAAGTTCCCTGACGGTGAGATCATGAGAGTGCTTGGATGACAGAGACTAAATCCGATACCGGATAAGAAGCTGGCAACGAAATTTCGAGTTGATCGTTGCGCAGAACGATTTCGGTAGGAACTTCTGGCTCTATCGGATCCTCTTGGATGACGACTTCCGAAAATAGCCTTTCTTCGCGCACTTTGGTCTTTGTCCGTCCCGCCCGCCGAACGTCACCGCGCCATTTATAGACAAGTGATTGAGAGACATTACAGGTTTTCATGACCTCGCCAACACTGAGCTCACCGCTATCCATCTTGTCATTTATGAAGCGTTTGAAGCTAGGAGGCCAAACGCGTCGTCCGCCTGCGTGGACTTCTATTTTGAATCCGTAGACTTTGAATGATCTGACTTCCATTCCCATGACTGCGCCTCATTATTGATTTGGGGCAGTATCTCACGCTACAAATTGAAGCGGCAGGGGGCAAATAGGGGGTCCGATGCAACGCTTACCCTAAACCCTGGCAAAACGACGTTAAACAGGCCGCAACTAGCCCTCACGGCAAAAGGCCAATCTTAATGGCGCGGGATGGAGCAGCCAGGTAGCTCGTCAGGCTCATAACCTGAAGGTCGTAGGTTCAAAT
>CANLND010000040.1 GCA_947492585.1 uncultured Paracoccaceae bacterium
ACCGAGACCGAGACCGAGACCGAGACCGAGACCGAGACCGAGACCGAGACCGAGACCGAGACCGAGACCGAGACCGACGCGGTGGTACAGGACGCTGGACCTGAGCTTGCGGCTGAAGCCGACATGCTCGACACCACACCGGTTGCAGAAACGCGCCGCAGTGTGCTGCCAATGCTATTGGGGGGCGTGGCGGTTCTGGTGATTGGCTTTCTGGTTGCAAAAACGGATTTGGCTGACCCCTATTTGCCAGAGGCATTGCAATCTGCTCAGGTGGATCTGACGGCGCTGCAAACGGGTCAAACAGACCTGGAACGCGCGTTGGAAACCCTGCAGGCGCAAATGTCTGATTTGAAACCTGTTGATCTTGCCCCGATTGAGGCGCGCCTGACTGCGTTGGCCGATCAAATCAAAGCGCAAAGCGATGCCGTGACACCGGGTGTCGGCGAAGCGCTGGCGCGTATTGACGGGTTGGAAAGCCGGTTGAGCACCCTTGAAACCCGCCGCACATCAGGTGGTGGATCTTTGGTTGCGACCGCAGCGTTTGAAGCCGAACTGGCACAACTCAAACAGGGGTTCGCGCAGCAACGTTCCGAAGTCGAACAAATGTTTGCAGAGGCGAAAGCCCTAGAAGAAGCCAGTAAGGCTGCGGCAAAATTGGCAACCGCACAGACTGTTGTCGCGCGTCTCAGCGCCGCTCTGAATGCTGGCCAACCCTTTGATGCGTTGGTGGCTGAGCTGGACGCGCTGGGCGTTGCGGTGCCTGCGACACTCCAAGCGCACGCCGTTACCGGCGTGGCACCAAAATCTGCACTGCTAGAAAGCTTTGCACCGGCTGCGCGTGAGGCTTTGGCCTCTGTGCGGTCACAAAGTGCCGGAACCGGAGGGTTGGTCGCTTATGTCAATCGTCACCTCGGAGCGCGCTCAGTGGCACCACGAGATGGGGACGACGCCGATGCCGTTCTGTCGCGGGCCGAAGCGGCGGTGCGCAGTGGGGATGTGTCGGCGGCACTGGCCGAAATTGACGCGCTGCCCGATGCTGCACAGACTGCTCTTGCCGATTGGCAGGCGGCTGCCGTTGCCAAGATTGAAACCGGACGAGCGCTTGTTTCCCTCTCCGATAGCCTGAATGCCAAGTAAGGAAGACTACATGCTTTGGTCTCTATTTAAGTACCTCGTGTTTTTTGCGCTGGCCGCGGCTTTGGCCTATGGCGGCGTAGTGTTGCTGGAAACCTCCGGCGGCGTACAGATCACAGTCGCGGGCACCGAATATACCTTGGGTGCGTTGCAGTCAGTGATTGCCCTGACGGTTCTACTGGTTGCTCTCTGGCTCGTTCTGAAACTGTGTTCCCTGCTTGTTGCTACGCTGAAGGTTATCAATGGCGATGAAACGGCTATATCTCGCTTTTTTGACAAAGGGCGCGAACGCAAAGGTTATAAAGCGCTGGCGGATGGGTTGATGGCGCTGGCCTCTGGTGAAGGTCAACAGGCGTTGGCCAAGGCTGCGCGTGCAGAACGCTATCTGAAAAACCCACAACTGACAGATCTGATCACTGCTCAGGCGGCTGAGATGTCGGGTGACACCAAAAAGGCGGAAGAGGCCTATAAGCGTCTTTTGTCCAACCAAACCACACGCTTTGTAGGTGTGCGCGGCATCATGAAGCAGAAAATTTCTGAAGGTGACGCTGAGACTGCGCGGGCGCTGGCTGAAAAAGCTTTGGCGCTGCGACCCAAGCACGAAGAAGTGCAGGACACGTTGCTGACGCTGCAAGCGCAGGCTCAGGATTGGGCCGGGGCGCGTAAGACACTGACAACCAAATTAAAAACCGGCACGCTGCCGCGCGATGTGTACAAACGTCGTGATGCGGTGTTGGCGCTTTCGGCTTCTCAGGCGTTGCTGGCTGAAGATACCACACCTGAACAGCAGGATCAGGCAATCGAATCCAACCGCCTGTCCCCAGACTTGGTGCCTGCTGCGGCCTTGGCCGCACGCGCGTATCTGGCCAAGGGTAAAAAACGCCCAGCGGTCCGGATATTGAAGAAAACCTGGTCGGTGCAACCGCACCCCGATCTGGCACAGGTGTTTGCCGAAGTCGAACCAGATGAAACCGCGACAGCGCGGATTAAACGGTTTGACCAGCTGGCACGTCTGAAACCTGGGCACGATGAAACCAAGCTGCTGATGGCGGAACTTCATATTGTCGCTGAGGACTTTCCTGCCGCGCGTCGCGCGCTGGGTGATTTGGCTGACCGTGCGCCCGACGCGCGCGCTGTTACCTTGATGGCGGCGATTGAACGAGGCGAAGGCGCGGACGATAGCATCGTTCGCGGCTGGCTGGCGCGCGCTCTTAGTGTTCCGCGTGGTCCGCAATGGGTGTGTGACAGCTGCAACCACATACATGCCGACTGGGCACCAGTGTGTGAAAACTGCTCTAGCTTTGACACGTTGAGCTGGACGACGCCTGAGATGCCGGAAATCAGCAGTGCAACAGGCGCACATATGTTGCCGCTGATTGTTGGCGCGCTGGACGACAAGTCGACTGAAATTGTTGTGGCGGATGTCGATCCGAATGTTGAGGACGCTGAGATCGTAGATGTTCCGGCCGAAACAACAGACGAAGAAACATCCGCAGGTGCGAAATAGACCGGCCATTTCGGAACTGATCTGCTGTCGCGACTGAAAGAACCACCCTTATTGGGTGGTTCTTTTTTGTTTGGTAGGTGGAATTTCGGCGTTGGCGTGAAGCCTTAAACAAAGGCCCGCAATGGGGTCTGGATGATTCTCGACCAGAAATTCATGCAGGGCGGCACAATATTCCGCTTCCGCCTCACTGTTTCGAAAGGGTGCGGTCGGAAAAGGGGCCTCGAAACGCCTTAACGCCCCTGTTCATCAGTCTTAACTGCCGGCAAATTTATCTGTTAAGGCCCGTTTAAGACACAGCCTGCTATCCAGACTATGGGTGAACAAAAAAGTGGTGGTGAATATGAGCGCGCAAGGTGAACTGGCGCCCATTATCATCAAGAAGAAAAAGAGCGGCGGTGGTGATGGTCACCATGGTGGCGCTTGGAAAGTGGCCTATGCCGACTTTGTGACGGCGATGATGGCGTTCTTCTTGTTGATGTGGCTATTGAACGCAACATCTGAAAAACAGCGAAAAGGTCTGGCGGATTACTTCTCGCCGTCTATTCCGCTCAGCCGTGTGTCTGGCGGTGGCAACGGTGCATTTAACGGTGACAGTATCTTTACCGAAGATGTCTTGCCGCAAAGCGGTGCGGGGGCCAGCGCTGAGCATCCCGACGAAGCACAGCAGGCCAAGGGCATTACCGGTGTTGAACAAGACGAAGAGAAGAAAGAAGAGCAGGATGAAGTGCTACAAGCGCTCGAGGATGCTTTGTCTGGGCGCAGCGGCGAAAGTACCGTCTCGATCGAAATGGCGCGTCATATTGTGACACGTGTGACCGATGAGGGGTTAATCGTTGAACTGTTCGATACTGAGGACGCTCCCTTGTTTGAGAACGGTAAGTCAACGCCGACGCCTTTGTTCCGGGATTTGGTTCGTATGGTTGCCCGTGTGACATCGGTGGTCGAAAACAATGTCGCCGTTGGGGGGCACACACGCTCGCAACCTGTGGTGTTGGCGAAAAATCCTATCTGGCAGCTGTCACATGCCCGCGCCGACGAAACCCGAAAACTGCTCGAATCGGGCGGAATGACATCCAAGCGCATTCACCGTGTGACGGGACATGCGGATCGTAAATTGGCGCAGAGCAATCCAATGTCTGTAAAAAACAACCGGATTGAGATCATTCTTTTGCGGGAATAGTCGGGATCAACCGGGTTTCAGAGCTAACGGATAGAGCGCATTTTATCTGTTAGCTCCGTATTAAGGCCCGTGCTTTAGCTACTGTTGCAACAAAGAATTGATGCAGCAGAAAGGCGTATCCATGACTATTTCTTCGTCGCTTAATGCCGGCGTATCGGGACTTGTCGCTAACGCAAGCCGGTTGGGCACTATTTCAGATAACATCGCAAACTCCTCTACCTTTGGCTACAAACGTGTTGAAACGGATTTCAACTCGATGGTTCTGGGGGCGGGGACTGGCTATAGTTCCGCTGGTAACTATTCGGCGGGTGGGGTGCGTGCCACAACCAGTCGTTTGGTTGATGCTGGCGGTGCAATCGTTGGTACTGGCCACGCTACTGATCTGGCGATTGATGGTCGTGGGATGTTGCCGGTTGCCTCGATTGCCGAAGTTAATGCACGTGAGCCCAATCCCCAGATGATGCTGTCCTCGACAGGTTCATTCCGGACAAACGAAGACGGGTATCTTGCAACGAGTTCGGGTTTGATTCTGATGGGGTTCAAGGCTGAACCTGACGGCACAATTCCCCCTAATCCACGGGATACGTCAACGGGGCTTGAGCCAATTCGCCTGAGCCGCTTTGAGCTGCAAAGTGAACCGACGACCACAACAACATTGGGCATTACCTTGCCGGCGGACGATACGTTGCCCGGTGCTGACGGTACGACTTTGATCACCAAGTCGACCTATTATGACAACGTTGGCCGTGAATCGAGTTTGACGTTTGAGTTTACACCAACTGTTCCCGGTGCCGGACTGGCGGGATCTGATGAATGGAACCTAGTTGTAAAAGACGAAGCACTTGGCGACGCTGTTGTTGGTGACTTTACGTTGACCTTTGACACCAGCCGGTCTGGCAATGGTGCATTGGGAGCAGTGACAGTGAACGCAGCGGGCGGTGCGTTGCCCTATGACGCTTCTACAGGGAGCGTAATCGTGACAGTTGCAGGTGGCCCGATGGAGCTCGAACTGGGACTGATCGGTGAGAAAAACGGTCTGGCGCAGGTTGGGGACGACTTCGAAGAAACGGGCCTTGATCGCGACGGTGCCCCAGCAGGTAACATCGTGAGTGTGACAGTTGATGATGGCGGTTATGTGCGGGCGAAATACAACACGGGTCTTGAGAACATCGTGTATCAGGTGCCGTTGGTAGATGTGCCTAATCTGAACGGTTTGCAGCCATTTGATAGCCAAACCTATCTGCCTGGTCTCGACAGCGGTCCCTACTATCTGTGGGACGCGGGTGCAGGTCCGACGGGGCAGGTCATTGCAAGTGCCCTTGAAGAATCTGCGACTGATGTTGCGGGTGAACTGACAGACATGATTCAAACCCAGCGTGCATACTCTTCCAATGCGAAGGTCATTCAGACCGTTGATGAGATGTTGCAGGAAACCACCAATATCAAGCGCTAATAGCGCTTGATTCTCATGTTTCTTAATTAAGGGTGGTCTGAACGATGACACTGTCGAGTGCAATGAATGCTGCCATGACCGGGCTTTATGCGGCGTCAAAAACCACATCTGTTGTCTCAGATAATTTGGCGAACGCATTGACCCCGGGCTTTTCCCGTCGTGAAATGGCGCTATCTACAACCCCCGGGGGGTTGCCGGGCGTCCACGTGGAATCGATCACGCGTGCAAAAGACCCGGCAATTTTGGCAGGTCGACGCTCATCTGAGGCTGAATATAGTGCGGCCGAGCAAAAGGCGGGGTTTTACGAAAGCCTGAGCAATGTTGTTGGATCAGTTGATGATCCAACGTCACTTGCGGCCCGTCAGTCCGATTTGAACGCGGCCCTCATTGAAGCGGTCTCCCGCCCCGATTCTGTCCCTCGCTTGCACGAATTGTCGGTGAAATCAGAAGCCCTGGTGAATTCAATTAACGTCGCCGCCGAAGAGATTAGCGTTCAGCGAAACAACGCCGAGAATTCGATCGAACGGCAAGTGAACCAGATTAATGTCGCGCTTAAAGATATTGAAAAGCTGAACGCACGCATCACGCTGGCTGATGTGGTGAAACACGATACCGTTAGTCTCAAGGATGAGCGGGACCAGTTGATCGATCAGATCAATGTGATGATCCCGGTGCAGGTCGTGCCACGCAGGAACGGTCAGGTGGCGCTGTTTGCAAAAGGTGGCCCAGCCTTGCTGGATGGGCGCGCCAATGAGCTTACGTATACGCATAGTACTGATATTTCACCTTATATGACGCTCGACAACGGCGCTCTGTCTGGCCTCGAAATTCGGGGGCTTCAGGTTGATACGGGTCCTACTGGTGCGATCCGAGGCGGTACGCTTGCACAAGAATTCGAAATTCGCGACGTGCTTTCGATGGAAGCTCAGGAAAATCTCGACGTGATGGCTCGCGATTTGATCGAACGGTTTCAGGATCCGGCCGTGGATGGCACCTTGGGGCTCACAGATGCAGGTCTGTTTACGGATGAGGGTGCTTTTTTTGATCCAGTAAATGAACTCGGAATCGCCAACCGTTTGCAATTGAATGACAAAGTTTCGATGGAAGGCGCTGGTGAGACATGGCGGTTTCGCGATGGGCTGAATGCGGTCACTCCTGGAAATGTTGGGGATGCTTCGATGCTGCGTGGCTATATTGACGCGCTAGAAGAGAGTCGCAGCGTTACGCTCCCTGGAATGGGGGTAATGAATGTCACCGCGTCGTCTATGGCCGGCAACGTGCTGTCTCAGTTTGCGTTGGATCAGGAAGTAAGCAAAAGCAGCCTCAGTTTCGCCGCAGCAGGTTTTACGGAGATGAGCGAACTTGAAAGGTCCGAGGGCGTTGATACGGACGCCGAACTCCAAAACCTTTTGATCATTGAAAAGGCGTATGCCGCAAACGCCAAGGTCATTTCGGTGGTGGATGAGCTCCTTGAAACAATGTTGAGGATTTAAGACATGATTTCACAATCTTATGGAGATATGTCTCTCTACACTGCGCTGCGACTGAGAAACGCGACGTTGAAGAGTGACGTTTCAACACTGTCGCAAGAGCTGACTACCGGAAGAACGTCTGACATTACCAGCCGTTTGGGTGGGGATTTGAGTTACCTTTCGGGAATTGAGCACACACTGAACAAATTGGAGAGCTACCAGGTCGCTGCGAGTGAGGCGGCGTCTTTTGCTTCGAGCATCCAGTTCAGCATGGAAAAAGTGCAACAAAGTGTCATAGACACGCGCGATGACATCCTGACAATCGGCACGGGGCTAAACCCGCCATCAGCGCAGCGTATCGCTTTGGATGCTCGTCAGGATTTGAAAAGCGCGATCAGTGCTTTGAACCAAACTATCGGTGGCCGTAGCCTGTTTTCTGGAACAGCAACGGATTCGCCTGCTTTGAACGATTCTGATCTATTGATGTCTTCGCTGGTGACCGAGGTCGCAGGACTTGTGTCGAGTGCAGATATTATGACAGCTGTTGATGACTGGTTTAACGACCCTGCGGGGTTTGATGCGGTCATGTATACAGGCTCTACTGATATGCTCGATCCTGTTGAAGTTGGTGAATATCAGGAAGTGAGCGTTGGAGTTCTCGCGACTGACAATTCGATTAAAGCCGCCTTGAAGGGGCTCGCGCTTGCGGCGTTGTCCGAAGAATCCGGGATTACCATGACCGAGGACGTTAAGGTCTCCCTGGTTAAGGGCTCTATGTCTGATCTGACGTACGCAAATGACGAGTTGATCCAGAAACGTGCGGACGTCGGATTTGCTGAAGGCCGCATCGAAACAAGCCGAACGCGAAACCATGCGGAACTCACCAGCCTGGGAATCACCAAGAACAAGATGCTTGAAGCCGACCCTTATGAGACATTGTCCAAATTGGAAGAGGCTCAAATTCAGCTTGAAAGCCTGTATATGGTGACGAAAAAATCGTTTGATCTTAGCCTTCTGAGGTATCTGTAATGCTGAATAGCCTTCGTCTTCTGATTGTATTGCTGTTTCTACCAATGGCTGTACAGGCCAACGCAATTCGGTTGAAAGATCTGGTCGAATTTGACGGAGTCCGGGGCAACGATTTGGTTGGCTACGGTCTTGTTGTTGGCTTGAATGGTACGGGTGATGGTCTGCGAAACTCGCCATTTACCGAAGAAATCATGTCAAACATTCTGGAGCGCCTTGGTGTCAACGTCACCGGTGAACAGTTTCGCCCGAAAAATGTGGCGGCTGTGTTTGTAACGGCCGCGTTGCCGCCTTTTGCACGTGTTGGATCGACAGTCGATGTTGCTGTTTCGGCCATTGGTGATTCCAAAAGCCTTCTGGGGGGAACGTTGATTATGACCCCGCTGAATGCTGCAGATGGGCAAATCTATGCAGTTGCCCAAGGCTCTATTCTTGCTGGCGGTGTTGTTGCCGAAGGTGAAGCGGCCACCGTTACCCAAGGTGTGCCGACTTCGGGCGTTATTCCGTCGGGGGGCCGGATTGAGCGAGAGATAGATTTTGATTTATCGTCGCTCACCACCATGAGATTGGCGTTGCGTGAACCCGATTTCACCACGGCTGATCGGATTGAGCGGGCCATAAATGCGGAATTTGGGCGGAACGTTGCGTTGATGCGCGATTCCGGTACCGTAGAAATTGACATCATACGGACAAATGCCCGGTCAACGGCGCATGCGATCGGACGTATGGAAAATGTGCTGGTAGAACCTCAACGCAAGGCGCGGGTGGTTGTTGATCAGCGCTCCGGTACAATCGTGATGGGCAGTGACGTTCGAATTTCACGGGTGGCCGTTGCGCAGGGGAATCTAACTCTGCGAATTGAAGAGGCACCGCTGGTGGTGCAGCCTAATCCCTTTACCGATGCACAGCCGGTTGTGGTGCCACGTACTGGCGTGGGGCTGGAAGAAGAAGAAGGGGTCCAATTGGCGGAAGTCCCGGAAACGACGTCGTTGTCTGAGGTTGTTTCTGGCCTGAATGCCCTTGGGGTGTCTCCTCGCGACATGATCGATATTCTGAAAAGCTTAAAAGCGGCCGGAGCTCTACATGCTGAGTTTGTGGTGCGGTAAGCGTTTGGTGTCTGAACTCTGGCCCAGACGGTTAGATTACAGGTAAGGTAGCGCTGCGTTTCTATCACTCGTCTAGCCGAATATATTCCAACATCTGGCGCTGACTTCGGTGTTGCGGCCTCGCGTGCATAACACTTGCCGCGAGGCGAGCAGTGAGAGTGTGGTTGGTATCTTGCGCCGGGTACGATTGAGACGATCACGTCAAAATGCCTCTGTCATGTTCCATTGGTCCTGTTCATTTTCGACGTGGTGTAAAGCGCGAAGGGTAGGTGCAGAAGGAAACTCATGCACCTCACATGTGTTATTGGGTGCCGTGGTTTGGGCACACAGGTCTTGTACTCCTCCTCAAGGCAACACTTTTTAATACTTGGATCACTTCGCGGACTCTATCGGAGCCCGCCTGTGGTCGTTTTCTTGTTCCAAAGATCGCATGGAATGCGATCTTTGGAACAGCCTCAGACCGTGACGGCGCGATTAAGTGTAGGGATTACGTGCGACATGAATTTGGCATGTATGAAGTGTCAAACGCTTATCTTAGGCTTGATCGATGAAGAGCGTTTGACCAATGACGTCACTCAATTCTTGCGACGGATCTTATCCGTAGACCCTAGGATGGTACTCCCCCCATTTTTAATGGGGCTCAGCCGTAGAACTCACGCGGCTGTTTTTAGTTTCATAGCGGGTGTTATTCCGCCGATGGCCATGTTGGGTCGCTCATTGTTGTAAGTCCATAGCCATTCGGTTGCTTGGTGCTGAGCCTCCTC
>CANLND010000041.1 GCA_947492585.1 uncultured Paracoccaceae bacterium
ATCAGACATGTTCACCGCTCGATTTTCGAACTGTGAATCACGCAGCTAAGCGGAAATCAATGGGTCCTGACCCTAGTCAAAAAAAATGCGCGATGATCTCAATTCTGGTTTCCCTGATCGGCATTTCGCTCGTGATGGTCGAACGTGTACACCATGGATGGTGGCCGTTCTAAGGAGCGGTAGATTAGTCGGCTCGTTACTCCATTAAAATGGTAGGATCGAACGCGAAAGACCCCATCGCGCGATTGCCTATCTTCAACCCGTTTGACCCCGTCACTTGTGATCGCGAACGCCTCGCGCATATCTTTGGGTTTGACTATTCAATTGAATTGTTTGTGCCTGCCGCAAAACGAAAAAGGGGGTAATTCATCTGCCCTCTGCTCGAAGGAAGCCACCTCGTCGGCCGCATAGAAGTAAAAGGCGACCGCGCAAAGTGCACCGTTACTCTGAGCAAAATCTGTATGGAGGCCAAACGCCTTCATACAGATTGTCTGACGTCAGCAGTCGCTGGACAGATTTGAGGATTTGAATAAGGGAGGATTTCTGGCTCATCTTATCGATTAGGAGATCGAGATGACGAAGAAGCCAACGACATCGAAAGATGCCGCCGTCAAGGTGGTCAAGAACATCCGCCGCAAGACGCGCCAAACCTATTCATCTGAAGAGAAGATCCGCATTGTTTTGGCCGGTCTGCGCGGCGAGGAAAGCATCGCGGTTCTTTGCCGCCGCGAAGGCATTGCAGAGAGCCTGTATTACAGCTGGTCCAAGGAATTCCTTGAAGCAGGTAAGCGGCGGCTGTCCGGCGACACCGCGCGTCAGGCCACGTCGCCTGAAGTGAAGGAACTGCGTTCAGAGTCTTTGGCGCTGAAGGAATGCGTAGCGGATCTGACCCTTGAAAATCGTTTACTCAAAAAAAGCATGACAGGAAATGGGGAGTACGGGGAATGAGGTATCCCGCGTCTGAAAAGCTTGAGATCATCCGCACCGTTGAGGGCTCGCATCTCCCCGTCAAACAGACCCTTGATATGCTGTGCATTCCGCGCAGTACATTCTACCGGTGATACGATCTTTATGTCGATGGTGGCGTGGACGCGTTGGCGGATCATTCGCCGCGCCCAGGATCAGTCTGGAACCGCATTCCGGATGCTAGGCGTGACGATCTGATTGAGTTTGCACTGGAACACGAGGCGCTGTCGACACGGGAACTGGCCGTCAAATACACTGATGAGAAGCGGTATTTTATCTCTGAATCATCTGCTTACCGCATTCTCAAGGCTGCTGACCTGATCACAGCACCGGATTATGTGGTCATCAAAGCGGCCGACGAGTTCAATGACAAAACCACAGCGATCAACGAGATGTGGCAGACTGACTTCACCTACTTCAAGATCATCGGCTGGGGTTGGTATTATCTCAGCATTCGCCCATTGTCCTCGGACCAATGGCGGACAAGGCTCATTCTTGGACGACGACAGCCGTTACATCATTGCATGGAAGCTCTGCATGAACATGCGCGCTGAGGACGTAACAGACACGATCGAACTGGCACTGACAGCGTCCGGTTGTGATCAGGCCACTGTACAGCACAAACCGCGACTGCTCAGTGGCAATGGATCCTGCTACATCTCTGGCGATCTGGCTGAGTGGCTAGAAGGGCAAAGAATGGATCACGTTCGTGGAGCACCGTTTCACCCGCAAACGCAAGGTAAGATCGAGCGCTGGCACCAGACCATGAAGAACCGGGTTCTGCTGGAAAACTATTACCTGCCCAGCGATCTAGAACGTCAGATCGAAGCCTTCGTCGATTACTACAACAATCAACGCTACCACGAGAGCTTGAACAACGTCACACCCGCTGACGTCTACTTCGGCCGCGACAGAGCCATTCTAAGAGAAAGGAAAAGGATCAAGAAACAGACAATCCAACAACGCCGCTTGCAACATCAAAAACAAGCCGCATAATCAATCACACAAACGAACCAGAGCCTCCAATGCTCAAGCTGCTAACATGTCCAACTTTTTATGACGACGGACAATTAGCGGACAAAGCCGAACTTTGAGTATACTCAAACAGTGGCCGCTTTTCAGGTGGCCAGTGTAGCGAAAAGCTGCATGGAAGCGGAAAACTGACTTTCATCGTAAGCGCAAAAGCATGTGGTCAATGACACGCCATGCTGCCATGCTGCCATTCTGCGCGATTTGGCCGCACAACTTCTGTTCAAGCGAGTTTGACTACAAGTTTCCCCCCAAATTACCTTTGTCCATCAGTCAACAGTAACGGAGATGTCACCGTAGTCGTCATCTTCTGAAGGTCGTATCATTGTAAGTCCAAGCAAAATCTACAGCGGATTAATCATTGGGATTGTTTTGCTCAAAAACGTCGGGCAGAATTCGCACCAGAAACCCGACGAGGAATGCTGTGCTTATCCCGAAGGTAAGTAATCCAGTGATGGCGGCGAAGCTTGCGAAGATGCGGAGTGACGGGGCAAGGACGATGTCACCGTATCCAAGCGTCGTGTAGGTGATTGTCGAGAAATAGAAGCTGGTGGCGAAGTCTGAGAACGCGCCCGAGGCATAGAGCCCAATCGCCCAAAGCCAGATCGTAATGGTGTGTGCGACAATCAACAATCCAATTCCAGCGCTCAAAAGCACGATATTGCGCATGCCGACGCTCACGGATTGCGTTGCGCGTGCGAGTCCTGCAATTTTCGGGATCCCAAAAGCGAATATCGCGACATGGATCAAAGCACTGATCAGCAAACCTATGCTGCCTAGAATGACTTGCATGACGAATTGGCTCAAAGGACCGGTGCCTCTCTTTACTTGTTTCGCTATTGCTGCATGCTGGCGGTACCAGCCTATCGAAGGGATTGCCCAAGTGAAACAGATTCTCCTTTCCACCATTCTCTTGTCTTCTTTTGTCTTGCCCGCTGTTGCACAGGACGCTCCCAGACCGGCGAAGGTGTTTACCGTTCAGGAACAGACACCGCAGATCGTGCGGCGTTATCCGGGCATTGTCTTGCCATCCCAAGAAGTTGAGCTTTCGTTTCGGGTCAGTGGTAATTTGATTGAGCTTCCTATTCGCGGGTCGATGCAAGTGCAGGCTGGGGATGCCATTGGCCAGATCGACACGCGCGATTTCAAAACACAGGTTGCACAGCTGCAAAGCCAACGCGATCAGGCTCAGGCGCAACTCGCGGCTTTGAAGGCAGGCGCGCGACCTCAGGAAATATCGGCGCTCGAGGCCGCTGTTGATGCCGCCCAAGCGCAGCTCGATCAAGCGCAGGACAAAGTAGAGCGCGCCCGCAGCCTTGTAGAGCGCGGCACCGTGACCCGTGTGACACTTGATCAAGACGAAGCGGCTTTGCGTGTGGCGCAGGCCCAGCTCCGCGCAGAAGTCGAGAACCTCGCCATTGGACGCGAAGGTGGTCGACCAGAAGAGATCCAAGCATCCGAGGCTGTCATCCGTGGGATCGAAGCGCAGATCGAGGTCGCTCAGAATAACATTGCGGATACGACATTGCGCGCGCCCTTTGATGGTATCATTGCGCGGCGTGACGTTGAGAATTTCACCAACATACAAGCGGGACAGAGCGTTGCGCTTTTGCAGGCACTGTCGATTATCCATGTGTCCTTTGACGTGCCAGCCCCCGATGTGACCGCGTTGACGGCCAATGGGCCGGACAACATTAGGAACAGTGTCAGGCTGGACGCTTTGCCCGGACAGTTGTTTGAAGCCGAGACTGTCGAGTTCTCGGTGCAAGCAGACAAGGCCACACAAACCTATCGCGGCCGCGTTGCCGTGGATGTCCCCGAAGGCGCGTTTGTGTTGCCAGGTATGGTTGGGACCGTCATTTCGTCCGCCCCGGGTGCCGAAGGGCAATTATCCGTACCCCTGTCAGCCGTTGCTGCGCAAGCGGATGGTGGGCCCAAGGTTTGGGTTGTTGATGATGCAGGTGCGGTTTCTGAACGCGCTGTGGTGCTTGGGGACGTCTCTGGCGGGTTTGTCGGTGTCACTGACGGCCTGAAAGCCGGTGAGCGTGTTGTCGCCGCTGGCGTACACGCGCTGACCCCCGGAATGACTGTGCGTCCTGTCGACAAGATCGGGGGCTGACCCATGGATCTTGCGCGTTTCGCTCTTGAAAAGCGGCTGATCTCGGCCGTTACATCGATCTTGATCCTGTTGGCTGGGTATTTCGCCTATACTGCGCTGCCCCGATTTGAGGATCCAGAGTTCATCATTCGACAGGCCCAAATCGTCACGCCTTATCCCGGCGCAAGCGCTGAGGAAGTGGCGCAAGAAGTCACGGAAGTTATCGAAAACGCGTTGCAACAGCTGCAAGGCGTGGATGAGGTCCGGTCAGTCTCGTCCCCGGGACTTAGCAACGTATCGGTCGAGTTCACCATTGCGTCCACGAAAGACTATGACGCGCTGTATCAACGCTTTGCTCAGATGCGCGCCAAAGTGGATGACGCGCAAAGCGGGCTCCCGCCAAATGCATTGTCATCCCTCGTCTATGATGACTTTGGCGATGTATTTGCACTGTATTTTGCTGTGGTCGGCGATGGCTACACGCTGACGGAATTGCATGAATACGCAAAGGACCTGCAGCGCGATCTGGTCACGGTGGATGGCGTGTCAAAGATCACCCTATCCGGTGTGCAGGACGAAGTGATCTATGTCGAATACACACCTGCGCGTTTGATCGAACTTGGGCTTGCTCCGTCGCAGATCGCGGACATCCTGAAAGGGCAGAACTTGGTGTCGCCCGCAGGTTCCATTGTCGCGGGTCAAACTCGTTTGGCATTGCGCCCTTTGTCAGCGGTGGATTCCATCGAGGCGATTGGCGCGCAGCTGATTACCAATCCGCAGACTGGCGTGTCCTTCCGCTTGTCCGATATCTCAACCATCTCGCGCGGGCTAGAAGAGCCTGCGGCGACGTCGCTGTATCGTGACGGTCAGTCCGCAATTGGTATCGGTGTGTCCAACACAATCGGCGGCAACGTCGTGACCATGGGTGAAGCTGTAAAAGCTCGCATGGACGCGCTGATTTCGGAACGCCCCATCGGCATGGAGGTCATCGCGATCTCGGATCAATCCGCCAGCGTGAAGACCTCGGTGAATGATTTCGTAATGAACGTTGTTTTGGCGTTGGTCATTGTGGTGGGTGTGCTGCTGATCTTTATGGGTCTGCGCTCTGGCATCCTGATGGGCGGCATTCTGTTGATCACCGTCGCGGGTACGTTGATGGGGATGTATCTCTATGGGCTCGATATGCAGCGGATCTCTTTGGGTGCGCTCATCATCGCGTTGGGCATGCTGGTCGATAATGCCATTGTGGTTGTTGAGGGCACGTTGGTGCGCGTTCAGGCAGGAGAAGATCCCGGCAGTGCAAGTGTTGCCGTGGTGAACCAAACAAAGTGGCCGCTGCTTGGTGGCACGGTTGTGGGCTTTCTGGCATTTTCCCCGATTGGGTTCTCACCCGACAACACAGGGGAATACGCGGGCAGCCTGTTCTGGACGATCACTATTGCGCTGTTGTTCTCGTGGCTCGTTGCGATCTGGCTGACGCCCTACTTTTGCACATTGATGCTCAAGACCGGCAAGGTCGAAGTCAAACGCGAAAACGTCATTTTGCGCGGCTATCGCAGCTTTCTTGAAAAGGCAATCAAGGTCCGTATCGTGACCATCATCCTTGTTCTCGCAATGTTTGGCTCTGCCATTGCGATGTTCGGGCAAGTTCCCGCAGGCTTCTTTCCGTCATCCACGCGCAACCAGTTTGTGGTCGATTACTTCTTGCCCAATGGCACGGATATCGAACAGACCAAGGCTGAATTGCTGCGGGTCGAAGAGTTTGCCCGCACTTTGGACGGTGTCACAGGCACGAACCTAAGCGTTGGTGGCGGCCACACCCGGTTCATGCTGACCTATGAAAGCGAAGATGCCAGCCCGTCATACGGGCAGGTTTTGATCGACGTCGAAGACTACCGCCAGATCGAAGATCTGCGTGTTGCAGTGCAAGACTGGATCGATATTGAATACCCGGACGCGGCCGCGAAGGTGTGGAAGTTCGTTCTGGGCCCCGGTGGGGGATCAAAGATCGAAGCACAGTTCAATGGCCCTGACGCGACCGTTCTGCGCGGTTTGTCTAATCAAGCCAAACAGATCATGGCGGACAAAGGCGCCATCGCGATCAAAGACAATTGGCGCGAACAAAAACAGGGCATTCGTCCTGTGATCAACGAAGACAGTGCGCGCCGGTTGGGGCTGACACAGGGTGAGATCTCAAACGCGCTTTACACGCATTTGAACGGAGCCAACATTGGGACCTTCCGCGAAGGCGATGCGCTGCGCCCCATCGTGATGCGCCCGATTGAAACCGCCAGAAACGAAGTCGGCGCGCTGCGCGACATCCAAGTACTCAGCCAAGTCATTGGGGGCTACGTGCCGATTTCGCAAGTAGTGGACCGGTTTGATCTCGTGTTCGAATCCGGGAACCTGCGGCGCATCGACAGGAAATTATCGATCACAGCGCAATCGGACAACGCACCGGGCGTGCTGTCAGGGGATCTGTTTGATGCCGTGCGAGCACCGATCGAGGCGATTGACCTGCCGCCCGGCTACACCTTCGAATGGAAGGGTGAGTTCGGAAACTCCGCCGAGGCAAACGCAGGCCTGGCCGCCACAATGCCGCTTGGCTTGGGCGCGATGATCCTTGTGGTGATCTTTTTGTTTAACGCGGTGCGCCAACCCTTGATCATTTGGCTGACAGTGCCTTTGGCGCTGATCGGCGTGATCTGGGGCCTCGTGGTCACGAAAACGCCACTCGAGTTCATGGCGATCCTCGGCGTTTTGTCTTTGACGGGGATGCTGATCAAAAACGCCATCGTTTTGCTGGATGAAACCGACAGTCAGATCGGGGCAGGCAAAGCACGGATGCAAGCGGTTGTGGATTCTGCCGTCAGCCGTGTGCGCCCTGTGTCTTTGGGCGTTTTGACAACTGTTTTGGGTGTGATGCCATTGCTATGGGATCCGTTCTTTAAGTCCCTTGCCGTGGTCATCATTACAGGTCTCAGCTTTGCGACGATCCTCACATTAATTGTGGTTCCGGTCCTTTACACCGTGTTCTTCAACGTCAAATCCAACGAAACATCCGCTGCGCCATAACTACGCAGCGGTCCTGTGGTTTCACAGGCTCACAAAAGTCTCGGTGATTACGGCATTGGCCAGGTCGACGAAGAAGACCGATATCTGTCTGACATCGGGCACCAATGGCTGGTTTGCGGGACGGCCCCGTGGCCCCTGATATCTTCGGCGGACAGCGGCTTTAGATCGTGACTTCAGGACCAGTTTTACCCGGTTCCCGAAAGCGGACTTTAGCTGCGTTGCGGGATTGGGGTAATGTGGGCTCAGAGCCGCCCAATGCTTGCACAGCGACGCTATCGCAGCACGCTGACCTAGACCAGCCATCCGATGATCAAGCCAAGTCATTGACCTAGATTGACCTCTCGAAACGAGCTGCCCTAGTCAGATCACGAGCCGTGGTTGGCCCACCGCGCAACGAAATCTGACTGCGAGCCCAAAGTGCAAAATTCTGCACATTGCACCTAGGGTAGGAAACCGCAGATAGCCGTCATTTGCCGTTGTTGAAACGGCCCATACCGGACTCCCAGCACCTCGCTTGGATGCTGCAGTTGCAGCCCTCATTGCCGACGTTCGCTGCGAGCGCGAGCTCTGGGCGTGGTCTAAATCAAACATCGCGGACGAAGTCGGCGTCGCCGATCCAGCATCATAGACAATCAGAAACAGAGAGAGCCAAGCCGCGGTCGAAAAGCGATAGCTATAACACACCTGAGCACGTATCTAGAGTTGAGCAGTTTGAAGGAGTCTAAATGACAAAAGTGAAACGTGCACCGTCCTCCGGCGAACAAGCAGCCATTCGTGGCTACCAGAAACAATATGAGTATTCTGCTGCACGGATATATCGGTTCATGGCTGAAGGCGCTATCGAGAGCCTGTGCCTATTATCAGAAGAGGCGGGTGTTTTTGATGATCTGGTCATCCTGTCAGGATCACATATCGAGGCAGTGCAAATCAAAAGCGAGCACAATGCGACATACGTATCGCTCAAAACAGAGCTCGACGCTGACTTTCTAAGTTCGATGGTGAGTGCATGGAAATCGCTAGAAAAGCAGTTTCAGCGGACTGTGCATTTGACCTACATATTTCCCGGACTATTCAGTACAAACGATACAAATCTCGCCAACGAGGATGCTTCAGGAGCACGTCACAGCGCCGAGTTCGCACGCTTCATATCACGAGGCGACTTAACGCCTGAGATTGTACAGTCGTCGATTTGGTCTGACCAAATGACGCGAATGATGGCCACCTCTCAGCTCAGCGAAGTTGAGTTTTTCGATTTCATCTGCAAGGTGACTTTCGAGGACGAAAGGGCGTTGGTCAAAAATCAAATTGAAGCGTTCAATCAGGATGATCGCGGTAAAGTCGAGGAAATCCGAAATCTGCTACCCAATTTGGTGGCACATGCGTCGCCAGGCGATATTTGGACCGAGGTCGATCTGATTAATCGTCTAGGGTGGCAGTCGAGGCTTTCTCAACGAAACTCTCACGTCTTCCCAGTGCCTTCGGATTATCAAGAAAGCGCCTCAACTGCAGCCCTGCTACAGCGGGTTGGTGAGCTCGATTCGGGATATATCGCTCTTGTCGGTCCGCCCGGCACAGGAAAATCCACACTCTTGCAACGGGAGCTGCATTCTACTGGCGAATACCGCGTTGCACGATACTTGGCCTTCCACCCTGACAAGCGGCATGGGCTAGGTCGCGCCGAAGCAGTGGAGTTTTTTAATGACACCATAGCAGACCTCTATTCACAAGGAATCGGAAGATCACGCTATCGAAGCGATAGCTTAGCAGGACTACGGCAAGAGTTCGGTAGACAACTAGGGTCAGGACCCATTGATTTCCGCTTAGCTGCGTGATTCACAGTTCGAAAATCGAGCGGTGAACATGTCTGA
>CANLND010000042.1 GCA_947492585.1 uncultured Paracoccaceae bacterium
TCAGACATGTTCACCGCTCGATTTTCGAACTGTGAATCACGCAGCTAAGCGGAAATCAATGGGTCCTGACCCTAGGCAATGCGGCATTAAAAGACTGAGCGATGTCGCGAAGGATTTTGATAAAGAGGCGGATCATATTTGATGATGGCTGCTCTTCTGGCATGGCAATGACATAGGGGTAGGTCAATTTGGGCTCGAATGGCCGGGTGACAACACCGTTGTTGCGCCAGGGGCCAGCGGCAAAGGGTTCAATTAAACCAACTGCCAGGTTTTCTGCGATCAAAGCGTATCCTGTGTGCGAACTTTGGATGCCGATGTCGGATTGGAACTGAACCCCTGCGTCTTCCAGCACGGTTTTGGTATCCCCCCAATCCATCTGCTGTTCGGGCAAGATCGTTAAAACATTCTGACCAGCCAAATCTTGGGGTGTGATTTCCTCTTTTTCCGCCAGCCAATGAGATTCATGCATCGCACAAACATGTGCAGCTTCGATCAGGGGTTCTTGTTTAAGTCCGGGCAAGTTTGGAAAACCATGCGTGATTCCCAGATTCGATTGGTGCGTTTGCAGGCGCAAAGCGATCTGCGAAAAGGATGCGGTTTCGATTTGAAACCCGACCAACGGGTTGATTTCTCGAAACGCACGAATGGCCTTTGGCAAAATTCCTGTGGACAGCGCTGGCGTAACGCAGATTTTCAAGTCTGTCGGATTGCGCTCGCGGATGTGTTTAGCGGCATGGTCGAGCTCTTCAATACCGATAAAAAACCGTTCGACACCACCGTAGAAACGTAAGGCTTCTGGGGTCGGGTGCAAGCGTCCCTTGGCACGTTCAAATAGTTTAAATTGCAAATGAATTTCCAAATCGGCAATCAATCGGCTGACTGCGGGCTGTGTCACAGACATCAGATTTGCTGCCTGCGCTGTGGTGCCTGTTTGCATAACACTGCGAAAGGCTTGGATCTGACGGTGCTTCATGTGGGTACTTTCAGGGTATAATATTTACTTATGTATCAATGTATTATTATGACTTGATGTTATCAATACTGATCAGCGATGCTCCTTGAAACAATAATTCAGGGAAACTCAGATGGCGCATCAGCCGAAAATTTTGGTGGCAGGTTATGGGGCTTGGGCCAAGGCCGAAAACAACCCAGCGGCGCAGGTTGTCAAAGAACTGGGCACACGCAACTGGACGGGTTGCGAACTGGTTTTACATGTGATGCCGGTGCTTAGTGCCGACCTGACTGACAATATCAGCAACCTTCTAGAGCAGCACAAACCTGATGCTTGGGTGGGGCTTGGCGTATCTGACGCTGGCATCATTCAAACCGAAATGCTGGGCATCAATTGGCGCCACTTTGAGGTGCCGGATGTGACCGGTGCACAGTTGGACCAATCCCCCGTATTTCCAGGTGGGCCAGCCGCTTACAACGCCACATTGCCCAATGCAAAAATGGTGAAAGCCGTTAACAAAGCCGGCATTCCGGCTTCGGTTTCTTTTCACGCGGGCACGCATCTGTGCAACCAGATGCTTTACACCGCGCAGCACTTAATCCAGCAGCGCGGCCTGTCGACCCTCAGCGGGTTTATCCATGTGCCACAAACGCCGGGCAACATTGCGATGACCGAACGACGCAAGCCGCAGACCTCTTCGATGAGCCTGCCTATGATCGCAGATGCCATAGCAACCTGCATCGACACGTTGGCGGATGAACTCCGTGTTGAACCTGCAGTTACAGCGTAAAAGAGGTAGCCCCCATGTCCATCAGCACACTCAAAGACTCGGACTTGCTTTCTGTACGGGATCTGACCATTGAATTTGGCTACGGTGATTTTACCGTCCGGGCTGTCGACAATGTGTCTTTTGACCTAAAGCGCAACAAAACTCTGGCGATTGTGGGGGAATCCGGCTCCGGCAAATCCATATCCTCGCTGGCGATCCTTGGGTTGCTGAAACACTTGCGTGGCCGCATCACCAAGGGATCGATGCTGTTTGATAGCGAAATCCTTGGCCGTCAGGTGGATCTGACCCAATTGTCAGAACGCGAGCTACGCCGCATTCGCGGCAATGAAATTGCGATGATTTTTCAAGAGCCAATGACGTCTTTGAACCCGGTGTTCACCATCGGGTCGCAAATGGGTGAAACCCTTGCGTTGCACCAAGGCTTGTCACAAAGCGCTGCCCGCAAAAATGCGCTGGAGTTCCTAGAGTTGGTGCGCTTGCCAAATGCAAAACGCATGCTTGGGAATTACCCGCACCAACTGTCGGGTGGCATGCGTCAGCGCGTCATGATCGCGATGGCCCTGTGCTGCCAACCGAAAATCTTGATTGCAGATGAACCTACGACGGCGCTGGATGTGACCATTCAGGCGCAAATTTTGCACATCATTCGGGATCTTCAGGCCGAAATGGGCACCTCTGTTATTTTCATCAGCCATGACATGGGCGTTGTCTCTGAAATGGCAGACGATGTCTTGGTGATGAAAGCCAGCAAGTCGGTTGAAACGGGCACGGTCAAGCAAGTCTTAGGCTCGCCGACAGAGCCTTATACACAAGCCCTTTTGGCAGCTGTGCCACGTATCGGTAGCATGACGGGTAAAACGGCTCCGCAGTTGTTTGACATTCCCGGTCAAACGCAATCCACTGACGCAGTTGCCGCGTCGGCCATTGACCACAGTAAACCTGTACTCGAACTTGAAAACCTGACCACGCGGTATGATGTGCGTGGCGGTTTGCTCAATCGCGTCACCCATCGAGTACATGCGGCAGAGAATGTGTCGCTTAGTATCTATCCTGGCGAAACCCTTGCTTTGGTTGGTGAATCCGGCAGCGGAAAATCCACCGTGGGCAAGACCATTCAGCAGCTGGTTGATCCAGTGTCGGGCGCCATGCGGTATCATGGGAAAGATATCTTTTCTTTGCCCGCACCAGAACGCAAAGCCTTTCGCAAACAGACGCAATACGTGTTTCAAGACCCATATGGGTCAATGAACCCGCGCAAAACTGTGGGTGAAAGCTTGATCGAGCCTGCTTGGGTGCATGGGTTGGTTTCAACCAAACAAGAAGCCAAAGACAAAGTTGCAGACTTACTGGTCAAAGTGGGCCTTCCTGCGGAACACGCAAACCGGTTTCCGCATCAGTTTTCTGGTGGGCAGCGCCAACGCCTGTGTATTGCCCGCGCCCTCGCATGTGATCCAAGTTTGATCATCGCAGACGAAGCGGTATCGGCCCTTGATGTCTCGGTGCAAGCCCAAGTGGTGAACTTGTTGATGAAGCTGCAAGCCGACCAAGGCCTGTCTTATCTCTTTATCACCCACGATATGGCGGTTGTGGAGCGTATCAGCCACCGCGTGGCAGTGATGTATCTTGGTCAGATTGTCGAGATCGGCAGTCGCCAACAGATATTTGAAAATCCTCAACACCCTTATACCAAAAGGCTTTTGTCTGCTGTGCCGGTGTTGAACCCGGGTCATCGTCCGATCCGGCCCCCACTAGAAGGCGAGATCCCCAGCGCCATGCGGGCGGTCGGAAACGAACCCAACCTCGTTGATCTGCAGCGTGTCGAAGAGGGGCATTTCTTTGCCGCCGAATCGGCCGAAGAGCATCAGGCCGTCTTGCTTTAACCCAAAAACAACAAGGGCGAATGCCCGCTTTCCCAACCTATTGGAGGACACAATGTCTAAACTCTATTCATACCTGACCGCAAAGAATGCGGCCCGGTCGGCGCTTATTGCGTCTTGCCTTTCGCTTATGGCCCCAGTGGCTGCGCAGGCCGACACCACTTTGACGGTGGCGCAACAACAGGATCCGCAAAACCTAGATCCCATCGATACATTCCGCCTGTCCTGGGGATCGATTGCAAGCAATGTCTTTGAAGGCCTTGTGTTCCGCGGAGAAGAGCTGGAATTGGAGCCGGGCTTGGCGACAGGTTGGGAATTTCTCGACAATGAAACCCGCATCCGCTTTACCCTGCGCGAGGGTGTGACATTCCACAACGGCGAGGCTTTCAACGCAGATGCCGTCAAATACACATTTGACCGCTTGCTGGGCGAAGAGGGTGCCAAAGGCCCACAACGTGGCAACTACACTTCGATCAAGGAAGTGGTTGTTGTAGACAACAACACTGTTGATTTCCTGATGAAGCAACCAGACCCCGTTCTGATTACCAAATTGGCTGGCTATGGCGCCATGATCGTGCCGCCAAAATACATCGAAGAGGTCGGCGAAGAAGCCTTTGATATGAAACCGATGGGCACCGGCCCATTTCAGGTTGTTGATTACACACCTACCGTTGGTGTGAAACTCGCAAAATCGGACACCTATTGGAACGGTGAAGCCAAGGTCGATAACGTCAACATTCGCTTTATCGCAGAACCGGCGACACGTATGGCAGAGCTGTTGTCAGGTGGCGTTGATATTGCGTTGAATATCCCAACTCCCTCGGTTGAGACGATCCAAGCCAACGATGCCGTTGATCTGGTGGCCGTTGACGGGCCGACGGTGAAAATCATCCGGTTCAAAACGGATGAAGGTGTGACTGCCGATCCACGTGTGCGCAAAGCAATCTCGATGGCGGTTGACCGCAAGGTGATTATCGAAGCGCTGCTGGGCGGGCTTGCAAGTCCGATTTCCAGTGCCCAAGGTGCCAAGTCTTTCGGCAATGATCCAGAACTCGAGGCCTATGCCTACGATCCAGAAGCTGCCAAAGCGCTATTGAAAGAAGCAGGCGTTGCACCGGGCACCAAGATCACCTTGGACCTACCAAGCAACGAAGAAGAATTTCGTGAAATCGCTTTGGTTGTGGCAAGCTATCTGCAAGCCGTTGGCTTGGAGCTGAGCATCCGCCCACACGAGCGTAACGTTTTCTTCAACGAGATCATTGGTGGCGGAAAAACTGGTGAAATGTACTATTTCGGTTGGGGAGGGTGGACCTTTGACTTCGATAACACCGCCTACCTTCTGTACCACACAGGTGAGCGTAACAATCCTTATATCGATGACGAAAAACTGAACAGTTTGCTCGAGACGGAACGCGCCACCTACAACACAGAAGTACGTCGCAAAGCCCTGCAGGAAGTGGCCGCTTATGCCCATGAAAATGCGCTGGATCTTCCGATGTACAACTTGCCCACGCTTTACGGTGTGAACAAGCGGGTTGAAGGCTTTGTTCCGGCACCAGATGACCGCGCTCGGTATCTGAACGTCACCCTGAAATAACGACACAGCCGATCCCCATTTCAACATGGGGATCGGCTGCCGCCATTGGGTGGCCGATAGGAGGTTTCATGCCCGTCTTTCGATTTATCTTACAACGCGTACTTCAAGCCATCTTGGTGACGCTGGCCGTGACACTGTTTGTGTCGTTCGCGATCCGATTGACCGGCGACCCGGCAATCATGCTGACTGCCGATTCCAGCAATGTCAGCGAAGAAGATTTGGCTTTTATCCGCGAGACACTTGGGTTGAACAAACCCTTCTTTGTGCAATATTTTGACTTTCTAAAAAGCCTGCTGTCTGGCGATCTAGGTGAGTCTTTTTTCCGGGGCTCGGTGCGCGATCTGATTGCCATTGCGATGCCTTCTACTTTGTTGCTGGCGATTTCCTCGCTGGGGATATCAATTCTGATTTCGATCCCACTTGGAATTCACTCTGCTCTTCACAAAGGTGGGCTGTCTGATCAGGTCATTCGCGTTCTGTCGCTGGTAGGCTTGTCGTTTCCGAATTTCTGGCTGGGCATCATGTTTGTACTGCTCTTGTCTATCACTTTCCCAATCTTTCCGGCCTCTGGCTTTGAGACCTGGTCCGCCCTGATCCTGCCTGCGACAACCATTGGCATCATTCTGACCGCCACAAATGTGCGGCTCGTGCGCACGCAGATGCTTGAAACCCTATCAGCTCAGTATGTGATGGTGGCGCGTGCCAAAGGCTTGAACGAACGCTCTGTCGTGTACAAGCACGCACTGCGCAACGCCGCAATTGCCATTGTCACCTTCTTGGGTCTTCAATTTGGCAACCTGATTGGCGGCCTTGTTGTTGTAGAATTGGTCTTTAACTGGCCGGGCATGGGAACACTGTCGATTGAGGCGATTGCCCAACGCGATTACCCACTTTTGCAGGCCACTGTCTCGATCCTTGCGATCATGATTGTTGGCGTGAACCTTGCTGTGGACTTGATCTACGGCCTTATCGATCCTCGTATTAGGGTGGCTTAAATGACTGATCAAACACAACCCCGCCCGCAATCGCCAAGCATTGCGACCCGTTTTCTTAACAGTCGCTATGCAAATTTTGAATTTATGGCAGGCGCGATCTTAACCGGCACCTTGGTGGTTTTGGTTGCTTTATCTGGCGTAATCTTTCCTGATGGCGGTAGCAAAATTGACCTTTTGGCGCGGTTGACTGGCCCGTTCCAAGCATCCGGTCATCCTTTGGGCACCGATGCGCTAGGGCGTGATATACTGGAACGTATTGTGCATGGCGGGCGCGTTTCGCTGTTGGTTGGTGTGCTTTCAGCACTTGGCGCTGTGGTGATCGGCACGATCATTGGCTTGTTTGCTGGATATTATCGCGGATTTCTGGACACATTTATCATGCGCTTTGCGGATATTCAGCTGGCGCTACCGTTTATCCTGTTGGCCATCACAGTGATTGCCATTGTTGGGCCCGGTACGGATCGTATCATTGTGCTCATGATCATTTCGCAATGGGTACAATACGCGCGTTTGGTGCGGGGGTCGGTTCTAAGCTTGCGTGAACGCGAGTTTGTGCAGGCTGCGCGTAGCTATGGCCTGCATAATGTGAAGATCATTTTCTCTCATATCCTGCCGAACGCGATGGGCCCTCTGATCATCTTGCTGACATTGAACGTGGCCAATAACATTTTGCTGGAAAGCAGCCTGACCTTCTTGGGCCTTGGCGCAGACCCGCAAACGCCAAGTTGGGGTGGAATGCTGTCTGAGGGTCGCAGTTACATACAGACGGCTTGGTGGGTTACGGTTTTCCCGGGCGTTGCTATTATGCTGACGGTGTTGGGGCTGAACCTGTTGGGCGATTGGTTGCGCGATGAACTCGATCCCTTGGGGCAAACCCGATAGCTTCGACATGTAATATTTTGGGCCCCTAATTTATGAATTGGAGGCCGAAAAGGGATGGAGGAGGTCTTATAAGGTAGCGTACATTTTGCGCTATCTTACCCACCAGCGTTCGGCAAACGTGCGCATTAGAAATTTTAGCTGCAAACAACCCTCCAAGCAAGGTACATTGGTCTCGATGCAGCCATCGAATTCGATTCAATATTTTCCTGTTTGTGGGATTGTCTCGCCATTGAATTCCAATTGATTCTACGGGGCTGAATGTCTGCTTTACTGTTTCCAGCAAACCTACGCTGCTAAGCGGCTATTTCATACTTTCCGCCCATGGTGTCGATTTTCTAGGTCTGCTTTGAGCTGTGACCGGACATCCAAAGGCAAAGATGGAACGGCTGCTTCGTCCGCGATGTGTGAGTTCGACATAGCCAAGAGTTCGCTCTTGCAGCGAATGACCGCAAAGCGGGCCGCGCTGCAGCATCCAGATCCGAGCATCAAGGTCCGCAAAGGGCCGGTCCCTGCCGATGGCGCAGCACCTACGTCGCGAACATGCTGCAACCGATCTAACGGCAGCAAAGAGCCCAAACTGACCGATGCTGCACTCTTCGCCAATGTCGGCTGTTCCAGACGTCTGCCTCCACCATCTCTGAATCTGATCTCCTACATGCTCAAGATAGCCGTGCTAAA
>CANLND010000043.1 GCA_947492585.1 uncultured Paracoccaceae bacterium
TCGCCACTCAGCACTCGGCTGGAAAAGCCCCGTCGCTTTCGAAAGGAAAGTGCTTAAACGAGCACCAGGGGCGGCACAAATACGGGACAGGTCCAGTCTGTGCCGAGTGGAATCCGGTGATTGCACAGCTGTAAAGCCTTTCATCTTTGGGTTACTTTTACTAAAAGTTGGGCATTAGAATTATAGGCTTTGCAAAGTGATGGACGATGTGACCCCTCCATGGGCGCGTAGGATTGCACGCGACGAGATGCAGACACACGCCGCTATAGACATGTGCCATGACCTACTGTGCCAAAAGTTCGCACCGCAAAGTATCCGTATGCCCGTGCCAAATGACGACACGCTGCGAAATGTGCTGCAATTGGAAAAAGACCCCAATCAGAGCGTCCACTGTTATTCGCTTGTCGATGCTGCCCAAAGCTTGTTTTTGCCGGAGCGACTGGAAATTTCGGGTCTGAAACATCACTGCCTGTATGACATTCAACAGCGACCCGAACTGGCAGAAAGCGCCCCTTGGCTCGTTGCGCTGGAGGCCGATGCGCGCTTTAGCAAGGGCACATTGTGTTTTGATGCCACGTCCTCCGATCCGGCGAATATGTTTGGCCACGGAATTTGGCTCAAGAGCCACCTGGACATCGTGTCGCTGCGGGACCATTTGCGCGGCTATACTTTTTTGCAGGACGAGGTCGGCGTCCGCCAGTATTTCCGGCTACAGGAGGCCGGAATGCTGGATGCGCTCTTGCTATCCGCCAGCCCAGACGCCAGAGAGAAATTCTTTTCTGGTGTTGATCAGATCATTTATCCATGGCCAACTTTGCAGCCGCAAACTTGGGACTTGGTTGCCGTCTCCAGCGCCACGGACCGTGACAAGCTGCCCGTGCACAAAAGATCGGCCGCAAAACTTGATGCGCCGGCGCGAAAACGTCTCCAGGGGTATGTGAACGACCGCAAGGCGCGATTGCTTGCAGTTGACAGGGTCACAAACGAGGCCGAGCGCGCGCAGGCCTGTGATGTCTTTTTTCGCATGTTAATGGCGGGATATGAAACGCCCACCCGGTTGCTGGAGGCATGGCGATTGGTGCGGCGTTTGTCCGCACCTGCCCAGCAAGCATTTTGGCGCGACATTGAAAGTGGGCAGCATTCCCCACGCCGCGTGATTTTGGTTTTTGCACAACACTATAAAATTGATGATGTATTTGAGGACCTTGCGGCATGAGTATCTGCGTCGAGTGCGGTGAGTTCGAGCTGTTTTACGTGCCCGCCTGTGGTGATTCAGAGGTTGGGGGCAGCAATATTCTGCTCTATGCCGGAGATGAGCTGAACGAGCTGAAGCAAGAAATCCGTGAGGTGGACCAGGCTTTTGGTGCTCTTGATCAGGCCAAGGTCGAGGGTGAACCCGAGGCCGTGGTTGCCGCGCAGGAGCATCTGGCCAAGATGCTGAAATCCTATATCAAGCCTATGCAGGGATTGCCGGACAAGCACCTTGTTCAAGCCTATGCGATCAACGGTAAAAAATGGACCCGTATTCGCAGCGACAAGATGCGAAACCACTGGCGCCGTTACAATATTGATAAGTCGCTTCTCAAGACTGAACACGGCTCTGATGGGCGTTCCGCGTTGTCTCGCCAGGGTCTACGGGATGCGTTTAGCACTGCGTCCCAAAAAATCTTCGAAGATCTCAAAGGTGGCATTACCTACAGTGGCCAGATCGCAAAGGGCACTGTCAGCGGCTCCGTTACCGACCTTTGGGACGCCAATTGGCTGAAATGGGTAGATGCGGTGAACGACAGCCTGACCTATTCCACCGGCAATGCCAATTTTGATCTTTCGGCCGGCGCGCAGCTGATGCGTGGCTATGCCGGATTTGGGGTCCAGCTTGGATATGATCCAAAGAAGGGCAGCTATTCGTTAAAGGGCAACGCGGAGGCCAAGGCGATTTTGGGCGAAGCCAAGGCGACCTTTAGCGGTTACATCGTTGACACGGACGGGTGGCATGCGCTGATTGAGTTCAGCCAAGAACGCGCATCGGCGGCAGGCAGCGCGGCACAGCTGGATTTTGGCTACTTCCGGTTTCATGGAAAAATCGAAGCCTCGGCCATGTTGGGGGCCAGCATCTATGGTACCGCTGGGGTTGAGTTTAAAACCGAACCCGCCGGAAATGTATTGGTAAAACCGGCCTTGGCAGACTCCAAGGGTGAGCTTGCGCTTGGTGCCTTTGCCGGAGTGGAGGCAGGCGGCAGTGCGACAGGCGCGGTGGAGTGGCGCAATCCGGGTTGGAAAGAGGGCGAAGTCGGCGCGATCCAGGCATCCGGTTGGACGGCGCTGGTGTCTATTGGCGCCGCTTTGGCGGCGTCGGCAGGGGCGGGTGCAGAGGCCAGCCTGAAAATCACATATGAAAACGGCAAATTCATGTTTCGCTGCGAAGCCCGTGCCGTATTAGGGGTTGGCGCCAAAGGCGCGCTGAATGGCAGCATCAATTTTGAAAAAATATTGGAATTCCTGATGTATGTCTATCATCAGCTCAAGGACAATAACTTTGCCATGTTGCACTTCATTGATGCGCTGGCCTTTGAAGCGCTGAAGCAGCTTAATCTGCTCCTGGTCGAAGTGGGATCGGCGATCGTCTCTTGGAGCGCGGGCGAAATTGAACGTGCGCTCAAAGCGGCCTATCTCCCCATCGCCAATGCCAATGCAGCGGAAGCCTATGCGCGGAAAATCCAATCCAAGCCTACCGCTTTGATCTTTGCCTCTCCCGAAGTGAAAGGCGCAATTTTGTACAAGCTGTCCGAACGGTTTGTTTTCTCATGGGAGGAACGACAGGAAGCCGCGATTTTGACGGTTGTGGGCACTGTGCAGACACAGCGGGAATGGGAGCAGATCGTCGAACGGGTCTCGCCCACTGGCGGCAAAGTTGGCGCCCATGTTGGCCTTGCGCGATTGCGGGCTGTGCTGGATGGAGGCTCTGCCCGTAAATTTGAAACGCTCATTCGTGCCATCCGCACGCTGCCCCCGGCGACCATGTTCGCAGGTACGCCCGTTATTGTAAGGACCCTCGCGTGAGACTGACCCGAACGTTTCTTTTGTCTGTTGGCCTATGTCTTGTTGCTGTGATCGCCATTGTTGCGGTCCGTCACTGGCACTTTCAGCGCGCGATTACAGATTTGGTCAGCAAAACGCGGGACAATCTGATTTTTGTCGAAGGTGGCACCTTTGAAGCTGGAAACTATCGCGTAAATTTTGTTGGGACATCTGGCCAGCCTGACCAGGGTTGGGCGGCTGACAGCACCGCGCCTGAACCCTATTCTGTAGAACTCGCCAGCTATTATATTTCGGCCTATGAAACGGTGCATTCTGATTTTGAACTCCACCTAACCGCGCAGGGGCGGCCCTCTCCTCAGCGCCATTTGGAACTGGGCTATTATCATGATGGTCGCGGCGCCCTGATGTTCATGGACGAAGCAACGCACTATTGCAGCTGGTTGGGCGAACAAACCGGCGTGCCCATGCGGCTTCCAACGGAAGCGGAATGGGAATTTGCGGCCCGCAGCCGTGGTCAGCCGGTAATATGGGCAACTGATGATGGCGGATTTCGGTCGGGAAAAAATGTATATGCTGCACCTGATCGCGATGTGATTGTACATCAGGACGCAAGATATCCCGCCGTCGGCTCTTTTGCACCAAATCCGCTTGGTCTCTATAACCTTGCAGATGGTCTGTATGAATGGGTCTCAGATCGCTTGCCAGACGATCCGGACGGCGCCGCAATCTACAAAGGCGGCAGCAACTTCTCTAGCCTTTTTTACGAACGCATCCCAGCGCGTGGCGTGTCTGAGCGCTGGACGGCAGAGGCGCTGGAGCGTTATTTTGATTTTGCCCAGCCAGATGAGGTGGCACGGATCAAGCAGATGCAAGATCCGCTCAGCCCTAAGGGCGGCTATGTCACCGCGCGATGCGTCGCCGAAGAAACCCGCCCGCCGTCCGAAAGCGGTTTTGGTGTATTGCCCTCGATCAAACAACTGACGGGTCCATTTTGGGCCGCAGATGGCGGTTGAGACACGGGGTGGATTGCGCGGTCCCTGACTTTGGGACAAGTTGCCCCAAAACGAGGGGGATTCTGTGAGCTGGATCAAACGTCTGTTCGGCAAAGCACCAGTGTCGCGCACGGATCACGCCGTGGCAAAGATTGACAGTGCTGCGGAGCAGTTTCGAGAGGCGGCGGAGGCCGCGTTGCCGCCGCAGGCGCGGCTGTTCTGGGATCTGGCTGCGGTCAGCGCTGATCTGCGCGCGCAGGTGCTACAGGATCCAAGCACCATTACACCACTGCGGCGGCTGATCTTTTTCTATCTGCCGAAAATGGCTCAACTCAGCCAGCGGTGGGCGCAACTTGCAAAGGCCAACCCACTCGAGGAGACAGATGCCGAGGCTTTGGCTGGGTTTCAGTCTTATCTGATCGTCTTGCGCCGTGCCCATGCCGCCTGCCTGTCCCGCCAGTATGATGACCTGTCGCTGGCGATGGACACGTTGGAAACACAGCTGAAAATTGGTGGGTGATGCATCAGATAGACCAAAATACGCGCCGCATTGATCCCCAGCCCCCTGCGCATTCCGTCTTTGATCAGATGGACTTTCGTCACAGTTGGCGTGATTATCAGGCGCGGATTTTGGCTGAGATGGATCACCATCTCAGCGACCAAAAGCTGCATATTGTGGCCGCCCCCGGAGCAGGTAAGACCGTGCTCGGCCTTGAGATAATGCGCAGACTGGGGCTGCGGACGTTGGTTCTGGCGCCCAGTGTTCTGGTGCGCGACCAATGGATCGCCCGATTGCGCGACGATTTTCTAGACGGCAGCCTGCCTGACTGGATCAGCACTGATCCCGAGGCGGATGTTACGCTGCGGTTTTCAACCTATCAGAACATTCACCAAAATCGACGCCACCAACTGCCGGGTTTTGATCTCTTGTGCCTCGACGAAGCGCATCATTTGCGGCGGGCCTGGTGGCAGACGTTGACGCAGCTCGAACGCCAGCACCAGCCTGTCACCCTCTCGTTGACAGCAACCCCGCCCTATGATGCCGATGGCGTGGAATGGGCCAATTACAATGCTCTGTGCGGGCCGGTCGACGCAGAGATTTCGGTGCCGGAACTGGTTGGATCCGGGGATCTTTGCGCCCACCAGGATCTGGTCTATGCAGCCACGGCCAGCGACCCTGCTGCCTACCTTCAAACCTGTGCAGATGAACGCAACCTGTTTCAGTCGTTACGCGACAATCCAGAAATCGTGGCGCTGGTGCAGGCCTCGCCCTGGATCGAAGACTGTAAGCTTCACAGCGTCGAAATTTTAGAGAATGCCGCCGTGTTCAGCGCGATGCTGATCTATCTACGCGACGCCAACGCGCCGGTTCCGCCCTATGCCAAACGATTGCTGCGCCTACGTGACGCCGAGTGGCCGCCGCTGGACTGGAGCTGGTTGCAGGTGCTGCTGACAGCGCATCTGCAGGACCTGCCCGTGAACATCCTGACAGATCTGAAGGCATGCGGGGCATTGCGCAATGATCGCCTGCAGCTGCCACCTGCCAAATTTGCGGACAGGGTAGAGCTGTTGCGCGATGATGGAGCGCGCCTCCAGGCAACCCTGGACATTGTTGAACACGAGCGACAGTCGCGAGGCCACGCACTACGGCTGGCAATACTGGTGGACCGGATCGGCCAAAGCACGCTTACCACCGGGGCGGAGGACGCAGGCTATAACGCCGGGGCGCTTTTGCATGCGCTTTCCCAGAGCGGCGGGTCACATGATGTCGCCCTTTTAACCGGACAAGTTGTGGTTTTGCCGCATGCCCTGTGCGATGGGTTATCAGGGGCACCGATAAGGCCAGCTCCTGGCTACTGCTTATTTTCTGGAACAGAACATCGTGCCGCCGTCGCCCGGGTCAACGCCTGTTTTGATCGCGGCGACATTCGCGTGATTATCGGCACCCAATCGTTTCTTGGCCAAGGTTGGGATGCGCCCGCATTAAACGCGCTGGTCCTTGGCACCAATCTCACCAGCTTTGTGGCCATCAACCAGCTGCGTGGCCGGGCGCTGCGCGTCGACCGCCGCGTGGCCGACAAAAGCGCCAATATCTGGCATCTGGCGGTGACACCTGGCACCGAGGTCGCAGGTGAGGACATCGCGCGTTTGACGCGCAGGTTTGATTGTTTTGCACGTATCGACAGACCCGCCAGCGAAGTTCGATCGTATTTTGCCCCCAAAGACACCGTTGATGCGCAAAATGAATTTTCCTTTGCGCTGGCGGCAGGCCACCAAAACTTGCCGGCAGAGTGGCGCAGTGCCTTACATCTGACCGAAGAGTTCCAAGGACGATTGCGCCGAGAAACAGCGGTGCGACCACAATTGAGCCAGCATATCTTACCGCGCAGTCAGTTGACCTACTGGGAGCAAGTACGGAGCATTTTCGGCGCAGAGGCCAGCGACGAAACGACCCGACGAAGTCTGCTGCGCATGGGCCAGATGGTTGTCGAATCTCTGCGCGAAAACGGCGATATTGCGCGGGATCACCCGATGCGTCCGGTTCTGTCAGCCGGAAGTTGCGGATACCAGATGAGCCTGTCCGGGGCCAACCGCTTTGAAGAAAGCCATTTTCATGATGCTCTGCAACAGCTGCTTAGGCCATTGGACAACCCGCGCTATATAATCGTGGTGCGCAATGGAGTGTTTCGTGGACACTTTCAGTACTTTGCGGTGCCCAGTAGGTTTGATGGTAACAAGGCGCGCGCGCAGATTTTCTGGCGCAACTGGCAGGGGTTTTTTGGGAGCGGGCAGCTTGTGTATACCCGCACTGTTCAGGGACGAGGGTCCCTGCAATCCGCGCGGTTGAGCACTCATGCCCGCCGCGCCGAGACACATCTACAATGGCGCTAGACAACCTTAATCCCCACGCCTGAGCGCATAAACAACGCGGCTCACTGAGGCGCGATGTTAAATCATAACACGCCCAAAATCGTCACATTGGACATCGCAGCGGTCGACACGTTGCAGGCCCTGAATGCGCGGGACTGGCTCGCTCGATCGCGTTGTTGAGAAAGGCTTTGGCGGCCTTCGCATCGCGTCTTGCGGTGAGGCGGAAATCCGCATTTGGCCGTTTGCATCGACGCCGCGCCAAAAGTATAGCCATTTGCCGCCGAGACCGACGTAGCTTTCATCCACGTGCCAATCGAGGCTAACGCGGCGCAGATATTTCTCTGTAGGCTTGGTGAGTTCAGGCCCAAACTTGATCACCCAGCGATATACGGTTGATCGATCAACATTGATCCCGCGCTCGGCGAGCAAATCGATCACGTCTTGACAGGATAGCGGGTAGCGTAAATACCACCGCACCGCGCACAAATTGATCTCTCGTGGAAAACGATGGTGCCTAAATGGGGATTTGCGTAGCAGGCTTCACCTCAAAAGAGGTGGCCCTGCTTTTTCGACCAGTTTGCAGCCTGGTTAAGATTGATCAGGGTTTCATTTAGGCTGCTATTCTCATTCGTTCAGTTTTGCTGGCATAGGCTGAAGTGGTCCGGCACATTTGGACAGCGTGCTAAGATGTCTCTAACCTTGACGCCTGGACACACAAATGACGAAGAG
>CANLND010000044.1 GCA_947492585.1 uncultured Paracoccaceae bacterium
GAATAACACCCGCTATGAAACTAAAAACAGCCGCGTGAGTTCTACGGCTGAGCCCCATTAAAAATGGGGGGAGTACCGCCGGAATGACGGGCCGCGCAGCAGCAAATAGTACGGTAAGCGAAAGGCAGCAATGGGCCGTTCATGTCGCCAATGCAGGCCAAACGTGAGCAGATGCTGCGCCGAATCTGAGGTCGGCTTCGAGCCCAAACTGACCAATTCTGCACTCTTCGCCAATGTCGGCTGTTCCAGACCTCTGCCTCCACCATCTCTGTATCTGATCTCCTACATGTTCATGATAGCCGTGCTAAAACTGCGATTAAAAGATTGCACTGACCGGAGCAAACCTGTTAACCTTTCACGCATTAGTTGTTTGGTGATTTTATGAATACGCATTTTAGTCAGGAGGCCCGCCAAGGCCGCCTTTCGACCGTTCTTGGCCCGGAGGGGCTGGTTTTATTGCGGATGGATGGCCAGGAAGAGCTGTCTGGCGACTTTGAATGGCGCGTTGAGGCGCTATCTATGCGCCAAAATATTGATCTAAATGCGCTGCTCGGAACCCACGCGACGGTTGAAATCACCCATGCCAATGGGGCGCGGGCCTTTGACGGGATCATCTGCGATGTCAGGCAATGCGGCGCGCATGAAAACGGGTTTCGCTATGATCTCATCCTGCGGCCCTGGCTGCATGTCGCGGGCCTTCGACGTAATATGCGGATCTTTCACAATAAAACCGTGCTGGAGATCGTCCGCGAGGTGGCAGATCCCTATGCGGGCCTTGGCAATCCGCATCTGGAAGACCGCACCTCAGAAGATTATCCGGTGCTGGAATACACCGTGCAATACGGCGAGAGTGACGCGGATTTTATCCGCCGCCAGCTGGAGCGCCACGGCATTTCCTGGGCCTGGCAGCATGAGGCGGGGTCGCACACGTTAGTGCTCGCAGATTTTGCCTATCAACTGCCGGACGTGCCCGGAACATCACGTCCCTACTATGGTGTAGAAGGCTACCATCGCGCCGGAGAAGAGCACTTTCGCCAGTGGCACGGAGGCGAACGCATCACCACCGGCGCGGTGCGGCTGACGGAATATAACTTCAAATTCCCCCAATACGCCCAAGAGGTTGAACAGCTCAGCGCACAAAGCCACCCCAGCGGCGACGTAGAAAGCTATGACTGGCCGGGTGACTATCTGACCCAAGGTGAAGGCCGCCCCGTGGTGATCCGCCGCTTGGAAGAGGAACAGGGCCAGGGCCTGCGCCACCATGCCGCCGGTGATGTGGTTTCCTTGGGGGCGGGCAGCCGGGTGACGCTGGCAGGTGATCCAGTGCCCGGCGCGACGGGCGAGACATTTTTGTGCCTCAAAGCCAGCCACCGCTTTCGCGCGCAGGCCTATGGATCCGGCGATGCGGGCGGCGATGAGGCCCCTTACGAGGGGGCTTATGTGCTCACCCCCGAACGCGCCCCCTTCCGCCCCGAGCGCCGCACCACAGGCCCCCGCGTGCAGGGCCCAGAGACGGCGGTTGTGGTCGGCGAGGGCGAAATCGACTGCGACGAACACGGCCGTATTCTGGTGCGCTTTCACTGGGATTTGGAGGCCGCCCACACGATGCGCGTTCGGGTTTCACAGAACTGGGCCAGCAAGGGCTGGGGCGGCATGGTGATCCCCCGCATTGGTATGGAAGTGATCGTCGAACACCTGCGCGGCGATCCCGACAAACCCATCGTCACGGGGTGCGTGTACAACGGGAAGAATAATGTGCCTTACCCGCTTCCCGAAAATAAAACGAAATCCACTTTCAAGAGTCAAACTCATAATGGTCGAGGCTTTAATGAGTTGCGTTTCGAAGATAATCGAGGAGAAGAAGAGATTTACATTCACGGACAGCGTGATTTCAATCGTGTTATCCGCCTCGATGATTTCGAAAATATTGGCCGGAACAAATACTCCGAGGTAAAGGCAAATTTGTTGATGAGCGTCGGGCGGAATGCGGTTCTCGAGGCAAGAGGAGTTGCGGAGTTGTCAGGCGGTCGCGGCGTTTCGATTCAAGGGGGACCATCGGGCCTGTCCCCAAAGTTTTTCGCGACGGTTGACGCCAGTCACCAAGCTATTTTTGATGCACATAAATTTGGTCTCAAAGCGATGATGTCCGCAGCCGCATCGGGCGGAGTCACGATCACCGCGGATACTGCGACAGTTGATCAAGCTGGTCTTACCCGAATGAATTTCACAGGGGTCGCGTCTCAAACAATTGTGGGTAAAGATAAATTCACACATGTTGGAAAGCTCCACCAGATGATTTCTGGTGGAACAACTGTCATTGCTTCTGCCGATAATGCTGCGATTGAGGCGGGAGATCGCATTGATATCGTGTGCGGTGAAAGCGCAATTCGACTGCATAGTGATGGTAGGATCGAGTTTACCGGTACGCATATCATTCACAGAGCAGATCGAATTGACTTGAATTGAGGTTACAAAATGGTTGCTTTCCAAGTGGTTGGATCAAATTCCGCTACAATACCAACGCCACCCGAACCAAACATGCCTGATGAAAACCCTTCGAGTTACGTTCCACAAGGCATGAATAAGAACGACAGGAAGGAGTTGCGCGAAGCAGCGTTGGAATGGACTGGAACTTTGGGTGGTTTTTTGACCCGTCAAGCTGGGCGATTTACTAATCAGCGACCTGCGGCTCTGAATATGAATCATTTTTTGACAGGCAACGGTGCTGATCGAGTATTAGAAAGCGGTTACGTTGATCAAATGCACACGGAGTCAGGGCAACTCGCTACATTTCAAAACCAACGCTTGAATAGTTTCTTAGAGAAGATTCGAGAAAATTTGAATTCAACTCAACCTGGCACTGTTCGGCAATACTTGTTGCTTAACGATGAAGGGGGCGTGAATAATGGAACCAACTGGTATGGTATATATTCGAACAATGGTACTGGTTTGTATTTTACATTAGGGGGTTTCTTTATAAGTTATGGAGCGACTGCCGTTCGAGGACCCGGACATATCGGAATAACCTACAAAATGTATGTTTGGGATCGATATAATTGGGACACTGGAAAGGAAACGCAAATCCCCGGAAATCAGCTAAGTTGGCTGTTGAATGACGGCGAGATGGACGATATCGCGCATATTATGTCACCTGCAGTTCCTGGATTGTCGCGCACACCATATTTTTCCAGAAAAAAAGATAAAAACGGTAATATCACTTATACAGTCGATGACTCTCTTATGGGATCGTTAGTTGAGTCTGGAGATGCGGAAAATTTTGATATTGTAGGTGCCGGAAACGTTCAGTCTATACGATTTCCAGCCGCGGATCCCACGCCTCCTCCAGAAGCTGGTGGCCCGACAGAGGCCCAGTCGCAGACAGCTAGTGAAGATGCAAAAAGATGATGTCAGTTTTTACAAAGGCCGTTGTCGGTTTATGCGTTGGTATCGCTCTTTACCTGGGTTCAAACTATTTTTATTCAGAACAACATGAAAAAGAAGCTATGTCTATGCCTTCAGTCAATAAAGACCACTTCCTGAATATTGCGCGAATGGTTGTTGGGAGCCATGTGCAAGAACCGATGATATCATCATATTCCGAGCAAAAGAGCGCGTATTCTAGCGACTTTCGAGGGGTTGCATTGCTATCAAAAGCGGCCCTGGACGAGTCTCCGCTAAAATTTCGCGATGTGCAGTCGTGGGATTTAGGTGATTTTCACAATCTGGTGCGGGAATTCCCCTCAGTGTTTTCCAATGTAACTGGAGATCCCGTTGGCATTCATAAAATTGGTCTTGGAGAGGTGAAATCCGAAGTGACCATTTATTCGATGCCAAATGAGAGTGGCGTGTTGTTAGTTGAGGACTTTTAGAAGGTGATTCAAGCTGAGATTTCAATTTAACAAACAGATTTCAAGTTGATTTGATCACAACCATATGCTGTCCTTGAATTTTTTCCCTGTCTTTTAATTGTGATGTCATACAGGCATTGATACACGATTGGGGGGATCCTTACCTTGGGTCAAGAGATGATGCCATGGGGCATATCTATACTGTTCTGAAGGTGTCTGACGTCAGCAGTCGCTGGACAGATTTGAGGATGTGAATAGGGGAGGATTTTGACCGCGATTTTTTTTTGCCGGCCATGGCCCATCTTAAGGCGGATGCGGACTTTCTGGTGGCAGAACTTGCTATTGGTGTTGCACTGGGGGTGGCTACAGCTGGTGCGGCAGTTGGTGTGAAAATCGTTGCCCAACGGCTCGCCGGACAGGTCTCGCGCGTGGTGATCCGCAGCGCAACCAAGGCCGGTCGTGCCGTGCCTGATAGTGCGGTCCTACACCGTATCGACCTGCCGGATGCGGAGGTTGACGAGCGTATCGTGCGCCAGCTCATGGACGAAGACCATCTGCGTACCGGCTCCCCTCGCGATGACCTGACAGCGCGCGCCGAGGTGGATAACCCTGGCGCCGAAAAACCTGCGGCCGGGACAGCTGCACGACTATCCTCCAAATAGATAGGGGATCTGGCGGAGGCGCAGGCCAGGCAAGATCTGGTACAGCAAGGATATACGGATCAGCGAGTAATCCATAACCCGCAAGGCAATGGCGCCGATATTATTGCACGCAACCCTGAGACGGGTGAGGTTGTCTTTGGCGAGGTCAAAGCCAATACGGCTAGGTTAAGTAAACAACAAAGCTATCGCGGTGGGCCGGACTACGTCAGAAATCGTCTGAACCGCGTGATCAATGGGGAAAGGGAATGGTCAAATGCGACTGCCCAGCAAGTTGATGACGCCTTTGACGCACTCGATTGGATTGAAGTCGATCCGGCTTTCAAAGAAATCAAATATGATGTTGACCCTGAGACGGGCACAGCGACGAATTACCGAGAACGTAGCTGGGATTATGCGCCCGGTGAACGCCCCAATCGCATCACTTGGCGAAATGCCGAGGACGCGGCAGTTACTGCAGCAGGTAAACCGAAGAAACCGCCCGCGCGCGGACCGCCTAAAGCCTGATAGAATTTTTAATATAGACGCGCAATCGAGTTGAAGAATGACACAGACAATCGCAAATATACTGCAGGGAGTTGAAAATAACTTCCCTGTCTGGGTGGAAAAGCAATCCCGTACCTTTGACCGTGCACTACGCCCGCGTGTAAGCGCTTGGCTAGACGGCGATCAAGAAAAGGCACTATCTGTTGGCAGATATCAGCGTCAGTTCGCAGATTTCTTTCTCAAACGCTTCATTCTGGAAAACCGAGGTGTGACGCCGGATATGACGCAGATTGCACTGGCCACGCGCCTCTATCTGCCAGAGCTGCGCAATGCGATTGGACTGCAGCATCTCAACACCAACAGCGGCATCAGCTTTCGCGGCGCGGTCACCAGCGTGATGATGGCGGCCACTCTGGGCTGGCGAGACCAAACCGAACTGCAGGCTCGGCTAGTGCTGCAGGAGATGGGGAAACACGCGATACAACGCGGCAAGTTCCGCGGAGGAGGGCTTGGCCAAGTGACCACCTCCCATAGTTTTCCTTATGCAGTCATGGATATTTTTCGCGATTTTCTACGCGCCCAAAATACCAGCACCATGACGGTCTGGCGCGAGGATGTTTATCAGGATTATGTGGGGAGCCACAAAGGATGGCTTTCTTTGGTCCAGGGGGGCTGGCGCGAACCGAGCTTGGGGCGGTTCCAGGACATTTTTGACGAAGCTACCGATTATCATGTCGCGCAAAGCCAGGATATGGAGTTTCACGGCAGCAAATACGATGATGACGGTTTGCAGGAAACCCATTTTGAGGTCGAGCAGGACGCTTATTGGCTTTATCCGGTGATCCTCTTTACCATTCTACGCCTACGGGAATGGGAGGGGCTGCCAAATCCCGCTCATCTGAGCCACGACTTGTTCCAGAAAGGTGTGTTTTCTCATTTGCCCACCCCGCCTGAATGGCCGCAGGATCCGCTCTTTGACGCTGTAGAGGCCAAGTTTCTGTCGGAGTTCCCAGCAAGGCCAACGCTGGCTGACCTACCAAATTTGCGTGCAGCGCAAAGCTGACCCCGGCGCTCCAACGTGCAGTCGAAGAGCGAAACCATGAGGATGAAGTTTGATATTCAGGAGCATTCGGGATGCCAGCAGCAGGACGTAAAGGCGATACAGGATCAGGCCATGATGGGTTTCCCCCAACACCGGCCACTTCCGGGAGTGGTGATGTGAATACCAACGGCAAACCTGCCTTGCGTACGGGGGATAGCTTTGCCGCCCATGCCAAGCCCAAGCACCCGCCGCATGGGCGCTCTTTGGCTGCCGGGTCGAGCAGCGTGTTCATCAATGGAAAACCCGCAGGTCGTGTAGGCGATGCCATTGACTGCGGTGGTTCAGTTTCTGCGGGATCCGGAAACGTGTTCATCGGCGGATGATCACATTGCGTGCGGAGCACCGGGTGAGTTTCGGCACTGCCCACAGCGAACTGGAAGGGTACTCCCCCCATTTTTAATGGGGCTCAGCCGTAGGGTCTGGACTCATTGAGTTTCAAAGCCAGTAGATGACGATGGCTGCGAGAGCGATGGCTGACAGGAAGACCTTC
>CANLND010000045.1 GCA_947492585.1 uncultured Paracoccaceae bacterium
CGTTTCAGCCACATAGTCAGTCTCCTTTGGTGCAGTAAATGCTATCAAAGGAGCGGCTTCAAACCGCGACAGGTCCAGACCGCCCAGATTAAAATGGCTGCGATGCTGAAGGGCACTGTGTAAGGCCAGAAGCCATGCTGGAAAGCCGCGCCGTTCAAGAAGTACAGGAGGCCACCGTAGACCACGCCGAATGGGCCAGCTCGCTCTCCTTCATCGGTGAAAATCAGCAACAGTGTTGTGATTGCTCCGATGAAGAATACTGCCGCACCAATCAAGATTGTGATGTGCGTTCCCGTCAATCTACTGTGCCGCTGACTTGCGTAGAACCTCATTAATGCGGCTTTGCCAGCCCGGTCCTGTTGCCTTGAATTTGTCAACTACGTCTTGATCCAACCGGATCGACACAGGCACTTTCGGAGAAGCCGATTTAGGGCGTCCACCGACGTTCTTACGCATCTTCTGGGCAATCTCTGGGAAAGCCTCAGTGAAGGGCTTGGCCGAGGCGATCTGCGCGTCCGTCAGCTCGGGGCTGTCAGGATCAGACGCAATCAACTTCTGAACACGCGCTTCGTCGGCGTCGGAAGTTTTGGTGTGCTTCTTGGCGGTCATGGCAAACTCCTTTCCTTGCGGCTTGCAGGACGCATAGAGATCACCGTCACGCCTTCTGTTCCTAGAACAGCAAAGACAACGGCGATGGTTCCGTCATTCAAACGCCCGATGGCCATGTGACGGTTGTCCTTTGCGGGGACCGTCACGACTTCAAGGAAAAACCAATCGTCCAGATCAGCAAAATCCAGCCCGTACCGAGACAGATTGATCTGCCGATTAGGCTCATCTCAGACTATTGTTATCATAGTTTATGTATATACGAAAATATAATTTATGATCAACCTTCAGGCGTTTTCCATACTGGTGTTCGCCTAACGTGTTAGAGTCCCTCCTAACGCGTTAGGAAAATGGTGGCCAATGATCCACCCACCTTCTGGACTTTCGTTTTTTGGCTCCTTAATTGGTTGGGGCGTAGACGGCAACCTATACGGGTTTTACGCGCTGGCCGGATACCCTATTCGACCGGAAAACCGCAGGACTGGCCTATGAGCATGGATGACAATTACGACTACTGGACCGAGGAGCCACGGGCAAAGCCCCAGGAAGCCGCACCTGCCCTGACCGTCGAGACCATAGAAGGCGTGGAACCGCTGGACGCGCAGTTCGGGGGCGCAGACCCGCTCACTGTACCAGTGGCCCTGCAGGACGTCATGTTCGGTCAGCCAGCCTACACAGAGGCCGAGATCGCGGCCCATGGCGGTGATCCGGATCGCGTACCGCCGTTGCACACCTACGCCATCCTTGATGCTGCTAAGGTTACAAATTTGCCAGAGATGCTGGAAACGTCCGGCCTGCCGTATCGCTGCCTCTTCAAGGGCAATGCCTTCGACGAACTGAAAGACACTGCCCCCTGGATCGTGCAGTTGGAAGAGGGCAACGCATTCACCCGGAACCTCTTCACCAGCTCAGACGCACCTTGGCATCTGTGGGAACGCGAACCCGGCATTTACGTGCGGTCACGCGGGACGATGGATGATATGTGGAGGCACTTTAGGAAGTTCACGAAGGTGCAAGATGAGCATGGTCATTGGTTTTATTTGGCATTTTGGAGAGGATCTGTTTTGAGTGCATTCAGCTATGAGAAGTGCTTAAGGCCTCTCGCAGACACATTTTCTAAACCGCTTTGCTCAACACACTGGTTTGCTACGCCCCCAGGCGGTAGGAGTACTTTTTTTACCACCCATTTTGCTTTGAAAAAATGAACCGATGTTAGTTACAGATAAGATGAAAACGCGCCTGGCTTTTCATAGGTCGTGGCCCATGATGAAGATCCGGCTTAATACTGAATTGCCGACACGGCTTTCACCAATGTCACATGAAGATCAGCTTGATTTCGGTCGGGCTGTTTTCGACCTATGCCATCAGTATCAATTCTTTGCAGAAGATGAAGTCCATACAGTCAGCGTACTGATGACGTTGTTTGGGCATCGGTTTTATACAGACGCACGATTTTCTGTCTTGTCAGACATCCTTTTTGATACCGATCAAAAGGCGAGGATGCGGCGCGTACAGCCGCTCATCCAACCTATGATCGAACAGGTTTGGGGTGTTGCACAGACACGCCAAACCTATCTGCAAAACGCGGTGACAGAATTGAATTCTCTCAGGCGCAACAGTGCATTGAAAGGGCAATTTGTATCATGCGAACAGCCCTTGCCTCTCTTTGAGAGATGGCAGCCTAATCCACTGGATCAAAAGTTTTTTTTGACGAATGCTGCGGCCATGAAGGCAAACTTGAATGTTGCTGGACCTTACGATCTAGACGTTTGCTTTTGGACCATATGGGTCCTGGGGCTGGATGTTGAGAGCAACCCGCAATTTCAATGGTGGATCAGGTTGCTTGATAAAGCGGGCACCGATCCGCAAAATCGGTATTGGCGCTTACTAAGTTGGCTTGAACGTCTGGCCAGTGGAACGGCAACGCCAGACACACAAGGAGCATCCGATGAGTGAGAGCCCATGCATTACAGAAGGGTTGTCGTCTTTACGTTTGCCAACTGGCGGGACGGTTGCGGCTGGCAGCGCACCAGTTGGGGCTGCCACCGCGTCTGGTTTTGCTGCGGCGCCGACATCTGGGACCTGTCGCAGTGCGGCACGGTGCGGATGTTCGGGCGTATATCAGGCGAACAATCCTTATACGAATCGAGACAAATGCATCTGGATTGAGCAGCTTGATTTGTCAGGCAGCAGCAAAGGGGCAGGGACTGGCGCTGGAACCTGGGATGCTGATGTGTTTCTGGACTGCGTGAATAAGCAGATCACTGTCACACATAAGATGCGGTTTGTGAATTTGACGGGGCATCGCGATTATGGTGTTTCGAAGGGGGTGGCAGCACCTTTAAGCGATACTGATTTCCGCGCGCGAACAGCATTAATTCCGCAAGGTATCAAAGACTGGTGGAACGCAAAACCTTACAAGATCAGGATCAAAGACCGCGTTTGTGATGAGAACGTCTACAAAATATTTTTTAACCCGGTCGAGGTGGCATCTGGTGAACATTATAGGATTGATCTCTATAATGTGCCGTATGAGCCCGTGCGTGGAAGCAACGATCTTGTTTATTTTGCGAATGGTGATCCCAGCCGTCCATTGCCCCCTCAAGCAAAGATTCCGCACCCAGAGGCGAGCTCACTCACCCTTGGCAGAAGCTATGTCAGCAACGGCTCGCCGCGATATGGGTCTTGGAGCCTGGCAGATACGCGTACTTGTACCGATACGCACGGGCCGGGCCATACAGGCTACCATAATATGTTGGAACCGCATGAATTTGCGCATATGCTAGGACTTAAAGATGCCTACTATGATGACACGCGGCGTATGATCAATGGCCTTAAGTTTCACACGCGCGGCGATATCGGCTCAGCCACTGATGATTACGTGGTGACCGGTACAGCGACCGCCTCACACCCAGGTATGCTGGGTTCTATGCGGAACTTCACCGACTATCACAAGGCTTATGCATTGACAGTGGCATTTGTGGTACTTCGGCATATGGACGATGTTTGGGGTCACGCCGTCGAAGACTGGGAGATTTTGGATTAATGCTTGGCACTAAAAAAATCTTGGTATTATGCTGTTCGGTTGCGCTTGCAGGATGCGTTACGGCTGAAGGAGACGAGACAGTGAATTGGAACAATCTGCCGGGGGACATGCCTCCAGGCATCATTCGAGCAGACTTAATTCGGCAATCTCATGATGAATTTTTGGTAGCGAGTGGCCGCCTTCCGTTGGTTGACACGTTATCTTGTGGTCCGTTCCAAGTCGCGTTGAATGCAAATCCAGCCACAACTACTGCGGTTAGCAATATTGTCGAGGTTGGCAATCAAGGCGGTCGTGGAGAATTGTTCTCCGGATACTTCTTGACGGTGCTTTTCCCCGATGGCTTCACTGACCGTATCCGCTTTCGTCAGTTGATTTTTCCAGACCTTAATGCGCGGATATTTTTGCAGCAGAACGGAGAATGGCGAGATGTCACAAATCCTGAGCGCACCATAGAGCCACCAATGGAGCCTGACCTTTACCGAGATATATACCCAAGCCACAAATCTGGACTGAACGGCGATACTATATTTGAAGGCAAATTCATTGTTCACCAACCCTGGGCCCCTTTCCTCAACCGGTCAGTTTTCTGGAACAACGGCAGCCCTGAACCACGCAAGGGGCGCTACCGCATCTCGTTTATCACACCGTATGAGATCGAATGGCCAGATGGGTCTTGCGAGTTCACTTTACCGGACATGGAACTCGAATATCGCTAGCCTAGCTATCGCTACGATGATGTCGCTCGCTGCCGCCTGATAATCGTGAACATGGTTTGTTCATTCTTGACATTTTACAAGAATCTAATCACCTCAATTACTCACTTGAGTAATTGAGGTGATCTAATGCCAATCGTATCTGCTCTCAATCCCAAGGGTGGCAGCGGAAAGACGACGATCAGCACAAATCTTGCGCGTTCTTTGCATGAACGCGGGCAGTCTGTGCTGATGGTGGATAGCGATCCTCAGGGCAGTGCCAGGGACTGGCACGCAGCAAATGAAGCTAACCCTGTTGAGCTGGTCGCTCTGGATCGGCCCAATAATGTGAAGACGCTCCTTACAAGGCTTTGTTGCACAAATCGGGTGAAGAGCGTACCGCCCTTTACCCCGGACGGATTTAGCCTACGGGCTGGGTGACGGGTATGCCAAGCGCAGTATAGCGGTTGAGTACGGCGATGCGGATCTGTATTTCGGCGACCTGCCGTTCAAAGTCACGAGCCATGAGCGATTGGCCCATCAGCTTCATGCAATGCATTTTAGTCTCAACTCGGCTTCGGCGGTGGTACCCACTCCACCGTCGCCAGAGGGCACGGCCCAGGTATCGTGATGTGTTGACCGCTTCGTTTCTGGCGACGGCTCCAGCACTCGTGGGCTTCCAGGGTTTGGCATTCTTGCGTGGTGGAATGACGGAGTGAGCACCACGGCTGGCAATTGGACCTGTCACGGTTTGATGCCGCTCCTTTGATAGCATTTATTGCACCAAAGGAGATAAACAATGGGACTGAAACGAACAGACGAATTCCGGGCTGATGCGGTGCGGATCGCGCTAACGAGCGGGCTCACAAGGAAGCAGGTAGCGTCGGATTTGGGCGTTGGCCTCTCCACTTTGAACAAGTGGGTGACAGCGCATCGCGACACTGACGTGGTATCGGACAAAGACCTGGACCTTGCTCGGGAGAATGAACGGCGTCGACGGGAGAACCGTATCCTCAAGGAGGAGAGGGATATTCTAAAAAAGGCCACAGCCTTCTTCGCGAGCCAAAAGCCATGAGGTTCCGGTTCATCCAAGAGCATGGCTGCGAATTTTCGACCAACCGGCTTTGCCAGGTTGGACCTGTCAGTCAAAGGCAACGAACTGACATGGTTATTCTGGCCCACATCAAGGAACAGTCCCGTCTCAGCTTGGGCAGCTATGGTCGTCCGAGAATGACAAAAGAGTTGAAGGAGCTGGGCCTGAACATTGGCCACCGTCGGGTTGGTCGGCTGATGCGTCAGAATGGCATTCGCGTTGAAAGGTCGAAGAAATACAAGGCGACGACCGACAGTAGCCATGCTTTCAACATCGCACCTAACCTGCTGAACCGGGACTTCCGCGCCGACCGCCAGAACCAGAAATGGGCGGGCGACATCAGCTATGTCTGGACTCGCGAAGGCTGGCTCTACCTGGCCGTCATTCTTGATCTGCATTCCCGGCGGGTGATTGGCTGGGCTGTCTCGAACCGCATGAAACGCAATCTTGCGATAAGAGCTTTAGAGATGGCCGTGGCACTCCGCCAGCCGCCAAAGGGATGCATTCACCACACCGACCGTGGCAGCCAGTATTGCTCACACGACTATCAGAAGCTCCTGCGTCGGCACGGCTTCCAAGTATCGATGAGCGGCAAGGGAAACTGTTACGACAACTAGGCAGTCGAGACCTTCTTCAAAACCATCAAGTCAGAGTTGATCTGGCGCAGATCGTGGCACACGCGACGAGACGCGGAACTGGCGATCTTCCAGTACATCAATGGCTTTTACAATCCGCGGCGACGGCACTCAGCATTGGGTTGGAAAAGCCCTGTCGCAATCGAACGCAAGGTGGCCTAAACGAGCACTTGGGGCGGCACAAAAGCGTGACAGGCCCAAATCGCGTCATGGCAATGGCGGGTATCGTATGCCCCGTCGGCAGTGACTGATCCTATGTCTTGATGGAGTGGAATTTGGTCGAGTAGTTCTGGTAGCATGGGCGCGTCGCCCACATT
>CANLND010000046.1 GCA_947492585.1 uncultured Paracoccaceae bacterium
ATCAGACATGTTCACCGCTCGTTTTTCCGAACCGTGAATCATAAAGCCCAACGGAAATCAATGGGTCCTGACCCTAGTGTTTTAGAGAACAGATTCATTTTTGGCTCCTCGCAAAACCGGCCGATATTGCGCGCCAAGGCGCAAAAGCGTAGCACTGGCTTTGCAACTGTTGTTGCAATTCGTGTGGCGGCCGCTTCGAGGTCCAATTCGTATGGTCGTCACACACCCACATCCCGAAGGCGACACCATGCGGCGTCGGGGTGCCCATACTGAATGTTATGTGACTGGCGCAGATCAACAGTGAGGCCGGAAACGCGTTCAACATCTGCTCATTTGCGCAAATAATGCGCAAAATTGTCGCTACATGCCCTAAATTTACGCAAACTATCTGTTTCGGAACCGTGAAGCAGAGGTTTCATGGCCACTTCTGCGCCGGGATGATCAAGGATGCAGCAACTCGAAAACTTGAGGCTGCCGTCATCTTACCGCAAAAGACATACTCCAACCGGATCCCGGACCTTGCTGCCTCGGCCGAGGTGCCCCGGACAAAGGGCGCACTAATCTTGTCCTCAAAAGCGCTGGAGCGGGGCAGCGGACTCGACAGGCTTCGAACCTCTGGCGCCATGAAGGCACTGTTTACGCGTTCTTCTGATGTGCAAGCCATTTTGATCAATACCTCCGGCGGTCTAACCGGTGGTGATCGGATTGACCTTGAATGTAGCGCCGGTGCGAACAGCAAGCTAACGCTCACGACCCAGGCCGCCGAACGGGCCTATCGGGCCCAGTCAGGTCAGGCTGAAATGCACAGTCGCCTGTCCGTCGCAGCGGGTGCAACACTGGAATGGTTACCACAAGAACTGATTCTGTTTGAAGGCTGCGCATTGTCGCGATCTTTGCATGTGGATCTTGAACATAACTCCAGGGCGCTAATTGTTGAGCCCGTAATTTTTGGCCGTGCTGCGATGGGGGAAACATTGCAGCACATCTGGTTCAAAGACCGGATCTCGCTATATCGCGAGGGCACGCCATTGTATCTGGATGGCGTGGACCTGACGGGCGACAGCGTCGCCCATCTTGCCCAGCGCGCCACCGGTCAGGGAGCGGGCGCCATGGCCAGCGTCCTTTATGTGGCCCCTGATGCCGAAGCCCAGATCCCCACCCTGCGCAGCATGATGCCCCAGATGGGCGGCGTCAGCTTATTACAGCCTGATCTCTTGGCCCTGCGCGTCATGGCGCCAGACAGCTTTGAGCTGCGCAAATCGCTTTTGCCGGTTCTTGACCGGTTAACCCTCAACAGCCTTCCAACATCTTGGAGACTTTAGACCAATGAACCTGACCCCAAGGGAAAAAGACAAACTTCTGATCGCCATGGCTGCCGAAGTGGCCCGCAAACGTCTTGCGCGCGGCGTCAAGCTAAACCACCCCGAAGCGATTGCCCTCATCACAGACGCGGTGGTCGAAGGCGCACGGGACGGACGGTCAGTCGCTGACATGATGGACGCAGGCGCGCAGGTCGTCCGCCGCGACCAATGCATGTCCGGTGTCGCGGAGATGATTCACGACGTCCAAGTCGAAGCCACATTCCCGGACGGCACCAAGCTGGTCACCGTCCACTCCCCCATTCGCTAAGCCCCACTCGCACAGGAGAGACCCTATGAAATTCGCTGCAAAGACCTCGCTGGCCCTGATCGTATTTACCGCTCCCGTTGCGGCCCACACCGATGCACATTTGCACGTGCACGCCACAGACAATCTGTTGATTGGACTGGGGGTCATGGCCATTGCGGCTGTGGCTGCAACTGTGGGGCTGCGCAAATGATCCCCGGCGAGTTGATTCCCGCCCCTGGTCATCTGACGTTAAACGAAGATGCCGAAGCCATCACGCTGATGGTTGCCAATACGGGGGACCGCCCCGTGCAGGTGGGCAGCCACTATCATTTCGCCGAAGCAAACCCAGCGTTAGATTTTGATCGCGACGCCAGCTATGGACGAAGGCTGGACATAGCCTCGGGCACGGCCGTGCGGTTTGAGCCTGGACAGCGTCGCGAAGTTCAGCTGATCCCGGTTTCGGGGACCCGCACGATCTATGGATTTAATCAAAAAGTGATGGGGGCGCTCTGATGCCAACTTCAATCAAACGCTCCGATTATGCTGCCATGTTCGGTCCAACCGTCGGCGACAAGATCCGTCTGGCGGACACCGATCTGATTATCGAAGTCGAAAAAGACCTGACAGGCCCCTACGGCGAAGAGGTTAAATTCGGCGGTGGTAAAGTCATCCGGGATGGCATGGGGCAATCCCAAGTCACCCGTGCCGCTGGGGCGGTAGACACGGTCATCACCAATGCGCTGATCGTCGACCACACGGGCATCTACAAAGCAGACGTCGGCCTGCGTGACGGGCGCATCCATAAAATTGGCAAAGCCGGAAACCCAGACACCCAACCCAACATCGACATCATCATCGGTCCCGGCACCGAAATAATCGCTGGGGAGGGACGTATTCTGACGGCGGGTGGATTTGACTCTCACATCCATTTCATCTGCCCGCAGCAGATCGAAGACGCCTTACATTCGGGCCTAACCACCATGCTGGGCGGAGGCACCGGGCCGGCCCATGGGACTTTGGCCACCACCTGTACGCCCGGTGCCTGGCACCTTGGACGTATGATGCAGGCCGCAGATGCGTTTCCGATGAACCTCGCCTTTGCAGGAAAAGGTAATGCCAGTCTGCCTGCCGCACTTGAAGAGCAAATCAAAGCCGGCGCCTGTGCGTTGAAACTGCACGAAGACTGGGGCACCACCCCCGCGGCAATCGATTGCTGCCTGGGCGTCGCGGACGCAATGGACGTACAGGTGATGATCCACACCGACACGTTGAACGAATCTGGGTTTGTGGAACACACCGTCGCGGCCATGAAAGGCCGTACAATTCACGCCTTCCACACCGAAGGCGCTGGGGGTGGACACGCGCCTGATATCATCAAGATTTGCGGCGAAGACCATGTCTTGCCCTCTTCAACCAACCCAACCCGCCCCTTTACGGTCAACACCGTCGAAGAACATTTGGACATGCTGATGGTGTGCCACCATCTGGACAAATCCATCCCCGAAGACGTCGCCTTTGCCGAAAGCCGCATTCGGCGCGAAACCATTGCCGCCGAAGACATCCTGCACGACATGGGCGCCTTTTCGATCATTGCCTCAGACAGTCAGGCCATGGGGCGCGTCGGCGAAGTGCTGATCCGCACCTGGCAAACGGCCGATAAAATGAAGAAACAACGCGGCCGGCTGACCGAAGAGACCGGCGACAACGATAATTTCCGGGTGCGGCGCTATGTGGCGAAATACACCATCAACCCTGCAATCGCCCATGGGATCAGCCATCAGATTGGTTCGATCGAAGAGGGTAAACGCGCCGATCTGGTGCTGTGGGATCCAATGTTCTTTGGCGTAAAGCCCGAAATGGTTCTGCTGGGCGGCACCATTGCGATGGCGCAAATGGGTGATCCAAATGCGTCGATCCCTACACCACAGCCGGTCTATTCACGCCCCATGTTTGGAGCCTTCGGACGGTCCGTTGAACAGTCCGCCGTGACATTCGTGTCCGAGGCCGCGCAGGCTGATGGCCTTGCCGACAGGCTGGGCCTTGCCAAATCCACGCTAGCGGTGCGCAACACGCGTGAGATTGGCAAATCGGATCTCAAACTGAACACCGCAACCCCCGATATCGAAGTACATCCCGAAACCTATGAAGTGCGCGCGGACGGCGAATTGCTGACCTGCCAGCCGGCCTCCGAACTGCCGATGGCACAGCGCTACTTCTTGTATTGAGGACCCGCAATGACTGCCCTGCCCCTTGCACAAACACTGCACCGCCACAGCCATGCCCCCCATGCGGGCACAGTCACTTTGAGCTATGATGATCGTTTTCTGCGCCGCAAACGTCTGATCACCGACGCAGGTGAGGCTATTGTTGTGGATTTATCCAAAACCACCTCGCTCAATCAAGGAGATGCGCTGGAACTGTCTGATGGGCGTCTAATTGTGGTTCGCGCCGCGCCCGAAGACGTTTTGATTGTCACCGGTGACAATCTGGCGCGGCTGGCCTGGCATATTGGCAACCGCCATACGCCCTGCCAAATCGAAGGGGATCGGCTGCTCATCCAGCGTGACCCGGTGATCAAACATATGCTGGAACATCTGAACGCCACGACCGAGGATGCAACCGAACCATTTACCCCAGAGGGCGGTGCATATGGGCATGGTCGCACGCATGCCCACGAACATGGACACAGCGCCCATGCCCATTGACGCAAAGTTTCTGACGTTAACCCAGTGGCTGTCTCCGTCCTTCCCTGTGGGGGCCTTTGCCTATTCGCATGGGTTAGAGCAAGCGATCCGATCACATTGGATCGAGAATGGAGAGGATCTGCGCGAATGGCTCGACACGTTGATCCGGCATGGCAGCGGCCGCAGCGATGCCATCTGGATACGTCTGGCCTGGGCCTGCAAAGACATGTCGGACGTCCAAGAGCTGAACGCGCAATGCCGCGCCTTTGCTCCAGCCCTTGAACGCCAGCGTGAAGCGGAACGTCAGGGGGCCGCATTTAGCAACGTCGCTTCGCATGTCTGGGGACTTAAACTGCCGATGCTGCAACTTCCCATCAATCTAGGGTTTGCCGCGCGGCAAGAGGGTTTGGATATAGAGGCTGTCATAGCCTTGTACTTGCAGAGTTTTCTAAGCAACCTCACCGCCGCTGCACAGCGCTTGATGCCTATGGGCCAAACCGAAGGCCAGAGCATTCTGGCGCAGTTAAACGCCGCCTGCATCGAGGTGGCGGCCGACAGTCGGGACATGGGTATAGAGGACATCTCTAGCACGGCCTTTCTATCAGACATCGCCGCCATGCAACACGAAACCCTTCAACCTCGGATCTTTCAATCATGACCAAAATGAACGGCCCCCTGCGGATTGGAATCGGCGGCCCTGTGGGCGCGGGCAAAACCACATTGACCGCCCGATTGTCCGAAGTATTAAAGGACAGGTTTTCCATTGGGGTTATCACCAATGACATCTACACGCAGGAAGACGCTGAGGCGTTGATGCGCATGCAAATCCTACCACAAGATCGGATTATCGGTGTTGAAACCGGCGGCTGCCCGCACACTGCGATCCGCGAGGATGCCTCTATCAATCTCGCGGCCATCGCTGAAATGCAGAACCGTCATGCGGATCTAGAGATCGTTTTGATCGAAAGTGGCGGCGACAATCTTTCGGCCACCTTCAGCCCTGAACTTGCCGATTTGACAGTCTATGTTATTGACGTTGCAGCTGGAGAAGAGATCCCGCGCAAAGGTGGTCCTGCCCTGACCCGCTCGGACATTTTGATTGTCAACAAAACCGATCTGGCCCCCCATGTCGGGGCCTCACTTGAGGTCATGCGCCAAGACGCGACCAAGGCACGCAATGGGCGACCGTTCTTTTTTACCAATCTCAAGCTAAACATCGGCGTAGATCAGGTTCAGGCACAAATACTGGCACAGGCCGGTTTGTCCCAGTAGACGAACCCAAGCCACCCAGAAATGAGCGCAAGCCGCGGTTACCGCACCGCGACACGTCCTGAAAATGACCACCGTGCACAGGATGGCGTGCACGGTGTCTGGCACCACATGAATGCGAACGGCGGTCCATGCTCGCGACGAGAGCCACAGAGGGGCCAATTCAAGGGTTGAATACGGCCATCCCGGTGTGATCGCCCGCTGTTCAAACCCCGTATTTTCAAGCAGTTCTAAGGTGGACACCATAATCGCGCGCCTGTGGGTATAAATAAATCAATGGAAGTTTATTATTTTCCATTTTGGGGTTGCGTCCATTCTATTAAAGGCTTAAATCCCGGCTCCACAGTGGACCGATAGCTCAGCTGGATAGAGTACCTGACTACGAATCAGGGGGTCGGGGGTTCGAATCCTCCTCGGTCCGCC
>CANLND010000047.1 GCA_947492585.1 uncultured Paracoccaceae bacterium
GGGATGGAGCAGCCAGGTAGCTCGTCAGGCTCATAACCTGAAGGTCGTAGGTTCAAATCCTACTCCCGCAACCAATTATAAAACTTAAATACAATAATATACATCTCCGGACACCCGATCCCAAGACACATCTCCGACACATGTCACGCGTGATCCACAGGGAACCATGAACTCCCTTCAGGGCTTCACCTCCGGGTAAAGGCACCACTCACGGCTTGATGCCGCCCCTTTGATAACATTTATTGCACCGAAGGAGACGAGCTATGGGAATGGGGAAGCATGCCCTTTCAATTAAAGCCAGCCTACGTCAGAAATTTGACCTGTTCTTTGATTGCATTTCGGATGGGTCCGGGACGTGGAGCATCAAGCAGTGAAGTGAGCCAATCTACCGGCGGCTCGGACACAGTCGGCCATCTTTTGATTAGATCGGTAAGAGTTTGTGCCGCGCCGAGCGGGAGCGGGGCGGTATAGTCCTTGTTGTTTAAAACGCACCAAATTCCAGCCCAGCACGGAACGACGGCCCAAGGATTATAGCCACCCCCGCCGGTTACCCATATTCGGTCAGCAGTGCCTTGCAAGGATTTGATCGCATCGAAATAGGCACCGTTTGACAACCCTAGATCCATCATAAGGTCCGCTTCCAAAGAGTCAGATCCGGCCTGCACGACGACCACGTCGGGTCTAAATTTGCCTAATTTTGGTAGTACGACCTCCTCCATCAACAACGACAATTCAGTATCATTAAAGCCAGCAGGGACGGGGATGTTGATGACACCATAATCGAGATCGCTTTCAATTCCGGTATGGGGCCAGCAATTTTCTTGGTGGATTGAGATAGTTAAGACGTTGCGATTGAAGGTAAATGCATCTTCGACAGCGTTCCCATGATGAGCGTCCAAATCGACGTACGCAATTCTATTGAGGCCTGCCTCTTGTAACTTCAAAATACCAAGCACAATGTCATTGAAGTAGCCAAAGCCGCTTGCCCGGGCTGGTTCAGAATGATGCGCGCCCCCCAAGGGGCTGTGAACGCTAATGCCTTTGGCAATGTAGTCAGCGGCTGTAAGGGCCGCACCACAAGCAACGGCAGCACGGTGAATGACGTTCGGGAAAATCGGATTGTCAGAGGTGCCCAAACCATACTGCAGGCGGACCTCCCTGGACGCCTTTTGGCTTGTTTCGGCATCAAAGGCGGCGTCTACGTAGGCGGAATCATGAAACTCTTTGATACGGCGGGGGATCGCTTCGCGGCATTCGATGTAACTGGCCGGATCGAACCAGTCGAGCGATTTTATCAATGCGAGTGTGGGCGCAGTTTTTGGCATGGCCAGTGGATGCTCTGAGCCAAACCCGGTGCGCGTGTATATCTGATTACCAACAAGAACTGGTGGGCTGGACATCTGCTGCCTCAATAGTAGCGCTTAAGTCCGACAGACCAATTCAGTTCAATTGAAGAGTCAATGATTTCTACGAAATCGTCATGTTTCAGGCGAAGGATTTCGCAGTCTTGCACATGAAAGCCGACATTTGCGGAGGGCGCAGTTTGCGCGCCCGTCGTTGGCGAAAGCGAACATAACCCTTGGTCAGCCCTTGCATTCATATCGGATATCGAATGGTCCGCGCGTGCAGAATAGAAAAGAGTGCAGCTGATGCCACACTCTTTTCAAACGTTTGATCGATTGGGAATGTCGATGTGCGAAGCGCAGGTGATGAGCTTCGCAAGGTTTTACACTTCGACTTCGACGGATCCGATCGGATTTGAACAGCACGCCAGAATGTACCCGGCCTCGATGTCGTCTTCGGAGATACCGCCGTTGTGGACCATATGGACCTCGCCAGAGGACTTTTTGACCTTGCAGGTCCCACAGACACCAAAGGTGCAACCGGATGGGATATTCAGCCCGACAGATCGTGCGGCAGCCAGAACGGTGTCTGTCTCGGCCACCTTGGCAGTGACGCCTGAGGTGGTGAATAGGATCTCTGCTGCACTTTCATCATCTGGCACAACATCGTCCAGATCAGGCTGGTCGGCCTCTTCTTCGACGGGGGCACCAAAGCTCTCTTGATGGTAGTTGTCTGGGTCAAAACCCAAGCCTGTTAACGCATCACGTACCGCCTGCATGAACGGTTCTGGACCACAACAGTAGACTTCGCGCTCCAGATAATCCGGTGCCATCAAGCCCAGCATCAGCTGGTTGAATTGTCCCTGATAGCCTGTCCATGGACGATAAAGATCCGGCTCTTCTACGACAAATTTCAGATCCAATCCGGGGGCACGGCTGGCCATTTGCTCCAGACGTTGCCGAAAAATGATTTCGGACGGACGCTTGGCGCAATTGATAAAGACAATATCTAGGTCGCCGCCCTCATCCCACATGCAGGTGGTCATCGACATCATTGGTGTGATGCCGGAACCGGCTGAGATAAATAGGTATTTACGCGCCTTGCTTTCGGCATTTGTAAACAGGCCAGCAGCGCCTATCGCTTTGATCTGCATGCCGGGCTTTAGGTTATCCAGCATCCAACGGGTGCCGATACTGTCGGCTTGTGCCTTGGCGGTGATGGTAATCGACCGCGGCCGCGACGGAGACGACGAGATCGTATAGGTCCGATGCACGACGCCACCCGGCTCGCCGGGGGCGGGGATTTCCAGTGTCAGGAACTGACCCGGCTGGTAGGCAAAGAGTGCCCCCGAGGGCGCCCGGAATGTAAAGCTTGCAGTATTGGGCGCTTCTGGCACGACCGAGACGCATTCAAGCTTCTCGCTGTCTTTCCAGATTGTCGGTGAGAAACGATCGAGGCTATCCAACATAATCACTCCGCCGCAATGGTTTTGGCTGCCAGTCGTTCAGACAGGGTCGCGCAATACCAATCTACAAACTGGCTGACGCCAGCTTCTTGCGTGGGAGAGTAGGGGCCAGGCTGATAGGCCGGGGAATTGATACCCATTTGGTTGAACTCCACCACTTCACGGTCTTCATCATTGGTGGCCACCCAGACTTCGGTCAGGCGCTTGAGATCATAGTCCACACCTTCGACTGCATCTTTATGCACCAACCATTTGGTGGTCACTTCGGTTTCTGTTGCTGAAATCGGAGTCACGCGGAATACGAGAGAATGATCCGACAGGAAGTGGTTCCATGTCGAAGGGTAGTGGAACTTTAGCAGAGAGCCTGCATCCTTGAACGGGAAGGATGAATTTGGTTTGCTCACCGCGACTTTGCCATCCATGGTGTAGCTTTCGGTGGTGCCCACCAGTGGCATACGCACCAATCGCCATTCGCAATCGTCCGAAATTGTGAATTTCGAAGGGGCGCCAACCGCTTCGCATTTTTCGATATGGGCATTCAGGATGGAACCTGTGCCCGAGTTGTCATTGCCGATTGCAGCAGGATCATCTGGGAAAGTGCGGCAAAGCGAGGGGTGGTTGCCACCACAGTGGTAGCATTCCCGGTTGTTTTCCCAAATCAGCTTCCAATTGCCTTTCTCAATGATCGAGCTTTCAAAAGCGACCTTGGAATTGGCCAGATCATGTGGGGCAAGATACTGTTCAAGCGTGGCTGCGAATTCTTCAAATTCGGGGGCCTCATCCGCAACGCAGATATAAATAAGACCAGCAACCACACGGCAGTGCACGGTTTTCAGGCCATGTTGTGTGGGATCAAATTCGGGACCCATGTCGCGCGCCCACAGCAGAGAACCGTCCAATTCGTAGGTCCACTGGTGATAGGGGCACACCAATTTCGGCGCATGACCTTTGGCAGCTTTACAGATGATCGATCCACGATGGCGGCAGCTATTGTGGAAGGCACGGATCTGATTGTCAGCCCCTTTTACGATGACAACGCGATAAGTGCCGACAGAATAGGTGACGTAGCTGCCTGCTTTTTCCAGCTCGCAGGCTGCGGCGACAAAGAGCCAAGATTTATAATGAATGGCTTCCAGGTCAGTTTGAAATACGTCCGGATCGTTGTAAAATGCTTGTTCCAAAGCGTGTCCGGGTGTGCGTCGGGCCAATAGGGTTTGGATATTGCTCACTTCTCGTTCTCCTGCCGCGCCCCGCGGCCTTTCTTGCGCAGATGAGAGGTGAACACGGTCGATTGGCGCCTGAGGAATGCGACCAATGCCGTGCCTCACCGCCACCCACAGTTTGACATTCTTGTAAGGCTGGTTTCCGGACTTAGAAGGGGTTTTCACCCAAGAACGACACCTATTCTGAGATCCTCATCTCAGTGGCCACTTGCCGTTTTTGACCTTCATCACCGTTGCGGGGGCAGTGCCGGAATTGAACCGGGTTCCCAATTATCCGCGACCTCTTGCCGAAGCCACAGCACCTTACAGGCCGGTGATATTGCAGAAAAAACGCAGCCACTGCACAGCAAGCGACACGTCCTGAGCGAAAAAAGACTCAAGTAGTTTTTCATGATGAATTTAAGAGAGCTGCCTGCGCGAAATTGTGATCCGTCCCAACGGGTCTCGCACACGTGAACGAAGGGGATTGCAAAGACGCCTGTTTGCTTCACGCAGAACAGAAAGGGACACCGGGCGAACAATTGCATACTGTCATCGCTCGGTGGGGCAGCAGTGACGGGTATCAGCTCCTATATGGGCGTTGGCCGGGTTCACCTGAGACTAGGGTCAGGACTCATAGCCAGAATATGACGAGTGCGGCGAGAGCGATGGCGGACAGGAAAACCTTCGGGCACCG
>CANLND010000048.1 GCA_947492585.1 uncultured Paracoccaceae bacterium
GAATGACACCCGCTATGAAACTAAAAACAGCCGCGTGAGTTCTACGGCTGAGCCCCATTAAAAATGGGGGGAGTACCCATACAGTGCATCTTTGTTTCGACGCGGCTTCGGCGGTGGTAGCCGCTCCACTTTCCCCAGATGGCGCGACCAAGGTATCGCGACGCATGAACACCAAACAGCATGCCAACTGCAACAGTCGGGGACGGCCCATCGACCTGTTCGTCACCGCCGGACAGGTGAGCGACTATATCGGCGCACGGGCGCTGCTCAGCGGCTTGCCAAAGGTCAAATGGCTGCTCGGGGATCGAGGTTATTACGCTGCCTGGTTCAGGGAAGCGTTGCAAGACAAAGGGATACGCGCCTGAACCCCCGGCAGAATGCAACGCAAAACACCCGTCAAATACGATAAACTCCGTTACAAGCGGCGCAATCGCATCGAGATCATGTTCGGTAGGCTCAAGGATTGGCGACGCGGCGCGACCCGCCATGACCGATACCCCAAGGTATTCCTCTCTGCCATCGCCCTCGCGGCTCGCGTCATCTATTGGTTGTGAATCCTGACCCTAGGCTAGCCCAGATAGTTTTCCAATATCCGGTGTGTCATTGATCAAATCTATGACCTGTTGCCGAATACTCTCGTTGGAGCGAGGCCATCTTTCAGCATGGGTCAGTCGAGAATTTCTGAAGACTACGTATTGGTAGGTTCCTGATGAGATTCCGGCACCATTTTCTAGATGTGTCGCCAAGACAACATCCCCTTGTTCGGCGCTGAAAGGTCGCCATTTGAAACCAGTTGGTATGACTACGTAAGGGACCATGGTTGCGTCTACGTAGGTAGCTGGTGTCTGACGTCAGCGCCTATGGGACCAATTAGGGTCATTTGCTAAGAGAGGGTTTGTTGCTCATCCTAGCCACTGAGGAGTGGACGATGAGAAAGACAACGAAGAGCCCTGGCGCGAAGATCGTCAAAGACATTGAGCATGCGACCCGCAAACATTCGTGCCAATAAAACAAACAACGCAACAATTCTTTTCTACCGGGCCCTGTTTGACACAAAGGTCGAGTTCCACTGTTTGGACGGCTTTATGGTCGGTACTTCACCCTATCTTCTGTTCGCCGACGGCAATAGCCTTGCATCGTGACGGCAAACACATGCGCCCCGCAGGGAATTCACTCCACAGGGCGCAATTTTTTATGCGCGTTGCGCTTTGAGATCGGTCAGAGCCTTCGCGTGGGTGGCGTGATTGATCGTGTAGGACTGCAGAACCCAAATGATCACTGGTGCAATCACAATGAGGAACCAAGTTGGCGCGATTGCTAAGTGATAGGACGTTGAGGGTGTTTGCGCTGGCAGGCTTGCATCAAAGCCGATGACCTTTAGCAGGACCCCAGCCAGCAAGACACTAACCGCGATGCCCGCCTTGTAGGCAAATGTATACATCCCGAAATAAAGCCCCTCTTGGCGCTCATGAGTGTCGAGTTCACCAACATCCGCGGCCTCAGCAACCATTGTGAACGGGATCGACATAAACGCGCCGTTCCCAATTCCAGCGATACCGCTAAAGATTGCAAGCGTCATCAAGGTGCTGTCCGCATCAATCGGGAAAATCTCGAATCCGACATGCGCCCATGGCATCCCGACAAAACCCGCAAGGCCAATAATGAAACCCAAAATTAGCATATTGCGGAGCTCAAATCGGCGACACAAGAACACCCAGATCGGTTGCGACAGGATTGACATACCTAACAAGGATAAGCCCAAAATACCCATTTGGGGGCCGTTGAGGTGATAGGTGAACGTGTTCACATGCGTACCAAGGCTGATGATGCTCTGAAAGACGATCTCAATCAGGAAAATCACCAATACAATCGCGCGGAAACTCTTGTTTTTAAGGCTTTCGCGTATAAGTGACCACATCGATTTTCGCGTTGTCGAAGGGTTTACCTGATGGTCTTTGGGCGTGGCGAAATAAGCCACTAAAGCGAAGATAATCGTGATCACCGCGATGAATACTCCGACCTTCGGATAGTTGGCAGGGTCAAGCTGGCTGCGCGGAAATGCCTCGGACGGGCGAAAAATCAAAATTTGCGTACCGACAATCGCAAAAAGCATCCCCACGAGATGAAACGACGCGCGGTATCCTTGGATCGCAGTGCGTTCATTGTTATCATTGGAAAGACTGCCGCTGAGCGCAAAATATGGTGTCCCGTAGAGCGTGTTCATCGTTTTGGCAAACAGCACCGCAGCCAATAGCATCAGCACCTTCATGGTCAACGCCATGTCGGGCGAAATTGACCAAAGGCAAATGCTTCCCAACGCAGTGCCAATCCCGCCGATTAGCAAAAATTGGTGTCGGCGTCCAAAGCGCTTGGAGTTCGCGCGATCGGAAATGGCCCCAATCCACGGATCCGTGACGGCATCCCAAAAGACTGAAATTGCGACAATAATCCCAGCAATAATGGGGGAAACCTGTAGAATCGTTGTGACAAAAAACAGGAATGAACCGGCCATAATCGTATAGGGTGTCGCATAGGCGATGGCGCCAACACCATATCCCAACTTGTGCCAGGTTTTAACTTTGGCCTCCGAATTAACTTGCATGTTCTAATTGTTCCTTCAATTTATTACGTATAATTTTTCCCAGGTAACTACGCGGGATTTCGTCGAAAATCTGTATGCTGCTTGGCAACATCCATTGCGGGAAACGTGCGGCCAACAGCCCTGATATCTCGGTTATGATTTGGGATGTGTCGGTTGTTTTGAATTGCGCACGCAAAGAAACACAAAGTGTTGCCGCACCGTTAATCTCCACCATGCTGCACTCTTTGACAGCGGGCACATCATGGGCCTCTTCTTCTATGTTTCGTGGAAAAATGGTGCCGTGCTTAGTGTGGATTATGTCAGCGGTGCGGTTCACGACACTAAGATATCCGGTGTCGTCCAATACCCCATGATCACCCGTGCGGAAAAAACCGTCATCAAGGATCACGTCTTGGTTTTGGGCGAGGTTCAAATAGGTGCTGAAACGCGTCGGGGTCTTGACCAGAATTTCCCCGATCTCTCCGTTTGCAACTGCGTTTCCTTGCGGATCAACTACCCTTACGGCAACGCCATCAACGACCTTACCGCAACTGCGAAGAATGTGACGGGGCGCAATTTCGCCGTGATCCAGATGGTCTGCCACCGATAAAAGGCTGACCGGAGGCAGCACTTCGGCCTGTCCGTATCCTTGCTGAAAGATGGGGCCAAAACGCTTGATCGCTTCTTCTAACTTGGCAGCGGGCATGGCTGAGGTGCCGTAAACGACATGGTTCAGACTGGCCAGCCGGCTGTCTTCGCTGGTTGGTGTATCAATGATGTCAATGAGTTGGCTCGGCGTCAAAAACAACCGCGTGACTTTGAATCTCTCGATTAGAGCAACGAGGTTTTCACAAGTGTAGCGATCTTGAACAACCAGTGTACCGCCCCCGAGACACGTCGGAAGGATCAACCCAGACCCTGCGCCTGCCATTGGAATTGCAGACAACGTGACGTTGCGCGCATTTCTGTCTGGTTTCCCCTTCAGGTTGGCGACAACCATTTTGATGCTCAAGATCGTCGCGCGGTGGCTTGAGATCACCCCCTTGGGCGCACCTGTCGTGCCGGATGTAAAGATCAATGTCATCGGATCGCCGGGTGCAATGACATTTGATGACGGCTTTGGTTGGCTCGCAGACATTGCTCGCTGCACTGCACCGCCTTTGCCGGTTTCCCAAATCGGCAGCTCAGGCATGTGTGTGGCAAGTAACGTCTTGCAATCAGGGCAAGACGCCTCGTCTAAGATAAGCAGTTTCGGATTGGCCGCTTTCGCCGCCAAAAGAATAAACGCGGGGCTGTGGGCCGCATGAAACAACGTGATCACGACGCCAGCTTCAAGCGCGGCAAAACGGGCCGTAAAATAGGTTTCAGTGCTATCCGCTTGTACAAAGACAGTGTCACCTTTAGCGATACCAAATGCAGCCCATGCGGCCGCCAACCGATAAGCCCGATCCTGCATTTCACCATAGGTGATGGCGCGATCCTCAAATTGGATCAGGGGTCTGTTGGTGAACTTTCGAAATGCAAAACGGTGCACATCACGTGGCAATTTTAGACGTGCGAAAAACCATTTCCTGAGTAATGTATGTATCAATTAGCTCTCCAATAAAAATTATGGGTTGCATTTTCAGGAGGGGAAGCCCCTTAAATTTATAGAGTTATGCCAGTCATCATCTTTCTGTTGAGTGCTCCAATTGCACATGAAACCGCCCGGCGGGATTAAACGAATTCTCAATTCCGATCGACACTGATCGCATAACACTTGAATAAAGAAGATATGTAATTTTTCGGGCCAAATTGTGGTCTTGTCACGGTAGCGTTCTGGCCACTCTGCGGGCTCACCAAGCGCAAAGGTGCCAAGGCTACTGCAGCAGCAACTTAGGGTCAGGACTCATAGCCAGAATATGACGAGTGCGGCGAGAGCGATGGCGGACAGGAAAACCTTCGGGCACCGA
>CANLND010000049.1 GCA_947492585.1 uncultured Paracoccaceae bacterium
GGCAAGCCGCAGGACAATGGTATCGGCGGCTACGCACCTGACACCAATCGCGAGATCCCTGACGCCCCGGCTGAAGAAGTGTTGGAACAACAGCGCCGTGATCGTGATGGCAATAAAGGAGAACGCCAAGACGAGCGCTCTGACGGGTCGTACCGAAATCCCGAGGATCCTGACGGTGTGAGACGCACGGCAGATGGCGAAGCGATGATCCAGAACAAGGACGGGACCTGGCGTCCGGTTTCGGAAATGGCAGACCCGGCCCGGGAAGGGGACAACGGGCGCCGCCATAACCCGCAGGTCGGACGCTGGGGGGAGGTGGAAGCCGACCGCTATGCCGCCAGCCAGGGCTGGGAAAAGATCAATGGCCCCAACTCCACGATGGACAGCCCCTTTACCGGGCCCGGCAAAATTGATGCCGTTTACCGCGATCCAGGTCCGCCGCCGCGCTACCTTGTTTCTGACGCCAAGGCGCTGGGTTCACAGCAGGGTACGACAAAACGCGGGGTTCTACAGATGTCGGATCAGTGGATCAGGGAACGCCTTGGAAATGCTAACCTGTCACGCCTTCATGAGCGTGGGATCAAGAACGGATTTGATCCCGTTCTATTGCGTGTGGACAAGAACGGCAATGTAACCGAGGAATGGTTGGATATTTATGGCAAGAAAGTACAAGCACCGAGTTGGAGGAACGAATGAGAGATAAACTTGCCGGCTTAGAGTTCTGGCCCCAAGCTCTAAATTATCAAGTTGATGACATTGAGTTTTTTGAACAATCTTACGAGAATAGACCCGAAACCCCTTTTCCCTCCCACGGAAATCAGGGGGCCAAAGGGCTGCCTTTATTGGACAGTCTTTTCGACATGTCATTGCTCCTCTACTCGGCGGGGGCGCCTATGAAAGAGGTTGTTGCGCCAGGCCTCAGGGCAGTGGCACAGCACTTCCCTGAGATCGTCTCAAATTTCGGAACTATGATGCCCAATGGCATTGCGCGGCTTGGCTATGACACCTACCTGCGGGACATGTCATTTTTGGTCTTGGCGCGGGCTAAGCCACCTGAGGCAGAGGCCTTCTTCAGAACACTCGATCAATTCGATCTACAAATGGACGGCTATGGCGGCTACGATCTGATCTGGGCGGCCTATCGACGGCATTTCGGGCTGCCGGAAGTCTCGGTCACAAGCGAGGTGCATTGGCCCGAAGCCTATCAGAACCTGTGGCTCGCCATCGCCCCTTCAGAACCGGATTTTACGCGCCCGCATCACCTAAAAAAGTTTCTCGACGGATGGTATGATGAAATGGCCTCTGAACTGGCGGCTCAAACCACCCGCGGAGACAATCTGGGAGAAAACAGCACCTACGTCGGCTACTGGTGCCTGGAGGCCGCCGCAGCCTCGGTTGCATTCGGCATCGATGACCGGGATTTTCGGGATCACCCCTATTACCCCAGCGAATGGGCCGATTGGGCGCGCCGCTAGCCAAAGTCCCGCCAAGGGAAAACCTCGCGCGCGCGTGCCAAAGTCGGCCACCACAAGGCCGCGATCGCGAAGCGATGGTTAAGGACAAAGGCGGCCGTTGGATACGGATTTCAGAAGCCCCCAACGGAACCAAGGGGAGGTTTGGCGAGATGATGGCCGATGATTGGGCCGCCAAACAGGACCCGCCCTGGGTGAAGGTCAACGGGCCAAATGTCGATATGGACGCGCCCGGACATCAGGGGCTGGATTCCGTCTATAGAAATCCCAATCCACCGCCGGAATATTTTGTGACAGATGCAAAATACGGCACCTCAGGGCTGGGAAAACTGAAGGACGGCACTAAGCAGATGTCGCCTGTTTGGATTAGAGAGCGCGTTGAAGCCGCGTTCTCACGGCGTGAGGCGCGTAAAATTTTACAAAACCATGAGGCGGAAATCCTGCGCGTTGACAAAAATGGGATCGTGAAGCGCCAAAGTTTGAAAGATAGAAAATGGAGGGATGAAGACAAATGAGGGATCTCATCAAAAGCGAAGAGTACTGGGCGTTCTTCCTAACGGATGTTTCAGAATTTATTTCGGAAATACATGAGGATGCCAAGAGTGTAGGTCGTCCGTACGATTTGAGGCTGGGTGATTGTTTCGATATTCATAAAAACAACTTCTACTTAGTTTCCGCCCTCTACGCCTCGGGGGCGTCCATTGAGGATTGTGTCATGCAGGCGCGCAAACTGTTGCTGGAGGCCTATCCGCAGTTCATCCAGGTGTGCCTGGAACGCCCGAAACAAGCCCGCGAAGATTACGGTGGCGGCTGGGATTTCCGAACCCGCTATCTTGCCCTGGCGGTGCTTGCAAAACTCACCGCCAAAGAGGCAAAGCCGCTCGTCGACGCCCTGGATTTCTGGCCCGAGCGCGACGCGCTCTGGGAGGTGTTCATCGCCCATCTTGGCCATGGCGCAGGCCGAGCACCGGTCGAAACCCTGGTCTGGGGCGATGCCTATGAAAACGCATTTCTGGCCTGCGCGCCAGACGCCACTCCCTTTGATCGCCAGGTTGCGTTGATGCAGTTTGACACGGGTTGGCTGACGGAAATGCGCCAGTCGACCAATCCGTTTTACACCAGTCACAGCAACAAAAATAACACCTATGTGGGCTATTGGAACTTCGAAGCCGCCGCAATCGCCGCGATCTACGCCATTGACGATACGGTTCTTGCAAGATCCGAAACCTACCCAAAAGACTGGGCCGATTGGGCGCGCCACGGATGAGGCAGCGAGAAGGAAGCATGCTGGAAAGCCCTTCAAAAGGTTGGATCCCATGCGAGAGTACAGTGCCGATCAATCCTCTTCACCAGGCCAAGTCGCAGCAGAACGGAAACTACCGCGAGATTGGACGTGGTGCAGTTTTCGTTTCGGGAAACGAGGGAAATGTTTATCTTGGGGGGGCGTACAATGCCAGCAGCAGGACGTAAAAGTGACACTGGATCAGGCCATGATGGGTTTCCGCCCACGCCTGCCACGTCTGGAAGCAGTGACGTGAACACCAACAGCAAACCAGCCTTGCGTAAAGGGGACAGCTTTGCGGCTCACTCAAAGCCCAAACACCCGCCGCATGGGCGGTCTTTGGCCGCTGGGTCGAGCAGCGTCTTCATCAATGGAAAGCCGGCCGGTCGTGTTGGCGATGCCATTGACTGCGGTGGTTCAGTTTCTGCGGGATCTGGAAACGTGTTCATCGGCGGGTAATCGCATTCTTGCAGATCACCAGTCGAGCTTCGGAATAGCCGACAGCGAACTGGAAGCTGCCATTGGTGCATCTGCAGCGAAGGCTCACTTTGTCCGCGATGCGTGAATTCGAGGGTGCCCAGATCATGCAGGCGCAGCGAAAGTCCGGTCTGGTGAAGCTGCGGCGCGGCGCTTGAATGCGTCGGCAATGGCAGCAATGGGCACGGAAGTGCATTAATTTGCGCTTCCGTATTGGCGTGCCGCCAATATAGGTCGTGGTTGTTGACGTCGGAAGACATGAAACTGGGGGTCAGATGCAACGCTTACGAAAGGTGCAGAAGAATGAATTATCTGCCGTGCCTCCGTACCGTAAGCCTGAATTACACCTAAGATGCTTGGAGTTAATAATGGGAGTTATGTTATATATTACGGTGTGATTTTTGCTCTTAGAGTCAGGTAGAATGTGACCAAGGTCATCAATGTGGAATCTCAACAGTACCGCGAACGGTGAATACTGGATTTTGCGGTAGTCATCTCAAAGTACACCCTTATTGGAAGTTTTCTGTGTTTCGGCTAGAGGCCCCGGCCTGTCGAAGTTTACCACAGGCTCTCTCCCTCTCTTCGGCGCTATTTGAAAGCGCGTTCGGTCGTTCACCTGCAAGGCCCGCTGCGCGGGCTGGAAAACTTTGACAGGCCTCACCGTTGCGTCTCATTCCGCACCTTCCTTGGAAGCTATGAATGCTTCGATGGCTTCAATTCGATGAGAGAGTTTTTCAGCCTCTAGCCACCTGAATAGGGGCCTCATCCCAAACCTCTCGCCACAATGTTGGCAACCATGCGTCCCCGTCAAGACATCAGAAATTGCGGGATCATTGACACAGTTGTAAGCGTTGTATCAGGGGCCCGAAACGCTACTTTCAATGTGTTCCAACCAGTTTTTGACTATCGCATAAGCGTTCATGCGCCGCTCTTTGACATTGTTAAACTCCCCCCCGCCTAGATCTGTTTGTGTCTGACGTCAGCGCCTATGGGCCGCGCTTGGACCTGTCGCGCTTTCGTGCCGCCCCTGGTGCTCGTTTAAGCACTTTCCTTTCGAAAGCGACGGGGCTTTTCCAG
>CANLND010000050.1 GCA_947492585.1 uncultured Paracoccaceae bacterium
TCGGTGCCCGAAGGTTTTCCTGTCCGCCATCGCTCTCGCCGCACTCGTCATATTCTGGCTATGAGTCCTGACCCTAGAAATGATTAAGAAGGTAGCGCCCATTCATTTCAAAGCGCTCACTGAAACAATAGGTGCGCTGAAAGAGGCATGATGGCCATCTACCGAACCAATCAATCCCGACGGGTGACGGACGCTGTCATATCGTATGTTAACGAGATAGAAAATGCCGAGGTAAGCGCATGACCGAGTTGAAGATCCAGTGCCCAAAGTGTTCCAATGAAATTGAGTTGACCGAGCAACTTGCAGGCCCAATGCTGGCCGATCTTCAGGCGTCTTTTAACGCTGAACTGGCTCAACAAGAGGCGCAAGCGACTAAGGCGCTGGCCGCTGCGCAAGCGGAAGCCAAGGATGCCGCGAAAGCTGAAACCGCAGCAGAGCAGGCTGCTCTTGAGGAACGCATCAAGGCGCAGGAGGAAAAACTGCGCGAGGCCCAAAAAGCCCAAGCTGACGCCATGAAACGTGAACAGGAGCTCAAAGACAAGGAGGCTGAAATGGAGCTGACCTTGCAAAAAATGCTCGCGGCGGAACGTCCGGCATTGGCAGAAAAACTGACGCGCGAGGCCAATGAGAAAGCTGAATTGAAACTGGCCGAACAGGAACAAGTCATGCAGGGCATGAAACGCCAGATCGAAGCTCTGAAGCAGAAATCAGAACAAGGTTCGATGCAGACCCAAGGTGAAGCAGCGGAGATCGTGTTGGAAGAGACACTCGGCGCGGCCTTTCCGATGGATGCCTTTGTTCCCGTTGCCAAAGGCGTCAGCGGTGCGGATGTGCGCCAAGATGTGACCGCAGCCGGAGGGGTCGCAGGCAGAATACTCTGGGAAAGCAAACGTACAAAGAACTGGACCGCCGGTTGGTTAGCCAAATTGCGGGATGACCAGCGGGCTTCGGGATGCGAAGTGGCAGTGATTACTTCTCAAGCGCTACCTGAGGGAATTGACAGTTTCGGTATGGTTGACGGCATCTGGGTCTGTGCGCCGCGTTATGCAGTGCCACTGGCATCATCCTTACGCCAAGGTTTGATCGAAGTGGCAAGCGCCAAGGGCCGCGCGATGGGCCAAGAAACCAAGATGGAAATGATCTATGACTACCTGACGGGAACCCAATTTAAACAACGCGTAGATGCAATCGTTGAACGTTTCGAAGACATGCAGGACAATCTGCGCAAAGAGCGCGCCTTCATAGAAAAGCAATGGGCGTTGCGTGCCAAACAGATTGATCTGGTGATCGCGTCAACAGTTGGTATGCACGGTGATTTGCAAGGGATCGCAGGTCGGTCGATGCCTGAAATAGAAAGCGTTGAAGCGCTGTTGATAGGTACGGAAGACTAAGGCCGGACAATACTGTGCAATGGCCAGTTGGCCCTTAGGCCTGAATAAGTCGCACATGCAGCGAATGTCCGGTACGGCGAGCCGCGGCGCAGCATCCACCTTAGGTGCTCAATGTCGGCTGTGGGCCGTTCATGTCGCCAATGCAGGCCAAACGTGAGCAGATGCTGCGCCGAATCTGAGGTCGGCTTCGAGCCCAAAGGTACGGTTTCTGCAGAGCGGACGAACGGCTGCTTTCCAAGTCTAGTTCAGTAGCGACGCACGTGATCACCGGGCCTGGAATGTAGAACGGGCAAATTCAATAAAGGCCAGCATCCTTTGGGATTGATATCTGTCGCGCTGAAAGAGCAACGACATGGGCTGTTCAGGAATGGACCAATCAGCCAAAACCGGAACAAGCTTGCCTGCTGCGATGTCACCGCGGGCCAGTACTTCGGGTAGAAGTACAATCCCCATACCTTCCTTAGCAGCGTTCAACACCGCTTGGCCAGAGTTGACGGAGACGGCCGCTTTGGGTGCCCAGCTTTTCGTCTCGGCTCCTTTGGTAAAGCGCCAGGGTCTACGGCCAGTTTTTGTAAATAGGACCGCTTGTAGGTAATTTAGATCCGTGGGATCTTGTGGAACAGGATGTGCAGCCAGGTAATCTGGTGATGCACAGGCAACCATTCTGTAGGGAGCCAGTTTTACCTGTATCATGCTGCTGTCTGCAAGCGGGCCAACCCGGAAGGCCACATCAAACCCATCCGCCAGTAGATCCTCGTTTCGATCCGACAAGCATAGCTCGACCTCAACCTTTGGCGCAGTCTTGGTAAAGACCTTCAGGGCAGGCATCAGGGCAGCTGTGCCAAAACTGACCGGTGCGGTAATGCGCAGTCGCCCGTGTAAATGTTGGGCCTGATCATCGGCTTTGCCTTCTGAGATGGACACCAGCTCGAGAATATCCTGACAGTGTTCCAGATAGATCTGTCCAAAATCCGTCAGGCTTTGCTGACGCGTTGTCCGATTTAAAAGTCGGGTCCGCAAGTGATCTTCTAGTCCCGCGATCCGTTGACCCACCAATGCGCTGCTGACATTTAATTTGAGTGCGGCTGCATTCATCGAGCCAGCCCGCGACACTTCAACAAAAGTGCGCATCGCAACGAAGAGATCCATTCAAAAGCAATCCTTTTCTATCCTGAAATAAATTCGGAAATTATCCTGAATTCCTTCCCAATCTAAACTGCCCCTACGCGAATACAAAGAGAGAAACACCATGAGAAAACGTTTTGAAGGCCGCGTGGTATTGGTCACCGGCGCGGGAACCGGCATGGGTCGGGAAACCGCAGTAGGGCTTGCACAAGAAGGAGCAACAGTTGTGCTCTGGGGGCGGCGGGGAAACCTGCTTGAGGCCGTCGCAAATGAAATACGTCAGGCGGGCGGCTCCACTCGGGTTCAGGTCTGTGACATTGCTAAACCGCTGGAAATTTCCAAGAATATTGACACGATAATTGCGGAGTATGGGGCATTGGACGCCGTGTTTGCCAATGCCGGGCATTTAGGAGAGTTCCAATCCGTTCAGGACACAGACGCAGAACACTTCGAAGCTCTGGTTCAGACAAACTTGATCGGCACGCAGCAGACAGTTGCGAAATCACTGCCTCACATGAATGGAGGCTCAGTCCTCATCAATGCATCATGGACCGCCAGTGCTGTCATGCCTGGCACTGGGGCATACGCGGCCACCAAAGCCGGTTTGCTCGCGATGATGCGTGTCTGTGCCGTAGAACAGGGACCACGTGGAAATCGTGTGAATGCGATCAGCCCTGGGATTATCCTGACACCAATGGCTGATGAGGTGTTGGATCCTGAAATTTCCAATCGCTTGTCCGGCCATACGCCCCTGCGCCGGAACGGGAAACCCAACGACATTGTTGGTACAGCACTGTGGATCCTGTCCGAGGACTCCGAATTTGTGACCGGCCAAGACATTGTTGTCGATGGTGGCTTCACACTGGGAGGAGCGTTGAGATGATAAACAAAACCGGCGCCGATATGGCGAATGAGCTCAATCCCGGTTTGAAGGCGGTATTGGATGAACGATACGGACACATCCTACCGGGCATGTCGGATACGGTCATAGAAATGGCCTACGGGCAATTTTATGCACGCCCCGGCTTGGACCTTAAAAGCCGCTACATCGCTACAATTGCGGCATTGGCGGCCATGGGCGGCCAAACCGGGCCGCAATTGCGTATCAACATTGAGGCAGGTCTCAAAGTCGGGCTAAGTGAGACAGAGATTGCCGAGGTCATCTGGCAAATGGCGCTCTACGGAGGCTTGCCTGCAGCGATCAATGCGCTGAATACGTTCACATCAATTTGCGAAGACGGTTGAACATTATTGCGGACCTTTGACAGAGCAAAGCAGAGGTCCGCTTCCTCTGATGTACGGTCGATCCAAACCAGCTGTTAGTAGGTTTGCAACCCATGCATGTATCCCCCCACTAAGTTGCCGCTTTTTTTCGAATACTCTAAAGAACTGTTTTATCAGGGAACTTTTATAATGTGACTGCCATAGCTGACACACATCATCCCAATTTGTGTGGTCCAACTAGTTGTTGACTAGGGTCAGGACCCATTGATTTCCGCTTAGCTGCGTGATTCACAGTTCGAAAATCGAGCGGTGAACATGTCT
>CANLND010000051.1 GCA_947492585.1 uncultured Paracoccaceae bacterium
ATCAGACATGTTCACCGCTCGATTTTCGAACTGTGAATCACGCAGCTAAGCGGAAATCAATGGGTCCTGACCCTAAGCCCTACATCCGCTTCAAGGGCGAACCGGGCGAACAGGCAACGATGTTCTTCAACGATCCTGCGGGAAATGCGATTGAGTTGAAGGCGTTCAAGAATATCGATCAGCTTTTTGCAACGTAACCCATTCCCAACAGCGGACATTCGTGTGTCATGCAGCATCCAGCAGTCTGGGTTGATTTTGTTGAAAAAGTCACTCGATTTTAGGCTTTGAAGCAAGCTTATCTCCATATTTGATTGAGCACTCTAAGAGTGTGCCACCCTTTCTACCCTTGGGCAGGCAGCAGTGGCTTAAGTTTGGCTAATTTCCGGAGGTTCTGGGCTGCAGCTTCAAGGGTAAATTCATCTTGGACACCGCAGGGTCCTCGTAATCGAAGCCGTCCCAACCCGAGGATACGCTTGAGGTGGGCAAATAGCATTTCAACCTTCTTGCGCCGTTTCTGTGCTGTGAACACAGTGTCATTCAGATTCACCATCTTCATCGGCTCTTGCCTGTTTCATCTCCTTGTCCGCAGTTTTCCAGGAACATCCCAACCTTCGATGAAGTTCATTTACGGAAGGATTATCCCGCAGCGCTTTTTTCACCTCTTTGGGATCAAATTGACGTGGGAGCCTACCGCGGTGTCGCGGAACCCCACGCTGCTTCAGCCCTTTCGAAAGAGTCGTTTGCTTCAAACCATGTCGTTCAGCAACCACTTCCAATGACATTGGTCTCTGATAGTCATCTATAACCCGGCCCCAAGGATCCACGCCTAATCTCTCGAGAACTTTCCAAAGGGTTTTCCGCGTAGCATGATAAGCTTCGCATAAGTCTCTCAACGCCTCCGTGTTATGAAAATCTGATACGAGAAATTGGGCTGAAAATTGGAATATGTACCCCCCTCCGCAATCTTTACGCCAAGAATGCACACACAGATCTCCACCTGATGTCAGTACAAACCCACTTTTCTTTCGATTAGTTCGGTCTAGCGTTCGAAAAGCTTCATAATCGTCGCGGGGCATTCCAACTACACTTCCAATTTCGTTATCATCTCTCATTTTCCATGCCTCTTTTACAGAGACTAAGTTTTGCAAAAAGGGGTGAGGATTAAAAGATTTGACCGTCCTGCAGCGTATCGATTCTATAGGCGCAAGTCATAAGCTGTAGTTCAGAGCTGGGGGCCGAACATGAAGTACATTGATATCCCAATTGATCGAGCGCGACATGCTCGTATCAAATTTGAGCTGGAACTACGTGGACTTCGTCTCGCGGATATAGCAATTCAGCTTGGCACAGGCGCCAGCGTCATCAGTTCGGTATCGCTTGGGAAAAGTCGGTCACAAAGGATCGAAAGGCATTTGGCATCTGCGATAGAGCAAAGTGTAGAAGAACTTTTTCCTGAACGCTATGTTCAGGCCCATCCCCTAAAGGAGAGCCCAGATATGAGTCCATAGAGTTTCAGGGCTCTGAAATAAGTAAGGCCCTGAGGATTTGCAGATCCTCAAAGGCCTCAAAACCGTTGTGTATCACGATCTCTCTTATCTTCATCCCACCCCAACACTCAGAAATCAAGTGAAAACGCGCCCGATGTGTCGAGCGTGACCGGTGGAGATGTGCTGTAACCCAGCGCCGTGAAGAGAAGAACGCGCAATCATGACGATTGATGCTATTCATACCCTATGTGACCAGCTGTCCGGGCACTCGGATTCAGCAGTCCGGCAAGTTGCGCAGGAAATAGCGCGGCTGAGCAGCCTGCTGTCCGACGATCTGGTGAAAGCTAAGGCGCAAAGCTCCACCTTATCGGCAAAACTCAAGGTTCTGTCCGCTGAAATTAAACGTCTAAAAACCCAATTGAAAAACGCACAACGTGCCCGCTATGGCCCCAAAAGTGAGCAATCTACGCCCGGGGGCGTTGGCGAAAACCAGAGTGTTGGTGATCATTCAAACTCTGACGACGATGATGACGACGCAGATTCCTCCGATGAAGCGGAAGCCCCGCCCGTTAGTAATGTAGGCAAGGGCAAAGCACCAAAGAAACATCCGGCTCATCTTCGTCGCGAGACTCGTGAACTTGATCCGACTCCAGACCAGTTATGTGCGTGCGGTTGCGGTTACCGTTTGGTCAGTACCGAGGTTCGAGAGCGACTCGCTTTCAAAGAGGCCGAAATTTATGTCATTAAAGAAATCTATTCCAAAAATGCCTGCAGGAATTGCGGACACTTTGTCCAACGCCCTGTGCCGGAACGCCCATTCGACGGGAGTGGTTTTGATACCTCGATGTTTGTAGCGGTATTGATCAAGAAATACGCTGATTTCCTTCCGCTCAATCGCATCACAGAAATTTTCGGACGCAAGGGCGTCTATATCCATCGGTCCACCCTGTCACGCCTCATGAAAAAGGCGAAGGGCGCTCTGAAACCGATATATGAGGCATTGCTCGCTGATATCAAATTATCAAGCAAGCTACACATGGATGAGACCCACCTCGGCCAACTATTTTCTGGCCTTGGGAAATTGAAGACGTGTCGGATCTGGGCCCTTTGCCGAGATGATCGGCGATGGAGTGGTAACAAACCACCGGCAGTGGCGTTCAAATATACCCAAACTCGTGAGGGCATTCATGCCGAAACAATGCTTTCCGGTTTTGAAGGTATTTTGCAGGTTGATGCATACTCTGGTTACAATCGATTGACGTCTTCAACACGTATCGGCGGTCCAATTAAATTGGCTTTTTGCTGGGCGCATGTGCGCCGAAAGTTCTGGGAAGAACAACTATCAAACAAGAGCAAACCAGCTAGAAAAATCGTTGGCATGATCGGAAAGCTCTATAAAATTGAGCGCGAGATGAAAGGGAAGGCTCATGTTGTTCGTAAAGCGACGCGCCAAAGAGACAGTGCCGTCATCGTCGATGATATTTTCGCATACTTGAAGGCCTATGTGCGGACTGGCGCGATGAAGAGCAAGCTCGGTGAAGCGGTCAATTACGCGTTGAAATTGGAAGACGGTCTTCGTGTTTTTCTTGAAGATGGGCGTGTCGAGATGGACAACAATAACGTTGAAAATACCATCCGACCGCTGGTGCAATTGAGAAAGGCATCCCTGTTCACTGGCAGTGCCGATGGTGGAGAGACTTGGGCCATCATCGCTAGCCTTGTCGGGACCTGCCGGATCAATAACATCGATCCCCATGCATACATCACTTGGTTGTTTGAGAAATTCACAGAAAAGGTTCCACGGGGGCGATACGATGAGCTCCTTCCATGGAACTTCGCAGAAGAGCTCGAGTTGAAATTGAGGTTGTAGTTGATGGCGGTCTCTAAACAACATTAGGGCAGTTTGCGATTGCAGCGAAGAGCATCAAGGTCGGAAAGCGCACCTTCGCTGCGATCTGAGCAAATGGCGGCTTACGCGCATTGTCGGAGTTTGCAAACTCCGACCAAACTCGCCAAAGCCGCCTTTCGATATTTCAATCAGATTGGTTGCGAGCTGACTTCTGCCGTTCCCGTCCGTTTTCATTGCTCTAAGTGCATTGGGCCACTTGGGCAGCCCAATGCTAGCATGACGGTATGCCTAGGGTCTGGACTCATTGAGTTTCAAAGCCAGTAGATGACGATGGCTGCGAGAGCGATGGCTGACAGGAAGAC
>CANLND010000052.1 GCA_947492585.1 uncultured Paracoccaceae bacterium
TTTTTGCCGGGGCATAGTGGGGGGTGTATTTATTGAACGTTTTGAGAGTTTGTGGATTTTTCTAGGTTTGGCGGTGACCTACTCTCCCAGGGCTTAAGCCCAAGTACCATTGGCGCGACAGTGCTTAACTTCCGGGTTCGGGATGGGACCGGGTGTTTCACTTGTGCTGTAGCCACCAAACCGAGGAAAATCCACGTTCTCCGACGTTTTTTTTTCGTCGGAGATTACAATCAACTGAGTTTGTGTCTCAGATCCAAGCAGTGTTTTGTTTTGGAATGTATGCTTAAGTTTGTCCGTAACACTCTCTGTTACTGGAACAAATCAAGCCTATCGGGCAATTAGTACCGGTCAACTGAATGCATTGCTGCACTTACATCTCCGGCCTATCGACGAGGTGGTCTACCTCGGCCCTCAGGGATACCTTGTTTTGAGGGGGGCTTCCCGCTTAGATGCCTTCAGCGGTTATCCTGTCCGTTCATAGCTACCCAGCACTACCGTTGGCACGATAACTGGTCCACCAGTGGAACGTTCACCCCGGTCCTCTCGTACTAGGGGCAACTCCTCTCAAGTATCCTACACCCACGGCAGATAGGGACCGAACTGTCTCACGACGTTCTAAACCCAGCTCACGTACCTCTTTAAACGGCGAACAGCCGTACCCTTGGGACCTGCTCCAGCCCCAGGATGAGATGAGCCGACATCGAGGTGCCAAACACTGCCGTCGATATGGACTCTTGGGCAGTATCAGCCTGTTATCCCCGGCGTACCTTTTATCCGTTGAGCGATGGCCCTTCCACTCGGGACCACCGGATCACTATGACCGACTTTCGTCTCTGCTCGACTTGTCAGTCTCGCAGTCAGGCTGGCTTCTGCCATTGCACTCAACGACCGATTTCCGACCGGTCTGAGCCAACCTTCGCGCGCCTCCGTTACTCTTTAGGAGGCGACCGCCCCAGTCAAACTACCCGCCACGCAGGGTCCCGGATCCGGATAACGGACCGCGGTTAGGTATCAAGAGTGCGAAGGGTGGTATCTCAAAGGAGGCTCCACCGTAACTGGCGTTACGGTTTCGATGCCTACCACCTATTCTGCACGTCACAATCCTGATACCAGTGCGAAGCTGTAGTAAAGGTGCACGGGGTCTTTCCGTCTAACCGCGGGAAGCCTGCATCTTGACAGGCAATTCAATTTCGCTGAGTCGATGTTGGAGACAGCGGGGAAGTCGTTACGCCATTCGTGCAGGTCGGAACTTACCCGACAAGGAATTTCGCTACCTTAGGACCGTTATAGTTACGGCCGCCGTTTACCTGGGCTTCAATTCAAGGCTCTCACCTCTCCTTTTAACCTTCAGGCACCGGGCAGGCGTCAGACCCTATACGTCGTCTTACGACTTCGCAGAGCCCTGTGTTTTTAATAAACAGTCGCCACCCCCTGGTTTGTGCCCCCGGATTCCACTTGCGTAGGACCCGGGCCTCCTTCTCGCGAACTTACGGAGGTATTTTGCCGAGTTCCTTCAACATCGTTCTCTCAAGCGCCTTGGTATTCTCTACCAGTCCACCTGTGTCGGTTTAGGGTACGATCTTATAGGAGGGCTATTTCCAGGGACTGCTGAGCCGCCCATTCAATCCGATAAGGATGAACGACCTTTGCAATCCGTCACCACTCCATGGCCCAGGAATATTAACCTGGTTCCCATCGACTACGCCTTTCGGCCTCGCCTTAGGGGTCGGCTTACCCTGCTCAGATTAGCTTTAAGCAGGAACCCTTGGACTTTCGGCGAGAGTGTCTCTCACACTCTTTGTCGCTACTCATGTCATCATTCTCACTAGTGATCTCTCCACGGGATCGCTCACGCGCCCGCTTCATCGAAAGTTCCTTGCGTCTAAGACCTTCCGGAGAAGGTTAAAGACGCATGGAACTATGTCACACTACGCTCTGCTACCATGCACTATGTGCATCCTCGGCTTCGGCTCATGGCTTGAGCCCCGTTACATCTTCGCCGCAGGACAACTTAATTAGACCAGTGAGCTGTTACGCTATCTTTAAAGGATGGCTGCTTCTAAGCCAACCTCCTGGTTGTTTTGGTCGTCCCACCTGCTTTCCCACTTAGCCATGAATTAGGGGCCTTAGCCGGAGGTCAGGGTTGTTTCCCTCTCCACTACGGACGTTAGCATCCGCAGTGTGTCTGCCGTCTAGTACTCCCGGGTATTCGGAGTTTGGTTAGGGTCAGTAAGGCTGTATGCCCCCATTGCCCATCCAGTGCTCTACCCCCCGGGGTATTCGGACGACGCTCTACCTAAATAGATTTCGCAGAGAACCAGCTATCTCCGAGTTTGATTGGCCTTTCACCCCTAGGCACAGCTCATCCCGATCTTTTTCAACAGATGTGGGTTCGGTCCTCCAGTGCATGTTACTGCACCTTCAACCTGGCCATGCCTAGATCACTCGGTTTCGGGTCTGATCCCACAAACTCATTCGCCCTATTAAGACTCGCTTTCGCTGCGCCTACACCTAACGGCTTAAGCTTGCTTGTGAGACCAAGTCGATGACCCATTATACAAAAGGTACGCTGTCAGATCGTAAAGATCCTCCAACTGATTGTAGGCGTTCGGTTTCAGGTACTGTTTCACTCCCCTCGTCGGGGTGCTTTTCACCTTTCCCTCACGGTACTGGTTCGCTATCGGTCAGTAAGGAGTACTTAGCCTTCGAAGGTGGTCCTCCGATCTTCAGACAGAATTTCACGTGTTCCGCCCTACTTAATACGTCCGATCATGCTTCATATACGGGACTATCACCCACTATGGTTGTGCTTCCCAACACATTCTATTCACAATTACGGCTCGGCTGGTCCCTGTTCGCTCGCCGCTACTAAGGGAGTATCAATTGATTTCCTTTCCTCCGGGTACTTAGATGTTTCAGTTCCCCGGGTTTGCTCTTAAAGACCTATGTATTCAGTCCTTAAGTACCTGGTTAAGCAAGTTATAAGCAGTCCGAAGACTATTATAACAAACTTTCAGGTGGGTTGCCCCATTCGGAAATTCATGGATCAAAGCTTATTCTCAGCTCCCCATGACTTATCGCAGAGTATCACGTCCTTCATCGCCTCTTACTGCCAAGGCATCCACCAAACGCCCTTCTCGCGCTTGATTTGTTCCAGAAAAAGACAGTGTTATCTGTCGCGACACAGAAGCTGGTAAGAAACTGTGTCTTTATTTCTGGGACAAAAGCATACTTTCCCGCACTTCCTAAGTGTCCTATCGCGCGGAGCGCTACTTGAGGACAATGATGTCGGTCATTGCCTCGCGGATTTAGGAAGTACATTTGAGCAATCTTACGATTGCTCGGGTTAGTGTACTTGACTTGGACAACTCCGTCGTTTCATGCGGGCATACGCTGGGGGTCTGAGGAAACATGACCGGTCCAACGCTTGCATCACAGATCCGAAGATCTGATCAGCACCTACACGAGGTCACACCCTCACTTGGGGGACCAACGGTGTTGTTGATTGTATTCTCTCTAAACGATGTCAATTTTGATGTCCTACCGCCTTACGGCTACTTGAGGACAACATCATCCGATTGGATGATTAAGAACTGCGTACAGTGCTTAATGATCAAATCAGT
>CANLND010000053.1 GCA_947492585.1 uncultured Paracoccaceae bacterium
AGGTCTTCCTGTCAGCCATCGCTCTCGCAGCCATCGTCATCTACTGGCTTTGAAACTCAATGAGTCCAGACCCTAGCCCGATAAACAGCAATGCCCTTTGACTGCGCCAGTTTCGCGATACTGGCGCGGTCCACGGGTAGGTTTGGACTGTCACCCACGACAAAGATAAACCGATGCGGGCCGGTATCGCTGTGCTCATAAAGCGGAATGGCTTGGCCTTGGGCATTTCGCGGCAAAGGATTTCGTCCCAATTTTAGGGATACCCGCAGCCTCCGGCTGTCTGCGCCGAGGGGCAAGGTGCCACTGGCCCGAGTACTCTTCAAACGCCACCACGGTGCACAGGCTGTCTACAAGCAGTTCAAACCCGTAGGCTTGCCCTTTCCGCAGGCGCACATAGTCCTCATCATCAGGAGCTTCACGGCTCGCAATATCGCGCCCCAGCGGATCAACCACCGATAGCCCTTGCTGGAATGTGGCGTTTTCCAAGAAGAGATCCCACTCGGACTTTCTGGGCACCTGGAACAACTGCGGCTCCAGCTCCTGCGCCCAGGCAAAGTGAGTGTTGGCAATCCATTCGTGGATGCGATGGGCCTTTTTCCACCCCAGCTTCCCGGCCTGGAAATTCTTGTACCACCCCTCGCCACCACTAACGGACTCGTCCTGCGCGTCTTTGACCAAGTCGTCAAAAGCCTCACCCTGCGCCTTGGACAGTTTTCGCATCAGCCGATAAAGGGCCTTTGTCGGGGCTTTGCGCTGTTCAGCGCTGTCATCGCCCCAGTTGATCTCGTGGAACTCTGGCATGTCTACTCCCGATGACGGCCTCACGACACCCTGACCTGACCGCTCCGCCGGGGTATCCCTTACATACATATGTGACCATCTGCTCGATTTTTTGCAAAGGGCTTGAGCCGTATTCTAGGATGTTCTGGCAACGTTCTTTAACGATTTCAGCGTTTTGGAATGGATACCACGCCCCGGGTCGCAATTGCCTGTGGGCAGAAAGGAAAATTCCGTTGACCAAAGAGGCCAACCCACGCGAGACTCGAAAGGCATCAGATGCCGCAGCGCCAAATAGCAAGCTGCTGGATCTGGTTGGTTTCCTTGCGCGGACGGCGGCGGAAACGGATTTTCAGGAGCAGATGCGCGCAAATCGCCCAAAGTCTACTGAAGCATATGTAATGGACCGTCCGCAGAAAGGACCCCGCACATGAGCCCAGTAAAACGCGTTGCCATTTATGCCCGCTATTCCTCCGATCTTCAGACCGATAAATCCATCGAAGACCAAATTCGCGTCTGCCAGCAGCGCGCAGAACAGGAAGGCTGGGAGGTGGTCAACTGCTACACGGATCACGCAATTTCAGGGGAGAATCTGTTTCGCCCAGGCATTCAGGCGCTCTTGGGGGCGGCTCCGACGGGCCAATTTGACATTGTGCTCTCCGAAGCACTGGACCGGATCAGCCGCGATCAGGAAGGCGCAGCCAAAGTTTTCAAACAGCTCCGATTTAATGACCAGCAGATCTTCACGCTGTCTGAAGGCTTCATCAATGAGCTGCACATTGGCTTCAGCGGCACCATGGGGGCGATGTTCCTCAAAGAACTGGCCAATAAAACCCGCCGTGGCCTGCAAGGCCGTGCCATCAAAGGCAAAAGCGCGGGCGGCATTGTCTACGGTTACGACGTCGCCCATGAGGCTGGCCCCAACGGCATGATCGAACGGGGCGGCCGCAAGATCAATGACGCCCAGGCAAAAGTGGTCCAACGGATTTTTACAGCCTATGCCAATGGAGAGTCTCCGGCAGCCCTGGCCAAAACACTCAACGCTGAGAAAGTCCCGGCCCCCAATGGCGGCGCTTGGGGACCAAGTACGATCTATGGCAACCGCGAACGCGGCACCGGCATCCTGAACAATGAGCTCTACATCGGGCGTCAGATCTGGAACCGCCTGCGCTACATCAAAAACCCAGAGACAGGCAAACGGGTCTCCCGCATGAACCCAGAAGACCAATGGGTAATCACTGAGGTGCCGGATCTGCGTATCATTGATCAAGACCTCTGGGACCGTGTCAAAGCCCTACAAGGCGTCTACAACAAGGCAAGTAAACCGCTGCACAAGCGCAATCGCCCCACCTATTTGCTGTCACATCTGATCAAATGTGGCTGCTGCGGTGGCGGCTTTGCCATGCACAACAAAACACACCTGTCCTGTTCTACCGCCAAGAACAAAGGCACTTGCAGCAATAAGATGACCATCAAACGTGAAGATCTGGAGGCCCAGGTCCTGCATGCGTTAAACGCGCATCTGATGGATGACCGCCTGGTGGACGCCTTCTGCACCGAATACACCAACCGCATGAATACGCTGCGCCGTGAACAGAACGCCGCGCGCACCAGTTTCATCAAAGAACAGGGGAAGCTCACACGCGAGAAGGAAAAGATCGTGCAATCGATCTGCGACGGCGTGCCAGCAGAGATGCTGAAAGACCGTGCAGTCTTCGTGAATGACCGGCTCAAAGAGTTGGAACACCTTCTGAGCAACCAGCCTGAGGAAAAGGTGATCTTCCACCCCAATATGAGCGTCCGCTACAAGCAGGAGGTTTCTAACCTGATGGCAACGCTCAACAGTTCTGAGCGACGTGCTGAGGCTTCTCAGCATCTGCGTGCGATGATCGACAAAGTTGTCCTGACGCCCAATGAGGCCAGGGATGACCTGACGATTGATCTTATCGGTGACTTGGCAGGTATTCTGTCGGTCGCAACTTCGTCGGAAAGCCCTCGTGTGGAAGCGGAGCTTTCTAAACTTGAACCTATGCAACAAGAGCTTAGCGCTAAAACGCAAACAGCCCCCGATGGGGGCTGTGTGTCTGCGCATACCTCGCAAGGTGTGCTGGTTGCGGGAGTAGGATTTGAACCTACGACCTTCAGGTTATGAGCCTGACGAGCTACCTGGCTGCTCCATCCCGCG
>CANLND010000054.1 GCA_947492585.1 uncultured Paracoccaceae bacterium
AGGTCTTCCTGTCAGCCATCGCTCTCGCAGCCATCGTCATCTACTGGCTTTGAAACTCAATGAGTCCAGACCCTAGAGAGGATTTGATCCGGCCCTCTATTGCAAGATCAATCAGGTCAGACTTCGCGCCATAAACAACGCCGACGAGCAGCAAGATCGGAGAGACAAGAGGGCCAAGAACAAACCCGATGATTGGGATACTGGATACAAGATATCCTGCGATCGCGCCAAAGACGGCACCAAAGGTTGTGTTGGGGTAACGCGATACGAATTTGATGACCAGTTCAAGAACCTTCTGGCCGATCTTGACGACGATTTCCCCAACCCTAATGACCTTTTTTGCCAGCTTCATCAGCATCAGCTGAAATGTCGAGTGTCTCAATCTTTGCTCTCAACTGATCAGAGGTCAAACCGAGCTGGGTCAGCCAGTCAACACTGTCTTGCTTCAGCCCTGTGACTTCGGTGGCCATCTGTTCGCCTGTGTCGGTCGCAATTCCGCCAATCTTCATTCCTGCCTCTCAATTGTCGCTATTTAAATCAATATAGGTATGGCGGCACATGCTCCGCTTGCAAAGTTGAAATGAACACGCGGCTAAAAGCAAGTCCCAGCCAGCATAAGAACATTTGGGAATGGCAGTATTCATATATCAATACTGCTCCCACCGCTGACGGCCAAACGCTCCAGGCGATTGCATCTGGCCCGTTTCGAGGTTGTACACGCAGAGACGCGACCTCCACGACTTGCTGTTGAATTCGTCCTTCCAGGCCACCTCCACCACTATGTGTCCGTTCTTCAACCAAGAACCGCTCACTTTAGTTTTGTCTTTATTCCAACCCGTGTTGAACTCGTCACCTATCCATTCAGCGCATTGAGAACGCACATGATAATGGAGACTTGCACGGTCGGCTTCAGCTTGTTGAGACGCTTTAAACTTCACCCAGCTTACGGCGCCGACAGCTATGACACATGCGATTACTGCCCAGTGCACTGGCTTGAGATGCGTTGCAACCTTCAGCTTAAGCTGTTGAGCTCCTGCTATTGCATACTGCGAGGTTGCGGTTGCAAGCTGCCGCGCTTTTTCTAAATCAAAAGCTTGGGGGATCCAGAAGTAAAGTAGCCCGGCAGCACCTATAAGCGCGACCACCCCAGCGAATAAACCAACAATTTCTATAACTTCCGTCATTGGTTCAAAAACAACGTAGACCAGACAGCCAATGATTGCTGCTAATCCTGCCCCAAATATGACTTTGAAAGTTCCTTCCCTACTTTTCCCTCTTTCGATGATGAATGGAGCGGTTAATCTGCCCAGCTTACGAGTGTGCCGCCCTGCGTATTTTTGAAGCGGCCCATAAATGAGGCTCATAGTCTGTAGATTATAAGTCTACAAGACTGCTCTCTCAGGCCATGGCGATACGCAAGCTAGTTGGTCAAAATCTGAAGCGCTTCAGGGAAGAAGCAGGGCTCTCTCAGGAAGCGCTGGCTTTTGAATGCGGGCTACACCGGACCTATGTGAGCGGCGTGGAACGAGGTGTAAGAAACCCAACCATCGAGGTTTTGGCGAAACTAGCTGAACCCCTTGGACTTCCCGCTTGGAGACTGCTTGTTCCGCTTGGTAATCAGCCCAAAGAATGAAGAAAAAAGCGAAATGCCCCCGGCCAGCACGAAGCCAGCCGGGAGGTTTAGGGTATTCTTCGGGACAGAACGTAGTCCGCCAGCCAACGCCAGTAGTCTTCAGCATCGGCAAAACCCTGAGACTGGGCCGCCAGATCTTCGGCAGCTCGACGAGAAAGACCGCCATCGTATTCAACGATAGCGGCCCTTTCCTCAAAGTCTTCGATGTTGGGGAATGCTCATCCCGGCAACCTGATCTGATCAATGCTTGCCCGCTTCTGCTCATCAGAAATCCCAGCGGAATAAATCCCATAGGTAATCCCATTTTCAGATCGCGCAGACTTATGGCCAACCAAAGATGCAGTGAAGTGTTCGGGCACTCCGGTGCGTTCACACTGGGTGATGAACCACTTTCTGGTCGAATGAAACACCAAGCCTGGACGCTCCATCTTCAACCGCCGTCGCGTCTTTGCAAAGGCCTTGGTGATTTGATTGACGGACAGGTCGGGGAAAATCGGGCCGGACTGGGGCAATTGCGCGAACAGTTCCTCTATCGCTGTGTGCACAGGAACCAACCTCTCAGCGGCATCGGTTTTCAGCAAACGCAGCGCATTTGGCCTGACCCACGCAAAGGTTCCGAGGTTTCCCTTTGAAACCAAGTCCTCCCGCAACAATCCCGCCGCTTCCCCAGCACGCATCCCGGACAACAAACGCGTCAACAACACCGGATGGAGCTCCTGATCTTGATCCACCAGCAACCGCCGCACTTCGCTATCTGTGGGCACCGCATAGGGCTTGGGCTTTACCTTCTGCTCAAACTGAACCGACTTAAACGGGTTTGCCTCCAGATCGCCCTCGTAGACGCACCAGCCAAGGAAATGGTTCACCTGTGACCAGATGCGCTTTTGGGTTCTGACAGTGATCCGACCGGTCCCGTTCTCAGAGAACGAAAGCAGAGCATCCAGGCCCAATCCTCTGGTGGTTTCTGACTTTCCGATCAGCGGGGACAGTTTGGCAATAGCACCCAGAAACTCTCGTCCATCATTTCGCCCCAGACTACACAACGATCGTTGCCCATATCGGCTGATGAACAGCTCAACTGAATAGAGCACCGACTTGTAGCCCCCCTGACGAAGCTGATTACTGCGCTGCTTCAAGTAGACCTCCGCCCGGTCAGCAACCACGGCCTTCTCTTTCTTGATCGCAGGTTTAAAGCCGGGATGCTCCCGAATGGACCTGTCGCGCTTTCGTGCCGCTCCAAGTGCTCGTTTAAGCCACTTTCCTTTCGAAAGCGACGGGGCTTTTCCAGCCGAGTGCTGAGTGGCGACGACGCG
>CANLND010000055.1 GCA_947492585.1 uncultured Paracoccaceae bacterium
TCAGACATGTTCACCGCTCGATTTTCGAACTGTGAATCACGCAGCTAAGCGGAAATCAATGGGTCCTGACCCTAGGAAAACGGAGGAAGATCATGACGGCAGACAGATCAAGGCGGCTTCCACGGGCGCGAGACTGAGCGACAAATAAAAGGGACACTGCTTGAAAAAGGCGGTTGCGGATTTTGAAGATTTCTGATCAGATTGCCCTAGATAGATATCTATGGAGAATTATTATGGCTCTTAGAGAAGAACACCGCCGCTTGGCTGACGCGGCTATGCAGGTTCATGCATACAAGCTTTATGGGAAGCGTCTGCGCATCCCGAAGGACGTTCTTAACGTCAGTTACCAGGCGACGATGCAGGACGACATGCGCGAGCGCCCTAATTCTCCGAAAGGGTGGCACACAGCAACTGCCAAATCCGCGAACGATGTTATCGTTAGGGAGTCCAAGAAGGCAGTTAAAGCCGTGTTCAACGAGTATAAAGTGTCTGCTCTTGATGGTGCGCTTGGATTGGGTGCGGCCAGCGCCGTAACCTTTGCACCTGCTGCTGCCAATGTGCAGGCTACGCAACCCACTTTCCAAGTGTCTCGCCGTGCCATGTTGGCAATGGGTGCTGCCGCTGCAGGTGTTGCGATGTTTGCTCCGTCGCAAGCTACGGCTGACAACATGGGGTATATTTCTGGCGTTCGAAGCGAGATTTCAGCGTATTGTCGCAGCAATGCTCCCAATGTTGTTCGTGCTACCGGTGCCGCTATTCGCGGATAGCGGCCTGCCCACATTACGCTCGGCCCAAAGACTGCTTGTACTTGAACTTTGTGAAGTTCATGAACGCGCCGCCGACGCTCTTTAGGTCTTTGCGTCCCTTGCTTTCCCAATGTGCCCAGAATTGCGGCTCTATCTCAGCCATGTCGAGCGTGTGGCGTGTTTCCCTGTCCGCCTAGGCAATATTCTAAGGGGAGAGGTGAGGTAGTCCCCCCATTTTTAATGGGGCCCAGCCATAGAATTCACGCGGCTGTTTTCAGTTTCATTACGGGTGTCATACCGTCGATGCCCAAGTTGGGTCGCTCGTTGTTATATGTCCAGAGCCATTCCGTGGCCTGATCCTGTGCCTCCTCAATGGTTTCAAAGGTGTATTGGCTGAGCCACTCGCCACGAACCGTTCGGTTGTAGCGTTCGATATAGGCGTTCTGCTGCGGCTTTCCGGGCTGGATATATCCCAGCCGAACATTCCGCTTTTCGGCCCACTCCATCAGGTTTCCACAGAGGTGGTCGCGGGATTTCGGACCAGTCGTTCAGGTGGATCGTACGACGAAAGAAGTGATCCTGTATGACGTCAGCGCCTATGGGTCCAAATAGAGGTATTTGATAAGAGAGAGTTCTTGGCTCATCGTCACCACTGAGGAGTGGACGATGAGAAAGATAAGTAAGAGCCCTGGCGAGAAGATCGTCAAAGACATTAAGCGTGCCACGCGCAAACAGTATTCGGCCGAAGAGAAGATTCGGATCGTTCTGGATGGCCTTCGCGGCGAAGACAGCATCGCTGAGCTGTGCCGCCGCGAGGGTATCTCTCAGGGCATATACGACAAGTGGTCGAAGGACTTCATGGACTGTCGAGGTGAATGCCATCGGTTCGAATGAACCGAGACAGGGGAAGCGCCGACTGGCTGGCGATACGGCCCGTGCGGCCACAACCGATGAAGTCAAAAATCTGCGCCGCGAGGCCCGTGACCTGAAAGAAGTCGTAGCCGAACAGGCGCTAGAACTGCGCCTGCTCAAAAAAAGCATGATCGCGGATGGGGACGACGACGAATGAGGTATCCCGCATCTGAGAAACTGGAGATTATCCGGCGTGTTGAGGGCTCGCATCTTTCGGCCCGCCAAACGCTGGCCAAGCTGGGCATCCCCCGCACAACGTTCTACCGCTGGTACGACCGTTATCAGCAGCGTGGCGAAGCTGGGCTGCAAGACCAATCCCCAAAGCCAAAGCATGTCTGGAACCGCATCCCTGGCGAGGTGCGGCGCAAAGTTGTGAATCTGGCGCTGAAAGAGACGGAGCTGTCACCACGGGAGCTGGCTGTGACCTTCACCGACCGAGAAAGTTACTTTGTCTCAGAAGCTTCCGTCTATCGGATCCTGAAGGTGCACGACCTGATCACCAGCCCTGCTTTCATCGTGATCAAGGCCGCCAACGAGTTCAAAGACAAAACGATTGCGATCAATCAGCTGTGGCAGACAGACTTCACCTATCTCAAAGTGCTTGGCTGGGGCTGGTTCTACCTCAGCATTCGCCCATTGTCCTCGGACCAATGGCGGACAAGGCTCATTCTTGGACGATTACAGCCGCTACATCATCTCCTGGAAACTCTGCACGACCATGAGGGCAGAGGATGTGACCGACACGCTGGATATGGCGTTGCAGGCGTCCGGCTGTGATCAGGTTCATGTTGTCCACAAGCCGCGGCTTCTCAGCGAGCGAGCCATTGAAGGCGCCATTGGTTTGAGCCCAATGGCGAGCGGGTCAAGTTACGTCACAGGCGATCTGGCGGAATGGTTGCAGGGCAAAGGTATGAAGCATTCTCGCGGTGCACGGTATCACCCTCAGACGCAGGGCAAGATTGAGCGATGGCGCCAAACCCTCAAGAACCGCATTCTTCTGGAAAGCTACTTGGACCTGTCGCGGTTTGAAGCCGCTCCTTTGATAGCATTTACTGCACCAAAGGAGACTGACTATGTGGCTGAAACG
>CANLND010000056.1 GCA_947492585.1 uncultured Paracoccaceae bacterium
ATCAGACATGTTCACCGCTCGATTTTCGAACTGTGAATCACGCAGCTAAGCGGAAATCAATGGGTCCTGACCCTAAGGGTTTTATGCTGGTCTGAGTGCACGCAGAGATTGCCGTCCATTCGGTAAATGGTTATCTAAGTGCGGTGCGGGCGTGAGCTTCGTGCTCGGCTGCCCAAAAGGTGGTCTTTGTAAGTAACAGGCGAACGCCTGGCTAACAGAAATGTAAGCCTATCCTCAAATTAAACGAGGATCCATGCTATGAATTTTGACGCCCGCACGCGAGGTACATTATTGGAACGTGACATCGAGAAAGTTCATAATAAAATTTGGATTACTGAACGAAGCCACATCAACGCAGAGAAGCGCAGCCGCTTCCTAGAATTGTATTTTCATATCGTTTTGGCAATGTTTGCTTTGGCATCCATCGGAATTTCAATTTTGAGTGGCGACAGCATAGGAGGATTGAAGGAAGATACCCTTAGCTTTGCCGCCATCACAACCCTGTGCTTATCTCTACTCATCTTCGGTTTCAAGTTTGGCGAATCCGCAGCCAAACACCGTTCTTGCTATTTGGCTCTACAAAAACTTCGCGCAACCAATCATGAAGATAGCTCCAAGCTCGAAATAGAATACATAGAGGTTTTGGGGCACTACCCCAACCACACTTCAGGCGATTACATGCGACTGGCAGTCAGCAACATCTTCGAGTCGGCGCAAACACTTGAGTCGCCGCCCGGAAAAAAAATTGAGCTTGGTCGCTGGGCGCGTGTGAAATACGCGATTGGGTGGCTGATTGCACGTGTTGCCTTGCTATTATTCGCACTCGTGCCTCTGTTTATGGGCGCATATGGAATCGCTTTCCAGGCGAGCCCATAGTTGTACCATGACAAGGACTTCATTTGAGATTTTCGCACGGCACTTTTCAGAAGAACTTTTGCACGAAATCGTAGATGTGCATCTGAAGGAAGGGGTTGCGCGTGGGGTAGATGGAACAAGCTACGATGGTTTTCTTTCGTGGCGAGATGATGAAGTCAGGCTGATTGCGCGACGGGCTCTGGCAGGGTCATATCGTTTCTCTCCTTACCGCCAAAAACTACTCTTAAAAAACGCTACCAGCCTGCCTCGTCAGGTTTCTATACCCACACTTAGGGACAGGGTTGCCTTACGTGCCTTGAACAATTTCCTTTCAGAAATCTTTCACGAATGCAGACCACAACACTCGCATCCAATCATAACATCAGTTCTGAAATCGGTTGGGGAGATGCGCGACGACGAGTGCTTTATCAAGCTGGATATTCAATCGTTCTACGACGCGGTCAATCACGAGATTATGTTGAAAACTATCAGGGCGCGCATACGCAACGACATCCCACTCTCGATGATTTCCAATGCGCTGAAGACATCCACCGGCACAACCGTTGCAAGCAAAGAAGTCAACACAGTTGGCATCCCGCAGGGCCTCAGTATCTCAAACATCCTTTCATCTCTCTATCTCAAAACACTGGACGAAAGATATGGCTCAATGTTGGGCCTTTCTTACCATCGCTATGTTGATGACATCCTATGTATAGCCGCCGCGCACGAGGCCGAACACATAGCAAAGGACATTTCGAAACGCCTCAAGAGCGAGAAAAAGTTGTCCTGTCACCCTGTTGGAACTGGCAAGTCAATGATTTGCGAACCCAGGTCAAGCGTGCACTACTTGGGCTACTCGATAAGCACCGACAAAGTGACGGTCAGGTCGGCTACTGAGAAAAAGCTGATGACCAGCATCATGGAGATAATCTTCGGCGCAACCTCGGACACCCAAGAAAGAGCGATTTGGCGCGTTAACTTGCGGATTACCGGATGCAAATTCTTCGACAGCAATGTCGGCTGGATGTTCTATTTCTCGCAGATCAATGACGTTAGCCTGCTGACTAAAATGGATATCCAGATAAAGGCGGCTGTGGGTAGAAAATTTGGGTCAGAAGCTGCGAGCGGAGTTAAACGCCTTGTCAAGGTTTACCACCAGATAAAACACAATCATCGAGACAGCACTTATTTCCCGAATTTCGATACATATAGCCGCGCGCAAAAGATTGTTCATCTGGAACTTTTGGCACCAGGAAAGTTCAGAAATTTGGAAGCAAAATCAGACGCGCAAATTTCCCGTATCTTTGGCTCGTCAATCTGGCGAGAGGTTAAGCGAATGGAGCGAGATACCCTAAGCAATTTTTCATAGATCGGCCAGCGTGCAGGCGACCATTGCAGGAAACTAGGAAACAAAAGCGCTTACGACATGACACTACATGGGCCAGACGGATCCTGTGCCAAAAAAACGGTCTTAGGTTGGTGCCCTCGCTGTGGGCACCGTCCCACCGTCTGTTGTGCCCGAAATTCCTGCGAAGGTCTGCTTCCTTCAGAGCCGGACGCGCCCTCATGTCTGCTTCGGGCCGAAAACGGCCAAATTTGCTCTCCGTATTGGCGTGCCGCCAATATAGACCTTCGATATGGAGACGGGAAGATGCTAAGGGAGGGGCAGTTTGCACCGCTTACGGTTTAGGCAAGATCAGACGGTTTCACCGTTACAGATTTTGTCTGTATTGGTGTGTTTCCCCTTTTTTGCCGGGGCA
>CANLND010000057.1 GCA_947492585.1 uncultured Paracoccaceae bacterium
GGCAAGCCGCAGGACAATGGTATCGGCGGCTACGCACCTGACACCAATCGCGAGATCCCTGACGCCCCGGCTGAAGAGGTGTTGGAACAACAGCGTAAAGCCACGGCAGATGCAAACAGCGAGTTTTCACAACTGACTGATGCAGAACGCCAGAAGCTGTCCTTGCCGCAGGGGGTAAAGGGACGCTATGACAATGATCCGCCTGGTGTCTATCGATGGGGAGATGGCCGTGCGGCAATCCAGCATCCGGATACTGGAAAATGGACAGTCCCAGAAGGCCTTGGAACGCATAAAGGCAGCTTTGGCCAGATGATGGGGGAGCATGATCTGGCGCGCGCCGGACACGCGCGCGTGGCTGGTGGGAAAACACAATTAGGAAATTCGACAAACGCCCCTGGCATCGACAGCATTTGGAAAAACGCAAACCCGCCGCCGGATTATCTGGTGGTCGAAAGTAAGTATCGGTCAGGGACGCCGTTTCATGTTGACGATTTCCCCAAACCCTCATCGGGCGTTCAGATGGGAAATGAATGGCTGGAAAAGCACTTTGATCATTTGGTAGATAACGATCTCATTGATGACGATGTTTATGACAAGCTGACTCATCCAGCGGGTTTCTCGCCAATCCTGCAAAGGATTGATGCAAATGGTAAAGTGCAAAATATTGACCTAAACTCAGGACGAGACATTAAGACGGGTCAGCAAGTGTTTACACCGCAAGAAATACTGAAATGGAGAGAGCGGGATGATGAGGGATAAATTGGCAGATGAAGTGTATTTCTCGACGCTTATTAAGAAATGGGATCAAAAGGTTAGGGTGAAAAAGCGAGATCTTGACGAGACTATATCGCTCCATGGTTCCCAGGCCAGCATGTTGTGTAGCCGGATTGTCGCTGATCAAATGAGGATGGCGTCCGCAGCCTATTCTCGTGGCGATGCGATCTCTGAGGTGAGCGTGCGGGTGTCGCGAGGCCTAGAGGACCTCGCTTATCAGCATCGGATATTGCGCAACTATCCCAACGCAATCCGAGGTGGAGCATCTTATTATAAGAAGTTTCTCTATCTCAGCTGGTCAATTGCCTTTGACGTGCCCGAGAATGCCAAAAACCGTGTGCTAGATCATTTTTCCCATTACGGCACGGATAACGATCCAGTGCTGGATGCGATGCTGGATCACTTGAAAGGCAAACCCATCCGCCAGATCCGCGATCGCGCAGACCTTAGTTATACCGATAACGTGGTTCTGTTGTGGGATGCGATTGAACTTGGCGCTGAGGGCGGCGAGGTGCCGATGCGCAAATATCTGGAAGGATGGTACGCCGCCAACGCCCGTAGTGTTGATGCAGGATTGGGGCTTGGCATTGGCGCTCATGAAAAAATGATCCGCTACATCGGATACTGGTGCTGGGAGGCCGCCGCGCTGGTCTTGATGCTGGATCTCGACGACAGCGGGTTCCAAGACCACGAACACTACCCAAGAGATTTGGTGATTGCCCTTCGGTAGGCGCGCTTACGGCTGTGGTCGAAATGGTAACGCGCCCTTTTATGATGCTTTTGATCCCTCAGTGGAACAGTTTCATATTTTAGAGATGATTATAGGTGACGCACAGGATTGACGGGAGAAGGATATGCCAGCAGCAGGACGTAAAAGTGACACTGGATCAGGCCATGATGGGTTTCCGCCCACGCCTGCCACGTCTGGAAGCGGTGACGTGAACACCAACGGCAAACCAGCCTTGCGTAAAGGGGACAGCTTTGCGGCTCACTCAAAGCCCAAACACCCGCCGCATGGGCGGTCTTTGGCCGCTGGGTCGAGCAGCGTCTTCATCAATGGAAAGCCGGCCGGTCGTGTTGGCGATGCCATTGACTGCGGTGGTTCAGTTTCTGCGGGATCTGGAAACGTGTTCATCGGCGGGTAATCGCATTCTTGCAGATCACCAGTCGAGCTTCGGAATAGCCGACAGCGAACTGGAAGCTGCCATTGGTGCATCTGCAGCGAAGGCTCACTTTGTCCGCATATCGGGCATTGATGCTGATCTCGTCCAATGGCCGGTTTGGGCCAGAAATGCTCGACGTTTAGGATAGAATTACATGACGCGGGCCGTTGATCTGACTTCCTTTGGGAAAATCAGGACAGATTTGCAGATCAGTCGGCGAAGCCGCCTGTTCCTGCTGATCTGCCACGTGGCGAACGCGGGAGGGGGCGAGGCAATGCTATTCGACAGGGTTGGTGCGGCCCGCAGGCGAAGCCGAGGACACGGCCCTGTCTAATAGGATTGCCCGAGGGGGAGGGCGGCGCCCTCACCCTGACGGTCTGGGGCGTTTGGCTTGTCCAAATCCCGCGGGCCCTTAAAACAAAAGCGGCGGGACCAACGGCCCCGCCTCAATTCATGTCGCAATGCAGAAAGTGTCCGCTTTCGAGCCCTTACCTACCGAACTGGACAGCCAATCATTTTGCAAATGCAGTACTGAATTCAATCTACGAGAGCCCTTACCGGCCACTCACAAGATTAGAAAACAACTTATCGACCTAGGGTCTGGACTCATTGAGTTTCAAAGCCAGTAGATGACGATGGCTGCGAGAGCGATGGCTGACAGGAAGAC
>CANLND010000058.1 GCA_947492585.1 uncultured Paracoccaceae bacterium
TCTTCAGCCGGGGCGTCAGGGATCTCGCGATTGGTGTCAGGTGCGTAGCCGCCGATACCATTGTCCTGCGGCTTGCCATATTTGGCCTCCAGGGCGTCTTCGCGCAAGGATTTGGTGCCGATGACACGCCCATTCCCGTCAAGGAGATCAACGATGATTTTCCCGGATTTGGGCAGGTAGCGCAGGCTGAACTTCAAAAACCGCAAAAAGGCCAGACCGGTGTAGATCTCGGCTGCAAGGAAAATACCATCAACGCCTACGGTAGAGACCGCATAGAGAATGCCACAATCGTAATATTTTTGTTTCAGATCCAGCCAGATGGCCCGAAAAAAGTCAGCGATTTTTTCTTCGTAAACCGACTTGTGAAATGCGGTCTGTCGACCGATCTCTGCAAGCTCCTGGTCTATTTCGTGGGCCCGCTGTTGCAGCACTTCATCCTGTGCATCATCCGAAAGCCAGTAGTCCAATAAGTCAGGCTTGGACAACATCAGGACATCGGCCTGATTTTGCAACAGATTGGCCGCCATGTAATGATCTAACCCGCTGCCAGACAGCAGAGATTCTATTTTCGAAAGGACCTCTTCGCGAAATTCAGCGTCACTTGCCAAGAGATAGACGGTCTCGAACAGCGCATAATATTCGTAAATTTTCTGCGCGGTGTAACTCATGATCGAACATTGATTGTTTGCATGTGACGGATTTGGATCGTCTAGGGCTAAGAAATCTTCTTCTTCTGCCAGCACCCGCGCGGCCGCCGCTTGCAGCTCTGGAAATCGCTCTGTGATCCAAGGATCTGTTGCGGCACGTTCGTAACCCTGATTTGACGGAGCATAGGTGGCTTTCATGCCAACTGGGTTTGGCAATGTGGTTGCACTACGCCCCAAGATGTTTCGATAAGCGGCCAGCGCATCCTCGTATTCCTGCTGTTCACGCAGGAACTTTTCTTCAGCAGTTTCAGCCATGCTTGCGCCTCACGTCAGAGATCTTTCAAGGACGGTTTCGTGATCTTCTAAAAAGAAGCTGCGCAGGACTTCGGGCGCATGGGCGGAAATGCTGTGCGGTCGACTGTCAAAATGTTGCGCTAGTGTTGGCACAGCCAAACCAACCCCATGTGCCGCATCCAGCGCGACCTGGGTGATGTCTGCCAAATTGCTGTCATCGATCCGTGGCGTCAAAACGTGCTCAGCCAGGTTGTTGACCTTCGTGATACGCGCAGCGGGCGACAGGAAAACCTTGCGCAGCGACTGTGCGACAGGAACACCCGACTGTTCAAAGAAGGCGCGCCGCAACGCATCTCGCTGTTGTTGGTTTTCTGCTGCTGCAACGTTCCATGCGCCAGAGGTTGTTTTCAAAGCCATGTGAGAACTCAGTTCAGGTCAATGCGACCACCGGTCACTTTGACTGCGGACTGTCCGTTAATCGTGATATTTACGCCATCCAGAGCGATGTTCCCGTCGCGATCCAGCGTGATCTTGGATTTGCCAACAACGATTTCGTATTTCTCACCGACATGAGTGACCTTGTTATTGCCAATTTCTTCCCAGGAACCGATCGCGACGCTCTCGTTTTTGACGCCGCCAACCGTGACTTGCATGCCCCCTCCGACGGTGACAGCTTTGGCGGCCCCGACAATCTCTGTCGAACTGACCATCACCGTCTCAGCCTTGTTCTTGGCCACCCCGATGATCAGGTTGCCTTCACCCATGTTGAGCGCATCTGGCAGGCCAAGTTTGTTGGCCATGTCGCCAATTGCGCCGGTGAATTTCTGAAAGGCTGAGGTGACCGCTGATTGCAGTTTGTTTGGCCCCACCATCAGGGTCATATTGCCGCCAATCACCTCATGGTGGTTGTTCCCGATCTCAATGGATTTGTTGTTGCCAACCGACTCTGTCTGATTGCGGTCCACCCGTTTGGCGCGGTTGTTCTCGATGTGCAGCTCGTGGTCTTTTTCGGCGTGGAGATAGATCTTCTCGTGGTCCGTCGCGTCCTCAAATGTGAGCTCATTGAAGCCCGTGCTTTTATGGCTGTCACTGCGGAAAACGGATTTGGTTTTATGGGCGGGCAAGTCATATGGTGGGGTGTTCTGCCCATTGTAGACACAGCCCGTCACAATCGGCTTGTCGGGATCTCCCCGCAGGTGTTCGACAATCACCTCCATACCAATCCGAGGGATCACCATGCCGCCCCAGCCCTTGCTGGCCCAGTTCTGTGAAACCCGAACGCGCATCGTGTGGGCGGCCTCCAA
>CANLND010000060.1 GCA_947492585.1 uncultured Paracoccaceae bacterium
AGGTCTTCCTGTCAGCCATCGCTCTCGCAGCCATCGTCATCTACTGGCTTTGAAACTCAATGAGTCCAGACCCTAGCTGAACTGGGATGTGATGAAGGGGATGAAGAAGCCGTGCAGGCAATCTTACCATTTCTGCGGGATGCAAAACCGAATGCAGAGCCTTTGATGGCCTATCATCAATTTTCGGCCCACCAAGAGATACGCGATCAAGCGTTGATCCGGTTAAAGCAGCCGGAGCCACCAATCCATGTTTTGGCCCAAGCTTTTCCAAACGAACCACCTATCATGGAGGCAGCTTTATCAGCCGTCTCATCTGTTCCACCATCATTGCGTGCCGCGATTACGACTGCTGCTGGGATTGGCGCTGATCGTCATAAAGCGCTGTATGCTATTTTAGAAAGTTACAATGAGGAGACCGACTTTCACATAAGCGTCCAGCTAGCCGTAGACTACTATCAGCTCCGTCTAGCCAGAGGCGATGTTGACGGTGTTGTCGACTATCTGACCGCCGAGGTTGATCGGCCCGGCATTAATTTTGAAGAGAACCGAGCGACCGCTTTTGCTGGTTTGGTGGTCATGGATCATCCTCAGGCAGTGCTAACCACAACCCATAGTAGCGGCAAGGTTCGCCTCCAGTCGTACCGAACCGACGGTTTGAGCAGCGCGCTAGGAGCTTTGCTAGTCAAGAAGTGGGACATGCTCAAATCAGAATTAGGATTGGACTTTGTAGATGCGGTGTTCTCAGATGATCGTTCGGCTTGGAACGCCATTGCGCGTTTTGCTGGTCCTAACCAGAATATGCGCCGCGATTTCTTAGAGTGGTGTAAAACTGAAGAGAATATCGGTTTAGCTTCGTTATTATCTTTGGCTCAGTTTTGGCCTCAGAACGACGTTCTACTGGAACATACGCTCAGAATTCTGAGCCGGAAGAACCCCTACAACAACCATGAATTGTCCATGAAAATCGCTGCGGCCGAAATCCTGAGAGACCAGTTTAAATCGCCTGAACATGTGGTTGAACTGAGGAAGGTGTTTGAAGAGTCCAAGGACACGCATGCCGCAATTACTTTGGCCATTGTAGATCCCGACGCGCCTAGTTTGCATCAGGATAGGAGACCGACGCTAGAAATTGGGAAGGACCGTGGAGACTGGTTGGCCGCTGCGCAGATTGCCTCTCGGCTAGATCCACCGGAGACTTTCGCGACCATTTTGCGCGGAGCAGCCGAGCGGGTAACCCGTCTGGGCAGGTCACACCAAACACAAATTTCCGAGGTGTTGGCCGAACGTGTGATCCGCGATGCGCACGCTCGATCCTTTCTACGAGCCAGCTTAGACGAGGAGATATCTCCAGACGCCTTTGTCGCAGGTCTCACGGTCTTGGCCCGCGCCGGACATCTTGATAACGACCTTCTGGACAAGTGCGATGCTATTCTTGCATCAGAGTTGGCCCGGAAAGGCGTTCCAATGGCTACTTTCGACTTCAACCAGAATGAGCTGCGGCCCTATGCTCACATTCTCATGGAGTTTCTTCAACAGGGTGGAAGTCGCTAAATGGCTACGCATCTATCCATGACCAAAGGCACACTTTGTGCGGGGTGTGTGGACTTGTCGATCAACTGATTTTGCAGTTGCAGCGAATGTCTGTAATTATGGACTGCACTGAACCATGATCGGGGCGGGGCGAACGACCGGTTAGGGCCGGTCCCTGCCGGTGGCGCAGCACCTACGTCGCGAACATGCTGCAACCGATCTAACGGCAGCAAAGAGCCCAAACTGCACGATGCTGCGCTGTGAGCTAAGGTCTACAACGCGCAGTAAGCAGACTTTGCAAAGTTTGGCTATCGGCCCAATCCAGACATTCACCACGGTGCCGGTGCCGCAGTGCAGCTTCGTCAAACCAGACATTCGTAAATCAGAGCAATTTGACAATCTGGTCAATTGAAGTACTGGCAAAGTTGTCGCTGTTTGCGGATCCTGGATGATTACCGTTGAACTAGTGGTAAGCACTATTGGTGCTTATGCGCCTACTAGGGTCTGGACTCATTGAGTTTCAAAGCCAGTAGATGACGATGGCTGCGAGAGCGATGGCTGACAGGAAGACCTT
>CANLND010000061.1 GCA_947492585.1 uncultured Paracoccaceae bacterium
AATAACACCCGCTATGAAACTAAAAACAGCCGCGTGAGTTCTACGGCTGAGCCCCATTAAAAATGGGGGGAGTACCCCCACAGAAATCTTCACGTCGAACTTTTACTTCATAGAGTTAAACCCGATCATATTTCCTTCGGTGTCTTGGCAAAGAAGCACCCAGCCGAAATCACCGATTGAGAATTTTGGTCTGACGACAGATCCTCCAGCATTGACTGCGCGCTCTTGTTGAACGGCGCAGTCCTCGACCATGAAGTAAACAATTGTGCCGCCAACGCCGGGCCCTGCATGAGGTGCTTTGGTCAAGGCACCGCCTGCGCATAAGCACTCATTTCTGCGGGAAAGCTCATCATCTGGGATTCTCCTGTCGGATCGCCCATCGGTTCGAGTTTTCCATCAAGCATGGCTTCGTAAAAGGCCACGGCCCGATCAAGGTCGTCTACGTAAATGTCGAACCATCCGACTGCGTTCATCTTTGTCATGTCTTTTTCCTTTTGATTTGGATCGAGGTGTTTTGTGTGAAGGTTAGACTGCGGCTTGTGTCTCACCATCCGCGGCGACAGTGCTTTCAAGATGCCAGATCTTAGCAACGATTTTCCAACCGTCTGCGCCACAAACAAACCCGAGGTGATCAACGAAAACACTTTGATGTGCCCGAATGCGAATTTTGACGGTGGCACTGATGGGCGACAGGAAGTCGATCATTAGAACCTCGGCCATACGTGGCTGTCCAACGCTCGCTGGCGAGACACGCCCGGCGACGTCGTCACGAAAACTGTCGATAGGTTCTACGAAAATGGTGCCGTTGTCCGCGTCGAACAAGCTTGATTGTGGGTGAAACACTGACGTTAATTTGTCAGTGTCACAGCTGTGGATGGCATCGAAATAGGTTTCGATTGCAGCTTGCAGATCAGTGGAAAGTGTCATTAGTCTATCTCCGTTTCAATGTGATGCATAAGACTTGCCAGTATTCCAAAAATCGCGATACTGGCAAAATAGACAACATACGGTTAGATTCTGACAAGATGACAAAATTTGCGACACTGCCGGAAAAACACCCGTTGGTTTGCGCGATCGCTTATGATGGGTTGTGCACATTTGAATTCGGGATCGCGGTGGAGCTTTTCGCATTGCCACGTCCCGAATTTGAACATTGGTATCAGTTCGCCACCGTAAAAGCCGAGCCTGGCCCCGTTCGCGCCGTTGGTGGCATTACACTGGACGCGGAGGACGATCTTGACCTGCTGCAAAAGGCGAGCCTGATCATTGTTCCTGGGTGGCGCGGTGCGGATACGCCGGTGCCAGAAGAGTTATGCGCGGCATTGCGTGCCGCATACGCGCGCGGCGCGCGGGTCGCTTCGATCTGTTCGGGTGTTTTCGTTTTGGCAGCCGCTGGTTTGTTGAACGGCAAAGGTGCAACGACCCATTGGCGTTACACGGATAAACTAGCTGACATGTATCCAGAAATTGACGTCGATCCTGATGTGCTGTTCGTCGAAGGTGATCGCGTTTACACTTCGGCAGGATCAGCGGCAGGGCTTGATTTGGGTTTGCATATTATTCGCCAAGACTTCGGCGCACAGGTTGCTGCATCCGTCGCAAGACGTTTGGTTTTGCCAGCCCAAAGAGACGGCGGTCAGCGCCAATTTGTTCCCCGCCCCGAGCCAAAGGCCCGCGTCGGATCAGGCTTGGCAGCTCTGCAGGACCGTATTCGAGGGGCAATTGATGAAGAGTGGCCAATCGAACGCATGGCCAGTGCAGCCGCAACAAGTGGACGCACCTTGGCCCGCAGGTTTCACGAAGAGGTCGGAACAACGCCGTTGAACTGGCTCAAAACCGAAAGAGTATCGCGGGCCGCTGAACTGCTGGAAAACGGTACAATCCCACTTTCTGACGTTTGGGAAGCTTGTGGGTTTGGATCTGCAGAAACGTTTCGTCGTGAATTTAGAAAAACGATGGGTATTCCGCCTGTGCGATACCGAGAACGGCTCGGCGTTCCATCAACTGCCTAGGGTCAGGACCCATTGATTTCCGCTTAGCTGCGTGATTCACAGTTCGAAAATCGAGCGGTGAACATGTCTG
>CANLND010000062.1 GCA_947492585.1 uncultured Paracoccaceae bacterium
TTTAGCACGGCTATCTTGAGCATGTAGGAGATCAGATTCAGAGATGGTGGAGGCAGACGTCTGGAACAGCCGACATTCGTGCATCGCGCAGCATTGGTCAGTTTGGGCTCCTTGCCGCCATGCGGCGTTGCGGCAGAGCAAAGTCACCGGTTTTCGAAGGCTCGATCACGGCAGCGCTGCACGAAACCGCCGTCCAAGGACTATGTGCGAATGGCCGCAATGAGAGTTTGACCATTTTGCTCTCAAGGCCTTAGCTTGCTATAGTGCAGCTGAAGGAATGTGATGATGGCGATGGAAACGTATTTGATCTATCTGGCAGCGGTTGCGGTTTTCTTTGCGACACCGCCGGACACCAGTCAGCTTCTCATCATTTCGAACAGCGTTAGACATGGGCTGAAGCGGAGCGCCTACACCATTGCCGGAGACCTGATTGCCAATAGCTTGCAGGTGACCGGTGCAGCTTTCGGTCTTGCTGCAATCATCGCGACGTCAGCAAGCGCGTTCACTTGGATCAAATGGCTCGGGGTGGCGTATCTGGTGTGGATTGGCGTTCAACTTATTCTCTCAAAAGATCAAACAGATGACGTCGCAGCCGCTGAATCCGGCCAATCGTTTCGGTTGTTTCGTCAGGGCTTTGTGACGTCGATGGCAAACCCTTTCGCTGTCGTCTTTTTCGGCGCGCTCTTTCCCCAATTTATCGACCCGACATCACCTGTGCTGTCCCAGCTTCTGATCTTAGGTGTGACCTACCTCGTCGTAGACGGAGCAATTTTGCTGGTCTGGGGATGGCTTGGAGACCGAGCGGCAACGGCACTAAAGCGTTTTTCTTTTGGCTTGGTGAACAAGATTTGCGGCACTCTTATGATCGGCGCAGCTGCGTTGCTAGCAAGCAAAGACTTTCAGCCTCAGCGTTAGTAACTGGATCGCATTGCTGACATTCGTGCGTCGTGCAGCATTCGGTAAAAATGGCCTCTTCGCAGTCATTAGATCGAATGCAGCATGTTGAGCTGTCGGATACAGCTGCAAAAGCAAGAGCGGCCCATACCGGACCTCCGCCGCTAAGATTCTGCTGCCCCAAACCAGACATTGATCGAGAGCGCAGCATTTTCCGAAGATAAGATCAGATACCCGAAACAAAATCACAAATTGTCTGTCTGAGGCCTATGAACGCTTAAAGCATTAGGGTCTGGACTCATTGAGTTTCAAAGCCAGTAGATGACGATGGCTGCGAGAGCGATGGCTGACAGGAAGACCT
>CANLND010000063.1 GCA_947492585.1 uncultured Paracoccaceae bacterium
ATTCCGCCGATGGCCATGTTGGGTCGCTCATTGTTGTAAGTCCATAGCCATTCGGTTGCTTGGTGCTGAGCCTCCTCAATCGTTTCAAAGATGTACTGCCCCAGCCATTCACCGCGAACGGTGCGATTGTAGCGTTCGATATAGGCGTTCTGCTGTGGCTTGCCGGGCTGGATATATTCGAGCCGCACATTGTGTTTCTCAGCCCATTCCATGAGCTTACCGCTGACGTATTCTGGGCCGTTATCCACACGAATAGCTTGGGGTTTTCCGCGCCACTCTATGATCTGGTTCAGCGCACGCACAACACGCTCAGCAGGCAGCGAGAAGTCGATCTCAATGGCGAGACCTTCGCGATTGAAGTCATCCAAAACGTTTAACGTCCTTATCGACCGTCCATCTGCCAATTGATCCGCCATGAAATCCATCGACCAGGTTTCATTGGGTTTTTCAGGCACCGTCAGTGGTTCAGGCTTGTCCCGTTTCAAGCGTTTCTTAGGCTTGATACGCAGGTTCAACTCCAGTTCACAATAGATCCGGTAGACCCGCTTGTGGTTCCAGCCATAACCCTGAACATTGCGCAGATACAGAAAACACAGGCCAAAGCCCCAGTTGCGCTTGTTGGCCGTCAGGCGTTCAAGCCAATCCGCGATCTCTTCATTCTCATCGCTCAAGACCGGACTGTAACGATAGCACGTCTCGCTGATCTCAAACGCCCGGCAAGCCAGTGCTATGCTGATCCCGTGCCGCGCGACCGCCTTCATGGCCATCTCTCGCCTCCGTCCCTCTCGGGACATTGCAGGGCAATGCCCTGCCGGGCAGCGGACGGCCTCAGCGCTTATTTCCAAGCGCCTCCTTCAACAAGTCGTTCTGCATGCTCATCTCGGCATACATGCGCTTCAGACGACGGTTCTCTTCCGCCATATCTTTCATCTCGGATATCATCGACGCGTCCATGCCGCCGAACTTGGCCCGCCATTTGTAGAAGCTGGCACTGCTCATTCCATGCTCGCGGCAAAGTTCAGAAACCGGCACACCGCTCTCCGCTTGCTTCAGGATCGCCCCTCTCGGCAGATTTGCTTCACAAATCGCCTGCCGTGCAATGCATGATCTGCGCGTCGCTGTATCGTCCATTCTTCATTCAAAATCTCCTCAGATATCTTG
>CANLND010000064.1 GCA_947492585.1 uncultured Paracoccaceae bacterium
GATGGAGCAGCCAGGTAGCTCGTCAGGCTCATAACCTGAAGGTCGTAGGTTCAAATCCTACTCCCGCAACCAAATATTCCTACTGCATCAGACATAACAAACTCTGACTGTAGTGGAATAGCATTCGGAAATGTCTTCAAAACATCTAAGTCAGCTTGCATACTGCCTTCCGAAGGTTTTTCACCTACAGATATGGCCAAAATACCCGCCAGATCCCCTTCCAGATTGACCATCAATCGATCTCTGTTTGGCGAGGGCGTCAGCACAATCTTATCAATCAGACCACGGATCAAGCCTGCAGCCTCTTCGCGGTGATCTGGTTCGTTCAAGGTGTTGATCGTAAGCGTTGCATATGGGGCCCAAACTAGCACCTGCTCGGCGCCCGCCTACCATGACATACTACCAAAAAAAAGAGGTGGTAGCCATGGGTGCATAATCCACAATCATTCGAAGTCTACGGCTTCACGATCGAGGTCCACGCTGGTGGTCGGCGCGTTTGGCCGCCTAGTTTTAAACGGTTTGTGAAGGACTAGCTCGACAAAGGTGAACTGACCCTCACTGACATCATGAAAACCTGTAACGTCTCCCAATCTCTCGTCTACAAATGGCGCGCGGACGTCAAAACATCGCGTATACGGTCGACCACGGCGACAGAGGAGACCTTTTTCTCCGAAGTTATTGTAAAAAGTGAACTAGAAGCCGCCGTCGGTGCACCTGCGGCGTGAGCTCACTTTGTCCGCGTTCTAGTCGTCGGCACGACTTGCAGCTACTGGCAGGTGTGAGCCCAATCTGTGAATTTGATTTTCTCGCTGCGCGCGCAGCACAGAGTTTACCGGATGCGCTAACGTTCTCCATCTGCGGCTGTTCATTCAAATGGGTTTTTCGATCTTACCGGGTTAATGGTTTTTTCCGAGGTCGCCAGATTTCAGGCACATCGACATTCGACTGCGAGCTCATCCGGCCAACCAACGTCCGTTTTCGGGGAGCCAGGCGATCACCTGTGGCAATCACGCTCCAGAATAGCAACGACTTACGCTAGGGTCAGGACCCATTGATTTCCGTTGGGCTTTATGATTCACGGTTCGGAAAAACGAGCGGTGAACATGTCTGA
>CANLND010000065.1 GCA_947492585.1 uncultured Paracoccaceae bacterium
TCTTCCTGTCAGCCATCGCTCTCGCAGCCATCGTCATCTACTGGCTTTGAAACTCAATGAGTCCAGACCCTAGGCATCGCGAGCTCTGAATTCCAAAAGACCGGACGAAAAACGATTATAGCAATTGATGGCCTTGATCACGTGCCCCGCGAAGAAACACCGCAAGTCAGTTTTCTTCAGGAGCTACCGGCAGCCAATGCGATTCCAGAAGGCGTTCTCATCGTACTGGGCACTCAACGGCTTGAATTGCCAGGCATCGCTCCAACAATCCTCCAACAACTGGACCAAGAGCGCCGAACGATCACGATTGAGCCACTCACAAGGAGAGCTATAGCGGAGCTCGCCGATAAGGCCGGACTACCGAGTTTTGTAGATCGATCAAGTCTGTACGACTGCTGCGATGGGCATCCATTGTCAGCACGTTACTATGTGGAGGCCTTGAGCTCTGTAGATACTAAAGAAGATGCGAAACGGATACTGGGTCAGGATGGTCTCGGGCAGAGCATCGAACAAATATACGAACGTGTTTGGCAAAAGATCGAGCAAGCGGCCGAGGCAAAACCTGCGCTCGCTCTACTGGCCCGAGCGGAGGCGAACCTATCATGCGAGCAGCTTGCAAGTGTCACAAGTGATCAAACCGTTGAACTTGTCCTTCGTGATGCTGGTTTTCTACTAAAGCGCTCGGAGGGCAATCGACTTGCGATTTTCCACAATAGCTTCCGATTGTTTGTCTCACGAGCTACCGCGACCCGCTTTGGAAGATTCGACGAAGCCGTAGACGCAGAGTTTCAATCAAAGCTCGCGTCTATCGCCGACCATGCACCACCGGATGATACTCAACACTGGTATAGGCTTAGGGTCTGGACTCATTGAGTTTCAAAGCCAGTAGATGACGATGGCTGCGAGAGCGATGGCTGACAGGAAGACC
>CANLND010000066.1 GCA_947492585.1 uncultured Paracoccaceae bacterium
GGTCTTCCTGTCAGCCATCGCTCTCGCAGCCATCGTCATCTACTGGCTTTGAAACTCAATGAGTCCAGACCCTAACCTATGCGCTTAATTTCATTGTTTGTTGCTTCGGCCTGCCTTTTTGCACCCGCAGTCCATGCCACCGACACCATGTCGATCGCGAAGCTTCCGCAAATTGCCGAGAGCCCTGAAAAAGGGGTTTTTCCTAACTTTGTTCGTGCGATGAATGCTGCGGGATTGACCAATTTCGAGATGGTAGTGGTACCGTTTCCGCGCTCTTTGCGGATGGTATCTGGCGGACAATCTGTTGCGCATTTTCCTTTTCTGGATCCTGAAAATGGAGTGTCTCCGGGAGACGACCTAATGTTTAGCAGCGAACCGCTCTATAATGTGACCTTTGCCCTTTATACCCATGCAGATAAACCTGTTTCGATGGATGATCTGGCAACTGCTAACCTTGAAACAGAAGCCAGCCATGTTGAGTTTTTTGATTTTTCCATTGAAGGTTCCACCTGCCTGGAATGTTCGCTGCAGAAAGTTGAAAAGGGTCGGATTGATGGTTTCATCTTTTCTGAGGTTGAAAGTGACGGGCTGATTGATACCGCCGGTCTGACGAATATCCGCAAAGAGGTGTATCATAAGTACCCTGTAAAGTTCGTGCTGAAAGCGGGAGATACTAAGACAGATGCGCATCTGACACAGGCGCTTCAGGCCATGAAGGACAGCGGAGAGCTCGCAGAGCTGCTTGCTCCTCTTATCCGCTAGGGGGGGAGTATTGCGCAAGCCGGGCAAAGCGTGCCTGGTCTGCGCAAGATCACGGCTGCCGGGGGCGCCATTTTCCTAGGGTCAGGACTCATAGCCAGAATATGACGAGTGCGGCGAGAGCGATGGCGGACAGGAAAACCTTCGGGCACCG
>CANLND010000067.1 GCA_947492585.1 uncultured Paracoccaceae bacterium
GCAGTGCATTGAAAATGCACGAGAGGGGAAGAGCACCAATCCACGTTTTCCATACAGCGTATGTGCCAGGTTATGCAGGTCAGTTCACGCGGTCTGCGCGCCTTCCGCAGCCGTCCCGCCAGCCGCAGGCAACGGTCTGATCTCATCACGCTTGCACATATCAAAGAACAGTCTCGTCTGAGCCTGGGCAGCTATGGCAGGCCGCGCATGACCGAAGAGTTGAAGGAAATTGGTCTGGATGTTGGCCATCGTCGCCCCTCTCGGCAGATTTGCCATGCAAATCGCCTGCCGGGCAGTGGTTGGCCGTCTGATGCGCCAGAACGGCATATCTGTTGTGCGAACACGCAAGCACAAGGTCACAACCGACAGCAATCACAAGTTCAACATCGCGCCCAATCTGTTGGATCGTGACTTCATGGCAGATGCGCCAAACCAGAAATGGGCTGGCGACATCAGTTATGTTTGGACACGCGAGGGTTGGCTGTATCTGGCTGTGATATTGGACCTGCATTCCCGAAGGGTCATCGGCTGGGCCGTCAGCAATCGCATGAAACGGGACCTGGCAATCAGGGCGCTGAACATGGCCGTCGCATTCCGGTCACCGCCAAAAGGCTGCATCCATCACACGGATCGCCGGTCGCAATATTGTTCACACGACTACCAGAAACTCCTGCGACAACACGGGTTCAAAGTATCGATGTCTGGCAAAGGGAATTGCTACGACAATGCGGCTGTTGAGACGTTCTTCAAAACCATCAAGGCTGAGCTGATCTGGCGGCATCCCTGGGAAACGCGACGAAAAGCCGAGATAGCAATCTTCGAATACATCAACGGCTTCTACAATCCGCGTCGTCGCCACTCAGCACTCGGCTGGAAAAGCCCCGTCGCTTTCGAAAGGAAAGTG
>CANLND010000068.1 GCA_947492585.1 uncultured Paracoccaceae bacterium
ATGCCTCAGACCCGTGAGCACATCCTGCTGGGCCGCCAGGTTGGCATCCCGCACATGGTTGTCTTCATGAACAAAGTTGACCAGGTCGACGATGAAGAGCTGCTTGAGCTGGTTGAAATGGAAATCCGTGAGCTGCTGTCCTCGTATGAGTACCCAGGCGACGATATCCCAATCATCGCGGGTTCTGCTTTGGCGGCCATGGAAGGCAGCAAGCCAGAAATCGGCGAAGAGAAAATCAAAGCGCTGATGGCGGCTGTTGATGAGTACATCCCAACACCAGCACGTGCGGTTGACCAACCGTTCCTGATGCCTGTTGAAGACGTGTTCTCGATCTCTGGTCGTGGTACCGTTGTAACCGGCCGTGTTGAGCGTGGCGTGATCAATGTTGGCGACAGCATCGAAATCGTTGGCATCAAAGACACCCAGACCACCACCTGTACTGGTGTTGAAATGTTCCGCAAACTGCTGGACCGCGGTGAAGCAGGCGACAACATCGGCGCATTGCTGCGCGGTATCGACCGTGAAGCGGTTGAGCGTGGCCAGGTTCTGTGTGCACCTAAGTCGGTGAACCCACACACCAAGTTCGAAGCAGAAGCCTATATTCTGACCAAAGAAGAAGGTGGCCGTCACACGCCATTCTTTGCGAACTACCGTCCACAGTTCTACTTCCGTACAACTGACGTCACCGGCACCGTTACTCTGCCCGAGGGCACAGAAATGGTCATGCCAGGCGACAACCTGAAGTTCGACGTTGAACTGATCGCGCCTATCGCGATGGAAAACGGTCTGCGCTTTGCGATCCGCGAAGGCGGCCGCACCGTCGGCGCCGGCGT
>CANLND010000069.1 GCA_947492585.1 uncultured Paracoccaceae bacterium
GCGCCGATGTAGTCACTGACCTGCCCGGCGGTGACGAACAGATTGAGCGGGCGGCCCTGGCTGTCGCAGACGGCGTGCAACTTGGTGTTCATGCCGCCCTTGGTCCGACCAATTAGGCGTCCACGCCCCCCTTTTTCACGCCCATGCTGGTCGCCGTCCGGTGGGCCTTCAGATACGTTGCGTCGATCATCACGGTCTTCTCTTCGCCGTGCTCGGCGGCCAGACCCACCATCATCCGGGCGAAAATGCCCTTGTCGCTCCATCGCTTCCAACGGTTGTAGAGTGTTTTGTGAGGGCCGTATTCAGCAGGCGCATCACGCCAACGTAAGCCATTGCGATTGATAAATATAATCCCACTCAGAACACGCCGGTCATCGACGCGTGGCTTGCCATGGGATTTGGGGAAGAAGGGCTCAAGACGCACCATCTGCGTATCCGTCAGCCAGAAGAGATCAGACATGTTCACCGCTCGTTTTTCCGAACCGTGAATCATAAAGCCCAACGGAAATCAATGGGTCCTGACCCTA
>CANLND010000070.1 GCA_947492585.1 uncultured Paracoccaceae bacterium
ACTGTGGTCGAGCTGCTCAAGGTCGCGCCTGTCGCGATCGTCGCCGCTCCCAGAGATCCGGTGTTGGTCAGCGTGCCGGCATTCACGGTGGTTTCGCCCGCAACACTGCCCGCGTTGGTCAGGTTAACCGAGGTCGTCAGCGTGCCCTGCACCTCACCGCCCGATTGGTTTTCAAACGTGCCGCCCGTCACCGAAACCGAGGCCAGCTCTCCGCTGTTGCGCAGCGTTCCGGTGCCGCTCACCGTTGCAAGACCCTGCATCTCAGCGCCGGTTGCGTTGACCACGGTGCCGTCGCTCACGCCCACAGCGCCGCTGATCACACCATCCAATTGGTTGGTGAAGGTGCCTGACGTGTTGTTCAGGCTCGCAACCGTGCCCGCGTTGCTCGCCGTGCCGGTGTTGGTGACCGCGCCAGCTGTGCCGTCACTGACGGTCAAGGTGCCTGCGTTGGTCACCGCGCCAACTGTGGTCGAGCTGCTCAAGGTCGCGCCTGTCGCGATCGTCGCCGCTCCCAGA
>CANLND010000071.1 GCA_947492585.1 uncultured Paracoccaceae bacterium
GTCAAAGGCCCGCGCCCCATTGGCATGGGTGATTTCAACCGTCGCGTGGGTTCCGAGCAGCGCATTTAGATCAATATCGCGCTGCATCGAAAGCGCCTCAACGCGCCATTCAAAGTCGCCAGACAGCTCTTCCTGGCCGTCCATCCGCAATAAAACCAGCCCCTCCGGGCCGAGAACGGTCGAAAGGCGGCCTTGGCGGGCCTCCTGGCTAAAATGCGTATTCATAAAATCACCAAACAACTAATGCGTGAAAGGTTAACAAGTTTGATCCGGTCAGTGCAATCTTTTTCATCGCAGTTTTAGCACGGCTATCTTGAGCATGTAGGAGATCAGATTCAGAGATGGTGGAGGCAGACGTCTGGAACAGCCGACATT
>CANLND010000072.1 GCA_947492585.1 uncultured Paracoccaceae bacterium
TGTGGCGCTTGAGGCGCTGCGTGGTGACAAGACGGCGCAAGAGATTGCAGCCAAGCATAGGATCCATCCGACGCAAGCAACGACTTGGAAGCGACAAGCGATTGAAGGCCTAACAGGCGTATTTTCTGACAAGGTCAGGAAGGTTGAGACTAACGAAGCCGAAGTCAAAGAACTGCACGCCAAGATTGGGAAGTTGGCGGTCGAAAACGATTTTTTGTCACAAGGGCTGAAGCGATGAGCCCGGCCGAACGTAAAGCCATGATCAACCGGGATCGCCCCGATCTGAGACTAACGAAGCCGTGCAAGCTTCTGAAGATCAGCCGATCATCGCTGTATGACACGCCGGTCGGGATGGATGCT
>CANLND010000073.1 GCA_947492585.1 uncultured Paracoccaceae bacterium
ACAGCTGGCGCGGTCACCAACACCGGCACGGCGAGCAACGCGGGCACGGTTGCGAGCCTGAACAACACGTCAGGCACTTTCACCAACCAATTGGATGGTGTGATCAGCGGCGTTGTGGGCGTGAGCGACGGCACCGTGATCAACGCAACCGGCGCTGAGATGCAGGGTCTTGCAACGGTGAGCGGCACAGGAACGCTGCGCAACAGTGGAGAGCTGGCCTCGGTTTCGGTGACGGGCGGCACGTTTGACAACCAATCGGGCGGTGAGGTTCTGGGCACGCTGACGACCTCGGTTAACCTGACCAACGCGGGCAGTGTTGCGGGCGAAACCACCGTGAATGCCGGCACGC
>CANLND010000074.1 GCA_947492585.1 uncultured Paracoccaceae bacterium
GAATGACACCCGCTATGAAACTAAAAACAGCCGCGTGAGTTCTACGGCTGAGCCCCATTAAAAATGGGGGGAGTACCACACCAGCCGTGGTCTATGGCTGAGAAAAGAAGAAAACCAAACCGATCAGCAGGAGCACAGAGTAGCTTAATTTTCGCAGAAACCTGTCCAAACATTGGGGAGTAGCTCAGCGGGGAGATCTTCTGGAACTGATCGGCAAGCCGAAGAGAGAAACCCTGAGCGCCGATGCTGACCTGGAAAGTTCGCGATATTTGGTTGCGGGAGTAGGATTTGAACCTACGACCTTCAGGTTATGAGCCTGACGAGCTACCTGGCTGCTCCATC
>CANLND010000075.1 GCA_947492585.1 uncultured Paracoccaceae bacterium
GAGCACTTTCGCCAGTGGCACGGAGGCGAACGCATCACCACCGGCGCGGTGCGGCTGACGGAATATAACTTCAAATTTCCCCAATACGCCCAAGAGGTTGAACAGCTCAGCAAACAAAGCCACCCCAGCGGCGATGTCGAAAGCTATGACTGGCCGGGTGACTATCTGACCCAAGGTGAAGGCCGCCCCGTGGTGATCCGCCGACTGGAAGAGGAACAGGGCCAGGGCCTGCGCCACCACGCCGCCGGTGATGTGGTTTCCTTGGGGGCGGGCAGCCGGGTGACGCTGGCAGGTGATCCAGTGCCCGGCGCGACGGG
>CANLND010000076.1 GCA_947492585.1 uncultured Paracoccaceae bacterium
CTGATTGGTCGTACAAAAGGCGGTATGAACACAAAGCTGCACGCAATCTGCGACAGCCAGGGGCGACCGATTGACCTATTCGTGACGGCCGGACAGGTCAGCGATTACATCGGGGCACGGGCGCTGCTCAGCGGTCTTCCAAAAGTCGACTGGCTGCTTGGGGATCGCGGCTACGACGCCGACTGGTTCCGAGAAGCGTTGCAAGACAAAGGGATACGCGCGTGTATCCCGGGCCGAAAGCAGCGCAAGACGACCGTCAAATACGACAAACGCCGATACAAACGGCGAAACC
>CANLND010000077.1 GCA_947492585.1 uncultured Paracoccaceae bacterium
CAACACATGCTTTGCATGTCTGAGAGGGGGCAAGAAACACCCACAGCACCCGATCTATCCCTATCTGCTCCGGAAGCGGCCAATCACGCGCCCGAACCAGGTCTGGTGCACTGACATCACCTACAGTCCAGTGCGGCGTGGTGTCCTGTATCTCGTGGAAATTATGGATTGGGCGACGCGCAAGGTACTGTCCTGGCGGCTCTTGAATACGCTCGATGCCAGCTTCTGCGTCGAGGCGTTGAATGAGGTCATCGAAAAGTACGGCAGGCCAGAGATCATGAACAGCGACCA
>CANLND010000078.1 GCA_947492585.1 uncultured Paracoccaceae bacterium
AAGGTCTTCCTGTCAGCCATCGCTCTCGCAGCCATCGTCATCTACTGGCTTTGAAACTCAATGAGTCCAGACCCTAAAGATGGCCTATGAGAATAGTAAAAAGATAGCAGCGGCTAGTAACGTTTAGAATATGTTGATGCAAACACGCTCTTTACGCTTATAGGCGACAATAAGGCTTGCAAAAGACTTTGTCTGCTGTGTGTTTGTTAAACCTAGGGTCAGGACCCATTGATTTCCGCTTAGCTGCGTGATTCACAGTTCGAAAATCGAGCGGTGAACATGTCT
>CANLND010000079.1 GCA_947492585.1 uncultured Paracoccaceae bacterium
TCACCGCCAAACCTAGAAAAATCCACAAACTCTCAAAACGTTCAATAAATACACCCCCCACTATGCCCCGGCAAAAAGGGGAAACACACCAATACAGACAAAATCTGTAACGGTGAAACCGTCTGATCTTGCCTAAAACCTGGCAAAACGACGTTAAACAGGCCTCAACTAGCCCTCAGGGCAAGAGGCCAATCTTAATGGCGCGGGATGGAGCAGCCAGGTAGCTCGTCAGGCTCATAACCTGAAGGTCGTAGGTTCAAATCCTACTCCCGCAACCAA
>CANLND010000080.1 GCA_947492585.1 uncultured Paracoccaceae bacterium
CCCACAGCGCCGCTGATCACACCATCCAGTTGGTTGGTGAAGGTGCCAGAGGTGTTGTTCAGGCTCGCAACCGTGCCTGCGTTGCTCGCCGTGCCGGTGTTGGTGACCGCGCCAGCTGTGCCGTCACTGACAGTCAAAGTGCCCGCGTTGGTCACCGCGCCAACTGTGGTCGAGCTGCTCAAGGTCGCGCCTGTCGCGATCGTCGCCGCTCCCAGAGATCCGGTGTTGGTCAGCGTGCC
>CANLND010000081.1 GCA_947492585.1 uncultured Paracoccaceae bacterium
GACGCGGATTTTATCCGCCGCCAGCTGGAGCGCCACGGCATTTCCTGGGCCTGGCAGCATGAGGCGGGGTCGCACACCTTAACCCTCACAGATTTTGCCTATCAGCTGCCCGAAGTGCCTAGGAATTCTCGCCCCTACTATGGTGTCGAGGGATACCATCGCGCCGGAGAAGAGCACTTTCGCCAGTGGCACGGAGGCGAACGCATCACCACCGGCGCGGTGCGGCTGAC
>CANLND010000082.1 GCA_947492585.1 uncultured Paracoccaceae bacterium
AAGGGCGTCTTCGCCCGGATGATGGTCGGTCTGGCTGCCGAACACGGTGAAAAGAAGACTGTGATGATCGATGCCACCTACCTGAAGGCCCATCGAACCGCGACCAGCATGGGCGTGAAAAAGGGGGGCGTGGGCGCCTGATTGGTCGTACAAAAGGCGGTATGAACACAAAGCTGCACGCAATCTGCGACAGCCAGGGGCGACCGATTGACCT
>CANLND010000083.1 GCA_947492585.1 uncultured Paracoccaceae bacterium
CGGCGCTCGGGGCGGAAGGGGGCGCGTTCGGGGGTGAGCACATAAGCCCCCTCGTAAGGGGCCTCATCGCCGCCCGCGTCGCCGGATCCATAGGCCTGCGCGCGGAAACGGTGGCTGGCTTTCAGACACAAAAAGGTCTCGCCCGTCGCGCCGGGCACTGGATCACCTGCCAGCGTCACCCGGCTGCCCGCCCCCAAGGAAACCACATCACC
>CANLND010000084.1 GCA_947492585.1 uncultured Paracoccaceae bacterium
GCTCCCAGAGATCCCGTGTTGGTCAGCGTGCCGGCATTCACGGTGGTTTCGCCCGCAACACTGCCCGCGTTGGTCAGAGTAACCGAGGTCGTCAGCGTGCCCAGAACCTCACCGCCCGATTGGTTTTCAAACGTTCCGCCCGTCACCGAAACCGAGGCCAGCTCTCCGCTGTTGCGCAGCGTTCCGGTGCCGCTCACCGTTGCAAGACCCTG